>NZ_JACDSF010000017.1:76859-104215 GCF_013449685.1 Pectobacterium brasiliense | reverse complement strand
CCTTCATACCTTCATACCTTCATATCTTCATATCTCCTCCCATCATCATCGTATCGACAAATTGCACTGTCTGCTTTTAGTCACTGTGGGTTGTTCCTATATGTGCTCTGGAAGTCACCCACTACCACAGTTAATTGCTTGATGTGAAAAGCTAATCTACAAAATACATCAAGTTAAACAAGGGATTAAGCCACATGGTACTGATAAGACAAACTTGGATGAGCTTAAGTCCCTTAATTGATCTATAAAAACGATCGATATGTGTTTATTAATAGATTTTATAGATCGAAAAGGGTGTGGATGCTATACTTCATCTGGTTGTAAAAACAGTTTGTCTTACTCACTATTTTACTAAATGGACTTAACCACTTGATATTAATAATATTGATAAGGTGTATCTAATGACTGCGAAGGGGCTTTTAGGCTGTAGTCTGTTAACTATGTCATTGCTATTCAGCAATGCTAATGCTGCTAGCAATGTTTATGTTATCCCTGAGGTAAAATCTTTTGGTGTTGCAAGCGATGACAATAAAGCTGTGATTTTTCTTGGTATGGATAAAAACCGTCAATTCAAAGGTATGTGCTTTGCATTGAAAGATAAAATTCACTCCATTATCCCTTTGGTTGATATAGACGTAACATTTGATACTAAAAGACTCACTCTACATGGCATGAGACCCAATGTTGATGATGAGAAAGAATTAGTATGTATTCTTGGTTCAGAAGGTGATAATTTTTTAAATGCATTCCAAGGTGCCAAAAGCCTTTATACCAAATTAAATTTTAATGGTGTATTAAAAAAATACAACTTCGACATTAAAGAATTTAATAAAATTCTCAATGGTGACAAAGATTATGTAAAAAGACTTTCTGATAATTATAATAATGGTATAAGAGCACCACTGTTTGATGATTAATGTGTTGTTGACTAAATAGTATAAGTGAAGCACTCGTATTTTAGCAATCGCAGTGCTTCTTTGGTTGGATTTATTGATTTTTATATGGAAAATATCAGGTGATATAAGTGTGTGTTCTAGAGATAGTTAATAAAAATGACTGGATGCATGACACGAATGAAACATTATACAAGGGAGGGTATTCTGTAGGACGCTTTGTAATTAGTGATGAATTTATATTGAATTATATGTCTGTTATTTATAATATCAATGTAGAAGATGAGGATGCTAAAATTGTCTCTGACATGTCCGATATCAATGGAAGAAAGGTATTGTATATGCAGATGAGTGATATTTTAAATAAAACAATATTAAAAGAAATAAGGGCAGTGATAAAATCCCCACCAGAAGATATTTTGATTATTAGAAAAGGTAATGAATTACTATCTATTGAATATTTAAAAACCTCCAAAAATTATTATTGATGCATGTTAAAGAAATATGTGACTTGATGAAATGTTAAAACAATAAGGTTAAGCAATAATGAAAATTATGTACGCTGCTTTTATCATGGCTGCTATGAGTTTTTATACCCAAGCAGCAACAATTACTGATATTACTTATACGCCAGAACAACTACACTCTGAATATAAGAAGAATGAGTTAAGAGCTGATAATAAATTTAATTGTAACTTTATTATTAAGGGGCGAGTAAAAGAAATTTATCGTAGATCTTTAAGTGATAGCGATTATCAGATTAGGTTACAAGGAAATGTTAATGTTAACTTTGATAAGCTAGATAGAGAATCTAATACGGCCAAAGATATAGCAAATTTAAATATTGGTGACTTGGTCTATGTTTATACATCTTCAACATATCTATCTCTTGGAAAAATATATGGAAGAAAAGGTTTTTCAGTTTCCAAATTTCTAGATGAGAACGCCACTTTGAAGAAGGTTGGTGTGTTATGTTTAAAGGACATTAAATCTGCCGAAAAATCTAGCGAAAATAAAAAAACATCGAGTGATGATAACGATTACTTGAGTAAGTTAGAGAAAGAAAAAATAATAGTAAAATCATATGGTATGGCAGACAAAAAATTGAATGATGTATGGCAGTCTTTAACGAAGGCAAAGAGAGGGGAACTATTACAAGAACAACGAGATTGGATTAAAGAGAAAGAAAAATGTGCTACAGATGAATGCAAGATTGAAATGACAATTGATCGTATTGCTGTTCTTGATAAACATTATAATGAAAAATAAATCATTTTACGGATGATTTTAAACTGATATGTTGACTATATTTAAATTGAAATATATTTATCAATATAACTAGTCTTGAGTTATTTCGAAATACTGAAAAGTTATTGGTTATTACATAAATGGGAACAGAACTCAAAGCAACTTCAAAGTAGCAGGAAATTTGTAGTGTGAGAAAGAGAAGGGCCGCTTACACGGCCTTTTATTCAGAAAAGAAGAACGGTTGTACTGATTGTCATTTTTTGTGCACTACAGTTCCATCTAGCTTTCCGCTTCGTGCCAGAAGCAGTCTCTCTAAAGCATCTACGGAAGAACACCGATTCATGGATCTATGTGGCTGTCGAACCCTGGTACCATCTCCAATCAGTGTATGACCTTCCCCCTAAAAAAGTGCCTGGAACTAAAGCTGGGATAATTACAATCATATAACAGATGATTTCTGAAACTGATGATGGTGCATTACTCACCATCGTCCAATTCATTCAAATACTGTGCCAGCACATCCCCATGACAAGCATATGGCTTACAGTGGCATCCTAAAGTGTGTCCTCTCAGTGCTTTCAGCTTTTCTTTAAACTCTGAGCCACCTTTGAGATAGTCACGATCAAAATCGTATTTAAACTTTCTTATGACTTCATCACGATCACCATCTGCACCTATCGCGTAAGGATTTCCCCAAAGCGTTCCTCTACCGCAATAGGTATCAAAGTGTTCACCTCTATCTTTATTTGATACTGAGGTGATCTTATCTTTGATGTATCGAACGGGAATCTTCTTGGATAAGACTTCGTTAGTCGTGATGAATTCCGGTGTATTAGCTGAATCAAAAATAACAGCATGAGTTAAACCAATCGAAAAAGGGTCTGCTAATATTTCAGGCTCAAGTTTATTCAATACATCTGATTTAAAATATTGACTTAATAAATCATGATGATCGACAAAGTAAAATATCTGATAGTCATTTGAGTTGGAAAAAATCCGTGAGAGCTTACGCTCAAACTTTCCCTTGGATACAAAGTCAGGATGATAGATTATCATTACTTTCATCATATCAAGTGCTTAACCTCAAAATCAGTATCCCAATGGCTGTTTAAGTACTCTATCACAAGACGGCGGTGGCAGTGATGGTGTTTGTGCTCACTGCAGAGCAAACAGCTATCTGCAATCACTGACTTTTCTATTCGCTCAATGTTTCTTTTTGCCATTAAATTCATGAAACTACTCTCATAAACCTCCCATGAGATATTACCTTTTTTGTATGGATCTAACATCTCTTTAGTTGGTGCAAGATCTGGTAGATGAACATAATCAACATTGCAAAGTTCCTTTAAGAAGTACATCAAATCGTTCTTCTTAGCAAAACCCGCAAGCTGAGAAACATTATTAAGACGTACATCAACTAAGGTTTTCAAGTCTGGTTGAGATTTAATTAGGCTAAAGAACTTTTCGGCAGATTTTTCAGTGAAACCAATTGAAAATACTTTCATGTGATCATCCTCTGGTTTACTTAATGATTGCTGTCAAAAATTTGTAGCAATAACCGTCATTATGTGGTGCTGTACTCAAAGTAACATAACACCCGCCAACATCATAGGTATCTTCTTTCAATTGACCATATTCACTATATACCTTTGGGTCAGTAATAATGAACGCGTAATCAATGTTATTATATGAGAAGAAAGCTCTGAATCTTTTTAGATCATTTCCAAAATCAATTCCTTCTTTCTTAACTCTTATTTTTAAATTAGAAACATAGACAAAAAACAATGACTGAATAGGGGTTGTAACTGATGATATTAGGAACCTATCATTTTCACCATGATATGATGAGTAACCGTTAGCCCATAGAGTTGTTGGGTAATCTAAAAGATCATTGATGTTTTTCTTATCGAAAACACCCACTTCTCCCCAATAAAATGATGGATCAATTGAATAATTTTCACGTTGAATTTGATGTGGCACGTTCTTTAAATAACTAAATGAAGTTATATGAAGGAGTTCAGGTTGCTTCTTGGATGAATATTCAATGTTATTAAAGGTTAGTGCATCACTATCAACCAAAGGGTTTATTGGACGAACCCATTCACCGATACTTCCCTTAGAGTAAATTTTTCCTGCAACACAGAACTTTTTATGTTTAATGGATTTAGCAAGAACGACAAATACTTTAGATGGCATTTTCAAAAAAAATCCTTTTAAGTAAATGAGAATGATCTTATAAATCCAGGCGATAAAATTGTCAATTAATTCATATTGTTATGTTATAACATTGGGTTTTCTTTGCGCGCCTATATATCAGGCAGTTTTGCACCGAATATATAACCATGGTTATCTTCAAATAATCATATCTGAAGTGGCCAACAAAAACTGGCCACGACATGAGAATATTTCTAGAACTACGAAACGTCCGCTCCTCGCTGTGAGTTCAACGGGTCGATGCAACGCTATCCTTAATCAAGGGGGACGTTGCCATGAAACGAAGAACTCGGATTAACTACACACCAGAACAAAAGGCGATTATCTGGGACAGATATAAGCAAGGTGATTCCCTGCATGATATCGCCAGAATGTTCGACAGATTTCATTCTTCTATCATGCCCACAATCCACCAGACAGGTGGCTACCGTCCTCCCGTACGAAAGCGGCACCGATTAGCGCTTTCGCTTGATGAAAGGGAGGAGATATCCAGAGGACTGGTAGCAAAACTCAGTATCAGGGACATCGCTGCCAAATTATCAAGAGCACCCTCAACGATTAGCCGCGAGGTCAGGAGGCACGGAGGTGCCAAACAATACCGTGCAGCAAAAGCCGATACTGCTGCGTGGGAAAATTCTCTGAGACCAAAACCTTGCAAGCTAATTGAAAGCCCCGCATTGTGTAAAATCATTGCAGAGAAGATGCATCAGGACTGGTCGCCGGAACAGATCGCCGGTTGGCTGAAGCGCTGTTATCCGGATAATCAGGAAATGCATGTGTCACACGAAACGATTTATAAAACGCTTTTTATACAAACCCGAGGGGCATTAAAAAAAGAGCTACAGCAATGCCTCAGAAGTGGAAGAGCGGTTCGTAGATCCAGAACGTCATCGCTAAAAGGAAAAGGGTTAGGATCAATCCCGGATGCGATACCAATAAGCGAAAGGCCACCTGAAGTTGCAGACAGAGCCATACCAGGTCACTGGGAAGGTGACCTGATCCAGGGCTCGAAAAACTCCTATATTGTCACCCTCGTAGAACGCCATTCCCGCTTTGTTATGCTGGCCAAAATCAGAGACAACAAGACTATAACGGTTATATCTGCACTCATCAGACAAGCCAGGGAATTACCTGTTGAACTTTATAAAACATTAACATGGGATCGTGGCGCGGAAATGACCAGCCACACTCGATTTACTGTAGCGACAGACATTCAGATTTATTTCTGTGATCCTCAATCTCCCTGGCAACGTGGCTCAAATGAAAATACGAACAGATTGCTCAGACAATATTTTCCAAAAGGAACTGACTTATCGGTTCACAGCCAGCAAAGACTTAATAGTGTTGCCACACAGCTCAACGAAAGGCCGAGAAAAACGCTAGACTATGAATCACCCGCAGAGCGGTTCAATAAGTGTGTTGCATCCATCGGTTGAACTCACAGCTCAAAGCAGACTGTCAGATTTGATTGTGTGCTGTCAGAAAAGACTGTCAGCTCAAGTCAGAGCTAATACAGCTTAATCATTAGATAACAGGTCCATACGGCCTGCTTCTTGTTTATAGCCGCTTATTGATGTTTCTTGGGGCGCTTAACCATGGGAGTATTTTATTTATTACTTCATGTAGTGTTAAGAGATTGGAAACAGTTCTGCTGTTCATGTTTGCTAGTTGCATTTATGTATACACAACGACTACCACTCTGAACAGGTCTGCAATGACGATAGATTTAAATTGCTACCACATATAAACTACTATTATAATCACTACCATATAAATGCTACTAGATCATGAGATAACTATGACAAATCGAGTTTATGCATACCTCAGGGCATCAACGAAAGAACAGGATGCAGAGAGAGCAAAAGATGAACTACAAAGTTTTGCCGTTGATAAATCGATAACGATTGCAGGGTGGTTTATTGAAAATGAATCAGGAGCCTGTCTTACCAGACCTGAACTGTTCAGATTGATCGATCTTGCACAACCTAATGACATCTTGTTGGTAGAGCAAGTTGATCGGCTGAGTCGCCTCAATGGGGAAGATTGGGAAAAGCTATCATGCCTAATCAAATCGAAAGGGATTCGCGTTGTAGCATTGGATCTACCTACCTCTCATATGTTGATTCAGAATGGTGATGAATTTACGACTCGTATGATGGATGCATTGAATGGGATGATGTTAGACATGTTGGCAGCTATTGCGCGTAAGGATTATACGGATAGGAGACGCAGACAGGCACAGGGAATTGTTAAAGCAAAGGCTGAAGGTAAATTCCGTGGGCGTCAGGCTGATACGGCAATGCATGAACGTGTAAGGAAGCTTCGTGATGCAGGAATGTCTTATAGTGATATCCATCAATTGACAGGGGTTGCTCGGACAACGATCAGCCGCATAATAAAGTCACAACCTCAGATTTAAACAGTGTGTTATACCATTATTAAGTCCCCCTTCAACTGCTTATATAGAGTATAAAATCACCTATTATGACGCATGTTTGACATTCAATTTCAGGAGGGGTAATATTACTCTATTCAGCAGTAAGACTGTATGAATACTATATGCAACATTATACATTTGAACCAAAAACTAGTAAGTAGTTATGTAACACGGAAGAACAGACTCTTTTTCCTAATGGTCAATTAGACACCATTACCAGTAGTTCCTCGTATACATCCTAATCTAAGTAATATTTCAGTCATCGCTGGCTAATCATGAATTACGATGATACTGGGGCTATTACCTGTTTTACCTACTTAGAAACTAAAACCTAATGAAATTATAAAGTCGTTCGATGTTAACCATCGATTGACGATTCCGCTTGCCTTTATTTCCGAAAGGGGGGGGAAGGGAAAAGGGAACAAGTATATGTTGCAGTAAAATTATCCCAAAATCACGTTAAACCTTTATGCAGCAAGGCTTATAGCTCAATGCAAGGTTTTGACAAACAGGAATTCAACATGAGTATTAAACCAAGAAATTTTGATAAAAACCTAGAACAACAACTTGTCGTCAATGGCATTTGCACACAAGCCATCTTAGATAAATATACAAAAAAAGAGAAAAGGTATTACTTTAACCAATTTTATATTGGCTCAGTTGGTAGACGAAAACACCCTAATGATGAATACTCATTTTCTATATATGCTAACGAGAGGCGAAAACATATTCCAAAAGCATCACGGTTTGAAGAGATGATGCGAGACATTCCATTAATACGACAGACTTGTAATCACTTGGCAGGTCAATGGGCTAATGGATACATTGTCATCGACACTCACCGAAATATATTTTCAGAATGCTGTAAAGCCGTCACAACAGGTTGCGGTCTTGTAGACGATAACAATAATCCATACAACCCTCCCGCGAATGGTATCCGTTCCATTATGAAAGATGGTCGAAAATGTAAGATTAAAGATCTCATTCCAAATGAGATCGCTCTTAATTCTTTTTCTCTTAAACGATTAATGGTTGAATTCAGTAAAACTGATGGTAATAAACACCTGACGAATCAGATTGAAGCATTTCTCTCGATCATAGAAGCCAGTAAGTCAGGTTGCTTACCGACAACCTATGTCCAGAGTAATGGGGGACGACTGTATGCTGAGGGCGCATTAAATCTACAAAATTGCAGCCGTAAAATACGTATAGCAGCACTAGTTGATCGTTATGATATCGATATAGAGAATTGCCATTATACCTTGTTGGCGCAAATGTGCAGTCGAATCAATGTTCCCACACCTTATATCGACCACTATATCCGAAACAAAAAAGTAGTGAGAAAAGAGATAGCCACGTTTCTTAAATGCTCCGAAGACATGGCGAAGGAAATTCTGATAGCATTAATATACGGTTCAAACTTGACCAGTTATGGAGTACTTAGAAAACTCAATATCAAATGTGACGAAATAGATATTAAGGGGAGTTGGATAGACAAGCTTGCTAAAGAAATAACGAGTGTTACTAATAGTGTAGTTGCGGACTATACGGAAAAAACCCCTGGGTATTTTAAGATAAAAAATGACGCTGGTATGGTGAAAGCAACAAAATGTGAAAACGAAAAAAGTGTAAGAAAATCCAAACTGTTAGCACATATCCTGCAAGGTGCTGAGTCGTTTATTCTTCTGCATATGATTAGCTTTCTAGAGAATAACCTTGTCTTACTTCAGCATGATGGGGTGACATGTTTTGAACCTGCTGATACTGATGCACTTAGTGAATATATAGTTGAAAAAACGGGGTACCAAGTCAAGTTCGATATGGAAAAGCTTGTCCTCGATTTGAATCATGATGATATAGGTAGCTTCGAGCCAGTTAACCATGAAGAAATATTCGAGCTGGATGCTGCATGACATCTACCAGCTATAAGTTATTCCCTGCCTCCCTCATATGAGGGAGGGGACATCTAATATATGGGGAATCGTGCCTGTGAAAAATAAAATTCTTACTTATATTAGCTAAAGTTTGATACTGAATTTTCGCGGATAGATATAGAAAATCATCGTGCTAATTTTACCCATTAGATTAATTCTTTAAAATTTCCCGCATGATATATAAATATAATTCACATACAGCTTATAAGGTTCTATTGCTCCCTAGTAGCTCTCTATCTGGTTTTTTCTTTTAGATGGATAACTCGTCCATCTAAAATGCTTAAGCGTCACTATGGCTCTCTCTGCGCGTTTTAGAGCTATTTACATCTGTTGTTTGAATTGTTAATTTTTTATTTTACTAAATAAGTGATAATGAAAAGTCCATATGTCCCTATTAGTCGTTCACATGTTACTGATAGGGAAGATGTAAAGTATCTATTAACTAATATGGATTTTAATCATCTTTAAGATATTCATTTAACAAATTTTTCAAAGCAATCGAATCGCTCACCAATCTGAGTTGTCCATTGACTAACAGGAAGCTCTGCGAATGACCTGACAGATGAAAAATTCTAACTGCCCAACCAAGTCCTGACCGAGTTACCGTGATGCTTTTTAAAACTCGTTTTAACAAGAGGTTAAGCTCTAAACTATCAGTGATACTTGATAGCTTTGCGTTATTGACAGCATCAATGCCACGTTGTTCACGCTCACCTGTTTCTATCTGCTGGGTTATTTCTTTTATCCGTGCTTCCATTGTAATGATGGTTTGAATGACCGACGCCGGAACATGATCAACCTCTTGCAAGGTTTTGTTCAGATTGGCTATGCGATTTTCAATTTGTTGCTTTTCAAGGTAGATTGATTGATCAACTGTAACGGCCTTTTTGAACTCTAACCGACCTAGCATAGTTGCTAATGCGCCATCTAATCCTTTGATCGAAAGATTTTGAGAACAACGACCATCTTTGGCGTTTAGGCAACCATGATAAACGTACAGTTTCCCTCTTACCGTGCTCTTTCTTTTTATTAATGCACCACCGCATCCACAGCGTAATAGACCACTATAAGGATTATCAGTGCTGCGGCGTCCTCGCGTGGATTTGCTTTGGTCAGATTGAAGTAACAACCACTCATCTTTATTGATCAGGGCAGGGTAGTATCCTTCTACTATCTCTAGTTGGATCATTTCTCTTTCTTTGTTCGTTTCACCCGTCTGATAGGCACCATACAACGCTGGGTTCTTTAGCATTTTAGTTATTGATGCATGATTCCATTGTGCTGTACGAATCCCTGCTATGCCCTGTTTATTGAGAAATTTAGCTATCATATTGCTACCTTTACCTTCTTGCTTGAGAGCGACTATCTGCCTAGCAGTTTCCACTTTGTCGCTGAACGCGTATCCCGTTTCAGTGCGCTTTAGCCAAAAAGGAAGGATTTTATTGATAGGTATTCCGTTAAGTGCATCTTGTCGCTGCTGTCCTTTGGTTTCTCGCAGACGTTGCGCTTTACGTTCTGATTCTTTGTGGGCAAGGTCGGCGGCTAGGGCGATACGAATCACGCTTTGTAAGTCATTTAGGCTGCTTTTAGTCAAAACCAAGCCATCGGACAAACTAACTATTTGCACGTCCTTACGGAGTATTTCTTTCACCGTTTCTTGTGTCACATCGATACCACGTCGTGAAAGCCGATCCAGTGCTTCAATAATAATTGTTGAACCAGCAGCAATCTGTCCTTCATCTATTGCGGTGAGCATATCTGCTAACGAAAGGCGTATACCTTCGCGGAAAGCACTGATACCTAAATCTTGATAATTCTTGCTGGAAAGTTTCAGGTTGTTCCTGCTGGCGTATTCCTCAGCCATTTCTGTTTGTCTGCGCAGACTGTCGCCTGACGCCTGTCGCTTGCTCGAAAAACGTACATAACTGTAGGCGATCCCGTTGTTATCTTGTGGCATAATGCGTCCCAAATCACGTTTTGATAAGAGTATATCCTTTGCTATTAAGTAACAACATCACCATGCAGTTCGGCAGCAAGCCGTTGTTTGAAAACATTTCCGTTAAATTTGGCGGCGGCAACCGTTACGGTTTGATTGGCGCAAATGGCTGCGGTAAATCTACCTTTATGAAGATTCTCGGCGGCGATCTGGTGCCGAGCGGCGGTAACGTCTTCCTCGATCCTAATGAACGCCTGGGTAAACTGCGTCAGGATCAGTTCGCTTTTGAAAAATACAGCGTGCTGGATACCGTTATCATGGGGCACGGTGAGCTGTGGGCGGTAAAAGAAGAGCGCGACCGTATCTATTCATTGGCTGAAATGAGCGAAGCCGACGGCTATAAAGTTGCCGATCTGGAAGTGCAGTATGGTGAGATGGATGGCTACAGCGCAGAATCTCGTGCAGGCGAACTGTTGCTGGGCGTGGGGATTCCTGTTGAGCAGCACTATGGCTTGATGAGTGAGATTGCTCCCGGCTGGAAACTGCGTGTCCTGTTGGCGCAGGCGCTGTTTGCCGATCCCGATATCCTGCTGCTCGACGAACCGACCAACAACCTGGATATCGATACGATCCGTTGGTTGGAGCAGGTGCTGAACGAGCGTAACAGCACCATGATCATCATTTCGCATGACCGCCACTTCCTGAATATGGTCTGTACGCACATGGCGGATCTGGACTACGGCGAACTGCGTATTTATCCCGGTAACTACGACGAATACATGACGGCCGCGACACAGGCTCGCGAGCGTTTGCTGGCCGATAACGCCAAGAAGAAAGCGCAAATTTCCGAACTGCAATCGTTCGTCAGCCGCTTTAGTGCCAACGCCTCTAAATCCAAGCAGGCGACATCGCGCGCACGCCAGATCGATAAAATCCAGTTGGATGAAGTGAAAGCGTCCAGCCGTCAAAACCCGTTTATCCGTTTTGATCAGGATAAGAAACTGTTCCGTAATGCGCTGGAAGTCGAAGTGCTGAGCAAAGGTTTTGATAATGGCCCACTGTTTAGCAAGCTGGGTCTGATGGTTGAAGTGGGTGAGAAAGTCGCTATTCTGGGTGCCAACGGTATCGGTAAATCGACATTGCTGAAAACGCTGGTCGGTGATTTGGAGCCGGATAGCGGTACGGTGAAATGGTCTGAAAACTCAAAAATTGGCTACTACGCGCAGGATCACGAATACGAATTCGATGAAACGCTGACCGTTTTTGACTGGATGAGCCAATGGAAACAGGAAAAAGACGACGAGCAAGCCGTGCGCAGCATCCTCGGCCGTTTACTGTTCAGCCAGGATGATATCAAGAAGAAAGTGAAGGTGTTATCCGGTGGCGAAAAAGGCCGCATGCTGTTCGGTAAGCTGATGATGCAGCGTCCGAATATTCTGGTGATGGATGAACCTACCAACCACCTTGATATGGAATCCATTGAATCGCTGAATATGGCGCTGGAAATGTATGAAGGGACGCTGCTGTTCGTCTCTCATGACCGTGAATTTGTCAGCTCGTTGGCGACCCGTATTCTGGAAATTACGCCAAATAAAGTGATCGATTTCACCGGCAACTATGAAGATTACCTGCGTAGTCAGGGTATTCAGTAAGCGATAAGTTGTCCTCCTCGCCTAATGATAGATTAGGCTGGGAGGGCTATTTTCAGTTTTTTCTCTCTCTTCTCTTTTTTCTCCTCGCCCTCTTTTTTATCTCTATTCGTCGATGTTATCAGGCTACATACGCACTTATCTTGCCTATTTATCACCCAAATTAACGAACTTTAATAAACGCAGCGTTCTTTTCTGACTTGTTAAAAAACAAAAGTAATAATCACCATAACTGAATGAAATAAAAAGATAATAGCTTTCTCTTGTTATATTTTTAGTTTGCATAAAAGAAAACGATTTGTTAATCCACTGCGTCATCCTGCCGCACTCACATTTCGCCTGTTTATTTACGCCGCCGTCACGTTGCCAAATAAAAATAATTATCATTTAATTTATTTTATTGATTATTTGGGGGCCGTTAATGAACATCGATTTGACGCCGTATTATGCCGAGCCCGGTGAGCAGCCTTTTGGCGCCCGACGTATGGCAATGCCTTGGCGCAACCCTGTGCCACTTTCACCAGAACAGATTCCTGCCGGTTGGCAGACGTTGAAGCAGCAGACAGTGCTTGCGCGTAAACGCCTGCTCTACCTGCACATTCCTTTTTGCGCCACGCACTGCACGTTCTGCGGTTTTTATCAAAACAAGCTGCGTGATGACAGCACGGCGACCTATACCCGTTATCTGTTGCAGGAATTGGCGATGGAAGCGGACAGCCCGCTGCATCAGTCTGCGCCGATTCATGCGGTGTACTTTGGTGGGGGGACGCCAACGGCGCTGGCGGCCGATGAGCTGTCGCAGATTATTCACGCGATCCGTACTTCTCTGCCGCTGGTACCGGACTGTGAAATCACAGTAGAAGGGCGGGCGATGGATTTTGACGATGAGCGGATCGATGCCTGTCTGGATGCCGGAGCGAATCGCTTCTCTATCGGGATTCAGACGTTCGATACCCGTATTCGTCAGCGTATGGCGCGTACGTCGGATAAGCAGCAGTCAATTCGCTTCCTTGAGCGTCTGTGTGAGCGAGACCGAGCCGCCGTAGTGTGCGATCTGATGTTCGGCCTGCCGGAACAAACGCCGGAAATCTGGCGCGAAGATCTGGCGATTGTCAGTGATTTACCGTTAGACGGCGTCGATCTGTATGCGCTTAATCTGTTACCGACCACGCCGCTGGCGAAAGCGGCCGAAAACCAGCGTGTCGCGCTGCCTGATGTGGTGGCCCGTCGTGATTTTTACCGGACTGGCGCGGCATTTCTGGCCGATGCTGGCTGGCACCAGCTTAGCAACAGTCACTGGGCGCGCACTACGCGTGAACGCAACTTGTACAATCTGCTGATTAAACAGGGCGCGGACTGTCTGGCAATGGGAAGCGGTGCGGGCGGCAATATAAACGGGCAAGCCTACATGATGGAACGCAGCCTGGAGCGCTACTACCAGCAGATCGATCAGGGGCAAAAACCGATCATGATGATGACACCAGCCAGTCCTACCGGGCCGTGGCAGCATCAGCTTCAGGCGGGGATTGAGGTCGGTCGTATCAAGCTGCCTCAACTGACTCGACATGCCCGTGAACTTCAGCCGTTACTCAGCCAGTGGCATCAGGCCGGGCTGACCTGCGACGATTCCACCTGCCTGCGCCTGACCAATGATGGCCGCTTCTGGGCGAATAACCTGATGCAGGCATTACAACAAATTATCCCCCAGCTTAATGCCGAAGAGCATGCGCACTAACCGGAGACGCAACGATGACCATGACACTGAATGAATTACTGGCAACCAACCCTGATGGCACACTGGAAGAGATTGCCGGAAAGTATAATACCTCGCTGTTTGCTGTCGTTGAGGCCTTGCCTGCGGCTCAGCGTACGCTGGCAACGGGCGATCGTTTCGATCAGGTCTGGGACACGATTGCGACCTGGGGTGAAGTGACGCTCATCAGCCACACGGCAGACGCGATTCTGGAATTCAAGAGCGAGCTGCCAACCGGTACGCACCGTCACGGTTACTTTAACCTGCGCGGCAAAAATGGCCTGAGCGGGCATATCCGTGCAACGAGCTGTCAGCACATTGCATTTATTGAGCGTAAGTTCATGGGGATGGACACCGCGTCCGTGGTGTTCTTTAATGCCAGCGGTGCAGCGATGTTTAAAATTTTCCTTGGACGAGACAGCCACCGTCAGCTGCTGAGCGCTCAGGTTGAGGCGTTCCGCGCGCTGGCGAGTGAATTACAACCGGAGCAGGTATGACGTGGTTACTTTTCGGCGCAGGCAATGGGGTCGGCGCCTGCTTATTACAGCGCGCCATTGAGTGCGAGCAGGCGGTCGTACTCGTCTTGCGTAATCCTGAACAGGCCAAACACTGGCGTGAGCAGGGAATGACGGTAGTGGAAGGCGATGCCTGCGACCCGGAAACGGTAGCGGAAGCCTGCCGCGTGGCGGGGCCTTCTGCCATTGTGGTATCAACAATGGGCGGTGGCACGGTAAATTATCAGGGCCATCGCACGGTGATCGATGGCGCAGAGCAGGCAGGCATCAAGCGTATGCTGCTGGTGACGTCACTGGGCTGCGGCGATAGCTGGCCGCTGTTGTCGCCACGCGCCAGAGCCGCGTTTGGCTTCGCGGTACGTGAGAAATCGCTGGCGGAAAGCTGGTTGCAAAGCAGTACGTTGGATCACTGTATCGTTCGTCCCGGCGGCCTGCTGGACGTGGTCGCGACGCACAATGCAAAAATGACGCAGGGTACTGCTACGCTGGGATTGGTGTCACGCTGGGATGTCGCGCTGGCGGTTGATCAGCTGTTGCAGCAACCCGTGTTTGGCAATCACATCTACAATCTGATCGATCCCGATCTCACGATGCCCGCCATTCCGTAACCTTCGCTATTTTGTCGTCAATGTTGCCGGGAGAATTCATCCCGGCATCAGTCAAACTGTTATAGTCAATCTGTCGAAAACTGTATCTGTTATCTCTCATGTGGCTATGTTCTAATCGATGCAAGCAGTGTTGTATTCCTCAAGCACGATGGTGATGACGATGGATGAAGTAAAACGCCTTCTGACCGAAGAGATCGAACGTATTAATCGGGAAGAAAAACGCGACAATAAAATACGTTTTAGCCGCAAATTCATGCAGTCTCACCCCTATCTGTTTGCCGCGATGCTGGTGAGCTACGTGCCGGTTGCGATCATCCTTTTTTATGCCCCTTATTTTGGTTTGCCCTACCTGATCGGCTTTACCGTTTTCCTGCTGGTGATGACGCTGGCCCTCTCAGTGGATATCAACCCGACCTATCGCTTTGAAGACATTGATACCCTGGATCTCCGCGTTTGCTATAACGGCGAGTGGTTTACTGTCCGCCACGTGTCGCAGGACACGCAGGATAAGCTGTTACACAACGAGCAGGTGCCGTCAGCCGTGAAAGCGGGGATAGAGAAAATTCGACGCACCAAAGGTGACGTTGATTTTTACGACGTCTTCTCGCTGGCCTACCACCAACAGCCTTCCCGTTAGCAGGCTCTTTCTGCCCTCAAACCGCCCCATTTATCGATGACCAAATAATGCGCATGGCTTTTCCTATGCGCAGATTTTCATGGTGGCTGGTTTTCGTCGGAATACTGGTTTTCATGTAGTCATAATGCTACGTTCGTTATAAGCAGCGAGCACCGCATTCTTGTGGTTTTTCAGGTTGATGGTATTTTCAAATACGGGCAGAACAGGACGATGAGCGAAAAGGTATTGCTGGTGATTCAGTTGGGCCAACCGCCGGAAGGCATCGCGTCTCAGGTGGGGCAGCAGGGAAAGTGGTTTACCGATGCGGTGCAGGGTAAGACGCAGCCGGTGCGGGTGGTTCGTCCCGATCTTGGGGAGCCGCTACCGCCGTTTGATACGCTGGCGGCTGTGGTTATTTCCGGCTCGTGGTCGATGGTCACGGATCGACTAGACTGGAGCGAATACACCGCTGGCTGGCTGCGTGAAGCGTATTACGCGGATGTCCCTCTGCTGGGCGTGTGCTATGGGCATCAACTGCTGGCCGATGCGCTGGGCGGCAAAGTCGGGGATAACCCGAACGGCAAGGAAGTCGGCGTTCAGGTTGTGACAACCCATGAAGCCGCTGCGCACGACATCTTACTGCGTGATTATCCGCAGCAGTTTGGCGCTTATCTGACGCATCAGCAATCCGTGCTGGAACCGCCTGCGGGCGCGCAGGTGCTGGCGAGTTCAGAGATGGATGGCTGCCAGATTATCCGCTACAGCGATAAAGTATTGACCGTACAATTCCACCCGGAATTCAGCGCGGACATCATGCTGACGTGCCTGCGTCATAATGAAACGACCCTGCGACAGGGTGGCTGGGATGTCGATCGGATGATGGATATTCCACAGGAACCCGTCTGGGCGCGCAAGATCCTGCTGGATTTTGTACAACGCTACGCGGCGAAATAGCCCTCGAACAACGCATTATTGTCGATAAAGCGTCCTTCTCGATCGTCACTCATCGGTGATGATCGAGCCAAAAATCATGACAGACTCATCCACCGAAACCGTAGCGCTATGGCAAAGTTTGAACAGCTCGCTCACCAGATCCGTGAGCAGCTTCAGGAAGGGATCTGGCAGCCGGGCGATAAACTGCCCTCGCTGCGGGAAAAATCACTGCACTCGGGCATGAGCCTGATGACCGTGCTGCACGCGTATCAGCTGCTGGAAAGTCAGGGGCTGATTGTGTCGCGTCCGCAGTCGGGGTATTACGCGGCACCGCAGCTGTCCGCACTACCGGCAGACAGCCTGCATTCGCCCGTGGGGCAGGAGCGCGTTCAGTTGACCGAAGACGTGGACGTGAATGCGTTCATTTTTGATGTGCTTCAGGCCAGCAAAGATCCTGCGGTGATGCCGTTCGGATCGGCGTTTCCCGATCCGCAGCTCTTTCCACAACGTCAACTGACGCGCTCGCTGGCCTCGGTGGCGCGTCATATGCAGCCACAGAGCGCGCTGGATAATTTGCCGCCGGGCAATGAGAGCCTGAGGAAGAACATCGCCCAGCGCTATGCGTTGCAGGGCATTGCCGTCTCGCCCGATGAGATTGTGATTACGGCGGGGGCGATGGAGTCCCTCAATCTCAGTCTTCAGGTACTGACGGAGCCGGGCGATTACGTGGTGATCGAATCTCCGGCTTTTTACGGTGCGCTACAGGCGATCGAACGCCTTAAACTCAAAGCGATTGCGATAGCGACCGATCCGCAGCAGGGCATCGATCTTGATGCGTTGCAGCAGGCGCTGAATGATTATCCGATCAAAGCCTGTTGGTTGATGACCAATTTTCATAACCCGCTTGGCTGCACGCTGTCCTGGGAGAAGAAACAGCGGCTGGTGGCGATGCTGGAGAAACACGGTGTCGGGCTGGTAGAAGATGACGTCTACAGTGAGCTTTACACCGGCCTGCAACGTCCGCTACCCGCAAAAGCGTTAGATAAAAAAGGCACGATTCTGCACTGCTCCTCGTTTTCTAAAAATCTGGTGGCAGGGTTCCGTATTGGCTGGGTAGCGGCAGGAAGCCATGCGGGCAGCATTCAGCGTTTACAACTGATGAGTACATTATCAACCAGCGCACCGATGCAGCTGGCGATTGCGGATTATCTGGCGACCAGCAGCTATGACAGCCACCTGCGTCGCCTACGGCGAGCGCTGGAGCAGCGCAAACATGCGGCATTACAGTCGCTACGCCGACACTTTCCGGGCGACGTCCGCATTAATCATTCGC
Organism: Pectobacterium brasiliense; assembly: GCF_013449685.1. Classification (GTDB taxonomy): domain Bacteria; phylum Pseudomonadota; class Gammaproteobacteria; order Enterobacterales; family Enterobacteriaceae; genus Pectobacterium; species Pectobacterium brasiliense_A. Next base: position 86,146 of record NZ_JACDSF010000017.1, on the reverse strand, counting down.
AAGGCGGTTATTTTCTCTGGCTGGAGTTGCCTGAAGGTGTCAGCAGCACGGAGCTATACCGTCGTGCGCTGGAGCGGGGCGTCAGCATTGCGCCGGGGAAAATGTTCACGACCGGTGACAAATACGATCGCTATTTCCGCTTTAACGCGTCCTACGAATGGGACGATCGCTGTGAACAAAGCGTGATCGTCTTAGCATCGCTGATTCGGACGCAGATAGGCGAGCGCCTGACTCGATCACCCCTTTAGAGGTGTGGAGATGTTTGCCGTTTTTCTGCTACTGTTCCCGTCATGGCGGAAGGTGGCGGCATTGATGGCGAAAAACAGCCATAACCTTGCCGGAAATCAGGAAGTCGATAGGCACGATGCGTATAATCCCGGCTAAAGCTGAGCGATACCCGAATGCTGCTCATTTAAGCTCGTTTTTAGGGGAAACACCGGGGGAGGTTCCCGCAGGGAGGCCTCACCCCTGTAGTCGCCCCGTGTATCTCGATCTTTAAGCGATTGGCATTAGCTATTATACCCGGACCGCGCTGGCGGCCTTCCTGCACCCCGAAACCTATCGGATAGACAACGTAAATAACAGGAAAAACCACCCTGATGAGTATTCGCATTGTTCCTCAGGAACAGTTAGAACAGAACGAAAAATCGATGCCGGAAGGGAACATCCCTCCGCTGCTTTTTGCTAATCTGAAAAGCCTGTACAGCAGCCGCGCAGAGCGTCTGCGTCAGTTAGCTGAAGAGCACCCGTTGGGGGATTATCTCACCTTCGCCGCAGGCGTGGTGGAAGCCCAGCAGAAGGTATTGCACGATCATCCGTTGAAGCTTGACCTGAGTGATGTGCTGAAACAGTCCGGTGAACGTCCACCGCTCGATATCGCGGTGTTCCCGCGTGATGCGCACTGGCACACGCTGCTGCGTGCGTTGATCGAAGAATTAAAACCGGATGCCAGCGGACAGGTGTTATCCACGCTGGAGAATCTGGAAAAAGCCTCAGAGCAGGAGCTGGAAGAACAGGCAACGGCACTGTTGCAACACGAGTTTCGTGCCGAGAGCAATGATAAAGCCCCGTTCATCTGGGCGGCGCTGTCGCTGTTTTGGGCGCAGATGGCAAGCCAACTGCCCGGTAAAGCGCGTGCAGTACCCGGCGAACATCGCCAGTTCTGCCCCGTGTGCGGCAGTATTCCGGTATCGGGCGTGGTGCAGTTAGGCACCTCCAGCGGGCTGCGTTATCTGCACTGCAATCTGTGCGAGAGCGAATGGCACATGGTGCGGGTGAAATGCAGCAACTGTGAAGAGTCGAGCGAGCTGAACTATTGGTCGCTGGATAGCGAAAATTCCGCTATCAAAGCGGAAAGCTGTGGTCACTGTGGCACGTATCTGAAACTGTTGTATCAGGAAAAAGATCACCGTGTAGAAGCCGTCGCTGACGATTTGGCATCGCTGGTGCTGGATGTGAAAATGGAGGAAGAAGGTTTTTCTCGCAGTAGCATCAATCCCTTCCTGTTCCCGGAAAGTTCGATCGAATAGCCAGTCTAATCGGTGAAGCACGTTCGGGCTTCACCGCCTTTCTTGCAAAAAACCTATCCTTGCCACACGCCGCTGAAGTGCAGCAGCAAGACCAGCGCAGTTATCGCGATTGACGATGACGTAAGGACGATCAGCCCGTGGCTGACGCGTGATAACACCGGTTGGCAAGAGGCGTTAAAGCGGTAGCGCAGAATCGCCAGAACCGACATCAGAGCAGAGACGCACAAAAGCAGGATGGCGCAGGCAAAAACGGCGCGGCTGTCATCTACCATGCTCAAACGAAAACACAGCAGGCTATTTATCAACATCACAAACAGGGTGCGTGTCCAGGCCATGCCGGTTCGCTGCGGTTGTAACCCCGGATCGCGTGTTGTCTCCATGTGCTACCCGAACAGGATCATGGCGGCAAGCGCGATGGCAATGAGGGTGATAAACAGCGTCACGATCAGCAGCATTGGCGTATACGGTATATCACTTTCCTGACGCATGGCTTTCTCATTGCTGACCCAGCGACGATAGGCCAGACCGCCGAGCAATGCTGCGCAGACGACCAGCAGCAGAGCCAGCCCCTGACGCACCAGCGGATCGAGATGAACGGTAAATTGGTCGATACCCACCGCACCTGCAAGAAACGCCAGCGCGGTGCGAATCCACGCTAGAAAGGTGCGCTCATTCGCTAATGAAAAACGGTAGTCCGGGGTTTTCCCCTGACTCCACCACGGCGTTTTGTCCTGTCTGGGTGTTGTCATGTCGTCGTCTGATTTCAGGTTAAAAGAGGGCATCCGATTGGGCGCAGCGTCTGCATTCTAGCGCCCTTGGCGAGTTTCGTCTGCCCTGATGACTGTCTCAGTACGAAATGATGAAGCGCCCGATGGCGGCGCTTCGTTCTCTCAAGGGGCGTCTTTGCCCGCTTCATGGTTCTCAACGGCCAGCGCGGTGACCAGCGCGAACGCGCAGGCCAGCAGCGTGCCCAGTATCCAGGCGAAATACCACATTTTATTTCTCCTCAAATCGTTAGTAAACGGAGTGCTTATTTTCTTCGATGTAACGCGCATCGACCCGACCGAACATCTTGTAGTAACACCAACTGGTATAAAGCAGGATGGTGGGGACAAAAATGCAGGCCAGAATGGTCATCACCTGAAGCGTAAGCTGGCTGGACGTCGCATCCCAGATGGTCAGGCTGACGTTGGGATCGAAGCTGGAAGGCATCACGAACGGGAACAGCGTAATCCCTGCCGTCAAAATCACGCAGACAATCGTCAATGACGAGGTCAGAAAACCCCAGCCGCAGCGGTTCACGCGCGAGAAGAGACAGGTGAACCACGGCAGAACCACACCCAATGCGGGGATCGCCCACAGCGCGGGATGCGCAGTAAAGTTGGTTAACCAGGCACCGGCCTGCTGGACCACGTCTTTATTCAGTGGATTAGATGGAGCCGCTTTATCCAGCGTGGAGGTAATCAGGTAGCCGTCGATTCCGGTAACGACCCACAGGCCAGCCAGTAAGAAGGTGAGGCTCATCAGAGTGCTGGCTATTAGGACGGTTTTTTGCGCGCGACGCTGAAGTGCATCTGTGGTGCGCATTTGCAGGTAAATCGCGCCGTGTGCGACGATCATCGCGACACTTACGACGCCTGCCAGCAGCCCGAACGGGTTCAACAGGCCAAAGAACCCGCCGTGGTAGGTGAGGCGCAAATACTTATCGACGCTCAGCGGTACGCCCTGTAACAAGTTGCCTAATGCGATGCCGAACACCAGCGTAGGGACGACGCTGCCGATGAAAATGCCCCAGTCCCACATGTTGCGCCAGCGGCGATCTTCCAGTTTGGAGCGATAATCAAAGCCAACCGGCCGGAAGAACAGAGCGGCCAGCACCAGAATCATGGCGAAATAGAAACCGGAAAACGCGGCAGCATAAACCATCGGCCAGGCGGCGAACAGTGCGCCCGCCGCTGTGATTAGCCAGACCTGATTGCCGTCCCAGTGCGGGGCGATCACGTTAATCATCACCCGCCGTTCGGTATCTGTCTTGCCCAGCAGGCGCAGCAGAATGCCCACGCCCATATCAAAGCCGTCAGTGATGGCGAAGCCGATGAACAACAGGCCAATCAATCCCCACCAAATCAGACGTAATGTTTCATAATCCAGCATTATTATGGCTCCCGTTAAGGTTTTGCAGGTGTCGCGAGGGATTGTGTCGTCGGCTGTTCAAAGTGGTAGCGGCCGGTTTTCAGGCTGCTTGGCCCCAGTCGGGCAAATTTGAACATCAGATACATTTCTGCGATCAGAAACAGCGTGTACAGTCCGCAAATCAGCCCCATCGACAGCAGGATGTCGTGTGCTTCCAGAGACGAATTAGCGATGGCGGTAGGCAGAACTTCACCGACTGCCCACGGCTGGCGGCCGTACTCGGCGACGAACCAGCCGGATTCAATCGCGATCCAGGGCAGGGGGATGCCGTACAGCGCCACGCGGTGCAGCCATTTGCGCTGCCCCATGCGGCCGCGTATGACGCTCCAGAACGACAGAGCAAAAATGCCGAGCATCAGCACGCCGCAGCCCACCATCAGGCGAAAAGCGATATACAGCGGCGCGACGCGAGGAATCGAATCTTTGGTTGCCTGCTGAATCTGGTTTTCGCTGGCGTTGGCGACGTCATCGGTATAGCGCTTAAGCAGCAGGCCGTAACCAAGATCGCGCTTGGCGGCTTCAAATTGTGCGCGAACGGCGGGGTCGGTGTTACCTGAGCGCAGTTCCTCCAGGAGGCCATAGGCCGTCATGCCGTTACGAATGCGTATCTCATGCTGTGTCATCAGGTCTTTAATGCCGACGACGGGTTTGTCGAGCGAACGGGTGGCGATGAGCCCCAGCAGGTAGGGAACGTGGATCGCGTAATCATTCTGCATCGTTTCCTGATTGGGGATGGCGAACAGCGTGAAAGAGGCAGGTGCAGGCTGCGTTTCCCATTCGGCTTCGATCGCGGCCAGCTTGGTTTTTTGTACGTCTCCCATCACATAGCCGGATTCATCGCCTAGTACGATCACGGATAGCACCGAGGCCAGACCGAAACTGGCGGCAATCGCGAACGAGCGTTTGGCAAAGGCGATATCGCGGCCTCTCAACAGGTAGTAAGAGCTGATCCCGAGTACAAACATCGCGCCAGCGGTGTAGCCCGCGGCTACGGTGTGCACAAACTTCACCTGCGCGACCGGGTTCAGCACCAGTTCGGCGAAGCTCAGCATTTCCATGCGCATAGTTTCGTAATTGAATTCGGCGGCAATCGGGTTTTGCATCCAGCCGTTGGCGACCAGAATCCACAGGGCGGAAAAGTTGGAGCCTAGCGCGACGAACCAGGTCACCAGCATATGCTGGACTTTGGTCAGACGATCCCAGCCGAAAAAGAACAGGCCGATGAGTGTAGATTCGAGGAAGAACGCCATGAGTCCTTCCATTGCCAGCGGCGCACCAAAAATATCGCCCACGTAGTGAGAATAGTAAGACCAGTTGGTGCCGAACTGGAATTCCAGCGTCAGACCGGTTGCCACGCCCAGCGCAAAGTTGATGGCGAACAGCTTGCCCCAGAATTTGGTCATATCCTTATAGATTTGCTTGCCGGTCAACACATAAGTCGTGTTCATAATGGCCAGCAGGAAAGACAACCCCAGCGTCAGCGGGACGAAAAGAAAGTGATACATGGCAGTCAGGGCAAATTGCAGCCGCGACAGCTCAACGACATCAAACATGTTAGGCTCCTAGCTTCAGGCAGGAAAATGCTGTTATTCCGATGCTTGCCGGAATAAATAGTGATGAATAAAATGCGAATAAATTACCGCCGACGATATTTGCATCCGTCAGAAATTAACGTCACTGATTGAAGTGAGATAAGAATGAATAGTGAATAAAATGTGCGGGGATTATAGCGTGCAAAAACTGAAGGATAAATAGTACAGTTTCTATCGAATGAGGAGACACCGAATTTGTATAAATTATATGCTTTTGTTTCATTTTAATTATTTTTATTGATATTTAGTTCCATTTTTTTTGTTTTTTTAATTTTTTATTCTGTTTTTGTTATGCGGTTCCTAGCGTGCCAATTGCGTTTCTGGTACAGATAGAATAACGTTAAATATAACAGTTACCTTTTGCATTAATTTTTATTCTCGACCTAGAAAAGGTGGCAGAGAAGTAATCAACAGATCCCTCCTCTGCCACCCGATAAATTGTTCTCTGACGGGTAGTTCGCACGCGTATTTATTTTATCGCTGAGGCTTAAAAGGTTTCCCAGTTATTTTCATGCATTTTTGACTGACTCGGTGCTTTTAGCGTCGGGAGTATTTTGGCATGAGAACGTGGCCTGGCATTGAGCGATAGGCGAGAAGGGTGCTCGGGTAGCTGAAATACTGCCACGGCTTCGGTTAGCTGACGCGCCTGCTCCTCCAATGACGCGGCGGCGGCGGCCGATTCCTGTACCAGCGAGGCGTTTTGCTGCGTAACGCCGTCCATTTCTGTCACAGCCACGCTGACCTGATTGATTCCGCGACTCTGTTCTTCTGACGCTGAGGCGATTTCGCCCATCAAGTCAGTTACGCGGGTTACCGAGCGAACGATGTGATTCATCGTGTCACCTGCTAAGGCCACCTGCCCAGACCCCGTATTAATGCGGGTTACCGATTCTGAGATCAGCCCTTCGATCTCTTTCGCTGCCTGCGCACTCCGCTGTGCCAGACTTCGAACTTCGCCAGCAACGACGGCAAAGCCACGACCTTGTTCGCCCGCGCGAGCGGCTTCAACGGCGGCATTTAGCGCCAGAATATTGGTCTGAAAAGCGATGCCGTTAATGACGCTGGTTATGTCGGCAATTTTTTGCGAGCTGGTGGTAATGTCATGCATGGTGGTCACGACATCACCCACAATATTTCCACCTTTATTTGCCATGACAGAGGCTTCCTTCGCCAGCGTATTGGCCTGCGTCACATTGTCGGTATTGAGTTTTACCGTGGCACCTAATTGCTCCATGCTGGCGGCCGTTTCTTCTAATGCGGCAGCTTGCTGTTCCGTCCGTGAAGAAAGATCGCTATTTCCTGCGCTGATTTCACTCGCTCCCTGATAAATAGAAGCAGAGCTATCGCGAATTGTGCTGACGGTGCGAATCAGACTTTCCTGCATATCGCGTAAATAAGGAATTAATTGACCAATATTATTCCGACCAAAGTCGGAAATCGTATGTTGTAATTGCCCTGACGACAGCATTTGGAATTGTTTTTTAATATTTTCCAGGGGGGCTAATAAGCAAGAAACCAGATAACGGTCGGTGGCGAAAAGAAGCAGCATGCCGAGTACCAGTGCGGTAACAATAGTATATTGACTGGTGGCTATCAGTGAATGAATGAGCTGGCTGTTGCTGCCATCACTAGCAGAAAGCGAGTGGGCATAATTTTCCGAGGCTTTACCAAAAGCGATACTGAGCGGCGGTAACGTCCCCTGCATATCGCGCCGAAATGTGTCGAAATCGCCGGCATTAACCAGCGCGATCATTCTATGCATTTCTTTTGTAATCCCGCCCCAGTGCTGAATAATACTTGACACCTGATCGTCGGGGACGCCCACATGATGCTGGTTTTTAAATTGTTCCAGATCGTAGTCACTGATGTTGGCGGAATCGGTCGCCATTTTTAATAAATTTTGGAAGGCGTCTTTTTGTCCATGTTGCTGAGCGTCAACGGCCAGATAAAGCCGGATGGAAGTACGAAAATAATTGTCGGTGCCATGACTCATTATTGTCGCGTTCTTTTTTTGAGTCTGACTGGTTTCCAGTAATTGGCTCACCTGATTGAGAGACGAAAGTGCAATCCACGACACGCTCCCCCAAAGTAGTAAAAATAGTGACAGTGTTGTTAATAAAACTTTGCGGATAGTTATATTTCTTAGCCATTGCATACAAGTTGTCCTTACTTATAATTGTTAATTTTTTTGTTTAACTACAAATGCAACCCAGTGAATCCCTGATGGGTTGCATAATAACGTTAACGTACCGGCGATTTGAAAAATGATGGGTACATCGAAAAAAGCATATACGCTTTGAGCATTTTTAAAAAAAGATATCGGCATTCATTGTCGCTTTTTTATTGATGCCACCTGGCTAACTGGCGCGTTAATTGCATATTCCTGAACGTGGTTTTTTCAGGAGAGACAACAATGGTGGCGGAGCCTTCAACGACGATTCGATTTTTACTTGCCTCGCGCCAGTGTGAGCTGAACAGCCTGCGCTACCTGCTGCAAAGCGGTGAGCTGGTGGGCAAAATTAGCCAGCTCGTCCATCTATTGCAACGTGAACGGGGAACGGCCAACTTGTTTCTTTGTTCTGATGGTCGACTGTTCGCCGACGAACTGGCGCTACGTGAGAAAGACGTGCAGGTGGCGCAGACGCATTTGATGACGCATCTGGCCGGGTTGGAAAAAATGACGGCGGAGTTGCCGCAGGCGAGCCGTTTATTCAGCCGTGTTGCCAGTGTGGTTTATGCGTTGAGCCTGCTGCCCGCGCTGCGCCAGCAGATTCGCCAGCGTTTGTTGCCTCAACCGCAGGCAATGACGTTTTTTAACGACATTATCCGTAATCTGCTGGCGCTGGTTTTTGAGGTCTCGGATACGGCGGCCGATCCGGGGATTTCACGCGCGCTGATTGCCATGTTCAGCTTTATGCAGGGGAAAGAACTGGCGGGGCAGGAGCGAGCTATCGGCGCGGCGGCCTATGCGGCAGGCAGCGTCGATGAGGAAACGCGGCAAAAGCTGCTGGATTTGATTGAACGGCAGGATCGCTGTTTCGATACCTTTCTGAGTTTTAGCGATGAAGAAAACCAGCAGCGCTGGCATGCTATCACGGTAGGCAGCGAGTTTGAGCGCCTGCGCCGCATTGTCTGCACCCGCAGCCCGATAGAAAAGCTGCCGGAAGCCGATAGCCTGCACTGGTTTTCGATTGCCACGCGGCGCATTGATGAAATGAAACAGATGGAGGATGAACTGGAGCAGACGCTGATGCAGCGCTGCCGCACCCGTATTGCGGCTGCGGAGAAGGCATGCAGCGATCAGCGAGCGGATCTCGACGCGCTGATGGCGCAGCAGGAACATGACGAGCCCGGTTATTCGATATTTATCGCCGGTCACGACGTGGAAGGGCAGGACGTCCCTCCTGGTTGGCTGAATAGTGATGGCGTCAGTCCACAGCTGGGGCGATCGCTGCTGTCGCTGGTGCAGCAACAATCGCGGCGCTTACAGGCACAGGATCATGAATTGGCTGCGCTGCGAGCCACGTTGAATGAAAGAAAGCAGATCGATCGTGCGAAGGGTTTGCTGATGCAGCACCGTGGATTAAGCGAAGAAGAGGCCTACAAAACCCTGCGCCGCATGGCGATGAGTCAGAATAAAAAGCTGATTGACATCGCGACGGCGATGCTCGCGGTGGCCGATGTATTTGGTGATACCCCTTAAGAGGTATATGCACATGAACTGTGCGTGTTCTGCCAGTTGGCGGTGCAAGGCATCGTCCCGTGAGGAGGAAATCTCAGAGTCAATGGCAGTATGAAGTGGTTTCGTGCGTAAAAATATCGTCATTTCTATGCTACGTCGTAGCACACGCACGACACGGGGCGCTCAGTCGCCGCCGCCCCGTGACCCGAGGCTTTTTCGCGGGAAATTACGCCGCTGCGCGGTTCCTTCGGAAAATCAGTCGCCTGACGGACCGTGGCTGACGCGTTCCCG
>NZ_JACDSF010000017.1:0-76835 GCF_013449685.1 Pectobacterium brasiliense | reverse complement strand
TGAGCGGCATGGATGCCGCGAAAGTCAGTGCCGCGTCGGGAACGCGTCACTGGCGGCTCGATTAGCGGTCATGTCCACCGATGGCACCGCGTAGCGGCATAATTTAGCCAGAAGCCAGGGTTCGCAGGGCTGCGGCGCTTGAGCGCCCTGCGTCGGGCGCGTGTACGGTATCGCATATCATGGTGGCGGTATGGCGCACGAAACGGTCTCTGAGTCTGTATAGAAATGTGACTAAGAGACGGCTCCTGCGAAGTGGAATGCTCAAAACTGTGATAGCTGGCACAAACCTTGCTTTAACTCATTAGCAACAACCAAACATTCATAATGCGTTTCGGGCCAACGGCGGTGCGGAAGGTGTTAATCGGACAACGGCGTCCATAAGCGTGCAGATTCTGCATGGGCTTGTGGACGCCGTTTTTGTTTTTACCGCCTGAAAAGGTGTTTTGCGCAAGGGTGTCGTTGATGAGTGATTCCAAAACCAAAAGCATGACCGTCTCTCGCCGCCAGTTTCTGTTGGGGAGTGCTGCACTGGGAGGCAGCCTGATGCTGCCGGGGTTGATGAATAGCGCCTGGGCTGCCGGTTCCGACGCGCCGGAGAAAAAGGAAATTCGGGTCGGGTTTATCCCGTTGACGGACTGCGCCTCGGTCGTGATGGCCGCAGTGAAAGGCTTCGATAAGAAATACGGCATCACCATTGTTCCCAGCAAAGAAGCCAGTTGGGCCGCGGTACGCGACAAGCTGGTATCGGGCGAGCTGGATGCCGCCCACATTCTGTACGGGCAGCTGTACGGTCTGCAAATGGGGCTGTCTGGATCGCAGAGCAACATGGCTGCACTGATGACGCTCAACCAGAACGGACAAGGCATCACGCTGGCGAACCAGCTGCGTGCAGCCAACGTCACGGATCTCGCCGCGCTGCAAAAGTATATCGCAGCTAGCCCTGCGGGCACTTATACCTTCGCGCAAACCTTCCCAACCGGCACGCACGCCATGTGGCTCTATTACTGGCTGGCCTCCGCCGGCATTCATCCGCTGAACGACGTGCGCACCGTGGTGGTGCCGCCGCCGCAGATGGTGATGAACATGAAGATTGGCAACATGGTCGGTTATTGCGTCGGCGAACCGTGGAACCAGCGTGCCATCAGCGAAAACATCGGCTTTACTGCCGCCACCTCGCAAGACATTTGGCCGGATCACCCGGAAAAAGTGCTGGGCACCCGCGCTGACTGGGTAAACGCCAACCCGAATAGCGCCCGCGCGCTGACCGCCGCGATCCTCGATGCCTCACGCTGGATTGATGCCTCTGATGACAACCGCCGTGAAACAGCTGGCGTGGTTGCCGGACGCGCGTACATCAATGCCAAAGAAGAAACCATCGTCGGACGCATGCTGGGCCAGTACGAGAACGGGCTGGGGAAAAGCTGGAAAGACGAACACGCGATGCGTTTCTACCACGACGGTTCCGTGAACTACCCGTACCTGTCCGACGGCATGTGGTTCCTCACCCAGCACAAACGCTGGGGCTTGCTCACCGAAGAGCCGGATTATCTGGCTGTCGCGAAGCAGGTTAACCGTATTGATATCTATAAGCAGGCGGCCGATGCCGTGGGGAATGTGCCATTGCCCGGTAGCGACATGCGCAGCAGCGTGCTCATCGATGGCCGTCGCTGGGATGGTAGCGATCCAGCGGGTTATGCCAACAGTTTTAGCGTGAAGAAATAAGTGAGGTTGATGATGAAAAACCAGGCCCAGGTCATTCCAATTACCGCGGATAACGCCCCGGAAACCGTACACAGCGCCGACATTACGCCGCTGCCAACTAAACCCGCAACGCCTGCAAAAGCACCGGCGGCACCGGCTTTCTCCTACCGCCCGCTGCTGCGCAAGCTGTTTCAACAACTTTTTCCTGCGGTACTGGGGCTGGGGCTGCTGGTTGCAGTCTGGCAGATTGCTGCGCTCAACAGCGAAAACTTCCCGACGCCGTGGACGACCTGGCTTGCGGCGCTCAGCCTCTTTGCCGATCCGTTTTACATCGCAGGGCCGAACGATCAGGGCATCGGTTGGAACGTATTGGCCTCGCTGCAACGTGTTGGCATTGGCTTCGGACTGGCGGCACTGGTCGGCATTCCTGCTGGTTTCCTGATTGGTCGTTTTACGTTTCTGGCCAACATGCTTAATCCGATCATTTCGCTGTTGCGTCCGGTCAGTCCACTGGCCTGGCTGCCTATCGGCCTGCTGCTGTTCCAGCGTGCCGAACCGGCATCCAGTTGGACCATTTTTATCTGCTCCATCTGGCCGATGATCCTCAACACCGCCGAAGGCGTGCGCCGTATCCCGCAGGATTACCTGAACGTGGCGCGGGTGTTGAAGCTCTCTGAATTCACCATCATGCGCAAAATTCTGCTGCCGGCGGTGCTGCCTAACGTGTTGACCGGTGTGCGCCTGTCGATTGGTGTCGCCTGGCTGGTGATTGTGGCGGCGGAAATGCTGACCGGCGGCGTCGGTATCGGCTTCTGGATTTGGAACGAGTGGAACAACCTGAATGTGGAAAACATCATTATCGCCATCGTGGTGATTGGCGTTATCGGTCTGCTGCTTGAGCAGGGACTGGTGTGGATTGCTAACCGTTTCAGCTATGACAACCGCTAAGGAGCCGACGATGCGTACAACACCCATTATTCAAGTGCAGCAGGTGAGCCAGCGTTTCAATACCGCCAGCGGTGAGTTTCTGGCGCTGGATCAGGTGAGTTTTGATATTCACACCGGTGAGACGATCAGCCTGATCGGCCATTCCGGCTGTGGCAAATCTACGTTATTGAACCTGATTGCGGGTCTGACGCTGCCGAGCAGCGGCGGCCTACTTTGTGACAACCGTGAAATCGACGGTCCGGGGCCGGAGCGCGGCGTGGTCTTTCAGAACCACTCGCTGCTGCCGTGGTTGACCACCTATGAAAACGTGGCGCTGGCGGTACGCCAGGTGTTTCGCGGCCAGATGAACAAGCGCGAAATGCACGAATGGATTACTCACAATCTCGAACTGGTGCATATGGAGCACGCGCTGAACAAGCGACCGAATGAGATCTCCGGCGGGATGAAGCAGCGTGTAGGTATCGCCCGCGCGCTGGCCATGAAGCCGAAAGTCCTGCTGATGGATGAACCGTTCGGCGCGCTGGATGCGCTGACCCGCGCACATCTTCAGGATGCGGTGATGGAGATTCAGCAGCGGTTGCAAACCACGATTGTGCTGATTACCCACGATGTCGACGAAGCAGTGCTGCTGTCGGATCGCGTGCTGATGATGACCAACGGCCCCGCGGCGACGGTCGGTGAAATCATGAAAGTTGAGCTGGAACGTCCGCGTTCACGCGTCGTACTGGCCGACGATCCACGCTACCACCATTACCGTCAGCAGGTGCTGCATTTCTTATATGAAAAACAGCCTAAAGCAGCCTGACAGCGAGGCCGGAACGATGATGAAACCGCATCTGATTGTGATTGGTAACGGGATGGCGAGTGCGCGATTCGTCGATGTGCTGCGCCAACTGGCCGCAACGCGCTATCGAATCACCGTGATTGGTGATGAACCGCGTGCCAGCTATAACCGTATCCTGCTGTCGCCGGTATTGAGCGGCGAAAAAGCGTTTACGGATACGCTGCTGACGCCTGCGGCTATCGACGACGATGCGGCGCTGCCGGTCAATTATCTGCTGGGTGAGCGGGTAACCCATATCGATCGCCAGCAGCGTGAGGTGACAACGACGCAACGGCAGTTGCATTACGATCATCTGGTGTTGGCGACCGGATCTACGCCGTTTATGCCGCCGATGCCCGGTATCGATCTGGCGGGCGTGTGCGGCTTCCGCACGCTGGATGATGTCGAGCTGATGTTGGCGACGATTGGCCAGTCCGTTCCTGCGGTGGTGATTGGCGGCGGTTTGCTCGGCATTGAAGCCGCCGCGGCGCTGCAACTGCGTGGTGCCGACGTCACGTTGCTGCATCGCGTTCCGGTTCTCATGGAGCGTCAACTGGACGCCACGGCGAGTGACCTGCTGTGCGACAGCCTGCGCGAACGCGGCATTGCCTGCGAGACGGATGTGCAGGTGGTGGCGCTGCATGGCGATGAACGCGGGGTGACGGCGGTCGCGCTGGCAGATGGCCGCACGATTCCGGCAGGTCTGGTGGTGGTGACGGCGGGAGTGATTCCTGCTAGCCAACTGGCGCGCGAATGCGGCTTGCCCTGCAACCGTGGCGTGCTGGTGGATGGACAACTGCAAACTGCCGATCCGTACATCAGCGCGATCGGCGAATGCTGTGAACTCAATGGCGAAACCTTCGGGCTGGTTGCCCCGTGTTTCGCCCATGCCACGCTGGTGGCACAGCGCCTTGCCGGACACACACCGAAAGACTATCAGCGTGAACAGGCGGCAACGCGGCTGAAAGTCACGGGAATTGGCGTGGTCAGCGGCGGCGATATTAACGTGGCACCCGATGATGAGGTGTACACCCTTTTTGATCCGCAGACGCAGCACTACCGTCGTCTGCTACTGCGCGACGGGCGGCTGAGCGGTGTCCTGCTGTATGGCGACACCGACGACAGCCCGCGCCTGCTGGCCGCGATGGAGAGCACGACAGCGGGCGAGATGACTCCGCCTGCCTCGCTGCTTTTCGGCCTTTCTTCCCCTGATTCTGACCCACAGCCTGAAGCTGTAAGGATTCCTGTCATGAGCAAACCTATTTTGGTGGTCGTCGGCCACGGTATGGTCGGCCACTATTTTCTTGAACAGCTGGTTGAACGCGACCTGCATCAGCATTACCACATTGTCGTATTTGGTGAAGAACGTCATGAAGCCTATGACCGCGTTCACCTCTCCGAGTATTTTTCCGGCCGCAGCGCCGCCTCTTTGTCGCTGGTAAAAGACGGCTTTTTTGCTGAGAGCGGCATTGAGCTGCGCAGCGCTAGTGAGATCGTGGCGATCGACCGTGAACGTCAATGCGTGTGCGACGCGCAGGGCAGGGAAACTGCCTACGACAAGCTGGTGCTGGCGACCGGCTCTTATGCCTTTGTTCCGCCGATTCTCGGCAATACGCGTCCCGGCTGTCTGGTTTATCGCACGTTGGACGATCTGGACGCGATTGCCGCACAGGCGAAAAAGGCCAAGTCTGGCGTGGTGATTGGTGGTGGCCTGCTGGGGCTGGAAGCGGCCAACGCCCTGCGTCAACTGGGGCTGGACACCCATGTGGTGGAGTTTGCACCGCGCCTGATGGCGGTGCAGCTGGATGACGGCGGAGCTACGATGCTGCGGCGCAAAATTGAGGCGCTGGGCGTACAGATTCATCTCAGCAAAGAAACGCGCGAGATCACCGACGGCGAGCAGGCGTTGCATCGCCTCTGCTTTGCTGACGGCAGCGTATTGGAAACCGATCTGGTGCTGTTTTCCGCCGGGATTCGCCCGCGTGACAAGCTGGCAGATAGCTGCGATTTAGAGAAAGGGCCGCGCGGTGGCATCGTGATTGACGACCGCTGCCAGACCTCCGATGACGCAATTTTTGCCATCGGCGAGTGTGCGCTGTGGAAAGGCCAAATTTTTGGGCTGGTGGCACCAGGCTACCAGATGGCACGTAGCGTGGCGGATACGCTGGCGCAGCGCGATACGCCATTTACCGGTGCGGACATGAGCACCAAGTTGAAGCTGTTGGGCGTTGAAGTCGCCTCGATTGGCGATGCACATGGGCGCACGGTGGGGAGCCAAAGCTACCAGTGGACGGACGGCCCGAACGAGGTCTACAAGAAAATTGTCGTCTCTGCCGACGGCAAGTGTTTACTGGGGGCGGTATTGATCGGCGACAGCAGCGATTACAGCACGCTACTGCAAATGATGCTCAACGATATGCCGTTGCCTAAACAGCCGGAAGGATTGATTTTGCCTGCGCGTTCTGGCGATGCACCGAAAGGATTGGGTGTGGCGGCATTACCGGCTAGCGCACAGATTTGCTCCTGTCATAACGTTAGCAAAAGCGATATCTCGGCGGCGGTGGCAGGCGGCTGCGGCGAACTGGGCGCGCTGAAAACCTGCACCAAAGCGGGAACGGGCTGCGGCGGCTGTGTGCCGCTGCTGAAACAGGTGATGGAGTATGAACTGACGCAGTTGGGTGTTGAAGTGAAGAAGGACATTTGTGAGCACTTCGCCTATTCGCGTCAGGAGCTGTACCACCTGATTCGCGTGCATGAGATCCGTTCGTTCGATAGCCTCCTTGAGCGTTACGGCCACGGTTTAGGCTGCGAAGTGTGTAAGCCGCTGGTGGGGTCGATGCTGGCGTCCTGCTGGAATGATTATCTGCTGCAACCGCAGCACCTGCCGCTGCAGGATACCAACGATCGTTTCTTTGCCAACATCCAAAAAGACGGTACGTATTCCGTGGTGCCGCGCGTGCCGGCAGGGGAGATCACGCCGGAAGGGCTGATCGCGATCGGTCAGGTGGCGCAGCGCTATAACCTGTACACCAAGATCACCGGCGGTCAGCGCGTGGATTTATTCGGTGCGCGCCTGGAGCAGCTTCCAGAGATCTGGCGTGAGCTGATCGATGCCGGATTTGAAACCGGCCATGCCTACGGCAAATCGCTGCGTACCGTGAAATCCTGCGTGGGATCGACCTGGTGCCGCTATGGCGTGCAGGATTCCACTGGGCTGGCGATCCAACTGGAGCACCGTTACAAGGGGCTGCGTTCGCCGCATAAAGTCAAAATGGCGGTTTCCGGCTGTACCCGTGAATGTGCTGAGGCGCAAAGCAAAGATATCGGTGTGATTGCCACAGATAAAGGCTGGAATCTGTATGTGTGCGGCAACGGCGGCATGAAACCGCGCCATGCCGATCTCTTCGCCAGCGATCTGGATACGGAAACTCTGCTGCGCACCATCGATCGGGTCTTGATGTTCTATATCCGCACCGGCGATCGTCTCCAGCGTACCAGCACCTGGATGGATAATCTGGAAGGCGGTATCGACTATCTGCGTCAGGTGATTCTGGAAGACAGCCTGAATATCGGTGAAGAGTTAGATAAAGAGATGCAGCGCGTGGTAGATGCCTACCAGTGCGAATGGCAAACCACGCTGGAAAGCCCGGAACGTCTGGCGCTATTCCGCGGCTTCCTGAACAGCGATAGCCCAGATGAAGCGGTAGTGATGGTGCCGGAACGCGGACAGATCCGTCCGGCGCAGGACCATGAAAAAGCGGTCTCGCCAGAGCCGGTTGCTCTGAAGCCCGCCGCGCATGAGGCGGAGTGGGTACAGGTGGCGACGTTGGGCGATATTCCACGTCATGCCGGTATGGCGGCGCGCCTCGGACAGCAGCAGATCGCGCTGTTCCACCTGCCGGGTAGCGAGCAGCAGGTGTTCGCGTTGGAAAACCACGAGCCAGGCAGCGGGGCGAATGTGCTGTCGCGTGGGTTGATCGGTGACGTGGCGGGTGAACCGGTGGTGATTTCACCGCTGTACAAGAAACGCTTCAAGCTGCGGGATGGTGTGAGCCCGGATGACAGCGCGCTGTACGTGCGTGCCTGGCCGGTACGTGTGGAAGACGACGAGATTTGGGTATGCCGTCAACCGTTAGCCGTGCCTGAAGGCGTCGTGCTGGCAGACACTGCCATGGCGAAAGCATCATGAACGCGCGCGTCTGTCGGACAACCTGCCCCTATTGTGGCGTCGGCTGTGGCGTGCTGGCAGAACACGATGGGCAAGGTGCGGTAAAGATCAGCGGGGATCCTGCCCATCCGGCGAACTTGGGTCGGCTGTGCGTCAAAGGCTCCGCGCTGGGAGAGACGCTGGATTTGAAAGGCCGGCTATTGTGGCCGCTCGTGGAAGGCCGTCGCGTTAGCTGGGCTCAGGCGCTCGATACGGTGGCTGAACGGCTGCTGGCGACCATGCAGCAGCACGGTCCGCAGTCGGTGGCGTTTTATGGTTCAGGTCAACTGCTGACGGAAGATTACTACGTCGCCAACAAGCTGATGAAGGGCTTTATTGGCGTCGCCAATATGGATACCAATTCGCGGCTGTGCATGGCATCTGCGGTGATCGGCTACAAGCGCGGGCTGGGGGCAGACGCTGTTCCCTGCAACTATGAAGATATCGAACTGGCGGATGTGGTGGTGCTGGTCGGTTCTAACACGGCCTGGGCACATCCGGTGGTGTATCAGCGGCTGATGCAGGCGAAACAGCAGCGGCCACAGATGCAAGTGGTGGTGATCGATCCTCGACGTACCGCAACCTGCGACATTGCCGATCTGCATTTACCGCTGCAACCCGGTAGCGATGCCGGGCTGTTCAACGGCCTGCTGCAGTGGATTGCACAAGATCCACGCATCGATCGCACCGAATTGGCCGAGCGTTTTTCCGGTGTAGAAGAGACATTACAGTCGGCGCAGACGTGGTCGGTGGCGCAGGTGGCGGAGTTCTGTCAGTTAGATGAAGCCGATATCGCACGTTTTTATCACCTGTTTAGCATGAGCGACAAAGTGGTCACGCTCTATTCGCAGGGTGTTAATCAATCGTCCTCGGGCAGTGATAAATGTAACGCGATCATCAATGCTCACCTGCTGAGCGGCAAAATCGGCGTGTCGGGTTCCGGCCCCTTTTCGATAACCGGACAGCCAAATGCGATGGGTGGGCGGGAAGTTGGCGGGCTGGCCAATCAGCTTGCCAGCCACATGGGTTTTACGCCGCAGGATATCGAGCGCGTAGGGCGCTTCTGGCAGAGCGATAATGTGGCGACGCAGCCCGGCCTGAATGCCGTGGAGCTGTTTCGCGCGGTTGAACGCGGCGATATTAAAGCGGTGTGGATTATGGGCACCAATCCGGTGGTGTCGATGCCGGATGCTGACCGGGTGAAACAGGCGCTGGAACGCTGCCCGCTGGTGATCGTCTCCGAAGTGATGCGCCACACCGATACCGCAGAAACCGCCAATATCTTACTGCCGGCCTTGGGCTGGGGAGAAAAAGACGGCACGGTAACCAATTCCGAACGCCGGGTGTCTCGTCAGCGAGCCTTTCTGCCTGCGCCGGGGGAAGCCAAAGCCGACTGGTGGATGTTGAGTCAGGTGGCGCAACGTATGGGGTTTGCCGAGGCATTTGCTTATCAGCATCCGGCAGAGATCTTTCGTGAACATGCGGCGCTTTCTGGATTTGAGAATAACGGTAGTCGCGCGTTTGATATCAGCGGGCTGGTGACGCTCAGCAATCAGCAGTGGCAGCAGTTGGAACCGATACAGTGGCCGGTGAATGCGACATACCCACACGGGCGCGCTCGACTGGGTGACGATGGCCGATTCTGGCACGCCGATGGCAAAGCGCGTCTGGTGGCGGTCACGCCGTCGTTGCCGCAAAGCCCGTGGAGCGCGACGTATCCGCTGGTACTGAACACGGGGCGTATTCGCGATCAGTGGCACACCATGACGCGTACCGGTAAAGCCGCCCGACTGATGCGTCATATCAGCGAGCCTTACTGCGAGCTGCATCCGCAGGATGCGCAGACGCATGACATTCAGGCGGGCGATCTGGTACGCCTGTCGTCGGTGCACGGCTGGATGCTGGCGCGGGCGCGGATTGACGCTGGACAGGTGCGCGGTAGCGTGTTTGTGCCGATGCATTGGAATCAGCAGTTCAGCGCACAGGCGCGGGCCGACAGCTTAGTGGCGCCGATTACCGATCCCCATTCCGGCCAACCGGAAAGCAAGCACAGCCGGGTGCGTATCCAACCCTGGCATACCGCCTGGCAGGCAACGCTATTTTTTGCTGACGAGCCACCTACCGCGTCATTAACGTTACCCGCAGAGCATGACGTTCTGCCGCCGCCCGCAACGTATTGGAGCAAGATTCCGCATGCAGGGGTGACACAGTACCTGTTTGCCGACCGCGTGCCAGTGGACGATTGGCAGGCGTGGTTGACGGAACATTATGGGTTAGAAAATATGCAGTGTCAGATCGCGCAGGGTAACGGCGTATTTCACCTGATTGGCTGGCGCGAGGGCCGCGTCGTGCTGGCTTGCTATGTCAGCGCGCAGGCGTTGCGCATCGACAGCGATGCGGTGTGCCAGGCGTTTATCCATCCACCGCAGCGACCGCACGAGCGGCATGCGTTGTTGGCAGGTCAGGCACCGCAGGGGCAGGTGCAGCAAGGCGCAACGATTTGCAGTTGCTATAGCGTCGGTGAAGCGATCATTGTCGGTGCGATTCGTCAAGGGTGCCACAGCGTATCAGCGTTAGGGGGCTCGCTGAAATGTGGGACCAACTGTGGTTCCTGTATCCCCGAACTGAAAGCGTTATTGAGCCAGCATGTGCCGATAACGGTCAATGAATTGAAAAAAGCAGGTTGAGCGCCACGGCGTAATGAGGTGTGACATGATGACAACACAATCAATATTGGCGCAGGGCCAACGGCGTCAGCCTGTACTCGGCGGTGAAATCTGGCTGGTAGGTGCAGGGCCGGGTGATGCAGAACTGCTGACGCTGAAGGCGTTGCGGGCAATCCAGCAGGCGGATGTGGTGGTCTACGATCGGCTGGTGTCGGCGGAGATTATGGATTTGGTGCCGGAGCAGGCGTTGTGCATCGACGTAGGAAAAACGCGCGGCTGTCACCGTCTGTCACAGGAAAAAATCAATCAGCTGTTGGTCGAGTTGGCGCAGGCCGGGCAACGGGTGATTCGTCTCAAGGGCGGTGACCCGTTTATTTTTGGCCGCGGCGGTGAAGAGATGAATTATGCCCAACAGGCCGGAATTGTCTGCCACGTCGTACCCGGTATTACCGCCGCGACAGGCTGTGCGGCGGCCGTAGGGCTACCGCTGACGCACCGGGCTTGTGCGCAGTCGGTGCGCTTCGTGACCGGTCATTCGCGCGATGGCGAGCCGCAATTGGACTGGCCGACGCTGGCGGACAGCCAGCAAACGCTGGTGTTCTATATGGGGCTGAGCCACAGCAGTCGGCTGTGTCAGCGTCTGATCGAGCACGGGCTGTCCGCGCAGACGCCCGTCGCGATTATCGAACGCGGCACCCAGCCGGATCAACGGTTATTAACTGCAACACTGGCGACCTTACCGGCACTGCTGGCGCGCTATCAGCCACAGTCGCCCAGCCTGCTGGTGGTCGGTGACGTCGTCCGCTTCTGCCGTCATCCTGCGCTGCACGTTGACGCTGCTCCTGCACGCTTGATGATGGAAAAGCATGAAGCCGCCTGACGGCAACGGCTCTCTGCTTACAGCCAGCGCCTCGACATAAACCGGTTTTTCTTCGAGGCGCTTTCCACTTTCTACGCGGTTTTCTGCTTTATTGTCGTGTCCCCGTTACCCTCCCTACTGAATTTTCAGTCATGGTCTACAGGGAAGGGGACGAGATGCCATCGCATGATGCGATCTTCAAACAGTTTTTAAGCGATATCGCAGTCGCACGGGATTTTCTGATGATTCATCTGCCGGATGAAATCCGCAAACGCTGTGATTTCAGTACGCTGCAATTGGAATCCGCGTCGTTTATTGATGAAAAGCTGCGCGCGCGGATATCGGACGTGCTGTACTCACTGCATACCACCGCAGGCAAAGGGTATATTTACTGTGTGATTGAACATCAAAGTCGGCCGGAAAAGCTGATGGCTTTCCGGCTGCTACGCTATTGTCTGGCTGCTATGCAGCAACATCTGGATCAGGGACACGATCGCTTACCATTGGTGGTGCCGCTGCTGTTT
The DNA here is from genome assembly GCF_013449685.1 of Pectobacterium brasiliense. Lineage (GTDB taxonomy): Bacteria > Pseudomonadota > Gammaproteobacteria > Enterobacterales > Enterobacteriaceae > Pectobacterium > Pectobacterium brasiliense_A. The sequence continues at coordinate 65,107 of NZ_JACDSF010000017.1, read as the reverse complement.
TACCATGGCAGAGTGCGTCCTTATCCTTACAGCCTCCGCTGGCTGGACAGCTTCGCCGATCCCGTACTGGCACAAGCGCTGTATGAACAGCCTTTCCCACTGGTGGATTTAACTGCTATTTCGGATGATGAGATTCGCACGCATCGACGTATGGCGTTACTGGAACTGGTACAGAAGCATATTCGTACCCGTGATATGCTGGAGCTGGCGCGTGAGATTGGGTTACTATTTGAACGCTGGTCGGTGCCGCTGACGCAGCGTCGGGCGCTGTTATTGTATATTGCACAAGCGGGAAACACATCCAAACCCGCAGATTTCATTGACGCACTGGCAGCACCGCTATCAACCGGTCAGGAGGACATTATGACGATTGCAGAACAATTGAAGAAAATGGGATTCGAGGAAGGGATCCAACGCGGTATCCAGCAAGGATTGGAACAGGGCATTGAACAAGGGATGAAAAGTAGTGCCAGACAAATTGCCCGTAATTTATTGCTAACGGGAATGGATAAGAACAGCGTGCAGCAGGTCACTCAGCTTGAGGAAGAAGAGCTGGAGCAGTTGGTCACCGCTATCCTGCATGACACACAGCATTGATACTGTATTAAACAATACCGTATTAAAAGATGCCGTACTCAAAACCGAGCGTTGCTGATGCCTTTATAAGAAAAGGTCAGTCAGGCAACGCTCACGTCTTTCGTTAACGGCGCTTTTAGCCTTTGCGTACTCGCGCCGTCAGCCCTTTCAGGAAGTAGCGGATCACCTGATCGCCACAGGTGCGATAGTTTTTATGATCGGGCGCGCGCATCATCGCGGTGACTTCCGGTACTGAAATGCGGAAATTCTGTGCCAGCAGGATCGCCTGAATATCATCCGTTTTTAATGAAAACGCGACACGCAGCTTTTTCAGAATAATATTGTTGGTCATCTTGCGCTCAAACTGCGGCGCAGGCTGGTTTTCATCTTGCCCACGTTTTTGCAGAATCAGCCCGTTCAGGAAATAACTCATCACGATGTCTGGGCAAGGTTGATAACCTTCTTCCCCTTCCTTTTTGACGTAGCTCGCCAACTGCTGGGGAGGGACGGTCATCTCCACCAGCGCCAGGATCTTCAGCAGGTGGTCATTATTCAAATTCAGCATATAGCGCACGCTGCGCAGGACATCGTTATTCATCATTACGGAAGGGGTCTCGCCGTTCGTCTTGGTACAAAACGCACAGTATAAAGGGAACGGCGGAGAAATGCAGAAACGATCGTGGTATTAGTGAAACTTTCCCTTGGGTATAGAAGAACCTTAACCATTCACTTTATAGGGATAAAAAACAAGATGCATTTTTTATAACTTATTCCTGTAAATTCAATAAGTAAAAATCGCTACATCTGTTTATCAATGCTATTTCTATTTAATCACTAGCCATTATCATTTTTGTTATTTCGATTTAACTTTTCCCGTTGCTAATCTCTTTCCCTGCTAATAATTTTATAAAAATCGGGATAAAAATGATGAAGACTCGCTTTTCTCGTCTCGCTGCGTGCGTGCTGGCTACAGGGGTAATGACCTCTGTTCAGGCAGCGGATGAGACGCTGTCATTGAAGGGAAAAACCATTGGTGTTGCCGTGGTGGGAACACAGCACTTTTGGGACCGTGAGGCCTACAAAGGGGCGACCGAAGAAATTGAGAAACTTGGTGGGCAGGTCGTGGGCGTGGATGGGGGACGTGATAATCAGGTTCATGCCAATAATCACGATATTCTGCTGGCGCGCAAGGTCGATGCCGTGATCAGTATTCTTGGCGACAGCGCGGTAGAACCGAAGTTTAAAGCGCTGCGTGAGGCAAAGATTCCGGTTTTTACCGTCGATCATGTCTCGTCTTACTCCATCAATAACACGACGTCAGATAACTACGCGATTGGCTCGACGATCGGGCGCTATACGGCGGATGCGCTGGGCGGAAAAGGGAACATCGCGGTTTTCAACGCCTTCTCTAACGCGCTGCGCATCTGTGGTATTCGCTATGACCTGTGGAAATACGTTTTGCAGGATTATCCGGGGATCAAAATCATTCAGCCTGAGCTGGCCGAACAATATTCCAACTCGCCGGAAGATGCGCGTAAGAAAACCCTTGAGCTGCTGAGCCAGTACCCGAAAGGCACGTTGGATGCAATCCACGTTGCCTGCTGGGATCAGCCAGCCATCGGCGTAGTGCAAGCATTGGAGGAAACGGGGCGTGACAAGGACGTGAAAGTCACAGCGATTGATGCCGGGCCAGAAACGCTGGAAATTATGGCGGAGAAAGGCAGTCCGTTTGTTGCCAACGTAGCGCAGCAGCCGCGTCTGATTGGCACCACATCGGCGAAAAACGTCGCGCGCTATTTTGCGGGTGCCACACTGCTGCCGCAGACGTTTGTACCCGTCTTGCCTGTCAAAGGGGAGTCGGAAGCCAAGGCGGTCTATAAACAGCTTGGCTATGGCGAACTGAAATAGCCTATGGTGGGATATCACTCAGCCCCGTCGCCGTCCGGCGGCGGTCTGGCAATGACGCACATCAGCAAGCAGTTTGCAGGGGTTCCTGCGCTGGACAATGTCTCGCTAACGGTTCGGCCGGGAGAAATTCTCGGCCTGATCGGGGAAAACGGCGCGGGGAAATCGACCTTAATCAAGGTTCTGGCTGGCGTTTATGCCGCAGATGGCGGCGAGATCGCTGTCGATGGGCAGCGGTTGAGCGCTGTGACGCCCGCGGTGATCCACGCGCACGGCATTCGCTTTATCCATCAGGAACTGCATCTGATACCCCATTTTACCGTGGCGGAATCGGTGTTTCTCGGTCAGGAACGAGTGAACCGCTGGCGAGGCGTCGATCGTCGGGCGATGCGGCGTGAAACGGAACAGTTTTTTCAGCATACGTTCAATTTATCGATAGACGCCAATCGACTCATCCGGGAGTTAAGTCTGGCGGAACGCAAACTGATGCAGGTCGCACGAGCGCTGATCGACGGCAAGGCGCGGCTGGTGGTGTTTGATGAACCGACGGCACCGCTGGAAGCACGGGAAGCCACACAGCTACTGCATACGCTCCAGACGCTGAAACAGCGCGGTATTGCGATTATCTATGTCTCTCACTATCTCAATGAAATTGCGGATATTTGCGATCGCGTCACCGTGTTACGTAATGGTAAGGGTGTGACGACGCTGGACGATCCTGAGACGAAGGATATCGATGGAATGATTCGTCTGATGGTGGGGCGAGAGATTGCCAGCCTGTTTGACGGGAAACGCAAGACAGAGAAAAGCGGTACGCCGCTGCTACAGGTTGAACAGCTCACGGATCGGCAGCATTTTCAGCCAATCCGTTTTCAGGTGGCGGCGGGAGAAATTGTTGGCATTGCGGGGCTGTTAGGTTCGGGACGTGAGGCGCTGATTGATGCGCTCTATGGCATTACGCCCGCCCGTGAAGGACATATTGTGATTGATGGTCAGACGCTGCGCCCGCGTTCTCCAGTGCAGGTCATCGCGCAGCGGATGGCGCTGGTGCCGCGCGATCGTCGTCACGATGGGCTGATTTTACCGCTATCCGTGGCGGACAATATCAATCTGGCTTCCTTGCCCGCTGTCGCCTGGCGCGGTTGGCTGCGGCGTAAGCAAGCTGTAGCGCAGGCGAACCATCTGGCGCAGACGCTGGATATCCGGCCGCGCGATGTCAGCGTGCCCGTGCGCAATTTAAGCGGCGGTAACCAGCAGAAGGTGATACTGGCGCGCTGGCTAAAGACCGATACCCGGCTGCTTATTCTTGATGAACCGACGCTGGGGGTTGATATTGGCGCGAAAGCAGAAATCTATCAGCTTGCCCGGCAGCTCGCGGCAGAAGGGCGGGCCGTTATCGTTTCTTCCAGCGATGACGGTGAACTTCTGGGGCTGTGCGATCGCATTCTGGTGATGTGGCGCGGTGAACTCATCGCTGATGTGCCGACGGAACAGCTCTCGCTGGATAGCCTGCTGACGTTGACCAGCAGCGGTCGTATGCAGGAGGCGGTATGACTCGTGCCTTACAATCCCTCCGAGCAACGCCGCGTTTAGCCGGGTTTTTCAATCACATTCCCTTACTGCTGTTTGCGGCGCTGCTGCTGTTCCTCTGCCTGAGCGCACCTTATTTTCTCAGCTGGCAAAATATCACCATTATTTTACGCCAGAGTGCGCCGCTAGCGATCCTGTGCTTCGGGCTGGTCTGCGTCATTACGGGCGGCGGTGACGATGTTGTCTCCGGCGGTATCGATCTCTCGCTGCCTGCGATTGCGGTACTTGCCGTGGCGATAATCAGCGACGGTTTGACGAACGCAGGGTTCAGCTACCCGTGGTTGATTGCGCTGGTGGCAGGAGCTGCGCTACTGGCAGGGGCGGTGAATGCCGCGCTGGTGGTGGCGATTCGGCTACCGCCGCTATTGGCGACATTAGCCTGCTCCGTGGCGGTTATCGGGCTCACCAATTTACTGACTCAGCAGCGGCGCATCAGCGTGAGCGATCCGGTGATTGTGGCGTTTCGCGATAGCAGCCTGCTAGGGTTGCCGCTGGCGGTCTGGTTCATGCTGCTGGTCTTCCTCTTGTTTCAATTTCTCGTTCACCATAGCCGCTGGGGCCAGCATTTGCAGGCCGCGGGCGGAAACCGCGAAGCGGCGCAACTGTCAGGCATTTCCCATACGCCGCTGGTTATCGGTTCGTATTTGCTAGGGGCGCTGGCGGCGGCGCTGGCCTCGCTGACGCTGGTGGCGCAAGGATCGGGCAGTTCTCCCGGCACGGCAGAACCACTGTTGCTGGAGATGGTATTGGCGACGTTTCTTGGTGCGGCGTTTTCACGCCGTCGGGTGGTCACCATCTGGGGGGCATTGCTGGGTACGCTGCTGGTGAACGCCCTGTCGAACGGTCTGGCGCTGCTGCGAGTTGATATCTTCTGGGTCGGCGCGATTAAGGGCGTACTGATTCTGGTGGTGCTCGCCGCCGCCTCGCTACGCAGGCAAAGGAGTCACGCGTGAAACCTTCTTCTTTGGCGGTGCAGCCTACGCTGCCGGGCGGCAGACTGGGGCTGTCGTTCTTTATTCGTTATGGTTTTCTGGTCATTCTGCTGGCTTTTCTGGTGTTTTTCTCGCTGCAAAACCCGATATTTTTGACGTTAGGTAACTGGGGAAATCTGCTGCAGGGCAGTGCGGTGCTGCTGATTGTGGCTCTGGCTATGACGCTAGTGGTGACCGCAGGTGGGATCGATCTGTCCGTGGGCGTTGCGCTGGATTTTGGTGCCGCCTTCGCGCTGGTGGCACTCAAAGTCTATGGCTTGCCGTGGCAGGCAGCGGTGTTGGCAGCATTAGCGGGAGGCGCACTGATTGGTTTGCTTAACGCGGTGCTGATTATTCACTGCCGCATTAAGCCGTTTTTGGCAACGCTCGGGACGTGGTTTATCGGTAGTAGCATCGAACGCATTTACACCGAGGGCGGCGGGCCGATCGCTTACCGTCGGATGGCACCGCAGTACCATGATTTGGCCGTTAGCGATCTGTGGGGCGTTCCGGTGCCGATCGTGATTGTGGCGGTGCTGTGGCTTGCCTATTACCTGTTTTTTGAACGGACGATTGCCGGTAAACGTATTCATGCGATGGGCTTGAATGCGCCAGCGGCGCTGATTGCCGGCGTTAACGTGCGGCGCACGATGTTCTGGCTGCTGATTGTCACGTCGGTGACGTGCGCTATCGGTGGCGTGGTGTTATCCGCCAATCTGCGTCAGTTTACGCCGCTGGCCGGACAGGCTTACCTGATGGACGCGATTGCCGCGGTGTTCATCGGCACCGCGTTCCACGCGCAGGGGCGACCCAACGTGGCGGGGACGCTAATTGGCGTGCTGTTTCTCGGTATGATCGCCAACGGTTTGAACCTGATGGGGCTGAATTTTATCGTCAAAGATGCGCTGAGCGGCGTGATTTTAGTGCTGGCGCTGGCGCTCTCTTTCCTGCAAGGGCGACTGCGTCAGCGGCAATAATGAATCGACCACGAATAAAAAAACAGAATGTGAAGAAGGAGCGAGCGTGAGCCAATTTGATGCGGTTTTTGTTGGATTAACCATTCTGGATGTTGCCGGTCGGCCGGTGACCGGTTTACCCGAAGGCGGCGGTGTACACTTTATCGATGAAATTCGCCTTAATCCCGCCGGTACAGCCAGCGGTGCGGCGATGAATGCCGCCAAACTCGGTATCCGCACCGCGACGGCAGCTTGCCTCGGTGAAGATGAGAAAGCCGATTTTATTCTGGCAACCTATCGCAAGTTGGGCATCGACTGTTCGCTGGTACAGCGAACGACGGCGGCATCGACCTCCGCGACCATTCTGACCATTCGGCCGGACGGTGAACGTCCTGCGCTGCACTATCGCGGGGCGTCAGATCACCTGTTCATCGACGAGCAGGACTTTGACGCCGTGTGCAATGCACGTTTCTTACACCACGGCGGTACGGGTCTGCTGGCGAAAATGGATCAGGGACAGAGCGCGCGTCTGCTTCGACACGCTAAAGCTAAAGGGCTGACGACCAGTTTCGATCTGATTGCGCCAAATGCGGAGACACTGTCGCTGCTGACGCCACTGCTGCCAGATGTCGACTACTTTATGCCGTCGCTGGACGAGGCCGCGTTTATCTCCGGCCTGACTACACCAGCGGAGATTGCAGCTTTCTTTCTCGATCGCGGCGTCGGCACCTGTATTTTCAAAGCGGGTGCCGCCGGATCTTACGTGTTCGGTCAGGATGTCACGCTGCACATTCCCGCCTATCGCGTGGCGGTATCGGACACGACCGGTTGCGGCGACAGCTACTGCGGTGGCTTTATTGCCGGCCTGGCGAAAGGCTGGGATCTGGAGCAGGCCTGCCAGCTCGGCTCGGCCGTTTCAGGGCTGGTCGCCACCGGTCTGGGATCCGATGCGGGCGTGATTGACTGGGAGCATACGCTGAAGTTTATGGCAGAAGCGCCTACCTATTAAGAGACGTTGATCTACCAGATTAGTGCCGCGTCTATTTCCATTCGTAAAGCAGCGGTTCGCCGCGAATAAACCGCTGCAGGTCGGCGGCGATCATCGCGGTGTGTTTCACCAGCGTCTCCCGCGTCGCGCCGGCAATGTGCGGCGTGAGTACCACGTTATCAAATTCGGTAATGAACGGGTGATGACGCCAGAGCGGCTCGCTGTCGTAAACATCAAGTGCGGCACCCGCCAGCCACTTTTCGCGTAGCGCCGCGATCAGATCGGCTTCGACAATAACGGCAGCACGCGAGGTGTTGATCAGATAGGCCGAGGGGCGCATGGTTCTGAGTCTGTCGAGGTTGACCAGCCCTTTGGTCTGCGGCGTGCTGTTCAGATGCAGGCTGACGAAATCGGACTGCGAAAACAGCGCGTCCAGCGTAGTCTTGCGAATGCCCGGCTCGTCGATCTCTTCGGCGGCGACATACGGATCCGCAATCAGCAATTGCATACCGAAGGCACGCGCCAGCTTCCCGACCCGATGACCAATGCTGCCATAGCCGATGATGCCGAGCGTCTTATTACGCAGTTCGCCGCCTTTGAAAACCTCATACGGGCTGTGTTTGTCTACGTCCCACACTACATCCTGCCGTAGCCCATCCTGCGTTTGTAACGCGGTGTCGGTTTCACGCGTGAATTCGCCGCGCTTCAACGCACTATGGGCCTGAGGGATGTGGCGGGTGGCATTCAGCATCAGCGCCAGCGTTAATTCTGCGGCGGCATCGGCATTGCGTCCGGGCGTGTAAAGCACCGGAATACCCCGGCGGCGTGCGGCCTCGATATCGATGTTGACCGGGTTGGCGCGGGTACAGGCGATAAGCCGCAGATGGGGGCACGCCTCAATGACGCGGGCGGTAATATCGTCATAGCTGGTGACGATGACGTCGGCGTTCTCCGCCAGTCGAATCAGCGCCGCTTCGCTCAGTTTGGGCTGGCCGATGGCCCAGCCGTCTACCACCAATTCCCCCAGTGCCTGAAAGGCATCAAGGCTGCCGCCGTATTCGGCGGTAAATACGATCTTCATGAGACAAGACTTTCCTGTGAGGTAGGCGCCGTGTGCGAACGCGCCGCGTTGTGATTGTCGAGTGCATTAAGCGCCTGAGCCCGTGCCTGCCAGAGCGGTTGTAGCTGGTCGCGCAGTTGGCGAAAAACCGGAAACAGTGTCTGATACTGTCGATGGGCGTCGGCATCAGGGAAAAACGTTGACGCCTGTGCGTTGACGGCGGGAACCATGTTGGCACTTTCTCCGATGGATAGGGCAGCAAGGCGTGCAGCACCGCATGTGCTCAGTTCCTTAACCGAACTGGCGATCACCCGCCGTCCGGTGCAGTCCGCGATGATTTGCAGCCAAATCGCCGAGGCGGCCCCGCCACCGGCGATGTAGAGATCGCCGTGGGCAGGGTAGCTGCTGAGCGAATCGGTAATCGCATACGCGAGCCCCTCAAAGACCGCGCGCAGCAAATGCGCGTTAGTGGTGGACTGCTCGATGCCAAAAAATCCCGCTCGTGCTGATGTACTGTAAAACGGCGCGCGCTCGCCATTAAGGTAAGGCTGATAGAAAACGCCACCGCTGCCAGGCGGCACGCGGGCAATGCGTGCGTTGATGGTCTGAAAATCGGCATCATCGGTCAGCGTGCTCAGCGCCCAGTCAATATTCGGTGTGCCGGACTGCATGGCGAACAGGTTGAGATAGTGGCCCGGCCAAGCGTGTGCGACAAACCGGGTTTGCAGGCTCACCTGCGTTAAACCACGGCACACAATGCCAGTGCAGCAGGTGGTGCCGAGAATGGTGAAAATGTCGCCGTCGTGAATAGCGCCGATACCCAGCGCGGCGGCAGACACATCCAGTGCGCCTGCACAGATAGGGATGCCTGCTGGCAGACCCGTTTGTGCGGCGACGGTATCGCTGAGCGTGCCGGCGATATCATCGGGGTAAAGCAGCGGCGGAAAAATCGGCCTAATCGCCTGTAAGTCCAGCTTATCCAGCACGGTTTTTGACAGCGTCTCGCTATGCAGATCCAGCAGTGACGTACCGGCATCCGTCAGTTCCAGATTAGCCTGTCCCGTCAGTCGAAATCGAGCCCAGTCTTTGGCAAAAAAGAAGTAATCGGCATCGCTCAGCGCATCTGGCTGATGTTGTGTCAGCCAGCGTAACTGCTGCGCGCTGTTACAAGGGAGCAGGGGAGAACCCGTTTCGGGAAAGAGCGTCGCTTCCAGGTTTGGGCGCTGTTTAAGCTGATGAACCTGTTCCGCTGTTCGGGTATCGCTCCAGAGAATGGCCTGTCGTACCGGTTGCCCGTGGCGATCGCTCAGCCAGACGCCTTCACCCTGTCCGGCCAGCCCGATGGCGCACACACGGCCCTGCTGTACCGGTGGCGAGGTAGCCAGCGTTTTCAGGGTAGACAGCACGGCGTCCCACACCTGCGACATTTCTTGCTCAGCGTAGCCGGGCTGCGGCGAGTAGGTCACGGTGTTGGCTGACGCAATCAGCACTTCGTTGAAATCGGCATCGAATAGCACCGATTTGACCTTTGAGGTCCCGATATCTATGCCAATGTAGTAATCCATGTGGTTCTGACCCTGCCTCGTAAAACCCGTATCAGCATCAGAGTAATGGAAAAATGGTGGCCGCTATATTCATAGAAATGCAAAGCAAAGCAGCAATATTGGAATAGCGGGAAAGGGGAATGAACGGGCGTGTGTAATGGCGGAACGACCGCCATTAATGCTAAAAATTTACTCGGCGGATTGGGCCAGAATAGCGTCGAGCAGGCCGGGGAAACGCTGTTGCATATCACTGCGGCGCAGTCGGTTGATGTGCGTAGTGCCGATGTTGGTGGTATGCAGCAGGCCCGAGTCGCGCAACACGCGAAAATGGTGGGATACGCTGGATTTTGGCCGACCGCCGTCAAGTTCGCTACACGTTGCTTCTTCTTGTACGGATAAACAACGCACAATGGATAAGCGTACCGGATCGCTCAAGGCATACAGGACGCGCTCAAGGGTAAATTCTTCGGGAGTAGGGTGCTTAAAAGGTCTCATGGGCGAATTATAGCGTCAGGGTTGTCTAAAATCTATTATTCGAATAATATCGAAATATCGAAGTAACCAGACAAGGCAGAAAATATTATGTCCGCACTGTTTCAACCCTTCAAACTGAAAGACATCACGTTACGCAACCGTATTGCCGTTCCACCGATGTGTACCTATTCTGCGAATGATGGCCTGATCAATGACTGGCATCAGGTGCATTACGCTTCTCTGGCGCGCGGTGGTGCCGGGTTGGTTATCGTAGAAGCAACAGCGGTTTCCCCCGAGGGCCGTATTTCTCCGCACTGTACCGGAATCTGGAATGATGAACAGGCGCAGGCGTTTGCCAAGGTTGCCAAATCCATTAAAGATACAGGCTCCGTGCCGGGCATTCAGATTGCGCACGCCGGACGTAAAGCCAGCGCCAACATTCCCTGGGAAGGCGACGACCATATTCCAGAGGGTGATGCACGCGGCTGGCAGACTATTGCCCCTTCCGCAGAAGCTTTCGGTGCGAATTTGCCCAAGCAGCCGCAGGAAATGACGCTGGAAGATATCGCCCGCGTGCGTGATGATTTTGTTGCTGCCGCTCGCCGCGCGTTGGACGCTGGGTTTGAATGGCTGGAGCTGCACTTTGCTCACGGCTATCTGGCACAGAGTTTCTTCTCCGTGCACTCCAATAAACGCAACGATCAGTACGGTGGTAGCTTCGACAACCGTAGCCGTTTTCTGCTCGAAACGTTGGCTGCCGTTCGCGACGTGTGGCCACAGCATCTGCCGCTGACCGCCCGTTTTGGCGTGATTGAATTTGACGGTCGTGATGAAGAAACGTTGCAGGAATCGATTGAGCTGACACGCCGCTTTAAAGAAGCGGGTTTGGATATGCTGAGTGTTAGCATTGGTTTCTCTACGCCGACGGCGAACATTCCGTGGGCACCTGCCTTTATGGGACCGATTGCGCAGCAGGTACGCGAGCAGGCCGACCTTCCTGTCTCTTCTGCCTGGGGCTTCGGCACGCCGGAGCTGGCCGAGCAGGCTGTGGCATCGGGTCAGTTGGATCTGGTGATGGTAGGAAAAGCGCATTTGGCGAACCCGCACTGGAGCTATCAGGCTGCACGCGAACTGGGCATCGATCGCGCCTCGTGGACGCTGCCAACGCCTTACGCCCACTGGCTGGAACGTTATTAATTACGACTCACGATTGCAGGCGGCGTTTGCCGCCTGTAGCAACGTCATGCCTCCTTTCGCTTAACCGACTTTACCCTCCTTTATTTGTCCAACGTTGCGCACGTGCTTATGTCGCGGTCTATAACAGACGTATTATCGAACCGGATACTCATGTTTTTCAACAACCCCTCTCCGGTTCGAAAGGCTACAAACCATTTTCACGGGGTTATTTCTGTTGAAGCCAGCGTTCAATGCCCGATGATGCAGAGTCAATAGCGCCTGCCAGATAGCCCGAGAACTGCGGCGACCATTCACTGGCGATACCTGTTATCTCACCGGACCACACTCCCCTGGCGGGAAGTTGTTCAGGCATTGCGTGCCCTACCTCCTGCAGGAGATCAAATTCTGTTGCAGTAAACGGATCGGCCGCCCAGTCTTTTATATACTCAGCTTCGGGTTCTGCCGCATCCTGTCCAAATAAGCGTACGAGCTGCTCCCGGCAAAGATTTTTGAGAACAGCTTCGCTGACTGTCCATCTTGATTTTGCCGGTACGCCAATAAAACCAAAGATCGCCGTTTTACCCGAATCTGGCTCGGATACATCGTGGATCTCAACCATTGGCCCCACGCGGCTTCCTGCATTCCCGGAAAGCTGACGTGCATGCAGTAAGTCTGTTTTATATACAGCTACATATTTTGCATGGGGGGCCATCCACGTCGGGGTTTTCCGCCAGTTCGACAGCACCTGTTCCGGCATCGCCGGTCTGAAATCTATTTTAGCTGCCAGAGCAGGAGGCAGAGCGAGGAAAACATGCTCACCGGAGAACACGGCTTTTTTACTGCCTTCGGACCGGGTATGGACTTGCATTTCCTTGCCGGCTCGCAAAACAGCCACAGCTTGATGGCCGATTTTAATCTTCTCCGCCGGGATCTGACTTTTAAGTACCGCCGTCAGCGCCTGCATTCCTCCCTTCAGCCTGAAAGACGCCGGGGAGCTCTCCCATGCTGGATAGCGTTCGGGGGGTGAATTCAGCTGGCGTTCGTAGAGCATGTCACCCGGACGGCCATGCGCTATTACCGGAAGATTCAGCCGCTCGATCAGATGCGCGAAGTCTGGTTGAATATCAGGCCAGAACCACGCGGCCCCCATATCTACATGAATGCCAGCGGAGGTCCCCGCCAATTCCAGGCCTGACAGCACGCGCCCGCCTGTTCTGTCACGAGCCTCAAGAATCACATAGTCCACACCCGCTTTTTCAAGCAGCGTGGCGTCATAAAGGCCGCTTATGCCCGCACCAATGATAACAACGCGCTGCTTCATAATGTCGCTCCGGTCAGGGTTATTGGGCTGAGATGTCCCGTTTTCAGATAAAAAAGTGCGCCAGAGGCGGTGGCCATCAGAGCAGGCATATCTCCCGGTGGAAACCGCAGCCAGCTTCCTGCCTCATAGCAGCCGTCGGGCGCCCCGAGTTGCCCTTTCAGAAGAAAAAGTTCTGCTCCGCCAACAAGCGGCGCACAGAAGATCCGCTCGCCCGGAGCAAGCTTCTGAAGCAGAACGGTTTCTAGGGGGCCGGAGAATAAAGGGCAGACTTGTCTTTGCGGCTGACCGTGCCAGTTAGCTGCCTCCTGGGTATTTATCCTGACCGGCTGGCGTTCATCGGCAGACATCTGGCGCAGCTTGACGAAAATGGTTGTGCCGTCGCGACTTGAGGGTTGGTGAGAAGAACCGTCCGGGCTGCGCAGGTACCAGCCGGCAGGGTGATCGACACCGTTTTCGGTAAAAGTCCCCTCGAGCACCAGAATCTCCTCTCCGCTGGGATGGCTGTGTGCGGGAAATTCGGATCCGGGCGCATATCTGACAAGGCTGGTTGCGCGGGCCTGCTCGTGACCAATCCGGTCAAGCATTATGCGCTCAACGCCGGGCTGGGGAGAAGGTACCCACTGATAATCATTCGGGGTGATGATTGCACGCTGCGAAAAATCAGAATTCAGTAACATCATAGTCATTGATTAGACGGTCCTAGAGGGAACCGCCTGCAGGCCTATTTGTTCGGCAGATTATCGTACACATCCAGGGCTCGCGCGGTATACGTCAGCGCTGCGCCGGTATTCAGGTTAATGGCAACGGCCAGCGCTTCGGCGATCTCTTCACGCGTGGCACCGTGCTTAACCGCTGCGTCTACATGTACGGCCAGGCAGCCGTCGCAGCGGGTGGTTACGGCAACTGCCAGTGCAATCAGCTCATGGGTTTTGGGCTCGAGATGCTTGTTTTCTGACGCCCCTTTGTCCATCTGCTGCAAGCCTTTCATAAATTCAGGCTGCAGTTTGGCAAATTTGCTAACAGTGGCGAGCAGACCACTGCGGTATTCATTCCAGTTTAAGAACATTGAACACTCCGGTTAGTGTTTGTCTCAGAAAAGTCATTACATGACGTCAAAAATACGCACGTCAGGCGCGCTGTTTAAATAAGGTTTTAATCCGGCAACGACGTCCTGTGTGAATAGTTGGCTGTTGAGATATGCCTGTGCCTGGGCGACGGTATTAAAACCGTGCAGCACCTGGACGTCTTCGTCACGGATAAGCAGTTCTTTAGAGGTGGCACCCTCGATGGTGGTCAGAAACGGGGTTTTGTATTTCTGGTATACCCCTGCTGCTGCCGTACGGTTTTCATTACTGATATCTAGGGTGATTTGCAGATAAGCCATCTTTCTTTCCTTTTCTCAGGGTTGAGGCAACGCGCCGTTGAATGATTCGGTCTGCATTACCCTTCGTTGAGGAAGATTATGAAAAAGCCAGAGGGATTCAACAAATCAGATAATCTTGCGAGACAGAGAAGAAATTCTATGTCGCAGTTTGACGGGAGAGAAAGCATTACGCGCCCGGTGCGATTACCAGGGCTTCGTAATAGCTAAGGTGACAGTTTATGAACGGTCTGAGACGACGTCCTGAAGAAGCCAGTTGTGGAATACCTTTACTTCATCACGCATGACATTCTGCTGTGGGGTGACAAGATAATAGGACCATTTGAGTGGCCAGCGATGGTCGGGATGCAGTTGGACCAACTGCCCGGTTTCGATAAGCTTCGTCACCAGAGCGTACCGGACAATAGCCACGCCTCTGCCACTCAGGGCCGACAGGATCACTGCTGAGGTGGAGTTTATATGCAGCCCGCTTTCCAGCGCTTCGGGTGCACCAACCGCCATCAGTACATCATCCCATGACGGAAAATCCGCTCCAGGATGCGGCGTGTCATCGTGAATGAGTTTTTGCGTGGCGAGCCATTCGCTGCAGGCCATTTTCTCTGGTGGCACCAGGCGCGGACTGCAGACCAGCACCGCCTCTTCATCCATCAGCCAGGTTTTATTCACGCCAGGCCAGTCGCCCTGTCCGCAGCGAATACCGATATCCGCCTCGCCGTGCGACACGTCCATCAGCTTTTCCGTGACGTTAAGCCGCAGATCGATGTTTTCGTGCGTTTCCGAAAACCGGTTCAGGCGATCCATCAGCCAGTTCATCATCAGTACCTGCGACGCCGTTACTACCACTACCGAGCGCGAACGGCGGCCACGAAGCTTGTTTAATCCGGTTTCAAGTTTGTCTAGACCCTGCGTGATGTCCTGCAGCGCCTCCTGCGCTTCATCAACCAGCGTCAGCCGCTCTTTTCCTGAGCGGGTGCGATGAAGAAGCGGGTGCCCGACCCAGTCTTCCAGTGAGCGTACCAACTGACCTACTGCGGCGGGCGTAACGCCCAGCTCCTGTGCCGCGCCGGTAAAGCTGCCGTAGCGGGCGGTGGCTTCAAAAGCGTGTAGCCATTTAAGTCGGTTTAGCGATCGCATTGTCGTCGTCCTGATCCATTATTTGTCTCAGTATACGCTAGCGAGAAAGATTTTCTTTCCTGTATCGCAATTTCTTCTCAGTCGTCAACCAACCTTTAGGGTGGCATTCTGGCTTCACACGATGAGGAGCGCGGCTTTTCATCAATCTCAATCAGATGAATATAAAGAGGGTAGCGATGAACGCATCTTTTGCCGGTAAAAAACTGTTAGTGGTCGGCGGTACAAGCGGTATGGGCTTCGAAACGGCGAAGCTGGTCGTGAAAAACGGCGGCAGCGTTGTGCTTGTTGGTAATCGTCAGGACAAAGCTGAGCAGGCCCGCCAGGCGCTGGCTGCAGACAGTCAGGTTTCCATCATCGTTGCCGACTTGATGAAAGAAGAAGGTATGCAGCACGTGGTAGATATCATTAACGCCGAACACAAAGATATCAGCCTGCTGGTCAATGCGGCTGGCGTATTCTTCCCGAAACTGTTCACCGAACATGAAACGTCAGACTATGACATGTATATGAATATTAACCGCGCCACGTTCTTTATTACCCGTGACGTGGTGCGCAATATGGTCGAGGGCGGTATTAAAGGCTCTATCGTGAATATCGGCTCCATGTGGGCACAGCAGGCCATCGGTGCCACACCGTCTTCAGCTTACTCAATGGCCAAAGCCGGTCTGCATGCACTGACCAAAAACCTGTCCATTGAACTGGGTGAGAAAGGGATCCGCGTGAATGCGGTTTCTCCGGCCGTCGTACATACGCCAATTTATGAAGGTTTCATTCCGAAAGACGACGTGAAGGATGTAATGAACAGTTTTGACAGTTTCCATCCGATCGGACGCGTGGGTACCCCGGTCGACATCGCAGAAACCGTTGCTTTCCTGCTTTCTGACAAGACTGGCTGGGTCACCGGCGCTATCTGGGATATCGATGGCGGTGTGATGGCCGGCCGTAACGCCTGATGACTATGCCGCACGTGCTGGCCCGCGTGCGGCACTGGAGTGATTATGCAAATCCAGACCGCGCATTATGACCTTGTCACTACGTGGCGGGGGATCATGGCCAGCCGGACGCTCTGCCAGTCCTTTTCCGCAGACAGCGTCACACCAGTCATGCAAAGTCATGTTATCGATTCCGATGAACCGGTTTCGCTGGGTGGTGAAGGGCTGGCTCCTGACCCCCAGGAGTTGATGCTCGCTGCGTTTAATGCCTGCATGATGGCCGCCTTTATTCAGGAAGCCAGGGCTTGCGGTATCGAGCTCAAACATCTTGAAATACACACTGACGGGCATCTTCCGAAGGGCATACCGGCAACTGGCGACAGGCCTGCAAAGGAGGCTTCCGGCAGGCTTCAGTATATCATCCACGTCAGCGGTGACGGCACAGTGCATCAGTTTGAAGGGATCCATCAACGGGTGATTAACATCTCCATGAACCGGTGGTTACTGGCCCAGAATATGCTGATCGAAGGTGACTTAATACTGAGCTGACGCGGCTGGATTATTCTGCTCAATACGAAGAAATGACATTCCCAAACCGAGACGTTGCTGATTCATCTACGGACCAGTCCACCCGCAACGTCGTGGTCGAGAAGAACGTTAGCGACGCGCTGAAAAGTCTGTTAGGTGGAAAAGAGACCGTGGAAGCCGCTGCAACCGTCACCGCCTATAATATGGTATCTCGTTTTATCGTCGCTCCTGCAATCTGATAATCCCCATTTTTACTGGTGCAATTTATGAATAAAAAATATCGCGCTATGCAGATCGTTGCCCCCGGTGTGCTGGAAATGACAGAGCGGCCGATACCCGTTCCCGGCCCGGATGAGGTGCTCATCAGAATTGAAGCATGCGGCGTATGCGGTGCCGATCTCCGGGACGCGGAAAAAGCACCGCAGGCGGGCCAGCTTGGCCGTATACCGGGACATGAAATCGTCGGGTTTATTACCCGGAAGGGGAATAGGGTTCCCGATATCTGGCAAACCGGTCAGCGGGTAGGTATCGGGCGACTGGGTGGGTACTGTCAGCACTGCAAACCCTGCCGGAGCGGGCTTTTTCATCTCTGCGAAAACCAACTGACGCCCGGTCTCAACTGCGATGGCGGCTACGCAGAGTACGTTGTCATGCGTCATACCGCGCTGATAGCCATTCCCTCAGCGCTCTCTTCCTCCCATGCCGCACCGATCCTTTGCGCCGGTACCGCTACCTTCAACGCGCTGCGTAATTCAGGCGCCAGGGCAGGCGACCGAGTGGCGGTTCTCGGGATGGGGGGACTTGGCCATATGGCCGTTCAGTACGCCCGTAAAATGGGTTTTGAGGTTACGGTAGTTGCACGTGGGAGTGATAAAGAACGAGTGGCCTTTGAGCTGGGTGCGCATCACTACATCGATACACTTGAGGAAAATGCGTCAGAACGCCTGAAAAATGACGGTGGTGTGGATTTTATTGTGGCTACGGCGCCGGATTCAGAAATGGTTGCAGCCTTGCTGCCCGCCCTGGCACCGCGGGGAAAAGCGATCCTGCTGGGTACCGGAAAAACGCCGGTGCAGGTCACGCCGGGTATGATGATCGGCGCTGAACGCACCCTGACAGGATCCTTCGTCAGCACACCGGCGCAAACCGAGCACGCGCTGCAGTTCAGCCACCTCTTTCAGACGTTGCCTGTCACAGAGCTGCTGCCCTTTGAAAGGGCAAATGAGGCGCTCAACAGACTTAAGCAGGGTCTGGCGCGATACCGGATAGTGCTCACCATGAATCAGGATAATTAATCACATGCCCGCAGAACATTTCCTGCCCGTTGCAGACCAGAAAAACAATATCATCCGCCTGTCGGCCGCACAGGCTCTCGCCGGTGCTAACTCTGTGGTTTTTTATGCCACAGGCGCAATTGTGGGTAACGCCATTGCGCCGGCCAGTTCGCTGGCCACGCTGCCCATCACCATATTTGTTCTGGGGATGGCAGTCTGTATTCTGCCGCTAGGTTCACTGGCGCGAAAAGAAGGCCGGAAAGCCACCTTTATGGTCGGCACCGGCGCAGGGGTTATTACCGGTCTGACTGCTGCCCTGTCCGTCGTTGTTGGCTCATTCCTGTTGTTCTGCACTGCTGCATTTCTGGGCGGTGCCTATGCGGCCGTTGCGCTCAGCTTTCGTTTTGCCGCAACGGACGGCGTCACGCCCGAACGCCGGGCCCGGGCTCTATCCCTAGTTATGGGGGGCGGAGTGATTGCTGGCGTGGTTGGCCCCATGCTGGTTTCCGGAACGATGCACCTCTGGCCGCCTCATACCTTCGCCGTCACGTTCCTCGCCCAGGCGCTCGTGGCCGTCATTTCGGCATTCATACTCAAAGGCGTGAAAACCACAGAACCTGCCGGCGCGGTAAAAACGGGTGGGCGGCCTTTACGCGAAATTGTCCGTCAGCCAGGGTTTGCCCGAACTGTATTCAGCGGTGCGGTCACCTATATGGTGATGAACTTCCTGATGACGGCAGCACCACTTTCGATGCACATGCACGGCATTTCTCAGCAGGCGTCCAATCTCGGTATCCAGTGGCATGTTATTGCCATGTACGGTCCGGGTTTTTTCACCGGTAAATTAATTAACCGTTTTGGGGCCATGCGTATCGCCGCTGCGGGTCTGCTTATCACGGCATGTTCTGTCCTGGCCGGACTCAGTGGGACCGATATTTTCCACTACTGGCTGTCACTGATTTTGCTGGGTCTTGGCTGGAATTTTGGCTTCACCGGCGCATCGGCAAAAATCATTGAATATCACCGTCCCGAAGAGAAAACCCAGGTCCAGTCCCTGAACGATTTTGTGGTGTTTGGGGTGATGATTGTAGGATCATTTTCTTCAGGTGCTCTGCTCAGTCTCTACGGCTGGAACGCTGTCCTGTGGGGATCCCTTGTTCCCGTCGGGCTTGCATTTTTAGGTATTATTAACGAGTTGCGTGCGAAAAAGCAGGATAAATTAAGCTTCTGACGCAGTTTTATCTGCGGTCTGGAAGCGAGTTATGTTTATGTGAAAAGTATCTAAAGCCCAAAATCAACGAGCATGATTTTGGGCATACTTGCCGATGCTCACTGGTCCCATGCTCTCATTAATGTCCGCTCCTCGCTCAAAGCAGACCTGACAGCCCCTCGGTCTGGCCACTTCGCGCCAAAAACAGATGCTGTGAACATCACGGTGAGTAAGATCCGATTTGCCAAAAGCGGATGGGGTGGTTTGACGTGAGACTAACCCTTCCGACAGAAAGCGTGACTTCAGGTCATCAGATGAATCTATTCAGAAAACCTGATTTTGATGGGAACCCTGAGATGAGGCAGATGCTCTGAGTAACAGGGCATAAGCAGGGCATAAGCAGGGCATAAGCAGGGCGAGTGGGTGAGCCGAGTACCGCCCCATCATCTGAACTGGGGCGGTTCGAATGTGTATTGATTGACGGTGTATAGCCACAAGCTGCCTAGAAGCACACGTCTAGAAGCTATATGTCATCTTAAGACTTCCGGTAGGCGAGGCTTTTCGTTGAACAATTGGGCTATTGCGTGCATCACCAGTCAACTGTGTAAAGCCTGCTGCGGCAACCATACTCCAGCTTTGGTTGAACTTGTGTGTCCAGTCAGCATTCAGTGAATAGGCATAAATCCCAGATCCGACATCATGTTGGGCAAACCCCGATGCGGCCGACTGGGATGCATTTACCCCATAGTAAGTCTGCATGTACTCGCTCGTCCCCCAACTGCCGGTCAGTGCCAGCGTGACGGAATTTTTCGATGACGTATAGAGCGGGCTGATAATGCCAAAATGCAGGGCTTCACCATTGCTTCGTTGAGAAACCGGCACCTCAGCCTGCACTTGTAAATTAAGCCAGTCCGTCACCCTATACCCCAGACCAAGCACACCGACAGCCGATCCTTTGACGTCACCCATACCTCGCAAGTGGTCGCTACCGTAGCTGATCGAGTCGCTGTCCACGTCACGATCCTTACGGCCTGCGCGATAGCTCAGCGCAGCGCTGTAATCCAACTTGCCGATGCTGTTACCGTAACCGATACCACGCGTGGTGCTGACGAAGAAACCATTTACCATAGAGTAATCAATCACCAGGGCAGTCGTGACGCGGCTTTCATCCGAACCCGAATAACGTGGTGCAACATCCACGCCTCCCCCCAGAGTCAACTCGTTGCCCTGTTTCTGTTCTGCTGCCAGCGTTGGGGTAGCCAGTAATGCCAGGACAGCGCCCGACAATAGGTTTTTCAGGGCACGCCCCGAGAGCGAATGGAGGAACTTATGATGCAGGTCGATGTTTCTCATTAAAGAAGTCCTTGTGGATTCAACTGATTACGATACAAGCGGTTTTAAACACCAGAACGCCCAGTTTGAATGCTCACCCTGAAGTTCTCATGAGCCAAAAATGAAGAAATACTGAAGTCAGTGCCGGGCTGCAAATCTGATAGATTTCCTGATACCGTTTTTTCTTCAGACGTTCTTCATGCACTGTTGATAAAGTAACTATTGTGAACATTCTCCTAATTGAAGACGACCTCGATCTCGGCAATGGCGTGCGTATTGCCCTTGAAGATCAAGGATTAGATGTTATATGGGTGCGCCGTAAAGTGGATGCGCTGCATCAACTCGATCTCTGCGTGCCAGAACTTGTATTGCTCGACCTCGGCCTGCCCGACGGTGATGGCATGAGCCTGATGGCGAGCCTGCGTCAGCAGTTCAAGGGAATCCCCGTTATCATCCTGACTGCTCGAGGTACTCTGCAAGATCGTCTGGCTGGGCTGGATGCTGGTGCAGACGACTATCTCGTCAAACCTTTTGTTCTCGCCGAATTGTTGGCCAGAGTGAGAGCACTTGCGCGGCGCAGTTACGGTTTTCAGAATGAGGTGATAGAAATTCGAGGATTATCTCTCCATGTGCCGACGCGACGCGTGACAGTGGGGGTGCGTAATGTTGATTTGACGGCAAGTGAATACGCGCTGCTTGAAACGTTAATGTTGCGCACTGACCGCGTGCTTACACGACGGTTTCTGGAAGAAAAGATATTCGGTGCAAAAGAAAACATGAGCAATCCTCTCGATGTGCATATGGGTAATTTGCGTCGCAAAATCGGCGAGGGCTATGTGCGAACGGTGAGGGGCGTAGGGTATGTCATTGATACCGTACCGATTCAGAAGGGGGCAGGTTGATGCGCAATTTTTGGCGCCACCTAAAAATCCCAACGCTCGTGCGGAGAATTATGATCGCCCAAATGCTATTGCTTACACTGCTTTGGTGTCTTTTTCTGACCTACATTTTATGGGAGAACTTGCGTAGCCCCTCTATGCTATTGGGCAACAAGACTTACGAAACCATTCTTACAATGGTTGATCGTATGGGGGATCGTCCGCAGGATCTAACCGATGTGCTGGAAAAGTTCAGCAAGGCGTTGCAGGAAGGTTATGGCGGGGGGGAAGATCCCGAGCTGTCAATCAGCCTAATCGTTCGGAAGAATAAAGAGGTAATTTATTCATCTGATGGCGCGCCGGCAGGGGTGACAAACACCCGATATGGGAAAATTCAGAGTATTCAGAGTGACGGCCGCACCTGGACTAGCCGTACGCTAAAGTCCGGGAACTCCGACGCGGAGGTAACGCTGGTCACCCCAGCCGGAGGCTGGAACTTCTTTATATACCTGAACTCGCGCGGATACTACATATTGCCGCTGCTGGTCTGCATTCCTTTTCTTCTTTTTCCCGCGTGGCTGTCAATCCGCATTGCAATGCGACCCTGGAACAAGGTGGTAAATGAAATTGCCTTACGCACTCCAGAAGATCTCTCTCCCTTAAAAGAAGTCCCAAAGCACAGGGAGCTTCGCCAAATGGTGGACGCTATTAATATATTTCTTGCCAGGGTGCGAGAAAGTGCTGAAAGAGAACGCGTTTTCATTGCAGATGCCGCTCATGAGCTGCGTACCCCTCTGGCTGCGATGCGAATCAATGTTGAGGCTTTGCAGTCCTATATAAGCAGTGATAATCAACAGGCGTTGCTTGCAGGGATTATTCGCAGCAATAGCCGTGCTGCTCGTCTCGTCAATCAACTTCTGCTGTTGATGCACAGCGAAGCGCGCATTGACACGGTTATGGAGCCTGTGCCGCTGACGACGCTTATACAAGAGCGAATGGCAGCGTTGGCACCGCTAGCGGCTGGGCGCAGGATTGAACTTGAATTTTACTCCCATGATGAAATCTGGATTACCGCGGTTAGGGAACGCCTGATGTCGCTGATTGACAACGTCATTGAAAATGCCGTGAAGTACAGTCCTGAGGGCGGGCGGGTTGAGGTAGATGTACGATCATTAGATAAATCCACGCAGTTACGTGTCTCAGATGCAGGGCTCAGTATTCCCGTTGAATTGAGGGAGCGCGTGTTCGATAGATTTTTTCGCGATCCCAATCAGATGCAAAGCGGGAGTGGGCTGGGACTGGCAATAGTCAAAGCGGTTGCGCAGCAACACAACAGCAACGTATACCTAAGTACGTCTGCAGAAGGCGGGCTCATGGTAACGGTTGACTTCCCACACCACAATTCCGTCTGAAAGAAAACACAATGTTGTCCTTTCCCTTATTACTTGAGAAATCAGTCGCGCATTGCGGATCCAGCATCAGTGCCTTATCCGCTTCCGCCTGCAACGCCTGGATGAGATTAAGCCGAAGCGGTTTTCTGGCAATCCGGCAAAAAATGGTGACCGGATACTGAAAAGTGCACCGTCATATGCGGTTGGTTCAGTAAGTCCAACACGTGCACTGGTGCAAAAAAGCGTGTTCAGTGACGAACCGCCGAGCCCTCGTGCCAGTTGGCTGTTCAGGGTGGTCTGTAGGGTGCCCGAGACCTGCTGCAAAAGCGATGGCGTCATAAATCATGCCCATACGTTTACCTGTCAGTGTGCTTGCTTCAGGGGCAGGAAGGTTTCCGCAAAAATGTCAGGCTCATATCCGGCGGCGGCAAACAGATGCTCACGCGATTCATCAATGGCTGCACGAAGACGCGTGCTGTCCACGCCCAGGACTTTGCCGTTCTGCTTGACGATGCGTCCGCCGCTTATGTCGACTCTGGAGCCGAATGAGTAGACGGAGGTAGCTCGCGAATCGGAAAATGGATGAGCGCCGCGCCTGTTGCCAACGCAATGTCAATGTACCAGACCCAGTCATAGCTGCCTGTTGCCTGGAAAGCCAGGCCACCGAGATAAGCGCCGAGGAAACCGCCGATCTGGTGCGCTAGCATCAGAACGCCGAAGAGCATTGCCATATTGGTTGGTCCGAACATTTTTGCGACGAGCCCAGCGGTAGGCGGCACTGTTGACAGAAAAGTCACACCCATAACCGCTGAAAACAGAAGCATAATGGTCGGTGTTTTGGGGGCAAGTAAGAATGCAAGAACGGCCAGGCCTCTGGTCGCATACAGCAATGAAAGTAACGATTTCATACGCCAGCGTCCCACTGCCCAGCCCATGGTGAGACTGCCTATGATATTGAACAGGCCAATCATCGCCAGTGACCAGCCTGCAATCGCCGGAGGCATACCGCAACTCTCGACCATACCAGGTAGATGTGTAGCAAGAAATGCGACATGGAACCCACAGACCAGAAAGCCTACCGCGAGGAAACAATAACTCGGTGTTGCTAGCGCGTGGGCCAGAGCATGGCGTGCCGTAGGCATCGCTGAGTCTGATGCGATTGTTGAGGTGACTGCTATTGTGTTGGCGTTGCCTTTGAGTACCCATGCGGCGGGTAGCGCCAACAGCACCAGGACACCCAGCCACTGCATGGATTGCTCCCAACCCAGGGATGCTGTCAAGCCGATTGCGATGGGGGCCATGGCTAATTGTCCGAGAGAACCGCCAGCATTAACAATGCCTGTAGCCAATCCTCGCTTATTCGTTGGCACAAGTCTTGCGCTTGCTGCCATCAGAACGGAAGGACCCGCCATGCCAGCCCCACCAGCAGCCAATACGCCAAGGCTTATAATCAGGCCAAGAGTGGAGTGCATGAAAGGAGTAACCGTCGTACCGATGGTAATGAGTATCACGCCAATGACAATCACACGACCCGCGCCGATGCGGTCTGCAATCGCACCTGCAAAAGGTTGTGTCATTCCCCACCATAGCTGTCCGAAAGCGAAAGCCAGACTGATGTCCGTAATCCCTAATCCTGTGGTCGTGTTCAATGATGACAGGTATAAACCCATCGTATTGCGCACCCCCATGGTGAATGCAAACGCACCGGCTGCAGCCAGTAATATCGCCCAGATCGGGTAATAGGTTGGTCTGAAAAGTGCTGGTGTTAGAGCGGACGAGGGAAGCTTATTTTTCATGTGTATCTTCTAAATAATCTTTTGCGACCGTGGCAATGTCATGACGGAAGCTACCGTGACGTGAAAACGCCGCATGCGTGTATGACCATACAAAATCGAGTGGTCATACACTGATGCTATCTCTGGGGAGGTCGACTGGCTTTCTCCCTACTGCTTTACTCAGCTTAAGCGACGACGCGGGTGAGGTCTGATGCCCAAGGAATCGGGGATCTCTCCGGTGCTGAAGACGTGATGTTGCTCACGGTGTCGAGGCGATTGAGTTGCTCGTCTGATAGGGTTAGCGTCAGCGCCCCAAGGTTATCGCTGAGCTGGGTCTGTGAACGTGGACCGATGATCGGTACTGCACCATGCGTACCCGCCCAGGCGATGGCGACTTGACTGGCACTCACACTGTGCTCATTGGCAATAGCCAATACCGTGTCGAGAATCTGTGTCCGGTGTGCAGAGTTCTCCGACTGGAATGCGCGTCCACCAAAACCTTCAGCGCGTCCTTTTTCCCCTTGTCGGTACTTGCCGGTTAACATGCCCCCCCCCAGCGGTGACCAGGTCACGATGCCAAGACCTAGTGCGAGCGAAGCAGGGAAGAGGTCTGCCTCCGGATCACGGTGGACCAGGCTGTGTTCAAACTGTGCCGCTGCGATAGGGACTGCGTGGGTCAATTCTGCCAGCGTGACTGCACGGGCAAGACGCCAGGCAGAAAAATTCGACAGGCCAGCATAGAGAATTTTTCCTGCGCGTGCGAGGTCCTCAAAACCACGGACGAGTTCTTCGATCGGGGTGACGTTATCAGGACGGTGTGCCCAGTAGATGTCGATCCGGTCAGTGTTGAGGCGTTTGAGGCTGGCCTCTACGGAAGCGACCAGAGCCTTGCGGCTATTGCCTGTCACCAATCGGTTAGCGTTGGGCGCTGCACCGTCGGTGAACTTGGTCGCGAGAACGAAATCTTCACGCCGTCCTTTCAGGAGCTTGCCGAGAAACGCTTCAGACTGGCCGAACTGATAGATGTCCGCCGTGTCGATAAAGTTGCCACCCGCCTCGGCATAGCCGTTGAAGATGGCCTCTGCGACTTCTGGGTCAGCGCCATGGCCCCAGCCGGTGCCGAAGTTACCCGTACCCAAAGCGACCTGAGAGACTCGAAGGCCGGTTTTACCAAAAGTTGTATATTTCATGTGTTGCTCCGTTGATAAAAAATGTACGTCGGATAGATGTCGACGGCGTTAACAGCCTTCAAACGCGGTGTTTGTTCACACACGCGCCCTCGGGTACTGGCGTGTTCAGTGACGCGAGGATTTTGTCACGGCAAACCGCCAAAATTTCATCGGCCAGTGGGGAATCGTCTGGGCAGGCGCGCGACATGACGATGGCACCAAGTGCATGTGCCAGTATGTCAAGGTATTTGGCTCGCTCAGCGTTAGCGTCTGTCGAGTCAGGTGACATGTTTGCTTTACTCAGTTCGGCCAGCACACGTTCTATACCGACCGCAAAAGTCTCTCGAACCTCTTCTGGTTGGCGTGCCGCATCCCCACTTAGCGCCGCTATCGTGCAGCCTGTTGAACGGGCATCACGATGCTCACGTGAGAGATAACCCTGTACTAGCTCCGATATATCTGAGCTAGCCGACAGTTCTGCTGTTTGTGCGAGGCCACACGCTGCCGATTCCATCATCAGGTCGGCCTTAGAGCGGAAATGTTTGTAGAAGCCGCCGTGAGTGAAGCCAGCCTCGGCCATGAGGTCGGCAATGCCAATCCCATCGTAACCGCGTTCACGAAACAGGGTAGATGCCGTTTCAACAATATGCGCTCGGTTTGCCTGCGCCTGTGCCTTAGTGACTTTCATATCTGTTCCATTATGAGTTTATGTCTTAAGGAATGAATCCACTATACATTGATTATGACCATAATCAAAATATTGACAGTTTAGATTGTGATCGTCATCATTGAGTCTACTTACAACGCCAGACGCTGAAATGACACGACCAAGAAAATGTTTTTCAGCGTGTGCAGTGGCTGAACTTGTTAACTCAAATGACTCATTCAAAGGAATAACATGATGACCAAGCCTGCAACTGTCCCCATCACAGGGGCTTCCAGTGGCATTGGTGCCACCTATGCCACTGGAAGCCCGTTGTGGTCACGATCTCGTACTTGTCGCAGGTGACGAAACGCATCTGAACACATTGGTTGCACATCTGGCTTGCGGCGCAATCTGCCTCCAGATGTCGGACAGCAATTTGCAAAAATGATCAGGAGTATGGAATGAAAAAAGATAAGCGTGTTGCCCTCGTTACTGGGGCTTCATCGGGCATCGGGAGAGCCACTGCCGAGAAGCTTGCAACGGCTGGCTATCGGGTCTATGGCACGAGCAGACGGGGCACTCAGGAAGGTCTGCACGCCTTTTCTATGCTGGCGATGGATGTGACAGACGACGAATCTGTTAACACCGCCGTTGGTGAACTGCTGCATCTGGAAGGACGCATCGATCTGTTGGTCAATAATGCAGGCTTCGGCCTTGGTCCTGCGGCAGCGGAAGAGAGTTCTATTGCACAGGTACGTGCGCTGTTTGAAACGAACGTACTAGGGGTCGTCAGGGTGACGAATGCCGTTTTACCCACCATGCGTAAGCAAGGCAGTGGTCGCATCTTGAATGTGGGCTCGGGGTTGGGGATTATTCCAGCACCTTACAATGCACATTACTCGGCGACTAAGCATGCGATCGAAGGGTATTCCGAATCTCTTGACCACGAAGTACGCGAGTTTGGGGTGCGCGTTGCGGTGATCCAACCGGGCGTCACACGGACGTCATTTGACTCAAGTGTTACCGCATCTGATCGGCCTCTGACTGTCTATAATATGAGCCGACAGAAATACCTTGTTGCCTATGAGAGCGCCTTATCGGTAGCGGATAGTGCCGATAGTGTGGCCGAAACCATCGTTCTGGCGGCAAACGATAAGACACCGCATCTCCGCTATCCCTCGGGAAAGGTTGCTCGCCAAGGGGCATTTGCTCGGCGGTTTCTTCCTCGTGGTTTCTTCGACAAGATGCTGCACAAGCAATTTGGTTTGGGGTAACTCATGCCATGAATGGGCCGCGATACGGGTACATGTGCTCGGCACGGCATAATGTTAAGAGCCGTGTCAGCGTCTTTTGTCTATACAACGCGTTGAGCATCTCTAGCACGTTTTTGCCCTTCAACATGATGACTCATTTACGAAATTTGCAATTACGGAGTAAAAATGAACCGAACTTTCAATGCGTTGCTGACCACCAAAACAGGAGACGCAATTTCAACAGCCCTCGTTGATTTTGATGAAGCCGAGCTCATGCCAGGTGACGTCAGTGTCGCGATAGACTATTCAACAGTGAATTACAAGGATGCGATGGCTATCAGTGGTCGTGCACCGATCATCCGTCAGTTTCCGCTGATTCCTGGCATTGACTTCTCTGGGGTTGTCGAGTCCTCGTCGCACGCTGGGTTCAACGTTGGTGACCGTGTCGTCGCCAATGGTTGGGGGCTTAGCCAGACCCATCATGGCGGCTTGGCGCAGAAGGTGCGCGTCAAGGGCGACTGGCTGATCAAATTGCCCGATGTTTTTTCGACGTGTGATGCTATGGCGATTGGCACGGCTGGGTACACTGCGATGCTGTCTGTGCTCGCGTTGGAGCATGCGGGCGTGACACCGGACAAAGGGGACGTGTTGGTAACAGGAGCGGGTGGTGGCGCGGGTTCCGTTGCTGTCATCCTATTGTCTAAACTGGGTTATCGGGTTGTGGCCTCGACCGGGCGTCTGGAGGAAGCCGGATACTTACGCGAATTGGGCGCTGCCGAGGTCATTGACCGTCGCACGCTGTCCGAGCCGGATGCCCCAATCGGTAAAGAGCGTTGGGCCGGAGCGATCGACTCCGTGGGTAGCCACACTCTGGCCAATGTGCTGGCGCAAACGCGTTATCGCGGCGCCGTGGCGGCTTTCGGGCTTGCACAGGGGGCGGATCTGCCTAGTTCTGTGCTGCCTTTTATTCTGCGCAACGTGACACTGGCTGGTATCGACTCAGTCAACACGCCGCAGGACGTACGGTTGCAGGCATGGGCGCGCCTGGCCACCGATCTGGACCTGGGTAAACTTGCACACGCCACGCAGGTCATCGGCTTGACTGATGTGGTGGGTCTTGTTGAGCCGATGCTCCAAGGGCAGGTACGTGGTCGCACCGTCGTGGACGTCAATGCTTGAACGGATAGCCTAAAAATTCAGGAGGGATTGTCCGGTAGCCGTCGGTTCGGGACGCGACCATCGGATGAGCCTTGAAGCGCAAGGTCATTCTCTCATCCTGAGTATCTCCAGCACTGGGCAAGGGGGCATTTATTCCCAACCTTCGCCATGTCACATCAGTTAGTCAATAATAGGAAGTCAAATCATATGAAAGCACTCACATTCAAACGCTATGGTAAATCGCCCGAGATTGGCTTCATCGAGGTTCCCTATCCCACGTTAAAGCCTGACGAACTGCTCGTTGAGGTTTACGCCGCGGGGTTGAATCCGATCGACAACATGATTCCAACGGGTATGTTCAAACCTATCCTTAAGTTCCCACTGCCAGCCACGATGGGAAGCGATTTGGCCGGGGTGGTGAAAGAGGTTGGGAGTCGTGTGACCCGTTTCAAACCCGGTGATGCTATTTTCGCCAGTCTGTTCGATCTCGGCTCAGGCTCACTCGCCGAATTCGCCGTCGTGCCAGAGAATGTGGCCGCACCAAAGCCAACTAATCTGAACTTCGTGCAAGCCGCCTCGATCCCAATGGTCGGGTTGACCTCCTGGCAAGCCTTAAAAGAGCGGGCGAATGTTCAGAAAGGGCAAAAGGTATTTATCCCTGCGGGGGCTGGCGGTATTGGCACGTTCGCGATCCAGTTGGCAAAACACATTGGTGCAAAAGTCGCAACGACGACCAGCACGGGCAATGTTCAGATGGTACGTAATCTGGGTGCGGATGAGATAATTGACTACAAGACGCAGGCGTTTGAGAACGTGCTGCATGGCTATGACATGGTGCTGGGTACTCTCAGGGGAGATGAGATCAAAAAATCCATCGGTATCCTTAAACCGGGAGGCAAGATCATTTCACTTACTGGGCCGCTGGATGCTGCGTTCGCCAGCGCTCGCCAACTGAACGTCGTTCTAAAATTTGTCTTCGGTTTGATGAGCCGCAAGATCATGCGTCTTGCGGGTAAGCGCGATATCAGCTACTCATTTCTATTTGTGCGTTCCGATGGGCGTCAATTATCTGAAATTGGCGACTTACTTGAGTCTGAACATATTCATCCTGTCATTGATAAGGTCTTTCCGTTCGACCAAGCCAAGGAAGCGCTTGAATATCTTGCTCAAGGACGTGCCAAGGGTAAGGTTGTCGTTCAGCTCAAATAAGCGTTTAACGCACTGCTGTTGAAGAGCGTTTAATCAACTGTTTCTAACGGTTAATATTTCGTTGAATCAATTCGTTGTTGAACGTAGTGCATTAAACCGCCGCGGTGGTTACCCACGCTTACATCAAAGGCATTTAGCTGGCAGAACATGGGTATGGTGAGGTTCTGGGGGGCAGGGAAATGCCTTGTTTCATGACAATGCACCTCAATCACTACGCGTGCAGATACGCCTCATACCAGCGGCTGAGCTGCTCGGTTACTGGGCGGTGTTCGGGGTTAAACGGGCGGCCGTCCAGCGCTTTTACTGGGGTAATGCCCGCCAGCGTGCCGGTGACAAAGGCTTCATCGGCGGTAAGGGCTTCTGCCAGTGTAAAATCCTGCGCCTTGACCGTGAGCCCGTTGGCTTGCGCGAGATCGATAATGGTCTGACGGGTAATGCCGTTGAAGCAGTAGCGGCCTGATGATGTCCACAGTTCACCGCGACGGACGATAAAAAAGTTGGTGGAGTTGCAACTGGCGACAAAACCGTGCGGATCCAGCATCAGCGCTTCATCGGCACCGGCCTGCAACGCCTGTAGCAGCGCCTGAATGAGATTAAGTCGACTGTGCGAATTCAGCCGCAGATCGAAGACGTCTGGCGTACTGGTGCGGTAGGTGGAGGTAAACAGCGTCAGCCCGCGTTTTTTCGCTGCGGTATCGACGACCTTGTACTCCGCCACGCACACCACCGTCGCACCGCCGATAATAAAGCGGGGATCCTGATTCGGCGTATGCTTTTTCCCTCGGGTAATCATCAGGCGAATATGCGCGCCATCGGTCATGCTGTTGATAGTGAGCGTTCGATAGAGAATAGCGGTCAGTTCTTCCCGGCTATGGCCGATATCCAGTTGGATCGCGGCGGCACCGTCGAATAGGCGATCCAGATGGGCATCCAGCGCGATCAGGCGACCGTTAACCAAACGCAAGCCTTCCCATACGCCGTCGCCGCACACATAGCCGGAATCAAAGATCGACACCACCGCGTTGTCGCGATGAACAAATTCCCCATTTACATATACCTGTACGTCGTTGTTACGTGGATCCTGCAAATAGGCCTGACTGCTTTGGCTGGATAAGGTGGATTGCATCGTACTGTTCCTGAATGATGAGTTAAAATGCTCGCTCGGCAAAACGAGCAAGGAAGGCTTGGGTACGGGGTTGCTGCGGATTTTTGAGCACCTGCTCGGCGCTGCCCATTTCGTGGATCACGCCATTTTCAATAAAGATAACGCGGTCGGCGAAGTGATAGGCGAATCCCAGTTCATGGGTGACTAACAGCAGGGTACGCCCTTCCTCCGCGAGCGCGTGGATGGTGTGCAGTACTTCGCCCACCAGTTCTGGATCCAGTGACGATGTCGGTTCATCGAACAGCATGACTTCCGGTGACATCGCCAGCGCACGGGCAATCGCCACCCGCTGCTGCTGACCGCCGGAGAGATTGGCAGGACGCGCGTCTTGCTTGTTGCCCAGCCCGACCTTTTCCAACTGGGCTTTGGCGATCACATCGGCGTCATGCCGTGGCATTTTCTTCACCGACACCAGCGCTTCACGCACGTTTTCCAGCACGGTCAGATGGGGAAACAGATTGAATTGCTGAAACACCATGCCTACGCGTTCCCGCACGGCGCACAGCTGCTTTTCGGGATAATCACGCTGGCCTTGTGCATTGGTTTTTCCCAGTACTATGCCATCTAGTTCGATGGTGCCGGCGCTGGGGATCTCCATAAAATTCAGGCAGCGCAGCAGGGTGCTTTTTCCCGACCCGCTGCCGCCAATGATGGCAATTTTTTCGCCGCGGCGTACATCCAGATCGATCCCTTTCAAGACCTCAACGGCACCGAAGCGTTTCTGGAGCCCGCGAATGCGCAGGACGATATCGTCATTCAAAGTATGATTTTTATTCAAACTAATAGTTTCATTCAAAGACATAGTTTCACGCATAGCAATCCTGTGGCGCTGTCAGGCTAGGGGGTTGAACGGAAACGACGTTCAAGTCGTGCGGCAAGGTAGCTGCCCGGCCAGATCAAAACGAAATAGAGCAGTGCCACCACCGTCAGGATTTCCAGCGGACGATAATAGGTACTGCTCAGCAGCCTCCCCTGATACATCAGTTCGTTGACGGCCAATATGGAAGCCAGTGAGGTCACCTTGGCCAGTTCGATCATCCGGTTGGTCAAAGCGGGCAGCATATTGCGTAACACCTGTGGCAGAACTACGCGTCGCAGGATCACCGCCTGTCGCATGCCCAGCGCTTTCGCGCCTTCCCACTGTCCGTGGTCGATGGATTGCAAGCCGGCGCGGAAAATTTCCGTACAGTACGCCGCGCTATACAGCGTCAGAGCCAGCGCGGCGGCGGAAAAGGTACTGAACTGCACACCGACCAGAACCGGGAAGGCGTAATAAAACCAGATCAGTTGGATCAGAACCGGTGTGTTACGGAAGATTTCGACAAAGCATCTGGCGGGCAGCGACAGCCAGCGTTTGCCAAATACGCGAAAAAGACCGAGAACCAGCCCCAGCGCGGTGCCCAGCACACCAGCCAGCAGCCAGAGTTCGAGCGTGACGCCAAGGCCTTTCAGCAGCACGGGAAGGTTGTGCCAGACCAGCGAGAAATCCCATTGATAGTGCATGATGTTCCTTACGCGAGCCGACGGTCTGCCAGCGACAGCCGTTTCTCAATATGTTGACTGAACAGGCTAATCAGCAGCAGTAGGGTGAAATACATCACGGCTACCAGACTGTAGACTTCCAGCGGTCGGTAGGTTTGGCTGTTGATCTGCATTGCCTGATAAAGCAACTCGCTATAGGCCAGTGATGACGCCAACGACGTGGATTTGATGAGTTCAAACGAGCGCTCAATAAAGGGCGGGATCATGCGGCGTAACGCCTGAGGAAGAATGACCCGACGCAGTGCCGTTGATTTCGACATGCCCAGCGCTTTTGCCCCTTCCCATTGTCCCGTGTGAATAGAAGAGATCGCGCCACGGTACACTTCGGCATAAAAGGCACCGGACTGTGCGGACAGCGCGATTACGGCGGCGGTAAAAGGCGAAAACGTTAACGGCGTAATGACGGGCAGGGCGTAGTAAATCCAGAAAAAATGCACCAGCGCGGGCGTATTACGATAGAAGCCAATCAACATCGCGGCGGGGAGGCGCAAGAGCCGACGCGGCGACATTTTCATGGCGGCGAGCACCATGCCTGCCACCATCCCGATCAGGATGCTGGTAGCTCCGATCTTTATCGTTCCCCATAGCCCCTCCAACAGCAACTGGTGGTAAGGCCAGATGGCGGAAAAATCCCACTGATAAGACATAGATGCAGAGCCCCTGAAAAGTGCGTATACCCGTCATACTTCAAGTTGCATGTNNGGCCAACGCTTTGCGTTGTTCAAAACGCTAACGTTTTGTCCTGAAACTCGCATTATTTAGGGTCAATTAGGAAATACGTTTCTTATTTTGTTAGAACCGATGCATCTTAGCAGGTCGAAAAAATGATAAATAAATAATAAAACGTGGTACTAATATTCCTTTTATTTATAAAAGAATGGCGGAATGGCGATGCCTCACGCTGCTGAACTTCCTCTGACGTTGCGCCTCGCGACCTTTGCTCATCGACTGACGATTCAGGACATTCCCGCCGCCTTAAGACGAAAAATCGTGCTGCATTTTATCGACAGTCTGGGCTGCGGCATTGCCGGTGCGAGTAGTCAGGTGGTGCGGGTTGATGTCGTCACGCAGTGAACGGTGGTGAGCGCATTGCGTTTCCGCTGGGGTGCGCGCAGCNNCCCCAGCGGAAAGCCGCATCATGGCGACGTTTGCGGAGAATCTCTCGCCCCGGCTTGCCCCAACAACGGTTGCGGAGGCAACGGCGGCGTTATCCGAGTTGGAACAATGCCAGGATGTCGCCGCGCTGCTGACCCCGCTAATGCCGATGTCCTGACTCCGTTCAGGGCTGTCGCTTTAACCGTTTCCGACTTATTTCCAGTCTTCTTTAATGACCGACGGCACTTTGCTGACGTCAACGCCGCGCAGTTTGAGCGCCTGTTCATAATAGTGTTGCGTCTTGCCGGATTGATACAGCTTGGCAAACTCGTCATTCAGGAAGTTATGGAAGGTTTGATCGGCTTCTTTACGTATGGCCCCGCTGGTGCTGACCTCAATAATCGGCTTCGGCAGAATCAGATTACCCTTGCCGACTTTAGCCTGTTGCAGCGCCAGAGCCGGATGGAAATAGGACAACGCATCGACTCTGCCCGCATAGAACGCGGCCACGCCTTCATCCATATTCGGGAAACGCACCAGCTGTGCTTTTGGCAGACGTTTGGTCAGCATCAGGTCCGGGCTGGAGCCCAGCGTGACGCCGATTTTAACATCTTCCCGATTGAGGTCGTCCCAGTTGGTCACCGTAATGCCATCACGAATCAACACGCCTTGCGCATACCAAAAGAAAGGCTGCTCAGGAAAATCGACCGCCTTTTTCCGCTCTTCCGTCGGGTCGAGCACCAGCATGGTATCGATCTGACCTGTCTGTAAGGCGGCGATGGCATTGCCCCACGTGGTTTCTACCGTCACCAACTTGACCCCCAGATCGTTTGCCAGTTCTTTACCGATGTTATAGCCGATGCCGTCCCATTCTCCGGTCGACGGATTTTTAAAGTACCACGGCTCACCCTGTGCCACGCCGATACGTAACTCACCGGTCTGTTTGATGTGTTGCCATGTCGAGGTTTGTGTGTCGGCGGCCTGGCTGAAAAAGGAGGCGCTAATCAGCGTGATCGCCATGAATACCTGGTGAAGTGAACGTTTCATTATAATTACCTTGGTGATTGAGTTTTAATCGAGGCGATATATTTCGCTCATGCAGAGTAGCGAAATACTTATAGCGAAATTAGTTCTTTTCGCCTTATCTCATTCCAGATAAATATAACGATTCATTGAGAGAAAAATCACGCTGGCGCGTGGTCTGCCTCGCGGTAGGGTGCGGCGTCTGGGGTTGTTCTGTTTATTTCATCAGGTAGCCGATGAATGTGGCCGCTATTTTCCGTGTTTTCCCCCTGCTACAGGGCATAGCAATAATTTCGCTATGCTTTTTAATAATGGGCAATTAACTCACAGTATACGGCGTATTAGACGCTGCGTGGCAGCGTCATCTAACGCTATTACCGTGTTCATAGACCTGCCGACACACGGTTATTGATCGACGATGGAACCGTCGATGTGCAGTCGGGTTTTCAGGCCGCGACGGTAGCCGTCTTCGAACGCCAGGTGACTTAGAGATGCCCAGACAGGCGCTGGTGAATTTTGGTGCTATGGGTATCCAGCCCGATAATCGTGACTTTCGCATTGTAGCGATGATAGCGGGTTTCTATCGCATCGAGTGCTGCCACGCTGGAGGCATCCCAGATTTGGGCGTGCGTCAGATCGATGGTGACGTTCTGCGGATCCTGCGCATAGAGAAAGTGCTCGAAGAGATCGTTACTGCTGCCGAAGAAGAGCGGCCCACGTACGGTGTAGTGCACCGACTGCCCGTCTTCGCTGACCTGACGCTCTGCGTGAATGACGTGCGCCACGCGGCGCGCAAACAGCAGGATGGCAAAGATCACGCCGCCCGCCACGCCGATAGCGAGGTTCCCCGTCGAGACGGTCGCGACAACCGTCACGATGACCACCAGCGTTTCCGACAGCGGCATACGCTTTAGCGTCGTCGGGTGCAGGCTGTGCCAGTTCATCGTTTTCAGCGCGACGATCATCATAATGCCCGCCAGCACCACCATCGGAATCTTCGTCATGATTTCGCTCAGCCCCGTCACCAGCAGCAACAGCACCAGCGCGGCGGCGAGGGTGGAAATGCGCGTGCGCGCTTTACCTAGCTCCACGTTAACCACGGTCTGCCCGATCATTGCACACCCAGCAATACCGCCATAAAACCCAGCGAAGAGATTGGAAATGCCCAGCCCCCAGCATTCACGACGCTTGCTGGACGGGGTATCCGTGATGTCGTCGACCAGTTTGGCGGTTAACAGCGATTCCATCAGCCCGACAAAGGCGATGCTCAGCGCGGTCGGCCAGATGATGTGCAGCGTTTCAGCATTGAACGGTACTAGCCACTGGGTGAAACCCAGTAATCCGGGCTGCATGGGGCCAGCATCGCCGACGTTAGGCACCGTGATGCCAGTAAACATGGCAATCGCGGTCACCGTCACAATGGCAACCAGCGGCGCGGGAATGCTTTTCACCACATAAGGCAGCAGCAGAACAATCGCGAGCGTCAGCGCAAACAGCAGCCAGACGAGCGAGGATTGCCCGTAAATATGCGGCACCTGCGCGGCAAAAATCAGGATGCCCAGCGCATTGACGAAACCGATCATTACCGAACGGGGGATATAGCGCATCATTCTCGCCAGCCCTGCCAATCCAAACAGAATCTGAACGATCCCTGCCATGATCACCGCAGGCAGAATATAGGCCACGCCGTGTGCGTGTACCATCGGGCCAATAACCAGCGCCACGGCACCCGCCGCTGCCGTCACCATCGCCGGTCTGCCACCGAGAAAAGACATGGTGAAACACAACACGATGGAGGCGAACAGGCTGACTTTGGGATCAACCCCCGCAATGATGGAAAAGGAAATCACCTCTGGGATAAGTGCCAGTGCGGTGATGGTGCCCGCCAAAACCTCGCGCATCAGCAGCGAGGGCGAACGTAATACAGCAAGCGTTGACGTGGCAGAGGGCGCTGACGTCGGCGTTGCGTCGGGTGATGAGATCATAGGTGCAGGCTCTTACTTTTTCTTATTTATCGGTCGATGACGAAAGGCGGGAGAGGATAAATTATCAGCAGTATAAAAGATACTGTCCGTCATCGGCAGGCAAGGAAAAGCCAACAGGGAAACGAAGGGGCGGATACGGTTTTCGCCTTATCCGTCCGTTCTATCTCCATCGTATTCAGTCACTGTTCGCGAATGTCACGGTAGGCGATGTTCTATAAATTCTACGAGGCTATGTCTGTACTCTCTATCGACAATATCTCTTAGACAGCGCTTTATACGCCCATTACGCGAGCCATGATGGCCTGATGTAACCAGCGTGGAGTAGCCCAAGTCAGCAATGTAATCGCCTTATTTCCCAACCCTGGAACAACGCTCATTCGCCCAGCCTGAAGAGCCCGGATACCAGCCTGAACAACAGGTTTAGGCTGCATCATCACACCTTGTAATGCAGGGGTGAGTTTTTGTTTGGCTCTCGTAACAAAGCCAGTGTCAGACATGCCAGGGCAAAGTGCAGTGACAGTGATTCCATCGCTTTTAAGCTCACGATGCAAAGCATCGGAA
The DNA here is from genome assembly GCF_013449685.1 of Pectobacterium brasiliense. Lineage (GTDB taxonomy): Bacteria > Pseudomonadota > Gammaproteobacteria > Enterobacterales > Enterobacteriaceae > Pectobacterium > Pectobacterium brasiliense_A. The sequence continues at coordinate 27,905 of NZ_JACDSF010000017.1, read as the reverse complement.
AACCGGAGCACATACGCTTTAGCTGCTGAGTAAACGGCAAAATTCTTTACGCCTTGATAAGACAGCAGGCTGGCGACCATCAAAATATGTCCTTTGCGCCTGACGCGCATATCTTCTGCAAAGAGCCGAGTTATCGCTGTCAAACTGGTGATATCCAGATCGATCATATCCAGCGACTCACTCAGTGATTGATCTAAAAAGCTGCCCTGCAAACCGTGGCCAGCGTTATTAATTAATATATCAACTACAATATTTTGTTCTTTTAGTCGGCTGTGTAGATCGCTGATTGCGGTAATCACGGAAAGATCCACTTGTTCGACTATTACACTGACGTTGAAATCTTTGCGTAATTCCGCCGCGAGTATTTCAAGCTTATTGAGCCGACGCGCCACTAGGATGAGCGACTTTCCTTGTGCCGCATATTGCCTCGCGAATTCCTCGCCAAACCCGCTTGAAGCCCCCGTGATAAGCACCCATGTATTGTTTTTTACTGTCATGCTAATAACTCCAGTTGTGTAGTTTCAATTGTACAGGTGCCAGTTTGTGGCCGTATTGGGTGAATACCTTATTGCGTTTTCACTGTGGTTTCTGGCGGCTGCCAGCCACCACCGAGCGCCTTGAATGTGGAGACAGCTGCGCGTGCCGATTCAGTTTGAGCCTGAGCCCGGGCATCGGAGGCTTGTAGCAGGGTTTCATCGGTGTGAAGAACGTCAATCAGGCTGCTTGTTCCCTTCTGGTAGGCGATGAAAGACGATTGCCGCGCGCTGGCTAACGCGGTCTCACCGGCGGTTAACGTTGTAGCCTGCGTTTCGCGATTGACCAAGGCCGAGAAGGCGTTCTCAACATCTTCGGTCGCACGGAGTACCGATAGACGATAAGCCGCCAGCGCTTCGGCTTCCTGTCCCTTCGCCTGATCGATCTGGGCGTTAATGCGACCGAAATCGAAGAGTCGCCAGCGCAGCCCTAATACGCCCGCCGATTGGTTGGCACCGCTGGAGAACAGATTGCCGCTCGACACCGACGTTCCGCTACCGAGCAAGGCGCTGAGCGAGAATTTAGGATAGTACTCGCTGATGGCTACCCCGATGCGTGCGTTGGACGCTGCAAGATGGCGTTCGGCCACGATAATGTCGGGTCTGCGGCGCAGCAGATCCGCGGGTGTCCCCGTTGCTATGAGCGCTGGAGGTTGTGGAATAGCCTGTAAGCTGGACAATTGGGCCCGATGCGTGCCAGGAGGGGTGCCGAGCATAACGTCCAATGCGTTCATCGCGGCGTCGATCCCAGTTTGGAGAGCGGGCACGGTTGCCTGAACCTGCGAAAGCGCGCCCTCCGTCTGACGAACCTGATATTCTGCGGCGAGCCCTTTAGCGTGGAGCAACTGTACCTTGTCCAGCAGATCTTGCTGTGTCTTGACCTGCCTGTTGGCGATCGCCAGACGCGTTTGTAACCCGCGCAAGGTGATATAGGTATCGGCAGTCTGAGCGGCGACGGCCAGACGTGTGGCCGCGACGCCGGCTTCCGAAGCCTCATAGTCAGCCAGTGCCGCCTGACGGCCGCGTCTCAAGCCACCGAATACATCAAGCTCCCAACTGGCGTTGAGATCGGCTTCATAGGCATTGCCGTAGCGATTATAGCCAGGAACCGAGTTGAGTAGCTGACCTTGTGGCGTTTCAATTGACTGGTAGGCACGAGTGCCTTGTCCGCTGATGTTACCCGAGGGCAGCAGCGCCGCCGTTGCTGCGCCAAGCCCTGCGCGCGCCTGAGTCATCCGTGCGGATGCTTGGGCCAAATCAAGATTCTGCGCAAGTGCTCTTGAAACTAACTCACTCAGTAAGGGATCATTAAAGCTTTCCCACCAGACGGCAAGGTTGGCAGCTTGGGCTGCGTTTCCTTGTTCTGCAGACGGTTTTATGGCGGATTGTGCCTGATAACGATCCGCGAGTAGCGTGTCCGGATGCTGATAATCCGGCCCAACGGCGCAACCTGCCATTAAGCTCGCGCTCACCACCAAGGAAAGGGTACGGAGGGATAACATAGGAATTCCTTGAGTCAAAAAAGTTGTGACCATATTACATATTGGTCACATGTTGTCAATCAACGCTCGGTGAGCTAAGCTGGAGAAATGACTAAACATATGAATACACAGTCCTCGCGCGGGCCGTCCGACCATAGCGTTCGAGATCAGATTGTGGAAGCGGCAACTAAGCACTTCGGACACTTTGGCTATGAGAAGACCACCGTGTCCGATCTGGCCAAGGCGATTGGCTTTTCTAAGGCCTACATCTACAAATTTTTTGATTCCAAACAGGCGATCGGGGAGAGTATTTGTGCTAACCGACTGGCAATGATTATGGATGTTGTTAACGCGTCGGTTGTCGATGCGCCAACCGCTTCGGAAAAACTGAGACGCTTGTATAAAGCCGTGATAGAAGCGGGTAGCGATTTATTTTTTCACGATCGCAAGCTTTATGAAATCGCTGCGGTATCTTCGCGCGACCGGTGGCCTTCAGCCGTTTCTTATGAAGAAAAACTACGTCAGCTTGTGCAGCACATTCTTCTTGAGGGACGACAGTCCGGAGAATTTGAGCGCAAGACGCCGTTGGATGAGGCGGCAGATGCCATCTATCTGGTCATGCGCCCTTATGCTTGCCCTATTCAACTGCAATACAACCTAGATTCGTCAGCGTCCGCTGCGGTGTTACTCCCATCGTTAATATTGCGTAGCTTGGCACCTTAAAAATAGTGACCATTGACAATATTGGTCACTAGTTAGAGAATGAGGTTTCTGTCCTGTTAATTTGATAAGGGAACCTATGCTCCGGTTCAACTCTACCACTCTTGCTGTTTGCCTGTTGCCTCTCGCCCTGGTGGCGTGCGGTGACGCTTCCGACATCGACGATCCACGCAATCAGCCACCGCTGGTGAGAGCGGCTACCGTGATGAGCGCCGTTGATGCCTCTCGCGCCTTCACCGGTGTGGTTGTCGCACGAATTCAAAGCGACTTGGGTTTTCGGGTGCAAGGCAAAATCCTTGAACGTCTGGTTGATACCGGCCAGACCGTGAAACGTGGCCAGCCTTTGATGCGTCTGGACCCTCTCGATCTCAGCTTACAAGCACAAGCCCAGCAGCAGGCTGTTACTGCTGCGCGAGCCCGTGCCAAACAGGCGACCGATGACGAAGCTCGTTATCGTGGTCTGGTTGCCGCAGGTGCGGTATCCGCTTCGGCTTACGATCAAATAAAGGCGGCTGCCGAGACGGCGAAAGCGGAACTGAGCGCCGCGCAGGCTCAGGCTGATGTAGCGAAAAACGCGACAGGCTATGCCGTGCTGCTGGCCGATGCCGACGGCGTGGTCATGGATACGCTAGCTGAACCCGGTCAAGTGGTGAGTGCAGGGCAACCTGTTGTTCGACTGGCGCGCGCGGGGCAGCGGGAAGCCATCGTACAACTGCCTGAAACGCTACGTCCCGCGGTTGGAAGCGAAGCGCAGGCAATGCGCTATGGCGCCGGAGAACAGCGTGTCCCAGCGAAACTGCGGTTGCTCTCCGATGCGGCCGATCCGTTGACGCGTACCTTCGAAGCGAGGTATGTGCTTGACGGTGAGCTGGCGAGTGCACCGCTCGGATCTACCGTTACGCTCCATATTGCGAAAGATGACGTATCCCGCCAGATGCTACAGGTGCCTTTAGCGGCAATCTATGACCCAGGGAAAGGGCCAGGTGTCTGGCGTATTTCAGGCGATCCCGCCAAAGTATCATGGCAACCCGTTCAGATGTCTGGCCTTAGCGACGATAGGGCAAAGGTGACAGGAGATCTCAAACCGGGAGAGTTGGTCGTTGCCTTGGGGACGCATTTGCTGCATGACGGCGAAGCGGTCCGAGTGATTGAACAGCGCGATGCCAGTGTCGCTGGGAGCCAGCCATGAGTGAGGGAAGATTCAATCTTTCGGCGCTTGCTGTCCGTGAGCGCTCTATCACACTGTTTCTCATTATTCTGATTACCGTCGCTGGCATCCTCTCGTTCTTTGAATTGGGGCGAGCAGAAGATCCACCGTTTACGGTCAAGCAGATGACCATTGTTTCTGTCTGGCCAGGGGCGACTGCTCAGGAAATGCAGGATCAGGTGGCCGAACCGCTGGAAAAGCGCATGCAGGAGCTCAAGTGGTATGACCGCAGTGAGACTTACACGCGTCCTGGACTCGCTTTTACCATGCTGTCACTACTCGATGGTACGCCGCCTTCACAGGTACAGGAGGAGTTCTATCAGGCACGTAAAAAGCTCGGTGATGAAGCTAGGAACCTGCCGGCAGGCGTGATTGGACCGATGGTTAACGACGAATTCTCTGATGTGACCTTTGCGCTCTTTGCGCTGAAAGCGAAAGGTGAGCCGCAGCGTTTGCTGGTCCGTGATGCCGAATCGTTGCGTCAGCGTCTCTTGCATGTACCAGGCGTGAAGAAGGTCAATATCATCGGGGAACAGGCTGAACGTATTTTTGTGTCGTTCTCGCACGACCGGCTGGCGACGCTGGGTATTGCTCCTCAGGATATTTTCTCCGCGCTGAACAGCCAGAATGTGCTGACACCAGCCGGCTCGATTAATACGAGTGGGCCGCAGGTCTTTATTCGTCTGGATGGCGCTTTTGATAAGTTGGACAAGATCCGTAAAACGCCGATTGTTGTACAGGGTAGGACGTTACAGCTTTCAGATGTAGCAACCGTTGAACGTGGCTATGAAGACCCTGCGACCTTTCTGGTTCGCAATCAGGGAGAACCGGCGCTGTTGCTGGGCATTGTGATGCGTGAAGGATGGAATGGCCTCGATTTAGGGAAGGCACTGGATGCCGAGACGACCAAAATCAATGAAGACATGCCGCTTGGCATGACGTTGACGAAAGTTACCGATCAGTCGGTGAATATCAGCTCGTCTGTTGATGAATTCATGATCAAATTCTTCGTCGCATTGCTTGTCGTGCTGGTTGTTTGTTTTATCAGCATGGGCTGGCGCGTGGGCGTTGTTGTCGCAGCGGCGGTACCGTTGACGCTGGCTATCGTCTTTGTGGTGATGGAAGCGTCCGGTAAAAATTTTGACCGAATTACGTTGGGTTCTCTCATTCTGGCGCTGGGTTTGCTGGTCGATGATGCGATTATCGCCATCGAGATGATGGTGGTGAAAATGGAGGAGGGCTATAGCCGTATCAAAGCCTCCGCCTATGCCTGGAGCCATACGGCTGCCCCGATGCTGGCTGGTACACTGGTCACCGCTGTGGGGTTTATGCCTAACGGGTTCGCGCAATCCACCGCCGGTGAGTACACCAGCAACATGTTCTGGATCGTCGGGATTGCCCTGATTGCCTCCTGGGTCGTTGCGGTGGTCTTCACGCCTTATTTGGGCGTAAAAATGCTGCCGGAAATCAAAATCGTAGAGGGGGGACACGCCGCCATCTACAACACCCGCCATTACAACCAATTTCGCCGTTTACTGACGCGTGTTATCTCGCGGAAATGGATCGTGGCAGGTACCGTGGTGGCTGCCTTTACCGTAGCGATCTTAGGTATGGCGCTGGTTAAAAAACAATTCTTCCCGACCTCCGATCGTCCTGAAGTGCTGGTAGAAGTGCAGATGCCCTATGGGACTTCCATTGAGCAGACCAGCGCGGCAACGGCGAAGGTAGAGGACTGGCTGAAGAAGCAGGAAGAGGCAAAAATTGTGACGTCTTATATCGGGCAAGGTTCACCACGCTTTTTTCTGGCTATGTCGCCAGAGCTGCCCGATCCGTCGTTTGCAAAAATTGTCGTGCTGACGGACAGCCAGGAAGCGCGTGAGGCGCTCAAGTTTCGATTGCGTGAAGTGGCAGCCAACGGCCTGGCTCCGGAAGCGCTTGTTCGGGTGACTCAACTGGTGTTTGGCCCCAATTCACCTTATCCGGTGGCCTACCGTGTTATGGGGCCGGATCCGACCACGCTGCGTGAGATTGCAGACAAGGTGAAAACGGTGATGCTGGCAAATCCCATGATGAGGACCGTCAATACCGACTGGGGGCCGCAGGTGCCGACGCTGCATTTTACGCTCGATCAGGATCGCTTGCAGGCGGTGGGATTGACATCAAATGCGGTCGCGCAGCAACTTCAGTTCCTGCTCTCGGGGGTTCCGATCACGTCGGTGCGTGAAGACATTCGTTCGGTGCAGGTCATGGGACGTGCTGCCGGTGATATCCGGCTTGATCCAGCAAAAATAGCGGGCTTCACGCTCGTGGGGTCTGCCGGGCAGCGTATTCCTCTGTCACAGATAGGGGAGGTCGACGTGAAGATGGAAGATCCTATCCTGCGCCGCCGCGATCGCACACCAATCATGACTGTACGGGGTGATATCGCCGAAAATCTGCAGCCGCCGGATGTCTCTATGGCGATCCTGAAACAGCTACAGCCCATCATCGATACACTTCCGGCCGGATACCGTATTGAACAGGCTGGCCCGATTGAAGAGTCAGGAAAAGCCACTCAGGCGATGGCACCACTGTTTCCTATCATGATTGCTATCACGCTACTGATCATCATCCTACAGGTGCGGTCAATGTCGGCAATGGTGATGGTGTTTCTCACTTCACCATTGGGGCTGATTGGCGTGGTGCCAACGTTGCTGCTCTTCAACCAGCCGTTTGGTATCAATGCGCTTGTGGGGTTGATTGCGCTATCCGGTATCCTGATGCGTAATACTTTGATCCTTATCGGGCAGATCCATCACAACGAGCAGGAAGGACTCTCGCCATTCGATGCGGTGGTGGAGGCGACGGTGCAGCGAGCCCGACCTGTGTTGCTGACCGCATTGGCCGCCATTTTGGCGTTCATCCCGCTCACTCATTCTATTTTCTGGGGCACGCTGGCATACACGCTGATTGGCGGGACGTTTGGCGGCACCATCATCACGCTGGTGTTTCTGCCTGCGATGTACGCTATCTGGTTCAAGATACGTCCAGAGAATGAGAAGCACGTCGATAAACCCGCCGCAGTGTAAGCCGTCATTGATATGAAAACGCTCGTCACACAGGGTGGCGAGCGTTATCCCGTCTGCTGCGTGGCCATATTTCCACGTCGTCATTGTCATTAAAATCACCACGAGCACTGTCATTATGGCGAAAACGCATTCCTTCGAAAGCCCGCGATTAACCGGAAAAATTGTCGCGTTATTGGCTGGCCTTTCGGCGATTAGCATCTTGTCTACAAACATTATTCTTCCAGCTTTCCCCGATATCGGAGAGCAGCTTGGGGCATCCCCCCGTGAACTTGGTTTGACGCTATCCAGTTTTTTCATCACGTTTGCACTGGCCCAATTGGTTGTTGGCCCGTTATCGGATCGTTATGGACGCAAGACGCTCGTTCTGGGTGGGCTTTTCATCTTCATTGTTGGCACAGTTGTCGGTGGCCTTGCCGGTTCACTTGAAACGCTGATCGTCGGAAGAGTCATTCAGGCGCTGGGCATCTGCGCTGCGGCAGTATTAGCACGCGCAATTGCACGCGATCTGTTTGACGGTGAAACGCTGGCGCGGGCGCTATCGCTGACGATGATCGCGACAGCGGCGGCACCCGGATTTTCACCGCTGGTGGGAAGCGTGCTGACGACGACATTGGGCTGGCGCGCGATCTTTATCCTGGTGGGGCTGGCCGCCTTTGTCATCGCCGTCTTCTATGCACACGGGCTGGGGGAAACGCATCCCGCTGAGCGTCGCGCACCGTACTCCATTCCGAGCGTCATCGTGGCGTACGGCAAGCTGACTGTGGATGGGAAATTTATCCTTCCGGCACTGTCGATGAGTCTGTTGATGAGCGGCTTATTTGCCTCTTTCGGTGCCGCACCGGCGATTCTGATGGAGGGGATTGGCCTATCGTCGTTCCAGGCCGGACTCTATTTCGCCTCAACCGTGTTCGTTGTCTTCGGAGCGGGAATGGCTGCGCCGCGACTGGCGCGTCGCTATGGTCCGAGAAGTGTGGCATCGGTGGGGCTCGCTACTGCATTAGTGGGTGGGAGTTTGCTATTGCTTGGGCCGGAAGCACCAAGCCTCAGTGGGTATACCTTGTCGATGATCGTCTTCCTCTGGGGAATGGGCTTAGCCAATCCACTGGGAACGGCCATTACGATGGGGCCTTTCGGGAAAGAAGCGGGTTTGGCATCCGCGCTGCTGGGGTTTTTGACGATGGGAATGGCGGCGATAACAACCTGGCTGGGCTCAGTACTGACGTTTCCTCCTGTCACCACACTGGGCGGTATACAGGTGACGGCCTGTCTGATAGCACTGGTATTGTTTCTCGGTGGCCCGCTGACGAGAACGAATACGCGCTCAAAGGCGTAGTGCTATAAACGTATCTGCTTGATTAACCCGATGCGGAACCCTCGAAGGGGTTCCGAATACCATTACAGATCTACTTTGTGACAACCTCATGTCATGACTTCCTCGACTGGCAAGTGTTGCTGTGTAAGGAATCCCGCCATCGCTCAAAGGGGAGCATATCAACGATTACGTCAATACCCATAAACTCAAACCTGAAAACGGCGGGTGATGAGCCGATTCTGTTTATCGATGCCGTTATCCGACGCAGGCGACAAAGCTCAGTTATGGATGGATAGAGCGCTTGTGGAAAGTGATGAGCGCGGATACACGGAATAATCGCTATTTTGAAAACACGCGCGATTTTCGGGATGCGATATGCAATTTTTTCGCAACCACACTGTCAGAAATAGCGGACTCACTGGCGTCCAGCATTAACGATCGTTTTCAGGTGTTAAAAGCTGTATATTGAAGCTTATTGGGGTTTAAAACCACTCTAGGGGATGGCCTTGCTGAGCCAGTAGGCATTCGATTTGGCAAACAGAAATATGCCGCGAAAGGTTTTTTTATCGATATGCTCGTAATATTTCAAGTTGCATGTGCGTTGGCTGCGTTCAAATCTGCTCCCGGTAGATTTGTCACCCGGAGCACTTATCTGAGTAAGTTCATCGGGGTTCCTTCTCTTGCCGCCTTCCTGAAACTCGAATTACTTGGAGTAGAGAACCTTTTATCGCAGTTATGAAGGAAGCTGGTTTTTTTTGTTACCACGTTAATTTTAGCTCTGCTGTTTATGCAAAGTTTCCACGGCATGGGCCTAGCGATGATTGTTATTTACTCTCGCCATGACTCTGACGGAGGCTAAGTCCCTTCATTCTTGGGATACGCCATTTTTATTTTTTGTCGGTAACCTGATTATCACCTGTGCTTATTTAATATGATTTTTTTAATTAGACATGCAACACCAAAAATTGATTATACCTCCTGTGATTATAAGACAGCACAATTGCGGTTACAGGATTATAATCAGACGAAAGATATCGAAGAGAGTGAAATAGCTAAATTCCTTATCACCGAACTCTTTCAGCAAATTAAGGAAAGCAATCCTGTAGTGTATTGCTCGCCTGTGGCTCGGGCTGAGCGTACCTGCCAATTGCTCTTCAGCCATGTTGATGATTACATTATTAACCCAGATCTTTCCGAGGTTGGATTAAAGATTTTTCCTCTACCGCTAGTGAAATTGAAAGTCAGAACATGGTTTTTACTTTCCCGCATTGCTTGGCTATTACGACTAAGTGGTGAGGCGGAGAAAGTTAAGCATGCTAAACGCCGCTCGAAGCGGTTGCTCCCTCAACTTGAACAGGGAGGAAATGTGGCCATTGTTTCGCATGGCTATCTGATGCATTACCTGAAAAAGCGGCTGGTGAAAAATCAGTTCCAGTCGTGTGCAGCCTTTAAACACGGTTGCTTTACCGTGGAAGTTTGGGAGAAATGGAAAACATCTTGATCGTCGGTGCGACAGGGTTTATCGGCAAGAATGTCGCCGATTGCCTTAGCCAGCGTAGGATTCTACTTTGTCGATAAATTAACCAAAAATAACCTCGCTACGAAAATCTCCTGATCATCCGGCATATTGTCGTTTGCCCGCTATGCGCTCTTTTTTCCTTCATGCTGTTTCAGGACACTCAATGCCACTCGATGGAACAGCGCCATATGCGCCGCTGAGTACGACAGCAAAGGTAAGGAAAATGACGCTCATCAATTCATGCTTTTTATTCATATCACAGCGAAATTCGAGGATGTTATTGATCTAATTAAATATAGTCATTGTCTTTACTGAGTTGGGGAGATAGAACTTAGATCAATACAATTGAAATAAGTTCGCTATTTCAGTAAGTAAAGTGGGTCCCTATCCTGGGCATTCGCCAGAGAAACAGCCGGGTAGACGCCTAAATCGAGTAATCTTTGCTTCTTTTCGAAACGATAAGACAAGCGCCAGTATTTGGAGCCATTGGGATGCACTAACAGGTGCATACCAAAGCCATCAGTAAGTTTATATTCCTTCTCAAGAGATTTGGCATTTTTTACTTTGGAATCAGTGAGTGACATGATTTGCCCCCTTGAGTTGTTGGTATAAGCAAAATCGAACCAGAGATACCAACGATTCTACCAACAAAAGTAGTGGGCAGTAGCGTTTTTTGGGTGAACGAGGGCGAACCTGAAGAAGGGGATAACCAATTGATAAAAAGCAAAAAAGCAGACGTCAGTGAACGTCTGCTTTCCTTAAATTGGCTCCTCTGACTGGGATCGCCTTTGCCAGTAACTAGCTAATAAATAGGCTAAACCTGAATTGCGATGCTGTCAAGACCACCAAAATGACCACCAATAGTTGTAGGTTACATAAAACTGGTATGAAAGTTCCGCGGCATTGGTGATCGTTATTATTATATTCCCTAAAAAGGAAGTGTTGCTAAAGTGAGCATTGAGGGCCTATGAGCCTCTGAAGTCAATACATCATAAGCTGTGGCAATAATTTTTAGGGATGATGAGGAGCACAACAATCAATAATTTTCCACCCACGATCTGCGAGGGCAGTAAGTTCTTCGTCGACGAATGCGTCTTTGCGCATCGCCAGGCATAAGAGGTGAGTCGGGCGCGTCATAGCCACATAATGGAGCTTCAATCGGCCAAGCATACGCGAACCCTCAAATATTGTTCTCCCCCTCCGATTAACTGTCGAGCCGCCAGCCTTCGTTCCGAGTATCCAGGGCTTTAGTTCGCTTAGATGATGATTGAAGTAGAAGCTATCAAGTACAAGTGTCGCGGTGTGCGTCTCGCCTTTAACGGAATGAATTGACCCTAATCGGATTTGGACCTGGGGGGAATTGTTTGGATAAGATACGAGATTTGTGCTCCGTGTGAGAATTGTCTCCTCTTCTTGCGACGTGTTGATCTGTGGCCAAGCGAGGAAAGCTGTGACACTGCCGCCAAGTACTGCAGAGCCGCTCAACTGCTTAACGCACGACACAATCAATGGGAGTACTGCTGTGTTCCAATCGTCCTGTGTAATCTTTCCACGACTTGTCAGAATCATCTCTTGCAGCGCCATATAGCTTACAATTACCTCGGTCTCGCCCAAAAGCTCAACAACTCGACGGTGCGGTGATTTTCGCGAAATCCTGCTGTATATGCTACCTGACAACTCACTTGCGGCCAGTAATGCTGAGGCTGTTGCATTAACCAACTTTTCGCTATTTTTACTGCCAATAATCTCGATACATGCGCGCGACAGATATTGCGCGAAACTGTTCGGAGTTGCTTCCTTTCGTGCGCAACAGTGATCGTAGGTGGGTACGTAATGCCCCATGGCATGGGGTACGTGACCATCCTCTTTTAGCTCGTGGACTCCTGCGACTGCGGTAAAAACTCCACACTCTAAAGCTGCTGCGTCGAAGGATTCAATAAGATACTCGCCATAACGGGGAATGACTAATTGCACTGATGCATCGTCGAATAGAAAGATTGTTGGCGCTTTTGGTTCGGCATTTATTCGAGGCGGCGGACCAGCACCAATTAATGCTTGCGGCGCGACGCCGAGGCCCTTTACTTTATTGGCGATTTCTTGGGAAAAGCGATAGCTTCGCGGAAGAACATGGACGACGTTACCGGGGAACGGATCGGTACTCGCACCTTCGAGTCCGGCCCGTGAATAGATTGCTTGATTCGAATCGCCGAATCTTTGCCGCCGTGACGGTGAATCGCCAGCGCAGAAGATACGGTGCAACAGAGCTGATTGTTCCTCGCTATTGTCCTGTGCTTCATCGATGAATACTAGGGGGAAGCGCCGACGCAGATCCATTGCTGCCTCAGGGTTCTTGTCGAGCAACTCATTAGCCCACACAAACATCTCATCGAAGCAGAAATAACCTTGCTCGCTAACAGTGCGACGAGCTTCGAGTATCGCCTGATAAGTCGGGGTCTGCGGCCCGAATCTGCCAGTAATGCCACCTGAGTAGTCGGACTGGGTATAGATTAGGCATGCTTCCGTTAACCGATTCTGCTGTAACGCCCAACGCGTATTACTCGGAAGCATATTCCAGCGCTTCATAAGGGCGATTTGCGTGTCGATACAGCGCACCGCTATACCCTTCGATCGTAGCCATGGCAGGGCCAGAAACTCATTGACGAACGAGTGGATTGTTCCAACAAAGTGTGGATAGCGTGAGAGTGCGATGCCAGCGGTTGAGTTACTGAGTTTAGCGCTAATTTCGTTACGAGCTGCATTGGTGTGCGAAAGCACGCAAATACCTTGCTTACGGTATGGCCAACGTATCGCCAATACCGCTAGTTTGGCAACAAGCAAGGTTGTCTTCCCACTACCCGGACATGCTTCGAAATCGGTCGTGTCGAGATTGAGCATTGCTTTTAGCCGACTATCGTCGTCGCCGACCGGAGCAAATCCATCTGATCCCAGTCCCATCAGTGCTGCTGCCCAAGCAATATCCTGTTCGCGAATAAGGCCATCAAACATTGAAGTCAGTCCTCAGTCACAGTGTCATTGATCGCTATATCGAATGGTGTAGTTACATGTGAGATAGCTGCAACGATATAGGGGGGTAACTGATTGAGCAGAGTGTCAGAGTCCAGCGTACCGCTCTCGACATCCTTCTCTATTAGCTCTGCCAGATACTGTGCAGCGATCGCCTTCGATGCTCCATCCGACTCGAATAAAGCATATACATGCGATCCGAGCATCTCTTGGTCAATCGAAGTATCCACGATAGCCTCATAGGCAGCGTCAGCTGCATTGATGATGTCGGCTTTGATGGCCGTACCAACATTGAGCCGGTCGTCAGCGAGTGCAAGCGATGCAGCCCTATACATTTGCTTTCCGAGGCCGTGATAAGCGAGATCATATTCTAGCGTCCATTCGTCCGCCACGAAGGTCTCGACCTTTTGACCCGAAGCTTTAGCTCGTCGATTAATGCGGCGCACCTCTAATGCATTACCGGGAAAATCTGCCTTGATTCGCCATTGTCGTTTCGATGGCGGCATAACCGGCACTGGTTGGCCCGCCTCGAGTTTGCCGACGATCCATGGCGCTAAATCAGGCATTACGTCCATGTCAGTGATGCACGCAACCGGAATGTTAATCACTCCATCCCTCTCGGGATCCTGGCGCATGAAGATTCGCGCATAGCGGCCAAGACCGAGGCCGCCAACATTAACCACTGACACCCCGTGATGATGGAAATCGCGGTCGAGCAGTCTTGCTAACACTGGCAATAGAATATTTTCGGCATCGCCCTCAACAATCATTACAGCCCGAGCAAATAATAGATTAGCCTTGGTCACGTCTAGGAAGCGTTCAAGGAAGCGATAGTCTGACGGGCTAAGCTTAGTTTTGCCTTTGCATAGAGGAAAGGCTCGGCCACCTTCAATTAAGGCTATATTGTCAAGGTGCAGGTCAGAGGCGAGGTTAGGGCTATGTGTTGTGAGGATGATCTGGATGCATTGATGGTCCGCACGTTCTTTTTTTGCTTGTTCTTGCAAGAATGACATGAGGCGAAGTTGGCGCTGAGGATGGAGATGAGCCTCAGGCTCTTCAATTAATAATAATGGAAAGCCGTCGCTTTCGGCTGCGAGCAGTAGTAACTCGCAGGCCATGAATAATAGATTGTTTGAACCAAGTCCTCGACTAATATGGCTATCGGCTTCGGCCGAACCAGTCAAGGTAAGCTCAAGTTTTTCCAGTAGTTGGCGTAGTCTGAAATTGTCTTCCAGTGTACCGGCGACGCCTATCTCTGCTGACAGCTTATCGTTGGCGAATGACAGTGGAGCGAGATATTCTTCATTGAGACGCTTGCGTGCTTGTTGAATACCTTCGCTCTCACCAAATAAATAGCTGGCATAATCTCCGAGCCCGAGAACACTCAACGTTTTAGGGTCGACTGGCGGATCTATATATCGGTCGAAGGCGCTGCCTGTATCACGTATTTCCTTTGTGTGCTGAAGAATTTGCGATAATCGTGATCCCCGGCCTGCGCTCATCGCACGCTCTGCATCGCGAAGGGGACGCAGGTAAGTCGCGGTCAATAGTGATCTCGCTCCAAGATCAAGCAATGGTCCGTCCCCCATAGCGCCAGTACGCCATTCAGGGGGAAGCACCCGGCGTGAGCTTCCTTCTTTGGTGTTGCGTTTTGCCACCCAAGTGATGATGAGTACAGTTTCGACTGCTTCGCCAATCATTTCATAGGTCAGAAATTCTGAAAAAGCACCACGATCTGCCGCGGTAAGTCCACTAAATGTCAGCCGGATTACTACCTGGTCCGTGCGTTCAGAGTTCGGTGTGGCTTGGTGAAAATCATCCGGGTCAATACGTAGAAACTCCTGGTCACGTGTGCCTAGTACCAGCCGGATCGCATCAATCACAGCCGTCTTTCCTGCATCATTCTCGCCAACCAATGCTGTAAGCCCGGGATTTAGTGGCAGCACAAAGGCTTTTTCAGTGGAGCCGAACAGCCGGAAGTTCTCAATCCTAATTTCTGAGATGTACATTTAATGTTCCCTTTTCTGCCCTTGTTTATTATCTCTTGTCACCAACGCTGCGGAAATGACCTATGGAAGGGCAAATGTCAAAGCGCCCACTATGATAAAAGATGTTCAATTGAGAAGAAGCGACATAGTGCAATTTATGAGAATGAGAAAGATGAAATACTTCTACTACATCGACTTGCATCCTTTTTTAACACGTACACACTCTTGAGTGACACTATTAATGAATAGAGACTGGATACTTCAAACCAGCGAGACTCGTCGAGCTTTCGCGAATGCAACATGGGTTCCGCTGAGGGCATCCCAGGAGCAAGCCCGCGACATAATGCGGGATACCGAAATTGGTTTCGTTGGGGAGTTCTTTGGGTGCGGATCGGTAGCATTCCCACCACAGCAACGAGAAGTTGCTGAACGATTGAGCTGGGGTGATCTTGGTATTGCTCACAGTGCGAGGCCATACGCCTACAAAGATGGTCACTACTCGCCTATAGATGAGTACGAATACAACGACAAGGAGCCAATTGGAGTTGAGCTTGTATTCGTGCACGACCAACCTGTTGTCGGCGGAACTATATGGATACTAAACCCTGACCTAGTCGTTGCTCTTGGCTTAATTAAGGAGGGGAACAACTGGGTTAGGCCTGAAGAGGACTTTGTGGTCGTAGCTCGAGAAATTATTGATGAAAATGGGAAATACCAACTGATTGAGATCAAGCGGGCGTTTCTTATTGACTACCTAGCCGCCAGGGGCCTCATATTGCGTCTTTCTTACTACCGGCAACGTGTAGAGATTGTTTCTACTCTTGAAGGCACTAATTACGAAGGCTTAGAGAATCATCAGAGTGAGCGCGAGCAAGGGCGCTTCGAATTGCTAATTCGCAGCCTCAGTGATGTATACGGAGGTAGTTGGGCATCTTTCCGCGTCTGGAGAACTGATGTTGATGAAGAAGAGGATGCACCAGTTCTTGGCCCCGAAGATGATGAAAATACAGGGTTTGAGCAATCTGAAGGTATTCGAACTGGTCCCAATGGGGTGCGTATTGAAGGGGAGTTTTGGAGAAATGAATGGATTGAGCATCAAGGTTTAAGTATACGTATCCGAGGCGATGTCGATCAAACATTACCGAATTTCATTGTTGAAACTGATGGAACAAGAGCTGCATCTTCAACGCTCAACAATGAAGATGTTGGTCGCTGGCTTTGGTTTCGTTCAAGCGTGGTGCTTGAACTTTTAAGTCATCGCGGTTTCGTCTTAAAGTGGTATACAGCGGAAACAGGTTGTATTCGTTCTACCTCAGGATATGCCACACATTTCGGTATTAATACCGCTGACCTAGTTACAGTCTATGCGTATGACATCGCTCGTCTTGCCGCTTGGGAACAGCACCTTTGGGCTGCTCACAATGTTGCGCCCGACGGGAAGGTTTCTGTGGAACTGCTGTCGTCACAAGTCAAGGCGCAAGTGGCTTCTACACATGCTGTTGAAGAGCTGCTCTTTGTGAGCATGCGGATGCTCGAACAAGGCTTTCGTAAAAGGTTTGACGTTAACTTGTTCAATCACGATATAGATGACGAAGCGGTTATGCAGCAGGTCACTCGCTTCCTTTGTAGAGACTTGGCGTCATTGCTGCGCCTCGCGAAGGAGATCATTCGCGTGTTTTCGGATCGTCTAAATGTTCGTGAGTTACGCAAACTCTCGACTCACGCGGACAGGGATAAACTTGGCTCTAACAAGCTACTTCAAGATATATTGGCCAATGACGTCGGGGAAGATAAAGCCCGATTGGTACTAGGTCCAATTGTCGGCGCTTACGAGTTAAGACTTGGTGATGCGCATCCAATGGGATCAAAGATTGGTGAAGCCTTGCAACTAGCTGGTATTGATGAGAGTCGAACACCTTTGCGGCAGGGGGAGCAGCTTATTCACAACGTTGGGCGCTCCATATGGTGGATTGGTAAGCTACTTTTTGAGAACAAGGGTAATGCTTAAAAAATACTCACTACCACACAATTCCTAGCTTCGAAGGACATCGTGAAACATGATCCCACTTCAACATTTTATCTTCGATGTTTATGCCTTGTCGCTGCCGAAAGGCTTGGGATTTGGTGATGATCCTCCATTATGCGCATGGAGCGGCAGTGATCATCTAACAGTAGGTGCATTGACGAAGAACTGCCATAGCGGGAGGCACGGTGTTCTCATCATGAGGCGTCGAGAGGACGAAGTATGGGCAGTGTTGCATAGGAAAGTAGATTTCTATAGCGAAGAAGAGGCCCTTACAATCATTCGTCAGGCGTGCGATGAGCCTGCTTGCCGTGTTCCCGTGCCTTCAGGAACCCGCAGACGCGCGCCTCTCTGGGACACTAAGGGATGTGAGCCAAGTGGCATCTTTAAGCTGCTAGGACAATCATGTAGAGAGCGTGGCGCATGGATGCTCAATCAGTTATATCTAGCAATGCCCAATCCAGACCCAAACTGGGCAAGAGACTGTCAGACAGGTAATTTTCACACTCGGCTCTGGGAGACTCTGCTTCTTGCTAGCTTTCGTGAGCAGGGGTTGTTAGTGACTCAAGATTATCCCTCTCCGGATTTTCACGTGACGAATAAAGCGGGCGGAGATGCTTGGGTGGAGGCTGTGACAGTCAATCCACCAGAGCGATACGACCACGCTATTGCAGTGGCAGCTCCGTTTCCTCAAGATCGACGTGAAAGAGTGCTCGGAACTGTAACTGAACGCTATGCTCGGACTTTGCGGAACAAACTGTGCAAGAACTATTCTGAAATGACTCATGTCGTTGGCAGACCGTTTGCCATTGCGATTGCAGACTTTTACTTGCCAGGGTCAATGATGTGGAGCCGTGAGGCTCTCATTTCCTACCTCTACGGATTTTATGTAAGAGAAGTAGCGGAGGAGGGAAAAATTGTGGCTGTAGCCGAAGCTCTCGATAAACTGCCTGGTGATCCCAATATCCGGGTCGGTTTGTTCTCTTCCTTCGAAAACATAACCCTATCGGCTATTATTTTTTCGAACGCAGCTACTTTGAGCAAATTGAGTAGAGTGCCTGTTTCCTTCGGCGGTAAAAGCGAAGACTACCGCTATGTGAGAGTCGGTGAGTTTGCTGACGACACCCCTGGTGCACTGCGTGGTATTCCCTTCAGCATGGACGTAAACAGCGACGAGTATCGTAGTTTATGGAAGCCGTATGGTTATGAGCCATGGACTGCGGAAATCGAGGTGTTTCACAATCCAAACGCGTTGCATCCAATCAATCCTTCGCTATTTCCTGAGGCAACCCATTGGCTTCCGACCGATGGTGGGATTGTTTGCAAACGTTACTTCAGGCATAGCATCCTGAAGAGTCAAACTTTGATTCAACCCTCATACATGCCGATCCCCTCGGTAGATAGTTTGATGTTTAAGGACACATATGAAAGCGCCGATACGTGGGATGAAAACTGATTCATCATCGCAGTCGCTTGGACGTTAAACACACACTCCCCAAACGATTAGCAAAAGCACAGCTGCCACAGTTCCATCCTGCTGATCCAAATCTGGTCTGGTCAACCGATTGCGCCACGGATGAACAGGTTCAAGTGTCAAACCTGCATGGAACGCTTTACTAAGAAGTGCCTGACGATGACTGCCGCCATCGGAGTTTTAGTCGTTAAGTTTACGCATATTAAGCTGTTTAAAAGCTTTTGGACCAATTACTTCTTGAGTAAAAGTGCTATCACGACGGAGGTCAGCAACTTCACGGCTTATGTGATGGAAAACCTGCAACGGGGTAGGGAAGGGGATTATCCTCTATGTTACTTGGGCTATTAAATAATAAATAGGCTAATAATAAGTCTGTTGTTAAACTATTATCTGAGCTGAGAAGGCATGGGTTTTAGTTAACCCGACAATTTTAATGTCAATTGGAAAAATATATTCATTATATGATGTTTTGTATTGATGTAATATTCTTCCCATTGAGATGGTTTTTAATTATTCGAAGATGCCTCCTTTGTATTGTTTTCGGTTCTGTTTACGCTGATGCACCCATTTATTGTGTGGCGTTCATTATTTAAAATGATAGTTAGTGTTTAAACCAAAGTGATGGTGTATTACATGGCGTTTTATATGTTTTTAAGTTGTTGTTTTCCTCGCTGATATTGTAGGTTAATTAAAATTATCAGTAGGCCATATGCTTTTTATTGAGCGGGAATGTATAAAAAATTTGATAATAACTGAGGCTATATTAAATGGTTTTTAATATAGCCTCAACCTGGGGTGTTAATGCTTGTAAATTACGTCGTCAATCAATCCAACAGGCAATCCGTTTTCTCGATTTGCACTGAAATGTGCGACTGTTATAGCTTTTAGTCTTTCTGAGAGCTTATCTGGCACATCATTATCAACCACGATTATTTGGCACGGCGATTTTTTTCTCTGTGCATAATTACATATTTCGATTAGTTCATTGTAAATATTTTCATATTTTTCAGGATCTGAAATCCCTTCATCAATATCATCTTTAATATTAGTTTGCGCTGCATACTTAGGTTTTAGGTTTTTACCAAGATATTTACCTATAGTGTCAAGTAATAAAAGACGCGGGTGATTAATGTCAGCATCAATTGAGCTTTTTAGGATTGCCGCCATATATCCTATGGTGATTACCGTTCTTAATCCCCCTGATGTAATGTTGAAGTAATCTCTTTCTCTTACGACTGGGGAAAAGTGTTTATTATTAATGCTTATTCCTGTCCTGTTTTTTATTTTTACTCCAGTCAAGAAAGCCAGTAAATCATCACCCAATGACGATAGTACCCCTGCAATATCTGGAGCTTTAACTTTCAAGTCATCAAGTTTTTCAATTAAAGTTTCGATATTATCGGAAATGGTTTTTTGCTTAGTTAAAAGCTCGTCTTGATGATTTCTTACTCGTAAGCTTGAAATGAGGCTTTCTCTCTTTTTGCCTGCAGACGTCATTTCCTTCAATAGGGCATCACGTTGAGTTAGAAATGGTGTGATAAATTGCTTTGCTTCGGTGTCTATCATTTCACAAACTTTGTTTAAATCGCCCTCAAGTTGAATCTTACTACTCAAGAGAATTTTTTGTTCATTGGTCAGAGTAATTATAAGTTCTTCAATGGATTTTTCTCTTTTGAGTAAAGAGAATAATTCTTCATCCAAAGATTCCGATTTGGATTTAATAAAACCGCCATCCCCATTCTCGATAATAATAATATTATCACAAATAGGACAATTATATTTCATATCTTGGACTACACCAATTTTTTTGTTTGCCAAGTGTATTGCTTTTATTTTCTTTATGTCATTTGCATAATCATTTTTAAGCCGAATATACTGTTCTTTCTTAGATGTGATTTCATCAACATTTTTAGTGATTATTTTTATTTTAAGATTAAATTCAGCGTGATAAGTTTTAAGTTGATTATAATTTTCTGAATTTGCCATCATATTGGCATTTAGCGTTGTGAGTTCGTCACTGATTGATTCATAAACTACTTCACATTCCTCTATAGCATCATCAATTGATGGTATGCTTTCATATCCAGTTTCTCTAAGGAATTCAGATACATGTTCGTATTTCTTTCTCAGGTTATTTAGTTCAGTGCGTTTGTCAGATATTTGTTGTTCCATATCTAAAATATCAGTATCAAGAACATTATATATATATTTGAATACCTCTTTAGTGTAGGTGTATTTTGCCCAGTCTGTGAGTCCTAAAAGAGACTTACTACCCATATCATCTTGATTTACATAAACATACTTAATAATATTTCTAAAACTTAATCTTTTGAACTGACTGGTCGATTGTGTCGGAGATACTTTTAATTTAAGTTTTGGAAAGTTTAATGCATCCATTAAGAAATCAGAGTAAAATCCATCTGGAGCATTATTTTTCGAGAAGTTTGGGGCGTATTTTCTGGAGATGAAACCTTCTCTTTTTTCGAAAGAACACAGATAAACCTCAATAAAATCGTGCGGTTTGTAAATATCTCTAACTATAGTATAAGGTGTGTCATTAATTATTATTTCTAAGGCGGCATAACTAATCGAGGTGATTATTTCATCCGCTAATTCAATTTTGCTCGCCCCTAGCAAATAATTTATGAATTCAAGAATACTAGATTTCCCTGTATCCGAATCACCATGTATAATATTTAACCCTTCTTCAAATCTAACAATGTAGTTTTTACGAATACCTACAAGTATTAATCGTTCAATTCTAAGGTAAGATTTCATTTTGAGACCTTAAATACTTCATTGAGTATAGAGTTTAGTTTGCTTGAAGATAATGACTTGATCTTTTCTAGAGATTTAGTGTAGTTCTTTATAGAGCGAAAATATTCACTATCAAGTTCGTTGTAAATTTTTTCACCCTGTTCAGTAAGGCTGAAATAAGTTGTATCATCATTTTTTTTTACACTGAGTCCGCCCATTAAAGCTATTTTTTTTAGGAGTGTGTTTATCTTGGCTGTTTCAAATAAAATATCAACATTTAATGAAAGGCTCTTTATTGTGTAAGTTTCTGACATGTCGATAGAAACATTTTTTTTGCCTGTAAGAGTCATGACATCTTCAAGTCTGGATGGGTTCTTAATTAAATACATAAATATTTGAGCTTTATTCTTGTTTAATATCCAAGTGTCATTCTTATTCTTACTTAAACTGTGTATTAAAATAACAAGCAAGCAAATGTTTAAATTTAATTCTTCATCGAGTGGTATATAGGGCAAAGTGTTCATTTCTGACCTCTTAAATCATGTAAAGAGGCAAGAGATGTTTCAGGAGACCATATTACGTCTCTATCTAATTTATTAGCTAACTGATGTAGCATTCCTTTTTTATGTACGCTATCAAGAGAATTAAGAAGAGATAGAAGTTTTACCTTATCTTCATCCTCTATCTTTTTGTGTATTGAGGCTAAAAGTTGATTTGATGTATTGTGATTTGCTATAGAGTCGTGATATTGAGTTTGATATATCTCTCTGATTTTCCTATATAAGCTGCCCAATATTTCTCTATCATGATCGCTGGTGAAAACGTTTCTGGCTAATTCTGCATTGTAGTAATACTCTTTAGCATGTTTTGCTATGTCACTATGGACATCTGCTATTATCATTTTCAAAAAGAAAAATTCTTTGTCGTATTGGCTATCATCTTTAAAATCTACTGGGGATGAAATAAGAATCATCTTTTTATTTAATTCCAATGCAAATTTTTTAACTGTTAAATATACATTAGACTCTCTGTCTTTAGGTTTGCAAATGGTTATATGGTCTTCTTGAACTGCAATTGATTCCTTTGCTGGGACTTGAATAGGAATTGCACTTTGTTTAACAACAAAATTATCATAGCTGCCATATAAAAATTTTAACTCTGGAAGTCTAGGCAAGTTTATCCATTTGCGGTTTAAATTATCAGTTTCTTTGCTAAATACACTTAAGTCGCCCAATTGAACATTTGAGGAAACCATACTGCCCCATGATGCGGTTTCTGAACCCGAGTGGGGGACTGCGAGCGAAATGAAACCAGAAATGTTATGCGAAATATTTCTTTCGCTCATTTTTATTATGCAAGATTTTGCTATTAATCCACCCATGCTATGAGCGACAAAAATTATATTGTTATAATTAGAAAGATTTATTTGGCACTCTCCAACCAATAGTTCAGAAAGTTCATCAATTGGAAGGTTAACTTCTCTTTTTGTGATCGAGGTAAATAATCTCGCAAATAAATTTTTGGCTTTGCCATAACTATTTGTGAAATTAGTAAAGTATTCAAAGCAGGCTATATCGAAACAATCATCAAAATCATCATCTTCAGATATCAATTGGGGGAAAGATACACCCTCATTAAAAGACCATGTAGAAGACCCACCTTTTAATCCGTGAATAAATAATATTATATTTTTAGAGTTGTTTCTCTTATTCCAAATTAGCATGCTCATTATTATCTCTTTAAACAAGGTTATTCTGCGTATGTTTACATTTTCTAACCAATTGATTATCTAATCAATTAAAAGTTTTTCTGGTTATTTAATGCATATTAATCAATTGGTTAGTCTCTGTTTGTTGATTGCTTGCATTCCTAATATCAACACTTGCGGCTTTCACCGCTGCGTCCCAAGGGGCGCTACGCCGGGCTATGCAGGGTCAGTTTTTTCTCCCGTGTGCTTTCCGTTCCCGTATCGGCTTCCGGTTAATCGTTTCCCAACACAACCCGTCCCGCAAGGGTAAATGGCACGCATGCTGCGCCCTTGCAGGACAGAACGATGCCGGGAAAGCGAACCGTCAGGCGATACGAAGACGAAAATCACACCACTGACGGAGAAAAAATCATGACTATTTCCCTGCATACCCAGACTAGCGCCCCTAACACCGCAGCGGCGACCAGCGTATCCCCGCTGGAGCAGTCAGGCTCCTCAAAAACGAAATTTTCTAAAACCAGGACGGATATTTATCAGACAGTTACCGAGAGCATCATCATAGCGCTTGAAGCCGGTGTAAAACCGTGGTCCTGCCCGTGGCAGCGTGTATCCGGCATGTCTGGTTTGCCATCCAATTACGCCACCGGCGTATCTTACAGCGGGATGAATATCATGTTGCTGTGGTGCAGTGCGTCAGAACAGGGATTCAATGATTCACGCTGGATGACCTACAAACAGGCAAAAGCGGAAGGCGGGCAGGTACGTAAGGGAGAACACGGCACAACAGCCATTTTCTATACCATGCTGGAAAGGGAAAATGACAAAGGAGAAACTGACTATATTCCGATGCTTAAGACTTTCACCGTGTTTAATGTTGAGCAAATTGACGGTTTGCCTCTGAGTGATGAAGCCGTTTTCCCGGCAGAGACCTTTGAGCCGTTACCGCAGGCGGAAGCGCTTTTCCGTAACAGTAGTGCAACCATCATTGAGAAGGGGCAGAACGCTTTTTTCGCACCATCAACCGACGAAATCCATTTACCGGAACGTCGTCTTTTTAGCGATGCTGCCAATTTCTACGCTACGGGCCTGCATGAACTGGTTCACTGGAGTGGAGCCAAAAGTCGGCTGAATCGTGAAATGAAAGGGAAGTTTGGCAGTGAGGATTATGCTTTTGAGGAGTTGATCGCCGAGCTTGGAAGCGCGTTCCTGATGGCGGACCTGGGGATTGTCGGAGAGGTTCAGCATGAAAGTTATATTGCTTCCTGGCTGAAAGCACTGAAGAACGACAAACGCTATATTTTCAAGGCCGCCAGCGCGGCATCCAAAGCGCATCGTTATTTGATGGATAAAATCTGAGCAGGAAGAAGTCACAACGGAATGCGGCTTTGCGTGTAGGGCCGCTTAAAACAGTAACGCTGTAGAGACACGAGTGAGGCGGAGCGCAGCCTGGCGAGCACCGAACAGTCATGTCTCTACAGTGGAATAAAGCAAATCACGCGGACAGGGCTGAATGGGCAGCTATTCCCGGTTATCAGCAACTGCCTGAAGCGCAAGTAGCCGCTGTTCCAGATTATTAAGTCTTTCTTCGAGGTCATGGCTCTGCTGCTCAATATCTTCCAGCGTTTCTGACAGCACATCACGCAGCAGCACAAAATTTGCTTGTAAGGCATACACAAAATCGCTGCCGCGAGCCAGTAATGCTTCGCGCGGTATGTTGTGCAATGCCGAATGCGTCATCCATGTCACCAGCGCTTTTGCGCTCATTTCAGTGAGTACGTCAGCAAGTCGGTCAGTTTCTATGTTCATTTTGGAGTCCTGTCTATTCTGATGTTGAGTGGTTATGTCGAGGAGCATTATTTCAGGTCATTGCGGTGCTGGTGGGCGGGTTTGGACTGTAAGTGATACAGAAGAACTATATGCAGCGGTCTAAATCGAGTTGTTGCATCTCGTCGAGCGTGTAGATGCGGAAGACATTCCGGTGGCGGGTTTCCAGCGGGATGTGCTGATGGTTAACGATAACGTGCCGGATGCCGTCAAACAGCCGTTCAAGACCGCGCTTTTTCTGCTGATCCGGCACGATATAAAAAACGTAAATCCAGTCTTTGCGGGTTCGGGCAAGCAAATGACTGGCGATGATCGACTGGTAACGGGCTCTGGTTTTCAGACGGCGCTCGGTCTCAATGGCGATCACGGTGCCGCCGGGCAGGGTGATCAACCCGTCCGGGCGGTGACTGACCTGATTCCGGCTGAGGAAAGTTGTGCGATCGCCGTTTATCCACCCTGACGCGCCTTTTTGCTCAAGGATGATGCGGGCTGCCTGATTATCAAGGTGATGCTCCAGCGTCCAGCCGGTGATTTTTGACGGCTCAAACCGTGCCGGGAAAAGCGCATCGGCGGGGGTTAACACAACGGCCAGTCCGTCACTGGTTATGCCCCACAATGAAATTTTCATCGTCCGGGATACCAGGACATACTTTTTTATTAAGTCCATTCTCTCGACTTTTGAAAGAAGGGAATACAGCGATTTATGATCCCTGAAGCCAAACAGTAGCATCAGCGTTTTAAAATCACTGTACGTTTCTTCTTTCAGGAAATTCAGCAGTCGTTGTATTTTTTCGCGATGCCGTGTCTGGCGTTCGCTATATGTGGTGATCAGCATCATTCCTCCTTTAAAAATCCAGCAATGACGGATTTTCTTCTTTGTTGGTATTCGGTGTTGTCGTGTCTTTTTCGTCCGTATCAAAAAAAAGATCGGATCGAGTTGCTGTGATATCCGATGTTGATGCGGGTCCAGGGGAAGTTTCCTCCTCGCTAAAATCTAGGGTGATGTTTACTGTTGCGGCGGTGGCGGCAATCGCGGGGGACACGGCGCAGATCACAAGTTCGCGTTTCTTCACCCTGATGGGCGAAATCAGCGAAGCAGAGGGGAGTGTTTTTGTCGTAAAAATGAAGCTGACAAAATCGGGTAGATTCAGGATCATATTGCTGTCAGTAAAGAAACGCTCGGCCTGCCTGATGGTGCGTTCACTGTCGATAGTCTCTGTCAGCACGGCATCGGTTTTTGCTTTGCGGACCTCATCATCGACTAATATAGTGCCTGACATCCTCGCCACCCATTCAGCGGTATCCGGGTCCATGACACGATAAACCAGTTTGAATTTGGCGTTCTCAACGACAGCGCCGACAACTGCGTCACCTTTCAAATCTGCCGGGCAGTCTTTTAAATCGGCAATAGATTGGTGGTCCATAATAATGTGAACACCTTTATCCCGCGCTGCGCCTAAACCTTCCAGCGCGGGCCTGGATAAATGGTATTTCAGTTCGGAAAGATAAATAGCAATGGGGCGGGGCACGTCTTTCACTCGCTCGCGCCTTTCTGCCAACTGGTACAGGCGAACCAGCAGCATGCGCTGAGCGGTAATGATTTTGCTGTTGCGCATTGAGCCAATCACATAACAGCAACCGCCTTCCCCAAATATTGTATTAAGCGAAAATCCGGTGGGGGCATTAATGGCATTGAGTAAGGCCAGTTCTTCAATCTTTCCGAAAAAGGCTTTTATCTTATCTGCAATACCCTGAACGTAGTCACCGTTATACACATCTCGAATGGTTGAGGCAGTATTACGGGTGACAAACTGCGCGGCTATCCGGGCGGCTTTCCGGTCGTCAATGCGATAGAAGTCCGATTCCTGCCCTTTTTCCGCCAGGCTGAAACCGGCAACAAACAATTCTTCCAGTTCATCGGCAGTAATATTTTCAATCAGGTTTAACTGGTATTGCTGTTTTCGCAGGTCAATTAAGGCAAAGGGTTTTCCCGGCATCTTCACAGGCTTTGCGGTAAAGGTGGGGGGCCCATTCATCATCCTTGGGGTCCATCACAAATACGCCTTCGCCGGCCAGAACACTTTGATATAGTAATATGCCGGTGGCAACGCCCTTACCAGCACCGGTGGTGCCGATAATATCCGCGTGTTGTTTTTGCCAGTCTTTTAACGGCAGGTACATCGGCTGAATATCGCGGTCAATGCCGATAAATAACCCTTTGTTCAGGTCGATATAATCCAGCGGGTCATAATGCAGTGTTTCCGGCAGCAGTGATTTCACCGTACGGACATCGGTGCGTAATTCCCGTTCAAGCGTGGTTTTCCTGACGAGGCGTTTCTTTATTTTGTCTAATTCAGGGGTTAATACTCTGCGCAGCAGAATATGCAAAATAAAACCCGTTACGGTAAAGGCAATCAGCACCGGCCATGCCAGAACGGGAATGCTGGTGACTACACGGCCTTTATAAATCCACCGGAAAATCCAGATAAGTACCGGCCCCATCGTACCGGAAAGAAAACACAGTATGGAAAAAGCCATAATCAGCTTTTGCCACAACGGGGCTTTTTGCCGTTCATCGCTTTTCATCGACGCGAAAAACGGCATCGTCAGCCCCGATAACAGCGCCAGCATCAGCTGATGCTGTTGCATAAAAGCAATTAAGCTCAGCGCGCCATTCACTATCGGCGACAGTGAAACGGCCAGCTTATTCAAAATCACGATGCCTCCTTTGTCAGCAGTTCGCCCCATGACATCGCCCCATCAATTCGCCCCACGGTGTCGGGCGAAAAGGCGGGGCGACCATCAGGGACGAAGAAGGTGGCCGCTGTGCGACCATGTGCAGGAAAGCATGCTTGCCTGCACCAAACGGCGTGCGCCAGTTCATGCGGGCTGGACGCCCTTATGTAATGTCACATGGGGGTAATGTCGCGGCTGGACGCCGTGCCAAAACCCCCAACGTCAACGGCGGCACACCGTCGCCCGCTACGCGCGACCACCCCCTTTAAGACGGTCACTTTCGCCTTTTTCTTCCCTTTGCTCGTTCCTCGCAGCGGGAATAAAAGGGAAGCTGACCTTTAAAGAGGGTGGTCGCGCCACGCTACCGGCTTTTGGCCGGAGACTTAGCCGCGACGGTGTGCGGGGCTATGCCCCCCAAATAAACCGCTGTCGTGGGCGACAGCTTTTCGCTCGCTGGGGCGGCGAAATTTATTCGGCTCCCCCCGGCCGGCAAAATCCGCGTGGGCGCGGCTGTTTGCCGGTGAGGCGCGG
>NZ_JACDSF010000169.1 GCF_013449685.1 Pectobacterium brasiliense | reverse complement strand
TCACCGCGCCTTCATCGCCTGCCGTATCGTTATCGAACGCGATCAACACCTGTTTTACGCCGTGCCGGATAAAGGCTTTGCGCATCTCATCAGTGAACCCGTTCACGCCATACGCCGCCGTCACGTTGCGGTAACCTGCCACCCAGAAGCTCATCGCATCGATAAGTGATTCACACAAGATAACCGACTTACTCGCTACTAGCGCCGACTCGTTCCACACCCCGCCGTGCGG
>NZ_JACDSF010000168.1 GCF_013449685.1 Pectobacterium brasiliense | reverse complement strand
TTGGTACGTTTCGGTACCGACTTTAACCGTAATGGCATCGCCGGCGTTGACGTCGTTATCGACCTTACCCGTCACCGCAATCGTCTGGCCAGATTCACTGGCGTTAATCACGTTATCGCTGGTGACGTTATCGATAGAAATTGAAGCAACCGGCGCAACCGTATCCACGCCATAAGTGTGGCTGGTGTTCGCCGTCGTTACGTTGCCCGCCGTATCCCGTGTG
>NZ_JACDSF010000167.1 GCF_013449685.1 Pectobacterium brasiliense | reverse complement strand
CGAACAGGTTGGCCTGTATAAAAATACGCTGGTTGGCCATACCCAGACGCTGTCGGTCGGACAGGTACTGAAACTGCTGGTCGGCGATAAATACGACATCGAGAGCAAAAGCTCCATCTTCTCCCGTACCAAAAAACATACGTTGTACGCCAAAGAAAAAATGGTGATTGGTGGGCCGGGTGGCACCATTACCATTGATGACAGCGGTATTACTATTCAGGCGAAAAGTATCAAGCTGAAAGCACCGTCTATCGACATGTCTGGGGGCGCAGCAGAGCAGGCGGCAGCGCTGAGCAGTGACAAGCCGTTCACGGAA
>NZ_JACDSF010000166.1:490-681 GCF_013449685.1 Pectobacterium brasiliense | reverse complement strand
CCAGTAATCTTTCATCCTCTGGTGAACAATGCCAAAGCTAGGGGCCCAGATTGATCAATTCAAACAAGTCATCATGAAAATAGAGCGGTAAAAACGGATTTTTGCTCAACTGTTCGCGCTGTTCAGCGGTGAGGTTCGCCCCTTCCAGCAGGGCGATACAGGCACCACGGTGCCAGATAGTTTCAGGTAGC
>NZ_JACDSF010000166.1:0-142 GCF_013449685.1 Pectobacterium brasiliense | reverse complement strand
AATCTCCTCCTGACCGGCCTGATCCTCAAAGCGCAGCTCGTTAAACCCTTCTCCCTGATGCGTCTTCGTGCGCAGTACGGTTCGTGTCTTATTAGCAGGCAGCGGATACGGCGAGGGATTGGTGGCGTGGAAAGTACGCCCG
>NZ_JACDSF010000165.1 GCF_013449685.1 Pectobacterium brasiliense | reverse complement strand
CGTGCAAGGATGGCCTACAGTGACATCAGATTAATTTCTTAAGTCTGTGAGTGAATAGTCCTGTGCCGTTTCTTTTCGCATAACATATGTGGCACAGGCCATTTCTGTTATCGGCCCGAATGATAAGCCACACATTCCCCTTCAAAATCTCCGTTGAGAATATATCTTCTTCGCCTACTTTGCTTACTGCACAGACCACCAACCCGTTTAATTTTCATGCCATTACGTGAATGCCTACTTAAAGCGCTTTTGATCGGTAACGCCGA
>NZ_JACDSF010000164.1 GCF_013449685.1 Pectobacterium brasiliense | reverse complement strand
CCGTTTGGTGTAGCGCCAGTTGCGCGGCGTGCTGGCCTGTCCGAATGCTGCCGCTATTTGCTGCTTCTCCTGTCTTTCCCGTAGCTGCGCCTGACGCGCGGCGCTGGCAGCGGCGGATTGCTGGCGAACCTCGGCCGGATAGTGGTAACGGATAACGAACGCCTGCGCGGGGGAATCGTGGTCCAGCACGTTCAGCTCCAGGCTGTAATCACGCTTTGAGGTCACCACGAAGAGGTTGGTCTTCCAGTCCTTTGCCGTGGGCAGGAACACCTGGCTG
>NZ_JACDSF010000163.1 GCF_013449685.1 Pectobacterium brasiliense | reverse complement strand
TTCGAATCCTCCCGGATGCACCATATTTCGATATGGATTAAGGTTGTTATCTTGCTCTTATAATCGCTCATTTGTGATTACAAGAACAAGGGAGGAAAACGTTGCTTTAGCAACGGCCCGAAGGGCAAGGCGAAGCCGAGTAATCCTCCCGGATGCACCATTCTTAGGTATCTCGCTCAATTCCCTTATTTCTGCACCACACTCTGCATCCGTAGCTCAGCTGGATAG
>NZ_JACDSF010000162.1 GCF_013449685.1 Pectobacterium brasiliense | reverse complement strand
CATCCATTGCGCAAAAAGTGATTTCCACCAGAAAGTGAGCAAGAAGTTGCGCAGAATGCGCAGTTATTCTGAAAGTTTGCGTTAGCGATGAATTAATGAAATGAATAACCGATAGAAATCGTACTTATCAATAGTAAAAAACTATGTTTGGCGATAAATCACTCACTTTCATAACAATAATAGTAAGCGGTCACTTACGTTTTTTATGAAAAACCGGAATGGCAAAGTCAGGACATCCCGTAATAAAAGAGTAATGAAAAGAGTCATAAAAACAAAAAA
>NZ_JACDSF010000161.1 GCF_013449685.1 Pectobacterium brasiliense | reverse complement strand
CTTCTACGATCGTAAGCGGTACCGTATTACGGTGAGTTTACCCGCAGACCTAGCCCAGCAAATGCAGCAACGCTATCAGGTTGGCGAACGCCTTGAACAACGAAATCGGCTCTATTTTGGTCTGGCTCCCGGCGGTTATTATGAGGTGGTATTGATGGGGCGTGGGCTTGGCGTCAGTCCAGATCTCTTGCTTGCCCGTGGTATTGCCGAAGAGGTCACCGATGATTGGAGAGATAAGGCCATACCCTTGGAAAAACAATATG
>NZ_JACDSF010000160.1 GCF_013449685.1 Pectobacterium brasiliense | reverse complement strand
TGTGACGCTACCCGTGCGTCTACCGCCAATGAACTGACATACCAACGCGACTCTCTGTGTACCACCTTTCCCCGTTCACCACGCTCACTCACCACTTCTATTAACGTACGAATTGTCGGCCAGCGTTGTTTTAACTCCTCAGGAAAATCCGCCTCTATCTGCATCACCTGACGATATTCTGTCCGCCCATGCGCTTGATTATTTTCCGTATGCGTCGCCAGCCCTTCATCGGCATAACATGAAGAAAAACGCTGTTTAACAAATTCATACAGCTTTTTTTGGTTCCCTTTAATGCCGACAATAAACTCGCCTTTAC
>NZ_JACDSF010000016.1:192439-305148 GCF_013449685.1 Pectobacterium brasiliense | reverse complement strand
TCAACCAATTAGAGTCATTACCAGGAATTCTATAAGGTGCAGCTTTCCGATGAGGTCACGGAAGTCACCTGGGATCGTTTTTTTAAAGCCGAGATTCCCGTGTATTGCGCCGTGGCGCGGGAAGGGTCGCACATTATTGGTTTCGTACACTTTGTTTTTCACGATTCGACATGGGGAGTAAACTCTTATTGTTATTTAGAGGATCTGTTTGTTACCCCCACCGCTCGCGGTAAAAACGTTGGCAAAAAACTGATTGAATACGTGAGAGAACAGGCACAGGAAAAAAGCTGCGATCGGCTGTATTGGCATACTCAGGAAACCAATAAAACCGCCCAGCGACTTTATG
Organism: Pectobacterium brasiliense; assembly: GCF_013449685.1. Classification (GTDB taxonomy): domain Bacteria; phylum Pseudomonadota; class Gammaproteobacteria; order Enterobacterales; family Enterobacteriaceae; genus Pectobacterium; species Pectobacterium brasiliense_A. The sequence continues at coordinate 304,802 of NZ_JACDSF010000016.1, read as the reverse complement.
ATTGGGTCGCGGAAAAACCCGGTGTTATCGAATATAGAATGCCGATTTAACTATCGTATTTATGCAGAAAATATAGTACTTATGCAGAAATTATAGTGCTTATGCGGAGTGAAACTTCCCTGTAAATAACACCCGCCTACTCCACCCGCCGCACCGATTCTCTGACCACCACCTGTCCGGCTAGCTCGGTGCGCTGGGCAATACCCAGCGCCTGTGCAGGCGTCATTTGCTGTGCCAGCAGCTGTAGCGCCGCGCGGGCGATGGTCTCAAACGGCAGATGCACCGTGGTGAGCGAAACGGGTAGCATGTCGAACGGCAGAATGTCGTCCATGCCCATGACGGAAATATCCTCCGGCACTCGTAGCCCATGCTGATACAGCGCGTCGATCACACCGATAGCCTGATTATCCGCGGCGCAGAAAATCGCGGTGACGCCCAGCCTGTCGGGGTTAGCCGTCAGCCAGCGCAGCAGTGCATCACGCGCGGTACGCGGATGGAAATCCGGCAGCGAGAGGATCAAATCCTCATCCACCGCAATCCCCGCCTGCGTGAGCGCATCCCGATAGCCGCGCTCGCGCTGTTTGATCGTCATGCGCGATGTCCAAGTCAGATGCAGGATCCGCGTATGCCCTTGCTCGATCAGGTAACGCACGCCCGCCGCCGCCGCATAGTGATTGGCGGGCGTCACGCTGCTCAGGCGCATTGAGGGATCTTCACCGTTGATCAGCACCGCCGGAATCCCGCTTTCCGCAACGGCGTTCAGCAGCGTTGGGTGATCGTCATTCACAATCAGAATGCCGCTCTCTTTTCCGCCCTGAAGCTCACGCAACAACTGTTGTTCGTTAATGGTGTCGTGCTCCCCCAGAAACGGACGCAACTGGATATTACGTTGCAGGCAGAGCGTTTTTAGGGCGTTGATCAGCGTCAGCGACACCAAATTGTACTCGCTCTCCAGCATCAGGTTGCGCGGCGTCGCTAGCAGAATGTGGCGCAGCGGCTCCGTCTGCGCGATGGCCGCTTTGCCCACTTTATGCAGCGGATAACCCTGCTCGGTGGCAATCGCCATAATGTGCTGCCTGACTTTGGCGCTGATCGGTGCCGTCCCGTTCAGAGCGCGGGAAACCGTGCTGATGGAAACCCCAGTGCGGTCAGCAATATCCTTGAGTGTCGCCATTATTTCATCCCCGTGTTGGCAATCCCCGTCGTGATGTATTTTTGCAGGAAGACGAACACCGCCGTCACCGGCAGAAGCGAGAGCATCGTCATCGCCAGTATATAGTGCCACTGCACCGAGAACTGCCCCTGAAACGCATTCAGCCCGATTTGTAGCGTAAAGTTCTCCTGGCTGGAGAGGACGATAAGCGGCCAGAGGAAATCATTCCAGCGCCAGATCACCGAGAAGATCGCCAGCACCGCCAGCGCGGGGGCGGTTAACGGCAGGATGATCTTCCAGTAAATACGGAACTCGCTGGCGGCATCGATACGCGCCGCTTCGATCAGCTCATCGGGGATCGTCAGCATGTATTGCCGCAGCAGGAATACGCCAGTCGGCGTCGCTACCGTAGGGATAATCACGCCCCACAGGTTATCGCCCATGTTCAGGCCAATCACCACTAGGAACGTCGGCACCATCACCACCGACAGCGGAATCATCATGGTGGAGAGAAACAGCGTCAGCACCGTACCGCGCCCGCGAAACTCGTATTTCGACAGTGCAAACGCCGCCATCGAACTGAGCAATAGGGTCAGCAGCGTCGCTATCACCGTCACGAACACGGTATTCTTCAGGTAGGTAGCAAAGTGGAACTTCGTTATCGGCGTCGTGTAGTTCTCCGTCTCCAGATGCAAGGCCTTCATTGGCACCAGATCTTTCGTCGATACACGCACCACCTCACTGGGCGCAGTTGGGTTCACCATCTGCGCGATCAGGCCGATGCGCCTGACCAGCGCCATGGTTTTCGCTTCGCCGTCGTCCTGCTTAACCTGCCACAACTCCAGCGGTTTCGGGTACTCAGGCAACGTGATGGTATCCGCCGCCTGTGGCAGAAAGCTGGGCGGAAAACGGTTGATCTCCGCAGGCGTTTTGAACGACGACATCGCCGCCCACATCACCGGAATCATCACCAGCAGCGTACCTACCACCAGCCAAACCCAGCTCATGATATCCGTGATGTGAATGCGCCCCGGATGACGGGTACGGGTGAGAAATGCGATTATTTTCATCATGGCTCCCGTTATTTTTTCCCTTCCAGCCGACGCGTCAGCAGGAACTGTAACGCCGTCAGGATCATCAACACCACGCCCATCAACACCGAGGCCGCCGAAGCCAGCCCGTAGAGCGATGCGTTTGACGAAAAGGCCGTCTGGTAGATGTACTGCACGATAAAGCTGTTGGCCGTGCCGGGGCCACCGCCGTTGGTGAGCACCCAGGCTTCATCGAAGATCTGCACGCTGTGGATGGTCAGCAGAATCACCACCACCAGAATGTTCGGTGCCAGCAGAGGCAGCGTCAGGCGATAGAAACCACGCCAGCGCGAGGTGCCGTCCACCGCCGCCGCTTCATAGATATCACGCGGGATCGCCTGCAATCCGGCCAGCAGGATCAGGGTATAAAACCCGACGTGAAACCAGACAGAAACAAACACCACCCAGAAACGCGATAGCGTCGGGTCGAGCAGGAAGGTAATCGGCTGCCCACCCAGCGATGACAGCACCAGATTCAGCAGGCCGTTGCGATTAAGGAACCATTGCCAGATCAGACCAACGACCACCGGCGACAACAGCACCGGATAGAAGAACATGGCGCGGAAAAAGCCACGGGCGATAATCTTGCGGTTGAGGATCAGCGCCGTCACCAGCGCCACCAGCAGCGTGCAGAGCACATTGAAAAAGGTGAACGACACGGTGTTGTAGACGCCGGTCCAGAACAGATCCTGTTCACAGGTGGATGGCTCGGCGTAGTTGCCGCAGCTCAACAGCGTGGAAAAGTTATCCACGCCAACGTAAGGGCGTTCCCACAGCAGGATATTGGTGCCGCCGGTAAAGGCGTAGCACACCGACAGCAGAATAGGAATGAAGACAAAAACAGCGAACAGCAGCATATTCGGCGCGATAAAAAACCACGGCATCACTTTGCGGCCACCGAGTTTTTGTAGCAGGTTCACCGCTTTTTCCACTGGCGTGACCAGCTTGTCGATCAGCGATCCTGCGGGCAGTAAGGCAATCTTTTTCATGTCGTCCTCTCCCGTCGCGATAATTAGTGCTCGGTACAACGCGGCAATGTGTCATCCGTTTTGCCGTCGAACAGATGGCAATACGCCGGTGGAAAGCGGACGAACACCGATTCGCCCGCGGCGAACTCACGGTGCTGCGCCAGATGGACAATCATCTCATCGTCAATGCCGCTCATTCGCCCGTAGATAAAGGTTTCATGCCCCATCATCTCGCAGCGATCGACACACAGCGCCATGCCCTCGCCATCCCCCACCAACTCACAGTGTGAAGGACGAATGCCGAGCGTGACGTTCTGCCCGACGGTGCCAATAAATGGCAGCACCAGACGGTTGCCAGACGGACACTGCACCTCAACGCCGTCTGCACAAGTGGCGACAATCTGCGCCGGGAACATATTCATCCGCGGTGAACCGATGAAGCCGGCGACAAATTTGTTTTTCGGCCGATTGAACAACTCCAGCGGCGTGCCAACCTGCTCAATGCGACCGGCGTTCAGCACCACAATACGCTGCGCCATCGTCATCGCTTCCACCTGATCGTGAGTCACATAAATCATGGTGGTGCGCAGCTTCTGGTGCAGGCGAGACAGCTCGCCGCGCGTCTGCACGCGCAGCTTGGCATCCAGATTGGAGAGCGGTTCGTCGAACAGGAACAGGTCGGGTTCACGCACAATCGCGCGACCTATCGCCACGCGCTGCTGCTGCCCACCCGACAGGGCACGCGGTCGGCGATCCAGATAAGGTTCCAGCCCCAGCATGCGGGCGGCTTCATCAATACGGCGAGCGATTTCGTCTTTGGGGAAGTGCAGGTTCTCCAGTCCGAACGCGAGGTTCTTACGCACCGAAAGGTGCGGATAGAGCGCGTAGGACTGGAACACCATCGCAATCTTGCGCTCTGCCGGTGTGAGATCGTTCACCTTGCGGTTGTCGATCAACAGCTCGCCGCTGCTGATCTCTTCCAGCCCGGCAATCATGCGCAGCAGCGTGGATTTTCCACAGCCCGACGGGCCAACAAAGACCATGAACTCGCCATCATGAATCGTTAAGTCCACACCTTTGATGATGTTCACCGCACCATAATTTTTGTGGACGTTTTTTAGTTCCAGACTCGCCATTGTCAGCCCTCGCAAACAGAATCTAACTGTGCCAATAACATCAGCATGACCAGCGCCTGCCCGTAAGGCACGGCGACATTGGGAATATCGCGATAGAACTGTAAGTCGTGTCCCATCGCCGTGCCGTCCGAGACACCCTGCACCACGCCCTGTGCGTCAATCTGCGCCACCACGGCGGCATAGCCTTTTTCCAGTACGTCCTGCGGGAAATCGTGCAGCATGCCCAATCGACGCGCCGTCAGAATCCCAGCAATGAATCCCGCGCTGGCGGAGGTCTCCAGCGGCGAATCTGGGTCATCCAGCAGCGTGTGCCACAGGCCAGACTCGTGCTGGCAGCGTGCCAGCGTGGTCGTTTGCTGTTCCAGAATCGCTTCCAGCGTGCGCAGAACTGGCGCGGACAGTTGATCCTCCGCCAGCACTCGCATTTCCGGCAGCACCAGCGTGATCCAGGCGTTGCCGCGTCCCCAGAACGCATTGGCATAGTGATGGCGACCGACAAACGTCCAACCGTGATACCACAGCCCGCTGCGCACATCGGCCAGATAGCGCGCATGCGTAACGAGCTGGTATTCCGCCTCTTCGATCAGATCGCGGCGGGAGAGCAATTTCCCCGCCACCACCAGAAACAGACCGGCCATGAACAGCGTGTCATCCCACAGCTGTCCGGTGTTCGGGCGCTCTTTCACCGTGTGCTGGAAGCCGCCGTCCTCGGTTTTCGGCAGCGAGTGCAGCAGCCAGTCCGCCCAGTCGCTCACCGTTTCACGCCACTGCGCGGGCGCATCCGGCTTGTCCTGACACAGCAACGCCAGCACCAGCATCGGTGCCGTCGAGTTGATCTGGCGCGGCGGCAGCCCGGCATCCAGCTTTTGCTGATACCAGTTCGCCAGCGTCGTCAGCATGGTGTCGTCCTGCGTCAGATGCGCCAGCTTCCAGAAACCGTACAGCCCGACGCCAACTTCCCAATCCCACTCTTCGAATTGAATCGTCAGTCCAGCGTCCGGCGTGTCGTCCTGCATCACGCTGTCGATTGCTTTCAGGCGGCAAAATGCCCGCGCCACCTGCGCCAGCAGCGCTTCGGTTTGTTGTCGGTTAAGTGAACCTGTCTGCATGTCATGGGTTTCCTGTGTTGAACTGCGGGACGACCGGGACATCGTCGGGAAAAATGAAAGGCTGCTGCGCCACGCTGAATCCTGCCGCGCGGCTAAAGGCCAGTTCGCCGTAATCGGGATCGTCGATACGCACGCCGTCGCTGTCCTGTATCAGCAAACGCCCTCGGAAGCGGGCAGCGAATGCGGCGAATCCTTGTGCGCCGTCGCCGCTGTCCACGGCAACGAACCAGACGTTCTGTTCGCCATACGCGCGCAGTTCGCCTTCCGCCTGCTGGCCTGCGGTCGCAACCGGCTGTAACCCAGCGGGATTATGGAAGGCGGCATAGCCGTTGCCGCCGCGTACGAAGCACCAGACGCCTTCAACGATGACGTCATCCAGCGCGGTTTGTGGCAGATAGAGATGTGTCCAGGGGCGGATATCCTGTTGCAGATCGAACACCATCAGCGCGCGATTGCGGTACTGCATCAGGTGCGGCAAGCGTCCGTTGCCCGCCCAGTAAGAAGGACGGTGCACACCGTCAGGGCGATCTTCGCCGGGGTGATTCACCCACAGGCGGGCGGCATAGTGCATACCCAAACGTACATCCAGCAGATGCTGCTGGTGTCCGGGCTGGCCGGGGTGATGATCGAAGACGGAAGAAAAGGCAACATCCTGCTGCTTCCAGGCAATGATGCGGGCGCTACGGTTCAGCCCTTGCACCCAACGTGCTTCTGCGCCGTGCGGCAGTGACCAGTGCGCGATCCGATCCGTTGTTTCCGGCGGCTGATAGTCGCTCAGGCACAGCAGCGGCAGCGCGGCGCAGTGCGGAATCAGCCAGCCCTCGCCCCACATCAACGCACACAGGCCGGACAGCTCGGTCAACATGCCGGAGCGCAGTTCTTTATCGTAGGCGCGTCCCATGGTGCCAACCGCGACGCCATTCTGATGCACCCACGCCGTCATCAGCATGATGCGGTCAATCACCACGCGAGATTTCTCGCGCAGATCGGCATCCTGCGCCAGTTCGTACAGCGCCACCAGCCCAATCAGATCGATGGGGTAATAAGCTGCCGAGTTCCACTCCACCAGCCCGTGCTCCAGAATGGAATCAAACCAGCGCGTCAGGCGCTCGTGAGCAATCGCCTTTTGCTCCAGACCGCGACGGCCGCTGCATGGGAAGGTGTCATCAGGGAAGTTTTGCCCGGCCAGATATTGCGCGACGTGGAAGCACAGGCAATGATTTTCGCTCCAGAACCACATGGTGTCGTTGCCTGGTTCATCAATCCAGTAGCGGAAGCCAAGAATGGCACTGCGCACGCGCCGCCAGTCCTGCGGTGGCAACTGCTGCCCCTGATAGCGCTGCCACAGCCAAATTAGCGGCACCAACTGGAAATCGGCACAGTCTTCGCGGCGACTGATTTTCTGCAATGCGCTGTTGAGAATCGGCGCAGCCGCATCACTGCCCTCACCCGTCGCGACAATCGCCAGCAGCCTTCCGAGGCGTTCAAAACCGTGCAGCGCGGTATGGCGCAGTACCGCTTCACGCCGTGCGGCCAGCGTCGGTAACGCAGGCATCGTTTGCGATGGCAAGCGCCCGAAACTGAGCGTGCGCGTCAACGTAATGCCGTTGCAGGTCGCGGCGCAGACCAGATCGTAGTAGCCGACTAAAACATCTGGCAGATCCACCTGCCAGCCCAGATTACTAGCAGGCAGCGTCTGTTTCTGCTGCCATGCGGGGACGGATTCGTTGACGTTGCCAATCAGCCGATGCGCCATCGTCACGGACTCCGGCAACGGCTGCGTGCTGTTCAGCACCAGTACGGGCGGTTGGAGCAGGTTATTTTCCAGCGTCAGCCCGTTTATCCAGCCATCCAGCGCGGCCAGCTGTGCGCTGAACGCCGCGTCGTCATCAAGCTGCCAGAAGAGCGTGTCGTCTCCCTGATAGCACAGGCTGAACAGGTAGTCGGTATCGCGCTCACACAGCTCTTCGCTATGCACCACCAGCGTGTTCGCCCCTGCTTGCAGCGGCAGAGTGATAGTACAGGTGTGTTCGGTGTTGCGGGTAAACGGCGTAAAGCGGGTAACCTGTTCGCCGTTCAGCCACAGCGTGACGCCGCCGCAGGTGGTGAGCGTAAACGGTGCTGGCTGCACGCTGTCGCTATGGATTACGCAGCGGGAAAAGCGCTGCACGTGAACCGGACACGGCCAGAAATCGCTGAAATTCACGCTGCGGCTTTCATCGCCGCCGCTCCACATCAGCGGGAAACGTAAATCGTCCGGCAGCACCACCTCACGCTTTGCCTCTTCCTGCAAAAAACGCACGCGACAGGGCAGCACGCCGACATCGACAAAACCGTTAATAAAGCGGTAATTCACCTTATCCGGTAGCGTATCCGGCTCGGCGAAATAACGTTTTTCCGTCAACTCGGTGATGAGAAACCGATTAATGACGCCGTTCTTCTTTAATTTCCAACCGATATTCATACGGAATCCTGTTTACGGCGTTGAAAAATAAAATAACGAAAAGGTATGGCGTAACTTAATTTGCACTTTCGCTGTGCACACCCTGCCAATATTTAGGGCAGCGAGTCATTCCCTGCACCGTGATATCGCAATTTAATGCAAATTTGCATTAAAATTTCATTTGCATTCATTTATTGACATTTCGCATTAATAAATAAGATTATCGCGTTTACATATGTGATAAATATCACAAAAATGCTTTATTTAAATCAATATTTAAAATATCTTTAACCTGCTTCACATAAATCAATCAGGGTTCTGTCCATGATTGCATGATGAAAATGACAGATGAATGCAAATTTGCATTAATAAGAAAACGGAATAATTCACAGAAATAAAATAAACCCCGTCGCCAACGCCAGGGTATTTACGTCATTAATCAAACATAAGATGTGCTCACCAACGGAGAGGTTTATGATGCGTTCCAACACCGCGTTATTTTTTTCCGCCCTTGCACTGGGGTTATTCAGCAACAGCGCGTTAGCCGCTAAAACGCAAATAACATTTTTATATAGTGACGACGATCCCGAATTAGTGCATTTCATGGAGCAGAAAGTAAAATCTTTCTCTCAGAGTAATGAGCGCATCGATGTGAATTTTGTCAGCACCGGCTATAACGCGCTGCAAACACAGTTACCGATGCAGTTGGCGGCGGGCTTAGGCCCCGATATTGCCAAAACCACGCAAATGGGGCTGCTCGGCTATACGCTAGATTTGCGCCCCTATCTGAAAGATCCAGCCGCCTTTGAGAAACGCTACAGCGCGGGTATCGAAAAGATCATGCGTGTAAAAGGCGTGCATAAAGCCGATGCACTGCCGGGCTTTGTCGCCTCCTGGACTGCCGACCTGCCATTTATTAACGTGACGCTGTTTGAGCAGGCAGGTGTGCCTCTGCCGCAGCCGGGCTACACGATTGATGATTTGATGAAAGCCTCGAAGCTGGTCGCGGAAAAAATCGGCGTGCATATTCCCTTCACCATCGACCGCAGCGGTTTCCGCTTCTCCGGCCCAGCCTATTCTTACGGTGCACGTTACGATAAAGACGGGCTGATCAACTTCCCGGACGCCGCCGCGCAGCAGTGGATTAAAGATCTGAAACGCTGGTCGGACGAAGGCGTGTTCCCGCGTGAAATGTGGGGCGCGGCAGGCGGTGGTCAGTACAAGAGCATGGCGGACGATTTCGTGAACGGCAACATCGTGACCTACTTCTCCGGCAACTGGCTGTTGAACCAATTCAGTAAGCAGATTGGCGACGGTTTTGACTGGAAAGTCCTGCCCGCGCCGTGCAAAGAGAAATGCATCTCGATGGGCGGTGCGACCTTCATCATGCCGTTCACCACCACCAAACACCCGCAGGAAGTCGCCGAATTTATGGAGTGGCTGGGCAGCGAACCGCTGCAACGTGAGATCGCCGAGCGCTTCAATATCATCGTCGGCGCGGATATCACCGATCTGCACTACCAGACCAAAGATAAGCACGTGATCGACGGCCTGAACATCGCGCGTGAAGAGATCAAAAAGATCCCGTCTTACGTCTTTGATTGGGAGCGTATGGAAAGTCTGGGCGCGAACGAACTGTATCCCATCATCCTGACGCGCTTTACCCAATATCTGAACGATCAGGTGTCGTTTGATGAGTATCTGCGCCTGACGTCAAACGATGTGAAGCGCCTCAACGAGACGATCGCGACTAATCAACAACAGCGGAAAAATGCACCGTGAAATGGCAACTGAGGGAGATCGACATCGATGGCGATCGTCCCTTTGATCGCATTAGCGAAAGCACGATATGCGAACAGCGCTGGCCGGGACAACACCGTTATTTACTGGTCACCGGCGGTTTCACCCGCCTGCTGCACTGGCATGACGGTCTGCTGACCTGCCGCGGCGGCGGCAGCTTTCCCATCGGCGACCCGGCCAGCCTGTCGCGGCTAGGGCTGTGGGCGGTACAGGAGATGCTTCAGGCCATTGAGGGCATCACGCCGCTGACACCGCTCAGTGAAGCGCTGTTCCTGCATTTCGATAAGCATATCGATCGGGTGATCGACTGGTCAAAGCAGGCACAGGCCGCTGACTACAGCACGCTCGGGCACGTTGTGCTGGCACACCCGCAGGATGCGCTGTCGGTGCAGTTGCTGACCCGCTGCGCGGGCGAGTTGAGCCTGCTACTTAACAGCCTTCCGGATTCACAAACTGAATCCGTCAGCCTCAGCGGCGATCTGGCGGTGGCTTGCCTTCCCTATATGGATTCTGGAGCGCACGCATCATGACGACATGGCTCTATGCCGGAGTGGATGGCGGCGGCACAGGCTGCCGCGCACGTATTTATCAGGCCGACGGTACACCGCTCGGTCAGGGACACGGCGGGCGCGCTAATCTGCTGCTTGGCGTGGAAAGCGTGCGCAAGTCGGTGGACGATGCCATCGCGCAGGCGTTGAAACACAGCGGGCTATCGCCGGATGACGCATCCCGGTTGAAAGTCGGGCTGGCACTCGCCAGCGCAGAACATCGCGCCGCCTACGAGGCGTTTCTGGCGTTGCCACATCCTTACGCGACGCAGGTGCTCAATACCGATGCACTGGGTGCCTGTCTGGCCGTCAATCAAGGGAAAGACGCCGGCGTGGTCATTGCCGGAACCGGCTCCTGCGGGCTGGCGTGGCAGAACCAGACGATTACCGCCTACGGCGGCCATGAATTCCCGATTTCCGATCAGGGCAGCGGCGCACGGCTTGGTCTGGCAGCGCTGCAGCATACCTATAATGTGCTGCAAGGCTGGTGCGCACCGTCTGCGCTCAGTCAGCGTATCGACGATTTCTTTTCTGCCAGCACAGCGCCCACGCAGGCCGCGAACACGCTCGATGCGCTACAGACTGTTAGCCAGCAGGCGAAACCGGGCGACTATGCGCAGTTCGCCCGCCACGTATTTGACTGCGCTCAGCAGGACGATGCCGTGTCTCATGCGCTGCTAGCGCAAACGGCCAGTGAAATCAGCATGCTATTGGCCGCCGTGGCATGCCACGCAACACCTCGCTTATCGCTCATGGGCAGCATCGGCCTGCATATTCGGCCCTGGCTACCAGACGAGTGGCAATCCCAACTCGCCGCCCCAGTGGGTGATGCGCTCGACGGTGCACGATTGATAGCCTGTCATAATTATGCGTTATACAGCCATCCGTTATAAAAAATAAATAATGCCGGAGACATTAATGACATCACTCACTCGCAGAACTTTCGTCAAGCTCGGCGCAGGCAGCGCCATTACGCTGGCTGGCGGTTTCTTTCACGCTAACGCCGAATCAGCAGCGCCCGCCAGTCCGCTGCGTATTGCCATTATTTCGGATGTTCACGTCCACAATATCTATGGCCACTACGATTTTGACGGTCTACCCGATGCACAGACCGGAAAGACGCTAACCATTCGCACCCTGAAAGATTCGGTGAATTCGACACGCATCTTCAATGAACCCTACTTTGCGCTGCTGGCCGCGCTGGATGAACTGGCAAAACAGCAGGTGAAATACGTGGTACTGTCCGGCGATTATTCTGATGACGGCCAGCAGCCTACCGTTGAAGGGATTGCCACCATCCTGACGCAGTATGAACAGCGCCATGGGATGCGCTTTTTCGCCACGACCGGTAACCACGATATCAATCGTCCGCAGGGGGATGACAGCTCGGAGAGAATGCTCAATGCTGATGGCAGCAGCACCATGCTGAGCAGCAAACCCGGCGTTAAACTTGGCGACGCGCAGTCGCTGATTGTCACCGCCAAGATGCAGGCGCTCGGTTATGAACGCGGCCTGCCGCTGATGAAGCCGTTTGGTTTCTTTAAACGCGACGACTTCCTGCACTGGGAAACGCCGTTTGGCGACAGCGATGAACTCAGCAAGCGTCAGTACCTCGCCCGCTCGCCGGACGGCAGCAAGCAGTGGAATATCGTGGACGCCTCCTATCTGGTGGAGCCGGAAGCGGGGCTGTGGCTACTTTCCATCGATGCCAACGTATATCAGGTCAAAGACGGCCCAGAGAAACGCGAAGAGATTAAAGGCTACTCAACCAGTAACGACACTGGCTGGAATGCCTTATTGACGGAAAAGCCGTTTATGCTGCCGTGGGTGAAATCGGTGGTACAGCGGGCGAAAGCACAGAATAAGAAGCTACTGGTATTCTCACATTATCCGCTGGTGGATTTCCTCGACGGCACAGTAGAGGACGAAAAGCAGCTGTTTGGCAGCAACAGCTTCATTAAACGCACGCCGCGGCCGGAGGTTGCCGAGCAGGCGCTGGCGGCTGGAATCCGCCTGCACTTCAGCGGTCACCTGCATGTTAACGATACCGGCGTGTATCGCGGAGCACAGGGGACGCTGGTGAATGTCGCGGTGCCGTCGCTGGCCGCTTACCCGCCCGCCATGAAGCTAGCGACGCTGCATAGTGACCGAGTCGATATCGATACGCTGGTCCTGCGCAACGTGCCGCAATTCAACCATCTATTCCCGTTCTATCAGAAAGAGTTGGATCGCACCGGCGAGCCGCTGGGTGACATTCTGAAAAGCCGCGATTATTACGACTTCCTGCATCATCATCTGGCGCTGCTGGTGCGTCAGCGTTTTCTGGTGCAAGACTGGCCGGAAGATTTATCGCCCCTCATCAACACGCTGAACTGCGCCGATCTGCTGTGGATCGCACAGCAACAGGAACCGCTCAGCGCCAAAACGCTGCCCGACGCCGCTGAGCGCAAACCGAATGCGGTAGCGGGTACAGATGGGTTACAGGATATTTCACTGCTCACGCTGGTGACCGACTGGTACTGCCTGCGCAACGGCAGCGATCTCGCCTGGCAGGATATTCCGGCTGCACGGGTGAAACAGTACCGCGCTCTGCTGGCGGCCTACACGCCAACGGCTACGCTACCGCCAGACAGCCTGCAATACCGCTTCGGCCTGATGCTAAAAATCCTCGCCGGTTATATCAACGATGAACCCGCGACGCACTTTGTGGTTGATATGCAGGGGAATTTCGTCACGGTGTAATGTATTCATGGAATTGGCTTTTAGTCACATTGGCTATGTAAGCTATAGAGGTGGTTTCGTGCGCTTCAAACATCGTTTTCTTCATGCTACGTCGTAGCACGCGCCCGACATAGGGGGCTACGCCAGCCCCCTATGAACCCCGGCTTTTGGCGGAAATTATGCCGCTAAAGCGGTGCCTTCGGTGCCCATGCCCGCGTTTCGAGCCGCCACTGACGCGTTCCCTACGCGGCACTGGCTTTCGCGGCATCCATGCCGCTCACTCGGCGTTCATGTTCCCCTCAGCATAATTTTTTACGCCGTGAAAAGAAGCGTCATCGCGATATGAGTTGGCTGGGGTTTGTCAGCAGTGTGGCGCACGAAATATTCCCCCAAACCAAACCAAACCTACTCGCCTTACATACTTTCTTACCTATTCCCTCTGTCGTCATCGCCAAAAAGCGATATGTTATAATATAACAATTAATCTTTTGCTGATGATAATGACACGTTTTTACTCCCTCTCCGCGCTGAAGCGCGTGTTACTGGTTTTCCTGCTGTTGGTGCCGTTGTGGCTAGTGGTTTGGTGGGCGGTGATGTTGCCATGATCGCCCTGCAAGAACTGGCCTTTGGCTATCATCGTAATCAACCACCGCTCGCGACGCTCAGCGGGTGCTTTCATCAAGGCTCGCTGACAGCAATTATCGGCGCAAACGGCACGGGCAAATCCACGCTACTAAAAACGCTGGCGGGTCTGTTGCCGCCACTATCCGGCTCACTCAGCCTCGGTAGGGGTTGTGAAGATAGCGCTATCGGCTATTTGCCTCAGCTCTCCGAATTTGATCGGCAGTTTCCTATCAACGTACGCGATCTGGTGCTCATGGGGTCACTGCCCCATCGCGGATTACTACGCAGTATCAATGCCAACTGGCATCGTAAAGCGGCAGACGCACTCGACGCCGTCTCAATGGCAGACTTTGCCGATCGGCATATTGGCATCCTGTCCGGTGGGCAGCTACAGCGTGTGCTCTTCGCGCGGCTGATGCTGACACAGGCTTCCATCATTCTGCTGGATGAGCCTTTTACCGGGGTCGATAGCCACACCACGCAGGCGCTTTTGCAGATTATTGAGCAGCTTCACGCCGAAGGCAGAACCATTCTGGCCGTGTTGCACGATCTGGAACTGGTCGGTCAGCACTTCCCGAATATCTTGCATCTCACCCCGGACGGCCCTCACTGGGGAGAGGCTCAGCCCATCTTACATAGCCTGCGCAAGGCCGACAGCGATACACCAATGCTCAGGATCGTCACGTCATGATGTTATTTCACCTTATTGCTTCGCCTTTTACCGAATTCGGTTTTATGCGTCGTGCGCTGGTCGGCTGCCTGGTCATCACGCTGAGCGCCGCGCCGTTAGGCTGTTTCCTGCTGTTGCGGCGCATGAGCCTGATTGGTGATGCGCTGTCGCACGCGGTCTTACCCGGCGTCGCCATCGGCTACCTCATATCCGGGATGTCACTGCTGGCGATGGGGATTGGCGGCTTTATCGCTGGACTGGCCGTCGCCATGCTCTCCGGCTTCGTCACCCGCCACACGGAATTAAAAGAGGACGCCAGCTTTGCCGGATTTTACCTCGGCTCGCTGGCGCTCGGCGTCACACTGGTGTCCCTGCGCGGATCCAGCGTCGATCTGCTGCATGTGCTGTTCGGGTCGATCCTCGCCGTGGATCGCACCGCGCTGATCGACATTGCGCTGATCGGATCGACCTCTTTGCTGGTGCTGGCTGCTCTCTATCGGGCGCTGGTGATTGAATCGTTTGACGTAACCTTCCTGCGCATCAGTTCAGGCCGCTATCGGGCGTTGATCCACGGCCTGTTTCTGTCGCTGGTGGTGCTTAACTTGGTCGCCGGATTCCAGCTGTTAGGCACGCTGATGACGGTCGGCATGATGATGCTGCCTGCCGCCAGCGCACGATTCTGGACACAGCGTCTGCCCGTCATGCTCGGCATTGCGGTGCTGCAAGGGATGCTCGCCAGCCTGATCGGGCTGCTGTGGTCTTACTATGCCGAGCTGCCCGCCGGGCCTGCCATCATCCTGACGATTACGCTGTTTTTCTGTTTCTCGGTTTGTGTTGGTCACAACGGTGGGCTGTTACGCCAGCGTCGTTGACCGATGAATCTCGTTATCTGCAACTTTCTGTGAGGGAAAAATGAAACGTTCACTGTTAGCTATTGCGTTATCCGGCCTGCTGCTTAGCCCACTGGCGATGGCAAAAAATCTTGATGTTGTAGCCAGCTTTTCCGTACTCGGCGATATGGTCAGCCATATTGGCGGCGATCGCGTTACCGTGACCGATCTGGTGAAGGTCAATGGCGATCCACATGAGTTTGAACCCTCTCCGAAAGACAGCAAGACGCTGGCTCACGCCGATCTGGTGTTCGTTAACGGGCTGGGGCTAGAAGGGTGGATCGACCGACTGGTCACTGCCTCCGGCTATCATGGCGACGTCATTACGGCCTCAAACGGAATTGAAACCCGCACCATGGTGGAAGATGGCAAAACAGAAACCGACCCGCATGCCTGGAACAGCATGAGCAACGGCGTGGTCTACGCGCACAACATCGTCAATGCGCTGGTAAAAGCCGATCCAACGAATGCCGATTACTATCGTCAGCAGGGTGAAGCCTACATCAAGCAGCTACAGGAGCTGGATAGCTATGCGAAGAAAACCTTTGCCGCTATTCCGCCAGAAAAGCGTAAGGTGCTGACCAGCCACGACGCGTTTGGTTATTTCGGCCATGCCTACAGCGTGACGTTCCTGTCGCCGATGGGCTACTCTACCGAATCGGAAGCCAGCAGCAAAAAAGTGGCCTCGCTGATTAAGCAAATCAAACAAGAGAAGGTGAAAAGCTACTTCATTGAAAACCAAACCGATGGTCGTCTGGTGAAACAAATCGCCGATGCCAGCGGCGCGCAACCCGGCGGTGAACTGTACCCAGAAGCCCTGACTGACGCCTCCGGCCCCGCATCAACCTACACGGCTGCGTTTAAACACAACGTCGATACCCTCGCCGCCAGCATGAAGTAAACGTGATGGTGCGCGCCACTGCCGCTTTTTGCCGCTACTGAGAGCCGCCATAGGACTACAGCTAGTCAGAAGGAGCGGGCGTGATGTACCGTCCGTGATATGTCATCGCAGGCATCATCCTGATAGGATCTGCACCGGGGAAGCTTTACGCTGCCCGCCCATGGAAGAAAAAGGGCGGGCAGACGTTCAGGCATTAAGACGTTTGCCGCTGGCCTGATCAAAAACATGAACCGTATTGGCTTTAGGACGCAGATAAACCCGATCGCCCGCTTGCAGCATCAGGCGTGTTTTCTGGCTGACAGTAATGCGGCGACGATCGCTCAACAAGCAAAAAACATGCAGGTCACTGCCAGTATTTTCCACCGTTTCGACCGTAGCCGCGATCGTGTTATTACCCTCTTCCACCCATTCAAAGTGTTCAGGGCGTACTGCATAGACGATTTGTTGGCCTACCGTAACCGTCACATCTTGCGGCACGGGCATTTGGGTATGTTCATCCAGTTGCAACACGCAGGTGCCCTGATGTTCAACCGCCCAGCCGGACAATTGGTTAATCTCAGGAGAGCCAATAAATCCCGCCACAAAACGGTTGGCAGGACGATCGTACAGATCGAGTGGCGACCCTACCTGTTCAATCACGCCATCACGCAGCACCACAATCATTTCGCCCATGGTCATGGCTTCAATTTGATCGTGCGTAACATAAACCGATGTCGTATGTAGACGCTGGTGCAGTTCACGAATTTCCGCCCGTACCTGAGTACGCAGCTTGGCATCCAGATTGGAGAGCGGCTCATCGAACAAAAACACCTGTGGGTTGCGCACAATCGCACGTCCCATCGCCACACGCTGACGTTGGCCACCAGACAACTCTTTCGGCAAACGGTCAAGCAATTTTTCCAACCCAAGCAGGACGGCAACGTCATCCACCTTCTGGTTGATCTCTTTTTTCGGCATCTTTGCTAATTTAAGTGCAAAGCCCATATTTTCCCGCACTGTCATTTGCGGATAGAGGGCGTAGCTTTGGAACACCATAGCGATATCACGCAATTTGGGTTCCTGTTCGGTCACATTCAGACCATTGATGTGAACCTCTCCCTCAGTGACCTCTTCCAAACCCGCGATTAAGCGTAATAAAGTCGATTTACCACAACCGCTGGGGCCAACCAGCACGCAGAACTTCCCGTCTGGGATCTCCAGTGACACATCACGAATGATTTTCGTGTTATCAAAAGATTTGCTGACGTTTTTAAGAATGACAGAACCCATAGTAATCCTCAGTCTCATTCACAGGACGCGCATAACTGCCGCCAAAACCAACCGGTGGCGCNNGGCGCGCCACAACACAACGGGAAATCACCCTTTTACTGCACCAGACATCAGCCCACGGTTGAAATATTTTTGCAGTCCCAGGTAGACAATGGCGCTTGGCAACATCGCCAGCAGGGTGATCGCGATAAAGACGTTAGGTGAACTGTTTTCATCCGAGCTGAGCACACGCAACATCACCTGAATGGTATACATGCTCTCCTGATTCACCACGATCAGCGGCAGCAGATACTGATCCCAAATCATGATGAAACCAAAAATCACCACCGTACCCAGCGCGGGACGAACCAAAGGCAGAATCACATTCCAGAAAATTTGCCATTCGGAAGCCCCGTCGACGCGGGCAGCATCTTCCAGATCCTTAGGAATGGCGGACATAAATTCACTCAACACAAAAATCGAAAAGGCCCAACCAACAATCGGCAAGATCATGCCCATGTAGCTGTTGGCAATCGAGGCATCCAACACAGGTAACTTCCAGTTGATAATGACGTACAGCGGAATAGCGATCACTTCTTCTGGCAACATCATTGTGGACAGGATAATCAACCCGACGACGGACGCGCCGCGAAATTTTTTGCGCGACAGGGCGTAGGCAGCCAATGCGCTCACCCCAACCTGTAAGATCAAACCGAAAGCCACCACCACCAGCGAATTAAACAGAAATTTCCAAACGCCAACCTCAAACCAGGCGCGACGAAAATTCTCCAACGTAAAATGTGAGGGCCACAGCACCAGCTCTCCCGGTTTCACCGTCGCACCGCTGAACGCAGTCATAACGATACCGATAAACGGCCCCACGAAAACAATCAGTACCGCCGCATAAATAATGCCGCAACCGATACGATCCCACAGTTTCATTTTCATCTACTCATACCTCTGGTGCCTTTCAAATTAATACTTCACGTAACGTTTCTTGACGGCAAAATGAATTAACGTCAGCAACACGGTAAAGATGAACAGCACAAACGACACCGCCGAGGCATAGCCGTAATCAAACTGAACGAATCCGGCCTTATAAATTTGCGTCATCACCACTTCTGTCGAACCTGACGGTCCCCCTCCTGTTGAGGCGTAGATTTCGGCAAATACGCGAAAACCGCGAATGAAGGACAGCATAATGATGACCGAAATCGCAGGAATCAGCCCCGGCAAAGTCACATAACGCAAACGATTCCAACGACTGGCGCCGTCAACGTTAGCTGCGTCATACAGTTCCCGGTTAATGGTGGCGAGCCCAGCAATGAAGATCACCATGTTGTATGGCACCGCTTTCCAAATTTGCAGCAGCATCACCATCGGCATAGCCTGGTGCGGATCGGTAAGAAAGCCCTGCGCATCAATGCTAAACCACGACAACATGTGGTTGATCACGCCGTTGGGCGTAGGGTTGAACATAATTTTCCACATTTCTGCCACGATAGCCGCGCTGGTGATCGCTGGCAGGAAAATCGCAGTACGGATAAAACGCAAATGCCGTGCTGGCCCTTCCAACACAATGGCGATAAAGAAAGCAATAAATGCTGACGCCAGCGCGGTCACTACCACGTTAAGCAAGGTGTTGAGCGTGGCATCATGGAGATCGCCGTCGTTCACTATGCGTGAAAAGTTTGCCAGCCCGACCCAATTATCGGGCTGACCAAAGTTGATCTGATAAAAACTCATCACCATGCCCTGCACCATTGGAATGAATTTAAACCAGGTAAAAACGATCAATGCCGGTGCCAAAAATAGCCAAGGCGTTAACCAGCGTTTAGTACGTGGGGAAAGGATGCTCATATTCACCGCCTGAATGCATCGCCATCGCGGCCACCAACAACAAGTGGACGCGATGACGTGGAATGACTTATTTTGCTAAAACTTTTTGTTTACCCAGTTCAATATTCACTTTTTCATTGAGCTGTTTCAGATCAGTTGGAATATCAGACTGGCAATTGGACAGGATTTTGTTGAAACCATCGGCAGTTACCTGACGAATTGGCGTCCAGTTCGGCACGGCAGGCACATAGTGACCATCAGAGGCATACTGCTCAGCAAATACGCCCCAACGTTGATCCTGATAAATCGCATTGGCATCCACCGTTTTATTCACCGGCAAACGAACGATCGGTTCGTTAGGCGTGCCGACAGCAGTACCGATCTTCTGTCCTTCCGGCGAGATAAAGAAGTCGATAAACTTCAGCGCCTGTGCTTTTTGCTTACTGCTTTTTACTAGGAAGATCGCTTCACCTTCCGCCAGGCTAGCGTTGCTGACCGGACCACGCGGCGGTTTTACCACTTCAAACTTATCCGGACCTGGCTCATTAGAGAACACGGGCATACTGTATGGGCCAGACAGCACCATACCCACCTGACCAGAGCGGAAGGCGTTGGAAATATCAGAGGTTACTGCGTTGATAGCCCCCGGCTGAACCACTTTGTCACACACCATGCCCCGCATGAAGGTTACGGCATCGACCACGCCTTTATCATCCAGTGAGGCTTTGAAAGCATCACCTTGACGGCTCACAAATTCGCCCCCCGCCTGCCAAATAAAGGAAGAGAGGATCCAACTGGTATAACCACGCGTAGCGGAACCCGGTAGGCCAAAACCGTAGGTATCATTTTTACCGTTGCCATCGGGATCCTTTTCAGTAAAAGCTTGCGCAAGCGCCTTCAGATCATCCCACGTTTTCGGCTGCGGTAACCCAAGCTTTTCACGCCAGTCTTTGCGAATATAGAGTGCGGAAGCCTGCACCGACGTCGGAATACCGTAGTATTTACCATCGCCAAATTTCAGGCTGTTCAACGCCACAGGTTGCAGATCCTTCCCATAGGACAACTGACTTGGCTCAATAGCATCTACCACGTTTAATTGAATCAACTGCCCCATGTAAGCCGCATCATTAATGATCAGATCCGGCAGTGTATTGCCCACGGCTGCACGAGCCAGACGCTGTTCAAAGTCAGTGCTGGCACTGAAGTAGCTCACTTTGATACCGGTTTGCTTCTCAAACGCTGCTGCTTCTTGTTCATAGATGACGCGGGCGTTGTTGTTGGCCCGGATCCAGACATTCAGTTCATCAGCGGCGTGAACCGCCAACGAACTTCCCGCCAACAGCGCGGTCGCAACTACCTTGGCTACTATTTTTTTCATTATGGTTGTTCCTCGTTTTCGGATGGCCCTGGTGTCAGACGCATAAAGCGTTATTCTTCATTGCGATGACTGAACGGATGCAAAAACACTTCCCGCGATTCAATCTCTACAGGGAATGCCGCCTTGCACCAAATGATTACTAAACAGATATTTTTATAGTAAACAAAAATACAACATAGTAAATTGGACAGATCGCGATTTGTGATTAAGATCGACATGTCCTTTCCTATCAGACTGCGGTATCGGCATGGGCAAAACAGATAGCCACCGTCTTAATCTCATAAGGTGTGAACGTCAATGTCAGCGGTCCCTGCTGTGGCGCTTTCCCGCTTTCCGGCACTTCCAACAGATCGCACTCTCTCCACTCGCGGATAGGCAGCGAGCTATCAAGCGTGAGTTGCTGCCGCCCACCGGCAAACTCATGCAGTCGCACGATAACCCACTCGCTTTGTTCTGCTTTCTTAATCGCATCCAACGCAACAAAAGGATGATCACAGCGAATCACACCATTTGCTGCTTCTCGCCATTCTCCCGGCAATACCTGCAATGGCTCATTGAGCGAGAAGGCCTGTTGTGCCACGGCAGCATCACGCCAGTCTCCGGCATGTGGCAGCAGCGCATAAGTAAACTCATGTTCGCCGCGATCGGCATGAGCATCTGGACTAACCGCAGATTTGATCAGCGTCAGTTGCATCACGTTATCTTTGATCGCATGACCGTACTTGCAGTCATTCAGTAGGCTAACGCCATAGCCGTATTCCGAAAGATCGGCCCACTGGTGTGCCACGCTCTCGAAGCGCGCAGCGTCCCAGGTGGTGTTCCAGGTTGTGGGCCGTTTGACGTTGCCAAACTGGACGTCATAGGTGGCCTCTGTGGCACGCACCGCCACTGGGAAAACCACCTTAAGGAGTTGATTAAAGTCTTGCCAGTCGACACGGGTATGGAAATCGATACGGCGCAGTTGGCTATAAACCTGCATCTGCTGTACCACGCGACTGTGATGGTAACGCCATACAAACTCAATTGAGCAGCGCAAGGCACCTTGTTCAACAACGCGTACTGATTCCAATTCGGTTACTGGGTGCTGTTTCTGGAAGTAGAAAATTTCGATATCCCAAGCGTCGTATTTCAATGGTTTATCTTCATATACCGTCAATACGTTGCCGTGATCCGCCAAGACCTCACGCTGATACTGTCGGTCGTAAATACGCGTCAAATGGCCTTGTTCATTCCAGACAATCAGGTAGTGTGGCGTTTCCAATTGACCTTCACCGAACACAAACGGGGTATTTTCTTCGACATTCGTTTCCAACGGCGTAGCGTAGATCGTCGTACCTGACAGCGAAGGCAAATCACTTACCTGCACCAGGCTTCCGCCATCCACAGGCTGCGATAACAGCATTTGTCCTTGCGCATCACGCCATACCACATCGCTAGCACCAGGAATAAAGGCCATATCGTCGCGCTTCCAGGAGCCGCTGTTCACTAAGCTCACTGCATCCTGATGCGGCGTCACCAAGTGATGCCAGCTTTCATTAAGCACGTCAGCCACGATGTTTTCTGCCTCCTGATACTCCAACGCCGCATCCTGATACACCTCAGCAATGGAGGAACCAGGAATGATGTCGTGGAACTGATTGCGCAGCAGGATTTTCCAACCGTCAGTCAAATCGTCAGCGCGATACTGTGACCAGCCACCACCTGTCAAGGCGCTCAGCACCTGAACCCACTCTGCTCGACGGTAGCGTAACTCGGCCTGACGGTTCGCCTTTTTCACTTGAGCCTGACTGGTGTAGGTACCACGATGGCTTTCAAAATAGAGTTCACCGTCCCAGGTGTGTTGGTATTCATTACTGTCCTGCAAGCGCGCATCAAGGCGGGTAAAGTAATCATCCACACGCCCCATCTGAATCGCAGGTAGTGCCGGCATTTTTTCAAAGCGGCGTAACAACTCCAGCATCTCTTCCGTTGGGCCACCGCCACCGTCACCATAGCCGTAGGCCAGCAGTAATTCCTGATTGAGCGGTTTGTCTTTATAGTTGTCCCAAATGCCCTGCACCGATTCCGCATTCACCATGCCGTTATAGGTATAACGAGGATGACCAGCCTCTGGTGTAGTGATGAAGTGAGCCAACACATCGCTACCGTCAATACCGCGCCAGGTAAAAGTATCATGCGGCATCTTATTGAATTCATTCCAACTTATCTTCGTTGTCATGAAGTACTTGATACCGCTTTTTTTCAGAATTTGTGGCAATGCCCACGAATAACCGAAAACATCAGGCAGCCATAGGCAGTGTGGCGTGATACCAAATTCCTCTTGCATAAAGCGACTACCCAGAAGAATCTGGCGCACAAAAGACTCACCCGAGGGTAAGTTACAATCCGCTTCAACCCACATTGCCCCGTCCACTTCCCAGCGCCCTTCTTTGATGCGCTGTTTTATTTGACGATAAAGATCGGGGTAATCCTGTTTAATGTAGTCATACAACTGGGGCTGAGACTGGAAGAAGGTGTATTCAGGATAGCGTTCCATCAAGCGCAGCACCGTGGAGAATGAACGAGCGCATTTTTCACGTGTGTGTTTGAGTTGCCATAAAAAGGCGACGTCGATATGCGTATGCCCGACACAATGCACCGTCACTGGGTGTGACTTGTTGGGCTGCGCATAGTCACGCTCCAACTGAGTCGAAGCGTCAGTAATGGAGCGGTAAAAACCGTCACTGCCGGGATCTCGCCAATCAATCAGGCGGTAGGCAGCATCAGTGACCGTTAATAATCGTATACGCCAGGGATCGTTTTCCGGCAACACTGCCAGCGTTTGCAAGATTGCCAATGTGGTGTAATAGAGCGTGTCAGTCGGTTTATCCAGAACGGCAAATTGCGCCTTTTCAAACCCATTTCCGACATGAAATGCCTGAAAATGTTTACGAACCTTGCCTTCCAGAATACCCGACCAAAGACGGAAACAAAGTTCGAGGGTTTTACCCTGATATTCCTCAGGGAAAACAACCTGCGCATGGTTTTGATCGATGCCATGAAACGGCAGACCGTCAATATACAGCAGAGCTTCAAAGTCAGGCCGTTGCACGCCCAAACCAAAATCAAAATTCCCGACGACAGTGTATTGCGGGCACGTCTGTGGCAACGTTACACGTAATTTCAGCCAGGCATAAATATCCCGTTCCTGCCAACGGAATCCTTGTTTACAGGGCTGCCAGTCAGCCTCGGTGCCCGGTGGGTAAGCCCCGTTTTTTCCTTCACGATCAAAGCAAATCTCCGCCAGCTCCACCGATTGAATCTGTCGCAATCGATATTGGGCTACTTCGTCCAAGCGCTGGCTTAACTTTTCCTCGGTAAAAAACATAGCGTGCTCACTGTAATCATAGGGGGGTAAATGCGGCTCCTATGTAATAGCACTCAGTGTTTTTTTAGTAAACAAAATGAGTTTTTTAATTAAACATCCGTGATGTGATTCACAACATGGCGTTATTTTTTCATATGCCATGACAATAAAAAAACACAACACAATGATTAATAAAGGTTAAAACCAAAACACACTTGTCTAAACCCTCAAAACATCGATTGAGTTTAGTAAACATAAAAAGTACCCTAGACGAAAATTAACAATTTATAGCGCCTCTAATTTATGGCGTATCTCTGTCGCCAGTGGGCGGCATAGGAGCGAAACACCATGTTAAGTTTGGGCATTGATATCGGCGGGTCTAAAATCGAGGCCGTGGTGCTGAACGCAGCGGGCGAAGTCGTCTATCTACAGCGCTATGCCACAGAAAAGCAGAGCTATGAATCTTTCTTTCACCGGCTATGCCAAGTGATTGAAGAGGTGCGGAAAGCCCTTCAGCAGCCTTTTACCATTGGCATCTGCCTACCCGGCACGGTAGAAGCCAGTAACCGCTGTATCAAGAACTCCAATATTCTGGTGATTAACCAGCAACCGCTGCCAGCCATGTTGGAGGCATACGTAAAGCAACCCATCGCCATTAGCAACGATGCCAACTGTTTCACGCTCTCTGAAGCTATCGACGGAGCGGGCCAAGGCTACGATACCGTATTCGGTGTCATTCTCGGCACCGGTTGCGGTGGTGGTATCGCTATTCATCAGCGGGTACTGGATGGCCGTAATCGCTGTGCAGGTGAGTTGGGGCACAATGCGCTGCCACGCTATACGCCAGAGTATGACGGCCCAGCGGTCAGTTGCTATTGTGGGCAAAGCAACTGTATTGAATCGTTTGTCTCTGGTACCGGTTTAGCTCAACGCTACAACCACTTTAATGGTACTACACTGAGCGCCAGAGAAATTATGGATGCAGTCGAATTCAAAGAGAGCAATGCGCTGGCTTACTTTCAGCGTTATCAGGATCAACTCGCACGTGCATTGTCCAGTGTGGTCAACCTGCTCGATCCCGACGTGATCGTACTGGGCGGCGGGTTATCAAATAGTGAAGCGATTTATACCGATCTTGGCGATCGTATTGCCCGCTACGTGTTTAGCAATACCTTTATGACGCCGATCGTACAAGCCAGATACGGCGACAGTAGCGGTGTGCGGGGCGCTGCCTGGCTCGGTGCAAAAGCCGGTTACCCCATGCCGGACGATAAAACGTTGTGATAACATAATGCAATCATCACGGAGTTCCTTTTTATTCACAGCGTAAGGTAACGCATGACCAAGCGGATCAGGATCAGAGATATTGCCGCCGCATCCGGCGTGTCCACGGGAGCAGTGTCGCGAGCCCTAAAAGGACAGCCAGGACTAAAAGAAGAGACTCGGCAGCGCATTCTCTCTATCGCCCAGCAACAGGGTTATGATTTTACTCGATTGCGTACAGAAAAAATTCGTCGAGTCCTGTTTCTGCTACACCGTCAACACAACATTACCAGTGCATTATCCTTCTATTCTCCACTGTTGCTCGGTGTTGAAAATGCTTGCCGTCAGGAAGGCATTGCCTTGAGTTTTCTTGCATTAGGGCCGATGGACCCCGTCGAGGAACAAGTCAGGCTGCACGAGCCGGACGCATTACTGTGTGCAGGTTTCTTTGAGCCTGAGCTTCTGGCCGTGCTGCACAAGATGCAACTGCCTTTGGCATTGGTGGATCTTTGGGCACCTGATTTACCCAGCGTCAACCCAGATAATGT
Source organism: Pectobacterium brasiliense (assembly GCF_013449685.1). Lineage (GTDB taxonomy): Bacteria > Pseudomonadota > Gammaproteobacteria > Enterobacterales > Enterobacteriaceae > Pectobacterium > Pectobacterium brasiliense_A. The sequence continues at coordinate 279,126 of NZ_JACDSF010000016.1, read as the reverse complement.
GCAAGGTGGTTATCTGGCGACCCAGCATCTGATCGCCCAAGGCCGGACACGTATCGCCTATTTGGCAAGCAGCTTGGCTCATTACAGTATTCGCCAACGAGAAAAAGGCTACCGCCAAGCGCTATATGAAGCGAAATTGCTGATGCCCCCAGAGTATGAAGCGATCGCCCCACCATTGCTGGATACCGAAAAGGCGCTGACGCAGGCGGTGGAAGAGCTGCTGGCACTGCCGCAGCGTCCTGACGCCATTTTTGCCTATAATGATTCCGCGGCGTTGATTGCTATGCGCGTCTGTCAAAAACAAGGGCTTAATCTGCCGCAAGATATGGCAATTGTCGGGTTTGATGACATTGATTCTGCACGTTTGGCTCATCCGCCCTTAACCACAGTTGCGATTGATAAAGCACAGTTAGGTCATCAAGCACTCGCTCTCTTACTTGACCCTGAACGGCGCGTGGGCGCTCAGCATCTCGCAGTGCAGCTAGTGATCCGTAAAAGTGCAGGTGAAGAGTAGTATTCCTTTTACCTTGGAGACATTATGCCTTCACAACCCCACCTGTTCTCTTTGACCAGCCATGATGGCCAACTTGCTGCCACGCTGAGTACGGCGGGTGGCATTTTGACTTCGCTACGTTACAAGACATCCGTTCTGCCGCCCCGAGAAGTGCTCTACCGCGCCCCTTGGCTGGATGATGTAGCAGCCTGTGCCAATCTTCCGCCATTAATGCAGCGCCTCGCGGGAGAGTGGGTGGCCGTCCCATTTGGCCATAGTTCACAGGATGGTGAGGGCTTTTTTCATCATGCTTCACATGGTTTGCCTGTTAACGGTGAATGGCAGGTTACATCTCAGAAAGAAAACGTCATTCAGCTCCAGTTTCTGTTTGCTGAGGATTTTCCGCTCACACGCTTAACGCGTGAAGTAACGTTGCAAGACGATGGAAGGGCCTGTTTTCGACTGATTGTTGAAGCGCGCCGAGAATGCCGTTTTCCTATCGGCCTACATCCCATCTTTCCCATCGGCAATGACGCAGGAGATGTCATTTTAACGGCAGAAAACATGCAAAGTGGGCTGGTGTACCCCGAAGCACCGGAGCCAGGCATCAGCCAATTACGCCCCTTGGCAAGGTTCAACAGCCTTGCTACTGTGCCAACGGTATCAGGCAATGTGATGAATCTGCAACGGCTTCCATTAGCAGAAGCCACGGAAGAAATCGTCCAGCTACTGAGCCCAGTATCAGCCATCAGTCTGCATTATCCAGCACAACAGCACCGCGTCACGCTGCGTTGGGACACGCAGTCGCTTCCTCACTGCTTGCTGTGGTTTAGCAATGGTGGCCGTGCTTATGCACCCTGGAATGGGCGAAACCGCTGTTTGGGGGTTGAACCCATTTGTTCGGCCTGGGATCTTGGCCCCAAAAGTCTCAAGGAAAATCCTATCGCCGCGCAAGGTTATGCGACCAACCAACAAATAACGCCGGAAAACCCACTGAAGATTGATTACCAGCTACATTGTCAGCCCGCTTAAACGGTAAACATGCTTAAACAAGATGCAGTTGATAAGGTTGTGCGTTGAGCTGCTGCTGCACCTCAAACGCTAACGCGCTGTCGGTGATGATATCGGTCAGCGCTGACAGCGGCGTGACGCAGAACAGTGAGTACGCGCCGTATTTGCTGCTGTCGGCCAGCAGTATCCGGCGACTGGCATTCGCGCCAAGATCTTGTTTTACGCCCGCTTTCTCTTCCGTCGGCGTGGTGACGCCTTTATCCAGACTCCATGAGTTACAGCTGATAAACGCAATATCGGGATAAATGCTGCGCAACAGACGGCGGCCGTGTTCGCCGATGCAGGACTGGCTGCTGTCATCAATACGTCCACCGATAATCGTCACTTCGATCTGCTTGAACTCAGACAGGAACAGCGCAATTTGCAGATCGGCGGTAATCACGCGCAGCGGCAGATGCGTCAGGTTTCGCGCCAGCTCCAGCATGGTCGTTCCTGCATCCAGCACCACCGCGCTGCCCGGTTTGACTAGCGTTGCGGCATAGCGCGCTATCGCCTGCTTTTCCTGAAGACTGCGTTGTAATTTCTCATTCGTGGTCGGCTGGGAAGGAATAAAACGATTGAGCGTCACACCGCCATGACTGCGACTAATCACGCCCTGCTCATCCAACTTGATTAAATCACGACGGATCGTCGCCGGAGAAGCGTCGATCACGGACACCAGTTCATCGACTGTCACCAGATTATGGCTTTTCAGATAATCCATAATCTGATCAAGACGACTCTGGCCTCTTACTTTATCCCCGCTCATGCGGAAAGCATCAGTTAATGTAGGATCCACGGCGATATCCATCTTGCGGTTGTTAAACTCTCTATTCTTTATTGCAGGATACCAGAAACCTTCCCGAACGCGGGAAGGAAGATATCCTGCAATGCGTGCTGTATCGCGTTTTATTCGCTTACAAAAACCGTGCTATCAACCGTGATGGGTTACCGCCAATCAGGCCAGCTGCATGGCGAGCTGGATAGAGATCGCCATACTTTCTGACTTCGCTTTACCCGTCCAGGCAATATCAAACGCCGTGCCGTGGTCAGCAGACGTACGGATGAACGGCAATCCGGCGGTGATATTCACCCCATCATAGAAGCCCAGCAGCTTCAGCGGAATGTGCCCCTGATCGTGATACATCGCCACCACCATGTCGTACTGGCCTTCATACGCCTGTAGATAGACGGTATCCGGCGGGCATGGGCCATACACATCAATGCCTTTGGCCTTCATGGCTTCCACCGATGGCGACACAATTTTGATCTCTTCATCACCAAACAGGCCATTCTCGCCCGCATGCGGGTTAACCCCAGCAACGGCGATACGCGGGTGGGTAAAACCAACGCGCTTGAGGAAGACATCCGCCATGTCGATCACCGTTTCCACGCGATCGCGGTTCAGCGTGTCCAGGAATTTACGCAGCGCGATGTGTGTTGAAACATGGATCACCTTCAACTTATCGGTATACAGCACCATCGCATAGTCGCGGCTGTTGGTCAGCTTCGCTAGCAGTTCGGTGTGGCCCGGATAGAGGTGGCCCGCCGAGTGCAGCGCTTCTTTATTCAGCGGTGCGGTGGCAATCGCATGGACTTCACCCGCCATCGCCAGTTCGGTCGCTTTCTTGATGCAGCGGTAAGCCAAATCGCCCGCCTGCGCCTGAACAACGCCAGGCTTCAGTGCCTGAGGATCTTCCAGCGGCTCATCAATCATGTTGATTACGCCCGGCGCGAAGACCGCGTCAGCCGGTTTATCAATGATTTTCAGCTCTACGGCTGGCACGATATTCAGCGCCAGAATACGTCGCATAGTCTGTACACAGCCCACCACCACAGCAGATGCGCCGGAAAGCTCGCCTTCGGCCAGCGACTTGATAATAATTTCCGGTCCAATCCCTGCCGGATCACCCATCGTTACCGCAATAATTTTACTCACTGACCTTCTCCTCAATAAAACGTAAAACGTCGAGCAAAGTAGTTTCGTTGCCAAAACCCCCCGCTTTAGTCATCACAGGGGTCGTGCCGACAACGCTGTTCAGCAGGTATCCCCAGGGCACACAGGATGCGATTTGCCCCTTAATCTGAAAGCCGGTCGCGCCCAGTGCGGTTGCCACGGCAATCGCAATGTCACCACCGGATAAATACAGTCCGCCCGGCAGACGCTGGTTAGCGCTGCCCGCCGTCAGGCTGTCTAGCGCCTGAACAATATTGCGCGTAAGTTCCCCCAGATAGTGGCTGATCGTTTCGCCAAGCTGCTGTCGGCTAAGCCCAAGCTGCTGGCACCGCGCGTCGATCTCGAAGCGCTGATTTTCGTTATGACAGGTGCGAATAATGCAGTGATTACCGCTCATCAGCGCCTTCACCGCGTCCTCACACTGGGATGCCATGACGGTGGATGACTCGGCTGAAAAGAGTGCGTTGATATCAATATCAACCAGCGTGACATCGCTGCGCAGCCTGACGGCCGCAATCTGTTTTTGAGCGATGTCGCTCATCGACCCGACGACAGCCAGCAGCGGCTTTTCGGTTTTACGCGTAAAATTCTGCGTATTCGCCAGCGCTTCGCTCAGCCCCGCCGAGCCGACCAGCAAGGGGCGAAACGGCAACTTTCTGGCGGCATCAACGATATGTGTCAGATCGTCCTGCACGTCCGTATCAAGAATAATCAGACGCACGCCCTCGTCCGCCAGCTGCTGCAAACGGTGGGCTAAATTAGCCTGACGGACGTCATCAAGGTGTATCTCCGCCACAGGTAACGCGGTTTGTTCTGCCAGACGGGCAGCGATAGAAGCGGAGGTCACCGGCGTTTTGGGATCGCTGGCAAACTCCGTGTCGGTAAGCAGGCGACCATTCACCCAGACTTCACCTTTGCGGGTCACACGCCCCAGCGTCGGCGACGCCGCGGCAATCAGCGCAACGGGCACGGCTGCCGCAGACAGCGCGGCGGCGATTTCCGCCCCCAAATTCCCACGCAGCGTCGAATCAATCTTCTTGATAATCCAGCCTTGTCCGCCAGCGGCGTGCCAGGCTGCAACCGCTTCTGCGGTACGTTGAGACGCCACGTCGTCACGCGCCGCACGGCTATCGGTGTTGATCACCACCGCATCGCCCAGTAAATCCGCGTGCAGTTTATTAACGTCAAAGACGACGCTAACCCGCGCGCCATGCTGCGCCAGACCGACGCCCGCATCATTGGCACCCGTAAAGTCATCAGCGACCACTAATACCTGTTCTGCTGATTGCTGCACGTTTGGCATACCTCATCCCCGGTTCATGATTACCTGATAATGATTATATTGAATCACATTTGATTATATGTGAGCAATATCAAATTATTTAAAAGGAATTTCACCTATAAATTATCACCACGATGTGGCAAATGGCGTTTAGCAGTGACTAAAACCATTCCATTTGACTGAAAGTAATCACCATCGCAACCATTATCATCGCGATAACGCTCTGGCGAAGAAGAGAAAAGGCAAGGTAATAAGCATGAATATCAATAGCACTATCCTCAGCGGTTACCGGGTACTTCAGGACATTAGTCACCTGTTGGCAGGGAAACAGCACGTTTTATTTGTCACCGACAAAAACATCGTCGGGCTGCCTGACGTTCAGGCGCTGATCGCACAAGTTAAGCACGCCGTTCCGCAGGTTCTGTTGGTTGATCATGTTCCTGCCGAACCAAGCCAGCACGACGTGGCACAGATACTGAGCCAGCTCAACCAAATCCAGACCGATCTGGTCATCGGCGTGGGCGGCGGCAGCGTACTGGACGTCGCCAAACTGCTTTCCGTACTGTGCGCGGGCGATGAAACCGTCACGCTGGATAGCCTGCTGGCGGGAGAGAAACCGACGCGCCGCACGACATCCCTGCTTATCCCGACCACCGCAGGAACCGGCTCAGAAGCCACGCCGAATGCCATTCTGGCGATCCCGGAAAAAGAGACCAAAGTCGGCATTATTACGCCAGTGATGCTGCCGGACTATGTTGCGCTGGTGCCGGAGCTGACCATCAGCATGCCGTCACATATCGCCGCTTCAACCGGTATCGATGCGCTCTGCCACCTGATTGAATGCTTCACCTCAACGATTGCCAACCCGGTCAGCGACAACTACGCGCTGATTGGCCTGAAAAAGCTGTTTGCCAACCTCGAAACCTCCGTGCGCGAGCAGAGCAATATGGAAGCCAAGCTGAACATGCTGTGGGCGTCCTACTACGGCGGTGCCGCCATTGCCCACTCCGGTACACATCTGGTTCACGCCATGTCTTACCCGCTGGGCGGCAAGTACCACATCCCACACGGCGTAGCGAACGCCATCCTGCTCGCCCCTTGCATGCGTTTCGTGCAGGACGCCGCACAGGAGAAATTCGCACAGGCGTATGACCTGCTGCCGGATGCCGATCTGACGCTCAGTACAGCGGAAAAAGCGCAAGCGCTGGTGACCTACTTCAGCGAGTTGGTTAAACGCCTCAACCTGCCTAACACCTTACAGCAGCTTGGCGTGGAAAAAGACCACCTGCCGTATCTGGTTGATGCCGCCTTACAGGTTCAACGCCTGATGAAAAACGTGCCAACACAGGTCAGCGCTGACGACGTCCGCGAGGTTTATCTGACCCTCTTTTAAAGCGCGGATTTAGGCAAAACGGTTTTAAATTTTCATCTTTTTGATTACGTGTCACGAGGAAGAACAATGCGTAAAAATATTACCGGCGTCCTGACCGCCATCGTCACGCCGTTTGATAACCAAGGCGAATTTAATCCCGCTGCTATGCGTCTTCAGGTTCAGCGCCAGATGCGCTATGGCAACGGTATTTTCTGTAACGGCACCAACGGTGAGTTTTTCGTTCTACACACCGATGAGAAAGTTGCCGTCACGGAAACCTGCGTTGATGAAGTTGCCGGAAAAGTGCCGGTTGTCGGCCATATCGGTGAAATATCCACGCGGGAAACCATCAAGCTCGGCAAGCGCATCGCCGCGCTGGGTGTTGATGCCGTTTCGGTCATCACCCCGTATTTCATCCCACTCAAACAGGAAGAACTGATCGCCCATTACACCGCCGTCGCCGATGCGCTGACTGTGCCGGTGTTTCTCTACAACATTCCTGCACGCACGGGGAATACGCTGGCGCCGGAAACCGTCCGCACGCTGGCGGATCACCCGAACATCATCGGCATTAAAGACAGCGCAGGCAGCTATGAAAGCCTGAGCGGTTATGTGCAAGCGGTGAAAGGTGTACAGGGCTTTAACATATTGAATGGCACAGACTCGCTCATTCACCAGGGCTTTGTTGACGGCTGCTCCGCCTGTATTTCCGGGCTGGCTAACGTGGCTCCGGAACCGATCAGCCAGATTTGGCATCGTTTCCACGCCGGTGACATCGAAGGCTCCCGTCAGGCACAAGAACAGGTTGCCGAGTTGCGTAAGACACTGTACGCCATCGCGTTCTCACCGGCTGTGGTGAAAAAAGCGCTGGCGATCATGGGTGAAGATGTCGGCGTCAGCCGCTATCCAATCCAGTTTTCCGCACAGGATGAAGACAACATCCGCAACATCCTTAATCAATTCTCGCAGTAACAGAGAAATATCAATTTCCATTTAAGGCCGAGAAGATATGAACCATTTTGACTTCACCGATACCCTCATCATCATTGGGATGATAGTGTTTTATATCGCGTTTACCTCTTGGTTAACGCTCAAACTACGCAGTAAATCAAACGCTGAGTTCATGGAAGGATCGCGTGCGCTACCGGCATTTATCGTCGGTGTTTTGCTGATGACCGAATTCATCGGCGCCAAATCGACGGTCGGTACGGCACAGTCTGCCTTTGAAAACGGCATCGCCGCCTCATGGTCAGTAATTGGTGCCGCGATCGGCTTTCTTTTGTTCGGTATGATTCTGGTTAAGAAAATTTATAACACCGGCAAATTGACTATTTCTGGTGCTATCGCCGAGAAATACGGTACAAGTACCAAAAATATCATTTCGATCATCATGATCTACGCTCTACTGTTGGTAAACGTGGGCAACTACGTCAGCGGTGCAGCCGCAATCTCTACAGTGTTGAAGATTTCTCTGCCCGTCGCCGCACTGATCACGGCGATCGTCAGTACCTTCTATTTCTACTTTGGTGGTTTAAAAGGCGTGGCTTACGTCACCCTGATTCACAGTGCCATCAAATACATTGGTGTGATGATCATCCTGTACGTCGCATTGAAAATGACCGGCGGCATTACCCCGATGATCGAACAAATGCCGGATTACTACTGGACATGGGACGGTAACATCGGGGCCAGCACTATCTTTGCTTGGTTGATTGGCACCATCGGTTCCATCTTCTGTACCCAGTTCGTGATTCAGGCCATCTCTTCAACCAGCAGTGCAAAATCAGCCAAACGCGCAACCTGGGTTGCTTTCTTTTTCTGTATGCCTATCGCAATTGCTATTGCGGTCATCGGTGTTGCAGCGAAGTTTGCTCACCCAGAAATCAAAAGCCTCTACGCTATGCCGATTTTTCTACAAGATATGAATCCATGGGTTGCCGGTCTGGTTACGACGTCACTGGTCGCGTCTATCTTCATCAGCGTGAGTACCGTCGCACTGGCGATTGCTTCACTGATTGTTAAAGACTTTTATGTTCCGTATTACAACCCAACACCAGAAAAAGAAATGAAGATGACGCGCGTATTCTCGCTCATCATCGGCTTCCTGCCATTGATCTTCGTTTTACTGGTGCCTGAAGTTCTCAAGCTGTCATTCTTTACCCGAGCCATCCGCCTTTCTATCTCGGTGGTCGCCATCATTGCCTTCTATCTGCCGTTCTTTAACAGCACCCGAGGCGCGAATGCCAGCCTGATATCAGCCTGCGTCGCCACCTCTGTTTGGTATATTCTCGGCAACCCGTACGGTATCGATAATATGTACGTCGCGTTGATTACTCCGGCTATCGTCATGCTGATCGACCGCATGATTCCGAACAAAGCACACAAAATTAAAGTTTCTCAAACTGAAAATAAATCAGGAGCCTGAGTCATGAGTAGCGAAACCATTACCGTGGAACGTAGCGGAAAAGTTCATCACGCAGAAGGCGATGCCGCGCGTCTGGATGCCTACATTCCATCGGAATGCCCGCAGAATCATGCGGCCAACCTGCTCCATCTGCCGAACGGCGATGTGCTGTGCGTCTGGTTTGGTGGTACACAGGAAGGGATTGCGGATATCTCTATCTATATGTCCCGCCTGGTGAAAGGCAGCGATAGCTGGACTAAAGCCGTTAAGCTGTCTGAAGATGCCACGCGTTCCGAACAGAACCCGGTTCTGTTCCTCGCGCCGGATAACGTCCTGTGGCTGCTGTATACCGCGCAGAAATCCGGTAATCAGGACACCGCCATTGTGCGCTACCGCCAGTCTACGGATTTGGGCGCAACCTGGGGCGAGATTGGCACGCTGCTCGATCAGCCGGGAACGTTCATCCGCCAGCCTATCACCGTGCTGGCAAACGGTGACTGGCTGCTGCCGGTGTTCTACTGCCGCGTTCAGCCGGGTGAAAAATGGGTCGGCAACGATGATGACAGCGCCGTAAAAATTTCCAGCGATCAGGGGAAAACCTGGCAGGAATATCCAGTGCCGAACAGCACGGGCTGCGTGCATATGAACATCACCCCGCTGAAGGACAGCACGCTGCTGGCGCTGTACCGTAGCCGCTGGGCGGATTTCATCTACCAAAGCCGTTCAACGGATGGCGGTAAAACCTGGTCGGATCCCGTGCCGACCGAGTTGCCGAACAACAACTCGTCCATTCAGGTGACGACGCTGGAGAATGGCCATCTGGCGCTGGTGTTCAACCATATGAGCGCCGCCGATGCCACCGAACGCCGTCTGTCGCTGTACGATGAAATCGAGGATGAAGAAGACAAAGCCAGCAATGCCAAAATGCCGGAAGTGCAAGCCGGTGGTCGTAGCGCCTTCTGGGGTGCCCCACGCGCGCCGATGACGCTCGCCATTTCGGAAGACGGCGGTAAAAGCTGGCCATGGCAGCGTAATATCGAAGTGGGCGACGGCTACTGCATGACCAATAACTCCACGGAGAAGCTGAACCGCGAGTTCTCTTACCCCAGCGTTAAACAAGCGCAGGACGGTAAGTTGCACGTTGCGTTCACCTACTTCCGTCAGGCGATCAAGCACGTCGTGGTGAGTGAGGAGTGGGTCAAAGCGAACTAAACCACGCTACTTTTTCTCTTTGTCAGCGGGGGGCGCTCCCCCGCTACCTTCAGGACACTATTATGATTGCAGGAAACCTCAACACCCTCAAACTCGCTACGCTGCCTGAAGCGCTATGGACCATTCTATCCGCACCCGGCATGTCGTTAGCTGAACTGAATGCGCTGCCCGAAGGCCGCTATCAGCCGGAAGGGGCCGAATGGTTCTACAACATCGGCACCGTGAACACCGCACCGCGCGCCACGCGACATACCGAATTTCACAGCAACTATCTCGATATTCAGTTGATTCTGGAAGGTGAGGAGATTATCGGCTACGGTCTGAATGATGTGCATGGTCAGCCCGCGACCGAGCGTAAACCGGATCTTTATATTCTGGATAACCCACAGGTGCCACATCAGATCCATCTGCGGGCAGGCGACTTCGTCACGTTTTATCCGGGCGAAGCCCATCAGGCGCTGTGTGCCATTAACGACAGCCCTGCTCCGGTCAAAAAAGCCGTGTTTAAAATCCCCGTCACGTTGTTGTGATTCAGAATGGGCATCAAAGCCGTTAAGTTTGATTAAGGAGACACATGTCAGCGACAGCCCCCAAACACGCCCTGATTACCGGTAGCAGCTCAGGGATCGGTGCCGCCATCGCACAAAAATTACTGGCGGAAGGCTGGCGGGTAACCGGCCTGTCGCGCAAGCTGGGTGATTATTCACATCCACACTTTACCCACCGTGCGGTGGATATCATGGATACATCCGCGCTGACGGCCATTCTGGACGAGATGACGCAGGTCGATGCCGTCATCCATGCCGCGGGCATCATGAAAGCCGCTCCGCTCGGTCAGCTTTCGCTGGAAGACGGTGAAACGCTATGGCGATTGCATATCAACGCGGCGCAGGTGCTCGCCGACCGTCTGGTCGATAAGCTGCCGCAAGGTGGCCGAATTGTGCTGCTGGGCAGCCGTACATCCAGCGGCTCCGCGGGGCGCAGCCAGTACGTCACGACAAAATCCGCGATGATCGGCATGGCAAGAAGCTGGGCAGCGGAACTGGCTCCGCGCGGCATTACGGTAAACATTGTCGCACCGGGTGCCACAGAAACGCCGATGCTGACGATGCCGGGCCGCCAGAGTTCTCCGCCGAAGCTGCCACCGATTGGGCGTTTCATCCGGCCGCAAGAAGTGGCCGATCTGGTGGGTTACCTGCTCTCCCCATCTGCCGCAGCCATTACCGGCCAGCAGTTGGTGATGTGCGGCGGTGCCTCGCTGTAATTCATCGTGATTTCCTTGCTAAACCGGCCCCGCAGGCCGGTTTAGTTAGCTGCTGGCGCGGGGTTCAAAGATAAACTTCACTTTTTCCACTACCGGTGGATGCTCGTCGTTGTCCATCATGGCAAGCACCAGACGCCCGACCTCCGCGCCCAGCTTTTCATAATCAAGCCGCATCGCAGTCAGCGCGGGAAACGCGTGTTCGCATTGTTCAGAACCATCCAGACAGGCAATCGCCAGATCGTAAGGAACTTTCATCAGACGGCGTTGGCATTCAAAGAGCGCGCCCAACGCAATTTCTTCATGGCTACAGATAATCGCATCCAGTTCCGGCTGGTTTTGTAGCAGCTCCGTCATCGCATAGCGGCCAAACTGTAGGCTGGGAGCTTCCGGGATCGTAATTTTCAAATCCGCATTGTGATAATGCACCAGCATGGCTTTATTCCAGCCGTTCAACTGCTGTTTTTGCAAACGGTTATCCGTATGCGCGCCGATATAAGCCACATGACGATACCCCTTTTCCAGCAAAGACCTCGTCAGTTGTTCCGCCGCTTCGGCAAGGGCGATATCAATATTGATGTTTGCACTCAGCGCGGCTGCGCCGGACACATTCACCGTAATGACGTTGCTGGCCTGTATGATGTCCTGAGTACGTTGTGAGAGTTGCGCACTGAATAACACCAGTGCGGCAGGACGCTGCTGCAAGAGTTTTTCCACCATTCCCGCTTCGGTATGCTGGCGATATTCATGGCAGCCCATGATTAACGAAACGTTATGCTTACCCACTGCCTGTTGCAGCGCCTGCACAAAACGCACGCTGGCGCGATCTTGCTGAAAAGGATAAAGCACCGCAATAGCGGGCTGATAGGCTGACGCCAAGGCGCCTGCGGCCTGGTTCGGTACATAGCCCAGCGTTTTTATCGCATCATTGATTTTCTTCTGTGTGGCATCGGAGACCAGTCCTGGCTCCCTCAATGCGCGGGACACCGTCATCGCGCCGACACCAGCATGGTTCGCAATGTCCTGTAGCGTGACGCGACTTGTACTTTCGGTAAGCTGGCTGGCTTCTTGATTGGGTTCATAGCCCAATGTTCTGGCGGCCAGTTCCACTTTGCTGCGTAACTTCTCAGAGACCAGATCGGGTTTGCGCATCACGCGCGATACCGTCATCGTCCCGACGCCCGCGTAGTCGGCGACATCCTGTAGCGTAACCTTACCGGTACTACGACGCTTACGCATGCTCACTTCCTCTCCATTCGTCATTTTTCTCATCGCATGGTCGCGATAACAGCCTATTACATCATTGCCTTCAGGCTAGCGTGAAGGGCGAACGCCCCGCTTGTGCTAAGCAGGTCACAGTTAATGATAGTCATATCAGTTAGCGCTATCTTTTTAGATGTTAATCACATTATTTTCGAGGACGGCACACTATCCTGCGTTCAGAATGATACAGAGGTGACTCTAATGCTTAACACTTTACTAACACCAGACGTTGTTCAGATTTTACCTGCCTGTGATGACTGGCGTCACGCTATCGCCTTGTCCTGTAAGCCTTTATTGGATAACAGGTCGATTGAACCCACCTATGTTGAAGCGATCTACCACTCTCATGAGGCTATCGGTCCTTACTATGTCGTCGGCCCGGGGATTGCCATGCCGCATGCACGCCCGGAAGACGGCGTGAACCAACTTGCCGTCAGCCTGACACTGATTCGCGACGGCGTGGTTTTCCATTCCGAAGGCAACGATCCCGTACATTTACTGATCGTTCTGGCCGCCACGGACAGCAATAGCCATATCGATATTATTTCACAGCTCGCTCAGTTGTTCGACACGCCTGATGACGTCGCCGCGTTAATTAACGCGACGGAAGTAGAACAGGTGCTTTCCGTTATTTCTCGTTATTAATTGCCACCAGAGGACACAGATTATGAAAATTACAGTCGTATGCGGTAACGGCCTGGGTACCAGCCTGATGATGGAAATGAGCATTAAAAACATCGTTAAAGAACTCGGCGTGGTTGCTGACGTGGACCACGTGGATTTAGGTTCGGCGAAAGGTACGGACAGCGACATTTTTGTCGGAACCAAAGACATTGCCGATCAACTCGTCGCGCAGGCAGTGGGGGGGAAAATTGTGTCCCTAAATAACATGATCGATAAAGTGGCGATGAAAGAGCGCCTGTCGGTCGCCCTGACAGAACTTGGCGCGTTATAAGCGAGGGATCAAAAATGGAATTCTTCCGTTTTTTAATGAGTGATGTGCTGTCTGAACCGTCCATATTGGTCGGTTTGATTGCGCTTATCGGCCTGATTGCACAGAAAAAACCGGCCACGGAATGCATCAAGGGCACGGTGAAAACCGTAATGGGCTTCCTGATCCTCGGGGCGGGCGCGAGCCTGATCGTGTCCTCGCTGGGGGATTTCGCCCAGATTTTCCACCATGCGTTTGGTATCGCCGGTGTGGTACCGAACAATGAAGCCATTGTCGCGGTAGCACAGAAGAACTTCGGCACCGAGATGGCGATGATCATGTTCTTTGCGATGGTCATTAACATCGCGATCGCCCGCTTTACACCGTGGAAATACATTTTCCTGACTGGCCACCACACGCTGTTTATGTCGATGATGGTTGCGGTGATTCTGGCAACAGCAGGCATGAAAGGGGTGATGCTGATTACCGTTGGGTCGCTGGTCGTCGGGGTATCGATGGTGCTGTTCCCTGCCATTATTCACCCGTATATGAAGAAAGTCACAGGCTCGGATGACGTCGCCTTTGGTCACTTCTCTGCGATATCACAGCTGCTGTCAGCGTTTATCGGCAGCAAGTTTGGTAATAAAGAGAAATCAACCGAAGACATGGAAGTGCCGAAGAGCCTGCTGTTCCTGCGTGATACGCCGGTCGCCATCGCCTTTACCATGTTTTTCATCTTCATTTTCACCTGTCTGTTTGCCGGCCCTGAAGCGGTGAAAACGATGAACGCCGGTGGGAAAAACTGGTTCATGTTTTCGCTGATTCAATCCATTACCTTTGCTGCCGGCGTGTACATCGTGCTGCAAGGCGTGCGGATGGTGATTGCGGAAATCGTGCCCGCGTTTAAAGGCATTTCTGACAAACTGGTTCCCAATGCTAAACCGGCATTAGATTGCCCCGTTGTCTTCCCCTATGCCCCGAATGCCGTTCTGGTTGGTTTCCTGAGCAGCTTTGCGGCTGGGGTGATCGGTATGGTGCTGCTCTACCTGTTGGGTATGACGGTGATCATCCCTGGCGTGGTGCCGCACTTCTTCGTCGGCGCAGCGGCCGGGGTCTTTGGTAACGCCACCGGTGGGCGTCGCGGCGCGATTTTAGGTTCTTTCGCCAACGGACTGCTGATTACCTTCCTGCCTGTTTTCCTGCTGCCAGTATTGGGCAGTATCGGACTGGCAAACACCACGTTCAGTGATTCCGATTTCGGCGCGGTGGGGATTCTGCTGGGCATCATCGTGCGCTAAGCCCGCATGATGAATCTCACCCGACACCAGTTTTAGTTTACGGAGGCAATGATGGAATTCTATTTAGATACGGCTGATGTGGCCGCAGTAGAACGGCTTGCTGGCGTGTTACCGATTAAAGGCGTGACCACCAACCCGAGTATTGTCGCACGCGGAAAAGCCGATATTTATACCGTGCTGCGGGAGATGCAGGCCGTTATCGGCACGGAAGGACAGCTGTTTGCTCAGGTGATGGCACGCGATCCTGACGTGATGGTGGAAGAAGCGCTGAAGCTCAGAGATGTCATTCCTTCTCTGGTCGTCAAAGTGCCAGTGACGCATGCAGGTTTAGTGGCAATTAAGCGATTAACGGCGCTGGATGTTCCCACCCTCGGCACCGCCGTCTACGGTGCGGGGCAAGGGTTTTATGCCGCGCTGGCGGGGGCTCGCTATATCGCGCCTTACGTCAACCGTATTGATGCACAGGGTGGCGATGGGATTGCGCTGGTGAAAGAGCTGCAAACCCTGATTAACCTGCACAGCCCGCAAACTCAGGTGCTGGCAGCCAGCTTTAGGACGCCACGTCAGGTTCTGGACTGTCTGCTGGCCGGGTGTCGGGCGATTACCGTTGACCCTGCCGTCGCCGAGCTGTTCCTGCAAGACCCCGCGGTTGACGATGCCCTTAACCGGTTCGATCATGACTGGCAGGCACGTTTCGGTCATGCCGATCTCGGCTGACTGATGGCAAAACACCACCCGCCTGTCGGGTGGTGTGTCCAACATAACCGTGTTCTCAACACGATCGCATTGCCAAATGCGGTCGTGTTGCCAAAAAGCATCAATGCAGGACGAACTCGCGGTACTTTTCCACCAGCGTCAGAAAATCATCCAGACCGCATAAAGACAGGCTCTCTTCGTCGTAATAACTCATGCCTTCTTCCAGCTCATCCGTGGTAAAAGACAGCTGATTTGCCTGCACCATCACTTCTTCTTCATCCAGCGACAGCGTATATTCATGACCTACGCGCCGCCACTGCCGCTCACTGCCCGCAACAGAGCGCGCCGCTTCTTCAACATCAGTCAATACCGTTAGCTGGCCTTTTACTTCTTCATTGAACCAGTGCCCGATCGCTTCATGTCCCATCGACATACGAACGATGACCTGGCCCGTCACATCCCGCAAAAATTCATAGTCCATGATGCCATCCTCACTGTGATGTTTCTTCTGTTCAGTTTAGTCGCCTATGCGCCCTACCGTCGTGACGCACCTTCACCTTTGATGTTGCAGATGCACCATTGATATTGCAGATGCACAATACCCGCAGCCAATGGCCAGCGAACAGACAACGTGAAGTATGAAAACAGGCAGAAAAAAAGGAGGCACAAGGCCTCCTTCGGTGTAGAGATGCGAACTATAGCGAGTTAGACAGTCGTCTGGAAGATCACGCCATCGGCTTTCTCGGTATATTGACCTAACTGGTCAAAATTCAGATAGCGATAGGTGTCCTGCGCGGTTTTATCCACCTGCGACATGTAGGTCTGGTACTCTTCTGACGTCGGCAGGCGACCCAGCAGAGAAGCGACCGCAGCCAGCTCAGCAGACGCCAGATACACGTTGGCACCGGTGCCCAAACGGTTCGGGAAGTTACGCGTCGAGGTAGAAACGACCGTCGCACCATCCGCTACCCGCGCCTGGTTACCCATACACAGCGAGCAGCCAGGGATCTCGATACGTGCTCCGCTCTTACCAAACACGCTGTAGTAACCTTCTTCGGTCAGCTGTGCCGCATCCATCTTGGTCGGCGGCGCAACCCACAGGCGGGTCGGCAGCTGGCCTTTGTGGCTATCCAGCAGTTTACCTGCCGCACGGAAGTGCCCGATGTTGGTCATACAGGAACCGATGAAGACTTCATCAATCTTCTCGCCCTGCACATCAGACAACCAGCGCGCATCGTCTGGATCGTTTGGCGCACACAGGATCGGCTCTTTGATATCAGCCAGATCGATGTCGATCACCGCGGCGTACTCGGCATCGGCATCCGCTTCCAGCAGTTGTGGATCGGCCAACCATTTTTCCATGCCCTGAATACGACGCTCCAGCGTACGGCGATCGCCGTAGCCTTCGGAGATCATCCACTTCAGCAGCACGATGTTGGAGTTCAGATACTCGATGATCGGCGCTTTATCCAGCTTGATCGTACAGCCAGCCGCAGAACGTTCCGCCGAGGCGTCGGTCAGTTCAAACGCCTGCTCGACTTTCAGATCCGGCAGACCTTCGATTTCCAGAATACGACCGGAGAAGATGTTCTTCTTACCTTTCTTCTCAACGGTCAGCAGGCCCTGCTTGATGGCATACAGCGGGATGGCGTGAACCAGATCGCGCAGAGTAATGCCCGGCTGCATTTTGCCTTTGAAACGTACCAGAACGGATTCCGGCATATCCAGCGGCATCACGCCCGTCGCGGCAGCAAACGCCACCAGACCGGAGCCCGCAGGGAAAGAAATACCGATTGGGAAACGAGTATGGGAGTCACCACCCGTACCAACGGTATCCGGCAGCAGCATACGGTTCAGCCAGGAGTGGATAACCCCATCGCCCGGACGCAGTGAGACGCCACCACGGTTCATGATGAAATCAGGCAGCGTGTGGTGCGTGGTCACATCAACCGGCTTCGGATAGGCCGCGGTGTGACAGAATGACTGCATCACCAGATCGGCGGAGAAGCCCAGACAGGCCAGGTCTTTCAGCTCATCACGGGTCATCGGCCCGGTAGTATCCTGTGAACCTACAGAGGTCATCTTCGGTTCGCAGTATTCGTCAGGGCGAATGCCCGCGACGCCACAGGCACGGCCCACCATTTTCTGCGCCAGCGAGAAGCCTTTTTTGCTGGCTTCAACCGCTTTGGAAATACGGAACACATCGCTGTGCGGCAAGCCCAGTGACTCACGCGCTTTGGACGTCAGACCGCGGCCGATGATCAGTGGAATACGGCCACCGGCACGCACTTCATCCAGCAATACATCGGTCTTCAGCGCAAACGTCGCCAGCACTTCATTGGTGTCGTGGCGGCGTACTTCGCCTTCATACGGGTAAATGTCGATCACATCGCCCATATTCAGATCGTTCACATCCACTTCGATCGGCAGCGCGCCGGCATCTTCCATGGTGTTGAAGAAGATCGGGGCGATCTTACCGCCCAGTACCACACCACCACCGCGTTTGTTCGGGACATAAGGAATATCTTCGCCCATGAACCACAGTACGGAGTTGGTTGCCGATTTACGCGACGAACCGGTACCGACAACGTCGCCGACGTAAGCCAGCGGGAAGCCTTTCTTATTCAGTTCTTCGATTTGTTTGATCGGGCCCACGGCGCCAGGTTGATCGGGATCGATACCTTCACGGGCGTTTTTCAGCATCGCCAGCGCGTGCAGCGGGATGTCAGGGCGTGACCAGGCATCAGGCGCCGGAGACAGGTCATCCGTGTTGGTTTCACCGGTGACTTTAAAGACGGTAACGGTAATTTTTTCCGCCAGTTTCGGGCGGGACAGGAACCACTCGGCATCAGCCCAGGATTGAATCACTTTCTTGGCGTGCGCATTGCCTGCTTTCGCTTTTTCTTCCACATCGTAGAAGTTATCAAACATCAGCAGCGTATGAGACAGCGCTTCGGCGGCAATCGGTGCCAGTTTGTCGTTGTCTAACGCATCAATCAGCGGATGGATGTTATACCCACCCTGCATGGTACCCAGCAGCTCAACCGCTTTTTCCTGGCTAACCAAGGGGGAAGTGGCTTCGCCTTTAGCGACGGCAGCCAAAAAACCGGCCTTCACATAGGCGGCTTCATCAACACCGGGAGGGACGCGATTAATCAGCAGATCAAGCAATGCTTCTTCTTCGCCTGCCGGGGGATTCTTGAGTGACTCAACCAGCGCGGCCATCTGCGTGGCATCTAACGGTTTAGGAACAATCCCCTGCGCAGCCCGCTCGGCTACGTGCTTACGATATTCTTCTAGCACGACGTTCTCCTCGCTCTCATTGTCTTCATTATGCCGGCGCTCTTGTTCCCAATTGTGGTGTCCATGCCTGGGTGTCAGCGTGTGGATGTAAGGTAGTAGAGTGTCCGGTCCAGCCTCGTCAGCATATCAGGATTTGAATTGATTGTTAATTCGTTCACATAATAGCAACATTAATTTTTATTCAACTATGCTATGTGCCCAATTTCATTATCGCTGAAAAATGCCGACATCAGCAGAATAGCATGTCCCTGACGGCACACACTAACTATGCTGAGTTAACCACATAATAGGTAAGTTTTTAACAACATAGCGCGATTAATCATCGTTTGATGGCGTAGCGATAATCAGAATGTTCGAAATAGAGTCGGGAAAAGTGAATGTGGCGGGTACGGAACACTATCTCGCTCGAAGCCGAGGATATGATAAGCTCAATATATTAGGTATCACTAAATTAGTCAGTTATGCAGGATGGTAGGAACATGACGTTAAGCGATTCGGATCGAGAATTCATGCAGGACGGTGCAGCAAAAGCAGCGGCTATGCTGCGCGCGATTGGCAACGAGAACAGGCTACTAGTGCTTTGTCTGCTTATCGAGCACGGTGAAATGTCGGTTGGTACGCTGCTTGAACACATCCCGCTGAGCCAGTCTGCCCTCTCGCAGCATCTGGCAAAAATGCGTGAAGAAGGGTTGATTAGCTATCGGCGCGAATCACAAACGCTGTACTACCGCATCGAAAATCAGGACGTGGAAAAAATCGTCGCCACCTTAAAAGGCATTTTCTGTCCCTGATAACTGCAATAAAAAAACGCCACGGCACAATGGCACCGTGGCGTTCGCGATTCAGTATGACGGAGATAAAACTTAGAACGACGTATTCACGCTGACAAAGAAAGTCCGTCCCGGTTCGTTATAGGTTGCCGCACCGGCACCCGCAATGGTAACCACGTTATTGTTCACCACATCCTGCGCATTACCCGCGCGGAACAGGCGTTTATCAAACAGGTTATCGACACCACCGGTCACGCTCAGGTTCTTGTTAAACTTATAGGTACTGCTTAACCCGAATAGCGCATAAGGGCTTAACTCATTGGTTGCGCACCCGTTACGCGCTCACCTTTGTAGTTATATTTCTTCGGCTTCTGGCGACCATACCAGGTCACATCGGCCAGGAAGGAAAGGTTCTCCGTTGCCTGCCAGTCCACAGATGAGTTCAGGGTAAACTCCGGCGTAATCGACAGATAATCGCCTGTGGTTTTATTTTTCGATTCCAGCATCCAGGTCAGGTTGTTACGCCAGTTGATGCTTTCCGTGACAGGAACGGTCAGGTTACCTTCCAGTCCCTGAATAACGGCTTTCGGTACATTGCCCCACTGGAAGATGTTGGCATTAGCATATTGGGCATTGGTTCCGCCTACCGCTTTACCGATAACATTGTTGCCTGCTTCAATTTTGTTACGGTAATCGTTGTGGAAGTAGGTGATGCCCGCGATCAACCCATCACGGTGAAACTCCAGACCAATCTCTTTATTCAGGCTGGTTTCCGCCTTCAGGTCTTCATTACCGATCAGGTAGCAAGAGGTGCCGCCAGAACAGCCCTGTCCACGGCTATAGAGGAGATAATTCTCGTTAGTCTGATACAGATTCGGCGCTTTGTAAGCACGAGCGATACCTAACTTCAGAGTGTAATCGTCACCCAGCTCCTGCGACAGGTTGAGCGACGGGCTCCAGTTGGTGCCTGCCGTGCTGTGATGATCGACACGTAACGCCGGCGTCAACATGGTACTGTCCGTCAGTTGGACGTTATCTTCCACGAAAGCGGAAGCCAGACGAGCGGCGGATTTCTCACTGCGGCCACTGCTGCTCAGTGAACCTACGCTTCCCGCTTCGGTTGTCGTCTGCGTGTTCGAAACCGGATCCGTCATCTTCTGCTCGTTCCACTCGACCCCGAACGTGAGTACCTGCTCGACCCAGAGATTAAGCGGAATATTCACTTCATTGTGCGCAGTGAAATTATCCAGTTTTATCGTGCCATATTGGTTCGGATTAGTGGTATCAAAAATCCCTTCTAAACCGCCAGACAGTCCTTCAAGGATACGGGTATTGTGCGTGCGTTCGTATTGCAGATACGACGTAGAACTGACGCCGCTGTCCCAGTAGCCGCGATGCGTGACCGCAAAGTTCTGGCGGTACATGCGGTTGGTTTCCTTGCCATAATTACTCACGACAAGCGGGTTGGTGTTGGTATTTTGCGAATCGCCCGCATAGATATTGCCCTGACGGCTGGAACCCGCTTCGAATTCCAGCGACTGCTGCTTGGTCATATCCCAACGCAACAGGCCGTTGATATCTTTATTACGCACCCCTTCGCGCCCGGAAGGCAGTGAAGCTGACTGATTACCCGCACGTGCGGACTGATGCCCTTGGTTAATATCGCGCGCATCAGCTTGGGTTTTGTTCAGATTACCAAACAGACGGAAGCTCAGACTGTCAGTCAGACCGCCCATCAGGCTGAAATCGGTACGCTTGGTTGCGCCTTCTGAACTATGCTCCGGCGCGTTCAGGAAGGTATTCCAGGTGCCGTGCCATTCTTGCGTCGGCTGTTTGGTGATGATGTTAACCACACCGCCCGCTGCGCCGTTGCCATAGCGCGCCGCGGCTGGGCCGCGCAGCACTTCAATGCGCTCGACCATATCAGCAGGCACCCAGTTGGTGTCACCACGGGTATCGCGCTCGCCGCGCCAGCCGTAACGCACAGCTGTACGACTCGACACGGGCTTGCCATCCACCAGAATCAGTGTGTTTTCCGGTCCCATGCCGCGGATATCGATCTGGCGGTTGTTACCGCGCTGGCCGCTGGTTGAGTTACCGGATAGGTTGACGCCCGGCATGGTGCGAATCAGATCGGACAGATCGTTAGCAGGCGGACGTTTACTGATATCTTCAGCCGTAATCACCGACACGCCCGGAGCCTGACGGGTTTGCTCAGCGGCCGTCACCACCATCGTATCGCCCGATGCTTTACTTTCGGCCTGATTCTGCACCTGAGGGGCAGGTTCCGTTGAAGGCGAGGTCTGCGCAGCGCTCAGAAACGACGTCATCCCGCAGCTAACGCCAATGAGCGTCGCCAGATAACGACGCGATTGTGGTAGTTTCATCAAAATTATCCTGCCCTGTAAGAAATGAGGCCTCGCACCGTGATATCCTCAACGAAAAATGCTATTGAGAAGTATTTGCATTACCATTTTGGCGCGGTCATTGTTACATTTGTCATTCAGGACGGGGTTTGCTCTAGCAGCAAAATGTTTTGCCAAAGCATCAAAATGGAAGGCGCAGGTCGAAGGGTTTAATCAGGTAGGTAATCACGTGCGCAGCTTCACTCAGTCATCAAAGCCGATCTATAAAGATCACATCGTTCAGCAATCGAGTCTGGTCGCGAATAATTACCGTTTTATCGGCCCCCGGCTGATCGATAACACGCCGGTGCTATTCGGGTCGTTCACTGTCGTGCAGCTCAATCCTCATCTGATCCTGCATACCGCGGATGTGATTAATCGCCACAACATGAAAACCCAAAACCTGCTGGATGACGCAATCAAGCTGGCCATCGTGGTAAGTGGCAATGCACACATCTCCTTTGGTCATCAGGAACTGCATCTGGGAGAGAAGCAGCCCGCCTCGCTGATTGCGCTGACGGAGCCGACGATGTTTACCCGCATCGGCAAGCGCGATGAATATGAGCGAACGATTACGCTGACGTTCAACAGGGAATGGCTGTACGGCAATATGATGGACACCGTTGGCGACTGGCAGGCTATCCACGATTTCACGCAGACCCATCTGGCGACACACCTGTGGACACCGTCCCGGCAGGCGCTGGCGATTGCTTTACAAACGCTGGATGCCGAACCTTGTCAAACGCCGCTCCAGCGCCTGTATCTGGAAATGCAGTGTATGAGCCTGATTATCGAGGCGTTTACTTCATTGACCGCCAGCGTCGCGCAGGAAAAAAGCAGCGGTGTTACCCTGCGCAGCTACCATCGCATTCAACAGGTCAGAGATATGCTGGAAAGCGGCAGCGCCGACCATCTTTCGATGAGTGAAATCGCTAAAAGCGTCAACATGAGTGAAAGCACGCTACAGCGCCATTTTCGTCAGACGTTCAATATGAGCGTGTTTGAATACCTGCGTAACTGCCGTTTGCAGCGCGCTATGCTGGCCTTGCAGAAAGACGGGATCGGTATTGCCCAAGCCGCCAGCATCGCCGGTTACAACAGCCCCGCCAACTTTGCCACCGCTCTGCGCCGTGCATTCGGTATCACGCCGGGGCAGCTAAAAGACCGCTTCTGATCTTCAATCAATAATAACCAAATGGAATTTGTTATTCCGTTTGGTTATTAATTGCTCTTCAGCAATGCGCAGTAAATTAGTATTTTTCCGCCAGCACACGACTATCCATGACCAATCAGACTGATATCACCGCAACGCTTGCCCACCACATCATCCATAGCGAACCTCATCGAGAAGCGCTAGAGGCCGCCCGTAACGGGGTGACTGACTTCGTTTCCACCGCACTTCCCATCGTACAGGGTGCGATTGCCGATAGCGGGCTTGCGCCGTTAAAGCAGGTCTTCAGCGGCACGGACAGCCTGACGCGTAGCTTGATTCTGGGTTATGCCGGTCACGTATTGGATTTTGACGATTACCATCCGGCGTTTCGCGGCCACCCCAGCACTGTCATTCTGCCTGCCCTGTTTGCTCTGGCTGCAGAAGATCCCTCCGTCACGGAAGAGGCATTTTTGACGGCGTATGTGATCGGTGTGGAAGCCGCAGGCAGAATCGGGCTGGCATGCGGTCCGCGTCATTACAGTCTCGGCTACCACAACACGGCGACGCTCGGCGCTATCGCCGCCGCTGCCGCTGCTGCACGTCTGGCTGGTGCTTCGCTAGAACAGACGCAAACCATTCTTGGTCTTGCCGCCACACAGGCCGCAGGGCTGCGGGCGCAGTTTGGTTCAGCGGTCAAACCACTACATGCTGGGCTTTCCGCCAGAGCGGGGCTAACCGCCGTCAAGCTGGGCTTAGCGGGCTTCGAGGGCAACGAACAGCAGGTGATTGACGCCTTTCTTGCGGCGCACGGCGATCAAAAACAGCAGCCGGAGCTGCTGGTTGAAAACTGGGGCGCGCCGTGGCGCATGCTGTCTCCTGGTCTGGAGTTCAAGCGCTACCCAACCTGTGGCGGCACCCACAGCGCTGCCGAGGCGGCTTTTGCCCTGCGGGAACGGTGGCACAAGCAGAATGGTGTAAATGCCGATCTGGCCGATGCCATCGAACAGATCACGGTGACTTTCCCACCGGGCGGCGATGTTGCTCCCTTTATCCGTAACGCGACAAACGGCGTAGAAGCCCGGTTCAGTCTGGAATATGTGATTGCGGCGGCACTGATTGAAGGGGAGCTAAAGCTGGCTCATTTTTCAGAAGCTCCGGTTGAAACCACGATCTCCGCGCTGGCGAACCGCGTCATACGCCGCGCCGATGAAACCGCGCCACCCGATGAGCTTGACCCAGAGGCGCGCTTTCATGAGGTTACGCTGCACCTGCGTAACGGCAGCACGCTAATCCAGCGCACCACACGTCAGGAAACCTCGGCGCGCCCCACCGATCTCCGTGCCAAGCTGCGGCAAACAATCGGTTCGCTGGCGCATCTCGACAGCAGCAAGATCGCCGACCGCTGCGCATTACGGCAAGAAGGCGATCTACGCTATTTGCTTGGGCTGTTGTTTTAACAAGGTACTGTTTTAATAAGGTACTGGTTTTAGCGGGATGCAGGTTTTAGCCACTGGTCCAGAAAGCGAAACACTTCTTCCTGCTGTTCCTGATAGAAGACGTGCCCCAGCTCAGGCCAGATTTTGGTTTGCAGCTTGTTGTCCGCCCGTTGGGATTGCCACACCTTATGCATCTTGGCGTAGGCATCTTCAACGGATTTCGTCGGGAACAGCTTGTCTTTGCCGCCGTTAAATAACAGCATCGGTTTTGGCGCGGCGACACTCGCCACATCGGGGAAATCAAAGCGCGTCGATAGTCCAGGATGCAGCATATAGAATGCCGACTGGCCTCTCAGCACGTTATTTCCCGGCGTCATTAACCCGTCATATGTACCAATCCAAGATACCGCGGCCGTTGCCGCTACCTTGTCGGACAGCGCGGCGAGCTGCCAGGCACGATAAGCACCCATTGAAAAACCCACGACGCCGATACGTTGCTTATCAACCTGTTCAAGCGATGCCAGAAAGTCCGTCGCCCGCATGTCTTCGTAGGCCATCAGACCCGCGAGTGAGCGCCCCAGATTAAATAAATTACTCGCCAGCGCCTGCTGCTGCTCATATTTGATCGGCCCGCGCGATCCCCAACCTAGCGCATCAACCGCCAGCACCACATAACCCCGCTTCGCCAGTTCATCCCCGACAAAGCGGCCGGTGAAGAACTTATCTGCCCACGCCTGTGCGGAATCGAGCTGTGCGTCATTGCCCCACGGCTTAATCATCTTCTCTTTGCCGATATCAAACTTCGCGCCGTGATCGTGCAGCAGGATCACCGCAGGGTGCGGCCCCGCACTTTTTGGCGTCAGGAGCAACGCGTCTACGCGGCTTTCATCGGTCAAGTTGAAAGCGACTTTCTCCGCGGTATAGCTGCCGCGATCCTGTTTTTCCATCGCCTGCGGAGCAAAGTCTTTGGTGGAATCCGGCGTCAGAAGCAGCGAACGCAGGGTTTTTCTCGACTGGGCTTGCCACTCGCTAAAATCCGTAAAACGCCCAGATAGCCAGGAATCCGTGTAGGTCATCTGCTGTTTAAGCTGCGGATAAAATGAAGGCAGTCCTTCATCCGTCACCGCCTGATCTGTCGCGGGTTGAATCGTAGGGTTCATATCGTTCGCCATCAGTGAAGGGCTGGTCAGCAAAGCCGCCAGTAGCCAGACAGAAGAGCGTAAGGTATTAAGATTCATCATAACCTCAAAAATAAAACATCGTTTCTTTTTGAGGTTTGATTGTAATTGACACCGCTAAAAATAAACGGACGGAGCGCGCATTCTGCGAAGCGTCTGGCAAAAAATCGCACCAGACACTTTACCGTCGCGCCATGGGGAAGCCGTGTTGTCTGGCAGACCACACTACAACGAACGCAATCAATAACAGCACCAACAGCGCCGGAGAGAAAGCGGCAACGCCGAGACGCTCCAGCAGAACACCACCGATGATACCGCCCCCTGCGATAGCCATGTTCCAGGCGGTAACCAACATAGACTGCGCCACGTCAGTCCCTCCTTCAGCCGTTCTGACAAGAGCCGTCTGGAATAGCGTTGCCGCACCGCCGAAGGCGATTCCCCAGACGGCCACTGCCGCATAGACCACAGCTGGTACATCACCTGCCACGCCAAGCGCCAGTACGGACAGGCAGAACAATGCCGAGCAGGCGAGCGTCAGGGCTCGCAAATAGCGGTCAATCAGCACGCCGACGATCCAGATGCCTAGCAGTGACGTAACGCCGAATACCAGCAGCACCAAACCAGTTTGTGCAACCATGCCCACCGCCGCGAGAAACGACGCAATGTAGGTGTAGAGAATGTTATGCGCCAGCACAAAGGCCAGCACTGCGCACAGCACGGGTCGCACGCCTGCCATGGTGAACACCTGCCCCAGAGATAGCCTCCTGCTTGCAGATTGCCCAGCGAAATCCGGTACCTGAATACGTACCCACAACATGAGCACGACTGCCAAACCACTCATCATACCGAAACACATTCGCCAGCCGATCACGTTGCCAAGAAAGGTTCCTGCGGGCACACCGAGCGACAAGGCTAATGGCGTGCCGACCATCGCTATCGCAATAGCTCGTCCCTTCTGGTGTTCGGGCACCATACGGGCCGCATAGCCCGCCAGTAGCGCCCACAGCAACCCAGCGGCAACACCCACTAGAAAACGCGCCGCCATCGTTAACACATAGCTACCGGAAAATGCCGTAATCGCATTGGCGACAGCGAAACCTGCAATAGCTACCAGCAACAGCAGGCGGCGACGCACACCTTGCGTCGCGGCGGTCAACGGAATCGCTGCCGCCAGAGAACCCATGGCGTAGATAGTGACGGTTTGTCCGACCCAGGCTTCGGACACCGCTAGACCTTGCGCCATTTGTGGCAGCAAACCCGCTGGCAGCGCTTCGGTCAGGATAGTGATGAAAGCTGCCGTGGCTAACGCCAGCAATGAGGCGATGGGCAGTCTGTCACGGTGTATATCGGTCAGCGAGGCCGTCATCGTGCTGCCCCCAGTTCGCCATACACGGCATCGCGCAGTTCAGTGACAAAACTCCCCGACATCCCTTCGTACATCGTGTTAGTGAAAGCCACTACGCTCAAACCTTGTGTTCGATCGACAAACCATGAATGACCGTAGGCACCTCCCCAGCGCCAGGTGCCAGACGATTCAGGCGACCCGGCTAACAGCGGATCGCGCAAGACGGAGAAACCGAGGCCAAAACCGCAGCCCGGTGCATTGGGCAGTTCCAGACCCTGTGTTTGATCGCGTTCCATCTCCTCGATCAGCGCGTCAGGCAGCGGGACACCGCCACCTTTACGCAGAGCTTCCAGCAGGCGCAACAGATCCCAAGCCGTGCCAGCCATGCCTGCACCGCCTGATGGAAAGGCCTGAGGATCACAGATGCGAGCAGGGCTGTACGCGATACCAATTGCCCCTTCAAAGGGAGAAACCGTTTCACCTTCGGTCAGTCGGTGCGGCTGCGGGGTGTCGTTCACGTAAGAGGTAGTCAGGCGCGATGGGTCACGCACAACGAAGCCGGTATCGTGCATGCCCAGCGGGTCGGTCACCAGTTGGCGAACCGCCTCATTCAATGACGTACCGTAAATGCGTTCGATCAAGGCGCCCAATACATCTGTTGCCAGCGAATAACCCCAAGCCTCTCCCGGCACGTATTGCAGCGGAACGCTGGCGATACGACGCAGGTTCTCCGTCAGGCTGATGCCAGAGGCATCCATACCGTCTGAGACACCCGCCTGTGCGTAGGAGCCGTCCGCATGAGTTTCGAAAAAGCGGTAGCTCAAACCCGCGGTGTGGCTAAGCAACTGCCGCGCGGTAACGCGAGCAGGGCTGCCGTCGGCGAGCCGGAGCTGGAACGTCGGCATCCAGCGAGTAATATCCTCATCCAGATCGAGCCGACCTTGCGCCACCAGTACCAGTGCCGCGACTGACACGATAGGCTTGCTGACAGAAGCCAGCCGGAAGATGGCGTCCAGCGCCATAGGACGGGCGCTCTCCCGATCAGCCCATCCTGCAGCCTGCTGATGAATCAATTCTCCGTTGCGCGCGACCAGCACGACAGCACCGACCAAACGCTCATCGTCCAACGCCTGTTGGAACAACGGCCTGAATTCGGGCAGAGAGAGGGGCGATTGAGGCACCGGTATCCAGAGAAAATACGGGAGTTATCACGGGGTGTTCCTTTTATCAATGGGCGTTCCCGTTACGATAGAAAATCAGCAATTAAAGAAAAAGTAGGCTACAGTTCCTCGATATACGGAATAAACCGTCCGTAATAAAAAGGGAGTAATATGGACAGCCTGAATGGCTTCGTGGTGTTTGTGCAGGTAGCAGAAACGCGCAGTTTTGTTGCCGCGGGCAGGTTACTGGGCGTGTCGGCGTCTGCGGTTGGCAAAAGCGTCGCACGGCTTGAAGAAAAACTGGGCGTGAGGCTATTTCACCGCAGTACGCGCAGCATCACATTGACCGCCGAAGGCTCACTATTTCTGGCGCGTAGCCGACGGATTCTGGCTGAAATCGAAGCAGCAGAACTGGAGCTGTCGCAGACCAGCGCCGTACCGCGCGGACGCCTGCGAGTCAGTCTGCCGTTGGTCAGTTCACTGGTGTTGCCCGTACTCGGCGAATTCATGCGTGAATACCCCGAGATCGAACTGGATCTGGACTTCACCGACCGCATGGTGGACGTCATTGAAGAAGGTTTCGATGCTGTGGTACGGACAGGAGACCCCATTGACTCACGCCTTACCGCACGGAGGCTGGGAGCCTTCCGTTCTCTGCTAGTCGCTGCGCCAGACTACCTTACCCGGCGTGGCACCCCTCAGATACCCGTCGATCTGATGCAGCACGCCTGTCTGCACTACCGTTTTCCCAACAGCGGCAAACTGGAGCCGTGGGCGCTACGACTTCCCCCCAGCGAACCAGAGTTGCCATTACCCACCTCGATGGTCTGCAACAACATCGAAACGCGCCTCTGTTTCGCGCTGCAAGGGTTGGGGATCGCCTACCTGCCAGACTTCTCCATCCGTGAACCGCTGGCCAGCGGCCATCTACAGCCGATCCTGACCGACTATGTGGAGCGCAGCGGCGTCTTCTATGTGTTGTGGCCTGCCAGCAAACACCCGTCACCAAAAGTACGGGCACTCGTCGATTTCCTCTGCGCGCGAGTATTTCCCACCTCTGATGCGTAAAAAAAATCCGGCACCTATAAAGGTGCCGGATTAAATTCACGCTATTCGAACCTGAGCGAACTTACTTCTTCTTCGCTTTCGGGTTCGGCAGGTCGGTGATGCTGCCTTCAAAGATTTCAGCCGCCAGACCAACGGACTCATGCAGCGTTGGGTGCGCATGGATGGTCAGTGCGATATCTTCTGCATCACAGCCCATCTCGATCGCCAGACCGATTTCACCTAACAGTTCACCACCGTTAGTCCCGACAATCGCACCACCGATAACACGGTGAGTTTCTTTGTCAAAAATCAGTTTGGTCATACCTTCAGAGCAGTCAGAAGCAACAGCACGACCAGATGCCGCCCATGGGAAGCTCGCGGTTTCGTAGCTAATGCCTTTTTCTTTCGCTTCTTTCTCTG
This sequence comes from Pectobacterium brasiliense, assembly GCF_013449685.1. Taxonomy (GTDB): domain Bacteria; phylum Pseudomonadota; class Gammaproteobacteria; order Enterobacterales; family Enterobacteriaceae; genus Pectobacterium; species Pectobacterium brasiliense_A. The sequence goes on along the minus strand of NZ_JACDSF010000016.1, from coordinate 249,690 downwards.
TGAGACCGACCCAGGCAACTTCTGGCTCTGTATAAGCAATAGAAGGAATCACTTTCGGATCGAAGTAGTGTTTCTTACCGGAGATCACTTCAGCAGCAACGTGGCCTTCATGCACGCCTTTGTGCGCCAGCATCGGTTGACCGACGATGTCGCCGATAGCATAGATGTGCGGCACGTTAGTACGCATTTGCTTATCAACGTGGATGAAACCGCGATCGTCAACTTCCACGCCCGCTTGGCCTACATCCAGCAGTTTGCCGTTCGGTACACGACCGATAGCGACCAACACCGCATCATAACGCTGTGGTTCCGCAGGGGCTTTTTTGCCTTCCATCGTCACATAGATGCCGTCTTCTTTGGCTTCTACCGCCGTTACTTTGGTTTCCAGCATCAGGTTGAACTGCTTGCTGATACGCTTGGTGAAGACCTTAACGACATCTTTGTCAGCAGCCGGAATCACCTGATCGAACATTTCAACCACGTCGATCTGTGAACCCAACGCATGGTAAACCGTACCCATTTCCAGACCGATGATACCACCACCCATGACCAACAAACGCCCTGGAACACTTTTCAGCTCCAGCGCATCCGTTGAATCCCATACACGTGGGTCATCATGAGGAATAAATGGTAGTTGGATTGGGCGTGAACCCGCCGCGATAATCGCGTTATCGAAGTTGATCGTCGTTTTGCCGTTTTCACCGTCAACAACCAGCGAGTTAGCACCCGCAAATTTACCTAGGCCGTTAACGACTTTAACTTTACGGCCTTTTGCCATACCCGACAGACCGCCAGTCATTTGATTAATGACCTTTTCTTTCCACAGGCGGATTTTATCAATGTCGGTTTTAGGTTCACCGAACACGATACCGTGTTCCGCCAAAGCCTTGGCTTCTTCAATCACTTTAGCAACGTGCAGCAGGGCTTTGGAAGGGATACAGCCGACATTCAGACACACCCCGCCTAACGTGGCGTAGCGCTCTACCAGTACGGTTTCCAGCCCTAAATCCGCCGCGCGGAATGCAGCAGAGTAGCCTGCTGGGCCGCCACCAAGTACCACTACCTGAGCTTTAATTTCAGTACTCATCATGACCTCTTAATTGATTTCCGGCGGGTCTGTGACGTCACACCCGTCATCATTCTGATTGAGGGTGTATTTTTAATAACGCCCTCTTCCACCGGGACGTGTCTTTGCCACAGTAGTTTACAAAATCGTTAACAATTTTGAAACAACAAGCGACTAACGATTTGTCCTTGATCACTGACAGCTGTAACAAATTACAGCTTATCAGAAAAAAGCCGGCCGTCAGGCCGGCTTTTCGATTACATCACCAGACGGCGGATGTCAGACAACATGTTGTTAATGATGGTAATGAAGCGAGCACCATCAGCACCGTCAATGACACGGTGGTCGAAGGATAGAGACATCGGCATCATCAGACGCGGCGTGAACTCTTTACCATTCCAGACCGGTTCTATCGCAGACTTAGACACACCAAGAATAGCGACTTCCGGCGCGTTGACGATCGGTGCAAAGTGCGTAGTCCCGATGCCACCCAGGCTGGAGATCGTGAAGCATCCGCCCTGCATTTCGCCAGCGGTCAGCTTACCATCACGGGCTTTCTTGGAGATCGCCATCAGTTCACGAGACAGCTCAGTGATGCTCTTCTTGTTCACATCTTTAAAGACCGGAACCACTAGACCGTTCGGGGTATCAACCGCAACACCGATGTTGATGTATTTCTTCAGCGTCAGACGTTGCGCGTCTTCAGACAGGGAACTGTTGAAGCGTGGCATCTGCTCAAGCGCAGCAGCAACGGCTTTCATGATGAAGACAACTGGGGTGAATTTCACATCCAGTTTGCGCTTCTCAGCCTCGGCGTTCTGCTGTTTACGGAACGCTTCCAGATCGGTGATATCAGTTTTATCGAAGTGCGTAACGTGCGGGATCATCACCCAGTTACGGCTCAGGTTAGCACCAGAGATTTTCTGGATACGACCCAGTTCCACTTCTTCCACTTCACCAAACTTGCTGAAGTCGACTTTCGGCCATGGCAGCATGCCCGGCAGACCTCCGCCAGCGGCAGCCGCTGGCGCAGACTCAGCGCGTTTCACGGCATCTTTCACGTAAGCCTGAACGTCTTCGCGCAGGATACGTCCTTTACGACCAGAACCCTTCACTTTCGCCAGATTTACGCCGAATTCACGAGCCAGACGACGGATAACCGGCGTGGCGTGAATGTAAGCATCATTCTCAGCGAACTCGCTCTTACCTTCTGCTTTCGCAGCCGGTGCAGAAGCAGGTTTTGCCGCTGGAGCGGGTGCAGTTGCCGCTTCTTGCTTAGCAACTGGAGCCGCCGCAGGTGCAGCGCCTTCCACTTCGAAGACCATGATCAGTGAGCCGGTTTTCACTTTATCGCCGGTGCTGATTTTGATTTCTTTAACCGTACCCGCGAACGGCGCAGGGACTTCCATCGAAGCCTTATCGCCTTCAACGGTGATCAGTGATTGCTCAGCTGCGATTTTATCGCCCACTTTAACCATCACTTCAGTCACTTCGACTTCGTCACCGCCGATATCCGGTACGTTAACTTCTTTAGCGGCAGAGGCCGCTGGCGAAGCTGCTGCTGGAGCAGCGGCTTGTGCCAGAGCGGCAGCAGGTGCTGCTCCCGCCACTTCGAATACCATGATCAGAGAACCGGTAGAGACTTTATCGCCGGTGCTGATTTTGATCTCTTTAACCGTACCTGCGAAAGGTGCCGGGACTTCCATAGACGCTTTGTCGCCTTCTACGGTGATCAGAGACTGTTCAGCAGCAACGGTGTCGCCCACTTTAACCAGCACTTCAGTCACTTCAACTTCGTCACCGCCGATATCCGGTACGTTGACGTCTTTCGCTGCCGATGCCGCTGGAGCAGCAGCCGGAGCCGCTTCTTTCTTCTCTTCCGCCTTGGCAGGTGCAGCGTCAGCTGCACCGTCGGCGGAATCGAAAATCATGATCAGTTTGCCAGTTTCAACTTTGTCACCGACAGAGACTTTAATCTCTTTCACGACACCAGCCTGCGGAGAAGGGACTTCCATAGAAGCCTTATCACCTTCAACCGTGATCAGCGATTGTTCAGCTTCAACTTTATCGCCAACCTTCACCAGCACTTCGGTGACTTCAACTTCATCTGCACCGATATCCGGTACGTTGATTTCGATAGCCATGTAATCTTTACCTCTTATGCCAGACGCGGGTTAACTTTATCTGCATCGATGTTGAATTTAGTGATGGCATCAGCAACCACTTTCTTATCGATTTCACCGCGTTTAGCCAGTTCACCCAGAGCCGCAACCACGACGTAAGACGCATCCACTTCGAAGTGGTGACGCAGGTTCTCACGGCTGTCAGAACGACCGAAACCGTCAGTACCCAGTACGCGGTAATCGCTAGCCGGGATGAAGTTACGGATTTGTTCAGCAAACAGCTTCATATAGTCAGTAGATGCAACCGCTGGCGCATCGCTCAGTACCTGAGCCACGTAAGGTACGCGTGGCGTTTCGGTTGGATGCAGCATGTTCCAACGCTCACAATCCTGGCCTTCACGTGCCAGTTCAGTGAAGGACGTCACGCTGAATACGTCAGAACCGATGCCGTAGTCTGTCGCCAGAATCTGAGCCGCTTCACGTACGTGACGCAGGATAGAACCTGAACCCAGCAGTTGCACTTTACCTTTGCTACCTTCAACCGTTTCCAGCTTGTAGATACCCTTACGGATACCTTCTTCCGCACCCTGCGGCATCGCAGGCATGTGGTAGTTTTCGTTCAGCGTGGTGATGTAGTAGTAAATGTTTTCCTGCGCTTCACCGTACATGCGATGCAGACCGTCATGCATGATGACCGCAACTTCGTAGGCAAATGCCGGATCGTAGGAAATACAGTTCGGGATAGTCAGAGACTGAATGTGGCTATGGCCATCTTCATGCTGCAGACCTTCACCGTTCAGCGTCGTACGACCTGAAGTACCACCGATCAGGAAGCCACGAGCCTGTTGGTCACCCGCTGCCCAGCACAGGTCGCCGATACGTTGGAAACCGAACATGGAGTAGTAGATGTAGAACGGGATCATCGGCAGGTTGTTGGTGCTGTAAGACGTTGCCGCCGCCAGCCAGGAAGAACCTGCGCCCAGCTCGTTGATACCTTCCTGCAGAATCTGACCTTTCTGGTCTTCTTTGTAGTAAGCAACTTGCTCACGGTCCTGCGGCGTGTACTGCTGGCCTTTCGGGCTATAAATACCGATCTGGCGGAACAGACCTTCCATACCGAAGGTGCGCGCTTCGTCAGCGATGATCGGAACCAAGCGATCTTTGATAGATTGGTTCTTCAGCATCACGTTCAGGGCACGTACAAACGCGATAGTGGTAGAGATTTCTTTGTTCTGCTCTTCCAGCAGGGTGCTGAAATCTTCCAGCGTTGGCAGTTCCAGTTTTTCGCTGAAGTTAGGCTGACGAGACGGCAGGTAGCCACCCAGCGCCTGACGACGCTCGTGCAGGTATTTGTACTCTGCAGACTCTTTATCGAAAGTGATGTACGGCAGTTTTTCGATATCAGCATCAGACACTGGCACGTTGAAACGGTCGCGGAAGTAACGCACGCCATCCATGTTAACTTTCTTAACCTGGTGAGCGATGTTCTTACCTTCAGCCGCGTCGCCCATACCATAACCTTTAATGGTATGCGCCAGAATAACGGTTGGTTTGCCTTTGGTGTCCTGCGCTTTTTTCAGTGCAGCATAGACTTTCTTCGGATCGTGACCACCGCGGTTCAGTGACCAAATTTGATCGTCGGTCCAGTCTTTAACCAGTTCTGCCGTCTCCGGGTATTTACCGAAGAAGTGCTCACGCACATAGGCACCGTTTTTGGATTTGAAGGTCTGGTAGTCACCGTCAACGGTTTCTTCCATCAGTTGGATCAGTTTACCGCTGGTGTCTTTACGCAGCAGTTCGTCCCAACGGTCGCCCCACATGACTTTGATCACATCCCAGCCAGCGCCGCTGAAGATACCTTCCAGCTCGTTGATGATCTTACCATTGCCAGTAACCGGACCATCCAGACGCTGCAGGTTACAGTTGATGACGAACACTAGGTTGTCCAGTTTTTCACGGGTCGCGATAGTGATCGCACCTTTGGATTCTGGTTCATCCATTTCACCGTCGCCCAGGAAGGCATAAACGGTTTGCTTAGAGGTATCTTTCAGACCACGGTTTTCCAGATACTTCAGGAATTTAGCCTGGTAGATAGCACCGATCGGGCCCAGACCCATGGATACGGTCGGGAACTGCCAGAAGTCCGGCATCAGTTTAGGGTGCGGATAAGAAGACAGACCGTTACCGTGAACTTCCTGACGGAAATTGTTCATCTGATCTTCAGTCAGGCGGCCTTCAAGGAAGGCACGAGCGTAAACGCCCGGAGAAATGTGGCCCTGGAAGTAGACCAGGTCGCCGCCGTCCTGCGCAGTGCGAGCACGGAAGAAGTGGTTAAAACACACTTCATAGAAAGTGGCGGAAGACTGGAAAGAAGCCATGTGGCCGCCCAGATCCAGATCTTTTTTCGAAGCACGCAGCACTGTCATGATCGCGTTCCAGCGGATTGCTGAGCGAATACGACGTTCCAGATCCAGATTACCAGGGTATTCCGGCTCGTCTTCCACTGCGATGGTGTTGATGTATTGACGTGCAGCTGTACCAGCAGCAACGCTGACACCGCCTTTACGTGCTTCACTCAGAACCTGATCAATCAGGAACTGGGCGCGTTCAACACCCTCTTCACGGATGACCGATTCGATCGCCTGCAGCCAGTCGCGGGTTTCGATCGGATCCACGTCATTATTTAAACGATCTGACATGGTTATTCCTTATCTTCTCTAATCAGTTAGTTTATGGAGCCTGTCTTCCTGCATTCTGAGTCAGGTTTCGTCCTAAGCAAAACACATGAAGACAGGCTCATCGTCGTCATTACCGCATTCAGAGCCCCAAATTACGGATGCTCAATCCCTGCGTTGCTGGAGCCGACGCAGCGATCTCTCGCGCCGACTATGTTCCCGGTTAAGATCCAGCAATACTTCCTCAATAAACGCCAGATGACGGTGTGATGCTTCGCGCGCCTTTTCCGGCTCACGGGCAACAATCGCCTCAAAGATGCTGGCGCGATGAATGCTCACCTGAGCCAACACTTCGCGGCTCAAATAAAGCAATTCAAAATTCTGCCTCACGTTCTGTTCGAGCATCGGCCCCATACAGCGCACCAAATGCAGCAACACCACATTATGCGTGGCTTCTGTTACAGCAACCTGATACTGCATAACGGCTTCTGACTCGGCGTCCAGATCGCCCGCTTCCCTCGCCTTCTCAATCACGGCATGACAATCTCGGATACGCTGTAGATCCGACTCTGTACCACGCAACGCCGCATAGTAGGCAGCAATGCCTTCCAGCGCATGGCGCGTTTCCAGAAGATCGAACTGTGATTCGGGATGTGTGCTCAGTAATTCTGCCAGCGGATCGCTGACACTTTGCCATAGATTGGCTTGAACGAAGGTACCACCACCCTGACGGCGCAAAAGGAGACCTTTGGCTTCCAGGCGTTGAATGGCTTCTCTCAGAGAAGGGCGGGAAACGTCGAACTGTTTAGCCAGTTCACGCTCCGGTGGGAGCTTCTCGCCGGGGCGCAAGGTTCCCTCAAGGATCAGAAACTCCAACTGTTGTTCAATCACATCTGACAGTTTGGGCTGACGGATCTTGCTGTATGCCATAGTGAATTCTTCTCTGCGAATGGCGCGGAGTCAATTGGTAATACCAATTTCAAAAACGTGACGCTAAAGTAACAAAGTATTCACCTTCTGTCCATAAGGACCTTGCGCTAAATCACCAATTCCAACAGATTTTAACAAATGCACGAGAAATATGCGGCAAAGCGATAGCCCGCCTGTGGTATTACCATTAATCCTCCCTGTCTATATTTTAACTTTTTTGAAACGTAACGCAGGCATTGCTGAACCGTTTAAATACAAAAATAGTGAATTTAAATGCAAAAAATCAGGTTTTTTATTCTTAGGAGGAAAACGTAGTTACCCACAATTTCACATCGTGGTAAACACCATTTTACAGCAGGGATAAAGAGATAATAAAAGGGAGTAAAACTAAAGGAGTAGAGCCCGCTTCTACCCTGAAAAATCCTCTCTCGATTTTCTCGTCACTAGGCTCTTAATCAGGGAGAGGTGAAATTTTTGATGTAGCGATAGTTTTTAATTATCGGACGATAAGAAATCAGTGCAATCTTGCGTACTTACCACTATTCTCTGCCAAACGGTAGCGGTTTTCTTATTTTAAGAAAAACCAGCCCGTAAAAATAAAATTACACAAACGTATAGTCACTAATACGCGTGTTCGTTCACACCGTATTTTTTACTTGTACTGGCAGAGGGTTAAATTTGATGGATAATCAACAAACGGACGGCACGCTAAAGCGTGGTTTGAAAAACCGTCATATTCAGTTGATTGCCTTGGGTGGCGCGGTAGGTACTGGCCTCTTTCTTGGTATTGCGCAAACAATCAAAATGGCAGGGCCATCGGTCCTATTAGGCTATGCGATTGGCGGCCTGATCGCGTTTCTCATCATGCGCCAACTGGGCGAGATGGTAGTTGAAGAGCCGGTAGCCGGATCGTTCAGCCACTTTGCCTATAAATACTGGGGCGATTTCGCGGGCTTTGCATCAGGATGGAACTACTGGGTGCTGTATGTGCTGGTCGCCATGGCCGAGCTCAGCGCCGTGGGGATTTACGTCCAGTACTGGTGGCCAGATATTCCGACCTGGGTGTCCGCCGCCGTCTTCTTCCTGCTGATTAACGCCATCAATCTGGCGAACGTCAAAGTCTATGGTGAGATGGAGTTCTGGTTTGCCATCATCAAAGTCGTCGCGATTATTGGCATGATCGTCTTCGGTGGCTGGCTGCTACTCAGCGGTACGGGCGGGCCGGAAGCGACCGTAACCAACCTGTGGGCACAGGGCGGGTTCTTCCCGAACGGCCTGCTCGGTCTGGTGATGGCAATGGCCGTGATCATGTTCTCATTTGGCGGGCTGGAACTGGTGGGGATTACCGCAGCAGAAGCGGATGACCCAGAGAAAAGCATTCCACACGCGACCAATCAGGTTATCTATCGTATCCTGATTTTCTACATCGGTTCACTCGCTATCCTGCTGTCACTGTATCCGTGGGGCAAGGTTGTGGAAGGCGGTAGCCCGTTCGTCATGATCTTCCATGAACTGAACAGCAACGTCGTAGCAACGGTGCTGAACATCGTTGTACTGACCGCAGCGCTGTCCGTTTACAACAGCTGCGTGTATTGCAACAGCCGCATGCTATTCGGTCTGGCGAAGCAGGGTAACGGACCGAAAGTACTGAAAACTGTCGATGCTCGTGGCGTTCCGGTTGTTGCTATCGGTATCTCCGCGCTGGCGACGGCGCTGTGCGTCCTGATCAACTACCTTATTCCGGGTAAAGCGTTCGAGCTGCTGATGGCGCTGGTCGTGTCGGCTCTTGTGATTAACTGGGCGATGATCAGTCTGGCGCACCTGAAGTTCCGTGCGCAAAAGGACAAAGAAGGTACGGTGACCAAATTTAAAGCGCTGCTTTATCCGCTGGGTAACTATATCTGTCTGCTGTTCCTGGCCGGTATATTGGTCATCATGTTCCTGACGCCAGGTATTCAGATTTCCGTCATGCTGATTCCGGTCTGGCTGGTTATTTTGGGCGTGGGCTACTTTATCAAAAAGAAAAATCAGGCGGCCTAAGCCTCAGCGTTCATCACATCCTTTTCCATGGCCGACTCTGTCGGCCATTCTTTTTCCTACGCCCCCACAGCAAACATCAGACCAGCGCACCATATATCGTCAGCAGCGCGACGACGACCACTAATACCAGCGTCACCTTTTTCGCCAGCGTCACAGCGAATTTGGGCGTCTCTACAGGCTCAATGTGGGATTCACGTGCGAGAGAAAATTGGGCCAGTTGAGTCAACACCCAATACTGTGAACTGCGAGAATCCCCCAGTGAAGCAAACCAGGCTGGCAGCGCTTTCTCGCCGTGCCCCAGCAGTGCGTAAGCGGCACCCGCCAAACGTGCGGGGATCCAATCAAGCCAATGCAGTAAACTATCGACGCCAGACTGCGCACGCTCCAGCGGAGTATGGTGGCGAGCAAGCCAGGTTTGTCTGGCACGTAAAAATGCATACCCCGTCAGCGCAATCGGCCCGTAGGGTCCAGCAGCGATAAACCAGAATAGTGGCGCTAAATAAAACCGGAAATTTATCCACAGTAACGCATTTTGCAGCTCTTTCAGTTGCTCTTCTTCTCCCGTGCCAACGGGCAGACCGTGAATAAGTGCCAGTTCAGCCGCCATTTCTCGGCTGGCATCTGCCTCGCCGCGCTGTGCTGCCTGCAAATAGCGCCGATAGTGCTGACGGATTTCACCCGCACCAATGCACATCAGGCTGATGACAATCCACAGCAGAAGAGAAATCAGGCCGAACAGAATGCCGCTCGTGAGCCACAGCAAGCCCGCCACGATGCTCATGCTGCAGAGCGTCAGGAACAGCGTTTGCAATAAAGACGGAGACGGCACGTGTCGGAATACGACCTCAAGCCGATGATCGATCTGCCAGTGCTCGCCCTGTTTGAACAAGCGTTCCCATGCCAGCGTAAGCAACAGTGTAAACAGCGTCATTAATCCAGACTCCCTTTGTTCTCTGTCCCGTTTTCTTGTAGCAGACGATGATAGCCGTCCCAGTCAAATGCCGGTCCGGGGTCGGTTTTACGGCCCGGCGCGATGTCGCTGTGTCCGGTAATTCGCGATAGCGTAATAGGATAGGCCCGCATTAACAGGCGTGTAATCGCAACCAGCGAGTGATACTGCTGCGCGGTAAAAGGCAGCGTATCCGTCCCTTCCAGCTCAATGCCAATAGAGAAATCATTACAGCGTTCCCGACCTTCAAACACCGAAACACCCGCATGCCAGGCGCGCTGATCGAAAGGCACATACTGGGTGATTTTCCCATCGCGGCGAATCAGGCAGTGTGCAGCGACGCGTAAATGGGAAATATCGGCGAAATAAGGATGCGCAGTGGGATCCAACGTCGCCGTAAACAGTTGATCAATATACGGACCACCAAACTCGCCGGGCGGCAGACTAATATTGTGGATCACCAGTAAGGAAGGCACCTCATCATTCGGGCGACCATCATAATGCGGTGAAGGCGTGTGTGTAATGTCGGATAACCAGCCATTTTCCAAAAGCATCGGCGATAACCTCGCATCGTATCGTTTGCCGGCTGAATCAGGCGAAAAATCAATTTCAGGAGTAAAAACAACGTCAGTGTAAAAACAATTGTAGCCAAAAGGTCCTTGTATCCAAGATACCATGTTTCACGCCATGCTATCTATTCAACTGGATATCAATAGGCGGCCAATGGGCTGATGGCGCAGAACTCAATTTCGGCAAAGGCCCGTTTGAAGTGAAATCTACCGGCTGGGGCTACTATCTGGTCGTCGGTTACAACGTCTAAAATCGCTTCCTCTTTCCAGCGACCACGGATGTTCGCCGGAAGACTGATAACAGTAACAGATTGAATTGTAATAACTATTCATTCTGGATGTCCTGATATAAACAAGGTAGCATAGACCTCCGAATCCCCCTTCGGAGTTTTGTCATGTCAACGCGTCGCTACAGTCAGGAACAACGCCAGCAAGCCTTGCTCGCTCGTATTGCACAAGATATCCCCGCCAGCGTGCAACTGGCCTTGCGTGAAGATTTAGGTGGCATCGTCGATGCTAATCAAGACATTACCGCGCTTCTGCTGCCCGATAACGAGACCGTCAGCGCACGCATTATTACGCGTGAAGCGGGCATATTCTGCGGTATGCGTTGGCTTGAGGAAGTCTTTTCTCAATTAGGCAATACAACAACGATCGTCTGGCACGTTGCCGATGGCGACGCTATCACGCCCAACCAAACGCTATGTGACATCACAGGCCCAGCTAAACAGCTCCTGACAGGTGAACGAACGGCGCTGAATTTCCTGCAAACGCTGTCCGGCGTCGCCACTGAAGTCAGCCGCTATGTTGCCGTATTACAGGGAACGCATACTCGACTGCTGGATACACGCAAGACGCTGCCTGGGCTGAGAACCGCGCTGAAATACGCCGTATCATGCGGTGGCGGAGACAACCATCGACTTGGCCTATCCGATGCCTTCCTGATCAAGGAAAACCATATTATCGCCGCGGGTTCAATCAAAAATGCGGTAGAAAAAGCACAGTCTCTGCGCAGCGATGTTCCGGTAGAAGTTGAGGTCGAATCACTGAACGAATTACAGCAAGCGCTGGAAGCGGGCGCCGATATCATCATGCTGGATAATTTCAGTCTGGATAACATCCGGGAAGCCGTTAACACTACGCAAGGCAGCGCGCTGCTGGAGATATCAGGTAACGTCACTCTCGACACGCTGCGTGGCTATGCGGAAACGGGCGTAGACTATATCTCCGTGGGGGCGTTAACCAAGCACGTACAGGCACTGGATTTATCCATGCGCTTCGTCTAACCGCTCTTCTATTTCTATCGGCGAGGTGCTATTTCGCACCTCGTTCACCTCTCGACATCTCATCCTCTCGCACACCACCGTAACAACACAAACGACAAATCCCGCGCGGACTTGCTGTCCCGACAGCGTGAAAATTGCGTCTCTGCTCGCAAAAAATTTTCAATCCTCTGCAAGTCGCTAAAAACATGTCGTGGCGCTTTCCTGTTTCACATTTCCCTGCTCGTCAGCCTTCGCTCCCTTTTCTATGCTGCCGCCATCCGTATGGATTTATGTACCGCAACATTTATACGCCACAAAATTTATATGCAACAACAGGGAAATCAACATGACAACACAACAAGGATTTACGCTGATTGAGCTGATGATCGTTATTGCGATCGTCGCCATCCTCAGCGCTATTGGCGTACCGGCTTATCAAGGCTATCTGCAAAAAGCAGCACTAACGGACATGCTGCAGACGATGGTGTCTTATAAAACGCCTGTCGATCTCTGTGGTCTGGAAAATGCCGCTTTTACCGCCTGCAATGCAAGTAGTCAGGGCATTCCAGGTAGCAAATCTTCACGCTATGTCAGTGCCGTTAGCGTCGCTCAAGGCGTGATTACGCTGACTGGCCAATCCACTCTGCAAGGGCTGCGCGTTATTCTGACGCCAACGTGGGATACCGAAATCGGCGCTTCACGTTGGACGAAAAGCTGTGCCACGGATGACAGTACAGAAAGCCTGCAATCCGCCTGTCAGGACGTTTTCCGTTTCGATAATACGGCAGGCTAATCATGACAGATTCCTCCTTCTCCTCCGAGCATACGCTCAGCGAATTACAGACGCTATGCCGACGTTATCAGGCATTGTTGCTCAGTCTCGATGAACAAACGCTGTCGGTCGCCGTCACGGCTTCCCCTTCTGCGGAGATGATTGCCGCGCTGCGTTTCGCCAGCAATCGCCGCATTATGGTGGAACAGTGGCCACAAGCCAGAATGGAACAGCAGCTTAACCCGGTGAACGCCGTTGCCGAGCCCGCAGAAACCTACCATGCCAGCACTTATGCCAACACTCATAACAACAGCACAGGGCAGCAGGATCATGACGATGACTCACCCGTTGCACAATTTATCAATCAAACGTTGCGTCTCGCGGTTCAGCGGCGCGCCTCTGATATCCATTTTGAGCCATTACTGGACGGCTATCGCGTACGCCTACGCATTGACGGCGTGCTACAGGCCATATCCGCACCGCCGCCCGAACTGACAAACCGTATTACCGCGCGGCTGAAAATCATGGGCAAGCTGAACATCGCTGAACGGCGATTGCCGCAGGACGGCCAATTCAGCCTGACGCTGGATCAACAAGCCTACTCATTACGCATCGCTACGCTGCCCGTACAACAAGGCGAAAAAGTCGTACTGCGTATCTTGCAAACACACCAGCAGGAGTTGGCACTAGATAAACTCGGGCTCAGCGCAAAGGCGTTACAGCAGGTGATTAGTGTACTAAGCGCCTCACAGGGAATGCTGTTAGTCACGGGTCCAACAGGCAGTGGAAAAACCGTCACGCTTTACAGCGCAATACGCTGGCTAAACGAGTGCAGCCGCAATATCTGTAGCGTGGAAGATCCGGTCGAAATTCCCTTGCAGGGCATCAACCAAACGTCAATCAATCCCAAAGCCGAACTGGGCTTCGGCCGAATTTTACGAGCGCTGCTGCGACAGGATCCAGACGTCATTATGATCGGTGAAATCCGTGACGCTGAAACCGCAGAAATTGCGGTAAAAGCCGCACAAACCGGCCACCTGGTCATGTCCACGCTGCATACCAATTCTGCCGTAGAAACGTTAACTCGCCTCAGTCATCTGGGCATCCCCGGTTACCTGTTAGCTGCGGCGCTAAAACTCATCATTGCCCAACGCCTTGTTCGTCGGTTATGCCCGCACTGTAAAACTCCAGGAGAACCGCTACTTTCACTACCAAACGATGTATGGCAAGGGCCACTGCAACATTGGCAAGCCCGCGGCTGTAGCCACTGTTTTTCTGGCTACTATGGTCGCGTTGCGCTCTATGAATTGTTACCTATCACGCCAGATTTTCAGGCAGCGCTAGCGGGCAACGCCAGCACAGGGGAATTATCTGCACTCTCTCGCCATGCCGGTTTTCCAACGTTGCTGGCCGCAGGGCTTGAGTTGGTCAACGACGGCCTGACCTCACTTGTTGAAGTCTACCGTGTGGTGGGCGATGAGCGGTCAATGAATCAGGAGGCGAAATGAGGCTACAGCGCTTATATCACTGGCAGGCCATCACATCCGAGGGCGAATTTATCGATGGAGAACTCATTAGCACACATCGCCAGCACGCCTATGCCAGCCTGATTGCACAGGGTTACCAACCGCTTCTCGTAAAAGCCAGCCATTACCTGTCGCTACGCTACTGGAAACGTGAACAGCTAGGCGAGTTAATCAAACAGCTTGCTGCCCTGCTACAAGCCGGATTACCACTGCTGGAAGCATTAAAACTGGTGTCGGAACAGCACGATCGCCCCGGCTGGCGCTGCGTATTACGGGATGTTCGTACCCACGTTGCTCAGGGAAGCTCGCTGTCTGAAGCACTACAGGAATATCCTCACATCTTTCCCGTTCTGTATCGTTCCCTCATTGCCGTCGGCGAGCTAACCGGCAAGCTGGACGCATGCTGCCTACAGCTCGCCCAGCAGCAAGAAAAACAGTCCAGGCTGCAACAGAAAGTCATCAAAGCGTTACGTTACCCCTGCTTTGTTTTAGCAATCGCCATTCTGGTCAGCATGATGATGTTAACGCTGGTTCTGCCCGAGTTTGCCTCGCTCTATTCCTCGTTCGATACGCCGTTGCCGTGGTTTACCCGGCAATTGCTTTATCTGGCAGAGGTCATATCTGACTACGGATTCATTGGGGTGCTGGTACTTAGCAGTTTGATAGTGGGGTACGCCCGCTTGAGGCAGAAACGGCCATTGTGGAAAACCCGAGAGCAAGAATGGCTGCTGAAGCTTCCTATCGTATCCAGCCTGTTACGCGGCAAATCGCTGAACCAGATATTCCATATTCTCGCCATGACGCAACATGCTGGCTTGACGCTCCCGGAAGGGCTGGATGCCGCCGCGACGATCCGTCACCCACTTTATCAGGCCGCAATTCAACAGATACAGGCGCAACTGCATCAGGGAACATCGCTATACCATGCCACACAGCATCACGCCATACTGTTCCCTGCGCCCTGCCCGCAGCTAATCCGCGTGGGGGAAGAAACCGGTGCGTTGGATGCGATCTTTACACAACTGGCAGAATGGCATGAGGGGCGGGTACAACAGCAGGCAGACATGCTGACACAAACGCTGGAACCGTTGCTGATGATGGTCGTCGGGGGAATGGTCGGAGCGCTGGTGATTGGCATGTATTTGCCTATCTTCCAGTTGGGGAATGTATTGGCTGGTGCCTGAACCAGCCAACACAACATACAAACAGCGACAAACTACGCCGGCTGACAACTGACGGAAAGACGGCGCGTAACAGAGGCAATTACTCGCTGAAAATACGGTTTTCCTGCTCGGCCACGCGGATAAACGTTGTACGCATTGTACGCCGGACCAGTTGCCGCCGGCATGGAGGAAGGTGAATTGACGTTCCAGTTCAACGTCGGAGCGGCTTTTCAGCGTCGAACGCTTTGGCAGGATGAGAACGTCTTTAAAGACTAACTCTAAATCTTCTTCAATACGCATGAGGTTCGAGTTCCTGGTTAGGAACGGCGGCATACTCAGCATCGTTACTGAGCATAATTATTTCTGAAAAAATAATAGCCCTTTACCAGTGACGTTATCGTACGCAGGAATAATCCTGCGGCAAGACTGCGATTTTCACTTTATTTGGGATAAAATCAGAGAAATTTACCTATCACCCAACAAAGTGATAACGTGAAGCACACTGCGGTTGATACCTGATTGACCTCAGAGGGCGGGAAGATATTCCTCAGCCTTGAAAATAGTAGAAATGTTAACTTTTCAACACGGGTGCAATGACATACATCGTAGCCTTAACAGGCGGTATCGGCAGCGGAAAAAGCACCGTAGCCGATGAATTTGCCAAATTAGGGGCCACCATCGTTGATGCGGATATCATCGCGCGTCAGGTAGTCGAGCCTGGGGAACCCGCACTGGATGCCATCAGGCTCCGGTTTGGCGACGCTATGCTTAATACTGATGGTTCATTGAACCGTGCCGCACTACGCCAGCGGATTTTTTCCTCACCAGAGGAAAAACAGTGGCTGAATAATTTACTCCATCCGTTGATCCACCAAGAAACACAGGCTCAGTTTCAGGCTGCATCCGCACCGTACATTCTGTGGGTCGTCCCTTTACTGGTGGAGAATAGTTTACAGCAGCGGGCACAGCGTATTCTGGTCGTTGATGTAGACAAAAAAACACAGCTTGCACGAACGCTGGTCCGTGATGGCATCAGCCAGCAACAAGCAGAAAATATACTGGCAGCACAGGCTACCCGAGAACAGCGCCTGGCTTATGCCGATGATATTATTGATAACAGTCGCTGCCCAAACGAGCTGGCTCCACAGGTTGCGGAATTACACCGCCAGTACCTGGAGCTTGCCGCCTCCGCAGCCGACAGGATGACTAAGAATGAGTGACGCCCCCTCAACGATTTTATTCGAATACCCGCTGAACGAAAAAACACGTACCTGGTTGCGTATCGAATCATTATTGCAGCAGTTACATCAAAACCACTCCCTGACCGATATGGGAGGTGCTCTAACATTTTTTCGTGCTATCGCTGAACTGCTCGATGTGTTAGAACGTGGAGATGTCCGTACCGAGCTACTGAAAGAACTGGAGCGGCAACAGCAAAAACTGCTGCAATGGAGTGATGTACCGGGCGTTGACATGGAACGCATCCATACGTTGAGGCGCCAGTTGAAAGATCTGGCCAGTACGTTGATGGCCGCACCACGAATGGGGCAATTCTTACGGGAAGATCGCTTGATTGGCATGGTACGCCAGCGGCTTGGTATTCCCGGCGGGTGCTGTAGTTTCGATCTGCCCACGTTGCATAGCTGGCTGCATCAGCC
The DNA here is from genome assembly GCF_013449685.1 of Pectobacterium brasiliense. GTDB lineage: Bacteria > Pseudomonadota > Gammaproteobacteria > Enterobacterales > Enterobacteriaceae > Pectobacterium > Pectobacterium brasiliense_A. The sequence continues at coordinate 232,954 of NZ_JACDSF010000016.1, read as the reverse complement.
TCAGGAACTGCGTGAGAAATTGGTTTCCGGCTGGCTTAATTCCTTATCACCGCTCAAACAAAACTTGGATATGATCCTGGAACTGATCCGCCATTCTGGCACGTTCCGCTCACAGACCAGCCTGAACGGTTTTTTCCAGGACAATGCCTCCGATGCTGATCTGCTACGTTTGCGCCTTGAGCAGGTACATCAGCTCTATCCGCAGATATCCGGCCATAAGACGCGCTATGCCATCCGTTTCCTGCCATTAGATAGCGAACACGGCCACACTCCTCCGCGTTTAACCTTTGAACTGGCCTGCTGCTAGACTCAGCCCCGACAGACAAAAATATGTTAAGTACCAAATAGAGTGAAAAGAATCTTATGACAGCAGAAATTACGACCGTAAAGTGCCCAACTTGCAAGCAGGCAGTCATCTGGGAGGAAACCAGCCTCTATCGCCCATTTTGCAGCAAACGTTGTCAGCTCATCGATTTGGGGGAATGGGCTGATGAAGAAAAGCGCATTCCAAGTGATGATATGGTTTCTGATAGCGAAGACTGGAGCGAAACGCGCTAACGGCCACGTTTCGCCACGATAGTTTGAAGGCAGGGGCTTTAAGACAGGAAAAAGTAAAGCCAGATTAAAGCGATTTCAGCCAGCGGATCATCTCCGCATTCGCTGGCGGAAACGCTTCCTCACGTAGTTCTTCTACGCCCACCCAGCGAGACTCCTGACCTTCCCGACCATAGGGTTCCCCCTGCCACGTTTCAACCAGAAAGAAATGAAGTGTGATGATTCTCTCCGACGTAGAAAACGTTTTGTCGTTTAGCGGCTGTGGTACGCTCGCTTCGATGCCCGTTTCTTCACGCAGTTCACGAATCAGCGCCTGCTCTGGCGTTTCACCTTCTTCAACTTTACCGCCGGGAAATTCCCACATCCCTGCCATATGAACGCCATCAGGGCGGCGAGCAATGAAATATTGCTGTTCCGCATTGCGGATGATGCCGACCGCGACGGATAACTGTTTTTGCGTCATGACACTTCCTATCAGATTCTTATCAAGTAAAAGGCGGTCAATGACCGCCCTTGTACTTATCACATACTCATCACTGGATCAGCAGTTCCACTATTTCTGTAAGCGACCGTGGCACTGCTTATATTTCTTGCCTGAACCACATGGACAAGGGTCGTTACGTCCAATTTTACGATCTGCCTGCGCCGGAGAACCGGTGTTAAGGCTATCTTCTTCCTGATGGCTAAACTGTTGCTGCTGTGCCAAACGCTCAGCTTCTTCGCGGCGTTGCTGCTCCAGCGCTTCAATTTCTTCCGGCATTCTCACCTGAACTTTGCTAAGCGTACTGATCACTTCATATTTCAGTGATTCCAGCATCGCGGCAAACATAGAGAACGATTCACGCTTATATTCTTGCTTCGGATCTTTCTGTGCATAGCCACGCAGATGAATGCCCTGACGCAGGTAATCCATTGCAGCCAGATGCTCTTTCCACAAGGAATCCAGCGTCTGCAACATCACGCCTTTCTCGAAGTTGCGCATGACTTCAGCGCCAACCACTTCTTCTTTGCGATGGTAAACCTCAAGCGCCTGCTGGAAAATACGCTCACGCAGTGTTTCTTCGTGCAGCTCAGGCTCTTTATCCAGCCACGCCTTGATAGGCATATCCAGATCGAAGTCGTTCTTCAGGCGCTGTTCCAGACCTTCCGTATCCCACATTTCTTCCAGAGATTCCGGTGGAATATAGCTGTCGATGGTCGCTTTAAACACATCTTCACGAATACTGGTGATAGTTTCGCTGATATCGGACACGTCCAGCAGTTCGTTACGCTGTGTGTAGATCGCACGACGTTGGTCGTTCGCCACATCATCGTATTCCAGCAGCTGTTTACGAATATCAAAGTTGCGGCTTTCCACTTTACGCTGTGCGTTAGCAATTGCCTTGGTGACCCACGGGTGCTCAATCGCTTCGCCCGGTTTCATACCCAGTTTACGCATCATATTAGAAACACGATCGGAGGCAAAAATACGCATCAGCGCATCTTCCATCGACAGATAGAAGCGTGATGACCCCGCATCCCCCTGGCGACCGGAACGACCACGCAACTGGTTATCGATACGGCGAGATTCATGACGCTCTGTACCGATAATGTGCAAGCCCCCCGCAGCCAGTACCGCATCATGGCGTACTTTCCAGGCTGCTTTGATTTCTGCAATTTGCGCGTCATCTGGGTTTTCCAGATGGGCGACTTCGGCCTGCCAGCTACCGCCCAATACGATGTCCGTACCACGACCGGCCATGTTGGTCGCGATGGTGACCGCACCAGACTGACCCGCCTGTGCAACAATGTCCGCTTCCATGGCGTGGAATTTCGCATTCAACACATTGTGTTTGATGCCCGCTTTTTCCAGCGCCTGAGAAACCACCTCTGATTTCTCAATAGAGATCGTACCGACCAGAATAGGCTGGCCTTTTACAGAGCGATCTTTGATATCTTCAATGATGGCATCAATTTTTTCCTGCTCGGTCATGTAGACCAGGTCAGGCAAGTCTTTACGAATCATCGGACGGTTAGTCGGCACTACAATCGTATCCAGCTTATAGATGGAGCTGAATTCGAACGCTTCGGTATCTGCCGTACCGGTCATACCTGCCAGTTTTTCATACAGGCGGAAGTAATTCTGGAAGGTAATGGAAGCCAATGTTTGGTTTTCATTCTGAATGGCCACCTTCTCTTTCGCTTCCACAGCCTGATGCAGACCATCAGACCAGCGACGCCCCTGCATGGTACGGCCTGTGTGTTCGTCAACGATGATGACTTCACCGTCTTTCACAATGTAATCGACATCGCGGGTAAACAACACGTGCGCACGCAGCGCAGCGGTCACATGGTGCATCAGCATAATGTTGGTCGGAGAGTACAGTGACTCTCCCTCTTCCATAATGCCTTCTTTCACCAGCAGTTCTTCTACCAGAACCAGACCACGCTCGGTGAGGTTAACCTGACGCGCTTTCTCATCAACAGAGAAGTGGCCTTCACCATGGAAGGTATCCGAATCTTCTTTCTCCTGACGGATCAGGTGAGGGATGATTTTATTGACGCTGATATAAAGCTCAGAGCTGTCTTCAGCCGGACCGGAAATGATCAGCGGCGTACGTGCTTCATCGATCAGGATGGAGTCAACCTCATCCACCAGCGCGTAGTATAATTTACGCTGCACGCGCTCTTCCGGGCTGAACGCCATGTTGTCACGCAGGTAGTCAAAACCGTATTCGTTATTGGTACCGTAAGTGATGTCTGCCGCATAGGCTTCACGCTTCGCTGGAGCAGGCATTCCCGGCAGGTTGATACCGACACTCATGCCAAGGAATTCAAACAACGGACGGTTATTTTCGGCATCACGCTGTGCCAGATAATCGTTCACAGTAACTACGTGTACACCACGGCCAGTCAGCGCATTCAGGTACGCAGGCAGTGTTGCCGTCAGCGTTTTACCTTCACCAGTACGCATCTCCGCGATGCAACGCTCGTTCAGTACCATACCGCCGATAAGCTGCACGTCGAAGTGACGCATACCAAAGACACGCTTACTGGATTCACGGACTACCGCGAAGGCTTCCGGCAGCAGGTTCTCCAGCGTCTCACCTTTTTCCAGACGGGCACGGAACTCCTGCGTTTTCGCTTGCAGTTCCTCATCTGAAAGTTTTTCCATTTCTGGTTCTAAACGACCAATGACATCAACATTTTTACGCATACGACGCAGCGTACGATCGTTACGGCTACCAAAAATTTTGGTTAGGATATTCATGACCATAATAGTTTTAATCTCACAAGTGCCACGTATCCAGTGGCAACACAACATCGAAAAACTGAGAAACTCAGCAAAAAACGAGAGAAATTTCTTCAGCTAATTATCCACTACACGTTCAGCTGAAAAGAGAGGGCCCTGCGCGGATGCCGCGGATTTGGGCAAGCCAGACGCCGATTTGATGGTGTGCCTGAGGATAAAAAGTGACACGCCCAGCATGGGGGGAGATCACAAAGGGATACTGGGAATCCTGCGTCAGCAACGCATTTAGCGTATCCAGCAAAACCAAAGAATGAGGTTGAAGATCGTCAACCTGCTCGGCACTGGCCGTCTGTGGCGTCGTCAACGCAAAAGAAAGATGACGGATTACCGTGCGAATCGCATGCTGATGCCAATAATCAACGCTGTAGGACGAGCGCCGATGCGCTTCCTTCAGCGCGACCAGATCGGTAAGGTTCAGCGAGACGTGATTCTGGCGACTCACGCTGGAGCTTGAATTAGGGAGTGAGGCGATATCCTGTGAGTCGTTCAGGCTTGTCGGCAGGCCAAGACTCGCCGCGACCATCCCTAATAAGAGATGCGGCCAGAAATAACGTCTGCCAAATTGTCGCCAACGATTTAGAATACCAATCACGAGTAACATCCACCGGAGCCAGGTCTATGCGTGATAGCCGCCCACAATCACTGGAATTTCTGTTTGATAGCGCATCCATGTCGGGTAAAGGCCCGCTACAAGATGTGCAACAGCGCGCTATCGCCTTATTAAAACTCAACCGTGCCGTACGCGGGTTACTGCCTGCACCGTTGCACCCATGGTGCCGCGTCGCTAATTACCGGCAAGGTTTACTGATACTGGAAACCGCCAACGCCAGTTGGCTGATGCGGTTACGTTACGAACAACCTGCGCTGCTCTCTGCATTACGCGCACAAATACTACCATCATTGGCTTCAATCGACATCAGGATTAATCCAACGCTTGCCGCAAAAGGGCATGAAATCGTGAAAAATAATGACATTACACCGACGGAAAATACCGATGACAAACCGTTGCGTCAGTTGAGTGAACAAAGTGCGGAGACATTGAGGACGTTAGCAGGCAACAGCCCGGAAAAACTCAGAAAGATATTAGAACGACTGGCTTCATTGGCCGGAGAGAGTACCAATAAAACCAGTCGTAATAAGAAATGATTACTTCACGTTCAAGCGTTACGCCAGAACGATAGACGGCGCTTTAAATGCCAACGGCATTTCAGCTTCGTCTTCAAAGGTCACGTATTCCCACGCTTCCTGATTTGCCAGCACGGCCTGCAACAGTTTGTTGTTCAGTGCGTGTCCAGATTTAAACGCAGAGAAGGCACCGATGATGTTGTGGCCACACATAAACAGGTCACCGATGGCATCCAGCATTTTATGGCGGACAAACTCATCTTCAAAACGCAGACCGTCTTCGTTCAGTACGCGGTAATCGTCAACGACGATGGCGCAATCCATACTGCCGCCCAAGCACAACCCACGAGACTGCAAGTATTCGATATCGCGCATAAAGCCGAATGTACGCGCACGGCTGATCTGGCGAACAAACGCATCGGCGGAGAAATCCAAACGATAGCGCTGGTTGCCCGCATCAATCGCTGGGTGGTTGAAGTCGATAGTGAAATCCAAGCTGAAGCCGTTAAACGGTTTCATCTCGGCCCACTTGTCGCCGTCTTCAACGCGAACGGGCTGTTTGATACGTACGAATTTCTTGGCACAATTCAGCTCTTCGATACCCGCATCTAACAGCAGGTAAACGAACGGGCTGGCGCTGCCATCCATAATTGGAATTTCCGGCGCGTCAACATCAATGACAATATTGTCAATGCCCAACCCTGCAAGCGCAGCGTTAAGATGCTCCACCGTAGAAATACGGACGTCATGCTCATTAACCAGGCAAGTACAGAGCATGGTATCACGCACGGATTTTGCATCAGCCGGAAAATCAACCGGGGGATTCAAGTCTGTGCGACGATAGATGACCCCGGTATTTGCCGGTGCAGGACGCATGGTCAACGTGACCTTCTTGCCGGTATGTAACCCGACACCAGTCGCCTGAACAATACGTTTTAATGTACGTTGTTTGATCATCATTTTATCTCGCATGTTACTGAACCTACCGACCTAGTATACACTAGGCTCGGTGGCACAGTTTAGCACAAAGAGCGGAGATTCCAACGTTATCTGGCAGCAAATTAGTCTGCCTGCTTACGCAGAAACGCTGGGATATCCAGATAATCCGGCTCTTTATTCGTCTGCGGATTCTGGTCGTTAACCACTTTAGCAGCCGGTTTTTCCTGCGCCAGTGGCGTCATACCGTGTTGCTGATAACGATGATCCATCACAGGCTGGCTGGCCTGCTTGTTCGTCACCAGCGTAATCTCAGGACGCTTGTCCATGCCGATACCCGTCGCAACAACCGTGACACGTAGTTCATCATTCATTTCCGGGTCAAGCGACGTCCCGATTACGACTGTCGCATTATCAGACGCGAATGCACGGATGGTGTTACCAACCGTCTCGAACTCATCCAGACGCAGATCAAAGCCCGCCGTGATGTTGACCAACACGCCACGTGCGCCGGACAGATCGATATCTTCCAGCAGCGGGCTGGAGATCGCCATTTCAGCCGCTTCTTCTGCACGGTCTTCACCACGCGCAACACCGGATCCCATCATGGCATAACCCATTTCGGACATCACGGTACGCACGTCTGCAAAGTCGACGTTCATCAGGCCTGGACGCGTGATCAGCTCAGCAATACCTTGCACCGCGCCTTTCAGTACATCGTTTGCTGCACCAAATGCATCCAACAGGGAAATACCGCGTCCCAGCACTTTCAGCAGCTTGTCGTTTGGAATAGTGATCAGCGAGTCGACGTGCTTAGACAGCTCGGCGATACCCTGCTCTGCAAACGCCATACGTTTTTTGCCTTCAAAGTTGAAAGGCTTGGTCACCACAGCGACGGTCAGAATGCCCAGGTCTTTTGCGACTTCGGCAACAACCGGCGCAGCCCCTGTACCTGTACCACCGCCCATACCTGCGGCGATAAACACCATGTCTGCACCTTCCAGTGCTGAACGCAGTGCTTCACGATCTTCTTCAGCAGAATTACGGCCGACTTCAGGGTTAGCGCCTGCACCCAGACCTTTCGTGATGCCACTGCCGATCTGAATCGTCTGGCCCACAGCCGTTTTGCGTAATGCTTGCGCATCCGTGTTGACCGCGAAGAACTCGACGCCTTCGATGCGCTCACGCACCATGTGTTCGACGGCATTACCACCGCCGCCACCGACGCCGATGACTTTAATCACCGCGTCGTTGGTTAATTCCATTGGTTCAAACATAATTTCTCTCCGTTTGTTCCTGTAACTGCGAGATCATAAAACTGTGCCAGGCGATCTCTTTGATAAAATTAAAATTCTTTCCTCAACCAGCTGTTGATTCTCTTGAACCAATTGCTCACTGAGGCACGTTTTTCGACTTCATGCTCACCACCCAGATGAGATTCTTTTCCGTAATGCAGCAACCCAACCGCCGTTGAGTAATAAGGCTCTTGGGCATAATCCGTCAGCCCCGTTATATTCATTGGTTGTCCAATACGCACCTGTGTATGGAACACACGCTGCGCACAGGCCGCCAGACCGTCTATTTGCGCGGCACCGCCCGTTAGCACAATCCCTGCTGCCAGATGATGTTTCACGCCTTGTTGACGCAACTGCTCCTGCAACTGTAAAAGTTCATCGTTCACCAAGTTCAACAACTCGGTGTAACGTGGTTCAATCACTTCCGCCAATGTTTGTCTTTGCAGACTGCGGGGGGGACGTCCTCCAACGCTCGGGACTTCCACATTCTCATCTTTGCCAACGATCGCGCCTAATGCACAACCGTGACGAACCTTGATCGCTTCGGCATCCGTCGGCGGCGTACCAAATGCGTAAGCAATATCGCTGGTAACCACATTGCCCGCATACGGAATCACTTTAGTGTGTCGCAATGCGCCACCAGTATAGACCGCGATATCCATTGTACCGCCGCCAATATCAACAACACACACGCCCAGCTCACGTTCATCTTCTGTCAGCACCGCATAACTGGAAGCCAGTCCCGCAAAAATCAGTTGGTCGACCTTTAAGCCGCAGCGTTCAACGGCTTTAACAATATTCTTCGCCATATCGTTATGGCAGGTTATCAGGTGGACTTTCGCCTGCATGCGCACGCCGGATAAGCCAACTGGGTTTTTAATCCCTTCCTGATAATCGATCGCGTACTCCTGTGGAATCACATGGAGAACACGATGTTCATCACGCACGCGCACGGATTTAGCGGTATGCACCACGCTTTCCACGTCCTCCTGCGTAACCTCTTCTTCTGAAATAGGCACCATCCCTATTTCATTCTGGCAGCTGATGTGTTTTCCCGAGAGCGCCAGATACACGGAAGAGATCTGGCAGTCTGCCATCAACTCAGCCTGATCAATAGCGCGCTGAACACATTTAACGACCGATTCCAGATCGTTTACACCGCCTTTATCCATACCGCGTGACGGGCAACTGCCTACGCCAATAATGTTGACCATGCCATCGGGCAGAACTTCCCCTACCAGCGCAGCCACTTTTGCTGTACCGATTTCCAGCCCAACTACCAGTTTTCTGTCCGTCGACTTGATCATTGTTGTTTAGCCTGTGCCTATTTCTGGTTACTGTTCTGTTGCTGATCAATGTCTTAGTGCTGACCAACTCGTTGCCGATCACCGTGTTGTTGTTGATCACCTTGTTGCTGATCAAGCAAAGCTGGAGCCCAACCTATCGCGGCCCCACTGTCATACCGCAAATCCACATGGCTAATACGTTTGTTTTCGCTCTGAGCCTGCCGCTGCAACAGCGGATACAGCTCGATAAAGCGTTGCAGACGTTTTGCCCTATCGTCCCGCCCCAATTCGAGACGAGTATCATCGTCTAATCCTAGTTGCCACGAATGCCGCGCACTCATCGCCACCATTTTTAACGTAAACTTCTCAGCGGCCAGCGTCTGATTCATTGTGCGATAGCCTTCCAGCACTTCTGCTTCACTGCCTTCTGGGCCATACAGCAGCGGCATCTTACGATTGCCAATACGTTCGGCGGGTACACTGAACGAATTTCCTTCTGCATCAACCATTAGCTGATCATTCCAACGCGCTACCGGAACATATTCAACCAGATGAATCTTTAATTCGTCAGGCCATTGCTTGCGCACGCTAGCCTGTTTTATCCACGACAGACGCTCGATCTGCTGCTGGATCACGTTCACATCCTGTGTCATGAACGTTCCCGGCGACCCCAACGACAAAATAGCCTGACGGATATCGTCGTTGGTGGTGTACTGCCTTTCGCCTGTCACTGCCATGCGGGAGAGCGGTAAGCGGCTGGCATCTTTCATCCACCCCACAACCATCCAGCTTCCCCAGACGATCGTCCCTATCACCATCAGCAGGAAAACCATCCCTGCCAATTGGCCTCCATTACTGCGACGTGTTCCTTTGGTTTCAGGCTCTCGTCCGCGTGTATTCAGCGCTGCCTGCGACATATCAGCCAGCGAGCTCTAAAATTTTCACGACCAGTTGCGAAAAAGTCAGCCCACGTTGGCGCGCTGCCATAGGAACCAGACTGTGGCTCGTCATCCCCGGAGACGTATTCACTTCAAGCAGATAGAAGGCACCGTCGCTATCCAGCATAAAATCGACGCGTCCCCATCCGCTACAGCCCACCGCACGATAAGCCGCCCTCGCCAATCCAGCTAGCGCCTGCTCTTGATCGTCCGGTAAACCACTCGGACAGAAATACTGCGTATCATCCGATAAATACTTCGCTTCATAATCGTAAAACGTACCCGCAGGCTGAATACGAATAGAAGGCAACACGTCATCACCCAGGATAGCCACCGTATACTCTGGGCCGCTCAGCCACTTCTCGATCAGAATATCGTCATCGTGACGGAATGCTTCTTCCAGTGCCTCAGGCAGTTCGCTCAGCATATTCACTTTGCTCATCCCCACGCTGGAACCTTCACGGCTTGGCTTGACGATCAGCGGCAATCCGAGATGAGTAAATTTCGCCAGCAACGCGTTTGCCGCCGTTTCTGAATATTGGCGACGATCCAGCGCCACGTATGGCGACACCGGTAATCCCACCGCTTGCCACACCTGTTTGGTGCGGAGTTTATCCATCGTCAGTGCAGATGCCATGACGCCGCTACCAGTATAAGGCAGCCCCAGAAACTCCAGAACGCCCTGCAATGTACCATCTTCACCACCACGACCATGTAAGGCGATGAAAACCTTGGTAAAGCCTTGTTCCTTTAACGTCGTCACAGAGACGTCACGGGTATCAACCGCATGCGCGTTGATACCCGCTTCTTTCAGGCCAGCCAAAACCGCCTGACCGGAAAGTAACGACACTTCACGTTCGGCAGAGGTTCCACCAAGCAATACAGCAACTTTCTCCGTCATGATGTTCCTCATTCACTCATCTGTGGCTGTAATCTGGAATCAGCCAGTTTACGCGCCAATTTACCGATGTTGCCGGCGCCCTGAACCAAAATCAGGTCTTCACCTCGTAGCGCCTGTGACAACAGTTCCGGTAAAGTATCCACATCCGTCACCAGAATCGGATCAATCTTACCTCTTCCGCGAATCGTACGGCACAGCGAACGGCTGTCCGCCCCCGGAATCGGCGACTCTCCAGCGGAATACACATCCAGCATCAGCAGCACGTCAACCTGCGATAGCACGTGTGCGAAATCGTCATACAAATCGCGGGTTCGCGTATAGCGATGCGGCTGAAAAATCATGACCAATCGCTTATCTGGCCATCCGGCGCGGGCGGCTTTAATCGTGGCATCGACTTCCGTCGGATGGTGACCGTAATCATCCACCAACATCGCCGTACCGCTTTGACCATTCACCAGCTCAAGCGGATATTCACCGAGAAAATCAAAGCGACGACCGGTACCCTGAAAACGCTCAAGCGCACGCAGAATCGCCTCGTCATCAATCCCTTCATCGGTCGCCACAGCAACCGCCGCCGCAGCGTTGAGCGCATTGTGACGCCCCGGCGCATTCAGCGTGACAGTGAGCAGCGGTTTATCTTTCCGCTCCAGCGTAAAGTGCCCTTGCGCGCCAGTCTGGTGATACCCTGAAATACGTACATCAGCATCGTCGCTAAAACCATACGTGGTGATATGACGACCCACGCGCGGCAGCAGCTCACGGATTACCGCATCATCAATACACATCACCGCTTGCCCGTAAAACGGCAGGTTGTGCAGGAAATTGATGAACGTCTGCTTCAGGTTCTCAAAATCGCCCTGATACGTGTCCATATGGTCGGCTTCAATGTTGGTCACAATCGCTACCATCGGCTGCAAATGCAGGAAAGATGCATCGCTTTCATCGGCTTCCGCAATCAGGTAGCGGCTTGAGCCCAAACGCGCATGCGTTCCCGCCGCCTTCACCAATCCACCATTTACAAACGTCGGATCTAATCCCGCTTCCGCATAAATACTGGTAACCATCGCCGTTGTCGTCGTCTTACCGTGCGTGCCCGCAATCGCAATACCGTGACGAAAACGCATCAGTTCCGCCAACATCTCGGCACGACGGATCACCGGAATACGTGCGTCATGGGCGGCGACAATCTCAGGGTTATCCGCAGTAATCGCACTCGACACCACCACCACGCTGGCGTTCAGAACGTTCTCCGCACGGTGGTGGAAGTAAATCTGCGCGCCAAGTTCAGTCAACTGCTGCGTTACCGCATTTGGAGCCAGATCGGAACCGCTAATTTCATAACCTTCATTGGCCAACACTTCGGCGATACCACCCATGCCAGCACCGCCGATGCCGACAAAGTGTATGTGCCGGACGCGATGCATCTCGGGAACGATTGAACGTAGTTTCGCCAGTTGTTGAGTATTCACTTTATTCTATCGCTACCTTGTAGCGTCGCCGGGCAGTCTTCTACCCGACAACGTTGTATTAATTAACCATGAGCCACATCTGTAGCCCGACTGCCTGCCGCTGCACTGACTTCCGCCGCAACCCGTTCGGTTGCATCTGGAATCGCCACTGCGCGGGCTTTTTGCGCCATCGCCAGCAAGGTTGCGCGATCCCAACCGGACAGCACCTCGCTAACCGCCGCCACGCTGAATTGTGGCTGCTCAATAATTTTTGCCGCGCCTGCCTTTTCCAACGGCAGCGCATTCCAGTACTGCTGCCGATCTTTATGCTGGAACGGGACAAACAGCGCCGGTAACCCAGCCGCCGCAATTTCACTGACGGTCAATGCGCCGGAACGGCACACCACCACATCCGCCCAGGCGTAAGCTGCCGCCATGTCATCAATAAATTCGGTAATATTGTGCTGCGTCTGCCCAACATCCTGATAGGCCTGTTGAACGGTTGATAACGCCCCTTTACCCACCTGATGCCAAATTGTCACGCGTTCGCCCATCTGGGCTGCCACGCCGGGTAGCGTTTGATTCAGCACTCTTGCGCCCTGACTACCACCAACAACCAGCACCCTCACAGGGCCTGAGCGATCGGCTAATCGTGTTTCCGGCGCAGGCAATGCCAGCACATCGGTTCTGACCGGGTTCCCCACAACATCTGCTTTAGGAAACGCGCCCGGAAATGCCTGCAATACCTTTTTGGCGATATGGGATAACCAGCGATTGGTCAACCCTGCAATACCGTTCTGCTCATGTAGGACGACTGGAATGCCGCACAGCCAGGCAGCCAAGCCACCGGGGCCGGAAACGTAACCCCCCATCCCCAGCACCACATCAGGCTGGTAACGGCGCATAATCGCGCGAGCCTGACGCACGGCCTGAAAAATACGAATCGGCGCGCTTAACTGCGCCCGAATGCCTTTACCACGCAGGCCAGAAATGCGGATAAAATCAATTTCGATACCATGCTTAGGCACCAAATCGGCTTCCATACGATCCGCTGTACCTAACCAGCGAACCTGCCAGCCCTGCGCCATCAGGTGATGTGCAACAGCAAGTCCGGGGAAGACATGCCCACCCGTACCGCCAGCCATCACCATCAAACGCTTGCCTTCGCCACTCATCGGGCACCTCTCGTAAACGCCTGCGCTTTCGTCAGACGCGTTTCAAAATCAATGCGTAACAGCAACACTATCGCCGTCGACATAATCAACAAACTGGAACCGCCATAACTGATCAGCGGCAACGTCAGCCCTTTTGTCGGTAGCATCCCCGCCGCCGCGCCTACGTTCACCAGCGTCTGAAAGCTGAACCAGATACCGATGGAACACGCCAGAAAGCCCGAAAAACGCTGATCGATCTCCAGCGCCCGCTTCCCGATAGACATCGCGCGAAAAGCGACGAAGAATATCATTAACAATGCTAAAACCACACCGATATAGCCAAGTTCCTCACCTAAAATAGAGAAAATGAAATCGGTATGTGCTTCCGGCAAATATTCCAGTTTCTGTACTGAATTCCCCAGCCCTTGCCCCCAGAATTCACCGCGCCCAAATGCCATCAGGGACTGCGTTAACTGGTAGCCGCTGCCAAACGGATCATCCCATGGATTCCAGAAAGACGTCACACGGCGCATACGGTAAGGCTCAGCGACAATCAGCAGGCCAACGGCAAACACGCCACAGCCGATGATTGCCAGAAACTGCCACATCTTGGCGCCAGCCAGAAACAGCATCGCCAGCGTCGTAATAAACAGTACCACCACGGTACCGAGGTCAGGCTGTGCCAGCAGCAACACCGCCAACACCACCATCACGCCCATTGGTTTACAAAAGCCCCAGAAGTTATTTCGCACTTCTTCAACTTTGCGCACCATGTAGCTGGACAGGTAGCAAAATAACGCCAGCTTGGATAATTCCGCAGGCTGAATACGCAATGGCCCCAGCGAAATCCAGCGTGATGCACCGTTGACCGAGCTTCCCACCGCGAGCACCACCAGCAACATAACCATAGCGAGGAGTAGCAGTACCGTGCTGTAACGTTGCCATATCTCCATCGGCACACGCAGCGTGATTAACGACAAGCCAAATGCCAACCCGATATAAATCGCATCACGTTTCGCGAACAGGAATGGGTCGCTGGCTAGGCGCTGCCCAACAGGCATAGAAGCCGACGTCACCATCACAAAACCAATCACGGCCAGCCCAAGCGTCAACCACACCAGCGTTCTGTCGTACAGAACAACGCTGAGCGTATCGCTTTCGCGCGTTCCCATAACCCAGCTCTTGATGCGCTCGATAAACGCCAGACCGAAGAACCGCATCAGCCTAACTCCTCCGCCAGACGAGCGAATTCATCGCCTCGCTGTTCAAAACTGCGAAACTGATCCAGGCTTGCGCAGGCTGGCGACAGCAGCACCATATCGCCCGGCTTAACGCGTTCGGCGATGATACGCATTGCCTGTTCCATCGTTTCTGTCTGCTCGGCAATTTCTGGGCGCAGCGCAGCCAGTTGTTGCCCATCCTGACCGAAGCAGTACAAATGAATGTGCTCGCCCTGCAAATACGGCACCAGCGGCGAGAAATCGGCAGATTTACCGTCACCGCCTAACAACAGGTGCAACGTGCCTTCTACCGCCAAACCGCTCAATGCGGCCTCGGTGCTGCCCACATTGGTGGCTTTAGAATCATTGATCCACCGCACGCCATTACGCTCGACAGCACTTTGAAAGCGATGAGGCAATCCGGTAAATGACGTCAACGCCGTCAACGCAGACGCACGTGGAATCTTCACTGCATCAGCCAGCGCCAGCGCTGCCAATGCATTCGTATAATTGTGCTGCCCAACCAGCTTGATTTCACGGGTATTGAGTACACGTTCGCCGTCCACCCGCAGCCAGGTTTCTCCCTGCTGACGGTTAAGGTGGTAATCGCCAACATCGACGCCAAAACTGCGGCAGCGTGCATCTGCGCCACGAACCGGCATGGTCAGCGCATCATCAGCATTCACAACACACAAATCCGCGTGTTCATAAATACGCAATTTCGCCGCTCGGTACTGCTGTAGACCAAACGGGTAACGGTTGGTGTGATCTTCCGTCACATTCAGAATGGTCGCCGCAGCGGCGTGCAGGCTACTCGTCGTTTCCAACTGGAAACTCGACAACTCCAGCACATACAGCTGAGCAGGCTGTTCAAGCAGTTGCAGTGCAGGTAGGCCGATGTTGCCCCCCACACCCACCTGCCAGCCTGCAGCACGCGCCATTTCGCCGACCAGCGTCGTCACCGTGCTTTTACCGTTAGAACCGGTAATCGCCACAATCGGGGCTTGCGCTTCACGACAGAACAGTTCGATATCGCCAACAATCTCGATGCCAGCGTCAGCGGCGTCACACAGAATCGGCGTCGCCAACGCAACACTAGGACTGGCGACGATCAAATCTGCACTCATCAGCCAGTCTTCATTCAGGCTACCGAGGTGTCGTTCTACCTGCTCCGGCAGCGTATCCAGACCTGGCGGACTGATACGGGTATCCACCACACGCGGTACGACATCGCGCGCGAGAAAGAAATCAACACAGGAGAGCCCGGTCAGACCCAACCCGATAATGACGACTTTTTTACCCTGATAGTCCACCATGTCTTACCGTACCTTCAGCGTTGCCAGGCCAATCAGCACCAGCATCAACGAAATAATCCAGAAGCGCACAATCACGCGCGGTTCCGGCCAGCCCTTAAGTTCATAATGGTGATGAATAGGCGCCATGCGGAAAATCCGCTGCCCGCGCAACTTAAAGGATCCGACTTGCAAAATCACCGACAGCGTTTCGACCACGAAGACACCGCCCATAATTACTAACAAAAACTCCTGACGCAGCAGGACCGCAATAGTCCCCAGCGCGCCGCCCAGCGCCAGAGAACCTACGTCCCCCATGAAGACCTGCGCCGGATAGGTGTTAAACCACAGGAACCCAAGCCCTGCGCCCACAATCGCGGTGCAGACGATCACCAGTTCACTGGCATGACGGATATACGGAATGTGCAGGTAACCAGCAAAGTTCATGTTCCCTGTTGCCCATGCCACCAGTGCAAAACCTGCCGCAACAAACACAGTCGGCATGATTGCCAAGCCATCCAAACCATCAGTCAGGTTGACGGCATTACTGGTGCCGACAATCACAAAGTAGGCAAGCGCAATATAGAGCAGGCCCAGTTGCGGCATTACGTCTTTGAAAAACGGCACAACCAACTGCGTGGCTGGCGTATCTTTACCAATGGAATACATGGTGAAAGCCACCACGAGCGCAATCACCGACTGCCAGAAATATTTCCAGCGGGCAATCAGCCCCTTGGTATCCTTACGGACCACTTTGCGGTAGTCATCAACAAAGCCGACCGCACCGTAGCCCGCTAACACCAGCAGTACACACCAGACATACGGGTTAGACAGATTCGCCCACATCAAAACGGAAACGATAATCGCCACTAGGATCATCACGCCCCCCATTGTCGGGGTTCCGCGCTTACTGAAATGTGATTCCGGCCCTTCGTTACGCACCACCTGCCCAATCTGCAAACGCTGCAGCCAGGCAATCATATGCGGCCCCATCCATAAGGAAATAACCAGTGCGGTCAGCAGGCTGACAATGGCGCGGAACGTCAAATAAGAAAAGACGTTAAAGCCGGTATAAATTTTGGCCAAATGTTCGGCCAGCCATACTAACATTGCGCATTCTCCTGTAATGCATGTACAACCTGCTCCATCGCAGCACTGCGTGAGCCTTTGACCAATACGCTGATGACGTTATGTTCTGACATCAGCACCTTCAAACGTGAAACCAGCGCGGCTTTATCCTGAAAATGCTCACCATTGCCACTGGCAGTGCCGATCAATTCACTCAACGTTCCTACACTCAATACGCGATCGATGCCCGCAGCACGCGCCGCTTCGCCCACTTGACGATGGCATTCAGGGGCTTCATTCCCCAACTCGCCCATATCACCAACAACCATCACACGGTAGCCCGGCATCTCTGCCAGCACTTGTGCCGCCGCCGTCATTGAGCCGACATTCGCGTTGTAGCTGTCATCCAGCAGCAGCGTGCCTTCAGACAAAGCAATCGGGAACAGCCGCCCCGGAACCGCCTGAAGCTGAGATAATCCGGCTTTAACGGCTTCCAGTGTCGCGCCGACGGACATCGCCAGCGAAGCCGCTGCCAGTGCATTAGAGATGTTATGACGACCAGGTAAAGGCAGCAGAACTTGAATTTCGCCAAATGGCGTGTGCAGCGTAAAACGCGTACCTTGCGCTAAAACGACTACATCGCTGGCAAAGAAATCAATGTCGCCAGCAGCCTGCGGCGAGAAACGCCAGACGGTTTTATGATTCAGCATGACCTGCCAGTGCGGGAAATCGTTGCTGTCCGCATTCACGATCGCTACGCCGTCTGCTGGCAAACCAGAAAATATCTCACCTTTCGCCTGCGCCACACCGGCCAGTGAACCAAACCCTTCCATATGCGCAGCAGCCAGATTGTTGACCAGCGCGCTTTCCGGCCGCACTAGATCGGTGGTATAGGCAATCTCACCAATGTGATTTGCCCCCAGCTCAATCACTGCGAACTGGTGTTCCGCCGTCAGACGCAACAGCGTTAGCGGCACACCGATATCGTTGTTGAAGTTACCAGCGGTATACAACACGGAACCACACTGGCGCAGAATCGCCGCCGTCATTTCTTTAACTGAAGTTTTGCCGGAAGAGCCTGTCAGGGCGACAACACGCGCCGTTGACTGCTGACGAACCCAGGCGCCCAATTGGCCCAGCGCCAGACGCGTATCGCTCACCAGCAACTGCGGCACATTGATAGGTAAGTGCTTACTGACTAACAGAGCCGCCGCACCGCCTTTCACTGCATCCGCAGCGTAATCATGTGCATCGAATTTCTCGCCTTTCAGCGCGATAAACAAACCGCCGGACGCCAGCTTACGCGTATCGGTTGAAACATCTTCAATATCAATATCTTCGCCAATCAGCTGCGCATTCAGCACCGTAGCAAGCTGCTGCAAGGAGACGCGAATCATGCAATTACCCCCAGCAGGCGGGCAACGGTGATGCGATCGGAATAATCGAGACGCTGATTGCCCACCAGTTGGTAGTCTTCGTGCCCTTTACCCGCAACCAACACCACGTCATTTTCCTGCGCCTGCATAATCGCGCTAGTGACCGCTTCAGCACGCCCGTGAATCACCTGAACGCGCCCGGCATCCAGCAGCCCGGAAAGAATATCGGCAACAATGGCCTGAGGCTCTTCACTGCGCGGGTTATCATCGGTAACCACAACGCGGTCAGCCAGTTGTTCTGCGATACCGCCCATAAGTGGGCGCTTACCTTTATCACGATCGCCACCACAGCCAAACACACACCAGAGTTTCCCCTGACAGTGCAGACGTGCCGCTTCAAGCGCTTTTTCCAGCGCGTCTGGCGTGTGGGCGTAATCCACAACGACCGTTGGTTTTGCTTCAGCATGGAAAACTTCCATGCGACCACATACGGGTTGCAGTTGAGAGCCCGCGATAACCAATTTATCGAGCGGATAGCCCAGAGACAGCAGCGTTGCCAGCGCCAGCAGCATATTGCTGACGTTAAACGCGCCCATCAGGCGGCTTTCAATTTCGCCATGCCCCCAGCTTGAATCAAACGCAATCGTGGCACCGTTATCGTGATAATCAATCTGTGTCGCTTTCAACCAGCGCCCACGGCAGTCGGGAACCAAATTGTTTTCCATAGTAACGGCAACCGCATCCGGCAGCTTCGCCAACCAGCGTAGTCCGACATCGTCATCCGCGTTGATAATCATCTGCCCAACACGATGCTCGGAGAACAGCGCCCATTTGGCCGCTTCGTAGCTTTCCATATCGCCATGGTAATCAAGATGATCGCGACTCAGGTTAGTGAATACCGCCGCCGCGAAAGGCAACGCAGCCACACGATGCTGCACCAGACCGTGGGAGGACACTTCCATGGCGGCGAACGTCGCACCTTGATCGACCAGTTGGCTCAGCACCTGCTGAACATCGACAGCAGACCCTGTTGTATTCTCTGTCGGAATCGCTCGACCTAATAGGCCATTGCCTACGGTACCCATGACGGCACTCGTTTCGCCTAATGCCTGACTCCACTGCGCCAGAAGCTGAGTTGTCGTCGTTTTTCCGTTGGTTCCCGTTACGCCAATCAGCTGTAGCTTTTCCACAGGCTGCTGATAAAAACGGCCTGCCAGTGCGGACAGTCGCTGGTTCAGATTGCTGAGATACACCACTGGCACACCGTGCATTTCGCGAACGGTGCCATCAGCGGCCTCACCTTCAGCTTCGGCAACAATCGCTGCTACACCTTGCGCAATTGCCTGCGGAATATAGCGCCGTCCATCTGCTTTGTGCCCGACAATCGCGACAAACAGATCCCCGGCAGCCGCAACGCGGCTGTCTAATGTCATTTCCCGCAGCGCGCGCGCCGGAGTGTCTTGCACCCACGGCGCAAGTAAATCGCGCAAATTACGATCTGCCACCTGATCCCTCTTCTCTATTAATTACAAACTCGTTTTTGTCGCCTGTCGGCAACGCATCTGGTTCGATATTCATCGTACGCAGAACGCCGCCCATGATGGCGCCAAAGATTGGCGCAGAAACCGCGCCGCCGTAGTACTTCCCTGCCTGCGGATCGTTAATCACGACAACCAGAGCAAAACGTGGGTTACTGGCTGGTGCCACACCCGCCGTGTAGGCAATATATTTGTTGATGTACTTGCCATCCGGGCCGACTTTTTTAGCCGTACCGGTTTTAATCGCGATACGGTAACCTTTGATAGCCGCCTTGGTACCGCCGCCTCCGGGCAGCGCCACGCTTTCCATCATGTGCACCACGGAACGCACCAGCGCTTCAGGGAAGACACGCTCGCCTGGAACGGGTGGATCGACTTTGGTAATCGATAGCGGACGGTAAATACCGAAACTGCCGATCGTGGCGTAGACTCGCGCTAACTGTAACGGTGTTACCATCAGCCCGTAGCCAAAAGAAAAGGTGGCCCTCTCTATGTCAGACCACCGTTGTTTTTGAGGGTATAAGCCACCGCTTTCTCCGACCAACCCCAAATTGGTCGCTTTTCCTAATCCAAAGCGCGAGTAAGTATCTACCAACGCAGAGGAAGGCATCGCTAACGCCAGTCTGGAAACACCGACGTTACTCGATTTCTGTAGCACGCCCGTCAGCGTCAATTCGCTGTAGCGCGCCACGTCTTTGATTTCATGACCGTTGACGTAGTAAGGCAGCGTATTGAGCACGCTATTCTCTTTGACGACACCGCGCTGCAACGCCGTCATTACCACCATCGGTTTAACCGTAGAACCCGGTTCGAAGATATCGGTGATGGCGCGGTTACGCATAATCTCTTTCGGCGTATCCGCCAGATTGTTCGGGTTATAAGACGGGCTATTCGCCATCGCCAACACTTCACCGGTATTCACATCAACCAGCACAGCCGTTCCTGACTCAGCTTTGTTAAAGGCAACCGCGTTGTTGAGTTCACGGTAAACCAGCGCCTGCAAACGCTCATCAATGCTTAGCGCCAGATTGTGTGCAGCCTGGCTATCAACAGAAGAGATATCTTCAATCACGCGACCAAAGCGGTCTTTACGCACGGTTCGTTCACCGGGTTGCCCGGTCAGCCAGCGATCAAAACTTTTCTCAACGCCTTCAATACCCTGGCCATCGATATTGGTGAAGCCAATGAGGTGAGAGGTCACTTGTCCAGAAGGGTAATACCGGCGAGACTCCTGCCGCAGATTAATGCCTGGCAGTTTCAGTTTATGAACATATTCGCCAATAGCAGGATTCACCTGGCGAGCCAGATAAACGAAGCGACCTTTAGGGTTAGCGTTGATCTTGGTTGCCAACTGATCCAACGGAATATCGAGCGCATCAGACAGTGCTTTCCAGCGCGTATCCAACGTAATACCGCCACGATCGTTCACTTCTTTCGGATCGGCCCAGACGGCATTCACCGGCACGCTGACGGCCAAAGGACGGCCAGCACGATCGCTTATCATGCCGCGTGCCGTTGGCACTTCCTGTACGCGCAGAGAACGCATATCCCCTTCGCGCACCAGTTTGTCTGGATTGATGACTTGCAGATAAGCCGCACGCGCCATCAAGCCAACCATCGCAAGCAGGATACAGCCGCAAAGCAACGCAAAACGCCAGCTAACAAAGCTGGCTTGATCTTCCTGGCGCTTTAACTTTCCTGTACGGGCTGCTTTCATGCTTAGCTGGTTGCCTATTTAGTTCATTGCTTAACCACAATGTTTTCCTGTGACGGATCAACGTGTCCCATTTGCAGTTTTTCCGTCGCGATCCGCTCCACGCGGCTATGATCCCCTAGCGAGTTTTCCTCTAGGATCAGGTTTCTCCATTCGATATCCAACGCATCACGCTCCAGCAGAAGCTGCTCGCGTTCTGCTGTCAGCAGGCGTGTCTTATGCGCCGTGGTGACCACAAAGACAGCAGAAACCAGCACGGCAATCATCAGCAACACTGGGAGTTTTGCATTACGCAGCAGATCCTCACCGATGACGCCGACCAGAGTATGCCGCTCATTACCGATCACGCAGGTAGTCTCTCAGCGAAGCGCAGAACAGAACTGCGTGCACGTGGGTTTTCCGCAACTTCTGCTTCCGAAGGCATCAGTTTCTTGCCGACAGCTTTTAGCGTCTGTCCACCCTGGCTGCGCAACTGTTCTTCCGTTAACGGTAGGCCCGCTGGCACCTGTGGCCCGCGGCTCTGATGGCGAATAAACCGTTTCACAATCCGATCTTCTAACGAGTGGAAACTAATCACCGACAGACGTCCCTGCGGAGCCAGTACGCTCAGTGCGCCTTCTAGCGCACGTTCGATCTCTTCCAATTCGCTATTGATGTAAATACGGATAGCCTGAAAACTGCGCGTTGCCGGATGCTTATGCTTTTCTCTAATCGGGCTGGCGGCAGCGATCAAATCAGCGAGCTCTTTTGTCCGCGTCATCGGGTCGAGACGATTACGCTCCACAATGGCGCGGGCAATACGCTTGGCAAAACGCTCTTCGCCGAACGTTTTCAAGACCCAGACAATGTCGTCAGCTTCCGCTTTCATCAGCCATTCCGCGGCAGACAAGCCACGTGTCGGATCCATTCGCATATCCAACGGGCCATCGCGCATAAATGAGAACCCACGCTCGGGGTCATCAAGCTGGGGAGAAGAAACGCCCAGATCGAGCAGAACGCCATCGATCTGCCCGGTCAACCCGAGTTCCGCAACATACTCCGCCATCGCG
Source organism: Pectobacterium brasiliense (assembly GCF_013449685.1). Lineage (GTDB taxonomy): Bacteria > Pseudomonadota > Gammaproteobacteria > Enterobacterales > Enterobacteriaceae > Pectobacterium > Pectobacterium brasiliense_A. Next base: position 210,767 of record NZ_JACDSF010000016.1, on the reverse strand, counting down.
GAAAACGGCCCGTGAATAATAGAGAAACGAGGATCGTCAATCGCCTTGGCGGCTTCAATTGCCTGAGGATCGCGATCGATAGCTAACAGACGTCCTTCCGGCCCCAGTTGGGAAAGAATCAGACGAGAATGACCACCACGGCCAAATGTGCCGTCGATGTATATGCCGCCGCTGCGAATGTTCAGGCCGTTTACTGCCTCATCCAACAGGACGGTGGTATGTTTATAATTTTCCAGCATGGCTATAGCGATAGGTCCTGCAACCGCTCAGACAAAGGTTCCTGAGTCGATTGTTCAGCGTCAATATCATCCCTGACCTGTTGATACCAAGTCTGTTCATCCCACAGTTCAAACTTGTTGAACTGCCCGACTAGCATCACTTCTTTTTTGAGGTCCGCATGCTGCCTTAACGTATTTGCAATCAACAAACGCCCTGCACTATCCATTTGGCACTCGCTGGCATGCCCCAATAACAAACGCTGAACACGACGTTCAGCAGGGTTCATGCTCGACAAGCGCGACAATTTTTGTTCAATAATTTCCCACTCAGGTAAGGGATAAAGCAGCAGACATGGCTGATGCAGGTCAATGGTGCAAACCATTTGACCTTGCGATTCCCCATTCAGCATTTCCCGATATCGGGTAGGCACAGCAAGGCGCCCTTTACTGTCGAGGTTAACCAGCGTAGCCCCACGAAACATACCTGAGTTACCCCTCCATCACCTTTTTCACCACTTTACCCCACAAAATCCCACCTTTAAGAGTGTACGGAGGGTATGAAAACCTTGTCAAGCCAGAGCTGGCGCGCTTTGGGATTATTCCTGAATGAATTGTGGGCGTCATAGAGGTAAAAGGAATAAGGAGTCAGAATTAACAAAGATTAACATCATGATAATTTGAGGAAAATTCATAGAGAAATGGGAATATTTCAAACATATAGCCACTAACTCCGGCATATTGATTATTTTTATTGTCACAAGCTGATACCAAAGGCAGCGGTTTTCAGAATAGTCTTACCAAGCCGAACACCTTGAATACCAAGGCCTGCACAAGCCCGCAGTATCATACCGTAGCGGTTAACATCTGCTCAATGTCACATTTTTAACATCAACATCGCCGATTCTTCATTAATCAGCCGATTTACGTTAATTGATGCCCCACCGACGAATGCGGTTTCCTGAAAAGAAAAGCAGGCTCAGGAAATGTGGAATACATTAAGCATCCCTCGTCCTCAAAGACGCATTAAAAATGGGGCACCACGAGCAACCCTGTTTTATCGGTCACCTACTCACTTCCTTTAGTGCTTTAACGCAATTCCTTCCCGCGCAGACAAGTCTTTCACCAAAAAAACATAACATATTGTTTTTAAATAATTTTAAATCCCTTGTCGCGATAAAAAAACGGGAAAATTATCGGATAGACATAAAGTAGCGGGAAAGTATAAAAAACACTCACAAATAAATATTTTTACCTAGTACAAAGCCAATAATGCAGTGATGTAAACTATACAAACAAAATAAACCATAACAAAAAACCACATTAAACCATTACACCAGTTTATCCGACCTAAGAATGGAGCAACCAGCCATGTTTTCCCCGACGTCACGATTGCGAAGTGCCACTGCAGATACCTTTGCGCTCGTTGTCTATTGTTTCATCACTGGCATGGCGATAGAAATCATGCTTTCCGGTATGAGCATCGAGCAATCGCTGTCTTCACGCTTGTTATCTATCCCCGTCAACATTGCCATTGCTTGGCCGTATGGGCTTTACCGGGATCGTGTGTTGAATATGGCCAGACGTCACGGTGGTGAGCATTTCTTGGTGCGCAGCGTCGCCGATCTGTTTGCCTATGTCAGTTTCCAATCACCGGTTTACGCCATCATCCTCTGGTCTATCGGGGCGAACCCCGCGCAAATCCTAGCCGCGGTTACCAGTAATTTGGTGGTATCGATGGTGACGGGCGTGATATATGGCTACTTTCTGGAATATTGCCGTCGGTTATTCCGAGTCGCCTTGCCGTAAAAGTGAATTGAGGCTAGGTAAGGAAGAGGCGCCATAGCAATCTATGGCGCAAAAAGCAGGTCGAGATTACGCGCGGCTCAAAGAACCACGACGATACAGATTACGCCGGATACGATTCAAACCAGGTTTCGGCCTTTTCGGCTCATCCAGACTGGCCAACACCAACTCCAGTACGCGTTCCGCGACTTCACGATGGCGCTGAGCGACAGACAATACCGGACACTCCAGATAATCCAACAGTTCATTGTCCCCAAAGGTCGCGATAGCCAGATTATTCGGCAAACGCCCGTTAATCTTCAGGTTGACGTCCATCACTCCCTGCAATAGCGGGAATGAAGTGGTGAATAACGCTTCGGGCATAGGATTATTTTTCAAATAATCCATAAACGCGGCAGTGGCAGCCACGCGTTCATAGCTATTAGAATAAAGGTAATTCACTTCGCGCGGATCGCCCGCCCAAGCCTGACGGAACCCCTGCTCACGCAGGAAGCTGACGGAAAGCTCAGGCAAAGCGCCAAGATACAGTACCGATTTCGCAGGCACTTTTCTTAATTCCTGCGCCAGCATTTCAGCATCTTCAAGATCGGCCCCCACCACGCTGGTGAAGTGCTCCCGATCTAACGCCCTGTCTAACGCAATAATCGGCAGGCTGCCGTTTATCCAACGTTGATAAAACGGGTGCTCCGGCGGTAATGCGGTAGAAACAATAATCGCGTCAACCTGACGCTGCAACAGATGCTCAATACACCGCATCTCATTGTCTGGCTGATCCTCTGAACACGCAATTAATAGCTGATATCCGCGCTGTCTGGCCTGACGCTCCAGATAATTAGCGATGCGTGTATAGCTGGTATTTTCCAAATCGGGAATAACCAAACCAATTGAACGCGTACGTCCGGCACGTAATCCAGCCGCGACGGCGTTGGGATGATAATTGTGCTCCCTGACGACAGCCATGACTTTCTCAACGGTCTTATCGCTAACGCGATATTGTTTTGCTTTCCCGTTAATGACATAGCTGGCTGTCGTGCGTGAAACACCCGCAAGACGCGCGATTTCATCCAGTTTCACGGTAACCCCTTAGTAGGCCGGAAAATAAGTAGGCCGGCTCAATAAATAGTGTGATGACCATAAAATCATCATGGATATGGCGTAGATCTAACAGCAGAAGCTTTTGTACGGCAACTGCTTTTATCACGTTACCGACATATTTCAAGCTGCCATATCAATAATGGATGTCTTTTAAGCTGAATATATTGTACCTATATAAGATAAGGGAAATAAAAAGGCCCGATACTATTATCGGGCCTCTTAAAAGAAAAAGCAGCGAAAAGTCGATTAACGCATGATTTTATCGCCGCGTGATACGCCGACGATACCAGAGCGCGCCACTTCAACAATTTCGGAGACTTCACGCACGGCACTCAGGAACGCATCCAATTTATCGCTGGTGCCAGCAAGCTGTACGGTATAAAGCGAGGCAGTGACATCCACAATCTGGCCGCGGAAAATATCGGCGCAGCGCTTCACTTCTTCACGACCATAGCCTGTAGCCTGTAGTTTCACCAGCATGATCTCACGCTCAACGTGCGCGCCCTGCCCTAGCTCGCTGACGCGCAGGACATCCACCAGCTTGTGCAGTTGCTTTTCGATCTGCTCCAGCACTTTCTCATCGCCTACCGTCTGGATAGTCATACGAGATAGCGTTGGATCTTCGGTTGGTGCCACCGTCAGACTTTCGATGTTGTAGCCGCGCTGGGAAAACAGGCCGACGACACGTGACAAGGCGCCTGATTCATTCTCAAGTAATACTGATAAAATCCGCCGCATGATCAGGTCCTCTCCGTTTTGCTCAACCACATTTCATCCATCGCCCCGCCGCGAATCTGCATGGGGTAAACATGCTCGCTGCTGTCGATGTTGATATCAACAAACACCAGACGGTCTTTCTGTGCCAGCGCTTGCAACAGCTTGCTTTCCAGTTCGTCCGGCGTATCGATAGAAATCCCGATGTGACCGTACGCTTCAGCCAGCTTGACGAAATCCGGTAATGATTCCATATAAGAGCTGGAATGGCGGCCCGAGTAGATCATGTCCTGCCACTGCTTCACCATGCCGAGGAAACGGTTGTTCAGGTTAATGACCACCACAGGCAGATCATATTGCAGCGCCGTAGAAAGCTCCTGAATATTCATTTGAATACTGCCATCGCCCGTTACACAAATCACCGTTTCTTCCGGCAGCGCAAGTTTGATGCCCAATGCCGCAGGCAGGCCAAAGCCCATCGTGCCCAACCCACCGGAGTTCACCCAGCGGCGCGGCAAATCGAAAGGATAATACAGCGCAGCGAACATCTGGTGCTGGCCGACGTCCGATGCCACATAGGCTTTACCTTCAGTCAGCCGATGCAGCGTTTCAATCACCGCCTGTGGTTTAATCTTGTCGCCTTCGGTGTTGTATTTCAGACAGTGACGCCCACGCCACTGTTCGATACTCTGCCACCAGTCGCGCAGCGCATCAAACTGCTGCGTTGCACCATCCTGTGCCAGCAACTCCAGCATCAGGCTCAATACCTGTTTGGCATCGCCGACGATAGGAACATCGGCATTTACCGTTTTGGAAATCGACGCGGGATCGATATCAATGTGCAGAACCGTCGCATTCGGGCAGTACTTCGCCAGATTATTCGTTGTTCGGTCGTCGAAACGCACCCCTACGGCGAAAATCACATCGGCGTTATGCATAGCCGTATTGGCTTCATATGTCCCGTGCATCCCCAGCATACCGAGGCACTGACGGTGCGTACCAGGAAAGCCACCCAGCCCCATCAGGGAGGTTGTCACTGGCAGGTTAAGTTTTTCCGCCAGCGTCAGCAGTTCTTCGTGACACTCCGCATTAATCACGCCCCCACCGCTGTAGATAATCGGTTTTTTTGCCGCCAGCAGGGTTTGCAACGCGCGACGAATCTGGCCTTTGTGCCCTTGAACCGTCGGATTATAGGAGCGCATACTGACGCTTTCAGGATAAACGTACGGCAGCTTATTCGCCGGATTCATGACGTCTTTCGGCAGATCGACCACCACCGGCCCAGGACGTCCGGTCGATGCCAAATAAAACGCTTTTTTCAGAATCGTCGGGACATCTTCCGCTTTCTTGACCAGAAAACTGTGCTTCACAATAGGGCGGGAAATGCCCACCGTGTCACATTCCTGAAAGGAGTCATAGCCAATCAGCGAAGTCGCAACCTGACCGGACAACACCACCATAGGAATGGAGTCCATATAGGCAGTAGCGATACCGGTAATCGCGTTGGTCGCACCAGGACCAGACGTGACCAGCACGACGCCGACCTCACCCGTCGCGCGCGCATAGCCATCCGCCATATGTACCGCACCTTGCTCATGCCGCACCAAAATATGCTCGATACCACCAACCGTATGCAGGGCGTCGTAAATATCCAACACCGCACCGCCCGGATAACCGAACACATGTTTTACGCCCTGATCGATCAACGATCGGACCACCATTTCGGCGCCTGACAACATCTCCATGGGTCTGCCTCTTTTGTTCAGAAAGCGGAATCCGCTTCTGTATTGATCGGGAGAAATCCCCGCGCTCACATTGTATTAATACTGTTAACTTTTAGTACAAGAATACGAAATATTATAGGGATTACTGATAACTCATTAACATAACGCTAGATTATGACGCAGACAAACGGCAAAAAACCACCGCTCTTAATCGTGCCTAGGGGTAATCGAACGTGAGGGAAAAAGGAACTGAGATAAAATACTAACTGGGAACCTTCAGACCTGAGAGATCATCCATGAAGGCCATAAATTACAGAGTGAAATATTGAGGCCGAAAACCACATTTCTTTTCAGGAAACGCGCTTCTCGGCCTACAACATCATCAAGACTCGGCGTACATCGCATCAATTTCCAACTGGTAACGCTGGTTGATGATCTTCCTGCGTAGCTTGAGTGTTGGCGTCAGTTCCCCTTCTGCCATCGAAAACGGCACAGGCAGCAGCGTGAATTTCTTCACCTGCTCCACGCGGGAAAGCTCCTTCTGCATCTCCCTCAAGCGCTGTTCGAACAGCTCAATAATATGGCTGTGGCGCAGCAGTTCCAAACGATCGTGGTACTTCAGGTTGATAGAGTGAGCGTATTCTTCCAATGCTTCAAAGCAGGGAACAATCAGCGCAGACACGTACTTACGCGTGTCCGCAATAATCGCAACCTGCTCGATGAAGCGATCCTGTCCCAGCGTGCCTTCCAGATGCTGCGGTGCAATATATTTACCGCCGGAGGTTTTCATCAGATCTTTCAACCGTTCGGTAATAAACAGGTTACCGTTGGCATCCAGTTCCCCCGCATCGCCGGTTTTCAGCCAGCCATCTTCGGTAAAAGTGTCTGCGGTTTCCTGCGGACGGCGGAAATAGCCCCGCATGAGGGTCGCACCGCGTACCTGAATCTCTTTTTCCTCACCAATGCGGACCTCAATGCCCGGCAGCGGCGTACCAATAGAGCCCAGGCAGAAGCGACCTTCCTCCCAGCAGGAAACCGTCGCACAGGTTTCAGTCATGCCGTAACCATAGATAATACGAATCCCGATCGACCGGAAAAACAGAATAATGTTGTCATCCAGTCGTGCGCCTGCGGCTGGCATAAAGCGAATCTCCCCCCCCAGCAACTGGCGCAGTTTCCCTAACACCAGACGGTCTGCATAGTGGTGCATAACACGACGGAAAAGACCACCCTTCTTCACGGTCTGGTTCGCCAGAAAAGCGCGTTGCCCCTGCGCGATAGCCCAGTTAAATAGCCGCTGGCGATACCACGGCGCCTGCGCCACTTTTTCATGGATAGCGCTATACACTTTCTCATAAAAACGCGGTACGGCGCACATCACGGTAGGCTTCACAGCCTGCATTGCCTCACGCACCAGATTCGTGTTGCTGAGGTACACGTTCTGCGCGCCGCGGTGCATAATGACAAAGCTCCAGGCGCGCTCAAATACGTGGGAAAGCGGTAAGAAACAGAGCGATACGTCATTTTCTGACATATCCAGACGATCGTCATGCAGCTTAAGCTGCATCGCCATGTTGGTGTAATCCAGCATGACGCCTTTCGGCTCACCGGTAGTGCCAGAGGTATAAATCAGCGTAAACAGATCGTTGAGATCGCGGCTGTCGATACGCGTTTGCCATTCATCACGCCAGAACTCGTCTACCGCCTGCGCTTCAAATTCATGCAGAGATTGTGCGATGTCGCTACCGCGCAGGTTAACACCTTCATCCATCACGATAATGTTTCGCAGTTGCGGGCACGTGTCTCGCAGCGCCAGCAGCGCATCCAACTGCTCCTGACCACCGACGAATATCGTGCGGATATCTGCATCATTGATGATGAATGCCGCCTGTGCCGCCGTATTCGTGGCATAGATTGGCACGCTGATCGCACGCAGGTGCAGCAGCGCAAGATCGGCCAGTGACCAGTTCATTGAGTTATGAGAGAAAATTGCCACCCGTTCCTGAACATCCAGCCCTAACGCTAAGAGCGCGCTGGCAATGCGCTGAATGCGCTGCCCGGCCTGTGTCCAGGTGAGCTGCTGTTCGCCCGCAGGCGTCCACTCACGCAACGTAATACGGCCTGCGCAGCGATTGATTCGATCTTGGACTCGGTGCACCACATGGTATGGCTGTAAATGATTATTCATCTGTAAACGAATTTCTAAGGGGGAAGAATTTGACAGCATTTCAGCGTACGGCTGTACATTATTTGACGTGCAGTCTACCGTCATTGTTCAAAACCGCAACGATCTTTCGTGCATTCGGCACAGGCTATCGCTGGTTTACTTGATGCATGTCACACCAATCAAGAGTTGACATGACCCTGATAATCGCGTACCAATAAAGGAACACCGAATTTTAGATGACGAGACACCATGTTCAACTTTACTGTCCTACTAAGCCTACTACTAAACGCATCCTCCTTGCGCGGTAGGTTGGTGGGCAGAGTTCAGAACTAAGTTTCTCGCCACACGATACACAAACCCGCGCTGATGCGCGGGTTTTTTTTTACTCGCCGAGCGCCAAGTACAAATAGACACGACAAGGAACTAAACCAATGAGCGAGCAAGTCATTATTTTCGATACCACATTACGCGATGGTGAACAGGCTTTACAGGCGAGTCTGAGTGTAAAAGAAAAGCTGCAAATTGCCTTCGCCCTGGAACGTATGGGCGTTGATGTCATGGAAGTCGGCTTTCCTGTGTCCTCTCCCGGCGACTTTGAATCTGTTCAGACGATCGCCCGTAACATCAAAAACAGTCGTGTGTGTGGCCTGACTCGCTGCGTCGAGAAAGACATCGATGTCGCCGCAGAAGCGCTGCGTGTCGCAGAAGCATTCCGTATCCACACCTTTATCGCGACCTCGCCGATGCATATCGCCACGAAGTTGCGCAGCACGCTGGATGAAGTGATCGAACGCGCCATTTACATGATCAAACGCGCACGTAACTACACAGACGACGTTGAATTTTCCTGCGAAGATGCGGGCCGCACGCCAATCCCAGACCTGTGTCGCGTGGTTGAAGCTGCCATCAACGCCGGTGCTCGCACCATCAATATTCCTGACACCGTCGGCTACACCATGCCGCATGAGTTCGGCAATATCATCGCCTCGTTGTACCAACATGTTCCCAATATCGATAAAGCCATTATTTCTGTTCACACTCATGACGATCTGGGTCTGGCCGTTGGCAACGCTATGGCGGCAGTGCATGCAGGCGCACGTCAGGTAGAAGGCACCCTGAACGGTATCGGCGAACGCGCGGGTAACTGTTCACTGGAAGAAGTCATCATGGCGATCAAAACCCGCCATAACATCCTGAATGTGCACACGAATATCAATCATCAGGAAATCTACCGTACCAGCCAGTTGGTCAGCCAGATTTGCAACATGCCTATCCCTGCTAACAAAGCCGTTGTGGGTGCCAATGCCTTCGCTCACTCCTCTGGTATTCACCAAGATGGCGTGCTGAAGAACCGTGAAAACTACGAAATCATGACACCGGAATCCATCGGCCTGAAAGAAGTCCAGTTGAACCTGACTTCCCGTTCCGGTCGCGCGGCGGTGAAACACCGCATGGAGGAAATGGGCTATCAGGACAGCGACTACAATCTGGACGATTTGTACTCTGCCTTCCTGAAACTGGCAGACAAGAAAGGTCAGGTCTTTGATTACGATCTGGAAGCATTGGCCTTTATCAGCCGTCAACAGGAAGAGTCTGAGTTCTACCATCTGGATTATTTCAGCGTTCAGTCCGGCTCCAGCGTAATGGCAACCGCCTCTGTCAAACTGATCTGCGGCGAAGAAACCCAGTCAGAAGCCGCAACGGGTAATGGCCCAGTAGATGCCGTTTATCAGGCGATCAACCGCATTACGGGTTATCAGGTTTCGCTGGTCAAATACCAACTGACCGCCAAAGGTCAGGGTCGTGATGCGCTGGGTCAGGTTGATATTGTCGCGGATTATCAGGGTCGTCGCTTCCACGGCGTCGGTCTGGCAACGGATATCGTTGAATCTTCCGCGCAGGCAATGGTAAATGTATTAAACAACATCAAACGTGCTCAGCAGGTAGAAAAAGAAATTCAACGTCTGCAGCAGCAAAGTAACCAACAACAAAACGATAGCAAACAACAAAACAGTCAGGAAACAGTGTGATGACAAAGAGCTACCATATCGCCGTTTTACCCGGAGACGGCATTGGCCCGGAAGTAATGGCGCAGGCCCATAAAGTACTGGATGCGGTACGTCAGCGTTTTGGCATCCGCATTACCACCAGCGAATATGACGTTGGCGGTATCGCCATTGACCGTCAGGGCACACCGCTGCCGCAGGCGACCGTTGCAGGCTGTGAGCAGGCCGATGCGATTCTGTTTGGTTCCGTGGGCGGCCCGAAATGGGAACACCTGCCGCCGGCAGAACAGCCGGAACGCGGTGCGTTATTGCCTCTGCGTAAGCACTTCAAACTGTTCAGCAACCTGCGTCCTGCTCGTCTGTATCAGGGGCTGGAAGCGTTTTGTCCGCTGCGTAGCGACATCGCCGCGAAAGGCTTTGATATCCTGTGCGTCCGCGAACTGACGGGTGGGATCTACTTCGGCCAGCCAAAAGGTCGTGAAGGCAGCGGTCAATATGAGCGCGCTTTCGATACCGAGGTGTATCACCGTTTTGAGATTGAGCGCATCGCGCATATCGCGTTTGAATCCGCTCGCAAACGTCGCAGCATCGTGACCTCCATCGATAAAGCCAACGTGCTGCAAAGCTCGATTCTGTGGCGCGAGATCGTAAATGAAGTTGCCAAAGCCTATCCCGATGTGAAGCTGTCCCATCTATATATTGATAACGCGACAATGCAGTTAATCAAAGATCCGTCTCAGTTTGACGTGATGCTGTGTTCTAACCTGTTCGGAGACATTCTGTCCGACGAGTGCGCCATGATTACCGGCTCAATGGGCATGCTGCCTTCCGCAAGCCTGAACGAACAAGGCTTCGGTTTGTACGAGCCAGCTGGCGGTTCCGCACCGGATATCGCGGGTAAAGATATTGCCAACCCGATTGCACAGATTCTGTCGCTGGCGCTGCTGCTGCGCTACAGCTTGGGTGCGGATGATGCCGCAGAAGCGATCGAAAAAGCCGTCAATACCGCACTGGCTGAAGGCTATCGTACTGCCGATCTGGCAAGCACCGGCAGCGCGATCGGCACCAATGAAATGGGCGACGTGATTGCGCGCTTTGTCGCACAAGGGGCATAACCATGGGTAAGACGTTATATCAAAAATTGTTCGAAGCGCACGTGGTTCATGAAGCGCCGAACGAAACGCCGCTGCTGTACATCGACAGACATCTGGTACACGAAGTAACTTCCCCGCAGGCTTTCGACGGCCTGCGCGCGATGGGCCGTAAGGTTCGTCAACCGGGGAAAACCTTCGCGACCATGGACCACAACGTGTCCACGCAGACCAAAGACATCAACGCCAGTGGCGAGATGGCCCGTATTCAGATGCAGGAATTAATCAAAAACTGTGCGGAATTCGGCGTTCAGCTGTATGACCTGAACCACCCGTATCAGGGCATCGTTCACGTTATCGGGCCTGAGCAAGGGATGACTTTGCCGGGTATGACCATCGTCTGCGGTGACTCGCACACGGCAACGCACGGCGCATTTGGTTCACTGGCTTTCGGTATCGGTACGTCGGAAGTGGAACATGTGCTGGCGACGCAAACCTTGAAGCAGGGTCGCGCTAAAACGATGAAGATTGAAGTCACCGGCGATGCACCACACGGCATCACCGCGAAAGACATTGTGCTGGCGATCATCGGTAAAACCGGTAGCGCAGGCGGCACCGGTCATGTGGTTGAATTCTGCGGTACCGCTATTCGTGCGCTGAGCATGGAAGGCCGTATGACGCTGTGTAATATGGCGATTGAAATGGGCGCGAAGGCAGGTCTGGTCGCACCGGACGAGACGACCTTCAACTACCTGAAAGGCCGTCAGTTTGCACCGAAAGATGCCAACTGGGATGCTGCCGTTGCGTACTGGAGCACGCTGAAATCCGATGATGACGCGCAGTTCGACACGATCGTCACGCTGGACGCCGCTCAGATCGCGCCGCAGGTCACTTGGGGCACCAACCCCGGTCAGGTTATCGCCGTCAATCAGGAAATCCCTAGCCCTGACTCTTTCAGCGATCCGGTAGAACGCGCCTCCGCGGCCAAAGCACTGGCGTATATGGATCTGCAACCCGGCATTAAACTGACTGACGTGAAGATCGATAAAGTCTTCATTGGCTCCTGCACCAACTCACGTATCGAAGATTTGCGTGCCGCGGCAGAAATCGCCAAAGGACGTAAAGTCGCCGCTGGCGTTCAGGCTATCGTCGTACCTGGTTCTGGGCCGGTAAAAACCATGGCGGAACTGGAAGGGCTGGATAAAGTGTTCATCGAGGCGGGCTTTGAGTGGCGCTTACCGGGCTGCTCCATGTGTCTGGCGATGAACAATGACCGTCTGAACCCTGGTGAGCGTTGTGCATCAACCAGCAACCGTAACTTTGAAGGCCGTCAGGGTCGCGCAGGCCGCACCCATCTGGTCAGCCCAGCAATGGCTGCGGCAGCGGCAGTGACAGGTCGCTTTGCCGACGTCCGCGAGTTGAATTAAGAGAGAAACCGACATGGCTAAATTTACTCAACACACAGGTCTGGTGGTTCCTCTGGATGCCGCTAATGTCGATACCGACGCCATCATTCCCAAGCAGTTTCTGCAAAAGGTGACGCGTACCGGTTTCGGCCAACACCTGTTCCACGACTGGCGCTTTCTGGACGATGCGGGTCAACAGCCCAACCCTGAGTTTGTGCTGAATCAGCCGCAATACAAAGGGGCAAGTATCCTACTGGCACGGGAAAACTTCGGCTGCGGCTCTTCCCGTGAGCACGCGCCATGGGCGCTGACCGATTACGGTTTCAAAGTCGTTATCGCACCAAGCTTCGCCGATATCTTCTACGGCAACTCGTTTAATAACCAGTTGCTGCCGGTGAAACTGAGTGACGAGGAAGTGGACGAGCTGTTCAAGCTGGTTGACGGGCAGGAAGGGATTACCTTCACGGTCGATCTGGAAAATCAGGTCGTTCAGGCGGGCAGCAAACGCTATCCGTTCGAAATCGACAGCTTCCGCCGTCACTGCATGATCAACGGATTAGACAGCATCGGCCTGACGCTGCAACACGAAGCGTCTATTACCGAGTATGAAAAGAATCAGCCTGCATTTTTGAACTGATTCAAGATTACAGATAGCCCGAAGCCCGCACTTCCCTGCGGGCTTTTTTTTTGGAAGAATGGGGGATTACAGCAGCGAGGCTATCAGATAAAAAGCCAGCATACTCAAAAGCACCGCGACGACTATATTTCTGATAAAGAATGAAATCACGACACTCACTATCGCGCCGAGAAAATACGGGTTATCAGGAAAGGCGCGAATCACGCCGTAGTCCATTAAAATAATCGGTCCACAAATCGCAGTGAGTAAACAAGGTGCTGAATACTTTAATGCACGATGGAGTAAAACCGGAATTTTTACCGGTACGGCGGGCTCAAGAAAAATATAGCGATTAAAAAACACAATCCCTGCCAGAACGAATATTAATAACCAACTCATTTTTCTTCCTTAAGCACAGACGCGATGAACACAGAGAAAAACATACCGCCGACGCCAGCAATAGCAATGGCACCTTCTACCTTGAAATAGGTCAACAGCATCGACAACAACAGAGAAAACAGGACGCCAGAGAAGGTGCTGATTTTCTTTATCATCGGCACAACAATGGTGATAAACGTAGCAACGATAGAATAATCAAGATGATACTTATCTAAATCGGGCACTGATGACGCCATAACCACACCAAGAATACTGAAGATATTCCAAAAAATATAAAAGATAGAACCCGCACCGATTAAATAACTAGTACTGACATTATTCTTCCTGTCTTTCTTTTCACTGAGTGCAAAAAGCTCGTCTGATAATAAAAACCCGATAGGAAGGCGCTTTCTCAATTTCAACGTTGAAACATATTCACGTAACGTCAGACCATATATCAGGTGCTGCGCGGTGATAAAAAAAACGGAGATTAATAGCGTTGCGACATTCGCCCCAGACATGAGTAAGCCTAGCGAAACGAGCTGCGCCGCTCCCGCGAAAATAATCGCGGACATCCCGATACTTTGCCCAACGGATAATCCCGACTGGATAGCCATAGAGCCAGCTAAAATGCCCCAGGGCACCACGGACAAACAGAGCGGAAGCATTTCAACCACGCCGGTCATAAAATGCTTCCACGGACTCACGGTGTCTTTTGATTCAGACGATGAACGGGCTACGGTGTTTTCCATATAACATTGCACTACCATAAAAATATCGATAGCGGAAAACTAACAAAACGTTTTTTAAGAGTATTGGATGAATTTGCTGCGCCCCAGAATAGCGGCCGAGTATAACTACAGATTGCCTTTAGCAAACGCCCCTGGCGTCAGCCCCAGCGAGTTTTTGAAATGACGGTGGAAGTGGCTCTGGTCGGTAAAGCCGCACATTACGGAAACATCGAGGATCGCATCTCCTTTACGCAACAATGCCTTAGCCTTGCGTAGCCGTGCCTGAATCAAGTAAGCGTGAGGCGTAATCCCCACCACCGCTTTAAACTGTCGTAAGAAGTGCCACACACTGAGTTCGGCCAGCGCGGCCAATTCAACGAGAGCCAGTTCTCTTTCAGGATAGCTGTCCATAAACGCTTTAACGTTCAATATATTTTGGGTCGCAACGGGCAGCATTTGTGGCGTCAGACGCGTCTTGCTGTAGCGCATCGTCAACCAGGTTAATGACGACAACAGCAGCGTTTCTTTCAAGAGCATATTGCCCGGCTGAGCGAGCATATTGAACGTCATGAGCAGTTGATCCGACAGCCCTGGGTCGTGAACAACCGCGTCGGGAAACCACGGGATGGAATCCTTTGAACGTTGCAGATCCTGATTAATCGAGCGAAAAAGATCGGGATGTGGATAAATGGCGCGATAGGCCCAGCCGGTTTCGACCTCCGAACTCCCCGTGTGTACATCGTCCGCGTTCACCAGAATAATGTCGCCTTTGGGCGCAACGTGCTCTGCACCGGAACGATAAAAACGCTGAGCTCCCTGCTCAATCACACTGATGCAATACGTATCATGCACATGACGAGGAAAACGCTGCTGGTAGTACTGCGCCTGCAACATATCCAGACCACCTAATGCCTCCAGGTGTCTGAAATGTGTTTGCTCTTGCACTACCGGCTTTTTATGCACGCGTGAATCCTCTTATCGTTTGTACAAAATTGCTCTGGCGGAAGCGACTCTTTATAGCCAGAAACAGCGTACCTGTTTCACTGATTCTATCAGAAGCGGATTCACATCCCCATGCTCGAAAAAGCGACGAAAAAAAGCCAGCGACAAAGCCGCTGGCCATTGATGACGCATTCTCGTCTTTATGTCTTTTACCAACTGGGTTACATCAGATGAAATCGGGACACGCCAAGATTCAACCGTTCGGCCTGCTGCTCAAGCGATGCAGCAGACGAGGAAGCCTCCAGCACCAGCGTCGCGTTCTGTTGCGTGACCCGATCCATTTCTGATATCGCTAACGACACCTGATTGATGCCACTGCTCTGTTCATCAGACGCCAGCGCGATCTCATTCATGATGCGGGTGACGTTATTAATTTCAGCCACAATCTCGGCCATCGCTTTACCAGCTTCGGATGCCAGCGTCGTTCCCTCTGTTACTCTGGCTTCGGATTCTTTAATCAGTGCAGCAATTTCCGTTGCGGCGTTAGCCGAGCGCTGTGCCAGATTACGCACTTCTCCTGCAACCACCGCGAATCCTTTGCCCTGCTCACCCGCACGGGCCGCTTCTACTGCCGCATTCAGCGCCAGAATATTGGTCTGAAATGCAATCCCATTGATGAGCGAGATAATCTCAGAAATTTTGCCTGAACTCTTGGCAATGTCATCCATAGAACCGACAACTTGTTCCACAATGCCGCCACCGTTCACCGCTTTGGCTGAGGTCTCCGTCGCCACAACGCTTGCATGGTGCGCATTATCGGTATTCTGCTTCACGGCAGCTGTGAGCTGCTCCATGCTGGCCGCCGTTTCCGCCAACGCCGCAGCCTGCTGCTCTGTTCGTGCAGACAAATCCGTATTACCGACGGCAATTTTCGTCGAACTGCTGTGAATCGACTCTGCACTGTCGCGTACCGAGCCAACTGTTTCGGAGAGCGAATCCTGCATTTGCTGGATGTTGTTCCCCAAAATACCGATTTCATTGCGTCCAACATCCACACTCGTGCGCGTTAAATCTCCGTGTGCGATGGCCTGTATGCGTGACACCCAATACTGCACTGGGTTAATAATGACCCGACGAATGACGAAGAACGTCATGCCCGTTAACACGATAGCTAAAATAAAGGCACCCGACATGAGCGTATAACCCAGTGTGGAATTCCGTTCAGCTGTTACATTAATATTTTTTGCCATATCAACACGATAAAGATAGGACGCTTTCAACGGCACATCATACTCATCATCCAATTTAGACAGGGTCGTCGACTCAAACGCATTGAGTTCTTCAACATTGCCCTTCTTCGCGATGTCAAACATGGGTTTAATACCGCGTTCAACATAATCGCCATAGCGCGCTTTTAATTCATTATCGCGAGCGAGTTCAACATCTGAGCGAACCGACCTATTTTGATACCCATTAAACATTTTCTGAGACAGCGACAGACGTTCTTCTGCCGCTTTCATACTCGCATTGTAGTTATCCGTAAGGCCATTACGTAAGTGATTCACCGCATGGAGCAAATTCATACGCGCTGCACGCATATGATTAGCACTATCAACTAATTCCATTCGAACATTCAATTCCAGCGTCGAACTATTTAACGATTGTTCAGCCTGCTTAAGAAAATAGGACGATGTGGAAACTGCCAAGGAAAAAAGAAGTAAAACACCAGAAAAAACAATGACGAAAAGGGGCGTCAGTTTGATATTGTGCACACCAGGTGCAGCGTGCCAGGGTTCTGGTTTTTCGTAAATCGCTATTGACTGATAAGGAACATCGCTCATTTTTACATCCGTCGAGTTATTCAAAAAATTGCTGCGAAGTAAATTTCTGGTAAGTAAGCAAGAAAAAATAAAACGCGGCTATATGTTACAGACTATTTAAAGATTGTAACAATGTGCGTTAAACGCAAGATAAAAAACAATGGGCTATAAAAAATAATTTTATCCATAGGAGCATCATCACAAAAAAACGCCTATAATTTCAACAAAAATAGTTTCCAAAAAAAATAATTTATAATAAAAACCATTACACTGAATTAGTGAATTATTTTAGTCATTATTCTTACATTAGTATTAATTATAAGAGAAAAAGAGAGATAAACGGAGTCATTCTTTTTTATTGAAAACAAATACTCTTTAATATTCAATATTACTGACTGATTCACTATTTCATCATCCTGAATATAAAAGAATCACGTTACAACACACCCAGGTTAATGTTCACCGATGCTACCCATGCTGCGGCACTTTGTCGCCCGTCTAAAACCAGTGGAATAACCCGCAGTAAGCATGCCCGGAGCCTTTCTCTGCGGCATGCTTCCTTTCCAGTCTTCCTCTTCAATTTGCTTTTGCGAAGCTGCGCGCAGGCCGATCGCGCCGTTTAAATGTCAGCTAAATAAGCAGGTATATTTCATTCTCGACCAACACCAGCGTTGACAATTGTCAACACACGACTTTACCATGACCCTATATAGCGATGAAAAAACATCCAAATAAGCATATTCAGGCAGCTATTGAATACGCACTAGCGCAAGGCTGGCGTTTTTATCCCAGCAACGGGCATGCATTTGGCAGACTTATCTGTGGCACGCCGGATCACAGTACCCATATGATGAGTATTTGGTCCACGCCATCAGTCCCGGAAAATCACGCAAAGCAGATCCGCCGCAATGTCGATAGCTGCCTGATAACGTTGAAACAATAGAAGGTCTATACGGCTTACCGAGGAATTTATGACAACGTATCACTTTTCTCTCACGCTAGCGGGCGTTTCCGCAGATACGGCTGGGCTGGAAGATGCGCTTTTTGCCAGCGGCTGCGACGATGCCTTGATTTGCTTCTATGGCAGCGCCGTCTATCTCGAATTTGATCGAGAAAGCCCCCGTTTTTCTACCGCGGTTATCAGTGCTATTCATGATATCGAGTCCGCAGGCATCCAGGCCAAAGTCCACTCCGTCGATGCAGTCTGGGTTGGGATCAGTGATATCGCAGCCTTGTCTGCGCTGTCGCGTCAGGCTATTGCGCTTCTCAAAGATGGAAAACGCGGTGCGGGTGATTTCCCCTCTCCAGTCCAGCGCTTGCGCGGTACATCTCCGCTGTGGGAATGGAGCGATGTCGCCGACTGGCTGGCAAAACAAAAAAAAATCCCCCAAGAATTAGCCGATAACGCCCGGGAGCTTGCCACGATTAACCTGGCTTTACAGATACGCAATACCCACCAGCAGGACGAATTAGCACGTTATTGTGCATTACTCAGCGCAGGCAAGCCATTACGTGAACAAATCATCACGTAAACAACGCCGCTGATACCTCACGACCCTGCAAACCACCCGTGGCAGACAAAGCTAGCGGCAGGTCAGGGCGGGATTCCACTTTGCT
>NZ_JACDSF010000016.1:63750-192375 GCF_013449685.1 Pectobacterium brasiliense | reverse complement strand
AAGTGAGTTAGATCTCGCCCTGAGCGGCAGGTAAACACCATAAAAAAAGCCAGCGAAAAATTCGCTGGCTGGTGAAACATCACCATTACTCAGAATACATTGTTTTACTTAGAATAAATTGTTTTACTCAGAATAAATTGTTTTGCACCGCCTAAAGCCAATGACGGTACTCTTCATCAGACATGTCGTTCAGGTGCCACTGCGTTGCCTGCTGCAATAGTGCAACGCGCTGTCGGGTAGACATCCATCGCAACCACTTTGCCTTACAGGTCGATAAGTAGGTTTGATAGAACGGGTACAAACGGGAAATCGCCATCAGCCACCTCCTCTCTTTTCTTGTTGCAAAGTATCAGCGTAATATAGGGAAAGATAAATTGATGACTTTAGTGCAGGGAGTTCCTCTTTTATGTCTTCTCCTCGATTGCAACAACAGTTCATCCGCCTGTGGCAGCACTTTCAGGGGCAAACGACCGACACCACGCTGCAAGAGTTGACCGGGGTGTTGAACTGCTCACGCCGCCATATCCGCTCATTACTGAACGCGATGCAGCAGGAAGGTTGGCTGATCTGGCAGGCAGAAGCCGGAAGGGGAAAACGCTCTCAGCTATCGTTTGTTTATACCGGACTGGCGCTACAGCAGCAGCGCGCTGAAGATCTGCTGGAGCAGGATCGCATTGAACAGCTAGTGCAGTTGGTGGGTGACAAAGAAGCAGTACGCCAGATGTTACTTGCCCACCTTGGGCGCAGTTTCCGGCAGGGAAAGCATATTCTGCGCATCCTCTATTACCGCCCCTTACGCAACCTGCAGCCAGGTTCGGCGCTGCGGCGTTCGGAAATGCACATTGCACGGCAAATTTTTAGCGGGCTGACCAATATAAATGAGGAAAATGGGGAACTAAAACCCGATCTTGCTCATCATTGGCAAATGCTGGCCCCGCTGTACTGGCGTTTTTATCTGCGTCCGGCCATCCGCTTCCACCACGGTCGCGAGCTCACGATGGAGGATGTCATCACCTCCCTCAAGCGCCTCACCGCATCGCCGCTGTTTTCGCACCTTGAAACCATCACATCACCGATGCCCTTCGTGATTGATATCCGGCTGAACAGCCCGGATAACTGGCTACCGTGGCTATTGGGCAGCGTGCACGCCATGATTTTGCCGCAGGAATGGCAAACGCTACCCGATTTTGCGCAACACCCAATTGGCACTGGCCCTTACGCCGTGGTGCGCAATAACAGCAACCAGTTAAAGATCCGCGCCTTCGATGATTATTTTGGCTATCGGGCGCTAATTGATGAGGTCAATATTTGGGTCCTGCCCGACGAACCGGAGGAGATGCCGGTGTCTATCCAACTCCAGTCTGACAATTCTCGTCACGAACAGCTGGAAAGCCGGATGGAAGAAGGTGGTTATTTCCTGCTGTTCGATAAGCGTTCGCCGTTAGCATCACGACCGGAAGCTCAGCGATGGCTCAGGCAGGTATTTAACCCTATTTCGCTACTCAACCACGCCAATATCAGCAACCAGCGTGACTGGTCTCCCGCCTACAGTTTGCTGCCGCGCTGGCACCATCACCATCCCGATGTACCGCAATCCATGCCGAAAGGGCTAACAGACGTCACGCTCACGTTCTATCAGGCACACCCTGAATATCGGATATTAAGCGAGATAATGCGCACACTGCTGGCACAACATGGCGTCACATTACATATTCAGACGGTCAGCTACGAAGACTGGTATCAGGGCAATGCCGACAGCGATATCTGGTTTGGTAGCCTGAATTGTTACCTGCCGATCGAATTCTCCCTGTTCGCGATGCTCTACGAACTCCCGCTGGTGCAGCACTGTCTGAATGACGATCTGCACGCGGACGCGCAGCAGTGGCGTAACCACACGCTGCCGATGGCAGAGTGGTGTGAAAAGCTGATCGCCAGCGGCCAACTGCACCCTCTTCTGCATCACTGGCTACAGCTTCAGGGGCAGCGCAGTATGCGCGGCGTCAGGATGAATATGCTGGGCTGGTTTGATTTTAAATCCGCCTGGTTCGCACCGCCGGAACGCTGAGAGCCTTTCGCTGCCCGACTTAACCCTTTACAATGTGCCGTTCTCAACGGGGTGCGGAAAATTTTTCGCTGAGAAGATACCCGTCGAACCTGATCCGGTTAATACCGGCGAAGGGATTTGAGAGTGCTGCTCATTGCTGCCTCAAAGTCCTTTGCCACCCTATGATTCTCAGGAGTGCAAAGTGTTAAATCAATTATTACCGCGTTCAGCCACCGTGCTGAAAACCAGCCTGTCTTGCCTGCTACTGCTCTCTGCTTCGGCGTTCGCCAAGCCTGCGCTTACCGTATATACCTACGATTCATTTGCTTCCGAGTGGGGTCCAGGCCCTGTCATCAAGACCGCATTTGAAAAAGAGTGCGAGTGCGAGCTGAACTTCGTCGCGCTGGAAGATGGTGCCTCGCTGCTGAACCGTCTGCGTATGGAAGGCAAGAACAGCAAAGCGGATATCATTCTGGGGCTGGACAACAACCTGCTTCAGGCGGCGGAACAAACCGGCCTGTTTACGCCACACAATCTGGACACCCGCGCCGTCACGGTGCCGGGCAGTTGGAACAATAAGACGTTCGTGCCTTATGACTACGGCTATTTCGCGTTTGTGTATAACAAAAACACGCTGAAGAACCCGCCGAAAAGCCTGCATGAGCTGGTGGATAGCAACGAACCGTGGAAAGTGATCTATCAGGATCCACGCACCAGCACGCCAGGACTGGGGCTGCTGCTGTGGATGCAGAAAGTGTATGGCGACGATGCGCCGCAAGCCTGGCAGAAGCTGGAGAAAAAAACCGTTACCGTCACCAAAGGCTGGAGTGAAGCCTACGGTTTGTTCCTGAAAGGGGAAGCGGATCTGGTGCTGAGTTACACCACGTCGCCGGCCTATCACATCATTGAAGAAAAGAAAGATAACTACGCGGCAGCGACCTTCAGCGAAGGGCACTATCTGCAAATTGAAGTCGCCGGGCAACTGGCTTCCAGCAAAAATCCCGAGCTGGCAAAACGCTTTATGCAGTTCATCCTGAGCCCGGCTTTCCAGCAGGCGATCCCTACCACAAACTGGATGTATCCGGCGGTTAAAACCGATCTGCCAGCAGGCTTCGCGACGCTCGCGGTGCCGGAAAAAGCCATGCAGTTCAGCGCGCAGGAAGTCGCTGACCAAAGGACGCAGTGGATTCAGGCATGGCAACGCGCCGTCAGCCACTGATCGGCGGACGTCTGTGGCCAGGGCTACTGGCCACCACGCTGTTAATTTCCGTTGCCGCACTGGCTTTTGGTGCCCTGTGGCTACAGGCACCCGAAAGCCAGTGGCGCACGCTATGGCATGACAGCTATCTCTGGCATGTCATTCGGTTTACCTTCTGGCAGGCCTTTCTCTCCGCGCTGTTCTCTACCATTCCGGCCATGTTTCTCGCCAGAGCGCTGTACCGGCGACGCTTTCCCGGCCATCGCTGGCTGCTGCGCCTGTGCGCGATGACGCTGGTGCTGCCCGTGCTGGTCGCCGTTTTTGGCCTGCTCAGCGTTTACGGTCGCCAAGGCTGGCTGGCCTCTGCGCTGGGCTGGTTTGACCTGAAATATACATTTTCGCCCTATGGGTTGCAGGGCATCCTGCTGGCGCACGTCTTCTTTAATCTGCCGCTGGCAACCCGATTGCTGTTGCAGTCGTTAGAAGGCATCGCTACCGAGCAGCGTCAGTTGGCCGCGAATCTGGGCATGAACAGCTGGCAGCATTTCCGGCTGCTGGAATGGCCCGCCGTGCGCCGGCAGATTTTACCCACTGGCGCGCTGATTTTTATGCTCTGCTTCGCCAGCTTTGCCACCGTGCTGTCGCTGGGCGGCGGCCCGCAGGCAACCACGATCGAGCTGGCTATCTATCAGGCATTAAGCTTTGATTACGATCCGGGGCGCGCGGCGCTGCTGGCGTTAATTCAGATGGTTTGCTGTCTTGGTTTGGTACTGCTGAGCCAGCGGCTGGGGCGCATTCTGCCCGTCGGCAGTACACAGCAGCTTGCCTGGCGCAACCCGCAAGATAGCGCTTTAAGCCGCCTCACCGATGGGCTGCTGATTGGTGCACTGTTGCTGCTGGTCGTCCCTCCTTTGCTAGCCGTGGTGGTGGATGGTGTGAACCGATCGTTGGTTACCGTGCTGCAACAGCCTGTGCTCTGGCAAACGCTGTTTACCTCGCTGCGCATCGCCTTAGGCGCGGGAGTCATGTGTATGGTACTGACCATGATGCTGCTCTGGAGCAGCCGCGAGCTCAAGCTACGCCAGAAGCCACTCTGCGGGCAGTTGATGAACCTGAGCGGAATGCTCATCCTCGCCATGCCCGGTATTGTGCTGGCAACCGGCTTTTTCCTGCTTCTAAATAACAGCATCGGGTTACCGCAATCCCCTTACGCGCTGGTGGTGTTCACCAACGCGCTGATGGCGATTCCCTACGCGATCAAAGTGCTGGAAAACCCCATGCTGGACGTTGCCGAGCGCTACAACCGACTCTGCACGTCGCTGGATATTCGCGGCTGGCAGCGATTGAAACTGATCGAACTCGCCGCACTGAAACAGCCGCTGGCGCAGGCGTTAGCTTTTGCCTGCGTGCTGTCGATTGGTGATTTCGGCGTTATTGCGCTGTTCGGCAATGAGCAGTTCCGCACGCTGCCGTTCTATCTATACCAGCAAATTGGTTCCTACCGCAGCGCCGACGGCGCAGTCACGGCGCTGCTCTTAATGCTGCTGTGCTTTATGTTATTTACCCTGATTGAGAAACTGGCAGGCCGTCATGATCGCGCTTGAGAAATTGACCTACTTTTATCAGCACTTGCCCATGCGTTTTGATTTTCACGTCAAACCGGGCGAGCGCATCGCCATCCTCGGCCCCAGCGGCGCAGGGAAAAGTACGCTGCTGAATCTGGTTGCCGGTTTCCTGATGGCAGACAGCGGGGAATTACGGCTTAACGGCGAATCTCACCGCGAGACACCTCCCGCTAAACGACCGGTGTCGATTCTGTTTCAGGAAAATAACCTGTTTCCTCATTTGACGATCGGACAGAACATCGCGCTGGGGCTACATCCCGGCCTGCGCCTCAGTGCTGCACAGCATGAAACGCTACGGCAGATCGCCGATCGGGTCGGTCTGGCGAATCTTCTGGATCGTCTACCGTCGCAGGTGTCCGGCGGGCAGCGCCAGCGTGCGGCACTGGCACGCTGTCTAGTGCGCCACCAGCCTATTCTGCTGCTGGATGAACCGTTCTCAGCGCTCGATCCTGCGCTGCGTCAGGAGATGCTCGATCTGGTTGAGAGCGTGTGTCAGGAGCGTGAATTCACGCTGTTGATGGTGTCCCATAATCTGGATGATGCCATGCGGATCGCGAAGCGTACGGTGCTGATCGTGGACGGACAGATTTATTATGACGGGCCGACTCAGGCGCTACAGGATGGCAGCGCTGAGGCCGCCGCCATCCTGGGAATTTCACGTCCGTCTTCGGATTGAGAAATTAAGGCAACGCCTGATAGCGCAGGTTGCTGAACGTCACCTCGCCTTCGCCTGAAGCATACAGGGCAGGCCGCAGACTGAGGAAATCATACGCGACGTTGTGGTGGTAGCCAGACACTTCCATCTGCACTGGGTATTTTTTCCACGGTTCCTGATCCGAAGTTCGGGTGTAGAACGTTACGATATGGCGATCGTTTTTCATCCGAATCTGCACCTCATTGCCCGTAATATGCGGCAGTTTCTTCTCCGCTCTTTCCAGCCCGTAGCGATGCATGACGGTGCCATCCTGATTAAACGACAGCCCGACGTACAGCTTCGCGTTGTAGAACAGCAGTAAACCAGCCTGCGCGCCGGGGGCAAAATTCGCCGTCACTTCAATCTGGTAAGCCTGATCGCCGGGGATCATCGTCAGCGGCGCGCTATCTTTCGGCGACGTGCCTTTTGCCTTCAAGTGCAGCTTGCCGTCGCTAAGCGTAACCCGCTTTAGCTCTTCCGCATTGGCGCGGTAGAAATGCCAGCGAGCCGGAAATTTCTCGTCGGTAAAGCTATCAGACCAGCCGATGCCGTGAGGCACCGCTTCGCCCCCTGTCGGCTTGCGAATCGGTTTGCCGGTATCGAATCCGGCAGACGTAAACCAGCCATCATCGCCCCAGACAATCGGCTCCAGCATCGCCTGCCGCCCTAGCGTCATAAAGCCGTTTTCATAACCGTGATACACCATATACCAGTTTTTATCCGGCCCTTCGATCAGCGTGGCATGACCGCGTGACCACCACTTTTCTGAACGATCCTGCGTGCGAATAATCGGGTTATGCGGCGAGTTTTCCCACGGTCCGTTGATCGATTTAGATCGCGCGGCAATCACCATGTGCCCGGTCGGTGGCCCAGCCGTTCCGCCTTCCGCCAGTACCATGTAGAAGTAGTCGCCGTGGCGCAGCATCTTAGGTCCTTCCTGCGAGAAGCTTTCCACATCCCACTCTTCCGGGTACTGCCATCCCTGATAGACCACTGCCATGTCGCCGACCGTCGACAGCCCGTCATCCGTTAATTGCACGCGGTTGCCACCAGACATAAAGATGTAACGCTTGCCATCCTCTCCCACGACGTGGCCGGGATCGCTAGCCGGGTTTTTCAAGCCAGTATCTTTCGGCGGCGTCCACGGGCCGTGGATATCATCGGCGGTAATCACATACAGCGTTTTCTTTTTCGTCCCTTTGGCGTCGATAATCCGGTTTGTAGTGAAGTAGATATAATACTTGCCGTTGTGCTTCACCAAATCCGGTGCCCAGATCGCGTCGACAGGCGTCGTGATCGCGGGGCCAAGTGGTTCCCAGTTCACTAAATCGCGAGAATGCCAAATCAGCAGCCCGGGGATGTCGTCAAATGACGAGAACGTCATGTAATAGTCATCCCCGTCTTTGATCATCGTGGGGTCAGGATGATCGCCCGCAATAATCGGATTGAGATAACAGCCATTGCCCAAATCCGCCTGACGCTGCTGTTCAATACCCCGTTTCCATTCGTTAGCAGGGCCAGCCTGACAGGCCATCGCCGTGCCGATACCTATTGCTATCAATAAGATACCGCTTAATACGCCTTTCCCTACCGCTCGGGACACGCCCATTTATCACCACCCACTATCTCAATGATTATTTTATAATTTATAACATTGAAACCCTGTTCCAATTGTGAAAACAGTCACGCTTCTCTCGGTTATTCGGCGAAAAATCAGGCGATAGTCGTGCGGTGAAATACCAATATATACCCTAAATAATTCGAGTTTCAGGAAGGCGGCAAGTGAGGGAATCCCGATGAGCTTACTCAAGTAAGTGATTCGGGTGACTGAGCGTAGCCAACGCACATGCAACTCGAAGTATGACGGGTATACTGTGACCAATTCGACATATTCAGTTTTTATCCCTTGTAGGTATTGTGTCTTTTTGTACTGCTGTGCTTATATGAGTTGGCGAGTGAATAACTCATTCGAACACAACATTCGGCCATAAATAATTCACTAGAACATAAATAGGATTCCCGTGACGCACTATTCTTCTTCCACTTCAGCACTACTAAGCACCGCGCATGTTGACGCGGTCGTCGTCGTGCGCGTGGCAGTCGTGGTCGTCGTCGGCAGCGCGCCGTAACGGGTTCCGAATCGAAGATTCTCAAACCCCGCCGGCGCAAGCCGAGCGGGGTTTCTTGTTTTTACCCTCCCCGCTCCGACACCGCACCGGCCCTGATGAAGGATGTAAACATGCGTTATACAGGCGCTCAGTTAATTGTTCGGCTGCTCGAACAGCAGGGCATCACCACCGTAGCGGGCATTCCCGGCGGCGCGGCCCTGCCGTTATATGATGCACTGGGTCAGAGTAAGACGATTCGCCACGTTCTGGCTCGCCACGAGCAGGGCGCTGGATTTATGGCACAAGGCATGGCGCGAGCCAGCGGACGCACTGCGGTTTGTATGGCTTCCAGCGGGCCGGGGGCGACCAACCTGCTCACCGCCATCGCCGATGCCAAACTGGATTCGATCCCGCTGGTGTGTATCACCGGTCAGGTGCCTTCCAGCATGATCGGTACCGATGCGTTTCAGGAAGTCGACACCTATGGCATCTCTATTCCCGTCACCAAACATAACTATCTGGTTCGCGACATCAACGAACTGCCGCGCGTGATCCCAGAAGCCTTTCGCATCGCGCAGTCGGGCCGCCCGGGTCCGGTGTGGATCGATATTCCAAAAGACATTCAGAATGCGACCATTGAGCTGAGCGAACTGCCGGACGTCTTCCCTCTTGATACGCCACCCGCTATCGCCCAGCAGGAAATCGAGCGTGCTGCGGCCATGATTAACGCGGCTCAGCGTCCGGTACTTTATCTGGGCGGTGGGATCATTAGCAGCGCCGCGCACGAACAGGTGATTCAACTGGCGGAACGCTCCAGTCTGCCAACCACCATGACGCTGATGGCGCTGGGAACCATGCCCGTCGATCACCCTCTGTCACTCGGGATGCTGGGTATGCACGCCGCACGATCAACCAATCTGATCTTACAGCAGGCAGATTTGTTAATTGTGCTAGGTGCGCGTTTTGACGATCGCGCGATTGGTAAAGCAGAACAGTTTTGCCCGCAGGCCAGCATCATTCACATCGATATCGATCCCGCCGAGTTGGGCAAGATCCGCCAACCGCACGTGGCGATCAACGCAGATGTCGCACAGGCGCTGGATCAACTGCTGCCACAGATTACGCCGCAGCAGCGTGACGTATGGCGCACCACCGTCCGTGGTCTGCAACAGGAATTTCCGTTCAGCATGCCGGGCGCTGACGATCCATTGAGTCATTATGGTCTGGTTCAGGCCACGGCACAGGCGCTGACGGATGATGCCATCATCACGACCGATGTCGGCCAGCATCAGATGTGGGTCGCGCAGTCTTATCCGCTGCGTCGTCCACGCCAGTGGCTGACATCCGGCGGGTTTGGGACGATGGGTTTTGGCCTGCCTGCGGCGATTGGCGCGGCGCTGGCTGAACCGGATCGCACCGTGGTGTGTTTCTCGGGTGATGGCAGCCTGATGATGAATATTCAGGAAATGGCGACTGCGGCAGAAGAAGGACTCAACGTAAAAATCGTCCTGATGAACAACCAATCGCTCGGTCTGGTTCACCAGCAACAGGATATGTTTTTCCAGAAACGCATCTTCGCAGCCGATTACCGCTACAGCGCGAATTTCCTCGCGATTGCCGCAGGTTTTGGCTTTGCAACTTGCGATCTGAACGCCGCCGCAGACCCACAAGCCGCGCTGCAAGAGATGCTCAATCAACCGGGTCCTGCGCTGATCCACGTACTTATTGACGCCAATGAGAAAGTGTTACCCATCGTGCCACCGGGTGCCGCGAACATCGATATGATCGGAGATTAATGACTATGTCAACTCAACTAACTTCGTCAACTCAACCAACTTCAAATCAGGTCACGCTAGAACTCTCTGTGCGCAACCATCCCGGCGTCATGTCACACGTTTGCGGCCTGTTTGCCCGCCGGGCATTTAACGTGGAAGGCATTTTGTGTATGCCGCTGGCCAACGGTGAAGAAAGCCGCATCTGGCTACTGGTCAAAGATGACCAGCGGCTACCGCAGATGATCAGTCAGGTGGAAAAGCTGGAAGACGTCCTTCAGGTTCGCCGTCACGGTGAAGAAATGCGTATTTTCGAGCAGGTCGCCGAGTTTTACTGCTAACTGGCTTGGCCGGGTCTTTCCCAGCCTGCCCAACATTACCCGTTTAACACCTGCCATAGCAGATGACGGTAAACTGGCATCAGCGGGTGCTGTAGTAGTACGATCAGCAAGGCAACCGCTGCCACGGACATCACAGGCGCGACCCAGCGCAGGCGTCTGAGCGGCATCTTTCTGCTAAACCAGTCATGATGTTTACGCTTATCACTGCGCCACCAGCGCCAGTTTAGCCAGCCAGCGCCCCACAGCATGATGGCAGTAATCAGCAACAGCCACTTAAATCCTGCGCTGTTTGTCCCCGCGGGAATATCAATCGCAACGCCAGCCAAAATGCCCGGTAAGAAATAGGCTGGCGGCCACAGCAGGCAGCCGATGATATTCGGTACAGCAAATTTATAAGGCGGTAACCCCAGCATCCCCGCCACCATCGGGATGAGCGGACGCGTCGGCCCGACAAAACGGCCGATCAGTATCGTCGGCATCGGGTGCTGATACAGGGCATATTCGGTTTTACTCAGCAACGCCTGATGCTTTTTCAGGAAAGACCAGTTATGCAGCGGTGCCTTAAAACGCATGCCAATGAAATAGGAAATCCAGTCCCCTAGCAGGCAACCGATAATCCCTGCAGCCCACGCCGGGTAAAGCCCCATTTGTCCGCTGCCGATCAGTGCTCCCAGCGTTGCCATCATCACCGTTCCCGGCAACAGCAGCCCTACCAAAGCCAGAGATTCGAGAAAGGCAACCAGCATGACGGCGATCAGTGAATACGCTAGCGATTGGGTAACCAGATGATCCAGCCACGCTTCCATAAAATCTACCCATACGTTATAAAAACAAGGATTGTCTGGATCATAGCAGAAGCCGTCAACTCCTTATTCCCCCCTATCATTGATAGTTGCCTGCCAGTATTGCCAGCAAACAAAACCCGTCCATAAGCATGGAACAGGAAGGCCGGATTTTCCGGATACGACTGTCAACAATATTGGTTTTTTCACCACCGATGATTGGGGTTACTACGCACGAGAAATCGAGTCAGAAAAACACCATTACAACGCCTTTGCGCCATAATCATAAATGTTATGTTATCAGGTGAGAGAGAGGTCTTTTCGCTGCCCGACGATAACAGCGGGTTCATTACTGCATAGTCAAACACTGGACATCACCTGTATAAATAACCATACTTATCCCTACCATCTTTCCTTATCTCGCTCGCTATAAAAGGCCGCTTAGTGACTCAGGTTCGTCAGGGGTTTCTACTGACCCGCCACTGGAATGACACACCAGTTGGCACGCAGGTTGAATTCTGGCTGGCCACCGATGAGGGCCCGCTGCTCGCACGTCTGCCAGTACAGCAGGCCGTTGCCTTTATTCCCGCACAACAGGAAGCCCGCGCAAGAACGCTCTTACAGCAGGAGAAACGCTGGCAGTTAAAACCGCTCGCCATGCAGGATTTCCACCATCAGCCGCTGCTGGGGCTGTATTGCCCGCAATACCGACAGCTACTGCGGCTGGAGAAATTGCTGCGTGAAGGCGGCGTTCAGGTCTACGAAGCGGATATTCGCCCGACGGAACGCTTTTTGATGGAACGCTTTATCACCGCACCCGTGTGGTTTAGCGGCAACGCCGTTTCAGATAGCCTGCTGACGGACGCCCGCATGAAACCCAATCCTGATTACCGCCCGATGCTCAAGCTGGTGTCGTTGGATATCGAGACCACCCGCCACGGCGAGCTTTACTGCATCGGGCTGGAAGGCTGCGGGCAGCGTCAGGTTTACATGCTCGGCCCACCAAACGGCACGCCCGCCGAGCACGAAGATTTTACGCTGGAGTATGTCGCCAGCCGTCCGCTACTGCTGGAAAAACTGAACATCTGGATGCAACAGCACGATCCTGATGCCATCATCGGCTGGAATCTGGTGCAGTTTGACCTGCGCGTCTTGCAGAAACATGCCGAGCGCTACAACATTCCGCTCAAGCTTGGGCGCAACGGTCAGGCGTTAGAATGGCGGGAGCACGGCTTTAAACAGGGGCATTTTTTTGCCAGCGCCACTGGCCGTTTGATTATCGACGGCATTGAAGCGCTCAAATCCGCGACATGGAATTTTGCCTCGTTTAGTCTGGAGTTTGTCGCGCAGTCGCTGCTGGGGGAAGGCAAAGCCATCGACACGCCCTATCAGCGGATGGATGAAATTGACCGCCGTTTTGCCGAAGATAAGCCCGCACTCGCTCGCTATAATCTGCAAGACTGCGAATTGGTTACGCGTATTTTCGACAAAACCGAGCTGCTGCCTTTCTTGCTAGAACGCGCCAGCGTCACCGGTCTGGCGGCCGACCGCAGCGGCGGTTCCGTGGCGGCATTTTCCCACCTTTATTTACCGCGCATGCATCGCATGGGTTACGTTGCCCCGAATCTGGGTGACGTCGCACTTGAAGCCAGCCCCGGCGGATTTGTGATGGATTCGCGTCCCGGCCTGTATGATTCAGTGCTCGTGCTGGATTATAAGAGCCTCTACCCTGCCATTATCCGCACGTTCCTGATCGATCCGGTTGGGCTAGCGGTAGGAACACAAAATCCAGACGCTCAGCACGCCGTCCCCGGCTTTCGCGGGGCCTGGTTCTCCCGCGAACAGCACTGCCTGCCAGCGATTGTTGAGCAAATCTGGCAAGGGCGTGAAGCGGCGAAGCGTACTAATAACAAGCCACTGTCGCAGGCGCTAAAGATCATCATGAACGCCTTTTACGGCGTGCTAGGCGCCACAGGCTGCCGTTTCTTCGATCCGCGTCTCGCCTCCTCCATCACCCTACGCGGCCATGAAATCATGCGTAAAACGCGCGAACTGATCGAGGAACAGGGCTATCAGGTGATTTATGGCGATACCGACTCCACCTTTGTCTGGCTGAAGCACGCGCATAGCGAAGAAGAAGCCGCAAAGATTGGCAACGCGCTGGTGCAGCACGTTAACCAATGGTGGACACAGCACCTGCAAGACACTCAGCAGTTGACCAGCGCGCTGGAGCTGGAGTTTGAAACACATTTTCGCCGCTTCCTGATGCCAACGATTCGCGGCGCGGAACAAGGCAGTAAAAAGCGCTACGCCGGCATGATCGACACGCCACAAGGCGAAAAGATGGTATTCAAAGGGCTGGAAACCGTGCGCACTGACTGGACACCGCTGGCGCAGCAGTTTCAACAGCAGCTCTATCTGCTGATTTTTCAGCAACAGCCTTATCAGGACTGGCTGCGGGATTATGTCGATCGCACCCTGAATGGGGGCTTTGACGATCTGTTGATCTACCGTAAACGGCTACGTCGCCGGCTCGATGATTACCAGCGCAACGTGCCACCTCACGCCAGAGCCGCGAAAATCGCCGATGACTATAACCGTCAGCAAGGACGACCGCTGCAATACCAAAACGGCGGCTGGATCAGCTATGTGATGACCGTCAACGGCCCCGAACCATTGGAAACTCGACATTCTCCGCTGGATTACCAGCATTATGTCGAACGCCAGCTCCAGCCCGTCGCAGATGCCATTCTGCCTTTCCTGCACGACGATTTTGCTACACGGGTAACAGGTCAGATGGGCTTGTTTTAAATGACAGGGGTTAATTCGTGCTACAGCAAGTTTGAGGGGTGACGAACGCACCGTCATCTATTACCATAACGCCCTTTCTGAATTTGCATCCGCAGCATTATCGGCACCCGATAGTGTAATCAGATATTCCTCCGACACAGACGAACATCGAGCTAAGAATTTATGCCTTTTACACTTGGTCAGCGCTGGATCAGCGATACGGAAAGCGAACTTGGACTGGGAACGGTTGTTGCCGTCGATACGCGTATGATTACGCTGCTTTTCCCTGCCAGCGGTGAAAACCGACTTTATTCCCGCAGCGACGCCCCCATCACTCGCGTGATGTTCAATCCCGGCGACACCGTCACCAGCCATGGAGGCTGGCAGCTCAAAGTTGATGACGTGCGAGAAGAAAAGGGGTTGCTGGTGTATTGCGGCCAGCGCCTGGATGATGAAACGTCGGTGGAACTGCGTGAAGTCTTCCTCGACAGCAAACTGACGTTCAACAAACCGCAAGATCGCCTGTTTGCCGGGCAGATCGATCGGATGGATCGCTTTGCCCTGCGCTACCGCGCCCGCAAGCATCAGAACGAGCAGGCGCTACAGCAGCAGGTCGGATTGCGCGGCATGCGTGCCAGCCTTATCCCCCATCAGTTGCATATCGCGCATGAAGTCGGCCAACGCCACGCCCCACGCGTTTTGCTGGCGGACGAAGTCGGTCTGGGGAAAACCATTGAAGCGGGAATGATCATCCACCAGCAGTTACTGGCAGGCCGTGCCAGCCGTGTACTGATTGTCGTGCCGGAAACCTTGCAACATCAGTGGCTGGTCGAAATGCTGCGCCGCTTTAACCTGCTGTTCTCACTGTTTGATGACGAACGCTATGCCGAAGCCAAGCTGGACAGCAGCAATCCGTTTGAAACGGAACAGCTCGTGATCTGCTCACTGGGATTTGTGCAACGCAGCGCCCAGCGCTTTGCGCAGCTCGTCAACGCCGACTGGGATCTGCTGGTGGTGGATGAAGCCCACCATCTGGTCTGGAGCGAAGAAAGCCCTAGCCCGGAATATCAGGCCATCGAAACGCTGGCACGCGCCACGCCGGCCGTTCTGCTCTTAACGGCGACGCCGGAACAGCTCGGCCAGCAGAGCCACTTTGCGCGCTTACGCCTGCTCGATCCCAATCGTTTCCACGACTACCAGGAATTCGTTGCCGAACAGCAGCAGTACCGTCCGGTCGCCGATGCCGTCACGTTGCTGTTAGCGGGCGAAAAGGCTAAAACGGCTGAACTGAATGCGCTGAGCGATCTGCTGGGCGAACAGGATATCGAGCCGCTGCTGAAAGCCATCAACAGCGACAGCGATGACAATCAGAAAGCGCGTCAGGAACTGATCACCATGCTGATGGATCGCCACGGCACCAGCCGTGTGCTGTTCCGTAACACGCGTCAGGGGGTTAAAGGCTTCCCACAGCGTATCCTGCATCAAATCCGCCTGCCGCTGCCGGCGCAGTACCAAACGGCGATTAAAGTGTCCGGCATTATGAACGCGAATAAGACGCTAGAAGTCCGCGCCCGCGACATGCTGTACCCGGAACAAATTTATCAACAGCTCGAAGGGGACGATGCCACCTGGTGGAACTTCGATCCGCGCGTGGAATGGTTACTGAACTACCTGACTGCACATCGTGATGAAAAAGTGCTGGTGATCTGTGCACAGGCCGCCACCGCGCTACAGCTGGAGCAAGTGCTGCGCACGCGTGAAGCAATCCGCGCTGCCGTCTTCCATGAAGGACTATCGATTCTGGAGCGTGACCGCGCCGCCGCCTATTTTGCTTCCGAAGAAGAAGGCGCACAGGTGCTGATCTGTTCAGAGATTGGTTCCGAAGGCCGTAACTTCCAGTTTGCCAGCCATTTAGTGATGTTCGATCTGCCGTTCAACCCCGACCTGCTGGAACAGCGTATTGGTCGTCTGGACCGTATCGGGCAGGCCAAAGAAATTCAGATTCTGGTGCCGTATCTGGAAAATACCGCACAGGCGTTGCTGGTGCGCTGGTATCACGAAGGGTTGGACGCGTTTGAGCACACTTGTCCGACAGGCCGTACCATCTATGATGCGCACCACACGCAGTTGATCGAGCGACTGACGACCGTTGGTGAACAGCAGGGACTGGATGAGTTTATCCATGTTTGCCGTCAACAGCACGACAGCCTGAAACAACAGCTTGAACAAGGCCGCGATCGCCTGCTGGAAATGCATTCTAACGGTGGCGAACAGGCTCAGTTGCTAGCGCAGGCCATTGCCGAGCAGGATAATGACGTCAATCTGGTGACATTCGCCCTGAACCTGTTCGATATTGTTGGCATCAATCAGGAAGATCGTAGCGATAACCTGATCATCCTGACGCCATCCGATCATATGCTGGTGCCAGACTTCCCGGGACTGCCGCAGGACGGCTGTACGATCACCTTCGATCGCGATCAGGCACTCTCTCGCGAAGATGCACAGTTTATCAGTTGGGAACACCCGCTGATCCGTAACGGACTCGATCTGGTGCTGTCCGGCGATACCGGCAGTTGTGCAGTGTCGCTGCTGAAAAATAAAGCGCTGCCGGTCGGCACGCTGCTGGCAGAATTGGTTTACGTAGTGGAAGCGCAGGCACCGAAACATCTGCAACTGACCCGCTTCCTGCCGCCTACGCCAGTTCGCCTGCTGATGGACCGTAAAGGCACCAATCTGGCGGCACAGGTTGAGTTTGAAAGTTTCAACCGCCAGCTCAATGCGGTAAACCGTCATACATCCAGCAAGCTGGTGAATGCCGTACAGCCTGATGTTCACGCCATGCTGCAACAGGCGGAAGCGCTGGTAGAAACACAGGCGCGCCAGCTCATCGCCGACGCTCAAGAGCAGGCTGACCTGCAATTGCGCCGCGAGCTGGAACGTCTGGAAGCGCTGAAAGCCGTCAACCCCAACATTCGTGAAGATGAGCTGACTGCACTGGAAAACCAGCGCGAGCAGGTGCTGAGCAACCTGCATGAAGCCAACTGGCGTCTGGATGCAATCCGTCTGGTTGTGGTAACGCATCAGTAAGCGTTGCTGACTGCGGTATCGGCATCGTGCTATACCGCAGTCATAAAGACATGTTGTTTGCAAAATCGAGATACACGGGCCTACCACGGGGCGAGGTCTCCCTGCGGGAACCTCATCCCCGTGTTCTCCCTAATATCACACATTATACGTTGCCTGAAAGGTGCTCCGATGGAACCCTATAATCCGCCTACCGATCCCTGGTTGCCTATTCTGTATCAGGATCAGCACATCATGGTGGTGAATAAACCCAGCGGTCTGCTGTCGGTTCCCGGCCGCGCGCCCGAACATAAAGACAGCGTCATGAGCCGTATTCAGGCTGACTATCCAACCGCAGAATCTGTACATCGTCTGGATATGGCAACCAGCGGCGTGATTGCCGTCGCCCTCACGAAAGCCGCCGAGCGAGAATTAAAGCGTCAGTTTCGCGAGCGTGAACCCAAGAAATCCTACCTTGCCCGCGTCTGGGGACATATGGCACAGGATGAAGGCGTCATCGACCTGCCACTGATCTGCGACTGGCCGAACCGCCCAAAACAGAAAGTCTGCTTTGAAACAGGAAAAGCAGCGCAGACGGAGTATCAGGTACTTTCACGTGACGCTGACGGTACAACACGCGTCAAGCTGATGCCGATTACCGGTCGCTCCCACCAATTACGCGTCCATCTGCTGGCACTCGGTCACCCGATCCTCGGCGATGGCTTTTATGCACATCCTGATGCTAAAGCGATGGCACCCCGCCTGTTACTGCACGCACAAGAACTGGCTATCACGCACCCGGCTTTCAATACCCCGATGCACTTTCGTTGCGAAGCGGATTTCTG
This sequence comes from Pectobacterium brasiliense, assembly GCF_013449685.1. GTDB lineage: Bacteria > Pseudomonadota > Gammaproteobacteria > Enterobacterales > Enterobacteriaceae > Pectobacterium > Pectobacterium brasiliense_A. The sequence goes on along the minus strand of NZ_JACDSF010000016.1, from coordinate 175,113 downwards.
AGACAGATATGCCGACGGTATTTGCAAATCGGTGCTTGCTGGTAAAACAGGGAAGGAGTAAGAAGAGGAAAGATACGGATTATTTGATCTGATTCGCGCTTTTCAGCAGTTCATAGGCGGCCTGAATATCCTGCGCTTTGCGCTTGGCCATTTCCATCATCCTCGGTGAAAGCTTCTTGGCGACCAGCTTATCGGGATGATGCTCACTCATGAGTTTGCGGTAGGCGCGCTTAATCGTCACAGCGTCATCGCTGCTGCGCACGCCTAGCGTACGACAGGCACTTTCGACCGTTGGCCCACGCGGCGGTGAAACTGGGCGTTGGCCGCCATAAGAGTGTCCGTTGGAGTAACCCCCGCTGGAGTGGCCGTTACTGCGTCGTTGATACGATTTACCGTTCTGGCGTGACTGATTCTGCCGCGACTGTTGCCCCGTGCTACTTTCCATATTGCGCAGAAAGAACTCAAACTGCTCACGCGTCACACCCAGCTCATCGGCAATCACATACAACACGCGTCGTTCATTTGGATGCAAAACGCCATCAACAAACGCGACCTGAAGCTGAATTTCCAGAAACATCTTAATTAAATCAAAACGTCCCAGACAGGCATCGCGTAGCTTGCGTAATTTTATTCGCAGAGGGAAATGGCTAGTCTTTCCTTCGCGGAAAGCCCGTTGAGCGGCGGTTCTGGCCTCACCAAATAGCTCAAGGCGATCCATCATTTTGGTTGCGATCTTGATATCAGCTTCCGTCACCCGGCCTTTGGATTTGGTCAGGTGCCCCATGGCCTGAAAGGTCGTGAGAAAGAACAATGACTGACGGGTAGACTGGGCGGAGAAATAATCACGGCGACGCGATGCCCGAGCTTTGTCAATCCAATGCCCCATCAGTAAGCCCATGATCATTCCCCAGATGCCAGCGCTTGAGACGATTCCCAGCGCCAACCCCAGCAACTTTCCCCAATACCGCATATACTCCTCAAATCCTCATGCCGTCAGCCAAAAATTGCTTTATCATACCTGTCATTTATCTTTGCACCTAACGGCGGTGCGTATAGGCGGTGGGGATTTAACACTGGCGCAACGCTAACGAGTGATATAGTCTCTGACCGCTTGCCGGCATGATGCCCCTGATGACGGAACACCTGATACTACGTATGAAAAAAAGTTTCCCAACTCTGCTGGCCACTCTGGTTTGGTCGGCGCTTTACAGCCAGCACGCGCTGGCCGATCTCGCTGAACAGTGCATGCTGGGTGTACCGACGTACAACAGACCGCTGGTAACAGGCGATCCTAATCAGTTGCCGGTCAATATTCAGGCCGACAAAACCGAAGCCAACTATCCCGACAACGCCAAATTTATCGGCAATGTTAACATCCAGCAGGGCAACAGCGTCATGACCGCCGAGCAGGTGGAACTGAACCAGTTGGATCCGACAACGCAGGGTAGCACGCCTACGCGCACCATTACTGCGACGGGAAATGTCCACTACGACGACAATCAGGTTATCCTGAAAGGCCCTAAGGCCTGGGCCAACCTGAACACCAAAGATACTGACGTCTATGAAGGCGACTATCAGATGGTAGGCCGTCAAGGGCGTGGTTCCGCCGACAAAATGAAAATGCGTGACAGCAACCGCTACACCATTCTGGAAAACGGCTCCTTCACTTCCTGTCTGCCGGGAGATAATAGCTGGAGTGTCGTCGGTTCGGAAGTGATTCAAGACAGAGAAGAGCAAGTTGCTGAAATCTGGAACGCACGTTTCAAGATTGCTGGCGTACCTGTGTTCTATAGCCCGTATTTACAACTTCCTATCGGCGATAAACGACGCTCTGGCTTCCTGATCCCCAATGCGAAATATGGTAGCAGCAATGGCTTCGAACTGCTGACGCCCTATTACTGGAATATTGCCCCTAATTTTGACGCCACGATCACACCGCATCTGCAAACTAAACGTGGTATGCAGTGGCAGAACGAATTCCGCTACCTGACCACACCGGGCCTTGGTGTCATTCAATTCGACTGGCTCCCCAGCGACAATGAATACGCCAAAGTCTCCCCGCAAGATAGTAACGATACCCGCTGGCTGTTCCACTGGGGTCATAGCGGTGTGATGGATCAGGTATGGCGTTTTAACGCCGATTACACAAAAGTCAGCGACGACCGCTACTTCACCGATCTGGACTCGCATTACGGCTCAACCACCGATGGGTATGTCACGCAAAAACTCAGCGCAGGCTATGCGAACCAAAACTGGGACACTACGCTGTCTACCAAACAGTTCCAGGTCTTTTCCAATGCGACCAGCCGTGATGTCTACCGTGCTGAACCGCAGCTTGATATCAATTATTACCAGAATGATATCGGCCCGATTGATATGCACCTTTATGGTCAGGCGGTAAAATTTACTAACGTCAACGACAATCGACCGGAAGCGACTCGCCTGCACGTTGAGCCAACGTTGAATCTGCCACTGGCAAACCGCTGGGCAAGCCTGAATACTGAAGCCAAGCTATTGGCGACGCACTATCAGCAGGACAATCTCGATCGCTATCGTTCTTCCTCAACGCCAAACATTGATCAAGGTACAAAAGATGCACTGAAAGATTCGGTGAATCGGGTGATGCCGCAATATAAAGTCGATGGCAAGATGGTCTTTGAACGCGAAATGGACTGGTCGCAGGCTTATACCCAGACGCTGGAACCACGTGCGCAGTACTTGTACGTCCCTTATCGCGATCAGAGCAGTATTCATACCTATGACTCCACGCTGATGCAGACCGACTATTCAGGTCTGTTCCGCGATCGCAGCTACAGCGGCCTGGACCGCATCGCATCCGCGAATCAGCTTGTGACCGGTGTCACCACGCGTATTTATGATGATGCGTTGGTTGAACGTTTTAACGCTTCCATTGGTCAAATTTATTACTTCGATCGCCAACGCACTGGCGACCGCACCACGTCGTTCGATAGAAGTGAGAACAACGGCAGCCAGGTATGGGCAGGTGACTCCTTCCTGAGAATCGATGACAGGTGGGGGGTTCGCGGTGGTCTGCAATATGACAATCGCCTGAACGAAGTCGCGCTGGGCGATGCCGTGTTAGAATACCGTCGTGATGCGGAACGTCTGGTGCAGTTGAACTACCGTTACGCCAGCCCAGAATATATTCGTGACATGATCCCTAACGTTACGAACCCTGGCTTCCAGCAAGGTATTTCGCAGGTCGGTATCACCGCAAGCTGGCCGATCGTCGAACGTTGGGCGGTGGTTGGGGCTTATTATTACGACACCAAGGCTAATCAGCCAGCAAACCAGCTGATTGGCTTACAGTACAATACCTGTTGTTGGGCCATGAGCGTCGGTTATGAACGTAAAATTACCGACTGGAACAGCGCCAGCCGCAGCAGCGAATACGACAACAAAGTGTCATTTAATATCGAATTACGTGGTTTAAGCAGCAATTACAGTCTGGGTTCCGACAAAATGCTGCGTTCAGGTATTTTGCCTTACCAGCGCGCATTCTGATGCAATACGGAATGCTTAGCCGATAAGGATGTGGCAAACAGGCTGTCTCACTGAAATGTTGGAACTTTTAACCCGCCTTGCGGATGAAATAATGGGAAAGGTATGAAGAACTGGAGAACGCTTATTCTCGGATTGGCACTGAGTGCCTCTACCGCGTTCGCAGCACCACAGGTGGTTGATAAAGTCGCAGCAGTGGTCGACAACAGCGTTGTGTTGGAAAGTGATGTAAACAGTCTTTTGCAGTCGGTAAAACTGAACGCCCAGCAGGCCGGGCAACAGTTACCGGATGACGCCACGCTACGTCATCAGATTACCGATCGCCTGATCATGGATAACATCATCCTGCAAATGGCGCAGAAGATGGGTATCCAGGTGACGGATGAGCAGTTGAATCAGGCGATTACCAATATTGCCGCTCAGAACCGGATGTCTCTGGACCAGCTAAAAAGCCAGTTGGCTTATGAAGGTCTGAACTACAACACCTACCGTAACCAGATTCGCAAAGAGATGCTGATTTCGGAAGTACGTAATAACGAAGTCCGCCGTCGCATTACCGTACTGCCGCAGGAAGTCGATACGCTAGCTAAGCAAATCGCCACCCAGACCGGCGAAAACGATGAGCTGAATCTGAGCCACATTCTGATCTCATTACCGGAAAACCCGACTCAGCAGCAGGTTGATGAAGCGGAAAATCTGGCAACATCGCTGGTGAAACAAATCAGTGACGGTGCGGATTTTGGTAAGCTGGCCATTACTTATTCATCTGATTCTCAGGCGCTGAAAGGCGGTCAAATGGGTTGGGGTAAGCTGCAAGAGATCCCAACGCTGTTTGCTGAACGCTTAACACAGGCGCAGAAAGGTCAGGTCGTTGGCCCGATCCGTTCTGGTGTGGGTTTCCACATTCTGAAAGTGAACGATATTCGCGGCGGTAACAAAAGCGTATCGGTAACCGAAACGCATGCTCGCCATATTCTAATCAAACCGTCTGTCGTCATGACGGACAGCCAGGCGCAAGCCAAGCTGGCCGAAGTGGCACAGCAGATCAAAAACGGCAGCACCGATTTTGCCTCACAAGCCAAACTGCTCTCCCAGGATCCTGGTTCAGCGAATCAGGGCGGCGACCTTGGCTGGGCTTCTCCAGATATGTACGATCCGGCCTTCCGCGATGCGTTGTTGAAACTGAAGAAAGGCGAAATCAGTCAGCCTGTTCATTCCTCTTTTGGCTGGCACCTGATTCAGTTGCTAGACACCCGTCAGGTTGATAAAACCGACGCGGCGCAAAAAGAACAAGCGTACCGTATGATCTTTAACCGTAAATTCGCTGAAGAAGCGCAAACCTGGATGCAGGAACAGCGTGCGGCGGCCTATGTCAAAGTAATTAATGGTGCCAGTAACTAATGCAGATTGAAACTCATGCAGACTGAGAGCAATACGCCACGCGTTGTGATCACCCCCGGCGAACCCGCCGGGATTGGCCCCGATCTGGTGATTGCTCTGGCTCAGCAGGCCTGGCCTGTAGAGCTCGTGATCTGTGCGGATCCTGACCTGTTACTCAGTCGCGCATTACAGCTGTCTATGCCGCTGACGCTACGTGACTATCAACCCGGCCAGCCCGCACAGCCACAACAGGCGGGTAGCCTGACCATTCTGCCGATCGCCGCACCGGCAACCATCATTCCAGGCCAATTGAATGTCGCTAACAGCGCTTATGTCGTTGAAACGTTGGCGCGTGCTTGTGATGGCTGCCTGAACGGTGAATTCGCTGCGCTGATTACCGGCCCAGTGCATAAAGGCATTATCAACGACGCCGGCGTCCCCTTCAGCGGACACACTGAGTTTTTCGCCGATCGCAGCCGCTGTGACCGTGTCGTCATGATGCTGGCAACAGAAGAACTGCGCGTTGCCTTAGCGACCACGCATCTTCCACTTGCAGCCGTTTCTGCGGCGATTACCCGTCAGAGCCTGCACGAAGTCATCACTATTTTGCATCATGATTTGCAGACGAAATTCGGTATCGCTCAACCACAGATCTATGTCTGCGGATTGAATCCTCATGCTGGTGAAGGTGGCCATATGGGCCGTGAAGAGCTGGATGTGATTAACCCCGCGCTGGACGAACTCCGGCAGCAGGGCATCACGCTGGTTGGGCCGTTGCCTGCCGACACGCTTTTCCAGCCAAAGTATCTGCAGCACGCTGACGCCGTTTTGGCGATGTATCACGATCAAGGGCTCCCGGTTCTGAAATATCAGGGCTTCGGGCGCGCCGTTAATATCACGTTGGGGTTACCTTTTATTCGTACGTCGGTCGATCACGGTACAGCGCTTGAGCTGGCCGCAACCGGCAGCGCCGACCCCGGCAGCTTCATCACGGCATTAAATCTTGCCATTAAAATGATAAAACACAGTAATGAATAATCGCGTACACCAAGGTCACTTCGCCCGTAAACGTTTTGGGCAAAACTTTTTAAACGATCACTTCGTGATCGATAGCATCGTTTCGGCGATTCATCCTCAACCAGGTCAAGCGATCGTCGAGATCGGTCCCGGCCTCGGCGCATTGACCGCGCCCGTTGGCGAACGGATGGATCGTTTTACCGTTATCGAGCTAGATAGGGATCTGGCAGCGCGCTTGGAAACGCATCCGACGCTGAAAGACAAGCTGACAATTATTCAGCAAGATGCCATGACGATCGATTTCGCCGCACTCGCTGAACAGGCTGGGCAACCGCTGCGTGTTTTTGGCAACCTGCCGTATAATATTTCCACACCGCTGATGTTCCACTTGTTCACCTATACTCAATCTATCCGCGACATGCACTTTATGTTGCAGAAAGAGGTAGTTAACCGCTTGGTGGCAGGGCCGAACAGTAAAGCCTTTGGACGCCTGAGCGTCATGGCACAGTATTATTGTCAGATAATCCCAGTGCTTGAAGTACCACCAGAGGCATTCAAGCCCGCGCCTAAAGTTGATTCTGCCGTAGTGCGACTCGTTCCTCATGCCGAGATCCCCTACCCGGTCAGCGACATTCGCGTGCTGAGCCGCATCACAACGGAAGCGTTTAACCAGCGCCGTAAGACACTGCGTAACAGCCTGGGCAACCTGTTCACCCCAGAAGTTCTCACCGCGCTGGGAGTCGATGTCTCCAGCCGCGCAGAGAATGTGACCGTTGAACAATATTGCCGATTGGCGAACTGGTTGAGCGAGCATCCTGCAAAACAGGAATAACTGGAGTTCATCATGATTAATGCGCCCCGCGTTTGTGTACAGGTTCAGAGCTTCTACGTGGAATCACAGTCGGAGCCTGATGAAGAACGTTTCGTGTTTGCTTACACGATTACGGTTCGCAATCTGGGGCGTCATGAAGTCCAGCTTTTGGGACGTTATTGGCTGATCACCAACGGTAATGGTCGCCAGACTGAAGTTCAGGGTGAAGGTGTCGTCGGCGAACAGCCGATTATCCAGCCCGGCGGCGAATTCCACTATACCAGCGGTGCCGTCATCGAAACGCCTCTCGGCACGATGGAAGGCCACTACCATATGGTTGACCATCAGGGTAAAGCGTTTCAGGTTTCCATCCCCGTTTTCCGTCTGGCTATTCCTTCACTGATACATTAATTATGTCTACCTATTTAGTTGGCGATGTTCACGGCTGTTTCGTGGAACTTAATGCGCTATTGGCGCAAGTTTCCTTTAATCCAGAGCAAGATACGCTCTGGCTAACTGGCGATTTAGTCGCTCGCGGGCCGGATTCCCTCCAGGTTCTACGCGTTGTTCGCTCCCTCGGTTCCTCTGTTCGCATGGTGCTTGGCAATCACGATCTGCACCTGCTGGCCGTTTATGCGGGTATCAGCCGCAACAAGCCGAAAGATCGGCTCAACGAGCTCCTTACCGCACCCGATGCAGACGAACTCATCAACTGGCTACGTCGCCAGCCGATTTTGCAGGTTGATGAAGAGCTGAAGCTGGTCATGGCGCACGCAGGCATCACACCGCAGTGGGATCTGCCGACGGCGCTCATGTGCGCACGCGAAGTCGAGTCGATCCTGAGCAGCGACAGCTACCCGCTTTTCCTCGATGCCATGTATGGCGATATGCCGAACCACTGGATCCCAGAGCTCAGCGGTCTGGCCCGTCTACGCTTTAGCACCAATGTCTTTACCCGTATGCGCTACTGCTTCTCTGGCGGGCAGTTGGATATGCTGTGTAAAGAACCGCCGGGTCAGGCACCGTCTCTGCTAAAACCGTGGTTTGAGCTACCGAGTCAGATTGCTGGGGAATACGCTATTGCGTTCGGCCATTGGGCCTCGCTGGAAGGGAAAGGCACGCCGGAAAACATTTACGCGCTGGATACCGGGTGCTGTTGGGGGGGAGATCTGACTATGCTGCGTTGGGACGATAAGCGCTATTTCACGCAACCGTCGCTTTCATCAAACACGTCATCAACTACCGAGCTTTCTGGCGATATCGCGCCCTTGTCGGGCGAGTAAAGGCTAGAAAGCCGTTGTTCCATCGCCAACCGTGCCAGAGTCATAGAAAGGGAAAAGTCGTCTCAGACTGAGCCTTTTTGGATGACGGTACGGCCAACGCCTCGGCGGGAATCGACCAGATGCCACCGCCAAGAAACCCAGACAGGCCGACGGCTTCTACGCCGCCTGACGGCAATTCACGGCGGTGTGGATCGATCAGTCGGTCAGTATTCAGATTACGGTTTCTATTCGTCATGCTTACTGTCTCCTATCTATCAAATACAGCGGCTTAACGACATCTCAATTGAACGACGGAAGCCGCTACTCGTTTTCATACTAGCGATGATAGATGACGGAAATGTGACCCATTTCCGCTAAAAAATGGAGAAGTCATCTCTCACTGTGGCTGCTGGTGGGTTGCCGCGGTGGATTTTGTCAGCGGTTGAGAAGCCGCAGAATATTGCACCACCAGCATACCCATCACGATTAACGTGACACCCGCGATTCGTCCCAGCGTCGCAGGCTTCACCGCCAACCCCATCAAACCAAAATGATCGATGATCAGCGATGCCACAACCTGCCCAACAATCACGCAGACAATAAAACCTGAGGCTCCGAGTTTTGGCATCAGCAATAAGGCGACGGTGATATAAGCCACGCCCGCCACGCCGCCCAACCAGATCCACCACGGCCCCTGCAAAGCATTACCCAGTGCTGGCGTGGGCACCCGAGCAGCAAACAGAATCGGCAACAGCACGCAAATGCTGACCAGCAGTGACACCAGCGTTGCCCAAAGTGGATGGCCTAACGATCGTCCCAACATCGCATTACTGGCGGCCTGAAAAGGCACAATGCTCCCAGCGAATACCGCAATACCCAGCGGCAGCAATAATGAGAGAGAAAACGAAGAGAATAACGACATGGAGCCCCCTGATTCACAATATAAGTTCACAACGTAATTGGGATGTTCCAATACTCCATCATCCATTAAACTGATGGAAATTCGTAATTTATACGTAAGGAATGCATAGAATGGATGATTTACGGCGTATCGATATGAATCTGCTGCTAACGCTTCATGCGCTGTTGACGGAAAAACACGTCACGCGAGCAGCACTGCGCCTGCACCGCAGCCAGCCTGCCGTCAGCCATTCACTAGCACAGCTTCGCCAGATTTTTAACGATCCGCTGTTAGTCCGGCGTGAAGTCGGTCTGACGCTGACGACTCGCGCTCAGGCGCTACTCAGCCCGCTGGAGCTCGCACTTGATCAACTAAATGGCCTCATACAAGCTCCGCAGTTCGATCCGCGCCATAGCACGCGACATTTCCGTTTGGCGCTTTCTGATTACGGTACGAATGCCGTTTTGCCAACGCTCATGCGGCACCTACGCGTGCAGGCTCCCGGCGTTTCGCTGGCCGTCAGTCATGCCGGCCGTGAAATGATGCTGGCACAGTTAATTGATGGAGAAATCGATTTAGGCCTCGGCGTATTTCCTGAACGCCCGTCTGAAGTATACGCCGAACTTCTCTTTGAAGAACAGTTTGCCTGTCTGGCCGACCGCGCCACGCTGCCGGAAAACGGTACGCTATCGTTTGAGGCATGGCTGGAACGCCCACATGTTCTGGTCACCATGCATCCCGATTCAGCCAATGAAGTGGACAGCGCGCTTGCTGCAAGCGGCCTGTCACGCAATGTCGTGCTTACGCTGCCCCACTGGCACGCCGCCATCAATCTCATTGCCGGTACTGACCTGATTTTAACTGCCGCACGGCGCAGCATGGCCCACATCACTACGCCAGATTTGCACATTTTTTCGCCTCCGTTCGCGATACCTAATTTTGCCTTCCAGCAGGTGTGGCATACGCGACGCGAGAGCGATCCTGCGCATCGCTGGCTGAGACGCGCCATTTGGGAAAGCTGTCAGGCGGGGGAAGTAAACATCGGGTAAGAAAACGAAAAAACCCGCAACAAAGGCGGGTTTAGTGAGTCATCGACAGAACGTTATCGCAGGAAGGCGCTTAGCGGCGTTCCAGAATTTCGAAGCAGTAACTGTGTGAGTTGCGCTCGTCAGCATCATGGAATTCGCTGAAAACAGACTGCCACTCATCCGGCTCATAGTCAGGGAAATGCGTGTCGCCTTCCACTTCGGCATCAATGTGCGTCAGATAGAGGCGATTAGCCTGCGCCAGCATTTGTTGATAGATACTGCCGCCGCCAATCACCATCACTTCCTCGACATCGCCCGCCGCCGCCAGCGCAGCGTCCAGCGAAGAGACCCAGGTCACACGATCGTCATCACCGGGATGATTGCTGACGACAATGTTCAGTCGGCCGGGCAGCGGCTGACCGATAGAACGGAAAGTATTACGCCCCATAATAATCGGCTTATTAAGCGTATTACGCTTAAACCATGCCAGATCGGCTGGCAAATGCCACGGCATCGCGTTTTCCATACCAATCACGCGATCCACTGCCAGTGCAGCAATCAAACTAATAACCATGGTGAAAAAACCCTGTAGGTCAGAAAATTGCTGACACTATACGGAAAGCCCTTTCGCTCGTCGATATAGATACAAGACCGAAACGTAATATAAGAGTTTTATACTCCCGGCCGTTTACGGTAGAGCCAGATCCCCGGTAAAGACAGGCCGATAGAGAGCGCGCCGACGATAAAACTGGCCTTCAGGAAATTAGTCATCATGACGCTCATCAGCGCTTCGCTGTAGCCAAGATGCGAAATTTCCACCACCGAAATCATCGCGGTATAGGCAGAAATACCGGGAAACATCGGGATCACCGCCGCTACGGTAAAGACTTTCGGATGCGCCAGCAGCCAGCGTGACCAGCGAATACCGATGATGCCGATCAGAATCGCCGCCAGAAAAGACGCCCACTCGATATTCATGCCGAAATGTATCGCCAGAAATCGTACGCCATGCCCAGCACCGCCCAGCAGCGCGCAGTAAGGCAGCACTTTCAGCGGCACATTGAAGACCATCGCAAATCCCAACGCAGGGACCGCCGCCAGCACCATATCCTGCAAGAGTGCCCACAGTAAACTTAAGCCCATCCGCGTAACCCCCACAGCGACATCGCCATCACCACACCAATACAGGTTGCCAGCGTCAGTAAACTCGCGACCGTCCAACGTGCCAAACCGGTATTCACGTGCCCTTTAAACATATCCGCCACGGCGTTAATCAACGGAAAGCCGGGAACCAGCAGCAGCACGCTCGCCGCCATCGCGACCGTTGAGGTTTGTTCAAAAGCAGGCAAACGCATCAACAGCCCTGATGCCGACGTCGCGACAAATGCTGTAATGCAGAAGTTGATCAACGGATTCAGGTGTCGCGCCGTAAAGACCTGTCGGACGTACATCGCCAGACCGCTGGCAATCAGCGTGACGATAAACGCATCCCACCCGCCGCCGTTCAAACGGCTGAAGCAGCCGCAGGAGAGCGCCACAACGGAAACCATCAGCCAGCGCGGATAGCGCAGCGGTTTGATATTTCCCAGACGTTTTTCCACCCCTGCCACATCCAGCAGCTTATGCTCGGCCATGATGACCGCATGCTGAACCTCAATGACGACGTGCATATTAATGCCGCGATCCACATTCTTCCGCGTCGACGTCAGGCAATGCCCTTGCATGATGGTGGTCAGCACAATCGAATTTGCCGAGATTGAACTCTCAACGCTATCAGCGCCGAGCGCGATACCCAGCCGTGACGACAGCTGTTCTACGACCATACTCTCTGCGCCGTGCTGTAACAGCAGCAGCGCACACTGGATGCACAATCGGGTTATTTCCCGCTGCTGTGGCGCTTCACCCATCCGTTTTTCGGCACTACATTGTTTTTCACTACTGAATGGTTCACAGTTCTCACGTTCACTGACCATGTTGTTATCTAACCCGCCCCTGAAATTAACCACAAAAAATGAAAGGACAATTGTTAACATATCGCCGCCGAATAACCAATAAGTGTGATGCGAATTCATTATTCTGGCGCTATGATTTCCCTCGGCCCCTCTCTTTCTTCACTGCCTGGAATGACCATGTTAGAAACATCACTGTTTGTCGCGACCATCGCCACGCTGGGGATGCTCTCTCCCGGCCCCGACTTTTTCCTCGTTATCAGGAATGCGGCGCGCTATCCGCGTGCTGCTGCAATGATGACCGCCTTTGGCGTCATCTGCGGCGTAGCAACTCACATGGCGTACTGCGTCGCCGGGCTAGCCGTCGTCATCACCACCACGCCTTGGCTGTTTAATGTACTGAAATATGCGGGTGCCGCCTATCTGATCTGGATCGGTATTCAAGCGCTATTCGCGCGCGGCGGAAGCAAAATGGACGTATCAAACCTGACACAGCAAAGCGTCAGCCTGAAAAAAGCGTTCCTGCAAGGCTATCTCTGCAACCTGCTGAATCCGAAAGCCACACTCTTCTTTCTGGCGATGTTCACTCAGGTTCTGAACATTCACTCAGGCCTCGGTGAAAAACTGTGGTACGCCATGATTATCTGGCTGCTTTCTCTCGTCTGGTGGCCGCTGTTGGTGGTACTTTTCCAAAGCGAACCGGTACGCCGTGGATTGGCTAAAGTGCAGAAACTGGTCGATAAGCTGCTGGGAACGGTGTTGATCGCGTTAGGTATCAAAGTCGCGCTAGGCTAACACTCAAAACGCTCCCATGAAAAAAGCCAGCGCTGTTACCAACGCTGGCTTTTATTATCCGCTTACGGCCTACCGAAGTCGGTCAATCAGCCTTTAATCATCGCATGCATTTCCTGCACGGAAGTCACCTTCTCCGTCGGATCTGCCGTCAACGACATGGCCGTAGCGAAACCGCCGTTCAGCGTCGTGTCGTAGTGCACCTTGTATTGCAGCGCACTGCGGCGAATCAGCTTGGAATCTTCAATCGCCTGACGCCCTGCGGTGGTGTTGACGATGTAGGTGTACTCGCCGTTCTTGATGCGGTCCTGAATATGCGGACGACCTTCATGCACCTTGTTCACCAGACGCGGATTAATGCCTGCTTCGCCCAGCTCAATCGCCGTGCCGTGCGTCGCATCCAGCTCAAAGCCGTACTTCAACAGCTTGGCCGCCAGATCCACCACGCGAGCCTTATCGCCTTCACGCACCGACAGCAGCGCACGTCCGGTTTTCTTCATGTGCGAGTTACTGCCCAGCATCGCTTTAGCAAACGCTTCAGCAAACGTGCGGCCCACGCCCATCACTTCACCGGTTGAACGCATTTCTGGCCCCAGAATCGGGTCAACGCCAGGGAATTTGTTGAACGGCAGCACCACTTCTTTTACGGAGTAGTACGGCGGAATAATTTCTTTCGTGACGCCCTGCTCAGCCAGCGTTTTGCCTGCCATCACGCGTGCCGCGACTTTCGCCAACGGAACGCCCGTCGCTTTCGAGACAAACGGTACGGTACGCGCCGCACGTGGGTTCACTTCAATCAGATAAACTTCGTTATCCTTCACCGCAAACTGCACGTTCATCAGGCCGCGAACGCAGAGTTCAAACGCCAGTTTCTCAACCTGCTGACGCATCACGTCCTGAATCTCTTTGCTCAGCGTATAAGCCGGCAGTGAACAAGCCGAGTCACCGGAGTGAACGCCCGCCTGCTCGATGTGCTCCATAATGCCGCCAATCAGCACACGCTCGCCGTCACAAATCGCATCAACGTCGACTTCGATGGCATCGTCAAGGAAGCGGTCTAACAGCACCGGCGCATCGTTGGATACGCTAACCGCGTTTTGGAAGTAACGACGCAGGTCGATTTCGTCGTACACGATTTCCATCGCGCGGCCGCCCAGAACATAAGAAGGACGGACAACCAGCGGGTAGCCGATGCCACGCGCTTTTTCTACCGCCTGCTCAATGGTCGCGACCGTGGCGTTAGCCGGTTGCTTCAGACCCAGACGATTTACAGCCTGTTGGAAGCGCTCACGGTCTTCTGCACGGTCAATGGCGTCCGGGCTGGTGCCAATCACTGGCACACCTGCGGCTTCCAGCGCACGCGCCAGTTTCAATGGCGTCTGGCCACCGTACTGCACGATAACGCCTTTTGGCTTCTCGATGCGGACAATTTCCAGCACATCTTCAAACGTTACCGGCTCGAAGTACAGACGGTCAGACGTATCGTAGTCTGTTGAAACGGTTTCCGGATTACAGTTAACCATGATGGTTTCATAACCATCTTCACGCAGCGCCAGTGAAGCGTGGACGCAGCAGTAGTCAAATTCGATCCCTTGACCAATACGGTTCGGTCCACCACCCAGTACCATGATTTTGTCACGATCCTGAGTCGGGTTGGCTTCACACTCTTCTTCATACGTGGAGTACATGTATGCGGTATCAGTCGCAAATTCTGCCGCACAGGTGTCGACGCGTTTATAGACGGGATGCAGGTCGAACTTATCGCGCAGCTTGCGAATTTCGCTTTCCGCTACGCCAGCTAGTTTCGCCAGACGCGCATCAGCAAAGCCTTTACGCTTCAGCGTACGCAGGAATTCGGCATCCAGCGCAGTTGCGCCTTTTTCAGCGACTTGCTCTTCCAGACGCACCAGCTCTTCAATCTGCACCAGGAACCAGCGGTCAACGTTGGTCAGGTTAAACACGCCATCGACAGACATCCCCGCGCGGAAGGCATCGGCGATGTACCAGATACGCTCGGCACCGGCATCTTTCAGCTCGCGGCGGATTTTGGTCAGCGCTTCTGGATCGTCCAGATCCACTTTCGGATCGAAGCCCGTTGCGCCCACTTCCAGGCCACGCAGCGCTTTCTGCAAGGATTCCTGCTGCGTGCGACCAATCGCCATCACTTCACCCACAGATTTCATCTGCGTGGTCAGACGGTCGTTGGCACCCGCGAATTTCTCGAAGTTAAAACGTGGAATCTTGGTCACAACGTAATCGATAGCGGGTTCGAAGGACGCTGGCGTACGACCGCCAGTGATGTCGTTCATCAGCTCATCGAGCGTGTAACCTACAGCCAACTTGGCCGCGATTTTCGCAATCGGGAAGCCCGTCGCTTTAGACGCCAGCGCGGAAGAACGTGATACGCGCGGGTTCATTTCGATAACAATCAAACGGCCAGTTTTCGGGTTTACCGAGAACTGAACGTTGGAACCGCCCGTTTCTACGCCTATTTCACGCAGTACCGCCATCGAGGCGTTACGCATGATTTGATACTCTTTATCGGTCAGCGTTTGTGCCGGTGCGACGGTGATGGAGTCACCCGTGTGGATCCCCATGGCATCGAAGTTTTCGATGGAGCAGACGATGATGCAGTTGTCGTTCTTATCACGCACCACTTCCATCTCATACTCTTTCCAACCGATCAGCGATTCATCGATCAGCAGCTCTTTGGTTGGAGACAGATCCAGACCGCGCTCACAGATCTCTTCGAATTCTTCACGGTTGTACGCGATACCGCCACCGGTGCCGCCCATCGTAAAGGAAGGACGGATGATACACGGGAAGCCGACGTCAGCCGCAACCGCCAGCGCTTCTTCCATATTGTGTGCAATACCGGAACGCGCGGTATCCAGACCGATCTTCTTCATTGCTACGTCGAAGCGGCGGCGATCTTCTGCTTTATCAATCGCATCCGCCGTTGCACCAATCATGGTCACGCCGAATTCGGCGAGCACGCCCTGACGTTCCAGCTCCAGCGCACAGTTCAGCGCAGTTTGGCCGCCCATCGTTGGCAGCACCGCATCTGGACGCTCTTTTTCAATGATCTTGCGCACCACTTCCCAGTGAATCGGCTCGATGTAGGTCGCATCGGCCATTTCCGGGTCGGTCATGATGGTTGCCGGGTTGGAGTTCACCAGAATAACGCGGTAACCCTCTTCACGCAGCGCTTTACACGCCTGTGCACCCGAGTAATCAAACTCACACGCCTGGCCGATAACAATCGGGCCTGCGCCCAGAATCAGGATGCTTTTAATATCTGTACGTTTTGGCATTTTCTCGCTCCTGATTATTTAGCTGAAGAACGGTAAGTCTGAATCAAGTCAATAAAGTGGTCGAACAGCGGCGCGGCATCGTGCGGGCCTGGGCTCGCTTCCGGGTGACCCTGGAAGCTGAACGCGGGCTTATCCGTGCGGTGAATCCCCTGAACCGTATGGTCAAACAGGGATTTATGCGTGACGCGCAGCGTGGCAGGCAGATTATTTTCATCCACCGCAAAGCCGTGGTTCTGCGCGGTAATCATCACACAGTTGTTATCCAGATCTTTGACCGGATGGTTGCCACCGTGGTGACCCAGCTTCATTTTGATGGTCTTGGCACCGCTCGCCAGTGCCAGCAGTTGGTGACCCAGACATATACCGAATACCGGAATATCCGTTTCCAGGAAGGTTTTGATCGCGCGAATCGCGTAGTCGCACGGTTCCGGGTCGCCCGGGCCGTTAGAGAGGAAAATACCGTCTGGATTCAGCTTCAGCACCTCTTCGGCAGGTGTCTGCGCCGGAACAACCGTCAGGCGGCAGCCGCGATCCACCAGCATACGCAGAATGTTGCGTTTCACACCGTAGTCATAAGCCACAACGTGGTAAGGCAGTTCGCTTTCGTTTTTCGCCGCAGGCAATTCGCCTTCCAGCGTCCAGCTTCCCTGTAGCCAGCTGTAGCTTTCTGCCGTCGTCACTTCTTTTGCCAGATCCATGCCCTTCAGCCCCGGGAAGGCTTTCGCTTTCTCCAGCGCGACGGCAGCGTCCGGCGCATCGCCCGCGATGATGCAGCCATTCTGTGCGCCTTTCTCACGCAGCAGACGGGTCAGTTTACGGGTATCGATATCAGCAATGGCGACGATGTTATTGCGTTTGAGGTATTCAGACAGGCTTTCTTCACTACGGTAGTTGCTGGCAATCAGAGGTAAATCGCGAATAACCAGACCTTGAGCCTGTACAGAGGGGGATTCTTCATCGTTGGCATTGGCGCCGACATTACCGATATGGGGATAAGTGAGAGTGACAATCTGGCGGGAATAGGAAGGATCAGTAAGGATTTCTTGATAACCGGTCATCGACGTATTGAAGACCACTTCCCCCACTGCCGACCCTTCTGCCCCAATGGCCCGACCGTGGAATTGGGTTCCGTCTTCCAGAACCAATAGCGCTGACTTAATCAAAACACCCTCCAAGGAATAAACAATCACGTTATTTGCATATTAATTCAGATTTGAGTCACTAAATCAATGCAAAAACTACCCGTAAGGCCAATTTTTGGCAAATTGGGCGCATTTTAATGATGGTCTTCCCGATTGTCTACCCAAACCGCTTTTTTTCTCTTATTTTTATGCTTTACGAAATAAATAGTGGCCCACTGACGTAAAAAACCCTATCAACTGAGAGAAGTAAACGGTTGCGAGACAACATTGCTAAAATAAGAGTAACAAATCACCAGCCAAGGACATTTTGAGAGTAAGGAGGGAAAATCATCACTAAAAAATAGAATAAAACACAAACAAAAATCAATGGTGATAGAAAAAATAATCCAAAAAGATAAAAGTAAAGGTGATCATAAAAATAACCACCTTTATCAGTTAGATATAATATTTATATTAAAAATTAAATACTATAAATCATTCAGAGAAAGCACATCTCTCATATCAAAAATGCCACTTTCTTTCGAACTAATCCAGATAGCGGCTCTTACTGCACCATTGGCAAACGTCATACGGCTGGATGCCTTGTGGGTAATCTCAACGCGCTCGCCAATGTCAGCAAACATCGCCGTATGTTCACCGACAATATCGCCCGCTCGCACGGTCGCAAAACCAATGCTTTTCGGATCGCGTTCACCCGTATAGCCTTCACGCGCATACACGGCACAGGACTTCAGATCGCGTCCCAACGCATCGGCGATCGCTTCGCCCATCGCCAGCGCGGTACCCGATGGCGCATCCACTTTGTGACGGTGGTGTGCTTCAATGATTTCGATATCAGTATAGTCGCCCATGACCTTGGCCGCCTTTTCCAGCAGCTTCAGCATGACATTGACGCCAACGCTGAAGTTCGCCGCAAACACAATGCCGATATCCTGCGCAGCCTGCTTAATCGCCGCCTTCCCTGCGTCATCAAAGCCAGTTGTGCCAATAATCATGCCTTTACGGTGCTGACGACAAAACGCCAGATGCGCTAAGGTGCCTTCTGGGCGAGTGAAGTCGATCAAAATATCGAAATCATTCTGCACAGCATCCAGACTTTCATTCACGGTAATACCGCTTTTACCCAGCCCAGCAAGTTCGCCGGCATCGCTTCCTATCAGAGACGAACCAGAACGCTCCAGCGCCGCGCCCAATACCACGCCGTCCATTTGCTCGATAGCCTGAATCAGTTGGCGTCCCATACGGCCGCCCGCGCCTACAACCGCAATACGGATGGATGAATCCTTCATAATGTCTCTCTCTTTTTGATCCTGACGACATAAAAATAACATCAGGTTAACGGGCGCTGCGCACTATCGCCAGCGGATTTACCGCCAGATTAGAAAATACTGTTTGAAGTCGCAGAAAATCAGCAAAACTGTCTAACCACAGACTGTAAAATGACGTATCAGAGCGATAAAAAGCCGCAAGGTGTTTGAAGATAAGCAGAAGCGGTCAAAATTAAACCACATGGCATAACGCATAAAAATTCATTTTTATGCATTAACATTTTCATGAGTGAATATAGGGGGGAAGAAAACGGAAGGGGAAGCGATAGGGCCAAAGCCCTACCGCAGAAACAGCATTAATCTATCTGTTTGACGTCAACACGCAGCTCTTTCGGCACTTCAAAGACGATGTTTTCTTCACGTCCCTGCATTTCAACTGCTACCTTGCCGCCTAATGCTTTCAGACGCTGAATCACCTGTTGTACCAGAATATCCGGTGCCGATGCGCCTGCGGTTACCCCAACATGCGAAGCGCCCGCTAGCCATGACTCCTGGATATCTTCCGCTGAATCTATCAGATAAGCCGCTTTCCCCGCGCGCTGTGCCAATTCAGCAAGGCGATTGGAGTTTGAGGAGTTTTTAGAGCCGACGACAAAAACGACATCCGCCTTATCCGACAAATGGCGAACGGCTTCCTGACGA
This sequence comes from Pectobacterium brasiliense, assembly GCF_013449685.1. Lineage (GTDB taxonomy): Bacteria > Pseudomonadota > Gammaproteobacteria > Enterobacterales > Enterobacteriaceae > Pectobacterium > Pectobacterium brasiliense_A. Next base: position 156,025 of record NZ_JACDSF010000016.1, on the reverse strand, counting down.
TTGGTCGTGGCATAACAGATATCATCTTTACGCGGGCCGACGATCTGCGGGAAACGTTCACGCAACGCATCAATCACCGCATAGGTGTCATCAACAGAAAGCGTGGTCTGCGTCATAAAACACAGATTGCTTTCATCTTTTACCTGTAACTGCCAGACATCCTCAGGGGATTCCACCAGATACATGCCGCCGTCCGCATTGCTGTACTGCCCCATCGTCCCTTCGACTTCAGGGTGCCCGGCATGCCCGATAAGAATCGCTTCTACGCCTTTCTTACTGGCTCTGGCCACTTCCATATGCACTTTGGTTACCAGCGGACAGGTCGCATCGAATACCGTCAGATCGCGGTTTTTGGCTTCATTACGTACCGCTTGCGAAACGCCATGTGCCGAGAAAATCAGAATCGCACCGTCCGGCACGTCTTCAATCTGCTCAATAAAAATCGCACCACGTTCGCGTAATCCGTTAACCACATAGCGGTTATGTACCACTTCATGACGGACGTAGATCGGCGTACCAAATAGCTCCAGCGCGCGCTCCACAATGCTGATAGCCCGATCGACACCGGCACAAAAGCCGCGCGGATTAGCCAGCAGGATCTGCATGTGTCACCTCCTGTTGTACGGGATCGATATCCAGCACTTCAAGATCGAAGGTTATCGCCTGACCGGATAGAGGATGGTTGAAATCCACGGTGACGGACTCTTCGGTCACATCGCGGATAATCCCCGGCATATCATTTCCGGCAACGCCGCTGAACAGCATGATAGTGCCAACTTCCGGCACGCCGGTCTGGGCGAAATCACGACGCAGGAAGAACTGGATCAGGTTCGGATTGGTCGGCCCAAAGGCCGACTCCGGCGGTAGCGTAAACTTGCGTTTATCGCCACGCCGCAATCCCAACAGATGTTGTTCCAACGCGTCAGACAGGCTGCCGTCGCCAAGGCGAAACAGCGCTGGTTTGCCGCGCTCACGCGTAGATTCAGCCGCTGAGCCATCCTCTAGCGTCAGAATAAAATGCACCAGCAGCGCGCTGTTATGCTGAACACTCTCGGACATCAGTGACCCTTTTGCTTAACGGTATCAGTATCATCATGCGTACTGAAAAAACCTTCCAGTACGATGAGCGCCGCGCCAATACAGATAGCGGTATCGGCAAGGTTAAACGTGGCGAAATGCCAATCACCGACATAAAAGTCGATGAAATCGACAACAAATCCGTGCCATGTCCGGTCGAACAGATTGCCCAGTGCACCGCCGATAATCAGCGAATACGCAATGTTATTGAGCCGCTGTTTGACGCTGCCACGGTACATCATCACCAGCAGAGCAACCACGATAGCAATCGCGATGCCAGCAAAGAACCAGCGTTGCCAACCGCCTTTATCCGCCAGGAAGCTGAATGCTGCGCCGTAGTTACGGGCGTAATGCAGATTCAGAGAAGGCATCACTGGCACCGTATCCCCCAGCGCAAAGTGGGCAAGAATCCACTGCTTGCTGCCAAGATCGACAACTAAAACCAGTATCGCCAGCCAGAGCCAGCGCAGTCCACTCGCACAGATTTTATTCATCAGACAAATTTACGCTCTTCGCCGTTACCGCCCACGTTAGTCGCACAGCGACCACACACTTCAGGATGCTCGGCATTGCTACCAATATCCGTCTCGTAATGCCAGCAGCGTGGACACTTGTGTCCTTCTGCCTCACTTAAGGCAATTTTCAGTCCGGTGAGTTCCGTTACCTGCGCGCTATCCGGCGCATTTTCATAACGTTCCACCTGCGCTTTTGACGTCAATAACGCAAAGTGCAGTTCTTGATGCAGTTGGCTCAATTTACCTGCCAGATTAGCATCGGCGTACAGCGTGACGGAGGCTTCCAGCGATCCACCGATGCGCTTGTCATTACGCGCCTGCTCGATGACTTTGTTCACTTCGCTACGCACTTTCAGAACATCCGTCCAGAACGCATCGTTCATGGTTTCTGCGCTATCCAGCGCGAACAGACCGTCATACCACTCTTCGGTAAACACGTACTGCGCACGCTCACCCGGCAGGTAGTTCCAGATCTCATCGGCGGTGAAGGACATAATCGGTGCCATCCAGCGTACCAGCGCTTCTGAGATATGGTACAGCGCAGTCTGGCAGCTACGGCGTGCTACGCTGTCGCCTTTTGCCGTGTACTGACGATCTTTAATGATATCCAGATAGAACGAACCCATTTCAATCGAGCAGAACTGCATTAGACGCTGTACGATGCGGTGGAAATCATAGCTTTCATACGCTTCGAGGATCTCTTCCTGTGCCGCTTTCGCACAGCCGACCGCCCAGCGATCCAGCACAACCATATCTTCTGGTTTCACCATATGCTGCTGTGGATCAAACCCATTCAGGTTCGCCAGCAGGAAACGCGCGGTGTTACGGATACGGCGATAGGCATCGGCGGAACGCTTCAGGATCTCATCGGATACGGCGATTTCACCGGAGTAATCCGTTGAACCGATCCACAGGCGCAGAATGTCGGCACCGAGCTTGTTCATCACGTCCTGCGGGCTGACGGTATTCCCGATCGATTTGGACATCTTGCGGCCCTGACCATCAACGGTGAAACCGTGGGTCAGTACCTGGCGGTAAGGCGCTTTGCCTTTGATCGCCGTAGAGATCATCAGGGAAGACATGAACCAGCCACGATGCTGGTCGGAACCTTCCAGATACATATCCGCCGCATGACCGCCGAATTCAGGGCGTACATCCACGACAGACGAGTGCGTTGATCCAGAATCGAACCACACGTCCAGCGTGTCCGGCACTTTGACGTAGTTGTCCGCGTCTGCGCCCAGCACATCGGCCGGATCGAGATCCCACCATGCCTGAATGCCATCGGCTTCAACACGTTTCGCTACCGCTTCAATCAGCTCAGCGGTACGCGGATGCAGCTCTTCCGTCTCTTTGTGGACAAACAGCGACATCGGCACGCCCCAGGTACGCTGACGGGAGATACACCAGTCAGGGCGGTTGGCGACCATCGCTTCGATACGCGCCTGACCCCAATCCGGGATCCACTGCACGCCTTTGATTTCAGACAGCGACTGCTTACGCAGGCCTTTTTGATCCATGCTGACAAACCATTGTGGCGTGGCACGGAAAATGATCGGCGACTTATGACGCCAGCAGCACGGATAGCTGTGCTGCAATTTCTCTACGTGCAGCAACATGCCTTTTTCACGCAGGATTTCAACGATCAGGTCGTTGGCTTTGAAAACGAATTTGCCATCTAGTTCAGGATAGGTGCCGCTCAGGTAGCAGCCGTTCGGCCCAACTGGGTTGGCGATTTCCAGATTGTATTTCTGGCTGATCACATAGTCTTCAGGACCGTGACCACCGGCGGTATGCACCGCACCCGTACCCGCATCCAGCGTCACGTGGTCGCCCAAAATGGCGGGTACATCGAAGCCCAGGAACGGATGTTTGAAACGCAGCAGCTCAAGATCCGCGCCTTTGCAGTCGCCCAGAACGATCCACTGGGTCACACCTGCGCGCTTCATCACGCTTTCAACCAAATCGGCCGCCAGAATCAGCGCCTGACCGCCAATCTGCACCAGTTGATAATCGAATTCCGCATTCAGCGAAATAGCACGGTTTGCTGGCAACGTCCACGGCGTGGTCGTCCAGATCACCAGCGAGACAGGGCCGTCTACGCTACTCACACCAAATTTAGCTAATACCGCAGCCACATCGCTGGCATTAAACGCGACATCAATGGATGGAGACGTTTTGTCGTAATATTCGACTTCCGCTTCCGCCAGCGCGGAACCACAGTCGGCACACCAGTGAACCGGTTTCGCCCCTTTGTGCAGGTGGCCATTTTCAATGATGCGGCCCAGCGCACGGATGATGTTCGCTTCGGTTTTGAAATCCATCGTCAGATAAGGACGATCCCAGTCGCCCAGTACGCCGAGACGGATAAAGTCGGCTTTCTGACCGGCAACTTGCTCTGCCGCATATTTACGGCACTCCGCGCGGAATTCTGCGGCGCTGACTTTCTCGCCCGGCTTACCGATAAGCTGTTCTACTTTCAGCTCAATCGGCAGACCGTGGCAGTCCCAGCCAGGCACGTAAGGGGAATCGTAGCCAGACAGACCTTTCGATTTAACAATAATATCTTTCAGAATCTTGTTAACTGAGTGACCAATGTGAATGCTGCCGTTCGCGTACGGAGGGCCATCGTGCAGAATGAAGGTCTTCTTTCCCTTCTTCGCATTGCGAATAATCCCGTACAGATCCTGCTCATACCAACGTTTCAGCATGTCAGGTTCGCGCTTGGCCAGATCGCCACGCATCGGGAACCCTGTTTCCGGCAAATTCAGGGTAGTCTTATAGTCACTCATTAGATTCTCGATTTCGTTTCGGCTAGAAAAATTAAACCGGTGTCTTTAACCCGAAGAACGTCCGGGCTGTCACCACATCATCGGCGATTTGCTGTTTTAACGCATCGAGCGAAGCAAAACGCTGTTCATTACGGATCTTTTTACGCAGTACGACTTCAATATGACGACCATAGAGGTTCATCGTCACGTCCATCAAATGCACTTCAAGCTGCTGGCGTTTGTCACCGTTTACGGTCGGACGCGTGCCAATATTGGCAACGCCCGGTAGAGGTTCTTGCCCTAGCCCATAAACGCTGACGGCATACACGCCGCTGACGGGGGAAACCTGACGTTTCAACGGCAGGTTGGCGGTAGGGAACCCAATGGTTCGCCCCAATGCTTTGCCATGTTCTACACGCCCGGAAATGCTGTAAGGATGGCCTAACAGACTTTCTGCCAGCTCAAGTTCATCACGACTGAGCGCTTCACGTACGGCAGTGCTGCTAACCCGTTTGCCGCCATTACAGAACGAATCGGTGCTGATGACATCAAATCCCGACTCACATCCAGCCTTCTGTAATAACAGGAAATCTCCCTGACGACCAGCCCCGAAGCGGAAGTCATCTCCCACCACCAGAAACTTCACGCCCAATTTTTTCACCAGCAGGGAAGAAACAAACGTCTCAGCATCGTTGGCGGCAAAACGTGCGTCGAATCTGACGCACAGCAGATAGTCCACGCCGGCCTGCGCCAGATATTTCACCTTGTCACGCAGACGCGTCAGACGGGCGGGCGCTTTTTCCGCAGCGAAGAGTTCCAGCGGCTGTGGTTCAAAAATCATGACCATCACCGGCAGCCCACGAGCGCGACCTTCCTGCTTCAGTCGTTCAAGCAGCATTTGGTGTCCGAGGTGCACGCCGTCAAAATTACCAATAGTGAGCACACAGCCGTAATGGTGTGCCCGAAGATTGTGTATACCGCGAATTAGCTGCATGGCTGGCCCAGAACAAAGGGTTAATATTATGGAAATCGGCGGATTATACCTTGTACAGCGAGTAAGGTTAACCCGCGATTCGCGCCTTTTGCAGCCACCTTGTAAATCGTGCCAGTATTTGCACGTTTTTTAGCTGAATCATCGATGGATGAGGCCTATACGCAGAATATCCAGACGGCGGACGGCACATGCAATCCGACTTTACCGATGACAGACAGGGCTTTATCAAATTCAGGATGAATTTATGATGCGAAAAGCTGTATTCCACCGCGTGAAGCTGCTAAAATCCTGCGCCATCACAACGTAACAAGTGTCGACGTACAAACGACGCTTATTTGCACAAATCCATTGACAAACGAAGGCTAAACGAGCATATTCCACGGCCTTTGAATTGTCCTCGATTGAATATATTTGGGAGTTGGACCTTGGCTAATATCAAATCAGCTAAGAAACGCGCCGTACAATCTGAGAAGCGCCGTAAGCATAACGCAAGCCGTCGCTCAATGATGCGTACTTTCATCAAGAAAGTATACGCGGCGATCGCTACTGGCGATAAAGAAGCGGCACAGAAAGCATTTAATGACATGCAACCAATCGTGGATCGTCAGGCTGGTAAAGGCCTGATCCACAAAAACAAAGCTGCACGTCATAAATCCAATCTGGTTGCGCGCATCAACGCCATGCAATAATCACGCATCTGCGTGTTGTTGCTAAGAAAAAACCGGCCTAGGCCGGTTTTTTTGTGTCTGTGGTATCACAGAAGAGCGCTGAAAAATCCGCGTTACAGACGCGCTGCACCGCAGGGTGCTGGATCATTCTGGCCGCAAAAATCGCATAATACTCATCCTGAATGTTCTCGATCCTACCGATCTCGACGATATCGCCCTGCTGGTAGATTTCATTGGCATACAGAGACGGTGCAACGAAAATCGCGTCGTTATTAATGCCGAACGCGGTCATCAGAGCCGCATCATCAAATTCGCCCAAAATAGTCGTCTGAATATTTTGCGCCGTAAACCAGTTCAGCAGTTTCCGTCCCAGCATGGTTCGCCGCCCGGGAATCAGCAGCTTACGTTGTTCAAGGCAAGCGGGAAAAGGCTGCTCAGGCTGCGGACGTTTACAATAAAAACTCACACCACATTCGCCCAGCTTGAGTGAAAACAGCCCTTCCTGCTGCGTCGAATCCACCGGACAATCTGACAGAATCATATCCAGCTTATGCTGGCTCAACTGCTCCAGCAGCATTTCGTGCGTCGACTCAAAACAGCGTAAATGAATATGTTCCTGTTCCGTTACGACCGTTTCCAGCACCCTGCTCACCAGCCGTTTGGACAGCGCGTCAGCCACGCCGACATCGAATAACAGGTTCGATTCTTTGCGGTAGTTCACAATATCCAACATTTCTTGGCTAAGCTGGAACATGCTATCCGCATAGCGAAAAACAAGCTGTCCCAGCTCCGTAGGTTCCAACCCTCGTCCCTTACGCTTGAAGAGCTTGCCCTGTAAACGCTCTTCCAGACATTTGATTTGTCCGGTAATGGTCTGCGGCGTTAAGAACAGCGTCTCTGCCGCCCCCGCAACGGATCCCGACTTATAAACCTGCCAGAAATAATAGAGATGATTAAAATTCAAATGAGACACACCTGCCCCCTCTTCGCGCCTCCGGCATAGCATCAACCCTTACACGGTTGCATCACCTTGTCCAGCGTAGACAACACAACACGTAGCGCCAGATAGCCAAGCAGCGCAGCCAGCCCCGATGCCAGCAGAATTCCCAGCTTGGCATAGGTAATCAATTCCGCATCGCCGCCGGAGAAGGCCAGTAGCGTAATAAATATCGACATGGTAAAGCCGATGCCACACAGCACTGACACCGCCACAATCTGGCTAAAGTGAACACCAGCAGGCAGACGCGCGTAGCCCAGTCGGATGGTTAGCCAACTGAACAAGGTAATGCCCAACGGTTTACCAATCAGCAACCCGGCGGCAATGCCTAGGCTCAAAGGGGAAAACAGTTTTTCCAACACAATCCCCTGCAATACAATGCCTGCGTTAGCGAAGGCAAACAGCGGGATAATCAGAAACGCGACCCACGTTTGTAAGCCATGCTCCAACGTGATTGCCGGAGAAGATTCGCCGTCGGACGTGCGCAAAGGAATAAAGAATCCGACAATCACCCCAGCCAGCGTCGCATGAACGCCACATTTCAGAATGCAAACCCACAAGACGGCCCCCACCAGCAAATAGGCGGAGGTTTTACCAACCTTCTGCCTGTTCATATAGGCCAGCGCTATAATCGCCAACGCCGCACCGCCCAGCGCAGGCCAGAAGATCTGCTGCGTATAAAACAGGGCAATGATCAGGATCGCCCCCAGATCGTCAATGATCGCCAGCGCCAGCAGGAAGACTTTCAGCCCCGCGGGAACCCGCTTGCCCAATAGCGTCAGCACGCCAATAGCAAACGCGATATCTGTCGCAGCGGGAATCGCCCAGCCAGCGCGCGTCACTTCATCATTCGCGTTGAAAAGAAGAAAGAGCAAGGCAGGAAACATCATTCCGCCTACCGCAGCCGCCAGTGGCAACATCGCCTGCTGGCGGCTGGCTAACGAGCCTTCGATAAGCTCGCGTTTCACTTCCAAACCAATCAGCAGGAAGAAAACTGCCATCAGGCCATCGTTAATCCACAGCAGCAGATTCTTATTGATTTCGAGTGCGCCAAACCGCATTTCCACCGGCATCATTAGAAATTGCTGATAGCCAGCGGCGGTAGCAGACCAATTGGCAAACGTGAGCGCCAATACTGTCGCCATCATTAACATCACGCCAGCCGCCGCATCCAACTGAATAAAACGGCGAATCATTGTTATCATTGACTTCATCTCCCATGAGGCACGAGCGTTAATACCGTACGCCCGCTTTCTTGCTGGCAAGATTACGCAATCTAACCACTCGTTAAAAGCAGATTAAAGCTGGCTTAATCATCGTAAAAAACGATCTATTGAATTGAGGCTATCAAGAGAAGGGAATAAAAAAACGTTGGAAACGTTTTTCAACGTTGCACAGCAACGGCCATAAGGTGACGGACGGATGTCCGTCATAAAAAAACCGGCAGGTTTACCCCACCGGTTTCTTATCACGCGTTAACGACAAACCATTAACGGGTTAAATCATCGAAAAATTTCTTCACGCCATCGAAAAAGTTTTTCGAGCGTGGGCTATTTCTCTCGCCAGACGGGCCACCGAAGCTCTCATCAAGCTCTTGCAGCAGTTGTCTTTGACGCTCGTTCAGGTTAACCGGCGTTTCGACAACCACACGGCACAGCAGATCGCCCTGCGCACCACCACGTACCGATTTCACGCCCTTGCCACGCATACGGAACAGTTTACCGGTTTGCGTTTCCGCAGGCACTTTCAGCTTCACGCGGCCATCCAGCGTAGGAACTTCAATCTCGCCACCTAATGCTGCCATCGCAAAATTGATCGGCACTTCGCAGTACAGATTGTTTTCTTCACGCTGGAAGATCGGGTGCGCTTTAACCTGCACCTGAACGTACAAATCACCTGACGGTGCACCGTGCTCGCCCGCTTCGCCTTCACCAGACAAACGGATACGGTCGCCCGTGTCCACGCCCGCCGGAATTTTCACCGACAGCGTTTTGCTTTTCTCTACGCGGCCATGGCCGTGACATTTGACGCACGGATCTTTAATGATCTTACCGCGACCATGACAGTGCGGACATGCTTGCTGCACGGTAAAGAAGCCCTGACGCATCTGAACCTGACCGTTCCCATGACAGGTTGGACAGGTGATCGGGGAGCTACCCGGTTTCGCGCCGTTACCGTGGCACACATCACACTCTTCGAGTGCGGGAATACGGATCTCTTTGGTGACGCCACGTACCGCTTCTTCTAGCGTCAGCTCCATGTTGTAGCGTAAATCGGATCCACGGCTCGCGCGCTGACGGCGACCGCCGCCAAAGATGTCCCCGAACACGTCGCCAAAAATATCACCAAAATCGGCACCGCCGCCGCCAAAGCCACCGCCGCCTCCGCCCATACCACCTTGCTCAAACGCAGCATGACCGTACTGATCGTAGGCTGCGCGTTTTTGCGAATCGATAAGGATTTCGTAAGCTTCTTTGATCTCTTTGAACTTGGCTTCTGCCTCGCTATCACCAGGATTACGATCCGGGTGGTACTTCATCGCCAGACGCTTGTAGGCTTTCTTTATTTCGCGATCGTCCGCGTTTTTAGCAACGCCCAGGCTTTCGTAATAATCTTGCTTCGCCATTTCTTTTCCTGCCCCTCAACATGCGTGCACGGGCGCAGAGTTTCCTCGACGCCCGTGCTGATTGCCAGCAATAGCCCTGTAGCTGCTATTGCGCCCGCTTAAGGGCGATTACTTTTTATCTTTGACTTCTTCAAACTCAGCATCAACGACATCGTCGTCGCGACGAGCAGAGGCATCATCAGCGGCACCTTCAGCACCTGGCTGTGGCTGAGACGCTTCCAGCAGCTTGCCGGAAACCTGAACCAGCGCCTGAATTTTCGCTTCAATGTCTGCTTTGTCTTCGCCTTTCAGCGCGCTTTCCAGCGCTTTCAGTGCATCGTCAATGGCAGTTTTATCATCAGCGGCCAGTTTGTCGCCCACTTCTTCCAACTGCTTACGCGTGCTGTGCAGTAGGTGATCGCCTTGGTTACGCGCCTGAACCAGCTCTTCAAACTTACGGTCAGATTCCGCATTTGCTTCCGCATCACGTACCATTTTCTGGATTTCTTCTTCGTTCAGACCAGAAGACGCCTTGATGGTGATTTTCTGCTCGCGACCGCTGTTTTTGTCTTTCGCGGAAACGTGCAGGATACCGTCAGCATCGATGTCAAAAGTCACTTCGATCTGTGGCATACCGCGCGGTGCAGCCTGAATACCATCCAGGTTAAACTGACCCAGAGATTTGTTATCGTGCGAACGCTTACGCTCACCCTGCAGAACATGAATCGTTACCGCAGACTGGTTGTCTTCCGCCGTAGAGAACACTTGACTGTGTTTCGTCGGGATCGTCGTGTTTTTAGCGATCAGTGCTGTCATCACGCCGCCCATGGTTTCGATACCCAGAGACAGTGGGGTTACGTCCAGCAGCAGAACGTCTTTCACGTCGCCCGACAAGACACCGCCCTGAACCGCAGCACCGATAGCAACCGCTTCGTCCGGGTTCACGTCTTTACGTGGCTCTTTACCGAAGAAGTCAGCAACTTTCTTCTGTACCAGAGGCATACGCGTCTGACCACCAACCAGAATCACGTCCTGAATTTCAGAAACGGACAGGCCAGCATCCTGCAACGCGACTTTCAGCGGCTCCAGAGAACGGTTCACCAGCTCTTCAACCAGTGATTCCAGTTTCGCACGCGTCACTTTGATGTTCAGGTGCTTAGGACCGGTCGCATCTGCCGTGATGTACGGCAGGTTAACGTCGGTCTGCTGTGCAGAAGACAGCTCGATCTTGGCTTTTTCTGCCGCTTCTTTCAGACGCTGCATCGCCAGTGGATCGTTGCGCAGGTCGAAACCTTGCTCTTTCTTAAATTCGTCAACCAGATAGTTGATCAGACGGCTATCGAAGTCTTCACCACCCAGGTGGGTATCACCGTTGGTTGCCAGAACTTCAAAAGTTTTTTCGCCATCAACTTCGTCGATTTCGATGATGGAAATATCGAACGTACCGCCGCCCAGGTCGTAAACCGCGATAGTGCGGTTGCCAACTTCTTTATCCAAACCGTACGCCAGCGCTGCCGCTGTCGGTTCGTTGATGATACGTTTGACTTCCAGACCCGCGATACGGCCGGCGTCTTTGGTTGCCTGACGCTGCGCATCGTTGAAGTAAGCCGGTACGGTGATAACCGCTTCGGTGATCGTCTCACCCAGATAGTCTTCCGCCGTCTTCTTCATTTTTTTCAGCACTTCAGCTGAAATCTGCGGCGGAGCCATTTTCTGATCTTTCACTTCCAGCCATGCATCGCCATTATCTGCCGCGATAATTTTGTACGGCATGATGTTGGCATCGCGCTGAACCTCTTCGTCTTTGAAACGACGGCCAATCAGGCGCTTGATAGCAAACAGTGTATTTTTCGGGTTGGTCACTGCCTGACGTTTAGCCGGTTGGCCAACCAGAGTTTCACCGTCTTGCGTATAAGCAATGATTGAAGGCGTGGTGCGATCGCCTTCACTATTTTCCAGTACTTTTACCTGAGTACCGTCAATAATCGCGACACAAGAGTTGGTTGTACCCAGGTCGATACCAATAATCTTACCCATCTAAACATCTCCACTAAAAAGTCATATTCGGTATGGTGGTTAAACCTACTGTGCGGGCAAAATGTCGTTTTTCAACAAGATTTCTCGTTTTCCAACGACACACCCTCGTTTTCATCAGCAGCACACGTTTCATTTTTATGCTAACCACCGATGTAACGGCCCGACACACGCCTTTGCGGCAGGTCAAACTGTTTCGGTTGGAAATAAGATGGGGCCAACATTTCTATCATCAAGGGGGAAGATGAAAAAAAATGACCTTTATCCCTCTTATGATCAAACTATTCTGCCTTCCCCATGTTGTGTCCGTTCCAAACGACCGATATGATGCCGCGCCCGCCGCAGAAATGGGACATTTCCCTACATAATGGCGGGCAATAACACCTAAACGACACCTATCCCAACGTGATTGGCGCACTCGCTAACCTTAATGCCGCGCCCGACACGAAGGGACTATTAATAATCTGTTATTGCAGAGGATTTATGAGCACGAACACGTTGGCAAATCCTGGTCCATTAGGACTGATGGGCTTCGGGATGACCACTATTCTGTTGAACCTGCACAACGCAGGCTTTTTCCCACTTTCTTCCATCATTCTCAGCATGGGTATTTTCTACGGCGGTATTGCCCAGATTCTGGCTGGCCTGCTGGAATATAAAAAAGGGAATACGTTTGGCGTGACCGCATTTACGTCTTATGGCGCATTCTGGCTAACGCTGGTTGCCATTCTCGTACTGCCAAAAATGGGTTTGGCGGAAGCCAGCGACGCACAGTTCCTTGGCGTGTTCCTTGGTCTGTGGGGCGTCTTCACACTGTTTATGTTCTTCGGCACCTTCGGCACTAACCGTGCACTGCAATTTGTCTTCGGCAGCCTGACAGTGCTGTTTGCTCTGCTGGCCGTAGGCAATTGTACCGGCAACCACGCCCTGCTGACCTTCGCGGGTTACGAAGGCATCATCTGTGGCGCTAGCGCAATTTATCTGGCGATGGCTGAAGTGCTGAACGAGAAGTTTGGCCGCACCGTACTGCCAATTGGTGCTCGTGGCGCGTCTCACTAAGTTCTGACGCCATACCTGTACCAACGCAATCCTGCGTTTCATGCAAACGAGCCCTGTCAGATTGGCAGGGCTCGTTTGTTTTTAATGCCGTGCTATTTTTTGATAACAGCGTGCTTAAACTTCGACAGGTGAACGATCACGCGCGTCGCTATCGGCCGAAGCACGCGAGTCCGCATCCAAATCGCGCTGCAAATAAATACCCAACAGCAACCCCACGGCAGCCAGCGTCAGGACATAGAAGGCAGGCGCCATCGGCGTCGCCTTCATAATCAGCGTCACGAAGACGGGCGTCAGGCCACCGAAAATGGCGTAGGAAACGTTGTAGGAAAAAGAAATCCCAGAGAACCGTACCGCCGCTGGGAATGCCCGTACCATGACATACGGTACGCCCCCCACCACACCAACGCTGAGCCCCACAATCGCATAGCTGACAAAGAGCAACATAGTACTGCTTGCTGCCGAGCTATAAAAGAACCCGCTACAGGCAGCCAGCAACAGGCTACCCACAATGAACAACTTGCTGGCACCGAAGCGGTCAACCAGTAGACCCGCGCCGACACAACCCACCATCAGCGCAATCGTTGCCAGACAGTTCGCCTGCAATGCCAGCGCAGCAGGGATGCCGTGGACTTTTTGCAGGTAGGTCGGTGCCATCAGAATAACGACGACAATGCACGCAGACAGCAGCCAGGTCAGCAGCATTGAAACCACAACCGCGCGTTTATGATTTAAGACGACAGATTTCAGCGGCAGCTCTTCCGCCAGCTTTTTCTGCTCACGCATCTCCATAAAAATGGGGGTTTCCTGCAACCAGCGGCGCAGATACATGGCGACAAGACCGAATACTCCGCCAATAAAGAACGGCAGACGCCAGCCGCCGCCAGACATCTGCTCTGGCGTGAGCACCGTGTTCAGCAACGTCGCGATCAGCGAACCCAGCAGAATCCCCATCGTTAAGCCGGCAGTCAACGTACCGCAGGCAAACCCAATACGGGCGCGAGGCACATGCTCCGCAACGAAGACCCATGCACCGGGGACTTCCCCACCGATTGCGGCACCTTGCAGCACACGCATTAACAGCAGTAAAAGTGGTGCCGCAATACCAATAGCTTCATAGGTTGGCAGCAAGCCCATTGCCAGCGTCGGTAACGCCATCAGCAATATGCTCAGGCTGAACATTTTCTTACGTCCGCTCTTGTCGCCAAAGTGAGCCATGATGATTCCCCCAAGCGGGCGGGCCAGATAGCCTGCGGCGAAAATACCGAACGTCTGTACCTGCCGCAGCCATTCAGGAATATCGGGTGGGAAAAAGAGATCGCCAATCACGGCAGCAAAGAAGACGAAAATAATAAAATCGTAAAACTCTAACGCGCCACCCAGCGCAGCCAGAGACAGCGTTTTATAGTCCTGCCGGTTCAACTGGCGAGGATGGGCGTGTGGGTTCTGAGTCATAAGTTACCGTGCATTGCCAGAGTGAGAAAAAACATCACCGCAGTGTGTAAAGTATAAATTACTATAGCGGCAAAATTTTTATACACCAGCAAAGCTGAATCTTATGTTTCAAATCGCCTAACTTCAGTTTTTTATTTCGCGCACGGCATTTTTAGGGCGAAAAGCTGCTACCACATCCGAATTGGTTTCAATATAAGGGCCTTCCAGCAACTGGATACAATACGGTACGCTGGCAAAAATACCGGCGACAACCACCTTGCCATCTGCATCTTTTAAGCCTTCCAGCGTTTCCTTAATCGACTTGGGTTGCCCTGGAAGATTAAGAATCAGCGCCTGTTTACGCAGCACGCCCACCTGACGGGAAAGGATCGCGGTAGGAACAAAGCGCAGGCTGATCTGACGCATTTGCTCGCCAAACCCCGGCATTTCTCGATCGGCAACGGCCATCGTGGCATCCGGCGTGACATCACGACGTGCAGGCCCCGTTCCCCCAGTTGTCAGCACCAGATGACAGCCACGTTCATCAACCAGTTCACAGAGCGTTTGTTCAATCATCGGCTGTTCATCTGGCACCAGCCGAGTTTCCACTTCAAAAGGCGTGGTCAACGCGCTGCGGAGCCAAGATTCCAGCTCTGGGATGCCTTTATCCTGATAAATCCCGCCGGAAGCACGATCGGATACGGAAACCAAGCCAATACGCAATACGTTCATAAGCACCTCAGTTTAAACAAAACACCAATTTTATCAGGATATTGACGGCTTTTAGCAAACAATTCGCTCTCATGAGGAAATTCACACGATGTTCGTTATTTCACGCTGAGTGCGGTATGACATTTGATAATAATTATTAAATAGCGTCTCAAAAAAAGTCAGGACATGACTTAAATTAATAATAACACAGCGCAATTAAAATTTAAGAATAGTAGGCAAATAAAAAAGATCGCTAACCCATTAAGAGCGGGTGAAATACGCTGATAGATTAAAGAGAAAAGGATGATATCCACCACGACAGAGCATCACGTTAAATCAAATAATATGATAAAATTAAAGCACTTCTTTAGTATCACTAAAAATAAAAAAGCCCTATCAAGGAAGTCGCCATGACCGACCTTAAGTATAAAATACTTAAACTTTTTGCCCATCCGACATACGCGTTTTTTCTGTTCGGTGCGATTTCCTTTATCTTCACCATCATTATTATGCATGAAGCCAATAAGTCGACCTGGAAAACAGAACGGATAAATCTCGATACCGCGATCAAAACCTACGGTTCTTACACCAACAGCGGTGAAGTAACAGAAAGCGATATGATTCGGCAATCCGGTACTTATTTATTGTCACGTACCAGAACATTTGCCTTTAACACTCGGGATTCACGTAGCGAATGTATAAACAAGCTTTCCTCTTCCGATCTCAACTTCAACGATATGGCCGTTATTCGCACCTGCCAAAATAAACTGCCCTCTATCGGGGACTATGCGGGTAAAAACACGCTGACAATTATTTTCCCTATTCTGTCACCAACCGATGAATTACTGGGTATTTGGATAAGAACGACGTCAGAAAGCCCACCACCATCATTTATCCAGACGCTATTTTCCCTGTCATCAACCCTCATTATTGTTGGTAGCGTACTCCTTTTCGCTATTTTAGGCAGCCTGCTCTCAGTGCTGACGAAAAAATATTTGGTGGAGTTGCCCATCATCGCGCGGTATGACGATCTCACCGGTTATTTACGGCGAGATGCGTTCGTTATGGCCGCAAATAAAGCCTTTAGTATCGCTAACCTGACCAAGCGCCCCGTTAGCGTCATTCTGATCGACATTGACTACTTTAAGCAGGTGAATGATAGCTTTGGCCATAGCGTCGGGGATGATGCGCTGAAGTTTGTCGGCGACACCTTCAAAAAATCATTTCGCCGCGAAGATATTTTTGGCCGTATTGGCGGCGATGAATTCGCGATCGTATTACCGAATATCGGATTAGACGATGCGTACACCATCGTGGACAAAGCAAGAGAGCGCGTGAGCGACACACCTTGTGAAACAACCGCTGGGGCTATCAGGCTGACGGTCAGTATTGGGCTGGTTGAATACTATATCGCTGGGGAAGATCTCAGCGAGGTCATGAAACGTGCCGATGATAATCTTTATATCGCGAAGAAAACACGTAACGCGACGGAAAAATAAATGTATCCCCGCGATACCAAATTGCAGACAAAAAAATAGCCGGAATTCCCGGCTATTTTTATCCGCAGAATGCTTACAGTAAATCTGCGATCATCTTCTCCAGTTTTTCCTGGTCGATAGCAAATTTACGGATCCCGTCGGCCAGTTTATCAATCGCCATTGGATCCTGGTTGTGCTGCCAGTAGAACTCAGCTTCTGTCATTTTCGCCGGACGAACTTTCACGTCACCAACGTAAGACAGCTTGCGAACCACTTCGCCTTCGCTTTCTGACAGCTCTTTCAGCAGGGCGGGTGCAATCGTCAGACGGTCACACCCGGCCAGTTCCAGAATCTCACCGACGTTACGGAAGCTCGCGCCCATCACAACGGTTTCATAGCCGTGCTCTTTGTAGTAGTCGTAGATTTCGCTAACGGAAACCACGCCTGGATCTTCATTCGGCGCGAATTCTTTCTTATCGCCATTGGCTTTGTACCAGTCAAGAATACGGCCAACGAATGGAGAAATCAGGAACACGCCCGCTTCAGCACAAGCGCGCGCCTGTGCAAAGGAGAACAGCAGCGTCAGGTTACAGTTGATGCCTTCTTTTTCCAGTTGCTCCGCCGCGCGGATGCCCTGCCAGGTTGAAGCCAGTTTAATCAGGATACGCTCGTTACTGATGCCTGCGTCGTTGTACAGCTTGATCAGGTGTTTTGCCTTCGCCACGCTGGCTTCGGTGTCATAAGACAAGCGCGCATCCACTTCTGTGGAGATGCGGCCGGGGATCAATTTTAAAATTTCGAGACCGATATTGACCGCCAGTTTATCCGTGGCATCCACGACCTGCTGTTTGCGATCGCTGCTCTGCTCACGCGCCCAGGCAATTGCCTCGTCGATCAGCTTGCGGTATTCAGGAATTTGCGCAGCGTTCAGAATCAGTGAAGGGTTGGTGGTCGCATCTTGCGGTTGGTACAGTTTCATTGCCGCAATATCGCCGGTATCAGCTACAACCGTGGTCAGTTGGCGTAGGGAAGTCAGTTTATCCGTCATGTTGGCATGTCTCGTTGTTTATACGTGGTGCTCGTGAATGAAAATAGCTCGTATATGAATCGACTGGTTATCTAATCGGGTGGCCGTCTGTTTTGCGCCGAAATCTGATAATAACACGCGCACTTTCCCGCGCAAGCCAGCCTTTTCCCACTCGCCCCTGCAACGGTGCTTACACGCCGATAAGACGCCATATTTTCCCCTTCTCGAACACGCGGGAACGAGAAAGACGAGGCGTATTATAGCTATCGCCGTTTTCTTACTACGTTCTTGCTATAGTAGGTGCATCAAAAATCAGACCGACAGGACATGGCGCATGCTTATTACTATTTCACCCGCAAAAACGCTCGACTACACCAGTCCTTTGGCAACGACGCGTTATACCCAGCCGGAACTTCTGGACTATTCCAGCCAGTTGATTGATGTGTGTAAAAAACTGACGCCGGCACAGATCGCTTCTCTGATGAGCATCAGCGATAAACTGGCTGACCTGAACGCAGGTCGCTTTAGCGATTGGCAGCCGAATTTCACACCTGAGAACGCGCGTCAGGCGCTGCTGGCGTTTAAGGGCGACGTCTATACCGGATTGGCCGCAGAAGATTTCAGCGAGGAGGACTTCGATTTCGCTCAACAGCATCTGCGTATGCTGTCAGGTCTGTATGGTGTGTTGCGCCCGCTGGATTTGATGCGGGCGTATCGGTTGGAAATGGGCACCAGGCTGGAAAATAAAGCCGGTAAAGATCTCTACAGTTTCTGGGGCGACACCATTACTGAAAAGCTGAATCAGGCGCTGCGCGAACAAGGCGACGATGTGCTGGTTAATTTAGCATCGGACGAATATTTCAAAGCCGTTAAACCGAAAAAGCTCAATGCCCGTCTGATCAAGCCCGTTTTCCTGGATGAGAAAAACGGTAAGTTTAAGGTAATCAGTTTCTACGCTAAGAAAGCTCGCGGTCTGATGAGCCGTTTCATTATTCAAAACCGCCTGACTCAACCAGAGCAGTTGAAAGCGTTTAATCTGGAAGGTTACTTTTTCGAGGCTGCGGACTCTTCAGCTAACGAGCTGGTGTTCAAGCGTCACGAACAGTAAATATACCCGTCATACTTCAAGCTGCATGTGCGTTGGCTACGGTCATTCACCCGAATCACTTACCTGAGTAAGCTCATCGGGATTCACTCTCTTGCCGCCTTCCTGCAACTCGAATTATTTAGGGTATAAATAGTACGATAGGCAAAAAAGAAAGGCGGCGAAAACGCCGCCCTTTCAATCGATTTATTCCGGCAGTGACATCAGGAACTCACGCAGCTTCGCAAAATCATCCGGGAAGTTGTGCGACAGCAGATCCAGATCGGCACGCTCAGCGAGCGCTTCCGGCAGATCCAGTTCTTTGCCAAGAATGTCTTCTACGCTTTCCTTGAATTTCGCTGGGTGCGCCGTACCCAGGAACAGGCCAAACTCACCGGCTTGCAGTTGATCGCGCAGCAGACGGTAAGCAATCGCCGCGTGCGGCTCTGAAAGATAGCCTAACGCATCCAGCTCATGCATGGTTTCTTTCGTCGTCTCATCGCTCACTGCGCCAAAGCCCAGCGTTTTCAACTGCCAGTTCTTACGGCGGAACAACTCTTCCACGCGCGGCCAGTTGTTCGGCTGGCTTACGTCCATCGCGTTGGATAAGGTTGCCACCGTTTTATTCGGTTCCCAATTTCCGCTGCTCAGGAAACGCGGCACGGTGTCATTGGCGTTGGTCGCCGCGATGAAGCGCTTAATCGGCAGACCCAGCGATTTTGCCAGCAGACCGGCAGTCAGATCGCCGAAGTTACCACTCGGCACAGAAACCACCAGTTGGTTACGGGCTTCCTGCGGCAGTTGTGCAACGGCTTCAAAGTAGTAGCAAATTTGCGCCAGCAAACGGCTGATGTTGATGGAATTTGCTGAGTTCAGGCCAATCGCCTTTTTCAGTTCTTCATCATCAAACGCCTTTTTCACCAACGCCTGACAGGCATCGAAATCGCTGTCGATAGCGATGGTGTGAATATTGCCACCCAGCGTACAGAACAGTTTTTCCTGCAACGGGCTGATCTTGCCCTGCGGATACAAAATCACAACGCGGACATTTTCCAGACCGTAAAAGGCGTGCGCCACAGCGGCACCGGTGTCGCCAGAGGTCGCCGTCAGAATAGTGATTTTCTCGTCGCCAGACACTTCCGTCAGCATTTGCGCCATAAAGCGGCCGCCGAAGTCTTTAAAGGCCAGCGTCGGGCCGTGGAACAGCTCCAGCGCAGCGATATCTTCCGCAACTGGCGCAACCGGAGCCGGGAATGCAAAGGCCGCTTTCACACGCTCAAACACCGTTTCGGTCGCAATTTCATCACCGATATAGGCAGACAGAATGCGGCTGCTGCGGGTCACAAAATCCAGATCCAACAGAGCATCGATTTCAGTGCGCTCGAATTCCGGCAGTTCCAGCGGGAAGAACAGCCCTTGCTGGCTACCCAGCCCTTGCTTGATAGCCTGAGCAAAACTGACCTGCTCGTTATGATCTTTAAGGTTGTACAGTTTCATGCGTTATCCCAGTTGTCGTGCGCCAGTCGTATCAAGACGGCAAATATGAACAAAACCTTCATCGTTCTGCAAATAGTTATCCCGCAGCCAGTCGGCCAGACGCTGTGCGCTCGCCATGTCGTTGCAGACGGAGAATAACGTTGGGCCAGAGCCGGAAATACCGCAGGCCAGCGCCCCGATATCTTCAGCAGCCTGGCGAGCGGCAGCAAAGCCGGGCAGCAGTTTCGTCCGATAAGGTTCCGCGATGACATCCTTCATCAGTTTTGCCGCCAGCGCGGCCTGTCCGGTATGGCAAGCGTGGATAAAGCCCGCCAGATAACGGCCGTGGCTGATGCAATCCTGACGACGATATTGCGCAGGCAGAATCGCGCGCGCTTCAGCAGTGGAGACTTTAATCCCCGGATACGCCATGACCCACAGCCAGTCATCGAATGACGGCACAGGCTGGCTGATGATGCCGTTTTCTTCCAGCATCAGTTGGACGCCGCCGAGAAAACACGGGGCAACGTTATCGTAGTGAACGCTGCCGGAAATGCGCCCTTCCAGCTCACCCATCAGCGTCAGCAGACGGTTATCATCCAGCGGCTTACCGCAAAATTCGTTCATCGCCATCAGCCCAGCGACGACAGAACAGGCGCTGGAACCGAGCCCTGAACCAATCGGCATATTCTTTTCGAGCGTCATCGCCACTGGCACGGTTTTGCCAATTTCCTGACAGAACAGTTCCCAACATTGATACACAATGTTTTCTTTCGGGTTATCCGGCAGCTTGCTAACAAAACGCCCTTCATTACGCAGGCTGAACAGATCGGCGGCTTCAACAGAGACGCAATCCCCCAGCAATGAACCGTCTACCGGCGAGACGGCCGCACCCAGCACATCAAACCCAACGCTAACGTTACCGATTGATGCAGGTGCATACACCTTAACCATAATTATGCTCCCAACTTCCATGACAAGGTGCGCAGCAGATCTGCGAACACACCAGCAGCGGTAACATCGTTACCCGCGCCATAACCGCGTAACACGAGCGGCAGTGGCTGATAATAACGGCTGTAGAATGCCAGGGCATTCTCGCCATCTTTGACTTTAAACAGCGGATCGTTGCCGCCAACAGCACTGATTTTGACCTTACAGCGGCCTTCTTCAATCACGCCGACATAGCGCAACACTTTACCTTCATCACGCGCTTGTGCAACACGGCTGGCAAATTCATCATCAGCCGACGGCAGGCGCTGCATGAAGCTGGCAACATCGCCGGAGGCATCGAAGCTGGCAGGCAGAACGGATTCCACCTCAATATCGCCCAATTCCAGTTGATAGCCCGCTTCACGCGCCAGAATCAGCAGCTTACGCGCCACGTCCATACCGGACAGATCGTCACGCGGATCGGGCTCGGTATAGCCTTTCTCTTTCGCCTGCGTGGTCGCTTCCGACAGCGACATGCCTTCATCAAGTTTACCGAAAATAAAGGACAGCGAGCCAGAGAGAATACCGGTAAAGCGAATCAGCTCATCACCCGCATTCAGCAAATTTTGCAGGTTCTCAATCACCGGCAGGCCTGCACCGACGTTAGTGTCATACAGGAAGCGACGGCGGGATTTCGCCGCGGCGCTACGCAGTTGGTGATAATAGTTCATCGACCCCGTGTTGGCTTTCTTGTTTGGCGTCACGACATGGAAACCGTCGGCCAGGAAATCCACGTACTGATCGGCCACAGCCTGATTCGACGTACAGTCAACGATCACCGGGTTCAGCAGATGGTACTCTTTAACCAGACGGATCAGACGGCCCAGATTAAATGGTTCGCGGGCTTTACCCAGCTCTTCATGCCAGTTTTCCATCGAGATGCCGTTAATATTGGTCAGCATCGCTTTTGAGTTGGCGATCCCACACACGCGCAGGTCGATATGCTTGTCTTTCAGCCACGGCTGCTGGCGGTGGATCTGATCCAGCAGTGCACCACCCACGCCACCGACGCCGATCACAAACACGTCGATCACCTGATCGGTGTTAAACAGCATCTGGTGGGCAACACGTACGCCAGTGGTGGCGACATCGTTATTCACCACGACAGAGATAGAACGCTCGGAGGAGCCCTGCGCGATAGCCACGATATTGATATTTGCCGTCGCCAACGCCGAGAACAGGCGCGCAGACAAGCCGCGCAGCGTGCGCATGCCATCGCCTACCACAGAGAGGATCGCCAGACGCTCCATCACATCCAGCGGTTCCAGCACGCCTTCTTTCAGTTCTAGATAGAATTCGTCTTCTAGCGTTTTTCTAGCACGCGCCAGCTCGTTTTGCGATACGCAGAAGCTGATGCTGTATTCGGAAGATGACTGCGTAATCAGAACAACAGAGATACCCGCGCGCGACATCGCAGCAAACACACGCGCCGCCATGCCTACCATGCCTTTCATGCCAGGGCCGGAGACGTTAACCATCGCCATATTGTTCAGGTTGGTAATGCCTTTCACCGGATACTGCGTATCCGTGCTGTCCATACCGATGAGCGTACCGGGAGCCTGAGGATTTTCGGTGTTTTTGATGAGGCAGGGAATTTGGAACTGGGCGATAGGAGCGATAGTGCGGGGGTGGAGGACTTTGGCGCCAAAATAGGACAGCTCCATCGCCTCCTGATAGGACATCGACTTCAATAATCGAGCGTCCGGCACCTGACGCGGATCGCAGGTATAAACGCCGTCCACATCGGTCCAGATCTCACAACAGTCGGCACGTAAACACGCAGCCAGTACCGCAGCAGAATAGTCAGAACCGTTCCGGCCCAGCACGACCAGTTCCCCTTTGTCGTTACCGGCAGTAAAGCCTGCCATCAGGATCACATGATCTTTCGGGATGGCACTTTCAGCGATGCGGCGAGTCGACTCCGTGATATCCACGGTGGATTCAAGATAGTGTCCCTGCGCCAGCAGCTTCTCAACCGGGTTGATAACGGAGACCCCATAGCCGCGCGCCTGAAAGACCGCTTCCATGATGGCGATAGACAGTTTTTCCCCTCGGCAGATGATCGCAGCGTTCACACTATCAGGGCACTGGCCCAGCAGCGCGATGCCGTGCAGAACGTGTTTCAGCTGTGCAAATTCCTGATCCACGAATGCCTTCAGGCGGGCATGGTCAAAGCTGGGTTGAGACGCGGCAAGGCCTTGCAGCAGCGAAGAAAAGATCGTTTCGGCGTCGTTTAAATGAGGCAGGATATCTTGTCCGGCGACGGTTTTCTCAATCATGGCAACCAGATGGTTGGTAATTTTCGCCGGAGCGGACAATACGGTAGCCACCTGTCCCTGGCGCGCGTTGTTCTCGATAATGTCGGCAACGCGTGCAAAACGCTCCGCATTTGCTACTGAAGTCCCGCCAAATTTCAACACTCGCATTTTTATCTGTTCTCCTGAATTTCTGCCAACCAAACGCCGAAAGCGTTTTTTGTATGCCGCTTACAGACGGCGTTGAGGGATAACCTGCCATAAAAAAAAAGCCCGCACTGTTCGGTGCGGGCTTTTTCTGGAATCTTTATATGCGTCAGCCCGCACCGTTACTGGTTGTATCGGTGATGGTAATAATCGTGGTGATTAGGCTGATAGTGCGCATGCTAAAATTGAATCTCATTAGAAGTAGAGTTATCTGCCCTATTAGTTAGGCCAATCGCCCTTTGAAGTCAACGGATTTCTTTTTTTTCTTCTCGCCGAAGGAAAAATCCCTGCCGCTCAACCCACTGCCTAAACAGGAATAAGCCGGACAAACCGTTGTCAAAATACGTGACTCAAGATGTTCGACTGCCAAAAAAGCCATCTCTGCTATCTTATTTCGGCAATCTTTTTTCAATGTCGTGTAGCAACCGATGAAGCATCGCCGTATCGCGTTGCTCTAAACGCCCTAGCCGCTGATGCAACCAGTCCCGCAGTTTTGCATCGTCTTCAACCGCCAGATTGACCAGTAGCCGCTCCATACGATCGCGCAGCGCCGATAACTGCCCCGCCACCGCTGGCTGTGTCGCTTCCGGTTTGACCTGCATGAGATCAGCCAGTTGGTAACAATACACCATCACCGCCTGACCAAGATTCAGCGAGGGATAATCCGCTTTCATCGGCACGCCAGTCAGCACATCCGCCAGTTCGAGCTCTTCATTCGTCAGGCCAACATCTTCCCGACCAAACACCAGCGCCGCAGACGCCATCCATTGAACCTTCTCCTGCAATACGCCAGTCAGTTCCGCTGGCGTGCAGTAATAACGATATTTCGCCCGGCTGCGCGCGGTGGTCGCGACCGTAAAATCGATATCTGCCAGTGCTTCCGTCAACGTGGAAAACACCTGTACGTTATCCAGAATATCTCCTGACCCGTGCGCCACCCAGCGGGCGGCGGGCTCCTGATGTACCGCGCTACCGACAATACGCAAGCTGCTGAACCCCATCGTTTTCATCGCACGAGCGGCCGCCCCGACATTTTCAGCCCGAGCGGGCTCAACCAAAATAATATGAAACTGCATAGACTCCTCAGTATGGGTTACATGCGTTTTGGCAAGAGTTCATCTGCTCGCCAAACAACGCAGCCCTGCAATTGATAACAATTTATTGATGACGACGATTTGTTGATAACGGCAATTTGTTGGGCATCACGGTAAAAAATTAACAATAAACCAACAACATTTTCGGCATCAATTCGGCCTTCGGTAGGAAACATCGATGAGTCCAAAATATGGGCGGGAAGATAAAACCCTAATAAAAACAAGGTAAATTACCTTACTTCAATAAGTTATAAAACTACCAGCGACTGTGTAGCGCCAATTATGATTATTGGCATTTGCTATGCTAAATCGTTCATAAAAAGTGCTAAATTGTGACGTAAACTGGCAATCTTATAAGTGTTTATCACAAAATAGTTAACGTGCTAAAATGAAATTTGATATATGTCAACAGAACCGTAGATTTATCAGCAGGCAAAATCTGTGCTTACTGTTATGTTGCTGTTAATAAGGTTAAACTGTGCGCCACTTTGAGCGCAGTTAAATTAGCGCCACGCTCATCCGCTAGCAGTACCTCTAAGCGGGTAGAGAATGAACACCAGTAACGCATTTACGTACTTGAGTCTGACGTTGAGCGAGGGCGTAGTCTACCTCGATAAGCTCCAGGGAAATACCCAGAATAACTGGCGTTGTAGCCAGCGGGCCAGCAGGGTATGACAGCGACTTCTGTACTTCCGATTTCTATAATTTAAGTTGGCAATTTTAGGTAGCAAACATGCAGACGCCGCACATTCTTATTGTTGAAGACGAGCTAGTAACTCGTAATACCCTCAAAAGCATTTTTGAGGCGGAAGGATACGTTGTTCACGAAGCCACTGATGGCGCAGAAATGCACCACATTTTGTCCGAGAACGACATCAATCTGGTGATCATGGACATCAACCTGCCAGGAAAGAACGGCCTGTTGCTGGCACGTGAATTGCGCGAGCAAGCCACCGTTGCCTTGATGTTCCTCACCGGCCGCGACAATGAAGTCGATAAGATCCTCGGTCTGGAAATCGGTGCGGATGACTACATCACCAAACCGTTCAACCCACGTGAACTGACGATCCGCGCACGTAACCTGCTGTCACGCACCATGAATCTGGGCAGTGGCACCGAAGAGCGTCGTCTGGTGGAAAGCTATCGTTTCAACGGCTGGGAACTGGACATCAATAGCCGTTCTCTGATTAGCCCGGCTGGTGAACAATACAAGCTGCCGCGCAGTGAATTCCGCGCCATGCTGCACTTCTGCGAAAATCCGGGCAAGATTCAGTCCCGTGCAGAACTGCTGAAAAAAATGACGGGCCGTGAGCTTAAGCCGCACGACCGTACCGTTGACGTCACCATCCGTCGTATCCGCAAGCACTTTGAATCTACAGCCGATACGCCGGAAATCATCGCGACGATCCACGGTGAAGGCTACCGCTTCTGTGGCGATCTGGAAAATTAATTCCCTTCAGCCGGAGCAGGCTTCTGTTCCGGCTGTTTTCCCTTCTTACCGCACGTTATTCACTCTTTCCCCACGGCATAACTGGCACTGCGCTTAACGCATTCTTCGGCGATCCATCGACTAAACGATCGGAGTAAGCAAGATAGATCAGCGAATTGCGCTTTTGATCGTAAAATCGAACAACCTGCAATTTCTTGAAAACCAGCGATGTTCTTTTCTGGAACACCACGGATCCGCGATCGCCGCCGTTTTTGATTTTATCGGACAGCGTAATCGGCCCAACCTGCTGACAGGAAATAGCGGCGTCCGACGTGTCTTCCGCCAGCCCTAACCCGCCTTTGATTCCGCCCGTTTTGGCGCGGCTAATATAGCAGGTCACGTTTGATACATCCGGATCGTCAAACGCTTCCACTACGATCTTATGATCCGGCCCCAGCAGTTTAAAGGCCGTATCGACAGATCCTACTTCTTCCGCACTGACAACGCCGGCGGTGGACAGCAATAGCAGACCCGCTCCCATGATGCGCTTTATGTTCATATTCCAGGTCCTGTGACAATTCATAACAAACGATTAATAACCACAATTAAAAAGGGGATGAGCAAAATAAACCGCTATAATCTCCCTCCTTATCCAAATTACCTGCGGAACATTTTCAAAAATCTTCGGCAGTACCAAAGTGAAAATATTGCTATGATGCGGGATCTCAATACGCTCGCGCTCAATGTGTTTGATGAGGAAGATTATGGATCAAGCCGGTATCATACGTGACTTGCTTAACTGGCTGGAAAGCCATCTCGACCAGCCGTTATCACTCGATAATGTGGCGGCGAAAGCGGGTTATTCCAAGTGGCATCTGCAAAGAATGTTCAAAGATGTGACAGGTCATGCCATTGGTTCATATATCCGAGCGCGGAGATTGACCAAAGCGGCGGTTGCACTCTGTCTGACCAGTCGCCCTATCCTGGATATTGCCCTGCAATACCGTTTTGATTCACAACAGACGTTTACCCGCGCGTTCAAAAAGCAGTTTGCACAAACGCCTGCGTCTTATCGTCGTTCCGATAACTGGAACACGTTCGGTATTCGCCCGCCGATCCGGCTTGGTGAATTTACCCTGCCACAGCCGCAGTTTGTCACCCTGCCAGAAACGCAGTTGCTTGGGCTAACGCAGACCTATACCTGTCGTCTGGAACAGATTTGTAATTTCCGTACGGAAATTCGCGTCCACTATTGGCGTCAGTTTTTGGGAGAAACCCGCAGCGTCCCACCAGTGCTTTACGGGCTACATCATTCACAGCCGAGTAAAGAGAAAGACGACGAGCACGCAGTGCTCTACACCACCGCGCTGGAGCCGCAGTATCTGCCTGATGATATCCACGCGGGCGAACCCATTACACTACCGGGCGGCGACTACGCGATGTTCGTGTTTGACGGCCCGACCGACGAGCTACAGGATTTTATTATCAGCCTGTATGACACCTGCCTGCCGACCTTCCAGCTCACGCGCCGTAAAGGGTTCGACGCCGAGCGTTTTCACCCTGGTCATGATGCAGATGGGGAAATACCCGACATCATCCGCTGCGAGTATTTTATCCCCATCCAACATCCAGAACCGCTATCAGCGCTGTAATTCATCCAGTGCCGGAATATCCAAATGCGAAATATCTCCGGCCGTTTCCACCACCCATCCCGGTGCCAGCCACGGGCTTTGCTGATAATCGATGCGCGACAGGGAGCAGTTGCGTAGACGCAACCGCCGCTCCGCCGATGCGGGTAACCCCAGAACCGTACTCAGCAGGCACCCCAGCGCCATACCGTGGCTAACCAGCAAAGGACGGCTTCCCGCGGGCAACGCCAGACAACGTTCCAGAACGCCGTGCATGCGCAATGCCACATCAACCATCGACTCGCCTTCTGGGATGCGGCCATCAGGCGTGCCATCCACCAGCCCTTTACGCCATTTTTCTTCCTCGGCGGTCAGCGAATCCAAATCGCGGGCTTCTAAGACGCCCATGTTCAATTCACGTAACCCTGGCTCCAGGATTATCTGGCAATCACCACAAGATTTAGCGATGATTTCTGTCGTCTGACGCGTTCTTCCGAGATCGCTGGTAAAAATATGCGTAATCCCTAACGTCCTGATTCGTCCAGCAACTTGCTGTGCCTGTTGCTCACCTCTTGGCGTCAGCGCACTGTCCGATTGACCTTGAATACGTCGAGCCACATTCCATTCTGTTTCGCCGTGGCGAACAAGATATACCTGTAACATGGTTATTTTCCGTTATACTGCGTCAAATTAACTAAAGGTACGAAACTGTTATGTATCACGTTGTTGCTGCAACTACCAACCCGGCAAAGATTAAGGCTATTACTCTGGCATTTACCGATGTCTTTGGTGCAGAAAACTGCCGCATCGAAGGCGTTGACGTCGACAGTGGCGTCCCGCGCCAGCCTCTCGGCTCTCTCGAAACCCGTACGGGTGCCAGAAACCGCGTCATGATGGCACACCAAGTGCGGCCGGAAGCCGATTTTTGGGTCGGTGTCGAAGCAGGCATTGAAGAAAGCATGACGTTCGCCTGGATGGTGATCGAAAACGCCCACCTGCGTGGCGAATCACGTTCTGCAAGCCTGGTTCTTCCAGAAAGTATATTACATGGTATCCGTGAAGGGCGGGAATTAGGCGATGAAATGGAGCGTTTGACGGGCGTTCAGAATATCAAACATAAAGGTGGTGCCATCGGCGTTTTTACCGACGGCAAATTGTCACGCACCAGCGTGTACCATCAGGCGCTACTGCTGGCGCTGGTGCCGTTCCATAATCCGATCTATCAGATTCCCGTCCAGACAGCGAAACAGTAATCGTTACGCGTCGCCACTCAACGGCTTATCTGCCGACAGCAACTGCGCTTCCAGCCAGCTTTTTAACGCGGGGGGCGCGGCTTTCAGACTGTTTGAACCGCGCGTAATCGTCGCAATTCCCGCACCTAACTCGCTTTTCAGCTCACGCTGGCTCATATCACCCCGCATGAGCTCCTGTATAATTCGCACCCGCGTTCCTAACGCTGTACGCTCATCCGGCGTCAGCAGGAGTTGAAGCAGCGGCAATTGAAGATCCTCTGCGATAGACTGCTGCAATAGCGCAACAAAGCGTAACCAATGCTCATTGTCTTGTTCAGAAAGTGCCGGGTCGATAAGCGATAACGGAGTCATAACGGGCTGCCATACTATTTAACTAGTACGGCAGCATAACACAATTTCAGGCCACGAGCGCAACGCCACGTCTCAATAACGCCGCTGCCATTCCGCATCCGTCAGCACACTGGCTGGCTGATTAAGGAAATAGCGATAGAAGACGTCATACGCCAGCACATTTTTCACGTAGCCCCGTGTTTCCGAGAACGGAATACTTTCGATAAACGCAACAGGATCGATGCGCCCAGCGCTGTTCCTTAGCCAGGTATTCACACGCGACGGCCCGGCATTGTAAGCCGCGGAAGACAGAATGCGGTTACGGCCGAATGTCTGGTACACGTACTCCAGGTAATTCGTTCCCAACAGGATATTGGTTTCGGGATCGAACAGTTGGCTGCTGTTCGTATAGAACGTGATATTACTCATTTTAGCCGTATGCTGTGCCGTCGCGGGCATCAACTGCATCAGGCCCGATGCGCCAACCGGGGAACGCGCTTTCGGATTCCAGGCACTTTCCTGACGAGCAATCGCCATTGCATAGCTCTGGCTGATGCCTTTCCCCTGTGTTTCACGGCGGAATTCATCGTTCCAGGCCAGCGGGAAACGCTCTTCCAGATGATCCCACAGCTTCGCAACAATCGTCGCCTGCACGCTCAAATCCGCCCAGCGCTGCTCAAATGCATAGCGAGCCAGCGCTTCCTGCTGCGGTTTGCTGCGATTCCCCACCAGCCCAACCCACTCGTTACGTGCCAGATTATCCATCTGCCAGAACATCAACTCCCGCACGCGGGTGATTTCTGGTAGCTGAGACAAAGAAGGGTCCGGCTTCACCGCCGTCATGACAGTCATGGGATAGCGCTCGTTCAGTTTCTGCGCCGCCGCCATAGGATAGAACCCGCGATCCTGCATCAGGCTGCGTAATAGCGTCTCGCCTTCCTGCCGTTTGCCCTGATCCAACAGCACCGCCGCACGCCAGTAGCGCCATTCGTCTTTCTGTAACGCATCCGCGGGCAAACGCGCCATCCAGCTCGTTAGCCCCTGACGATCGCCGTCTCCCAGCGCCATACGTACGCGGCGTTCTAGCAACGTGGTCGACGTGCTCTGCCGCACAACGCCATCCCGCCACTGCGCCTGCTCTGGCGTGGCATCGTTGCCCATAAAACGCCAGGCTATCGTTTCTTCCATCTCCTGACGTTCTGCCGCACTCATTTTCTGCAAACGGGCAATGACCGGCAGCATCGAACGGGCATTATCCGCATCCTGACGCGCTGTGCGTGTAAAGGCCGACAGCGTGACTTTACGCGTAAAATCCGTTGGCCCAACGGTACGAGCAAAGCTCTCCAGCGAATTCGGATCGTTCTGGAGTTTTAGCAGCGCATCGCCCATCGTTTTATAATCGTCGGGTAACTGCTTGAGGAGATAGCTCACCAGACTGCCGCTGCCTTCGTCCATCGCCAGACGCGCGCGTTCCAGCGTCGTTAGCGGCGTCTGTTCGCCGGCCTGCTGCCAGACGGAGAAGAGTTTATCGCACACGGTAGGGAGCGAACGCCCTGTCAGCCAGATATCACGCGTGGCTTCCCACACGCCCTGGCGCTGACCGGTTGCCCACTGGGCGTAATAAAAGTTACAGCGGGCGCTGACCGGCTTCGGCGGCTGAGGGCTAAATGCCAGCAGCCCAATCCAGTCCTGACGACGCGCCAGTTCATTCACAAAGCTGGTCGTCAGGTTACGGGCGGGCGGCAACGTCGGGTGCGTTGCCATAAACTGCTTCACCTGCGTCGCACTGACCTGACTCAGATCCTGCGTGAGCGAGCGATATTCAAGATAAGGATAAAGTGGGTAACTGCGCAGTGTCGGCATCAACTGTGCGACCGTGTCCATCTGGTTGCTGTCCCATGCTTGCTTAACCTGCTGATAGCGCTGACGCTGTTCGTCCAGAGAATCCGCCAGCGCATGGCTGGAAATCCCAGCCAGACATATCGCCGAAACGGCGTACCACCAATGACCCGCTTTTATCACCTGCATTAACCTCATCCGTTATCGAACTTGCTATCGGCGTCCTTCATCGTATCGATCCCCCTATCCTATCGGGCAGATCCAGTGTGGCACATCATGCCAGACAACGATATGCCGATCCGCAAACCGATTCTGAAATTCATCACGCGGTCTACGTCTCAGATCGGCCATGGCAAGTCGCCGGATAGCTGGGATCGCGGGCTGAAACCCGCTACACTTCATACTTAGAATAATCGATCCGCTGCTGGGGTATTTCTCTGGCGGCATCACTGAGTATTAAGTAGCGTAGTGCTACATATGGTCACCCGCTTATGGTGACAAATCATAGAGATAAGAGAGAGGCGAAGTCGCAACGTGGCTCAA
Organism: Pectobacterium brasiliense; assembly: GCF_013449685.1. GTDB lineage: Bacteria > Pseudomonadota > Gammaproteobacteria > Enterobacterales > Enterobacteriaceae > Pectobacterium > Pectobacterium brasiliense_A. Next base: position 124,530 of record NZ_JACDSF010000016.1, on the reverse strand, counting down.
TATGTTTATACCATGCATCGCGTCGGTAAGGTCGTACCGCCGAAGCGTCACATTCTGAAAAACATCTCCCTCAGTTTTTTCCCCGGTGCCAAGATCGGCGTGCTGGGTCTGAACGGAGCCGGTAAATCAACGCTGTTGCGTATTATGGCTGGCATTGATACGGACATCGAGGGCGAAGCTCGCCCACAACCTGGAATCAAAATCGGCTATTTGCCGCAGGAGCCGCAGTTAAACACGGAGCATACCGTCCGTGAATCCGTGGAAGAAGCGGTGTCTGAAGTCGTCACCGCGCTGAAGCGCCTTGATGAAGTCTATGCGCTGTATGCCGACCCGGATGCAGACTTCGATAAATTGGCCGCCGAACAAGGCCGACTGGAAGAAGTCATTCAGGCGCACGACGGCCATAATCTGGACAACCAGTTAGAGCGTGCCGCCGATGCGCTGCGCTTGCCGGAGTGGGATGCGAAAATCGCCACTCTGTCTGGGGGCGAACGTCGCCGCGTGGCACTGTGCCGTCTGCTGTTAGAAAAGCCGGACATGCTGCTGCTCGACGAACCAACGAACCACCTGGATGCCGAATCGGTAGCCTGGCTGGAGCGCTTCCTGCACGACTTCGAGGGCACCGTGGTGGCGATTACTCACGACCGTTACTTCCTCGATAACGTCGCAGGCTGGATTCTGGAACTGGACCGCGGCGAAGGGATTCCGTGGGAAGGCAACTACTCTTCCTGGCTGGAGCAAAAAGATCAGCGTCTGGCACAGGAAGCCTCTCAGGAAGCGGCACGCCGTAAATCCATTGAGAAAGAGCTGGAGTGGGTGCGTCAAGGCGCGAAAGGCCGTCAGTCGAAAGGTAAGGCACGTCTGGCACGCTTTGAAGAGCTGAACAACACCGAATACCAGAAACGTAACGAAACCAACGAACTGTTTATTCCACCAGGTGCTCGCCTCGGCGATAAAGTGGTGGAAGTCACCAACCTCAGCAAGTCTTACGGCGAACGTCAGCTCATCGACGGGCTTTCTTTCTCCGTACCGAAAGGCGCGATTGTCGGTATTATCGGCCCGAACGGTGCCGGTAAATCAACGCTGTTCCGCATGATGTCGGGTCAGGAACAGCCGGATGGCGGCTCGATTGAGCTGGGTGAAACGGTGAAACTGGCGTCAGTTGACCAGTTCCGTGACGCGATGGACAACAGCAAAACCGTCTGGGAAGAAGTGTCTGGCGGGCAGGACATCATGCGTATCGGCAACACCGAAATGCCAAGTCGTGCTTACGTTGGCCGTTTCAACTTCAAAGGGGTTGATCAGGGTAAACGCGTTGGCGAGCTGTCCGGTGGTGAACGCGGTCGTCTGCATCTGGCGAAGCTGTTGCAGGTCGGCGGCAACGTGCTGCTCCTCGATGAACCGACCAACGACCTGGATATCGAAACCCTGCGCGCGCTGGAAAACGCCCTGCTGGAATTCCCAGGCTGTGCCATGGTGATCTCGCATGACCGTTGGTTCCTCGACCGTATCGCAACACACATTCTGGATTATCAGGATGAAGGTAAAGTGGAATTCTTCGAAGGTAACTTTACCGAATACGAAGAGTACAAGAAGCGTACGCTGGGTGCCGATGCGCTGGAACCACACCGCATCAAATACAAAAAGATCGCTAAATAAGCCGTCATCGAACGTGATAAACAAATGGCCCGCAACTTGCGGGCCATTTTTCTTTCCAATACGGCTTCACTTACTCGATCAGAACGTTTCCCAGTTTTGACTATCGCTGCCTTTGCTACTGGCTCCGGCGAGGGCCATCGCTGGCGCTAAGCGCGATTGCGGTGCCGCCTTCGGTAAGGACGATTCCAGTCTCTGAGACACGCCAGCCAGCTTGAATACCGCGACAGCCTGCGTTAGACGTGCAGCCTGTTCTTCAAGTGAAACGGCAGCCGCCGAGGCTTCCTGTACCAGCGCCGCATTCTGCTGCGTCGCGCTATCCATTTCAGACACGGCCTGACTCACCTGCCCAATGCCACGGCTCTGTTCGTCAGAAGCGGAGGCAATTTCTCCCATGATGTCGGTCACGCTGACAACCGCGCGGACAATCTCACCCATAGTCGTACCCGCTTGAGACACGAGCCCAGACCCGGTATCCACCAGTTGACTCGATTCGCCAATCAGCCCTTCAATCTCTTTCGCTGCTTGTGCGCTGCGCTGTGCCAGGCTACGGACTTCACCCGCCACCACAGCAAAACCACGCCCTTGTTCACCTGCCCGCGCGGCTTCTACCGCCGCGTTCAGCGCTAGAATATTGGTCTGGAAAGCGATGCTATTAATGACGGATGTGATTTCGGAAATACGGCGTGAACTGGTCGCAATATCCTGCATGGTGTCCACCACGCTCTTCACAATCTGCCCGCCCTTCTCCGCTTTTTCAGAGGCATTTTTCGCCAATTGGCTGGCGTGGTGGGCATTGTCAGAGTTCTGTTTCACCGTCGCGGTCAGTTGTTCCATGCTCGCGGCGGTTTCCTCCAGCGCGGCCGCCTGCTGCTCGGTACGCGAAGAGAGATCGACGTTACCCGCCGTAATTTCTGACGACCCTTGATAAATCGAATCCGCACCTTCGCGCACGATCGTCACCGTATCCGTCAGCTCTGCCTGCATGTTCTGGATATTCGTTCCCAGAATACCGATTTCATTACGTCCCATCACCATCGGCGGCTGCGTCAAATCACCCGCTGCGATCTTCTGGATACGATCAACCAGTCTGTTGACCGGCGCGAGAATCACATTGCGCACCATAATGTAGGCCATGATCGCCATAATGATAGACAGGACAAACGAACCCGCCATCATCCAGTAACCCAGCTTGGCATTATCCGCCGCACGATGATTGATATCCTGCGCAGCTTGCGTGAGTTCATTCACTTTCTTGCGTACTGGAACACTGAACGCTTCATCTAACTGACGGGCTAGCGTACTTTCCAACGTGATCGTATCTTCAAATTCCCCGTCGTTTGTCGCTTTCTGCATAGCCAGAATCGCGTTATCACGGTAGTTGGCGTATGCCTTAAGAATCTCGTCATCCAGCGCGCTTTCACTCTCCAGTTTGTCTGGACGCGCGAGGTATTCATCAAGACGCTTCTGTGAGGCTCTGATTCGACCAATTGCCTGGTCTGAAGCGGATTTAAAGACTTCATGATCGCTAATACGGTTTGCTGCACCCGCTTGAATAAGCAACAATCTGGCAACGCGCAGTTGATCGAGACTGCTGTTGATACCAGCCCGAATGTCAGACAACTCATTAGCCTTATCCAATGAATCATTACTTTGTTTTAAGAAATAGCTCGCTGTGCCAATAGAAAGCGCAAATAAAATCAGGATAATTGAAAAAAGAGTAATAAATAACGAAACGAGACGTATATTGTTGATATAACTCAACTTCTCTTTTTTAACAGACATCGATTGCATTCTCATTTTCACCATCACTGGTCTACATTATCTCTGCCATTGCTGGTGCGGCAGAGCCCAGATATCACTGTGACAATAATGCCACGCAGGACAAACCTTTCATAAAAAAGTCAAAAGGAACCAAGGGGAGTTATCGGCATTTCCAATCCAATACGTACCTAAAATAAGTTGATGCCAATCACGTTTCAATAAAAATTGAAAAATACCTAAAAAAATGAAACAAAAATATTATGGGCATGACTATCACTGCGGCTTCTGCAAAAACGTTGAGTAATCATCCAGCGCGCGATACGGCATTATTTATTGTCCATCTTATCAGCCCTATCTCTTTGCTCTACAATGGGTTTTATTCAAAAACATGTCTTATTCACAAGACCGTATTCTGAAAATTAATGAGGAACAGACCATGACCGCTCATGCGATAGCTGTTGATCCACAACAGCCAGAAAATTTCATTGCCATCACGCAGGATATTCCCGAGCCCGGTGAATACGATCTGTTGGTCGGTGTAAAAGCCATTTCCGTCAATCCGGTGGATACCAAAGTTCATGCTGGGTTACGTCAGAATGGATTACAGCAGCCACGAATTCTCGGCTGGGATGCCAGCGGCGTCGTGCTGAAAATCGGCAGCGCGGTTAACAACATTCAGGTCGGTGATGAAGTCTGGTACGCCGGCGATATCACCCGCCCCGGCAGCAACACCACCCATCAGTTAATTGATTCACGTATCGTAGCGCGCAAGCCGGTGTCTCTGGACTGGGCAGCGGCGGCCGCACTGCCGCTCACGGCGCTGACCGCCTGGGAAGGCTTATTCGAGCATTTGAAAATACAGCAGGCCGACAGCAACAAAACGCTGCTGATTATCGGCGGTGCAGGCGGCGTAGGGTCTCTCGCGATTTCTCTGGCGGCATTGCGCAGTTCGGTAAATATTATCGCCAGTGCGTCACAGCCTGACTCAGCAGCGTGGTGCCGCCAGCGCGGTGCCCATAAGGTCGTGGATTACCGTAATCTGGTCGAGTCTCTGGAAAAAGAAGGGATCAAACAGGTCGATTACATTTTCTGCCTGAACGACACGGACGGCCACTGGGATGCCATCAGCAAACTGATCGCGCCGATGGGCCACATCTGCACCATCGTGGAAAACAAAAATCCGCTCGACCAAACGGCGCTGAAGCTCAAGAGCGCGGCGCTGCACTGGGAACTCATGTTTACCCGCAGCATGTTCACTACACCGGATATCGCGGAACAGGGGAATATTTTGCACGAAGTCGCACAACTGGTTGATGCAGGAAAACTTCAGGGAACCGCCAGCGAAACGCTACAAGGGTTAACGGTAGATACGCTGAAGCAGGCTCACGGTAAAGTGCTGGAAGGGCATATGCGCGGAAAGATCGTTATCGCGCTTTAAAAACGCAGCCAGCCCCAAAAGGGGCTGGCTGTTTATTCACTGATTAAAACGAATCAGAACAGCAGACGGGCACGAATGGTGCCAGGAATGGCTTTCATCAGTTGCAGTGCCGTTTGCGCACCGTCAGTTTCGACATCAATGACCACATAACCAATTTCAGGTGTCGTTTGCAGATACTGCGCGGCAATGTTAATGCCCTGCTCAGCAAAGATCTGGTTAATTTTGGTAATCATGCCAGGACGGTTTTCATGGATGTGCAGCAGGCGGCTGGCGCGTGCGCCATGGACAGGCAGCGACACTTCAGGGAAATTCACCGCAGACAGCGTAGAACCGTTGTCTGAATATTTCGCCAGTTTTCCAGCGACTTCATCACCGATATTTTCCTGCGCTTCCTGTGTGGAACCACCGATGTGCGGCGTCAGCAGCACGTTGTCAAATTCGCACAGCGGCGACAGGAATGGATCGCTGTTGGTTGCTGGTTCCTGTGGGAATACGTCAATCGCCGCACCGGACAAATGCTTGCTTCTCAATGCGTCACACAATGCAGGGATATCAACCACCGTGCCACGGGCAGCGTTAATCAGGATTGAACCCGGCTTCATCAGCGCCAGCTCTTCCGCTCCCATCATATTCTGCGTGCTGTCATTTTCCGGCACGTGCAGGCTCACCACGTCGCTCATATTCAGCAGGTCGGACAGATGACGCACCTGCTGAGCATTACCCAGCGGCAATTTACTTTCGATATCATAGAAGTAAACGTGCATCCCTAGGCTTTCAGCCAGAATCCCCAACTGGGTACCGATATGGCCGTAGCCGATGATCCCCAGCTTTTTACCGCGCGCTTCAAACGAGCCCACAGCCAGTTTGTGCCAGATACCACGGTGCGCTTTCGCGTTGGCCGCTGGGATACCGCGCAGCATCAGCAGCATTTCGCCGATCACCATTTCTGCCACGGATCGGGTATTGGAAAAAGGTGCGTTAAATACCGGGATACCACGCTTGGTCGCGGCCGACAGCTCAACCTGATTAGTCCCGATACAGAAACACCCTACCGCGATCAGTTTTTCCGCAGCAGCAAAAATCTCTTCTGTCAGATGGGTACGCGAGCGGATACCCACAAAATGCGCATCGCGGATGGAGGCTTTCAACGCCTCAGGCTCCAGCGCACCTTTATGGAACTCGATGTTGGTGTAACCCGCTGCACGCAGGTTATCCAGCGCGCTCTGATGCACGCCTTCCACTAACAGAAACTTAATCTTGTCTTTTTCCAATGATACCTTTGCCATTTCCCGACCTTATTTTCAGACTTCAAATGTGACAGAGTGCTCAATAGCTTCTGCCAACATAACAAAAATTACGCAGTCAGCAATACAAACGATTGCTTCGCCCAAATCGCGCCACACAGGAGCGCGCCTGATTTATGGCAAAAAATATTGCCAAAGATGTGCATCGCCATATCGACGATAAATAAAATAAGAAAATGTGATATTAAGTACCAAAAATGAGCCGTTAACTAAATGGATTTTTTTAGCTAAAAAATTTCTGACGTGGGGGTTCACCACGCCAGAACGATCGCGCACTCATTTAACGACGGTTTTTACACCCTCAGCCGTACCGACTAACGCGACATCCGCACCGCGGTTGGCGAACAGCCCAACGGTTACGACACCAGGGATGCCATTAATGTGGTTTTCTACCGCGATCGCATCCATGATATTCAGGTTGTGTACATCCAGAATGACGTTGCCGTTATCCGTCAGTACGCCCTGACGATAGACTGGCTGCCCGCCCAACTTTGCCAGTTCACGCGCCACGTAAGACCGCGCCATCGGGATAACTTCAACCGGCAGCGGGAATTTACCCAGCACATCAACCTGTTTAGATGCATCGACAATGCAAATGAACTGGCGCGACAGTGCCGAAATAATTTTCTCACGGGTCAGCGCTGCACCACCGCCTTTGATCATCTGCATGTGGCCGTTGATCTCATCCGCGCCATCGACATAAACATCCAGCGAATCCACATCATTAGCGTCAAAAACGGGGATACCCAGACTTTTCAACTTTTCCGTTGAGGCATCCGAGCTGGAAACCGCGCCTTTGATTTGATGTTTGATCGAACCCAGCGCATCAATAAAGTGAGCTGCCGTCGATCCGGTTCCTACTCCCACAATGGTGTCGGGACGGACGTAGTCGAGCGCTGCCCATCCCACTGCTTTTTTCAGTTCATCTTGCGTCATAATCTGCTTCTGGCCTGTAGAATCGATATACGAAAACGTGTGCGTATTATAGAACATGCACGTTGGGGAAAGCGTGCAAATTCACTTCACCGCCGATGCATTATTTCATGCGTACCCTTTCACACCTACCGTGCTGAATCGTGATTGCACACAACAGCCAAAATAAGATTTCTGCATGGCAAATCTGCAAAATGTGGCATAGTGAAAAAAAACAGACTCATTCAGAGGATTTTGACTTTCATGAAACGCCCGGACTATCGAACGCTTCAGGCTCTGGATGCCGTCATCCGCGAGCGTGGTTTTGAACGCGCTGCCCAAAAACTGTGTATTACCCAATCTGCCGTTTCACAGCGTATTAAACAGTTGGAAAACCTGTTCGGCCAGCCGCTCTTAGTCAGAACCATCCCGCCTCGTCCTACGGAACAAGGGCAGAAACTGCTGGCTCTGCTTCATCAGGTCGAACTGCTGGAAGAAGAGTGGCTGGGCAATGAAACCAACAGCGATATCCCGCTGCTGCTGTCGCTGGCGGTGAACGCCGACAGTCTGGCAACCTGGCTGCTGCCTGCGTTACAACCGGTGCTGGTTGATTCGCCGATTCGGCTTAATTTGCAGGTAGAAGATGAAACGCGCACGCAGGAAAGGCTACGCCGGGGTGAAGTGGTCGGTGCGGTGAGTATTCAGTCCCAGCCGCTGCCAAGCTGTCTGGTAGATAAACTGGGTGCGCTGGACTATCTGTTTGTCGCATCGCCGACCTTTGCCGCCCGCTATTTCCCGAATGGCGTGACGCGCTCGGCGTTGCTGCGTGCACCGGCGGTCGCCTTCGACCATCTGGATGATATGCATCAGGCCTTTTTACAGCAGAATTTTGATTTGTCACCTGGCAGCGTTCCCTGCCACATCGTGAATTCGTCAGAAGCCTTTGTACAACTGGCTCGACAAGGTACGACCTGCTGCATGATCCCGCATCTGCAAATCGAGAAAGAACTGGCCAATAACGAGTTAGTCGATCTGACGCCGGGGCTGTTTCAGCGTCGGATGCTCTACTGGCACCGCTTTGCGCCGGAAAGCCGGATGATGAGAAAAGTGACGGACGCCCTGCTCGCACACGGCCATCAGGTACTGCGGCAGTCATAACGTACTGAGAAGATGAGATTGAAGTAGTGATACTGAAGTCATGATAAAAAACAACAGGCCTGACTAAGCAGGCCTGTTGTTTTCATCACGGTTTACACCACAATGGCTTAAGGTTCTCGCTACGGCGTGCGCTGCAACTCAAACACCACATCCACCTGATCGTCAAAGTGAATGGTTTGCTGTTCATAGGTTTGTGCCGCTTCAGTTTGCACCGCGGCATCTGCCGTTTTAAACATCCGTGCCATTGGCATCGGCTGATAGTTGGCAACGTGATAGCGAACGCTGTAGATCGGCCCCAGCTTGGCGTTAAAGCCCTGTGCCAGCGCTGCCGCCTGATTCGTCGCCTGCTCGATGGCTTTCTTACGCGCTTCATCACGATAGGTTTCTGGGTTAGCAACGCCTAATTCTACCGTGCGAATCTCATTCAGCCCCGATTTCAGCGCCCCATCCAGCAGCTCGTTCAGTTTGTCTAACTGGCGCAGCGTGACTTCCACCTGACGCACCGCACGATAACCTTTCAGCACCGAGCCACCGGTTTTCAGATAGTCATATTCTGGCTGCGTACGTAAATTGGCGGCATTAATATCTTTTTTCTCAATGCCATTTTTACCGAGAAAATCAAAATATTGTGCAACGCGAGCATCGACCTGCTTTTTCGCTTCCGCCGCATCCTTTGATGACACGCTCACTTCAATCGCCAGACGCGCGATATCCGGTGTCGCATCGACGCTGGATGTCCCTGAAGTCACGATATGTGGGCCATCCGGCAATTCCGCAGCCTGTGCGACTATCGACACACCGCCAAGTCCTATCGCAGCGGCCAACGCCAGTGCATTGAGCTTCATCATACCTCGCTTCACACTCTCTCCTTACTTATGTTTCGTCACGCATGCCGCTCGCAGATTACCTGTATCAATAGATCGTCGGTATCAATAGATTGTCCGTATCAATAGATTATCTGTGCCAACACGGTATCTTCCAGAATGAAAGAGACAAGACGGATTGCTTTACCGACCAACATAACGCATTACCAACTCCACACAATATAGGTGAATTTCTGAAACACAGCGTAAGGTGAGGTTATTTATTTCCAACCATCATTGCCAACCGTGACGCGCCAGTTGCAAGGCAATGCCCCACATCACGACACCGACAAAAAAGCTGATGACCCGCTGTACCCGTGGCGTGTTCAACCACGGCGCCAGCCAGGAGGCCAATAGCGCCAGCGCAAAGAACCAGGTGAAGGAAGCCGTCATCGTCCCCAGCGCAAACCAACTTCGGGCATCATCAGCAAACTGGCTCCCCAGACTCCCTAGCACCACAAAGGTATCCAGATAGACATGCGGATTCAGCCAGGTCACCGCCAGCATGGTAGCAATAATGCGCCAGCGGCTTTGTTTCATCACTTCGGCGCTGGCGAAGACAATATTCTTGCTGAAGGCCGTTTTCATCGCTCCCCAACCGAACCAGAGCAGGAACGCAACGCCGCCCCAGGTTACTGCCGCCAGCAATAGCGAAGACTGACTGAGCAATGCGCTGCCGCCAAAAATACCGGCGGTAATCAACACCATATCGCTCAAAGCACATAACAGCGCCACCATCAGGTGGTACTGCCGGCGAATTCCCTGATTCATCACAAACGCATTCTGCGGCCCCAAAGGCAAAATCATCGCCGCCCCCAACAAAACGCCCTGTAAATACACCGCCCACATACTTCTCTCCTACACCGTTTGTTGTTATCGCGGGGGGAGTGTATGGAAGCCAATTAGATAAGTGAAATTGAATATTCTAACGCTACATTAGCTAAGCTAATGTTCAACTGGGCGTGACAAAACCCAGCTCCAGAGAAATACGCTGCGCGGTCGCGATGACCGGCTTAATCAGCGATTTCATACCGATTTGCTGTAACTTGGCTGTTGGTAGCGATACCGAGACGGCATAAGGAACACGCTGCTGAATATCAAACACTGGCGCAGCAATACATGATACGCCAAGTTCATTTTCCTCACGATCCATCGCCAGCCCTTTCTGACGAATATCCTCCAGCTCTTCATACATCTTCGGCAGCTCGGTGATGGTATTGCACGTGAGAGGCTGGATAGTATTTTGATGAGTTTGCCAATAGTACGCAGGGTAATCGCTTTTACCATACGCCATAAAGATTTTTCCCATGGCGGAGCAATAAAGCGGCATGTGCTGGCCGATATAAGCACGGGTACGCATCATGCCCGTCGTCGGCTCCAATTTGTAGATCAGAATGACATGATCGTCTTCACGGCTGGAAAAGTTTACCGTCTCTCCCACTTCTAGGTTTAATTGCACCAGATGGGGCGATGCGACATGGATAATATTCAGCGAAGACAGTGCCTTCTGCCCAATAGAGATAAATTTGGTCGTCAGACGATAGCTGCCGGGTGAAGGTGCCTGCGTGACATAGCCACTGGTGTGCAATCCTTGTAGCAACCGGTGTACGGTGCTTTTGTTCATCCCCGCCAGCTCTGACAGATGGGCGAGTGGGCAACCGTTAGGAAAATTACTCAGAATTTCAATCAACTGCAAACCACGAAATAGACTCTGGCTCCCCAGCGGTTTCTCTTTTTGATCGTCTTTCTCATTAACAGCTTTCGGGCTCATAACTGATCTCCAGAATCGAGGGCTGGGCAGTGCTTGCGCAGAAATTGCTGCAACGCAGTGTGTCGCCGCCATCCATTTCTCTTAAGAATAGCGATGTTACCGCAAGGGCTGCATGAGGTGAAGTGGAACGCCGTTTCATTGTCGGCATGACACCCCGAATACGCAACCTTCCCGCTGTCCATGAAGTGAGCAGTACGTCACAAATACGAAACAACAAAAATAACTATTTGTTTTTAAAAGAAATTAAAAACCTCTTTGCCTTTGCTTTAGCGCAATCTTCGGTATATTGTTTTTGAAATCAAGTTTCGTATATTGAAATATATGGTTTATTAAAACATCAATGCATTGCTAATTTCGTTCCTGCCACACCACATTCAGGACGCTATCCGCTCTGAATTAATGGGAACAGGTTACTTACCGATTTTGCACCGCATCGCAGCGTGTGCTGAACACAAGGGCGCATCACATGAATCAAATCAATGCGGATCAACCCATACTTGCGCTTAGACACATTACTAAACGCTTTGGCGGTAACATTGCGGTTAATGATGTCAGCCTTCAGGTCATGCCGGGCGAGGTACTCGCGCTGCTGGGCGAAAATGGCGCGGGGAAATCGACAATTATTAAAGTTCTCGCGGGCGTCTACCCCCGCGATGGCGGTGATATTCAATTCCGTGGAACCAGCATAGCCTCAGCCGCAGCGATAAAAAGTGATGGCCTCCAGCCTATTGCGTTTATTCATCAGGATCTGGGGCTAATCGAGTGGATGACGGTGGCGGAAAACATGGCTCTGGTCATGGGGTTTCCACGCCGTTTTGGATTAATTGACTGGCGGGGGATCCGTAAGCGTGCCAGCCAGGCGTTACAGGATGTGGGGATCGCACTCGATCCCGATGCCCGCGTATTTGAACTCTCCCGTACAGAAAAATCACTACTCGCCATCGCACGAGCCGTCGCCGTTAATGCCGAGCTGCTGGTGCTGGATGAACCCACTGCTTCGCTTCCAGCAAACGATGTCCGCCATCTTTTTTCCGTGATTAACCGACTGCGTGCGAAAAAGGTTGGCATGATTTACGTCACTCACCGACTGGATGAAGTGATCGATATCGCCGATCGCGTCTGCGTTATGCGTGATGGTCGCTATGTTGCGGGCGGAAAAACGGCGGATTATTCGCTGCGCGACCTGGTGCAATTGATTGTGGGCGAAGCAATGCCTGGCGATCAGCGTGAACCCTTACCTGCCCCTTCCTCCCCCGTTCTCCAGGTAAAAAACGTCACCGTAGGCGATATCGGACCGGTCAGCTTTAGCCTACAACCAGGGGAAATGCTCGCACTGGCCGGTCTGCGCGGCGCGGGTCAGGAAGAAATTGGTCGTTTACTCTTCGGGCTACGTCAATGCGACAGCGGAGAAATTCAGTTTCGTGATGCACCTTACCACGCCAGTTCGCCGCAACAGGCGATGGCTCACGGCGTCTCGCTGGTCGCAGGCGATCGCACCAATGAAAGTCTGGTGATGTCGATGAGCGTACGCGAGAACCTCTTTATCAACCCCTGCGCCAGCGGACACACGCTCTTTTCCCGCTACAGCCGTCGCGAAGAGATAGGGGCAAGTTGGTGGAAAGTGCAACTGTTCGATGTCCGCCCCAAAAACGTCAATATCGACATTAGTGCACTGTCCGGCGGCAACCAACAGAAAGTGGTGATGGCACGCTGGATGCATCTCGGCGCACCGCTGCTGATCCTCGAAGATCCCACTGCGGGCGTTGATGTCGGTGCACGTGCCGAAATTTACCATCTATTAAATAAGTCACTGGCAGAGGGCGTCGCGGTGCTGGTTATCTCCAATGATTTCGAGGAGATCGCCCACATTTGCAACCGTGCGCTGGTTTTCAATCGAGGCAGTGTCGTCGGCGAACTCAAGAATCAGCAGGTCTCTTTCGCCAACTTATTGGAACTGGCGTCTGCCAGCGCGGGAGAAACCACGGCATCGGCCTGAATGACGCATTATTGCGCAGGCGAACTGAATCAGCAGTAAAAAAATTCAAACGCTCACACAGCCTCACCTGTTCGAAGGAAGAAAATAATGTCTAATAAAACATCAGTAAAATCAACGGCGCTAGAGCAACGCGTGAGTCTGGCACAAGATGGTACAGGCCCCTGGCTGATGCAAATTCTGACCCGCTATGGCCTGCTGCTGCTGTGCATCGCGCTGGTTATTCTATTTTCACTCGCCACGCCATCATTCGCTTCCATGTTGACGCTACAGGCCATCCTCTCCAGCAAAGCCAAAATCGCCCTGCTGGCACTGGCCGCGACCATTCCTATGATCGTCGGAAAAATCGATCTCAACGTCGGTTTCGGTATCGTGCTCTGGCACATTCTGGCAATTACGCTTCAAGTGGAATACGGCTTCTCATGGCAGATGGCCGTACTGGCAGTGCTGGTCATTTCCGCGCTATACGGCTTGCTCAACGGTATTCTGGTGGCATTGGCCGATATCGATAGCTTCGTCGCCACGCTGGGTTCTGGCACCGTACTGTACGCTATAGCCCTGTGGCACTCAGGCGGCCGCCAGATCGTCGGCGATCTGCCTGATGCCTTTATCGCTCTACACCATACCGAGATCGGTGGAATCCCTATCGTGGCTTTCTATGTCTTGCTTGTCGCGATCGTTTTATGGCTCGTTACTGAACATACGCCGCTTGGCCGCTGCATGTATGCCGTGGGCGGCAACCCAGCAGCAGCACGGCTCAATGGAATTTCCGTTAATCGTTTTACTATCGGTGCTTTCATCGTCTCAAGCGTATTGACAGGTTTTAGCGGCGTGTTAATCGCCGCAGAACAAGGTGTCGGGCAGGCCAGCGTCGGTATGGATTATCTCTTGCCCGCGCTGGTTGGTGCATTCCTTGGCAGTACTACACTTCGCCCCGGCCGAGTTAACGTCTGGGGAACAGTAATCGGTATCGCCATTCTTGCGATTGGCATCGCCGGTATCCAGCAATTTGGCGGCGAATTCTGGGTTGAACCCTTGTTTAACGGAGCCACACTGCTGCTTTCCATCACGCTGGCAGGCTATGCCCAGCGCCGTCGCTTACTGAATCAAAAAGCCGTACAACGCCGTCAGGCTGACACACCCGAGCGCCACCACTAGGAGTCTTCTTATCAAAAAAAGACGCCACCAGAAAACAATAACCATAACGTGACACATCCCTAACAGGAGTACCCCCTATGAAACGTTTATTGCTGTTATCAGGACTGACCACCATGTTATTAAGCAGCCAGTCAACGTGGGCTGACAGCTATCTCGATCAGGCAACGGCGGCCGTTGCAAAAGCGACTGCCAGCAGCACACAGTGGGATGGACCAACTCAGGGGCCGCGGTTGCAACCGAATAAGAAAATTATTTTTATTGCTTCCGACATGAAAAATGGCGGCGTTCAAGGCGTGCAACAAGGGCTAAGCGAAGCAGCCAAAGCCGCAGGCTGGAAGCTGGAAACGTTGGACGGCGGCGGCTCGGTCAAAGATCAGTTGGCTTCACTCAATCAGGCGATCGCTCAGAAGCCAGATGGCATTGTGATTGGCGGCTGGAACCCGAACGTTGCCAAAATCCCGCTCAAGAAAGCCATTCAGCAAGGCATTGTTCTGACGGCATGGCACGCCGTGCCCGAACCTGGCCCGCTGCCTAAATACGATATTTTCTACAACGTGACATCCGATTCAAATGACGTCGCCCGTATTGCTGCACAATACGCCGTCGTTAAATCAGGTGGAAAAGCCAATGTCTTAATCTTTACCGATTCGCTTTATCAAATCGCCCTTGATAAAGCCAACGTCATGAAAGACGAAATCAGTAAATGCAGCGGCTGCAAGGTAGTGGAATTCATCGATACACCGCTCGCCGATACCGCAAACCGCATGCCTGCCATGACGTTTAGTCTGTTGCAGAAATACGGCGACAGCTTCCAGTATTCGCTGGCCATTAACGACCTGTATTTTGATTTCATGGCTCCGTCATTAAAAACAGCAGGGAAAGGCGGTAAAAACGCACCATACAACATTTCGGCGGGCGATGGTTCCATCTCTGCCTATCAGCGTATTCGCTCCGGCGATAGCCAATCAGCCACCGTGCCTGAGCCTCTGAAGCTGCACGGCTGGCAGTTGCTGGATGAGTTTAACCGCGCCTTTGCCAAGCAACCACCTTCTGGCTATGTCACTCCGGCACATTTGGTGACCGCCGAAAACGTCGCGAACGATGGCGGTAATAACAACCTGTATGACCCGCAAAATGATTATCAGGGCCATTATCAGGCAATCTGGGGGGTGAAATAAGTGGAGAGCTCAACATGACACAACAACTTGAGCGTCTGTGTTCTCCCGCCATCTGGGCCGAAGGCCCAGTATGGTTGCCGCAACAGGATGCTGTGGTCTTTAGCGATGTTAAAGGAAACCGGATGTTTATCTGGTCACGTAATAGCGACGTCACGCTCTGGCGCTATCCATCCCACTACGCCAACGGCAATGCACTTGATGCGCAGGGACGCGTTGTAAGCTGCGAGCATGGCCGACGCGGTATCAGCCGTCGTGAGCACAATGGCGATATTCACATCCTGGTTGACCGCATTGACGGGAAACGCTTCAACTCGCCAAACGATGTGGCTATCCATAGCGACGGCACGATCTGGTTTACCGATCCGCCTTATGGCATTACCAGCGATGACGAAGGCTACAAATCAGAAAGTCAGGTCATTGGCTGTTATGTCTACTGCTTCGATCCGCGCGATGGCTCACTCAGCATCGCGGCCAGCGATCTCCAGCGCCCAAACGGGCTGGCCTTTTCGCCAGATGAAAAATATTTATATGTTGCAGACATGTCGATTATTGATTTCCCAACACTGGGTCGTCGCGATCTGCGAATTTATCCGGTGGAAGGAAAGCGTCTGGGAGCGGGACAGTTTTTTGCCCGCGTAGAACCAGGCGTTCCCGATGGCTTCTGTGTTGATCGCACTGGCAATCTGTTTTGTAGCTGCGCTGACGGCGTTCTGGTTTTTAGTCCCGAAGGTCATCAGATCGGCAAAATTGATGTACCGGAGTGCGTGTCCAACTGCACCATCGGTGGGCCAGAAGGGAATGAACTGTACATCACGGCAACAACGTCACTTTACCGTATCGGGGTAGAGTCGTACCGGTAAAACCGCGCGTATGGGGGGAGCTAACAGGGTGAGGCTCTCACCCTGATTTTTCACGTCTGTACTTCGCGAACTGACCAAAATGCGGTACCGATCACAAAGTTACCACATCAAAATAACCACCTGTTTTTAAATGAAAATTTAAAACACTCTCGTTTTGACTTCATGCAAGTACAGGTATAGCATTTATTTGAAATGCAATTTCGCATAATGAAATTTGACGAATAAAAAGCAACCTAATTATCGTCATGGAGACGCGTTATGAGAGTGAGTTACAACGACCTTAAACAACAGTTCAAACGTGTTTTACTGGCGCGCAATGTAGCGGAAGAAACCGCCGATGCCTGCGCGACGCTGTTCGCCGATACTTCAGTTGACGGCGTTTATTCTCACGGTGTAAACCGTTTCCCACGCTTTATTCAGCAGTTGGATGCTGGCGATATCGTACCCGATGCCGAACCCAGCAAACTGCTCTCACTCGGTGCTATCGAACAGTGGGATGCCCATCAGGGCATTGGTAACCTGACGGCTCGCCGTATGATGGATCGCGCTATGCAGTTGGCCGATGCGCACGGTATCGGTTTGGTGGCGCTGCGCAATGCTAACCACTGGATGCGTGGCGGAGGCTATGGCTGGCAGGCCGCCGAGAAAGGCTATATCGGTATTTGCTGGACTAACTCGATCGCCGTTATGCCACCATGGGGGGCAAAAACCTGCCGC
The DNA here is from genome assembly GCF_013449685.1 of Pectobacterium brasiliense. Classification (GTDB taxonomy): domain Bacteria; phylum Pseudomonadota; class Gammaproteobacteria; order Enterobacterales; family Enterobacteriaceae; genus Pectobacterium; species Pectobacterium brasiliense_A. The sequence continues at coordinate 107,758 of NZ_JACDSF010000016.1, read as the reverse complement.
ATCGGTACTAATCCGCTGATCGTCGCCGTCCCCAGCAACCCAATCACCATGGTGGATATGTCGATGTCGATGTTTTCCTATGGCGCGCTAGAAATAAACCGATTGGCAGGCAAGACCTTACCCGTTGATGGTGGGTTCGACAACGACGGCAATTTTACCCGCGATCCGGCCATTATCGAGGAAAATCGACGCATCCTCCCAGCGGGCTACTGGAAAGGATCGGCACTGTCTATTGTGCTGGACATGATCGCCACCCTACTGTCCGGCGGCGCCTCCGTCGCAGAAGTCACAGAAGATCATCGCGACGAATACGGCGTATCACAGGTCTTCATCGCCATTGAGATCGATAGGTTGATCGACGGCAAAACCCGTGATGAAAAACTGAAACGCATAATGGATTACATCACCAGCGCCGAGCGGACCCAACCTGATGTCGCTATCCGTTTACCGGGCCATAAGTTTCCGCGTATCCGCGAAGAAAACTTGCGCGATGGTATCCCAGTTGATGAACGGGTGTGGGCACGCATTCAGGCGCTTTAACAAGGAGACGTCCCATGATCTTTGGTCATATCGACAATACCGTTTTTGGTCAGCACCCTGTACCCGTCGCCCGTGCGCTGGCCTACCTGCAAAAAACCGACTTCAGCGCCTTATCGGCTGGCCGCTACCTTGATGAAGAGACAGGCTATACCGTTCAGGTACTGGACCTACACACGCAGACTAAAAGTGACTTACGTCCCGAAGTCCATCGTCACAATATTGATGTGCAATTTTTAGTCAGCGGAACCGAACGGATCGGCGTGGTAACGGATAACGGCCGCAATCCGGTATACCAGGAATGGAACGAAGCACGCGACATCTTGTTCTATCAGGATGTTGATGACGAGTCCTGGCTGACCATGCATTCCGGCAACTTTGCCGTGTTCTTTCCTCAGGATGTGCATCGTCCGGCCTGCATTCACGAGCAGTCCTGCCCAATCCGCAAAGTAGTGGTGAAGATACCGATGGCACACTTTCACACTCCCTAATCGTTTCTGATTTTGCCATGTAACACGACACATGCCTGCGGGCATGTGCGGGGATCGCTACGCGTGAAAAAGCCCAAAGTGAAGCACGCCATGAACGCAACATGTTGAAGGGTAAAGTGATATGAATACAGCTACCGTTTCTTCTAGCCAGCCCACAGCGGCAAACACTCCTCGATTGCGCTGGTTGCGGATCGTTCCGCCCATTTTGATTACCTGCATTATTTCCTATATGGACCGAGTCAACATTGCCTTCGCTATGCCGGGCGGTATGGATGACGAACTGGGTATTACGGCATCAATGGCAGGACTCGCAGGCGGGATCTTCTTCATCGGCTATCTGTTTTTACAAGTGCCGGGCGGCAAACTCGCCGTACACGGCAACGGTAAAAAGTTTATCGGCTGGTCATTGCTGGCCTGGGCCGTCATTTCGGTGTTAACCGGTCTGGTGACCAATCAGTATCAGTTGCTGTTTTTGCGCTTTGCGCTGGGGGTATCTGAAGGCGGCATGCTCCCAGTGGTGCTCACCATGATCAGCAACTGGTTTCCCGATAAAGAGCGTGGCCGCGCCAACGCGATTGTTATCATGTTTGTGCCTATCGCCGGAATTTTGACCGCCCCGCTTTCTGGCTGGGTCATCACAACCTGGGATTGGCGCATGCTGTTTCTGGTTGAGGGAGGGTTCTCGCTGGTGGTTATGCTGCTGTGGTGGTTTACCATCAGCAACCGCCCGCAGGAAGCGAAATGGATTTCACAGGCAGAAAAAGATTATCTGATCAAAACGTTACAGGAAGAACAAGCAGCCCTGCAAGGAAAAACCGTCCGTAATGCCTCCCTAAGCCGAGTACTGCGCGAAAAGTTGATGTGGCAGCTAATCTTGGTAAATTTCTTTTACCAGACAGGCATTTACGGCTACACCCTGTGGTTACCCACTATTCTAAAAGGGCTAACCAACGGCAATATGGAACAGGTCGGCATGCTGGCTATTTTGCCTTATATCGGTGCGATCATCGGCATGTTCACGATCTCTTATCTGTCCGATAACTCAGGAAAGCGTAAAGTCTTCGTCGCATTACCGCTCGCCTGTTTTGCTATCTGCATGGCGCTGTCCGTCTTGCTCAAAAGCCATATCTGGTGGTCCTATGCCGCACTGGTCGGCTGTGGCGTCTTCATTCAGGCGGCTGCGGGCGTGTTCTGGACCATTCCTCCCAAGCTGTTTGATGCCGGCGTCGCTGGCGGCGCTCGCGGTGTCATTAACGCGCTCGGTAATCTCGGTGGTTTCTGCGGCCCCTATATGGTCGGCGTCCTGATTTCAGCCTTTAACAAAGACGTTGGTGTCTACAGTTTGGCCATCTCGCTGGCGATTGCTGCTGTACTGGCCATGATGCTACCACCGCGCTGCGATGAGTCTACGGAGGCAGCATGATGGACTATTTTCTGGGGCTCGACTGCGGCGGTACCTTTATCAAAGCAGGGATCTATGACATCACCGGAACAGAGTACGGCATCGCACGTCGTAATCTGCCAATTACCACACCGCAACCCGGTTGGGCTGAGCGCGACATGCACACCCTGTGGCAGACCGCTGCTGAGGTTATTCGCGAACTGCTGAGCAGAGCAGCACTCCCCGCCAGCGCCATTTCTGGCGTAGGGATCTCTGCCCAAGGTAAAGGGTTATTTTTGCTGGATAAACATGACAAGCCGCTAGGCAATGCGATGCTGTCATCCGATCAACGCGCACGTGAACAGGTTCTGGCATGGCAGCAGGCAGGGATACCGCAAGTGCTTTATCCTCAGACGCGGCAGACGCTGTGGACAGGCCATCCGGTTTCGCTACTACGGTGGCTTAAAGACCACCAGCCAACACGCTATGCACAAATCGGTACGTTGTTCATGGCACACGACTATCTGCGTTTTTGCCTGACCGGAAAACGGGCTTGTGAAGAAACCAATATCTCCGAATCCAATCTCTACAACATGGATACGGGCCGCTACGATCCAGAACTAGCAAAACAGCTCGGGATTGCAGAAATCATCGATGCTTTACCGCCGCTTATCGGTTCTGCTGATATCGCAGGCCAAATTACCCCAGAAGCGGCACAGCTCACCGGGCTACAGGCAGGAACCCCCGTCGTCGGCGGATTATTCGATGTGGTTTCTACCGCTCTGTGCGCAGGCCTTCAGGACGAAACCCGACTCAATGCTGTAATGGGAACATGGTCTGTTACCAGCGGCATCACCGACACGCTCGCTGATGGCTACGACCATCCTTTTGTGTATGGCCGCCATGCGGAAGCAGGCCGTTACATCGTGCATGAAGCCAGCCCTACGTCTGCCGCCAATCTGGAATGGTTCTGCCAACAATGGGGGCTGAGTGACGGTTTAGAGGTCGATTATGCTCAGATCAACCGCTGGGTTTCGGATCTGCCTAAAGCAGGCAGCCCCCTACTGTTTGTCCCGTTCTTGTATGGCTCCAACGCCGGATTAGGGCTCAGCGCCAGCTTCTACGGCCTGCAAGCGTTCCACCAGCGAGAGCACCTCGTTCAGGCCATTTACGAAGGCGTGGTGTTCTGCCACATGGCGCACCTGAATCGTATGCGTCAGCGCTTCCCTAACGTGGATGCGTTACGAATTACTGGTGGGCCTGCCAAGTCTCTCCCTTGGATGCAGATGTTCGCGGACATCAGCAGCCTGCCTGTCGAACTCCCACAGGTAGAAGAAACCGGCTGTCTTGGTGCGGCGATAGCGGCGATGGTCGGCAGCGGTGCCTTTAGCGATTTCACTGCCGCCCAGCGGGTGCTCTCACCACGCATTACACGCCTTACCCCAGATGAACACGTTCGCACAGCCTACGACAAAAAATACCAACACTATCAGGCGCTCGTCGACGCGTTAAAAGCGCTGCAACCCGCCGGTAAGGAGAAACCATGACAACGCAACCCCGCCTACAACTGGCGCTCGACCACACTCGACTGGATGCCGCCCTCACTACCGTGGAATTACTCCACCCTTATGTTGACATCATCGAGGCAGGCACCATTTTGTGCATCAGCGAAGGTATTCAGGCTGTCAGGCAACTGCGTGAGCGCTACCCTCACCATGTGCTGGTGGCAGATCTGAAAGTCGCTGACGCGGGCGCAACGCTGGCGGATCAAGCCTTTTCTCACGGCGCTAGCTGGATGACTGTGATCTGCGCAGCACCACTTCCCACCATGGCCAGTGCACTGGAAGTGGCTGAGCGTCATCGGGGAGAGATCCAAATTGAGCTATTCGGTCGCTGGACGTTGGAAGATGCCAAAACGTGGCGTGCACTAGGTATCAAACAGGCGATTTACCACCGTGGGCGCGATGCGCAGGCCAGCGGCCAAACCTGGGGCCAGCAGGATTTGGACACGATGAAAGCCCTCTCTGACCTCGGTATGGAACTGTCTATTACTGGGGGGATTACCCCTGCGGATCTGCCGCTATTCAGCGATATCGCCGTCACTGCATTCATTGCCGGACGAGCGTTGGCGGATGTACCTGACCCAGTCAACTCGGCTCGCCAATTCCGTGCCGCCATTGACGCCATCTGGAGGACTTAATATGCGCCAACACCCATTAGGTATTTATGAAAAAGCCCTGCCGAAACACCTGACCTGGCCAGAACGCCTCGCGCTGGCAAAAGCCTGCGGTTTTGACTTTGTTGAAATGTCGGTAGACGAAAGCGACGAACGCCTGGCTCGCCTGCTGTGGAGTAAAGAGCAGCGACTTTCGTTGGTCAACGCGATGCTGGAAACCGGCATTCGCATCCCTTCGATGTGCTTATCTGGGCATCGGCGTTTTCCATTCGGCAGCCATGACGAGGCACTACGCCAGCGCGCCTTTACGATCATGGAGCAGGCCATTCAACTGGCCAACGACGTAGGCATCCGTACCATTCAGCTAGCTGGGTATGACGTCTATTACGAGCAACAGGATGAAAGCACGCTCGCTCGCTTTACAGAAGGAATGCAATGGGCGGTTGAACGTGCCGCCGCCGCGCAGGTGATGTTGTCCGTGGAGATCATGGATACCGCCTTTATGAACTCGATCAGTAAGTGGAAAGCCTGGGATGCCTGCCTGGCTTCACCGTGGTTTACCGTCTACCCAGACGTCGGCAACCTCAGCGCCTGGGGCAACAATGTCACGCAAGAATTACAGCTAGGTATCGATCGTATCGCCGCCATCCATCTAAAAGACACCTTAGCCGTTACCGCAACCTCGCCAGGACAGTTCCGCGACGTGCCATTCGGCGAAGGCTGTGTGGATTTCGTTTCCGTTTTTAGCACGCTGAAATCTCTCAATTATCGCGGTGCTTTCCTAATTGAAATGTGGACGGAAAAAGCTGATGAACCCGTCGCCGAGATCGTTCAGGCGCGCCGCTGGATCGAGCAGAAAATGCAACAAGGGGGAATGCCATGCTAACGTTACAACAGCTCAAACAACAGGTCCTGGAAGCGAATCTGGATTTACCGCGTCACAATCTCGTGACTTTCACCTGGGGTAACGTCAGCGTCGTGGATCGTGACCGCGGTCTGGTGGTCATCAAACCGTCAGGCGTAGAGTACGAACATATGGTCGTAGATGATATGGTCGTGGTCGATTTGGCCTCTGGGCAAACCATCGAAGGTAACAAAAAGCCTTCTTCGGATACGGCGACACATTTAGCGCTATATCGTGCTTTTACCGAGATCGGCGGCATCGTTCATACGCACTCGCGCCACGCCACCATCTGGGCCCAGGCAGGGTTGGATCTACCCGCTTGGGGCACTACACATGCAGACTATTTCTACGGTGCCATCCCCTGTACGCGATTGATGACACAGGACGAAATTGCGCAGCACTATGAGCAGGAAACGGGCAACGTCATTATAGAAACGTTCCGCCAGCGCGGTATCAGCCCGGCAGACATTCCTGCCGTATTGGTCAATGCCCACGGCCCATTCGCCTGGGGTAAAGACGCACACAATGCGGTACATAATGCAGTGGTGCTAGAAGAGATAGCCTATATGGGGATTTTTTCACGCCAGTTGACGCCGAGTATTACCACTATGCAGCAAGTTCTGCTAGACAAGCACTACCTGCGTAAACATGGGAAGAACGCCTATTACGGACAGTAAAGGTAAGGATCAATCAGGGGCCATGCGGCCCCTGTGGTGCAGCATATTATTTAGCTCGTTTCTGAACCTTATGCAGGTGCACATCCATCTGCGGATAAAGAATGGCAATACGGTGCTCATCCAGCACGCATTTAAAGCTTTCCAGCAGATCCCAATACACCGCCTGTGCGTTGCCGTTGGTTGTACACGCCGATATCGGCAGACTACACCAACAATCAGTACGAAAAGCCCCAAAAATTAAGGCTCCCGTAGGAGCCTTAGCATCAAATCATGTTTACGTCGTCTGACTTACAGCACGTCAACAGCATTAAGCTCTTTGAAAGCTTGTTCCAAACGAGTCACCATGCTTGCCTGTGAGGCACGCAGCCACACACGCGGGTCATAGTATTTCTTGTTCGGCTGATCGTCGCCTTTCGGGTTGCCCAATTGGCCTTGCAGATACGCTTCGTTTTCTTTGTAGTATTTCAGGATACCTTCCCACGTTGCCCACTGGGTATCGGTATCGATGTTCATTTTCACTACGCCGTAGCTAACGGAATCTTTGATTTCCTGAGCGCTGGAACCAGAACCACCGTGGAATACGAAGTCCAGGCTGTTGTGCGGCAGGTTATGTTTCTTAGAAACATATTCCTGAGAATCACGCAGGATGGTCGGGGTCAGTTTCACGTTACCTGGCTTGTATACGCCATGCACGTTACCGAAAGAAGCGGCGATAGTGAAACGTGGGCTGATCGCGTTCAGTTTAGTGTACGCGTAGTCAACGTCTTCTGGCTGGGTGTACAGAGCAGAAGCATCCATGTGGCTATTATCCACACCGTCTTCTTCACCACCAGTACAACCCAGTTCGATTTCCAGGGTCATATCAATTTTGGCCATACGCGCCAAATACTTAGAGCAGATCTCGATGTTCTCTTCCAGAGACTCTTCAGACAGGTCGATCATGTGAGAAGAGAACAGCGGTTTGCCAGTCGCAGCAAAGTGTTTTTCACCCGCATCCAGCAGGCCATCGATCCACGGCAGCAATTTTTTCGCGCAGTGGTCGGTGTGCAGAATCACCGGCACGCCGTAGTGTTCAGCCATTTGATGCACATGATGAGCGCCAGAAATCGCACCCAAAATTGCCGCCTGCTGACCTTCTGCTTTCAGGCCTTTACCGGCGATAAATGCTGCACCGCCGTTAGAGAACTGAACGATTACCGGCGCACGCACTTTGGCTGCGGCTTCCAGCACAGCATTGATTGAGTCGCTACCGACACAGTTCACTGCTGGCAAGGCGAATTTGTTTTCTTTTGCTACTGCGAAAACTTTCTGAACGTCATCACCAGTGATGACACCGGGTTTTACGAAATCAAAAATTTTAGACATGTTACGTGTCCCGTTTCGTTGGCCGTGGAGGGGTTAGAGAAATCGATGTTAAATCGACAAGGTTGTCTCGACACGATATTGCGAACATCACCTATCGAGACAACCACAGGAAAGAGGAAAAGCGCCCCTTACCTTAAATTATTGCTTGGCACGTTCTTCCAGCATAACCACTGCTGGCAGTTTTTTCCCTTCGACAAATTCGAGGAATGCACCGCCACCGGTAGAAATGTAGGAGATTTTATCTGCAATACCAAACAGATCGATCGCAGCCAGCGTATCGCCGCCACCTGCGATAGAGAACGCGTCGCTCTCTGCGATAGCACGGGCGATGGTCTCGGTTCCTTTACGGAAATTCGGGAATTCGAAGACGCCAACCGGGCCATTCCACAGGATGGTCTTGGCATTCTTGAGAATTTCAGCCAGACGCTCAGCGGATACATCACCCAGATCCAGAATCTGCTCTTCGTCTTTGATTGCCGTAACGGACTTCAGCGTTGCCGTTGCAGTTTCAGAGAATTCTGACGCAACACGCACATCGCTCGGTACAGGAATATCACAGGTTTCCAGCAGCTTCTTCGCTTCAGGAATCAGATCGGCTTCATACAGGGATTTACCCACGTTGTGGCCTTGTGCAGCAACGAAGGTGTTGGCGATACCGCCACCGACGATCAGCTGATCGGCGATTTTAGACAGGGAATCCAGCACGGTCAGTTTAGTGGAAACTTTAGAACCACCCACGATAGCGACCATCGGACGTGCTGGCTCGCTCAAGGCTTTACCCAGCGCTTCCAGCTCACCAGACAGCAGCGGGCCTGCACAAGCGATAGTGGCAAATTTACCCACGCCGTGGGTTGAAGCCTGCGCACGGTGTGCCGTACCGAATGCATCCATTACGAACACATCACACAGCGCCGCGTATTTCTTGGACAGGACTTCGTCGTCTTTTTTCTCGCCTTTGTTAAAGCGGACGTTTTCCAGTACAACCAGCTCACCTTCGGCGACATCAACACCGTCCAGGTAATCTTTCGCCAGACGCACAGGAGAAGATAGTTTTTCTTTCAGGTAGTCAACGACAGGCAGCAGAGAAAATTCTTCGTTGTACTCGCCTTCGGTCGGGCGTCCCAGGTGGGAGGTGACCATAACACGAGCACCTTGTTTCAGCGCGATTTCGATGGTCGGCAGAGAGGCACGGATGCGCGCATCAGACGTCACTTTCCCTTCTTTTACCGGTACGTTCAGATCCGCACGAATAAGAACACGTTTACCAGCCAGATCCAGATCGGTCATCTTAATTACAGACATGGTGAATCCTCTTGTTGATTCTCTTTTAAAGTTGCTTGAGCGAGATAGCGACCCCAGATCGCCACCGTCGTACTAGAAACCGCTGGCCGCCATCGCCCGTGTTGTATCCAACATCCGGTTGGCAAAGCCCCATTCGTTATCGCACCAGACCAATGTTTTAATCAGATGCTGACCACTGACCCGTGTCTGCGTGCCGTCGACAATGGCACTGTGCGGATCGTGGTTAAAATCAGCCGACACTAACGGCAATTCAGTGTAATCAACTATACCACGAAACGACTCATGCGCTGATTTTTGCAATAGTGCGTTAATTTCATTCACATTTACAGCTTTCCTGACGCTAACGCTCAGGTCAATTGCCGTGACGTTAATCGTCGGTACCCGCACCGAGATCGCCTCAAAACGATCGACAAACTGCGGAAAAATACGGGTGATCCCCGCCGACAGTTTAGTATCTACCGGAATGATCGACTGGCTGGCGGCGCGTGTACGCCGCAGATCGTGATGATAAGCATCGATCACCGGTTGATCGTTCATCGACGAGTGAATCGTCGTCACCGTCCCATTCTCGATACCAAACGCATCATCCAGCAGTTTGATTACCGGGATAATGCAGTTGGTCGTGCAGGACGCATTGGAAACAATGCGGTGCCCGCTTTCCAACTGGTGGTGATTGACACCAAACACCACCGTCGCATCCAAATCCGTCGTTCCCGGATGAGAAAACAGCACTTTCTTCGCACCCGCCGCCAGATGGGCTTCTCCATCTTCCCGGCTGCCGTAGACGCCGCTGCAATCCAGCACGATATCGACACCGAGTTCTCGCCAGGGCAATGGCTGAATCTCTGCCTGATGCAACAGACGAATACAGTCATCACCGACATAAAGCTGGTCGCACTCCTGACGCACATCCCACGAAAAACGGCCGTGGCTGGAATCATACTTGAGCAAATGCGCCATACCTTCCGCGCTCGCCAGCTCGTTAATAGCCACAACGGTAATCTCGGCTCGGCGGCCTGATTCATACAACGCACGTAAAACACTGCGGCCAATGCGGCCAAAACCGTTTATCGCAATACGGATCGTCATGGCGTTCTTTGTGATTCCTTGTGTCGTGGCAGGGTTACCCAGCACATAGGATATACCCTTCTTAGACACCAGAGAACCCCTGGAGAAACGCCGCCAGCACAAAAACTGAAACGCTTCAGCTAGCATAAACGAATTAACGCATAAAAGAAATATTCTCGTCTGGCACACACAAGAAGAGTGACCTACGTCATAAAAATGAAAAAACCGCGATCGAGGGGCAGGCAAAGCGCATCAAGAGGTAGGTGAAACTAAAGATGAAAAAAAGCCGCCAGCGCTAGCTGACGGCTTCTCATATAGAGATTAATGCGGCGTGATTACTTCAGCAGTGCCTGCGCTTTTTCAACGACGTTATCGACGGTGAAGCCGAATTCTTCGAACAGCAGCTCAGCCGGAGCCGATTCGCCGAAGCTCGTCATGCCGACAATCGCGCCGTTCAGGCCGACGTACTTGAACCAGTAGTCCGCAATACCCGCTTCAATCGCTACGCGTGCCGATACCGCTTTCGGCAGCACCGCTTCACGGTAAGCTGCATCCTGCTTGTCGAACGCATCTGTAGACGGCATGGACACCACGCGCACCTTGCGGCCGGCGGCAGTCAGTTTGTCATATGCGCCGACAGCCAGTTCAACTTCAGAACCGGTGGCAATCAGGATCAGCTCAGGTTGACCCTCGCTGTCTTTCAGCACGTAGCCACCTTTCGCCACGTTCGCCAGTTGCTCAGCGGTACGTGACTGCTGTGCCAGGTTCTGACGGGACAGGATCAGCGACGTCGGGCCGTCCTGACGCTCAATCGCGTATTTCCACGCCACCGCCGTTTCCACCTGGTCTGCCGGACGCCAGTTGCTCATGTTCGGCGTGACACGCAGGCTGGCCAGTTGTTCAACCGGCTGGTGTGTCGGGCCGTCTTCGCCCAGACCAATGGAGTCGTGGGTGTAAACGTAAATGCTGCGGATTTTCATCAGCGCCGCCATGCGCACGGCGTTACGCGCGTATTCCACGAACATCAGGAAGGTCGCGGTGTACGGTACAAAACCACCGTGCAGCGCAATCCCGTTGGCAATCGCCGTCATACCGAATTCGCGCACGCCGTAGTGGATATAGTTACCCGCGTGGTCTTTATCCAGTGAAACAGAACCGGACCAGATAGTCAGGTTGCTCGGTGCCAGGTCGGCAGAGCCGCCCAGGAATTCCGGCAGCAATTTGCCGTAGGCTTCCAGCGCGTTCTGTGACGCTTTGCGGCTGGCGATTTTCGCCGGATTCGCCTGCAAATCGTCGATAAATTTCTGTGCGTCCGCCTGCCAGTTGGCCGGCAGTTCACCGCCAGTACGGCGTTTGAACTCGGCAGCCAGCTCAGGGTACGCACTGGCGTAGGCGGCAAACGCCTCATCCCAGGCCGCTTCCTTACGCTGACCGGCCGGTTTCGCATCCCAAGCAGCATAGATATCAGCAGGGATCTCAAACGGCGCGTGCGCCCAGCCCAGCTGTTCGCGGGACGCTGCTACTTCCGCATCACCCAGCGGTGCACCGTGGGAATCGTGCGTACCGGCCTTGTTCGGTGAGCCGAAACCAATCACGGTTTTGCACATCAGCAGCGACGGCTTGTCGGTCACCAGTTGGGCTTCACCGATAGCGCGTTTGATAGCGTCCGCATCGTGACCGTCCACGCCGCGCACCACGTGCCAGCCGTAGGCTTCAAAGCGGGCGGCGGTATCATCGGTAAACCAGCCTTCAACGTGACCATCGATAGAGATGCCGTTGTCATCATAAAACGCAGTCAGTTTGCCGAGCTTCATGGTGCCGGCCAGCGAGCAGACTTCGTGGGAAATCCCTTCCATCATGCAGCCGTCACCCAGAAACGCGTAGGTGTGATGGTCGACAATCTCATGACCCGGGCGGTTGAACTGCGCGGCCAGCGTGCGCTCGGCAATCGCCATACCCACTGCGTTGGCAATCCCCTGACCCAGCGGGCCGGTGGTGGTTTCAACGCCGGCGGTGTAGCCGTATTCCGGGTGACCCGGCGTTTTGGAGTGCAGCTGGCGGAAGTTTTTCAGTTCTTCAATCGGCAGGTCGTAGCCGGAGAGATGGAGCAGGCTGTAAATCAGCATGGACGCGTGGCCGTTGGACAGCACGAAGCGGTCACGGTTGGCCCAGTTAGGGTTGGCCGGATTATGGTTAAGATAATCGCGCCACAGCACTTCGGCGATATCGGCCATGCCCATCGGTGCACCCGGGTGACCGGATTTGGCTTTCTGCACCCCATCCATGCTCAGCGCGCGGATAGCATTGGCAAGTTCTTTACGAGAGGACATGCTTGACTCCAGATCGGATTGAACGACTGCCCTTCCTGTATAATCATTAAAAATCAATAATTTAAACAAGAATGACAAAATAAATATGATTACAAATGTACATGAAAAGCAGAGGGAATGCACATGGAACCGTGAGCAAAAAACAGGGATTTATCGGCTGAGGAATCAATGACGGTTCTTTTACCAATTAGGCAGTTGATTACAGCGCCATACACCATGTTTTCTAGTAGGTTCACCTTTATCAACCGCGCCTTTTTGGAACACACCAAAAACAGAAATTCATCGTCGACGATGATAGAGGAAGACAGACAAATCAGATTTTCCGATCTATTTATCACTATCGTTTTCGGGTACCTTATAGCCGCTTTTTGGGTATTAAAAAAATAAACATTAATCGTATGGAGATGATTTTTATGGCTATTCGTTCTTCTGTACTGGCGCTGTGTGTAGCAACCTTGCTGACTGGCTGCCAGAACCTAAACACCAATACCTTGATGCAATCTGGCGTGCAGGCATTTCAGGCGGCGACGCTCAGCGATGCTGATGTTAAATCACTCAGCAATCAGTCCTGTGAACAAATGGATAAAGAAGCAAAGATTGCCCCTGCCGACAGCAAGTACACACAGCGCCTGAATAAAATTGCAGATGCGCTGGGTCATGACATCAACGGTACACCAGCCAACTATAAGGTTTATCTGACAAAAGACGTTAACGCCTGGGCAATGGCTAACGGCTGCATCCGCGTCTACAGCGGCCTGATGGATATGATGAATGACAACGAGGTAGAAGGCGTTCTCGGCCACGAAATTGGCCACGTTGCGCTCGGCCACACGCGTAAAGCGATGCAGGTTGCCTATGCAGCGACGGCTGCACGTACTGCCATTGGCTCTGCGGGTGGCGTAGCGGCATCCCTGTCACAATCTCAACTCGCCGATCTGGGAGAAAAACTGGTTAATTCTCAATTCTCTCAAACTCAGGAAACGCAGGCAGATGACTATTCCTTCGATCTGCTGAAGAAACGTGGCGTCAAGCTGGAAGGTCTGGCAAGCAGCTTTGAAAAACTGGCCAAACTTGATGCCGGTCGTGAAAGCAGCATGTTCGATTCCCATCCTTCATCAGAAGGGCGCGCCAAACACATTCGTGAGCGTATCGCTGCCGAGAAATAATCACACACGCTGATTACTCGCAAAGAACACACACGGGGCAATTGAAAAAATCTCAATTGCCCGCTAGTCATCCGACCACTATCATCCCCATCATATTCACGGTAAGCTGCGACATAACCGCTATCTCCAATCCCTTCTATGCTCAAAATGATAGGATTTAAGAATTAATAGATATAAATAGATAGCTATTTTCAATCGCATTTACTCTCCGTTCTCTTTTTAAGAAACGAATCTCGGCAGATTTCCTGATGCAGGGAGCCGCAATCCGCGAATGCGCAGCATACAGAAAAACAGGCAATCGCGATTAGCACAGAGACTTACGTCGCAATAAACAAGAATGATGGAGTAACCCCCTGTATTTAAAGATAGAAATAAACCAGTAAATCAAGCATACTATGTTAAACCAATAAAAATTTTTCCAGTTTGATCATATAGATATATGATAAAACCTGTTGCCGCGCCCGCAGGTTTCTCTATAGGCTCCACCTTTTAGCGATTCAAAGGCAGTTTAGGATCGTGATTTCTTAATAACTGGATAACATCAGCAACGATTATTGGTTTATGGCCACTTTCAGACAATAAACTCATATGTGTTAAAAATCATGGATGTGAGAATTTTCAGTAAATGCAATTTTACCACGGTAGGATTACGGGAAATCCTATCGAGTATCCCTATGCTCTCGATAAAACCTGTCAACCGGTTTACGCTACAGCAAGGAAAGAAGAAATGTATTTTCATCATTGACGGTAGCAGCGAGGGTTTTGAGGAATACTACGAGTCGATAAAAACTCACTTTTATAATATGGCCTCATCGTTCATTATCATCAATAATTCCCCCAATCACCCTCCCGTGTGCATTGACGAAAAAACGATTCTTATTTCAAAGTCAGCCGCCATCGATTCTTTTTATAAATTACTCGATTTCGTCCACCTTCACGACCGCCGTTTATTCAGTCCTGTCAGGCTGTCAAAATCTGAATATGCCGTATTCCAGTATTGGTGTGCGGGTTACTCAGCAGAAACGATTGCCGACATCATCGGGCTAAATAAGAAGTCTGTACTGAACAGCAAATCACGATTACTGAATAAATATGGCGTTCAGGATAAAAACTCTTTACTACTTATTGCTAAAATTATCTTCAAAGACAGCGTCATTGAAGAATTTGATTCCCTTCCAAAACCAGCAGCCGATATCAATATGAGTCATTCGATTATCTAATCGACAGACGAAAAAAAGGGATGCTCACTCGCATCCCTTTTTACTCAGTCATATACCCGTCATACTTCAAGTTGCATGTGCGTTGGATACGTTCACTCACCCGAATCACTTACCAGTGTAAGTTCATCGGGATTCCTTCTCTTGCCGCCTTCCTGAAACTCGAATTATTTAGGGTATACTCACTCTTCATCTTCCAAATAAGTATAACCGTACAGCCCGCTTTCAAACTCCTCCAGGAACTGCGCCTGAAGTTCGGTATCCAGATCGGTTTCTTTCACCTGATCGCGGAAACGGGTCATCAACACTTTGGGGTCAAGCTGCACATACTCCAGCATGTCAGCAACCGTATTCCCTTCGTCAGATTCTTCAATCTCAACGGTGCCATCCTGGAAGACAAACACGTCAACGGTCGACGTATCGCCAAACAGGTTATGCATATTCCCCAGGATTTCCTGATAGGCACCGACCATGAAGAAACCCAGCAGCGGCGGATTTTCTGGATCGTAAGGCGGCATTGGCATCGTCGTCGCGATCCCATCACCATCAACATAATGATCGATCGTACCATCGGAATCACAGGTAATATCGAGCACGACAGCACGGCGCTCAGGCGGCTTGTTTAGCCCTTCCAACGGCATTACCGGGAACAGCTGATCGATCCCCCATGCGTCCGGCATGGATTGGAACAGCGAAAAGTTGACATACAGCTTGTCAGCCATCCGTTCCTGTAATTCATCAATGACCGGCCGATGCGCACGGTTGCTCGGATCCAGCTGTTCCTGAATCATCTGACAGATGCTCAGATAAAGCTGCTCTGCTTTCGCGCGCTGCGTCAGATCCAACATACCGTGCGTGTATTGGGTATGCACATCGTGCAAGTCCATCTGGCTGTCGTGCAGCCATTCACGCAGTGAACGACGTTTCCCCGGCTGCTTGATTTCTTTCCAAGTTGACCACAGGCTCTCCAGCGCACGCGGAGCGCCTTCTTCCGGCTCAGTCGGGTCACTGAACTCGTTGCGTTCCACACCGATAATATTGGAAACCAATACGGTATGGTGCGCAGTTACCGCGCGGCCAGACTCGGTGATGACCGTCGGATGCGGCAACCCATGTTCGTTACAGGCATCACCGATGCCCCAAATCACGTTGTTGGCATATTCGTTCAGGCCATAGTTCACTGAACAATCGGACTGAGAGCGCGTGCCTTCATAATCCACGCCCAACCCGCCACCGACGTCGAAGCACTGGATATTCACGCCCAGCTTATGCAGTTCAACGTAGAAGCGCGCGGACTCACGCACGCCCGTCGCGATATCACGGATATTCGCCAACTGCGATCCCAGATGGAAATGCAGCAGTTGCAGGCTATCCAACTTCCCAGCCTCACGCAGCATCTCAACCAGTTGCAGCACCTGGACCGCCGCCAGACCAAACTTGGATTTTTCACCGCCGCTGGATTGCCACTTGCCCGACCCCTGAGAAGCCAGACGCGCACGGACACCAAGACGTGGCACCACATTCAAGCGCTCGGCTTCTTCTAGCACCAGCCGGATTTCGGACATCTTCTCGATGACCAGATAAACCTTGTGGCCCAGCTTTTCGCCGATGAGTGCCAGACGGATGTATTCACGGTCTTTGTAGCCGTTACACACAATCACCGTGCGGGTCATGCCTGCGTGGCCCAGTACCGCCATCAGCTCCGCTTTTGAACCCGCTTCCAGACCCAACGGTTCACCGGAATTAGCCAGTGACTCAATGACGCGACGATGCTGGTTAACCTTGATCGGATAAACCAGAAAATACCCGCCTTCATAACCAAACGATTCGCGAGCCTGTTTAAACGCAGCGTTAATAGAACGCAGGCGATGCTGAAGGATTTGCGGAAAGCAGAACAGCGCAGGAAGGCGCTGATGGTTATCTTTCTGCATATCTTTGACCAGTCTGGCCAGATCGACGCGAGCTTCTGGTACGTCAGGATCCGGGCACACGCTAATATGGCCGAGCTCATTGACGTCATAGTAATTATTGCCCCACCAGGCAATATTGTAAGTACGAAGCATTTCGCTGGCATTACGGTCATTCATGGCAACCTCCTGCATAGAGCGCAAATTTTCATGTTTACCCGTCGCTGACGAGCCGTGATGAATCATGTCGTCAGACATAACGAACCTCTTCTTTTTCTAGACTACTGATCACATCAGTACCTGAATAATAAACAGCCCACATGAACATACCTGCAACATGCGGCATCGACAGTGAAAAAACCGGCGTAGTGAAGTATGCCGTCACTTTATTACTCTTATTAGTGTAAAACACGTTGTCAGGCTCCGTGTTACGGGTCGATAAAACTCGTTGTGAAAATCACCGGGCGAACGTGACCAGAAAGACGCTAAACGCTTCTGGCAGCAAGAATAACAGGCAGGTTAACCAGCCCTGGAGTCCTGTGTCGAATTTAAAGACAGGCTACGTCGAGAAACGGAAAAGAAGGGTTGAGTCGCGGACGCGGTAGCGTCAAAAGGGACATATTGCGAACGCAATATACTCAGTAAACAACGGATCATTAATCCTACCACCTCCACGTGCGCCGCAGGCTATGCGGTCAGCTATCAATAAAAAATTCAAGATGTCGCGGGTTGCATCACCGCTCGCCGTTTATACCGACATGCTGCTGGAAAAGCAAAATGAAAATTACCGCTAGTCATCTCTTGTAAAAGAAAAAACGGCCGATGATAAAAGAACGATGGCGCGCTAATGCGAAAAACTACTGGCACTGAGGCTAAAAGGTGACCTAGAATAGCCATCCAGATGTTAATCCGTCTATACTGATTAACTGATACACTGCTTAACGGCTTTGATTTGAAGGTAAAGAAACTCATGGCTAAACACCTTTTTACGTCCGAGTCAGTCTCTGAAGGACATCCTGATAAAATTGCTGACCAGATTTCTGATGCGGTTCTCGACGCCATTCTGGAGCAAGACCCAAAAGCGCGTGTCGCTTGTGAGACTTATGTAAAGACCGGCATGGTGTTAGTCGGTGGTGAAATTACCACCAGCGCCTGGGTCGACATCGAAGAAATTACCCGTCGTACCGTGCGTGATATCGGTTATGTCAACTCTGAAATGGGCTTTGACGCTAACTCTTGCGCCGTACTGAGCGCGATTGGCAAGCAGTCTCCTGATATTAATCAGGGCGTTGACCGCCGCGATCCGCTTGAGCAAGGCGCAGGCGATCAGGGTCTAATGTTCGGTTACGCGACTAACGAAACCAACGTCCTGATGCCCGCACCTGTGACTTACGCACACCGTCTGGTTCAGCGCCAGTCGGAAGTCCGCAAGAGCGGCTCTCTGCCGTGGCTGCGCCCGGATGCAAAAAGCCAGGTTACGTTCCTGTACGACGATGGCAAGATTGCCGGCATCGATGCCGTGGTACTGTCTACCCAGCATTCAGAAGACATCAGCCAGAAAGATCTGCATGAAGCGGTGATGGAAGAGATCATCAAACCGGTTCTGCCTGCAGAATGGCTGTCTGCCAATACCAAATATTTCATCAACCCTACCGGACGCTTTGTTATCGGCGGCCCAATGGGTGACTGTGGTTTGACTGGCCGTAAAATTATCGTTGATACCTACGGCGGCGCGGCACGTCACGGTGGCGGTGCGTTCTCCGGTAAGGATCCGTCTAAAGTAGACCGTTCTGCTGCCTACGCTGCACGTTATGTTGCCAAGAATATCGTCGCGGCTGGTCTGGCCGATCGCTGCGAGATTCAGGTGTCCTACGCTATCGGCGTGGCAGAACCAACCTCTATCATGATCGAAACCTTCGGCACAGAGAAAGTGCCTACTGAGCAACTGACGCTGCTGGTGCGTGAATTCTTTGATCTGCGCCCTTACGGCTTAATCCAGATGCTGGATCTGCTGCATCCGATTTATCAGGAAACAGCAGCCTATGGTCACTTTGGCCGCGAACATTTCCCGTGGGAAAAAACGGACAAAGCCGCAGAGCTGCGTGAAGCTGCTGGCCTGTAATCTGGCAACTCAATAAAGGCTATACCCTAAATAATTCGAGTTGCATGAAGGCGGCGACACAGCGAATCCCCAGGAGCTTACACCAGTAAGTGACTGGGGTGAGCGAGGAAAGCCAACACACATGCAGCTTGAAGTATAACGGGTATAAAACGGCGAATGAAAATTCGCCGTTTTTCATTCCGGCTCCCCCGTATTTCCCTCTGGTTCGCCTATTGCGTCTCCCTGCCACTCAATTTATGCTCACAGCAATGAACACACCCCGAATCCCCATTGCCAGCCATCAGGCTGTAATGCGCTGTCTGCGTGATAAATTGCAGCAGGCTAACCTCACCTTGCAGACGGACTACACCGAGCCAACAGTGAATTACCAGCAACGCGGTTCAACGGCAGGAACGGCCTGGCTGCAACACTGGGAAATTCGGCTCAATCCCGTCTTGTTGCAGGAAAATCAGCAGACCTTTATCGATGAAGTCGTTCCCCATGAGTTAGCCCATCTGCTGGTTTATGCACGTTTTGGCCGTGTCGCACCGCATGGCAAGGAATGGCGCTGGATGATGGAAAGCGTCCTCCACGTCCCGGCAAAACGTACACATCGGTTTGCGGTGCAATCCGTACAGGGGAAAACCTTCACCTACCTGTGTGATTGCCAACGGCATGAGCTGACGATCCGCCGGCACAATCGGGTGCTGCGCGGCGAAACAGAATATCGCTGTCGTCGTTGCGGGAAAACCTTACGTCATGATGTAAAAAGTTCTATTTAAAAGGGAATTTCCAGTTTTAAAAACTGCTTTTGCATTTGCCTGCCGACGAGACATCCGGTAGTCTGCCAACTTTACAGCCTGTGGATTATTTGGAATATGCTACGCAAAATTCTCGCTATCGCCGCCGTAGGCGCGGGTCTGTTTTCGGCTACCGCGCTGGGTCAAAACATCAATAATTTTTCGCAGGCAAAGGCCGCCGCTGTCGACATTAATCGCGATGCGCCAGGTTCGTTCTACTGTGGCTGCAAGATTACGTGGCAGGGCAAGAAAGGCACGCCCGACCTTGAGTCCTGTGGCTATCAGGTGAGGAAGAATGAACAGCGTGTCAGCCGTATCGAGTGGGAGCATGTTGTGCCAGCTTGGCAGTTCGGCCACCAGCGCCAGTGCTGGCAGGATGGCGGCAGAAAGAACTGTAACAGCGACCCTGTCTACCGCGAGATGGAAACCGATTTGCATAACCTGCAACCTGCTATCGGCGAGGTAAACGGCGATCGCGGCAATGCCATGTATGGGCAATGGAACGGTGGTGCATCCCAATATGGTCAATGTGAGATGAAGGTCGATTTCAAAAATAATCTGGCAGAACCGCCCGCTCGCGCTCGCGGACAGATCGCGCGTACCTATTTCTATATGCGCGACCGCTATCAGTTACGCCTTTCCAGCCAGCAAACCCAGTTGTTCGAAGCCTGGGATAAGCAATACCCGGTCACCCAGTGGGAATGTACCCGCAATCAGCGCATCGCCGCAAAACAGGGAAACCCAAATCCCTACGTTCAACAGGCTTGCCAGCGCTAGTTCGTCTACCTACTATAGCGAATCTGTTTCCAGCAAAACCACCGCCAGATGACGGTGGTTCAGACCGTTGACAAACCTATTTACAGAACGAGAACGGTGGTAATGGGATAGAAGAGTAAAGCGTTTGCGCTAGGGATGGCGCAATCCGAGCTTACAGGACGTACTTGCAGCGTCTTTACGATCTACCCATTATCACCGCTCAGCGTATTTTGTTCGCAAACTCGGCCACTATTAAACGACGGTGGTTTTACCTATTTCTGGCGTTTCTGCGCCGCTCTATTTCATTCAAAGGTCTTAATTCAGTATGCGAATACCACGCATTTTTCATCCCGAAACGCTCCCCCTTAACGGTGGTGAAGTCGAACTGAGTGACGATGCCGCTAATCATGTGGGTCGCGTGTTACGCATGACTACGGGTCAGTCATTGCAGCTATTTGATGGCAGCAATCATGTCTTTGATGCAGAAATCATCGCGGCTGGCAAAAAGAGTGTGCGCGTTCGCTTCACAGCAGGTAAGTTGGAAGATAAAGAATCGCCCCTACATTTACATCTGGGACAGGTGATGTCGCGCGGCGAGAAGATGGAGTTTACCATTCAGAAATCCATCGAGCTGGGCGTCAATGTGATTACCCCACTGCTTTCTGAACGCTGTGGCGTCAAACTGGATGCCGAGCGTATGGAGAAAAAAATTAGCCAGTGGCAGAAAATTGCGGTTGCCGCCTGTGAACAGTCCGGCCGCAATTGTGTGCCGCTGGTGCGGCCAGCGATGACGCTGGAAGCCTGGTGTGCGGAGCAAGACAACGCGTTGAAATTAAATCTGCACCCGCGCGCCACACAAAGCATCAATACGTTACCACTGCCGGTCGCTCGGGTCAGGCTGCTGATCGGCCCGGAAGGCGGGCTCACCGCCAGTGAAATTACCATGACCTCAGAACACGGATTCACTGATATCCTGTTGGGGCCACGCGTTTTGCGCACAGAAACCACTGCACTCACCGCCATGACCGCCTTACAGGTACGTTTCGGCGATTTGGGGTAAAGGAGAAAAGAATGATCAAACTCGGTATCGTGATGGATCCGATTGACACCATCAATATCAAGAAAGACACCAGCTTTGCCATGCTGCTTGAAGCACAGCGCCGTGGTTGGGAACTGCATTATATGGAGATGAACGATCTCTATATGCATGCGGGCGTCGCGCGTGCAACAACGCGTCGCCTGAGCGTCCAGTACGATTACGACGGCTGGTACGATTTCTCCGGCGAGCAAGATATTGCGCTGGAAGAATTGGATGTGGTGCTGATGCGTAAAGATCCGCCGTTCGATACGGAGTTCATCTACGCCACCTATATTCTGGAACGTGCGGAAGAGAAAGGCACGCTGCTCGTCAACAAGCCGCAGAGCCTGCGTGATTGCAATGAGAAACTGTTCACCGCCTGGTTCCCGCATCTGACCCCCGATACGCTCGTTACACGTCGTGCAGACAAACTGCGTCAGTTCCATGAAAAACACGGCGACGTCATTCTCAAACCGCTCGACGGCATGGGCGGCGCGTCTATTTTCCGTTTGAAGCAGGATGACCCCAACGTCTCGGTCATCATCGAAACGCTGACCGAACACGCGACTCGTTACTGCATGGCACAAAACTATCTGCCGGCAATTAAAGACGGCGACAAGCGCGTGCTGGTGGTCGATGGCGAACCCGTTCCTTACTGCCTGGCGCGTATCCCGAAAAGCGGTGAGACACGCGGCAATCTGGCAGCCGGTGGGCGCGGCGAAGCACGTCCATTAACCGAAAGTGACTGGAAAATCGCCCGTGATGTGGCACCAACGTTAAAAGCCAAAGGCCTGATTTTCGTCGGTCTGGACATCATCGGTGACCGCCTGACAGAAATTAACGTCACCAGCCCGACCTGCGTGCGTGAAATCGAAGCGGCTTACCCAGATGTTTCCATCACTGGCATGCTGATGGACGCCATTGAAAAGCGTCTGGCTGCACGTACCCGCTAAGACCAGAACACCTGACACACCACTCGGCCCGCGCAATGCGGGCCGTTTCTCCAACGCTGACGGATATCGATAAAAATACACAATGAATTTACAGCATCACTTCCTCATTGCTATGCCAGCACTACAGGACTCTGTATTTAAACGTTCGGTGGTCTATATCTGCGAACATAATGAAGACGGAGCCATGGGGCTGATCATCAACAAACCGATGGATCAGTTTTCCGTGGAAAATGTGCTGAAAAAGCTAAAAATAGATCCGACACCGCGCGATCCCACCATTCGATTGGATAAACCCGTCTTCATAGGCGGCCCATTGGCGGACGACCGTGGCTTTATCCTGCATACGCCCTGCCTCGGCTTCGGTTCCAGCATCAGTATTTCTGAGGACACCATGATCACCACGTCAAAAGACGTGCTGGAAACGTTAGGCACGCCTAAACAGCCAAAAAATACGCTGGTCGCCTTAGGCTATTCCGCTTGGGAGAATGGCCAACTGGAAGAAGAACTGCTGGAGAATGCCTGGCTGACGACGCCAGCCGATGAAGACATTCTGTTCCACACGCCGATTGCCGAACGCTGGCGGGCAGCGGCCAGGAAGTTGGGCATCGATATTCATAATATCTCCACTGAAGCAGGACATGCCTGATGAGTAGCAGAACCCTTCTTGCCTTTGATTTTGGGACAAAAAGCATCGGTGTCGCTATCGGTCAGGAAATTACCGGTACAGCGCGTGCACTGACCTCGTTCAAGGCGCAGGAAGGGATACCCGACTGGCAAAAAGTAGAGAAGCTATTGTCAGAATGGCAGCCCGATCTGGTCGTCGTCGGCCTGCCGCTCAACATGGATGGCACCGAACAACCCCTGACGGCACGGGCGCGGAAGTTCGCTAACCGACTGCATGGCCGTTTTGGTATCGCGATTGAGTTACACGATGAACGCTTGAGTACGGTGGAAGCACGTGCCGATCTCTTCGAACGCGGTGGTTTTAAAGCGTTGGATAAAGGTAGCGTAGACGCGGCGTCTGCGGTGATTATTCTGGAGAGCTGGTTCGAAGCACAGCGTTAAAAGACAATCCCGTGTAGCCGAAGATCCGACCACACGGGACTATATTGATGACTAATTAATGTAATTAGGCGTCTGGGAATTCACGGATGAAACGTTCAACGTCATCAACCATGGATTCTGTTCCTACAAAGAACGGTGAACGCTGGTGCAGTTTCTCCGGCGTGATATCCAGAATACGGTTTTTACCGTCGCTGGCCTTACCGCCCGCCTGCTCCGCCAGAAACGCCATCGGGTTGCATTCGTACAGCAAACGCAGTTTGCCTTTCGGATAGCTCGCCGTGCTTGGGTACAGGTAAATTCCGCCTTTCAGCAGATTGCGGTGGAAATCTGCAACCAGTGAACCGATGTAACGCGACGTATAAGGACGCTGCGTCTCTTCATCCTGCTCCTGACAGTATTTGATGTATTTCTTCACGCCGACAGGAAACTTGATGTAGTTCCCTTCGTTGATGGAATACATATTCCCTTTTTCTGGGAAGCAAACTTTTTCATGCGAGAGACAGAACACACCGAGCGACGGATCGTAGGTAAAGGCATGAACGCCGTGACCCGTGGTGTACACCAGCATGGTTGAAGAACCGTAAACGATGTAGCCCGCAGCAACCTGCTGACTACCCGGCTGCAAGAAATCAGCTTCCGTGACTGACGTTCCCAGCGGCGTAATACGGCGATAAATAGAGAAAATCGTACCGACAGAGACGTTTACATCAATATTCGACGAGCCGTCCAGCGGATCCATCAGAACGACATACTTGGCATTTTCCGCCTTATCACCTTCAAAGATAACAATTTCGTCTTCTTCTTCGGAGGCAATACCAGCCACTTCACCACGTGCTTTTAATGCCGCTTTCAGTTTCTCATTGGCATACAGATCGAGCTTCATCTGCACTTCGCCCTGAACATTAGAAATACCGCTGGCTCCCAGGATATCAACCAAACCCGCTTTATTGATATCACGGTGAATAATCTTGGCACCCAGTTTAATAGCAGACAGCAGCGCGGTAAGCTCACCTGTGGCGTGAGAGAAATCGTGCTGTTTTTCGACGATAAATTCGCCTAACGTTTTCATAACACTATTCCAGAATCTACGGATGAAAAGCGGTTTCATTTCTGCACCGCCAACGTTTGCGCATGCAGTGTAGCCCAAAGAGAAAGTGAGTACCTAGTCAAATCCATTTCTTATGGCGGATTCATAGCGTTAGAATGTGACGCAGACTCACTGTGAAGATGGAAAATGTATGCGTATTCATATTTTAGGTATCTGTGGCACCTTTATGGGTGGCCTTGCCCTGCTTGCTCGTTCGCTGGGGCATGACGTCACAGGCTCAGATGCAAATGTTTATCCCCCCATGAGTACCTTACTTGAAGAACAGGGAATCACACTGATTCAGGGATACGATCCGGCACAGCTTAGCCCTGCACCTGATTTGGTCATCATCGGTAATGCGATGACGCGCGGAAACCCGTGCGTTGAAGCCGTACTGGAACAGGGATTACCTTATGTTTCCGGCCCACAGTGGCTGCATGATTATGTGCTGCGCGATCGCTGGGTGATTGCCGTTGCGGGTACACATGGCAAAACCACCACGGCGGGGATGGTCACCTGGATTCTGGAAGATTGTGGCTATCAGCCTGGGTTTGTAATCGGTGGCGTTCCTGGCAACTTCACCGTTTCAGCACGCCTGGGTGACAGCCCGTTCATGGTGCTTGAAGCCGATGAATACGACTGTGCGTTCTTCGACAAACGTTCCAAATTCGTACATTACTGCCCAAGAACGCTGGTGCTCAACAATCTTGAGTTCGATCACGCCGACATCTTTGACGATCTGAAAGCCATTCAGAAACAGTTCCATCATCTTGTGCGACTGGTGCCGGGCACGGGGAAAATCATCCTGCCAGCCAATGACCTTAATCTCAAACAGGTGATGGGAATGGGATGCTGGAGCGAGCAGGAACTGGTTGGCGAAGAAGGCACATGGCGGGCAAAAAAAGTAGCGATCGATGCCAGCCAATATCAGGTTTACCTGAATAAAGAACTCGTCGGTGAAGTCCACTGGAAACTGGTGGGCGAACACAATATGCACAACGGGCTGATGGCCATTGCTGCCGCTCACCACGTTGGCGTACTGCCCGCAGATGCCTGCCGCGCACTGGGTGGATTTATTAACGCACGTCGTCGTCTGGAGTTACGCGGTACGGAGCACGGCGTCACGGTTTATGACGATTTTGCGCACCACCCTACCGCAATTCTGGCGACGCTGTCGGCGCTACGCAGCAAGGTTGGCGGCACGGCTCGGATTTTGGCTGTGCTTGAACCCCGTTCTAACACCATGAAATTGGGGATGTGCAAAAACGAGCTGGCGCCGTCATTAGGCCGCGCCGATGAAGTTTTCCTCTTCCAGCCAGCCCATATTCCATGGCAGGTGGTAGAAGTTGCGGAAGCCTGCGTACAACCCGCTCACTGGAGCGCAGATATTGACACGCTGGTAGAAAACATCGTCAAGACCGCACAGCCTGGCGACCACATTCTGGTGATGAGCAACGGCGGGTTCAGCAACATCCACAATAAGCTGCTGGATGGCCTGAAGAACAAAGCGCAGAAGGCCAAAGACGTTCAGGAATAATAGGTAGAAGCCGTCGTCGTTCACATTACGACGGCCAAACGGCAGATAGCAAAAAGGACGGGAATCCCGTCCTTTTCATCTTCGCATCACCCATTAAGGGTGGCAAAATCAAGCGTCGAACGGATCGCGCAGCACCATCGTTTCGCTACGATCTGGGCCGGTAGAAATAATATCAATCGGCACACCAGTGATTTCTTCGATACGTTTGATGTAGTTCAGCGCAGCCTGCGGCAGTTTGCTGTGATCTTTCACGCCAAACGTGCTTTCAGACCAGCCAGGCATGGTTTCGTAAATCGGCTCAAGACCTTCCCAGCCCTCAGCAGCCAGCGGAGTGGTATCCACTTCGGTGCCGTTCGGCAGGCGATAGCCTACGCAGATTTTAATCTCTTTCAGGCCGTCCAGAACATCCAACTTGGTCAGGCAGAAACCAGACAGCGAGTTGATCTGTACCGCACGACGTACGGCAACCGCATCAAGCCAGCCGGTACGACGACGACGACCCGTTGTCGCACCAAACTCGTTACCTTTCTGAGACAGATGCTCGCCTACTTCTTCAAACAGTTCAGTCGGGAATGGACCTGCACCTACACGGGTAGAGTAAGCTTTAACGATACCCAGTACGTAGTCTACATAGCGTGGACCCAGACCAGAACCGGTAGCAACGCCGCCCGCAGTGGTGTTTGAAGAAGTCACGTACGGATAAGTACCATGGTCGATATCCAGCAGCGTACCCTGCGCGCCTTCAAACATGACGAAATCGCCACGCAGGTGCGCTTTGTACAGCAGATCGGAAACATCAACGACCATGCCTGTCAGAATATCAGCAATCGCTAACACGTCGTCCAACACTTTCTGGTAGTCGACGGCATCCGCTTTATAGTAGTTAACCAACTGGAAGTTATGGTACTCGACGATCTCTTTCAGTTTGACAGCAAAGGTTTCTTTATCAAACAGATCGCCAACGCGCAGGCCACGGCGAGCAACTTTATCTTCATACGCAGGACCGATACCACGGCCAGTCGTACCAATTGCTTTCGCACCACGCGCTTTTTCACGCGCGTTATCCAACGCGACGTGATAAGGCAGGATTAACGGACAGGCTTCAGAAAGCAGCAGACGTTCGCGTACCGGGACGCCACGCGCTTCAAGCTCCGTCATCTCTTTCATCAATGCGTCAGGTGCCAGCACAACACCGTTACCGATGATGCTGACAACATTTTCACGCAGAATGCCAGAAGGAATTAAATGAAGGACGGTTTTTTCACCGTTGATAACCAGCGTGTGGCCAGCGTTGTGTCCGCCCTGATAGCGCACAACATATTTAGCCCGTTCAGTCAGCAGGTCAACGACCTTGCCTTTACCTTCGTCACCCCATTGGGTGCCCAGTACGACGACGTTCTTACCCATTTCAAGAATCACCAGGTTGCTTAAAAAAGGATTCTACCATCTCATTTGGATGCTTTCAGTACTTTTAGCACACGATTGCGCACATTTTTCTGCTTAATTTTAGCCACCCATCCGGCTACGCAACATGTAGTAGATCACGCACCCTGCAACAACTATTCCGCCGCCAAAACGGCGCAAAATAGTATCTGGCAACTGCGCTATTCCCAACATCATACGTCGCCAGAGACGGGGGAACAGCAGCGGCCCCAACCCTTCGAGCACCAAAACCAGCCCGAGCGCCAGCCAAATCGTTGAATTCATAACCCCCCCTTTCCCGCTTAAAGTACGAACAGGACAAAACGCTTAGATTTGTCTCTGCCAGAAAATGGCAAAAAAAAGCCCGGAGAAAGAACCCGGGCTTGATGAGACGTTAGTGAATGACTATCAGCGGCGTGGTGCCATGCTGCTTTCCGGTGACTTCATGTAGCGGAAGAAGTCGCTATCCGGGCTGAGCAACATCACGTCCTGATTATTACTGAAGCTGTTTTCATACGCGCGCAGGCTACGAACGAAAGCGTAGAAGTCAGGATCTTCACTGAATGCGTTAGCAAACAGTTTCGCCGCTTCGGCATCCCCTTCACCACGGGTGATACGTCCCTGACGTTCAGCTTCAGCCAGCGTACGGGTGACTTCATAGTCGGCCGTCGCTTTCAGCTTTTCAGCCTCTTCCTGACCTTGTGAACGGTGGCGACGTGCTACCGCTTCACGCTCTGCACGCATACGTTGGTAAATCGCGTCAGACACTTCAGTTGGCAGGTTGATTTGCTTAATTCGCACATCGATAACCTCAATACCCAGCGCAGCCATACTGTTAGGGTTGATATGAGGTTCGTTGCTCGTTGTCTCTTTCTCAACACGCGCAGCAGCAGAAGCAATCGCATTATCGGCTTCGGTCGTTTCACCGGTACCAGTATTCAGCGCTTCACGCACGTCAGACATCAATTGACCACGCGAGTCGGTCACAATGCCTTTCACATCCAGACGACCAATCTCAGAACGCAGACGGTCACTGAACTTACGTTTCAGCAGTACTTCAGCCTGAGAGATGTCACCACCGCCCGTAGCCAGATAGTAACGGCTGAAATCGCTGATACGCCACTTAAGGTAAGAATCGACAATCAGGTCTTTCTGCTCTTTAGTGATAAAGCGGTCAGCCTGGTTTTCCATGGTCTGGATACGTGCATCCAGCATTTTCACTGAGTCGATAAACGGAATCTTGAACTGCAATCCCGGTGCATAGATCAGCGGCTTATTGTCGTCATCACGCAATACTTTGCCAAAACGCATCACAATGCCGCGCTGGCCTTCCTGCACCACAAACAGTGACGCATAGACCACCATCAGTACCAGGATCAGGATAAATAGTAAGGGCTTACGCATCGATTATTCTCTCCCTACTCGAGTGAAGTCATCACGCTGCGCATTTGCTCTGCGCTGATCCATGATATTTCCATTGTTACTGCTGCGCGTTTGATTGCTATTCGTCGCACCGCTGCTGTTGCCAGGCAAACGCAGTGGGTTAGCGCTGCTGCTGTTATTGCTTTGCGTATTTTCACCGCCTTGTCCACGCAGCATCTGATCCAACGGCAGCACCATCAGGTTGCCCCCCTTGTCATTGACCAGAACTTTACGGGTATGGCTCAGTACGCGTTCCATCGTTTCGATATACAAACGCTCACGGGTGATTTCTGGTGCAGCTTTATATTCCGGTAAGACTCTGGCAAAACGGGCAACTTCACCCTGAGCTTCTAGAACGGTACGGGTTTTATAAGCGCGAGACTCTTCCAGAATACGTTGCGCCTGACCGTTAGCACGCGGCTGAACTTCGTTCGCGTAGGCTTCCGCTTCACGAATATATTGCTGTTCGTTTTCACGTGCGGCAATCGCATCATCAAACGCGGCCTTCACTTCTTCCGGCGGACGTGCGGTCTGGAAGTTGACGTCCAGCAGCGTGATACCCATGTTGTACGGACGAACGGTTTCTTCCAGTACACGCTGAGTATCCGTACGCACAATGGTACGGCCTTCCGTCAAAATTTTGTCCATCGTGTATTTACCAATAACACCACGCAGCGCACTGTCAGTTGCCTGACGCAGGCTGTCATCCGCATTGGTTACACTGAACAGATATTGTTCTGGCTGCGTGACACGATACTGCACGTTCATTTCAACGCGCACGACGTTTTCATCTGACGTCAACATCACACCCGACGTCGCCAATTCACGCACCGATTCAACGTTCACCGCACGAACTGAATCGATGAAGGTCGGTTTCCAGTTAAGACCCGGACCAACCAAATGGCTGAATTTACCAAAGCGCGTGACGACACCGCGTTCCGCTTCTTTAATGGTATAGAAACCAGTAGCAGCCCAGATGACAACCGCAGCGACGGCAGCGATACCGACGATCCGGCCACCCAGTGCTGGGCCGCCAGAATTTCCGCTGTTGCTTGAGCCTGAACCTTTTCCGCCACCCAGATCGCCGAGTTTTTTGCTCAGTTTACGGAAGATGTCGTCCAGATCCGGCGGCCCCTGATCTCGGCCACCTTTATTGTTATTTCCGCCAGAGTTGCCGCCATTATTGCTGCTGCTCCCCCACGGGTCGCGGTCTTGTCCGTTATTACCGGGCTGATTCCACGCCATGTTTTAGCTCCATTCTTTATGATAGGTGTTCTTCAGGTTCAATATCCCAGAGTCCGTCAGACTATTTCACCGCTCAGACTGTTTATGCCAGTCAAATCAGACAATATAGTCCAGCAGTTCCTGCTCTTTTTTGCAGAGGCGGTGCCAGTCAGCAATAGGCATACGAATAACCAAACCAATTTGCCCATCCTCTTCAATCCATTCTTTTTCTATTGCCTGAAGCTGGTAAAAACGACTACGCAAGCGTCCTGCCTGCGGGGGAAGATGCAAGGTATGTTGTGCGATTTCCCCAGAAAGCCGCTCAGTCAATGCCTGAAATAGCAACGGAATACCGTCGCCGGTCTGTGCTGAAAGCCAGACCCGTACCGGTAGGTTCTCTTCGTTGCGATCGATACGCGGAACGAAATCATCCAGCATATCAATCTTGTTCATTACCAACAGCGCAGGTATTTCGTCCGCCTCAATTTCCGCCAATACGTCATCAACCGCTTCAATGTTCTCGTCAAGACGAGGATCGGCAGCATCAACAACGTGCAGCAGCAGCGAGGCCTGACGTGTTTCCTGTAATGTAGCCTTAAACGCAGCCACCAAATCGTGGGGCAACTGCCGGATAAAACCTACGGTATCCGCCAGCACCGTATCACCCACATCATCCACTTGAATGCGGCGCAATGTTGGATCCAGTGTGGCAAATAACTGATCGGCGGCATAGACGCCCGCCGATGTAATCGTGTTAAACAGCGTGGATTTACCCGCGTTGGTATAGCCCACCAGCGAAACGGTGGGGACATCGGCACGAACCCGCGACCGGCGCCCTTGTTCACGCTGTTTTTCTACCCGTTCAAGACGCGACAGTATCTGCATGATACGGTTACGCAATAAACGACGGTCGGTTTCAAGCTGGGTTTCACCCGGGCCACGCAAACCGATACCGCCTTTCTGACGTTCAAGGTGCGTCCAGCCGCGAACCAGTCGGGTCGCAAGGTGGCGCAGCTGTGCCAGTTCTACCTGTAATTTCCCCTCGTGCGTACGCGCACGCTGGGCAAAAATATCTAAAATCAGTCCGGTACGGTCTATCACCCGGCACTCGCACAAACGCTCCAGATTACGTTCCTGAGCAGGCGTAAGCGCATGATCAAACAGCACGACAAACGCGCCCGTTTCTTTTACTGCCTGAGCAATTTCTTCAGCTTTGCCTTCCCCGACAAAATACTTGGGGTGAGGCGACTTGCGGCTGCCAGTAACAACCTGCAAAGATTCAATACCGGCAGAAGAAACCAGAGATTCAAACTCCAGCAGATCTTCCGTATCTCTATCTTGCGAAAAGAAAATATGAACTAATATAGCCCGTTCACCTGATTCATAACGGTCAAACAAGCGAGTAACCTCTCAAACGAGCAAAAAACACCACAGCGAAGGAACCGAGCGATGCGTCCAGCTCTCCCGCGCCGTGGTGAATTGACAATACGCCTTATTCGGCGTCATCAGCTTCCTGCGACTGCTGCGAAGCCGCCGTGTTGTTACCGTGATAATTGCTACCGCCGCCTGGATTATTGCTATGGTGAGAGACTGGGCGAGAGGGAACAACTGTAGAGATGGCGTGCTTATAAACCATCTGACTTACCGTGTTTTTCAACAAAATCACGAACTGATCGAAAGATTCGATCTGACCTTGCAACTTAATACCGTTCACCAAATAAATCGAAACCGGAACACGTTCACGACGCAAAGCGTTCAAGAACGGATCTTGCAAAGATTGCCCCTTAGCCATTCTATATTTTCCTTATTTGTATGTTGTTTGTAACAAAGAACCCTACGGCTCTAAAATAACGGTGTAAAAGAACTTGCACGCCGAGACTCACCGATTGTACACAATCACTCAACCTATGCACTAACAACCTGTCCACTCGTCATACTTCAAGTTGCATGTGCGTTGGCTGCGTTCACTCACCCGAATCACTTACCTGAGTAAGCTCATCGGGACTCCTTCCCTTGCCGCCTGCCTGAAACTTAAATTATTTAAAGTGTATGACTTTATCCAGTGCTTCAGTTGGTTTTTCGCTATCCAGCCAGCAGACATCATCCCAACCGCGCAGCCAGGTCATTTGACGCTTCGCTAACTGACGCGTCGCACAAATTCCCCGATAAACCATCTCATCGTAATCAATTTCACCGGATAAATATGACCACATCTGGCGATAACCAACGCAACGAATAGAGGGCATATCCGTATGAAGGTCATGCCGGGCAAACAATGTCCGGGCTTCTGTCTCAAAACCTGCCGCCAACATCTGATGAAAGCGCTGTTCAATCCGCTCATGCAACAATTCACGCGTCGCCGGGGCGATAGCAAACTGATGAACCTGATAGGGCAGCGCGTCGCCAGACGTTTTTGTCAGTTCAGTTAAAGTGTTACCTGAAACGAAAAAAACTTCCAGTGCTCGCGAGAGTCTCTGCGGATCATTTGGATGAATCCGAATTGCTGCTACCGGATCGATCTCACTGAGCTGCCGATGCATCGCTTCCCAGCCGATTTCTTTTGCCTGTTCTTCAATACGCTGGCGCACGGCAGCATCGGCTGAAGGCAGAGGAGAAAGCCCCTCCAGCAGCGCCTTGAAATACAGCATCGTCCCCCCAATCAGGAGGGGAATGCGCCCGGCAGCGGTAATGTCTGCCATCTCACGTAGCGCATCGCGGCGAAAATCGGCCGCAGAATAAGATTCCGCTGGGTCGAGAATGTCGATTAACCGATGCGGTGCCAATGCCAGCTCTTCCGCATTCGGTTTCGCAGTCCCGATATCCATGCCTTTATAGATGAGGGCGGAATCTACGCTAATCAACTCTACCGGCAAATATTCTCGTAACGCCATTGCCAATGCCGTTTTTCCTGACGCCGTTGGCCCCATGATAAAAATGGCGGGCGGCAACGACGCTTTTTCTACATCACTCATGCTTTAAAGCCTTGATGGCATCATGGATGTCCATCATATATAAAAGTTCAGACGGCGGCGTTTTCGCCAACTGCGGACAAAGCCGCTCGACATCCGCCAGTAATTGTATGGCCTGAGAATGACTCCAGCTTTCCTGCTCACTCTGCAATCGCGTTGCCATCCACGACGCCAATTCGCCAGGTTCCACCTGCTGTGTCTCAACCGTCTGATAGTCGGGCAGATAGCCTATCAGTTCGGAGATCAAGTTTTGTAAATTTTGTTGGCGCAATGGTAAAGGTACGGCACGCAATGTGGCACGCTGTGACTCAACCACGACATCAATACCAAAACGCGCCAGCAAAGCGTGATGGGCGGACAAAACATTCAGCTCGGATTTACTCAACGTCAGGCGCTGCGGAATCAGCAACGGTTGCGCCCGCAACCCTTCTTCCGGCGGCGTCAACTGCACCGCTTTCAGATAGCGTTCAGCAACGGAAAGCGACAGCATCGCCAATCCCTTATGGTACTCCAGCAGCGCGTAGCACGGCGGATAAACCGTCAATACCCGCCCAAAACCGTTTGATTGGCTTTCCAGCGGTGATTCAACCAGCGCACGTTGCCTGTTATTGCTCGCTGCAGTGTCCGTTACGGTTCGATTTGGTGGTACGTCATGCGATACCGTGGATGGGACAACCCTATCCGGCGACATAACGTGACTCGACGGTGCAGAAATACGCTCGCCAGACGACGGTGGTACACTTGCTGCATTATCCGCTGGTTGCAGCAGCGCCTTATACAGATCACCCTGCTTCTTCTGGTACGGATTCTCTGGTTGATAGCCGGAATAAGCAGATTCTCTCGCCTGACCAGAATGGCTCGCGCGCGGCGTTTTCCCACCATACGACGGCGAACTATCGGTACGTGACGGCTGGGCAAAATGGTTTTCACCGGCGGCAGTGCGGTTTTCCTGCTGCCATTGCACGGGTTTCCCGGTCTCCGGCTCTGTTATGCCGAGCGCCGGTGAGGATGCCTGTTGCAGAACGGACATCACCGCCTGATAGATGAAGTCATGCACCAGACGCGCCTGATGGAATCGAACTTCGTGCTTGGCAGGATGCACATTGACATCCACCTGATGCGGGTCGATCTCCAGATACAGCACATAGGCGGGCTGCTGCTCGTCACTAAGCTGATCCTGATAGGCCTGCCGAATGGCATGATTAATCAGCCGGTCACGCATCATGCGCTGGTTCACGTAGCAATACTGCATATCAGGCAGTTGCTTGGCTCCAACCGGATCGGCCACCCAACCATGAATGGTGAGATCGCCGTGTTGCCATGACACTGCCAGCGCATGTTGCAGGAACGTCGCCCCGCAGATGCTGCCCAAACGGCGTTCATACTGGCTTTTATCCGGCGCAGCACGATACTGCCGCATCAGCTTACCGTTATGATGCAGCGTGATGGCGACATCGAAACGCGCCAGCGCGATGCGGCGCACCACCTCATCAATATGGGTGAATTCGGTTTTTTCGGTGCGCATAAATTTACGGCGGGCGGGCGTGTTATAAAACAGATCCAGCACTTCCAGCGTGGTGCCCACAGGGTGAGCCGCGGGTTTAACCGTCACTGCCATGTCACGCCCTTCGGCGTAGGCCTGCCAGGCTTCGGATTGTTCAGCGGTGCGCGATGTCAGGGTTAGACGAGAGACGGAACTGATACTTGCCAGCGCTTCGCCGCGAAAACCCATACTCACGATGGCTTCCAGATCGTCGAGCGTGGCGATTTTGCTGGTCGCATGACGCGCCAGCGCCAGCGTTAATTCATCCTTTCCAATCCCCGAGCCATTGTCACGAATACGGATCAGCTTCGCGCCGCCGCGCTCGATGTCGATATCAATCCGGGTCGCACCTGCATCCAGACTGTTTTCCACCAGCTCCTTCACGACCGAAGCCGGACGCTCAACCACTTCTCCGGCAGCGATCTGGTTAGCCAGTTGCGGTGGCAACACCTGAATCGGCATGGCGTATCCCTCTTACTATCCTCAATCTATCGACATCGTCAGCATGAAGAATCAGGCAGACGGAATAACTAGCGTTTGACCCAGTTGTACCGTGCCGGAGCGCATATTATTCGCCTGTTGGATCTCTTTCATGCTGACACCGTAACGGGCAGCAATCGCACTCAGGCTATCACCCTTTACGACCTTATGCTTCACCGGCACTGCCTTTTTAGGCGCAGGTGTTGATGCTGTCTGCCTCGTCCCAGTAGCCGGAATATTCAGGCGCTGCCCAACCCAGACGATGTCCTTGTTCAGCTTATTCACGTCACGCATAGCCGCGAGGCTGACGCCATAATTCCGGGCAATGGAAGAGAGCGTTTCACCACGTGCAACGGTATGACGCGTGCTGCCCGCACTCGCTTTTGCTGCGGTTACGTTACCACCCGACGTTGCTCTATCACTTGCCGCCGACTGTAGTGGGCGGCTTTCCTGCTTTGGGAGGGATTGCATCGGGTGAGTTTGGAAGTAACTTCCCAGCCCCTGATAAATCGCATTGGCGATTTTTTCCTGATAGTCGTTGCTCCCCAACAGCCGCTCTTCCGAGACATTGGTGATAAACCCGGTTTCCACCAGTAGAGAAGGAATATCCGGCGAGCGCAACACGCCCAAACTCGCGTGCTCAGGCAGTCGTTTATGCAGCCCCCCGACGCGCTGGAGCTCACGCAGCACCTTGGTCGCGACGTCATACCCCACCCGCTGAGAGTGACCAAATTGCAGATCCAGTACCGCCTGACTGAGGTAAGGATCCGCGCTGCTGTTTGCCAGTAGATCGCCCGCGCCGCCCAACAGTTCAGACTGCTTCTCATGCTGCTCCAGCCAGTTTGCCATTTCACTGTTCGCACGACGGTTGGACAGTACCCAAACAGATGCCCCTTTCGCATTGCGGTTCGGTGCCGCATCCGCGTGAATCGACACTAATAGGTTCGCGCCCTGCTTACGCGCCACGTCCGAGCGCCCCATGACGGAGATAAAGTAGTCGCCGTCACGCGTCAGCACACCTTTAAAGGCCGGATCATTATTCAGTAAGGCTTGTAACTTACGCGCGATAGAAATGGTGACATTTTTCTCCCGCAGCCCGTTCGTACCAATCGCCCCTGGGTCCTGCCCGCCGTGCCCAGCATCAATTGCCACAACGATGCGCTCATTCCCCTGTCGTGCTGACACGCGGGTAGATGACGAACGGGTATCGACGGCAACAGTCGATTTGTTGCTAAACGGATTTTTAGCCGGTTCTGCCGGCGCGCTATTTTGCTGACGTGAAGCCGGAGGCGCTGAGGTTTGCACCGTTTTTGCTTTATCACCAGTGATGGTGAAAACCACAACGTAACCCGATCCTTCTTTTTGCGTCACCGCCCGCGTTTTAGCCGCCTGAGTCAAATCCAGCACCAAACGCAGGCTTTGTGCGTCCTGCGCGTTACTGGTGCGCACACGCTTAATCAGATTTTGCCCGCTGAAATCCAACGGCAGCCCTTGAATGACGCCAGTCTGACGAATATCAATCACCACTCTGGCCGGGTTACTGAGTGGGAAAAAAGCATAAATAGGCTGACCGCTAAAGCTCAGGCGCACCGTGGCCTGACCTGAGGCATTGTCTACCTTAATGTCCGACAAGTTGGCCGCCCACGCCGTCCCTGCCAGCAACAGCCACACGCCGATGAACAGCGTAACCATACGACTCATCATGATCCTGTTGTTCCTGGCTGAAGAGAAAAACGTTGTAACATCGCGTCTCCTGCCGCAGAAACAGCGGACAGTTCAGCCTGTCGACCCTGATCCTGATAGCGTAAATGCAGTTCGATATCCGCATCGGGCAGCACGCCAGCGCCCTGCTGAGGCCATTCAATCAAGCAGATGGCATCCTGTGTCAGATAATCGCGGATCCCCATAAACTCCAACTCTTCCGGATCGGCCAGTCGATAGAGATCAAAGTGGTAGACCGCCAGCGGCGATAACGCATAGGGCTCGACCAGCGTATAAGTGGGGCTTTTAACATTGCCCTGATGACCGCGCGCCTGTAGGAAACCGCGACTAAACGTCGTTTTTCCCGCACCGAGGTCGCCATAAAGGTGGATAACACAAGCACCGTCACAGGCTTTCGCCAGCGCCGTACCTAACGAGATCGTTGCTGCCTCATCCGGCAGAAGTAAGACTATTTTTTTCATTCTATCTATTGTTCTAAAAACATAGGTTCTGAAAGCATCAGCTCTGGAAACACCCGCTCGGGATTAACATATCGGAACAGCACAGGCAGTAAATCGGTTGCCAGCATACCGCGGGTGCCACGTCGCGCTGCCAGCCAATCGGCCGCCGCACCGTGAACGACACACCCTGCACAGGCAGCATCATACAGCGAGAGCTTTTGCGCCAGCAAACCGCCAACGATACCCGACAGCACATCACCCATGCCGCCTGTCGCCATGCCGGGGTTTCCCACATCAGCAATGGCAACCTCGTCTCGCTCGCTGGCAATCACCGTTCCCGCACCTTTCAATACGACAACGCCGCCATAGCGTTTTACCAACTTTGTGGCCGCAAGTAAGCGATCACTTTCAATATCAGAGACGCGGCAATTCAGTAAACGTGCCGCCTCACCGGGGTGAGGTGTCAGCACGCGATTCTGCCGCTTATGCGGATTGATTGCCAGCAGGTTAAGCGCATCCGCATCCCATAACATGGGTTTGTTACAATTTTCTGCCAGACGCAGCGCGGTTTTGCCCCATTCATCCTGCCCTAAACCGAGTCCAATCACCACGACATCGGCCCATTCCAGCCCCTGCCGCAGCGTCTCTGTCATCAATTCTTGCACCATCAGCTCAGGCCGAACCGTGAGAAACGCCGATTGATACTGTTTGTGAGTAAGCACTCGCACCAATCCTGCGCCGCTGTGTAACGCCGCATCCGCGGCCATCAATACCGCACCGCCTAAGCCGACGTTACCGCCTACCACCAGCAGCCTGCCGTTATCACCTTTATGCTGTCCGGCTGGACGAGGCGTTAACCACTCGGGAAGTTGCGCCGCGGTCAGCCGCCGTATCGGCGCGGTTTGATCGTCCAGCCACGCCTGCAATCCTAACGAATGATAATGTAATGTTCCGACGTGCTCACGGGCGCGACCAGTCAGTAGTCCCGGTTTCAGCGCGATAAACGTCACCGTCTGTGCCGCGCAAATCGCAACGCCCGCACAGGTGCCGGTTTCGGCATCTAAACCAGAAGGAATATCCAGTGAAACAATAGGAGCGGGATAGGCATTCGCCTGCGTCATTAACGCCGCATAAGGCGCACGCGGTGCAGCAGAAAGACCGGTTCCCAGTAGACCATCCACAATAAGATCGATCCCATCCGGCCACGGTATATCACCATCCTGCGCATTCACGTCCTGAACACGACCACCCTGCTCCCGCCAGCGCTGGCGCGCAAGATGAGCCTCATCAGGCAGCGGCTTATCGCTGACACAGGCAACAACATCTATCTCTATGCCCGCCGCCAGCGCCAGACTGGCGACCACATATCCATCACCGCCGTTATTGCCGTGTCCAGCCAGCACCCGCCAACGGCGAGCTGAGGGATAGCATCGGCGAGCCACCTGAAACGCGGCTTCTCCCGCACGCTGCATGAGTTCCCACAGCGAAAGCCCCGACTCACTAGCCGCTCTGGCTTCTTCACGCCGCACCCACTCGGCGTAAAACACCGAATCAGGCAACTTATCCTCTCGCTTCCGGTCGTGACCCGTCATCATCTACTCTTAGTTTTCATTACAATTTTTTCATTACAATGACTTAAAATTAGCAAGCAACCTAAACGACCGCCAGCATTCCGCACGTCTCAGCGGGCATCGGCTCTGCGGCGCGAATATGGTAACATCAGCACGTCTTGTTTATTTCTGTGGCCCATCATGTCATACCCCTACGATCTCAACGAATTAGCGCAACACATCAAACAATGGGGACAGGCATTGGGGTTCCAGCAGGTCGGCATCTGCGACACGGATTTGTCCGCAGAAGAACCTCGGCTTCAGGACTGGCTGGATAAGCAATACCACGGGGAAATGGACTGGATGGCGCGCCACGGTATGTTACGAGCGCGTCCGCATGAGCTGCTGCCCGGCACACTGCGCGTCATCAGTGTTCGTATGAATTACCTGCCAGCCAAAGCCGCATTCGCCAGTACCTTAAAAAACCCAGAACTCGGCTACGTTAGCCGCTATGCGCTCGGTCGTGATTACCACAAGCTATTACGCCAACGTCTGAAAAAACTCGGCGACCAGATTCAGGAATACTGCGGTGAATTGAATTTTCGTCCCTTTGTCGATTCCGCTCCCATTATGGAACGTCCTTTGGCTGCGAAAGCTGGGCTTGGCTGGGTTGGTAAACACTCACTAATTCTGAACAGAGAAGCAGGCTCCTGGTTCTTTCTCGGTGAACTGCTGATCGATTTACCCCTACCCGTCGATCGCCCACAGGAAGAACAGTGCGGCCGCTGTGTCGCCTGCATGACCACCTGCCCAACCGGCGCGATTGTCGCACCTTATACCGTTGATGCC
The DNA here is from genome assembly GCF_013449685.1 of Pectobacterium brasiliense. GTDB lineage: Bacteria > Pseudomonadota > Gammaproteobacteria > Enterobacterales > Enterobacteriaceae > Pectobacterium > Pectobacterium brasiliense_A. The sequence goes on along the minus strand of NZ_JACDSF010000016.1, from coordinate 68,239 downwards.
CGCCGCTGCATTTCCTATCTGACTATCGAATTGGAAGGCCCGATTCCTGAAGAATTTCGTCCGCTAATGGGTAATCGCATTTATGGCTGTGATGACTGTCAGTTGATTTGCCCGTGGAATCGGTTTTCACAACTTACCGACGAGGCGGATTTTAGCCCGCGTGCCGCGCTGCATACGCCAGAGCTGCTGGCACTATTCGGCTGGAATGAAGAGAAATTTCTGCGCATTACGGAAGGGTCGCCGATCCGGCGCATCGGCCATCTCCGCTGGCTACGCAATATTGCCGTCGCACTGGGGAATGCCCCCTATCAGGATAGTATCGTACTGGCGCTGCAAGCCCGTCTGGGTGAAAGCGAACTGTTGGATGAACATATCCACTGGGCAGTTCATCAGCAGTTGGAACGTCGTGCATCACTGGGAATCGACGTCCAATCCACACAAAAAAAACGACTTATTCGTGCAGTCGAGAAAGGATTACCGCGTGATGCGTGAGCCACTCAAACTCTTGTCATCAGTTTGTCGCGCGCGCTGTGAATAAATAAAAAAAACCGTTGCCAATCAACTGTCACAAAAAGTACAAGCGATAGTTATCGCGTTTTATAAGTAAAATTTATAAATAGATATCAATAAGATACTCTACAGTATTTTATCAATAACATAGCGCGATTAATAAATAACCAACCGACAGCCTGTGGATAAGTCTGTTAAGAAGAATATGATTTTTTGTATTAACTGATAAAAAATGATGTGGATTGAGGTAACGCCTGCGCTCGAAATAGGATGCTATGTAGACAGTAAAAAACGGGCAGCAGCACAAAGCGGCGAGCATTATGAATTTCTTATTGTCCTTTAGCAAGGGCTGAGATCTACTTTTTACGATCGAAAGAAAAATTTTACGATCAAAAACAAAAACGCAGCGACACTTCTATGAAGCATCGCCGCGTGGAACGTTAAGATCGTCGTCAGAGAAACAGAAGGATGGCCAATATATCCGCCGTCGTCCTCAACAGACCGACGTTATGCACGGGTTCTGATCAGGTAGTCAAAGGCGCTCAAGGACGCTTTTGCGCCTTCACCCGTCGCGATAATGATCTGCTTGTACGGCACCGTCGTACAGTCGCCGGCAGCAAAGATCCCTTTCACGCTGGTTTCGCACTTGGCATCGATCTCAATTTCACCGATGCGGTTTCTGGCTACCGTACCTTCCAGCCAGTGGGTGTTAGGCAGCAGGCCAATTTGTACGAAGATCCCTTCCAGCGCTAAATCATGCACCGTATCGGTAAGACGATCTTTGTAGCTCAGCCCCGTCACCTTCTGTCCATCACCTTTCACTTCCGTGGTTTGCGCATTCAGGATGATGTCAACGTTTGGCAAGCTACGTACTTTCTCCTGTAATACCGAATCCGCTTTCAGTTCCGGCGCAAACTCAAGCAACGTGACGTGTTTCACCACACCAGCCAGATCGATAGCCGCTTCGACACCGGAGTTTCCGCCACCAATCACCGCGACGTGCTTGCCTTTAAACAGCGGACCATCACAGTGCGGACAGTATGTTACACCGCGCGTACGGTACTGATCTTCGCCAGGTACATTCATGTTTCTCCAGCGCGCGCCGGTCGCAATGATCACACTGCGTGCTTTCAATGTCGCACCGGATACGGTAATCACCTGATGCGGTTTACCCGGTTCGCCGCCAGGAATTAGGGCTTCTGCGCTCTGCGCGTCGATCACGTCAACATCGTAGTCATCAACATGGCTCTTCAGCGCAGTTGCCAATTTGGCTCCTTCCGTTTTCGGAACGGAAATGTAGTTTTCGATATCAACGGTATCCAGCACCTGACCACCAAAACGCTCACCGACCAAACCGGTGCGGATACCTTTACGCGCCGAATAGACCGCCGCCGCTGCGCCCGCAGGGCCGCTACCGATGATTAACACATCATAGACGTCACGTTGGTTCAGCTTCTCAACTTGTTTGGCAACCGCGCCAGTATCGATTTTCGTCACAATCTCAGCCAGGCTCGTGCGCCCCTGACTAAAGTGCTCGCCGTTCAGGAAAACGGTCGGAACGCCCATGACATTACGGCTTTGGATCTCATCCTGGAACACGCCGCCGTCAATCGCGGTATGGGTGATATTTGGATTCAAGACCGCCATTAAATTCAGCGCCTGCACCACGTCCGGGCAGTTGTGGCAGGACAGTGAGTAATACGTTTCAAAGTGGAATGAACCGTCAAGATGGCGGATTTGATCGAGTAATTCTTTCGCTTCTTTCGACGGATGACCGCCCACCTGCAATAACGCCAGAATCAGGGAGGTAAATTCGTGTCCCATTGGCGCACCGGCAAAACGCGGGCCACTTTGGGAATCTGGATTGGTAATCAGGAATGAAGGCTTACGTACTGCCAAGTCATTCTTTTCAATAAAACTTACCCGATCGGACAGCTCAGCAATCTCAGCCAGCAGGGTTCTGACTTCAGCAGATTTAGCAGAGTCATCCAGAGTCGCAATCAACTCAACAGGTTTGGTTAATTTTTCCAGATAGGCTTTCAACTGGACTTTCATCGTATTGTCGAGCATCGGTCGTCCTTAATTAGGCAAGGTGGTACAAAAACAAAATCGTGCGGGGGTGCTGGCCCCAAAAAGCCGGGCCAGAAAAATCGGGTGCAATGCACCCGACAAAACAGTCATATTTTCCGAGGTGTCAGCTTAGATTTTGCCAACCAGATCCAGAGACGGTGCCAGCGTAGCCTCGCCTTCTTTCCACTTGGCTGGGCACACTTCGCCTGGGTGAGAAGCCACGTACTGCGCCGCTTTCACTTTACGCAGCAGGTCAGAGGCATCACGGCCAATACCTTCCGCCGTGATTTCTACCGCCTGGATGATGCCCTGTGGGTCAACGATGAATGTACCGCGATCGGCCAGACCTTCTGCTTCGCGCATGTTTTCAAAGTTACGCGTCAGTTGGCCCGTTGGGTCACCGATCATGGTGTATTTGATTTTGCCGATGGTTTCAGAGCTGCTGTGCCACGCTTTGTGCGTGAAGTGGGTGTCGGTGGAAACAGAGTAAATTTCCACGCCACGCTGTTGGAATTCGTCGTAGTGGTCAGCGACATCACCCAGTTCGGTCGGGCAGACGAACGTAAAGTCAGCCGGATAGAAGAAGAACACGCTCCATTTGCCTTCGATGTTCTTCTCTGTCACCTCAATGAATTGACCGTCTTTGAAAGCCATGTTTTTGAATGGTTTAACTTGGGTATTGATTACTGACATCACTTTATCCTCATGTGTTTTCGCATGTGGCTAAAGTACAGAAACGTGATCGTTATCACCAATCCGTTGTCTTTATCGAATCAATAAGTAATACCTAACGTAGGGTGGAATCAGGGATACGTAATCTCCATATTCTGGTCACCGATCCTAACCGTCTTGAGCAGATATAGCCGAGGAGGATGCCACACAGCACCCAGGAATCCAGCAGACGGAATAGTCCATTTTCGCAGAGGACCCAACCGCTGATGGCGGTCATCAGCACGGTCAACTCGCCAGCCAACAGCCACGTCTTTTTCACAAAGAGAGTGCGTTCCAGCCATTGCAGACTGATGCCGCCAACCACCGCTATCGTTATGAGCATTCCCTGAAGAGCGCCCTCTTTCATTTCCAGCGCCGCGACGAGGAGCAGCCCCTGAAGCAGGCCAATAGCCAGATAAAACGTTAACGATGGGGAATGGGCGGACATGGCAAATCCTTTTGTCGACGTACGTCACATATCGGTCGGTGGTGTAGACACGTTTTCACCACTCGAATGATGTGGGGTAGCAAAATGAGAATAGTGCGAGCAGTCTACAAGTAAACGCTTCAGGTATCACGCTTCGGTGACAAGTTTGCAACACCATGTTTTTCCCTAATAACTCCACGAGACAGTGCGCTAAAATTTAACGCATTCAGAATAGTCATATCAAAACATTAGCCATGAATATAATTTCATGGAAATTATATTAAAATGAAACATCACTGGAATTGAATAATAATAAACTCAGTAAAATAGCGCACCAAATATATCAATATGGGCTATAAATCTATTTCAAAATAACCACAAAAAATTAAAGTTATTTAATTCAATTGCCGATTTTATACTAATACCCATATCGCGGTTTGTCTGAATCTTATGGCTACAGTGCACAGACGCTGTATTCCGCCCTATGGTACGAACACAACGCCCAGATATCAGCCTGCTACCTGGAAACCTGAAGATGATTAATTTAAATAACCTTCCCGCCACCAAAAGCATTGATGTTAGAGATACGGAAAAAACAAACTCATCTGCGGTAACAGGCAACACGTCGAACAAAACGACGTCATCCGTCTCCTCAAATGAATCAACAACAAAAGATAAAAGCAGCGTATCGTCGCTGGCACGGCAATTGAATGATGCCGCAATACGTGCAGAAGCGAGGGATAGCAGCAATCAGGGCGAGATCTAACTCAC
>NZ_JACDSF010000016.1:37410-63698 GCF_013449685.1 Pectobacterium brasiliense | reverse complement strand
AGCAAAGTGGAATCCCGCCCTGTAGCAGCAATAGCCGTGGAAAACTGGCGTCATATGCACATTCGGTCATTGAGGAACTGGCTGGTAGCAGCTATGAAAGCCGCCGAAAAGCGCTAGCTGAAGAATTACCTGATACTGACGATCCGCAATTACTTGCTCGCGCAAAGCAAGCTAATGACTTCGCTAACGGTCATGGCTCAAACCCCTTTAAAGGACTCTCTCGCGATCAACTCTCACTCATTATTTATGATGATAGCAATACCTTTACCGTCAACGAGCGCAGAGCGGCATTGCATGAATCAAATGAAATAGAAAGCGCCTGGAGCCATCGAGTCGTAGCGCAGAGCAAGCAAGAATGGAATCGAGGGGAATTTAAACAAACCGAGTTCTTCAAACTTGTTCTGGAACACTATGAAGGCTTGCCGTTAATCGAACAGGTACAGGCTCCCGCCAACTACGAATCTCGACTCAAACATCTAATCGAAATGGATTACAACTTTGTGACCGGCGAGCCTGGGAAAAATGCAAACCCGCTGAACAATCTGTTCGACCTGCTTTTACCACGTAATATCCCAATGGGGAGCAATACCACCCCTGCGGGAAAGGCTGAATAAGCAAGATCAATCGTCCTACAGCGGCTAATTTTCGAGGCGGGTGTTCAGGGGAAATAAACGGCAAGCATGTGCTAACAACCCTAACACCCACTTCTGCGTCAAAAAATAGAAACCGACACACTCACCATTATCGTTTCTAGTATCCGGCACATGCTTAAGCCGATAATTACGGAATCTGTACTTCACCCGCCTCCAGCCCAGAGATTTCGACGCCTTGTGCCACCGTTTTTCCCAACGTCACGTTGATTTTCTTTGGCGGGACGTTGGCATTCGGGCGATAAATCACATAGGCACGGCCATTCTCGTCAGTCTGCACAGCCTGTGCAGGCACCGCGATACCGTGCTCATTACGATAGACAATGATAGCCAGCCGTGCGCTCATCCCCAGTCGAATATTTTGCCTTAAATCCGCCAACGGCGTATCAAGTGACACCACCACATCATAATAAGCGCCGCTACCTGACATCTCAGCAGCATCGGCCTGCATATCAATCGAAGTAACCTTGCCTGTCAGGGTCTGTCCGGCAAATCCATCCCCGCTCACGTTAACCACCATCCCCTCTTGTAGCTGATGCAGATCCGTCTCTTCTACCCGAGTTGCCACCTGAAAACGGTCCTGAGCAATGACGCCAAACAGCGGCGCGCCTTGGCTAACCAGCAAACCGGGCTGGATGACCACAGGCTTACCATTATCAGGTGTCGCAGGACGCACCACAAAACCGCTAAACGGCGCCTTGACGGTCTGTCGTTCAACCTGTGTCGCCAACGCCTGATGGCGAACCTGTGCATTGATCAGTTCCATCTCAGCAATCTTACGATCCTCACCGTTCGCACGTGCCAACACCGTTCGATACTCCTCTTGCGCCGCGATAACATCCTGCTCCTGGGTACGAATCTGCTGCTTTAACGTATCCACTTCCATTCGCGCAACAATGCCACGCTCGAACAGCGCCTGTGTATCGCGAAGGTTGGCCTGCGTGTTGCTAAACGTTGACTGGGCTGAATTTACCGCACGTCGCGCCCGCGATACCTCAGCGCTTTGCTCCCACTGCTTGAGTGACTGCACCTCACGCTGTGCTTTGAGCAGTTCAGCCTGCGCCTGACGGAGCTGAATCTCAATTTGCCCAGGGTCCAGTACCAGCAATGTTTGCCCTTGCTCGACACGTTGCCCCTCACGCGTCAGTACCTCACGGATAACGCCTTCAAAAGGGGCAGCTAGCGTTGTCTGCGTCGCGGCCTGAATTCGTCCCACCAGCCCTAATTGATTTTCCAATCGCTGAGGCTGAATGGGTAGCCATTGCCCCTGAGGGACGCTTTCCTGCTCACCCGTACGCCCAGTCAATAGCCACATAAATACACCACATGCCACAACCAGCGACACGATAATATAGTGACGCCGACGCAGTCGAGATAGAAAGCGATGTCTAATCATTAAGTGCAACATCCCAGCTTTGTAATGTAGTGCCCAGCGTCTCATCCAGTTCAGCCTGCGCATTAAGGTAGCTAATGAGCGCATTGAGACGGGCGTTTTCCGCGTTGCGTAAATCGTTCTCGAAGCTCAGCACCTGAAAGTTACTGGAACGCCCAACCGTGAGCTTTTCTCGCTCAATGTCCAGTTTACGGCGTGACAGATCTCGTGCACGTTGAGAAATCTCGAATTGCCGCCAGCGTGTCCCAATATCACGCACCGCATTGGCAACATCACGTTCAAGCTGCTGCCTAACCTCATCCAACTGAATGTGCTGATTACGCACATTGACCCGCGCTTGAACCTCAGCCTGACGGGTACTCAGATCGCCAATCGGGATCTCCACCTGAACACCCACATAATTTTCCCAGGTACGTGAAGGGCTATTCTGTGCTGCACGGTCACGAACCTGACTCGCTCCGCCGACTAGCGAGACATCCCACAGGCGATCATTACGCGCAACCGCCAGACTGAGCGCCGCCTGCTCGTTAGCGATAATCTGTGCAAGATAAGCAGGTCGAGAAGCTTCGGCCTGTTTCAACGCCTGCGCAGCGTTGACATCAACGCGCTGTGCCTGCATGGATTCTGTTGCCACAATCAGCGTATTTAAATCCAACGCCAGAAGTTGCAGCAGCGCAAGCCGCGCGGTATCCAGTTGATTTCTAGCTTCCTCATACGCCAATTCCTGCGTGGCAACTTCAGCTTCGGTTTGCACAATTTCAAACTCGGCCATACGCCCTGCGGCAATCATCGCACGGTTGACGTCAACCAGTTGGCGCGCACGCGCCAGAACATCACGAGCAATTTGCAGTTGCTCCTGTGAACGCAGCAGTTCCCGATAGGCAGCGATAATCTGCGTAATAGTCTGCGAGACTGTAGATTTCAACGTCAGACGATTGAGTTGTTCAGTCAGACGCGCAATATGAACTGGCGCAGTAGTGACATCTTTACCTGCTCCACGAAGCAAAGGCTGAATCACCGTGATGTTGGCACCATCATTACGCGATAACCCTGCGTTATCAGCCTGCGTGTGGCGGTAGGTCCAGCCTAGGCTGAAGCGGGTGCCATAAGGCGTGAGCAGTGTCGATGTTGGCGTCAGGTTGCCCTGTCGATAACGATCACTTTGATTGCGATTGGAAAGATAGCTACCCGTCAGCGACAATTTGGGAGTAAAACGATCCTCCGCGACACGCAGATCAAATTTCTGCGAGATACGATCCAGATAGGCGCTGCGGATCGCGCGATTGTCACGCAAACCAAGATAAATGGCATCGCTTAGCGTGAGATCGATAGTTTGCGCATTTAGCGATACGCTCATGTCCGCCAGCCCTTGCCGCGTCGCCTGAGAAGGATTCAAAGCCGTTTCTGCATACCCTTGATGGGCAGAAAACAGGATCAGTAAACACAGGAGAGATTTACGCATCGCGTAGCGCCTGTACGGGTTCGAGCTGAGCCGCAGTCATTGCTGGGTTAAGCCCAAAAAACAGACCAATCGCCAATGAACTGCCAATGCCAAGGGGAAGTGACAATACCGAAAGTGAAAAGTTGGACCAACCTGAAAAAAAGACAAACAGCCACGCCGCCGCAACACCACATATCGCCCCGATCAGGGCTCCACAAGCAGACAACACAACAGCCTCCAGCAAAAACAGCCCCGCAATATCACGTGGTCGCGCGCCCAATGCCATACGAACACCAATTTCGCGACGCCGCTCGGACACATTCATCACCATGACGTTCATCACCCCTACCCCACCGACCAACAGGGAAATCCCTCCCAGCCCCGCTAGCAACCATGAAAACATCCGCGACTGCTGCGCCATTCCCTCCAGTAGTTGCTGTGGGATTTGCACATCGATATCAACCTTCGGCATCAGAGACACCAAATAATCCTTTAGCTGCGAGCCCGTTTGCACCAACGTGTCGCTGCTGCTATTACGTGCAATCACGCTGATGATTTGTGGTGTTGGCATGACACGACGCATACCAGAGATCGGCATCAATATAGCGTCGTCAACTGAGACGGGAACCAAAGGGTTGTTCCCCTGCGGTTGAAGGATTCCTACGATCTCAAATAAGTATCCACTCACCTGCACGCGCTCACCTAAAGCGGCTACGCCCCCCTGCGATGCCCACTGTTCGGCAACATTCGCCCCCAACACGATGTAGGTACTTTGTGCATCGAAATCGCTCAGGTAGCGACCTTGTGCGAGCTTTAATCCTAAGACTTCCGACAATTCAGCCCTGCTCCCCACAACCATGCCGGTAAACGAACGGCCGCGCAATCGCACCTCAGTAGCAGTAATAATGAGAGCCGTTGCTGCTTTAATATCAGGCAAATTTTGTCGCAAAACGGGGATATCCAGATCCGCAGGCACCAAACCAATAGCGTGACTCCCTACCCTATTCTGTACGGCCGCGACCAGCAGGTCGCTGCCCATGCCTTTGAATACCCCCATGGCTTCAGCTTCCGCGTTGTGCCCGATGTTAAGCAACGCAACAACAGAACCACACCCCATCGCAATCCCAAGCAGGGCCAGAACGGCACGCCGCCCTAGAAGAATGAGACTGTTCAATGGCTCAAGCAGACGCTGTTGCAGAGAAGGACCATAGTGGGATTGTCGGGTCTGGCACGCTTGCGTTCGTAAACGACGGTCAGACATGCTTCACCTCATGGATTCGTCCGTCCTGCACATGAATGCACCGAGCCATACGACAAGCTATACCTTCATCATGTGTCACCATCACTAATGTCGTCCCCTGTTCGCGGTTCAATGCCAGTAACAGCGTGATGATGTCATCAGCTGTTTGGCTATCAAGGTTGCCGGTTGGTTCATCTGCGAGAAGAAGTGCTGGTTCGCCAACCAGTGCGCGTGCAATCGCGACCCGCTGACGTTGGCCACCAGATAAATCAGCAGGGCGATGATAGGTTCGCTCAGCCAAACCAACGCGCGCCAGTTGTACTTGCGCGGCTTGCCGAGCAGCCTGCCGAGACATTCCACGATAGATCAAGGGGAGTGCGACGTTATCCAACGCGTCCAGACGCGGCAGCAAATTAAAACTTTGGAAGACGAAACCAATGACCTGATTGCGCATGATGGCGCGTTCATCGGCACTTGCTTTGGTCATATCTTGCCCAGAAAGCAGTAAACGCCCTGAAACGGGCTGATCGAGTAAACCGATGATATTGAGCAAGGTGCTTTTACCAGAACCCGATGCACCAACAATAGCGCAGCTTTGTCCGGCAGGAATGGATAGATAAATATCATGTAATACCGATTGAGAAGAAGCACCGGTACTGTAGAGGTGTGAAATAGCTTGTAAACAGATCAGATCCGTTATTCTTGCATCAGACATCCTTGCCTCTTTGCCGATCCCCTAGAGCATCATATGAATCGGATTATCCTACTGTTTATGCTTTAGGAAAAGCCTTCAACATCATCATTTAGCTACCTCTCCGATTACTCCGTATTGCCGAGATATTTATTCTATATGCCTAAAATAATTTGCGTTTTGAATAAAACGTTAGGGTTTTGAACAACACAAAGCGTTGGAGATACACATCAGTGTGCCACATGACGTAGCCAACGCACCTGCAATTTGATGTATTACGGGTATAAAACGGGCAGAGCGATCAATTACATCTCTTGGTTCGGCCAATTGATCTTTCTTAAAAAACTCTCTGGTTGTTGGCTTATATGCGTCTGAATTTTTAAATAAATGTCTGAAGATGAAGAACCCTTTGCACGTTCACTATTATATATACGCGTCGTTTCTGCTAACACGGCCTGATCCCACTCAGCAAATTTAGCAGCAGACTCAGGTGTTACTTGCTCACCAGTATAAGAATTAAACACATCAGGATAATGTTCGATGGAAACTAACTCTCCTGAATGACGAGGTGTTGCGTATAGGTCTCGAATATAAGAATCAACTTCATTCTGATCGACACGACTACGTAATTCTTGGTATCTTTTGACAATCGAATCAGGTAATGCAGCCTGCTGCTGTGCCTGAGACGACAGCGACACCTTAGTGCTAGATTTCGATTCAATTGACTGATTAATTTGATGTTCATTATCGAAAAATGGTTGATTTTGCTTTCCAGTACCCATTGTGGAAAGGATGCCTGATGTTAGATCAACTTTTGATAACACTTTTATACCTCCCAAAATCACGCTATTTTTATAGCAGTCTATGTTAAAGAGACATTCAACGCTAGCGAGAAAAAAATACGCAAACATTCTATCGTTTAGCAAAAAATGCTTGCATATCATGTTAACTTACGACTGCTTTTTATTGATTATTTTGCCAATTTACAGTTACCTGCGTTGATCCTGAACCATAGATAGACCCGATGGTTGAACGACTATTCACACGATAATACAAAAATAGGTAAAGCGAACAACTGCTGCTGTTGTGTTCGCCATATATAACGCTGATAGTCATGAAGGCTGAATGTGCTGTTGGCTAAGATCAACTCTCCATCATACTATCCAGAAATACTTGCAAGTCCTTTACGCTCTGAGGTAAGCCACCGCTTTCCGAAACTTGAATCTGAGACAATAGCTGCGCATCGTATCCTTTGGGCAATTGTGCTTCTTCAATTGCTGGTAAGGATTTGTAATGCTTAAGAATCTCTGACAATGTACCAGAAGAGACTTGTCCAGTACGGTTATACTCCTCATCCATTTTGGCGATCGCGGCACGCTTCCACTGCTGCTCTTGATCATAAGACTCCAACCAAGCCGCACGTCTTTCATTGACGGTGAAATCACCACTTTCATCGTAGGTGATCAACGCTAACTGCTCGCGGGACATTCCCCTGAACGGATTTGCACCATCACCATTCACGAAGCTGGTCGCTTGTTTGGCCCGAGCTAATAAATCGGGGTCTTCTGTTTTAGGCACTTCAGCATCATGAGCGACTTTATTCATATCATAGTTCGCGCCTAACAGCTTCTCAGTGACCGATCTGGCGATCTCCCCTAAACCATCACGATCGGTTCCTGCATCTCGGGCGGCAGCCCGAACAGCAGCGTCGCTTAGCTGACGAGCGAGTGCGGATACCTGAGTGCTCTCATTGTTCGTCGCTGTTGCATTATTCTCTTGAACCGATGCTACAGCCTTTGCATCAACAGCGCTTTTTCCAACCGTATTGGCCGGTATATAGCGGCTGGATACAGCATCAAGTGAATTTATTTTTTCCATAATCTGCCCCTATTTAAAAGCAGCAATGCAATGACATTGAACATACCGCGGTGCTATACCAGCAAAGCTGAGCGAGTCAAAAAAGGGACGTCAATGATGCATGACGTCCCCATGACATACATAATAATAGCGCTAGCGATGCGTTTTATACAAAAACGCGACCTCTCGCCTATCAGCCAAAATACATCGCCTGCTGATTATTTCATTGTGAATTCAACATTCCACGCATATGTGGATAAACTCTGCGAAGTAATCGTTGCAGTACAGACAGCCCCACCGCTCCCCTCAGCTGATTTATTCCATTTTGGAGCCTTTTTAGGGCTGCCAGGATTAAAAAGGCCACCAGGAATAATGGTATTGACGAAGGTAGTACCGAATACGCACGTTTTACTGCCCATGGTATAACGAACAATTGCTGCATTAGCATCAGGGCTGATGACATTCTGAACCCGATAAATATCAGATTCCTTCGCAGGAACAGTCGTAGCGGGTTTGGGGCTGGTGCTGGCGTTAGTACTGACTTCATTGTTAGTAATAATTTTGTATGTCGCGGTTTCGTTGCCCAAGTTTTTGAAAGTCACAGTCACTGGAGGCCCCGCGTAAGCCGCTCCAGCAGCAAACATAGAAGTCACAATACTAGCCAGAAGCACCTTTTTAAAAGTCATCGCACTTTTCTCCATGTGTTAATGTTTTTTTGCTTGTATGACGGAACATCCGCCCAGCTCAGATGCGGCACAGACCTTGAATATGCGCCACAAATCCATTCCAGTGGCGACGTAATATTATTTCCCCCACCATAACTTCAGAGGATCGCTAAAAAACAACGTTAACCTTTGTGAAATTTAACGGCAAAGGTGGAAAAAACTTTAATTTATTTCCATATAAATCCGTCGACATCACAAATCCCTTGAGGAAATAAAAACCAACAACAAATAAAAAACCCACAGGAAAAACAATGATCACAATAATAATTACCGTGATCACATTATTAACCAACAACGCCAACTCAAAAATCACAGTCGAATTACAGACGTGTATGATATATATTACGGAAAAATTGGAACCGCTATAGAAAAAAACATCCGACACACTTTAGCGTTCATCGTTTAGATTTATTTTTTATAAACATTAGATTTTACTTTTCTTGTTCCGTTAATAATGGATAGTGAATGCGGAGTTCGTATAAGGCCCCGACCGCGCAGTAATACACTGGCTGGAAGGAAATCGTCATATAGGAACCATTAACAAAGTACCGGATCTGCTAACACAATGGTTGGACATTTATTGCCCCATAACAAGGCTGCCAAGAGACTGACATCCTGATATCGATAGCAAAAAATACCGCCATGATGCCTGATGCAGAAAAGCACTGTAATGAGTAAAAAAACGTAAGAATACCCAGGAGAAATCATGAAGAAGGAATTCGTTTCTTTATCCCTACTAATTGCTGCCAGTGTAGCAGCGTTCCCTTTAATGGCCTCCACTGGCAGTATCAGTGAAGCACCACTATCAGCACAAATAAGATTTGTTTATTCAGATGGCTCAAGTACCCCTGCGTTGAACCAGTTTTATGCGAGTGCAACAAAGTTTCCCTCTGGGACATTGAGCAAAACTAAGAAGCTGACCCAGGTAAATTATAGCGTAGCGTCCTACCCCACTGCATATACTGAAAGTGTCGACATATGTTATTATCTACCTTATCAGACATCACCAACAAAATGTATTATTGTCCCTAAAGGTACATCTGGAACAACCGCTCAATTCAATGAATTACGTTTTGACCACGGTGTACGAATTCAAATTCAGCACAAACTGACGGGAAAACCCGGAGAGAATCTACATCCATTACAAAAAGAGAGCATTGCTTGGGAATATACTTATTAGCCTAATTAATTATTCACATCGTTATAATTGACGGTAGAGATATATTTCTAGCTTCCTTTAAAAACAGGCAAGGGGTAATTTCCATTATGATTATCAATACATCCACAGCGGCATACGCTCAGATAAAAAATATATCAGGCGATGACCAGAAAACAGTTCGCCCCTTGCCTACAACGGTAAATAGCACGAAGGATGAGATATTATCGACCAAGCAAGCCCAAATAAGTGGTAAAGGGCTGATGATGTCTCGCTTGTTTGGTGGTACAGATACAATTCCGTCAGTGCAGACACAATTAAACGAAGCTACGATGCAGATGTCCTCTGTTAACTTCCTCACCAATGAGGATCGCAGTATGCTGTCCGAGTTGTATGCTCAGGCTCAACAACAAGGAACAGATTTAGGGTATGTGGACGCTCTGGCGAGAGATCTGGGTGACTATCGTATGTTTGGGGGCGTAAGTGCCAACGTCAATAGTGGGGGAATGTATGATACCAGTGGGCGCATGCAGACCTTTAAATTTACCGAAACGGATACTGCAACAGCTGCACGCATACTAACCGGTGATGGAATCGCTAAAACATCACTGGATTCTGGATTTCTACGCTATGCACTCGATCCTGGCTTTTCGTTCGATCATCGAACAAATTTTGAATTCCTAGAAGAAGTTGTGAACACTTTCGGTCAGGGGACGGTAAATGAAGGTCAGCCTTTCTCCAGTAAATTCTCTGTCTATACACCGTCTGGAAATCAAAACTTCATTGTTGAAACCTCCAGCGAGATTACATTGCATTCTGAGGAACCGGACTTTCGAAATGTCGATGGGGTATTCTTTGTCACCGAAACTGGGTTAAAGAATGGATTTAACCTTATCGATGGAAATCCTGTACAGGGGCTTCCAATGATTATGCTGGATCTCCTTAAGACAGGTAACACTCTCTGGAATAGTATGAAATAGCCACATTCGATGCTAGTTTCTGAACCACATGCCAAGAACTCAACTAAGCTAGCGTTAATCTGCGGCCACACCGATGTTCTTAACCGTAGGAAAATCGGTGTCTAAAAGAGTCTTCGAGGTATCAATATTTAGCCAGGATGAATAATAGGCGGTATAGAGATAAGAACCTAATATCAGTGTATTGGAAGGTTTTAGAAAAAACGATGAAAGATTTTGGAGCGGGAAACGAGACTCGAANNTACCAACTGAGCTATTCCCGCATAGAATCGGATTTACTATTTTTTACTTCAGCAAACTACACTGAATCAAAATTCATCAAACCCTGCCAAATCACTCGTAACCTAATGAATTTAATCACTATTAAATAACCAAGCGATTCAACGGACAGCATTATGTCCCAACCAACTCAGCGTGGCAAGCCCTTTTCACTGAAAAACATCTCCGCGCGATTTCAGCAAGTAGTAAACTGTGGAAGCTCTGAACCCGCTTCCACAAACCAACCACTCAGGCATCTGCGGTTTTTCATTACACCGTTTAACGCCTCGGAAACCTTATATTATTAATTATATTTGGTTATACCAGTTGCTATCCCAGTTCCGTTGGTGGATCGCCACAGCAGTACCATCACGAGGGGCAGAACGTGCGAGATGCCTTGTTAGGATATCAACCCCCATATCGATGGTTTGACCGTAATTATCTCGGCTCAGCGTTTTTTGGGTGTTGAAGCCCCTATGCGCATTAAACACCTCAATCTGAGCATCTGCCAAATCATTCGCCAAAGCGACTAATTCATCAGAGCCATTCAACGCTTTTTCCAAACGATCAATTTGTTCGCTATCCAAGCCTTCCGCCTGCGTCACAAAAAGCGTTCCATCTTTATTCACACTAAACCCAAAAAATGCCCCCTTCAAGTCAGGGTGATCTTCAGCAAGCTGATCCAAGAAAGACGCATAAGTCTGATCCATTTGCTTCGTTAACGGAGAAAGGTTACCCCAAGCATCATCTATCTTCTTAAGGTATGCGGCGTTTATTTTAGCATTGGCAGACGCCATTGCTTCCACTCTCCAGGCTTGATCTTCTTCACTAAGAGGTCCTGGTTGGGATACCCTCGCACCTTCAGCAGTTCTTAATTGTTCAGACGCCGTATCGTCCAGTTTCATCTTCGCGCTATAGGCCTGAAATTTAGCAAGGGCTTCTGGGCTTATCTCTATAACCTGACGCTCAATGGTTGCCCTAGCTAACACGGCATTATTATTCGCGGCATTCTGTTTTTCAGTCTGGCTATTCATCGCTAGATTACTTTGCCTTGAATATGCCACTGTGTGCGATCCAAATGTAGAAATACTCTTCATAGTACCATTTGCTCCTGTGTGTCATCGTTTTATGTTGTGCGACAAGGTTTCCCTGCAAATGTGCTCAATGTGACATGAGTAACGCTTTTTCCTCCTGCACCAACATCTTTCTGAGCTGGGCCACCAGTACACGGTAAATATGCTAATTACGTCTTCGGGTGTATGCGCAATGAGTCCCCAAACGATTATCCCCGTCATACTTCAAGTTGCGTGTGCGTTGGCCGCGTTACTCGGCCTGATGGCCTCACCCTTCGGGGTCAGCGCAAGCGCTGTTCAAAAACGCGTTGCCGTTTTTGTCCTGAAACTCGAATTATTTAGGCTATACAAGAGCCATCGCGATTTCGGTTGAATTGATCCACCAGGCACCGAATATAGGTCTGAACTGCGATGTGTTATCTGGCTATTCGCTTATCCTGGGGGCAGCTAAAATAGGGGGGATTTACCCAGACCGCAGAGTTAAAAACGGACTAAATTAGGGCGATATTATTCCGCCCTGCTATAGTCTTAACGGTTATTTTTCAGAATTCTTTACAATAGTTTTTATATGCAATTATTATTTTAAATATTAATTTATGGCGGTAATTAATTTAGCAATCAATACTCGCGACTAAAATCAACCTCACCACGCAACGTATTATCAGCATGAAAGCGGGTGAGATTATCCAGAAATAATCGCCCCATCAGCCCCGGCACCATTGGTCCGGCAATGTGCGCCGTCAACGTCAGATTCGGTGTGTTCCAGAATGGATGGCTGTACGGTAGCGGCTCTTGCCTGAATACATCCAGCACCGCCCCCGCAATCTGCGCATCACATAGCGCCGCCCGCAAATCATCATCCACCACGGCGCTACCCCGCCCGACATTAATGAACAGCGCCGAAGGCTTCATGGCGGCAAACAGACGGGCATCATAGATATCGGTGGTTGCCGACGTATCGGGAAGGAGATTGATGACATAATCAGCCTTCGGTACTGCAGCGGGTAACTCCGCTAAGCTCATGATCCGTTTAAAATCAGGCCGCTGTCTTGGCGTACTAACGATGCCATATAACTCAACGCCAAAAGGCCGTAGAAAACCTGCGACTTCACAGCCGATCTCTCCCGCACCAACAATCAGCACATTTTTATCCGCCAGCGATCCTGGTAAACGGTGATCCCAGCGCCGTTCTTCCTGGCTGATTTGCCGTTCCCCCAGACGCAGTTCATGCCTGAGCATATAGGCAATCACATATTCGGCGATAGGCTGCCCAAACACGCCAACGGCACGGCTTAAACGGTAATCACGCGGCAACTCATCAGCCAACAACGGTTTGAACCCTGCCCAGGTCGACTGTAGCCACTTTGGTTTGGCTCCCTGAGCCAGCAATGCGGCAGCGGTATCCGGTTCACCCAGCCAAATCGGGCAGCTTGCGGCCTGCTCTGCCGTACCGTTCGAGAGCACCAGCTCAAGCTCTGGTGCAGCATGATTTAAGACAGAGCCAATTTCATCGGCCCGCGAGTCCAGCAGCAGAATAGCGGTCATAAACACGTTCCTTAGCAGAGTGAGACACCTTCGGACTCACTCCGAACATTGTCGTCATTACGTTTACGATTAGGCAGAAGCCTGAATGAGCGACGTCAATAGCGCGCCGCGCTTCGCTTCCGATTTTTTCACCAGTGCAGCGAGCTTTTTGGTGTTGCCCCAGATGAGATACAAAATATGTTCTATCACGGCGGGTTCCCGCATCCGCACTTCTTCAACCAGTTGTTCGAACAACGCATCATTCTCTAGCGCGAGCAACATATTCAACTTTAGGCTTTCTGTCGCATGGCTCAGGCAGGCAACCAGCGTCGCCACGTTCTGCGCCGTCACGCTATGCTTATCGAAAAATGCACGAATGAAGGCATCCTGTACCGATTGATGCTCATCATCCACACTTTCCATGTAATCTTTGACGAGTGGGAAGTATCCCGCCTCGGTCAGACCCAGCCCGAATACCGCATAGCTTCCCGGCATACAGCACTTTTCGCCTTCCGAATCGGCGTACCATTCAAATTCTTCAATCGCAGTACGCGCATAATCCTCAAGAAGCGGATAGTTCGATGCATACTGCAACGCGTTAGCAAAAAAACGATGGGTATCCGATTTTGCCAGCCCCTTGATGGGAAGGTACTGTCGCACCGACGATTTCAGGACAATCTTGTAACTCTTTGGGAAACCAAGCCTCAGTAAGCGCGTAATGAAAAGCAGAGCCTGCTCATACGCTTCGGCGCTTTCCTTGCGAATACGAACGTTGATGGTAGAGAACACATCATTCGCCACACATTCCACCGATTCGTTCTTCAGGTTAATCTGCGCTTTCTCAAACACACCACTTCCCTCTTCCATGATGCTTAGCGCACGCGGGTAGCCCAACTGCTTCGCGATATCCAGATATTCCAGCGCCCGAGACTTACTGTAGGAAGGCTCATAACGCAGAATCATGATGGCGGCATAAAGCACGAGCTCGACGGGGTGAAGCGTTTGTGGATCCTGCTGCTCCAACGCGATTCCGGGCTTGAGGGTATAGATTTCTGGCTCAAAAAAATGCTCAGGCTGAGACACGTTGCAATACCGCAGCAGAAATTCCTGTTCTACCCACGTTTTTAATGCACCGATAATACTGCGCCGATGCTCCGACAGCTCCGCATGCCCAGCATTTCGCCGCTGAATTTGCTCAAACTGCGTCATGATCCAGTGGATATCCTGCGAGGGAAAGAGCTGTACATCAAGCAGATGACGAGCCAGAAAGAACGTTTGTAGCGGCTCCGTCGGCGCATCGCCATGCGTCAGGTGCCGATCGGTATAGGCGTGAATGGACTCAAGTAGCCGCTGCTTTTTCACCTCATTAGTGAACGTAAACAGCGTAACCAACAGGCGACCTTCCGTTGCTGGGAAGATGGCACGGAAGCAAAACCGGTAGTCAATCAGCGCCGAATCGGCCAGTTTCTCAACACGCTGCGCGATAGCCTGAGTCAGCACAGGAACGATACTTTCCTGTATCTGCGCCACGCCCAGCGCCCCTTTGCGACTGCCGGGCGACAGCCCATCGGCATCCGGCTTCGCTTCAGAGGATATCGACGTACGCCCCGGCGCATAATCCAGTATCACATCGTCATGGATGCCGGCCTGCAATGTGGTTCGCGATATAATCTCATCAAGCCCGGCCCTTTGCTCATGCGTATCAAACCATTTGTTGATTGCCGCAAGCGACTCGTCGCGCATAGGGAAATCGTGTTGTGGTGACACCCCGGTTTCGTTTGAATGCCTGTCCGTCATTTTTCTATTTTTCCTTATTATTTATCGCAGATGAAACATTGCCCCAAAGCACGGTATTGATGGGGTTTACCAACTGCCAAAAAGATATTCCTTTCTCGTCATTCTGTAGCAGTAGGAGGTAGCGAACATTGCAGGAGAGCTAAACCAAGATAAATTTCCATTTTAAACTGTCTTTTTGCTGTGATAGAGAAGGAAAATCAACGCGTTGGTATAAAGGTATGACGACGAATAGTACCGCATTCACGCGTCGTTGGTGACAGGAAATTATGCTGGTTTGGTTTTTCTCATGATGTAGAGAAGGCGTGATAAATCAATCAATGACAATCCCACAGCACGGGGAAATCCGTGCTGTGGGGTACAGCTAATCAGGCGTGCAGCGTGGCGTTATCAATGACGAAGCGGTATTTCACATCGCCTTTGAGCATCCGCTCATAGGCTTCATTGATTTCGTCCGCGCGGATCAGCTCAATATCGGAAACAATCCCGTGCTCGGCACAGAAATCCAGCATTTCCTGCGTTTCAGGAATACCACCGATCATCGATCCCGCCACCGTGCGGCGTTTCATGATCAGGTTGAACACGTTAGGAGAAGGATGCGGTGACGCAGGCGCACCGACCAGCGTGAGCGCGCCATCGCGTTTCAGCAGCACCAGAAACGCATCCAGATCGTGCGGCGCAGCAACGGTATTCAGGATTAAATCGAAGCTGCCTGCGTGCGCCGCCATTTCTTCGGCGTTACGAGACACCACGACTTCATTTGCGCCCAGCGCCTTGGCATCTTCACGTTTGGATTCAGACGTGGTGAACGCCACAACATAAGCCCCCATGGCATGCGCCAGTTTGATCCCCATGTGGCCAAGTCCACCGATACCTACGACGCCGACCTTCTTACCCGGCCCGGCATTCCAGTGGCGCAGCGGCGAATAGGTGGTAATCCCCGCGCAAAGTAGAGGTGCGACCGCAGCCAGTTCCGCCTCGGAATGACGGACACGCAGCACATAGCGCTCATGTACGACGATCTGCTGGGAGTAGCCACCCAGCGTCCAGCCGGGCTCATCCGCCGTCGGGCCGTTATACGTGCCGACCATTCCGTCACAGTAGTTTTCTAAACCATCGTCGCATTCTTCACAGTGCCGACAGCTGTCCACGATGCAACCGATCCCCACCAGATCGCCAGCCTTGAAGGCTGAGACATGAGCCCCTACTGCCGACACCCGCCCGACGATTTCATGGCCGGGCACACAGGGAAACTGTGTTCCTGCCCATTCGGCACGCACCTGATGCAGGTCCGAGTGGCAGATACCACAGTACGCAATCTCAATCTGGACATCGTGGGCCCCGGGCGCACGACGGACGATCTGCAACGGTTCAAGAGGTTTATCGCCCGCATGGGCTCCATACGCATGTACAAGCATGGCTATTTCCTTTTCTGTTGAGAAACCGATTATGTTGAGAAACTTATCGTGTTGAGCAATCGATCGTGTAAAGAAACCGATTATGTGGAAAAACACGCTATTTTCCTCAATTCCCCCAGCAAACAGGTATAGCATTCCGCTTGTTTTCTTGCCTAATTCTCCATTTTTATGTTCACACGACGTATTACAGACGACTTTATTCACCACCGTCATGCATCAGAGCGTAATTTTGGTGAACGCCAGAGATGCACCTAACGCAATCAGTGCAACGCCGATACCTTTGTCGACCAGACGTTGCTTGTCGAGCAGTCGGCGACGCATAGCCGGTGCGGCAAAAAACAGCGCGACAATGCTGAACCAGACCCAATGCGCCACCGACATGAATAACCCATAGCCAAAATTATGGCTCATTGGGCTACTGGGCTGCACAACCTGAGTATAGGTGGCGACAACAAACAGCATGGTTTTTGGGTTAAGCGCGTTGGTGAGAAAGCCCATGCGAAACGCGGCAAGCGATGACGGCGCATGACCGGACGCTTCTTCTAATGTTATTTTTGTTTTATTAGTTAATGACTTATACCCCAGATAAATCAGATATGACGCTCCCAGAATTTTCATCGCCATAAATAGTATCGGAGAGTTCACAATAAATACCGCGATGCCAAAAACGGTATACATCACATGTATCTGGGCGCCACAAGCAATACCAAACGCGCTGAGTAAACCGGTGCGCGAGCCAAAGGCATAGCTGTTGCGGGTCACCATGGCAAAATCAGGCCCCGGACTGATCACCGCCAAAATGGTGATCGTCGCGACGGCAATTAACTCATTCATTAACGTTTTCCTTGTTCGGCAAGCCATCACTTTCACGATGATTTTGCACAGATGGGTAACAGGCAGGCTAAAGGAGCAATGCAAACATCACTGACGTAATACGGCTGGCAAAGGTGCAACTCCTATGATATTTCCTCATTATTTAGGTCATTAGGCCTTTCAAACCTGAAGACAGTGTGATTATTCAGCGTTTGCATGTGGCAAAAAAGCGATTTATCTTGGTATAAATCTGTCAAATTTCATCGTGTATATGAAAATTCCCTCGTTAGCCTCTTTTCGCTTCTTTGAAGCGGCCGCACAAACCGGTAGCTTTGTTAAAGCCGCCGAATCCCTGCACGTCACGCATGGTGCCGTCAGCAGGCAGATCAGGTTGCTGGAAGAGGCGTTGGGGGTTGAGCTATTTGAACGACGCAACCGGGCAATCTTTTTAAACGCAGCGGGACGTTCTTTGCATACGGTCACGCAGTCCGTCTTCGAGCAGCTCGAAGGCGCGGTCTATCGGCTACAGCAAGGTGCGCAGGATGAGGTACTGACGCTATCATGCGAACCCACGATTGCCATGAAATGGCTGATTCCGCGGCTACCGGCTTTTAATCAGGCGAATCCCGATATCAAACTTCATCTGGTGGCTGCGGGCGGGCCGATTGATTTTGTGCGTAGCGGCGTTGACCTCGCGCTGCGGCGTGACGATTTTCACTGGGATCCGCAAACGCATGGGGTAAAAGTGTGTGATGAATGGATGGGGCCGGTAAGTCGCGACAAAGCCGATCGCAAGGAGAGCCTGGAGGGGATGCGTTTGCTCTATACCGGAACGCGGCCGAAAGCGTGGGCAACCTGGCAACGACAGACGCATGTGTCACTCAAAGGCAGCACCAGAGCGGACTATGAACACTTTTATCTGTGTATTCAGGCGGCGGTATCGGGACTAGGCATGGCAATGGCGTCTTTCCTGATGGTGCAGGACGAGATTGCAAACGGGCAACTGCATGCACCGTATGGATTTGCGCGGGAGGGGTCTGCTTATTATCTATTATCGCCCATCCCCCTTGAACAAAATGAAAAGTACGTACGATTTCATACCTGGCTAATGCAGGAAGTGTCCACCTGCCTTTCCGGGATTGAAAATGCTTGTTAAAACCGCACTGGAAAGACAATGACAGCATATTCCCGTGAAGCCAATTTCACGACACTGAACATGATTATCGCCGCCTCACTCGTGGGGTTGGTTACGGGGTACACGCTGCCGCTCATCAGCCTAAAGCTGGCCGAGCTCGGGCACAGCACCGCGACACTCGGTATTCTGGCAGCCCTTCCCGCGGCGGGGATGATGCTATCCTCTTTCGTTACGCCATGGCTCAGCCGCCACCTGCACGCCAGCTATCTGTTATCCGGCAGCCTGATCATTCTGGCAGCATCCACCGTTGCCTCGTTCCTGCTGTCACACCCTGTTTCGCTCATTCTCCCTCGTCTGTTAACCGGGCTCGCCTCGGGGGTTTTGGTGGTGCTGGGAGAAACCTGGGTCACCAGTCGGGCGTCAGACAAACACAAAGCGACGCTGACGGGGCTGTATGCCGCCGTTTTTACAGGGTGTCAGCTGATAGGGCCGCTGCTCATTGCCGCTGGCGAGCCGATGCAAACCTATGCGTTATGGCTGATTTGCGCAATATCTGCCGCGTGTGCGTTCATGCTGAGGAACTGCGCCACGATGGTTCAGGCAGATGAATCGTCCTCAGCGTCTTATCGGGATCTTATTCCTTTTCTCCCGGCAATCGCTTCTGGCGTGCTCTGCTTCTCCTTCTTCGATGCCAGTATCCTTGCGCTCTTTCCGCTTTACGGCATGGAACAGGGTTTAGACGAAAAATCCGCGATCTTACTGGTCACACTCATTTTTCTGGGCGATGCCGTCTTTCAGACGCCGATTGGCTGGCTGGCAGACAAATGCGGCATCATCAAAACCCACATCGGCTGCGGCATCCTTTTCTGTGTGATGCTGGTTTTGATCACCTTCTCATTCTCCTCTCCTTCACTTTTGGTCCCCGTCTGTATCGTACTGGGCGCAGCGGCAGGCGGGCTTTACACACTGTCTCTGGTTCGGGCAGGTCAGAAATTTGCCGGTCAGCGGCTGATTGTGATGAATTCACTTCTGGGGCTGGTGTGGTCGGCTGGCAGTATCAGCGGGCCGCTATTCTCTGGTGCTGCCATCACGTTTTACGGCTACGACGGTCTCATCGCCATCTTGCTGCTAACCGGCGTGCTGTTTGTCGGTATACAGGGCGTATTAAGAAAAGAACGCGTATCGCGTTCTCTGGGTGAAGAGTGAATGCAGAAATCTGGCTTATCCAGCCCGCTACGGCTGGGTAAGCCAGAAATAGATACGCCAGATGGGCGACTTATGCAGCCATTTCGCGTTTGAACACCTCCAGCGTGTGTGCCTTGACGCGGATAAACTCTGGGTCGCTCATCGCCTCCGCACCGCGTGGACGCGCTAAATTGAACGGAACAATCTCCGACACCGTCGTTGGCCGGCGCGTCAGCAGCAGGATTTCGTCCGCCAGAAATACCGCATCTTCCAAATCATGTGACACGATGACCATCGTCACGCCGGTCGCCACCTGAACTTCTTGCAGCTTGTCACGGATGAACAGCGTCATTTCAAAATCCAGCGCGGAGAATGGCTCATCCAAAAACATCACCTCTGGCCCTGTCGCCAACGCCCGCATGATACATACCGTCTGCTGCTGTCCACCTGAAAGCTCATACGGATAACGCTGAAGATCGAAGCGAATATCAAACATCGCGATCAGTTCATCCATCCGAACCTGAACGTCTTGCTTGCGCATGCCGCTCCGCACCAGCGGATAAGCAATATTCTTCCAGGCGCTCATCCAGGGGAAAAGTGCATCACGGTAGTTTTGAAACACATAGCCGATTCTGGTTTCTGACAGCGTTTTGCCATCAAACAGGATATCGCCGCTGTCGACGGGAATCAGCCCTGCAATCATGTTCATCAGCGTCGATTTACCACAGCCATTCGGCCCAAAAATAGACACGATTTTGCCGCGCGGTAAATCCAGATTCAGGTCGGTATAGAGCGGCTGCCCCGCAAACGACTTGTTCAAGCCGCGAATGGTAACGTGGGTATTTGGTGCCGGATAAGGAGGAAAAGCGGTATCCGTTTTTTCCACTTGCGCTGTATGAGATGTCATCATGCTTTGCCACTCCAGTGAACAATTCGTTTCTCTACCACTAAAAACAGGACGTTAAGCAGATATCCCAGTGCGCCCGTAATCAGAATCGAGGCGTACATATCCCGAATATTGAACACCTGCTGGGCATCAATGATGCGGTGCCCCAGCCCCGTTTCCGAGCCAATAAACATCTCCGCGACAATGACGATCACCAATGCCATCGACACGCCCGTGCGCAGGCCGACAAAGGTTTGCGCCAGACTTTCCAGTAACATGATGTCTTTAAAAATGTGCCAGCGGGAAATCCCCATGACCTGCGCCGCCATCAGACGGGTTTTCTTTGCATTCATCACGCCATAGGCGCTGTTGAACAGAATCACCAGCACGGCGGCAAAAGCCGAAATGGCAATCTTATTCGCGTCGGTTATCCCGAAAATCAGCAAAAATAACGGAATCAGCGCCGATGATGGCGTAGAACGAAAGAAGTCGATCAAGAACTCCAGGCTGCGGTAGATCTTCTCGTTGCTGCCTAAAATGATGCCGAGTGGCACGCCAATCAGTGCAGCAAAACCAAACGCCACCAGCGTACGGTATAGCGTCGCACCGATATCGGTACGCATGCTGGCATCCGCGAAAGACTGGAACATATAGCCCAGCGTCTCGACGGGCGATGGCAATAAAATAGGGTTCAGCCATTTCGCACTGACGGCCAATTGCCAAAAGAGAAACAGCAGAATCGGGCCGACAGCGGGTAATAATTTAGACGTCCAATGCTGGCGCATAATCGAGCACCTCCCTTAAGGCTGATAAATCAGGCTGCTGACATCCACCGGCTGCCGGAAGATTTTTCTTTCGGTGAACACGTCATAGAACTTCTGGAACCACGCCAGATTGTCGCCTTTTAGCTCGTCGTACATGACAAACCCCGGCAGCGGCACTTCTTTACTCAATTCGGCCTCAATGCTGGTGTAGCCCGTGATGTGATCGCGAGCGGCTTCTGGGTTCTGCTGAATAAACTGCACCGATTTGGCATAGGCCTGCGTGAAGCGTTTTGCATCCGCCGTCCGACTTTCGATAAAACCGCTATTTAACGCCGCCGCACCGCCAAACCACGGCGCATCGGGGTTATCAAGCACATAACGCGAGATCACACCGGTTTCCAGGGTACGCGACAGCCCTTTCAGCCGCCCGACGGTTCCCGTGGGTTCCAGCGTATAAACGCCGTCAATTTGACCCGCCGCCAGCGCAGCCACATGTTGCCCGACGGGCAATTCCGTCACGCGCAGCTCGTCCGCCGTAAAGCCATTTTTCTCCAGAATGATTTTGGTCATCACTACATTCTGAATACCCGGCCCACAGGCGATGCGCTTACCCTTCAGCTCCGCGATACTTTTTACGTCGCTGTTTAACGGCACCAGAAATTCATCTAATACCATCCGATGATTCGACGGGTTCGAGCAGATGATCTTGAACAGTCCGGGTGAGGTAATCGCCCCTAATCCCAGCGCACCAGTGGCCGTACCGTTGGCGCATCCGTGTATACGGCCCGTGATCATCCCCTCGACAATCTGCTGCGGGCTGGCGAATTTCACCGCTCGCACATTCAATCCTGCCTCTTTGAAAAAGCCCCGCTCAACGCCCACATATAAAGGCAAGCCGCCCACAATCGGCCAGTAACCAATGCGGATTTCTTCCCCTTCGGCAGCAAAAGCCATTCCTGGCAGCAAGCTACTTAGCGTCAGCGCCCCCGCGCTAACCGCTGACCACTTCATCAACTGCCTGCGTTTACGATCGATCTTGTCATTGTTATTTTTCATTGTGTTCCCCCTTCAATGGTGAGCTAACAACAGCCGATAACCACCAGCCTGAAAAAACCGATCAGGTCGATTGCCTGAGTCGCCCCATCTTGTACACAAGATGGTATGTAAGACTAAGCACAGGCCGTGCCATGTTTATCCGCGCCATAAAACCCCAGCAAACACGCCGATCCGGCTGCGTTAGCGCACCAAAAAAAAGCAAAACGTTACAAAAATGCATTGTGAGTGATGCAGAGTGGTTGTGCCATCGCACCGACCTTGCCGCCCTACGCTTTGACCGCGTATTTCTGGTCTGCGACTACTGAGGATGTGCATTTCATGAAAACAGTCGCAGAGATAAGACATGATTATGTTGCGGGCTACCGCAAGAAAACAGATTGCGCATTGCGACAATTTATCGCAAACTGAATCCGTAGTGCGTCAAAAGGTGACGTATCATTGAAACCACCACTAAAAAGCTGTGGTGACTACATAGTGGAGTACAGAAATATGGCAACAAGCATCCGCCTGGATGACGATTTTGTTGAAGAAGTGAAAGTGCATGCAGAAGCAATGAGCCGAAGCGTGCCAAAGCAAATAGAGTACTGGGCTAAAATTGGTCGTATTGCTGAGGATAACCCTGAATTACCTTTTTCCTTCATCAACGAAATCCTGCTGGCGAAATCAGAAATCGACAATGGAAGAATGACAAAATATGTGCGCAGAAGAGACAGGGAAAAATCTTGAGATATATCAGTCACGCCGTTTTGAGAAAAAATTTGCCTCTCTGACAGAACAAGAACAGAAAACCGTCGATGAACAGATTGAACTTATCATTGACGAGCCTGAAATTGGTGAGCGCAAAAAGGGTGATCTGAATTATCTTTGGGTACATAAATTTTATATGAGTAACCAGCAATATCTCCTGAGTTATAGCTGGGTTGACGCTAAACTTGAAATATATTTATTGAGCCTCGGTTCACATGAAAATTTCTATGATGATCAAAAGCGTCACAGAAAAGCTGACTTAAAGCTTATTAAGTAACTCGTCTCAGACGCTCCTTTTATCTTGAACAGTTTTCTTATTCAGGAAACTGACAACCAGAGAGCGACGACAATCCACCGCAAGTTAACCATGGTGATTGTCGTCGACGCGGTTTTATATTGGCTTAAGACTTAGCGCTGAGCTGCGTGAAGACATCCTGGAGTGTTGCGGCCTCGTAGGTTGGCGCGATGTCCGAATCGTTGGCGGCTCCGCCTGCGTTGAACCAGCAGCTGTCTATGCCGTACAGGCTCGCCCCAAGAATATCGGCATCGAGCCTATCGCCCACGATGATCGCTTTGGTTTTCTCGAACGAACTGAACTTGCTGGCGGAGAACTCGAAGATGCGTGCATCCGGCTTGGCGAAACCGCAAGCCTCAGAGGTAGCAACAAACGAGAGCCAATCCGCCAAACCCGAGTTCGCCACTCGCTGCGCCTGCACATACTCGATGCCGTTGGTAATAATGCCAACTTCACCGATCTCGGCAAGCACTTCACAGATCTGAACCGCGCCATCCACTAATACCACGGTCTCAGGCAGGCATTCCAGATAGAGGTTGCTCGCTTTGTGGGGATCGATATCGATGCCATGAAGGGAAAACGTGCGGCGGAATCGTTCGACTTTCAGGAGATCTTTGGTGATTTCTCCCTTCTCAAATTCGCTCCATAGCTGGGAATTCTCGCGCTGATAGTCTGCGAACAGGGTCGTATTCTCAATATCGACGCCAAGTTTCGTCAGCGTACGCGCAAACGAAAGACGCTCAGAGGCTTTGAAGTCCAACAGCGTGTCGTCAAGGTCAAACAGGAAGTGGCGGTATTTCATAAATGTTGGTTACTCTGCATCAAGGAATCACTTCTGACGGAGACCGACTGCGCTGGCTTAGCGGCCGCTAGCGCACGGTTAACCCCCAGAAGTACGACGAGGAATGATAGCGTCAACAGCCCGATCATCACCCACGGAAACGCACTCGGGCCTGCGTTGCTGAGGAGCAATCCTCCAATGACGCCCCCTGAAGCCACCGCGGTGTTCCACGATGTGGTAGACATCGACTGTGCGACGTCCACGGCATCAGAAGAAAGGTGAGTCATTGCCGTTTGCGTGACGACGGAGAATCCCCCGAAAGAAATGCCCCACATAAAGACTGCCAGAATCAGAATGACCTGAACATCGGACCAAAGGCCCAGAAAGAGCGTCGCCGCGGCGAATAAGAACACCTCTGCAGGACCAAGACGCTTGAGGTTGCCATCGACGATAATGCCGGACAGCACAAGGCCAAATACCGCCCCTGCACCGAAAATGAACAGCACACCGTTGAGCCAGTCCCCCATGTCGGAAGCCACGAGGAAAGGTTCGATGTAAATATACAGAATGTTGTGCGTGACGATGTAGGTGAGGATCAGCGCCAGCGTCGCCCCGACGCCACGCTTGGCGGCAACCTGAGGCAGCGATAGCCGCTTATCCGCCGATTCACCTGGGAAATCGGGAGCAAAAAGCGCGATCCAGACCACAAGGAGCACCGCGATAACCGACACGAGCCCAAATGCGCCCTGCCAGCCGATGACTGACCCAAGAAGGCCGCCAATCGGTACACCGAGAACCAGCGCTGCCGTAGAGCCCGCACCGACAATGGCGATGGCACGCCCGAGTAACCATCTGGGAACCATACGGGAGGCGTACCCAGCAAGCATCGACCAGACCACGCCACCGAACAGACCGGCGACAAAGCGGGCAGCCAGTGATAAAACGTAGTTGTCTGAAAAGGCGGTCACCGCATTCACGACGGCAAATCCGCTAATCGCGATGAGCAGCAAGGGTTTGCGTCGCATGCCGCGCGTCAGCGCCGTAGCAGGAATCGCAGATAACAACGCCCCCAGAGCAAACGCGGTAATGAACTGGCCAGCCAGACTTTCAGAAACATCAAGACCCGTAGCGATCGCACTGAGGAGCCCTGCCGGCATGATCTCAGTCAGTAAGGTCAGAAACGCGGCTGTCGCAAGTGCGAGGAGCTTTAACACGGGGAGAGACGGGGTTTGGATTCGATTTGCACTCAAAATAATTATTTACCTGTAACGCGGACCTGTCGTGGCACACTGAATTTCGCCACTTGAGCAGAGATGATATCACTACATCCGTATACAAACAGGTAACATGATGTTCGACGACGGGGGTTCTCACGAGGAAACGCCCTATGACACGCAGGACTCTGACCACTCGACACCAAGTCGCAGCCAATCAGCCCTCAGTTTTCCCACACAATTCACCCGTCAACCACTGAAGGGCAGAGAGTAGGTCAAGTGAATAGCCGTAGATGGCAAACGGCAGCCTGCAGTTTTTTATCAAGAGAGAAAAGAATATAAGCATTGGGTAAGTAGCTCAGTTTAAATGCACCAAATGAATAGCTGCCAAAGAGACCCAAAGCGGATAAATCGGCCGTTAATTCCATGGGTTGTGTACTGTCTGGCGAAGGGAACATGGATTTTGCCGACATCATCATTGACTGGGTATTAATGTTATATTCTGTTGTCACTTGCATGCCGACGTATTTGGATTCAGGCATATTCAGCTGTTTCTCACACATCGCATCGTGCTGCGGGCTGGGCGTTCCATTTTGCAGGACAGCGTGAATATGTTTGAGTTCAACTTGATCTTTTCTGGTATGTGCTTTTGCCGTGTCATCAGCCTGAGCAAACCCGCTCATCACTCAAGCAGCCCCGTCGCTACAACATGTAAAATAGTGCTATTTATTGCTGTCATTTTTCCATCCTCTTTTATCTCTAGGAATAACTATATGATCCATGATAACAACCCATTATTAAATAAATAATCGGAATGCTTCATGAAATTTAAATGATACTGCCCAGATAGCGTCGAATAGAAAAAATCACTAAAAACAATAACAACCTTCTTCATTTTAAACGATGTGATTTTTATAAATGCATTCTGGTTATAAACATAGTCAAATTTTAATATTACGTCAAAATCAAACCGACATAAAAATAAAATAGAAACAGGTATCAGAATAAATATAATCAGACTAAGTATTTAATAAAATGATTTATCTACGATATCAACGATCAAGGCACAGCCCAGAACATCAATCAGCGCACAGTATGGGTTTCTTACGCGATGAAGAAAGCAGAAAGCGTTTAACGGGTTTTGTACATCAAAAGAGAAAAGGATATTGAATTGAAGAAAGAAACTAAAAGATTGGAGCGGGAAACGAGACTCGA
>NZ_JACDSF010000016.1:0-37341 GCF_013449685.1 Pectobacterium brasiliense | reverse complement strand
CTCTACCAACTGAGCTATTCCCGCCCGGGAAATCTTCATACGATGTTGAAGTTCTTTAATTGAAATTCTTCATCGGTATGGGGTGCGCATTATACGAGAAATCCGTTTAACCGCAAGCCCCCCAAAATGAAAAATTATCTGACTGCTGATAAAAAAAACAATATGTTGATAAAATAGACATGCGCCGACAAAACAGGCGTTGTGGCGTACATAGCAGCAGATCGCGGCACATCACGCCCTAGCCGTTTTGCTTCAACGGCTACAGCCGCAGAAAGTTCTCACGGTAATAGGCCAATTCCGCTAGTGATTCGCGAATGTCGTCCATCGCCTGATGCGTGCCTTGCTTCTTAAAGCCCGTCAGGATTTCTGGCTTCCAGCGTCGCGCCAGTTCTTTGAGCGTGCTGACATCCAGATAGCGGTAGTGGAAGTAGGCTTCCAGCTCTGGCATATAGCGGAACAAGAAGCGGCGATCCTGGCCGATGCTGTTGCCACAGATCGGCGATTTACCCGCCGGTACCCATTTTTGTAGAAACGCCAGCGTTTCCAACTCGGCAGCGCGTTCATCCGTCGTGCTGGCTTTGACGCGATCCGTCAGGCCGCTGGCACCGTGCGTACGCACATTCCAGTCATCCATCAGCGCCAGTTGGCTGTCTGACTGGTGCACCGCCATGACCGGCCCTTCAGCCAACACGTTCAAATTTGCATCCGTCACCAGCGTTGCGATCTCAATGATGCGATCGTGATCCGGGTTCAGACCCGTCATCTCGAGATCGATCCAGATCAGGTTATTTTCATCTACCATCGTGGGAATTCCTGTTGCATTGTGCCCTGTCGTCGATACAAGGATACCAGTAACCATCTCAATGCTGATACCGACAAGGTGGTATCAGTTAATTAAAATCAAATAGGGTGTATTATAGTCCGTTCAAACGCGGCGGGCGATAACGCACTGCCGCGAACGATAAATCGTCTTAAGTGAGGCTCAGTGAGCAAAAAGAAACTGTCGAAAGGTCAGCAGCGTCGGGTTAGCGCAAACCACCAGCGTCGCCTGAAAAAAACGGAAAGCAAAGTCGAATGGGAAGATAGCCAATTGGGCGATGCGCAGGAAGGCATTATCATCAGCCGATTCGGTATGCACGCCGATGTGGAAGCCGCCGATGGCGTGGTGCACCGCTGCAACATTCGTCGGACCCTTTCATCGCTGGTTACCGGCGACCGCGTCGTCTGGCGCCCCGGCCATGAATCACTCGCAGGCATCAGCGGGATCGTGGAAGCCGTTCACCCCCGCCATTCCGTTCTGACCCGTCCCGACTATTACGATGGCATTAAACCGATCGCCGCCAATATCGATCAGATCGTGATCGTTTCGGCGATCTTGCCTGAGCTGTCGCTGAACATTATCGATCGCTATCTGGTCGCCTGCGAAACGCTGGAGAGCGACCCGCTGATCGTGCTAAACAAAATTGACCTGCTGGATGACAAATCCCGCCAGTTTGTTGATAAACAAATGGATATCTACCGCGCCCTCGACTATCGCGTGTTGATGGTTTCCAGCCATACCCAACAGGGTATCCCTGAGCTGGAGCAAGCCCTCACCGACCGTATCAGTATTTTCGCCGGACAGTCAGGTGTCGGGAAATCCAGCCTGCTTAACGCGCTGCTCGCACTGGACGAAGAGCGGATTCTGGTGAATGAGGTGTCTGATAACTCAGGATTGGGGCAACACACCACCACTGCCTCCCGACTTTACCACTTCCCGCACGGCGGTGATGTGATCGACTCACCGGGCGTGCGCGAATTTGGTCTGTGGCACCTAGAGCCTGAACAGGTGACGAGTGGTTTCATTGAGTTACGTAAATACATCGGTTCCTGTAAGTTCCGCGACTGTAAACATGAAAACGATCCAGGCTGCGCGATCAATGCTGCACTTGCGCGTGGAGAGATTGCCACAGAGCGTTTTGATAACTATCACCGGATTCTGGAAAGCATGGCGCAAGTAAAAACGCGTAAAGGCTTTTCGGATACAGATAACTGACATTTATCATGACCATCGTTACAATGCGCCCCCTTTGAGGATAAGTGAATTCGCTTATTCTCTCTCTGGGCTATCGCTGACAGCGTCACGTGTGTTCCCCAGACAGCTTGTTTTATGGCGCACTATTAATCCAAGAGGCTCACAGTGCTGGATAATATCAAAATCAAATTACAGTATTGGCTTCCCAAGATCTGGCTGACCCGCTTAGCGGGCTGGGGAGCAAATAAGCGAGCAGGAAAACTCACCAAGCTGGTGATCGATCTGTTTGTCCGCCAATACAACGTCAACATGCAGGAAGCGCAACAGCCGGATACCGCCTCATACCGCACGTTTAACGAATTTTTCGTTCGCCCTCTTCGTCTTGGCATTCGTCCTGTCGATCCCCATGCGCACCGTCTGGTGCAGCCCGCTGACGGCGTGCTGTCGCAGTTTGGCCCCATTACCGACGGCAAGCTGATTCAGGCGAAGAACCACAACTACACGTTGGAAGCATTGCTGGCTGGCAACTATGTGATGGCCGATCTGTTCCGCGACGGTCTGTTTGCCACCATTTATCTTTCGCCGCGTGATTATCACCGCCTCCACATGCCGTGCGACGGCGTGCTGCGCGAGATGATTTATGTGCCAGGTGACTTGTTCTCCGTCAATCTGCTGACGGCCGATAACGTGCCGAATCTGTTTGCACGTAACGAACGCGTCATTTGCCTGTTTGATACTGAATTCGGCCCATTGGCACAAATTCTGGTAGGCGCGACCATTGTCGGCAGCATCGAAACCGTATGGTCAGGCGTGGTGACGCCACCGCGTGAAGGCATCATCAAGCGTTGGACTTACCCGCAGGCGGGTGAAGAAGATGCCGTCGTACTTGCAAAAGGCGAAGAAATGGGTCGCTTCAAGCTGGGCTCAACCGTAATTAACCTGTTTGCCGCAGGCAATAATCTCCAGTTTGCTGCTCACCTGAATACCATGAGCGTGACGCGTATGGGCGAGCCGTTTGCCGAAGTCCGTCAGGATGAGCAAGCGCCTGTTGTCTTCCCGGAGGGCACTGAGCTAAAAACTAACGACGCCGCACTGTCGCCTGCCGCGGTAGCCTCTGAGCCTGCTCAGGTTGAGGGACAACATCCTGCGGTTGATACATCCGGCCAGACGGGCCACAAACCCGACGCGCCGTAAATAACAGCCGACTTTAGTCGCTTGTAACAGTGTTGTTTGTAATAAAGGTAGCTAACGTGCGTCTGATTCTGACTTTTCTTTTGGGATGTTTATTATCAACTGCCACGTTGGCTGCCACGGCGCCCAATGAGGCGCAGTTACGCCAGCAACTACAGCAGGCGGAAGCCAACAAAGGTGCAGCCGA
This sequence comes from Pectobacterium brasiliense, assembly GCF_013449685.1. GTDB lineage: Bacteria > Pseudomonadota > Gammaproteobacteria > Enterobacterales > Enterobacteriaceae > Pectobacterium > Pectobacterium brasiliense_A. Next base: position 33,949 of record NZ_JACDSF010000016.1, on the reverse strand, counting down.
TCAGGCGAAAATCGTTGAAGAATATCAGGCTGCACTGAACACTCTGCAGGATCGCAAAGCGTCACTGGAGCGCGCCACACAGTATCAGCGCGTGATTGATGATTTCCCCAAACTGGTTCAGGATCTGCGTCGCCAGCTTAATGCCGAAGACGGCAAACCGTCGTCTATTTCAGACAGTCTTTCCAGCAACGATCTTGAACAGCAGTTACTGCAAACCAGTAGCCAACTGCTGGAACAGGCGCGTCAGCTCCAACAGGAACAGGATCGGCTGCGTGAAATCAGCGATTCAATGAGCCAGCTTCCGCAGCAGCAAACTGAAGCCAGCCGCATGCAAAGCGATGCGGAACGCCGTATTCAGTCTCTCGGTACGCCTGCTACCCCGCTGGGGCAAGCGCAGCTCGTCGCACTTCAGGCCGAATCCGCCCTGCGCAAAAGCCGAGTAGACGAACTGGAGCTGGCACAGCTTTCCGCCAGCAATCGTCAGGAGCTATCTCGGCTGCGTGTCGAACTGTATAAAAAGCGCCACGACAGGCTGGATCTGCTGCAACAGGATTTACGCAGCAGACTCAACAATATGCGCCAGCGCGAAGCCGAACAGGCATTAGAACGCACAGAGCTGCTCGCGGAACAAAGTGGCGATTTACCCAGCGTCATCAGCAAGCAGCTACAGGTTAACCGCGAGCTCTCCGTCGCGCTGAACCAGCAAGCGCAGCGGATGGACCTCATTGCTTCTCAGCAGCGTCAGGCTGCCACGCACACCATCCAAGTTCGTCAGGCGCTGAGCACCATCCGCGAACAGGCACAGTGGCTCGGCGTTTCACCGATATTGGGTGAAACGTTACGGGCACAGATCGCCCGCCTACCGGAAATGCCCAAGCCTCAGTTGTTGGATAGCGATATGGCGCAACTGCGCGTGCAGCGGCTGCACTTTGAAGAGCTAATTAACAAACCGCAAGATCTGGATAATGCCAAACAGGACAACGGCGATCCGCTGACCAGCGCACAACAGCGTATCCTGACCGATCAGATGCGAACCCAGCGCGACCTGCTGACTTCGCTGATCTCCGGCTGTGATTCACAGATACTCGAACTGACCAAACTCAAAGTCGCCAATAACCAACTGGCGGATGCGCTCACCGAAACACGGGAAGCAGCCCATCGCGACCTGTTCTGGGTGGCAGATGTTGACCCTGTGACGTTCGCCTATCCGCTCAAACTGGTACAGGATCTGACGCGCCTGCTGTCATTAGACACACTAACGCAACTGGGTAGCGCGCTGGTGATGATGGTGACCAGTCAGGAAACCGTGCTGCCGCTGCTGGGCGCACTGCTGCTGGTTGGCTTTAGTATCAGCTCGCGTCGTCACTATCATGCGTTTATGGAACGTGCCAGCAGCCGCGTCGGCAAGGTCACGCTCGATCACTTTATGCTGACGCTGCGTACCGTGTTCTGGTCTATCCTTACCGCCCTGCCGCTGCCGGTGCTCTGGGCCGCGCTGGGATACGGGCTGCAAAACGCCTGGCCTTATCCGATTGCCGTCGCTATCGGCGACAGCGTGACTGCCACCGTGCCGTTGATGTGGCTGGTGATGATCAGTGCCTCATTCTCGCATCCACAGGGGCTGTTCATTGTCCACTTCCGCTGGTCGCCGGAGCGCGTAGCCAGAGCGATGCGCTACTATCGTCTCTCGATTGCCTTCATCGTGCCGCTGATTATGGCGCTGATTACGTTCGATAAGCTCAACGATCGCGAGTTTTCCAGCACGCTGGGGCGACTCTGCTTCATCCTGCTGTGTATGGCGCTGAGCCTGGTCACGACCGGATTAAAACGCGCGGGCATCCCGCTGTATCTGGATAAAGAAGGTTCGGGGGAAAACTCCGTTAACCGGGCGATGTGGAACATCCTGATCGCCATGCCGCTCGTTGCCGCACTGGCCTCCTGCATCGGCTATCTGGCGACCGCACAAGCGCTGTTAGCCCGTCTGGAAACCTCCGTCTCTATCTGGTTCTTCCTGCTGGTGGTTTACCACATTATTCGCCGTTGGATGTTAATTCAGCGCCGCCGCATCGCCTTCGACCGCGCCAAACAGCGACGTTCGGAAATTCTGGCGCAGCGTGCCAAAGGTGAAGAAGACACGCCGTCTGCGTTGTCCCATGAAAGCAGTTCAGATGCGGTGGAAGAACCCGTTGTCGATCTGGATGCCATCAGCGCCAAGTCCCTGCAGCTTGTACGCTCCATTCTGACGCTGATCGCACTGGTTTCCGTTATCGCGCTGTGGTCTGAAATTCATTCTGCCTTCGCATTCCTGGAAAATATCAGCCTGTGGGATGTCTCCAGCACGGTCAAAGGCGTAGAAAGCGTGCAGGCGATTACGCTGGGATCGGTGCTGATCGCGATTCTGATCTTCATTGTTACCGCGCAGTTGGTACGTAACCTGCCCGCCCTGCTGGAGCTGGCGATCCTACAGCATCTGGATCTGTCGCCGGGCAGCGGCTACGCCATTACCACCATCAGCAAATATATTCTGATGCTGATCGGCTGCCTGATGGGCTTCTCGCTGATCGGGATCGAATGGTCGAAACTGCAATGGCTGGTTGCTGCACTGGGTGTGGGACTCGGATTCGGCTTGCAGGAGATTTTTGCCAACTTTATCTCCGGCCTGATCATCCTGTTTGAGAAACCGATCCGCATCGGCGATACGGTCACGATCCGCGATCTCACGGGTAGCGTCATGCGGATTAACACCCGCGCCACCACTATTTCCGACTGGGATAGAAAAGAGATCATCGTGCCGAACAAGGCATTTATCACCGAGCAATTTATCAACTGGTCGCTGTCGGATTCCGTCACGCGTGTGGTGCTGACGGTGCCTGCTCCGGCGAACGCGAACAGTCAGGAAGTCACGGAACTGCTGATGGATGCGGTGAAGCGCTGTTCGCTGATTCTGGATACGCCAGAGCCCGAGGCCTTCTTGGTTGACCTGCAACAAGGGATTCAGATTTTCGAGCTGCGCGTGTTCGCCGCCGAAATGGGGCACCGTATGCCGCTACGCCACGAACTGCACCAGTTGATTCTGGAAAACTACCGCAAACACAATCTGGAGCTTCCTTTCCCACCGTTCCAGGTGAAAATGGACAATCTGTCGCGCAGTGGAAAAACGCTGACGCCACGGCAGCGGACGCCGGGCAGCTTATAAGAAGGGAAAACGGGCGGCGGCCAGATGTGGCACCGCCCTACTTCAAACGGATTACGCGCGATCGACGGAGAACGCGATCACATCACTCAGCCTCTCGGCATTCAGCGCCAGCATGATCAAGCGATCTACACCTAACGCCACACCGGCACACTCCGGCAGACCGTGTTTCAGCGCCGCCAGCAGGTTTTCATCAATCGGCTGCTGTGGCAAATCCCGTGCAGCACGCTTGCGATTATCCTGCTCGAAACGCTGACGTTGTTCATCGGCATCAGTCAATTCACGGAAACCGTTCGCCAGCTCGATCCCCTTGAAATAGACTTCAAAACGCTCGGCGACACGATGGTCTTCCGAACTGATCTCGGCCAGTGAGGCCTGCGTTGCAGGGAAATGATAGACAAACGCCGGTTTGTCGCGCCCGATATGCGGCTCAACGCCAAAGGTAAACAGCATCTGCACCAGCGAATCACGATCGTCTTCACGGCAGGCGATATCGCCCAGCCCGAGTTTTTCTGCTGCTTCGCGCAGTTGCGCTTTATCAACAGACAGAGGGTCGATCTCCAGATGACGTAAAAATGCCTGCTGATAGGAGAGCATTTCCGCGCTTTCACAATCCAGTACCTGCTGCAACAGGTCATCGACCTCATTCATCAGGCGGTACATATCATAGTGAGGGCGATACCATTCCAGCATAGTGAATTCTGGGTTGTGGTGTCGGCCTGATTCTTCGTTGCGGAAACTGCGACCCAGTTGAAAGATCGGTCCGCTACCGGCAGCCAGCAGACGCTTCATGTGGTATTCCGGGCTGGTCATCAAATACAGCGTCATGCCATCCGCAGCACCGGGACCAACGAAGCGGGTCTGGAACGGGTATAAGAAAATATCCGTTACCGTAGCCTGGCTCATGGCGGGCGTTTCGACCTCCAGTACACCACGATCGGTGAAGAAACGTCGGACAGCAGCAATGATCGACGCTCGTTTCAACAAATTAGCGACAGAAGCACTAGGTTGCCAACTTGTCGTCTCGCTCATGGTTCTTACTCCAAAGTCAAACAGGGGGTGCAGTCTACCCGCATCAGCCCAAATTTCCAGCGGAAAAAAGGCCAGATGCGCTTTTCAGCAATGCATGCTCTCCCCTCCAAGAGGGAGCGGTCAGGATAGCCGCTATAAATTATATCCAGTGGATCATTTTCTTATATCCACCTCAAAAGGGTTATTAAAGAAATAAAAGCATCATTTCCCCCTAAATAAGCCTTTCGATCACGTTTTTATCAATAAATACGCAGCCTGCTGAAAAAACCACAAAATGCGGGATCACATCAAATTTCACCTACCCATAATTCGGTATAATCATTCCCACACAAAAATTATAGGTTTATCTATTCTTTATACCTCTATCACATAATTTTCAGCGGGTTTGATATTAAGCTCGGATATTAAAGACAGAAACGAATAGATATTATTTTTTTATTTTAACTTAATTAACTTAAGTAACTGGAGGAATGCATTGCAAACCTTTAATGCCGATTTGGCCATTATCGGGGCCGGAGGAGCTGGCCTACGAGCGGCAATTGCTGCCGCAGAAGCCAACCCTCAACTGAAAATTGCGCTGATCTCAAAAGTCTACCCAATGCGTAGCCATACCGTGGCGGCAGAAGGTGGGTCAGCAGCAGTAACTCAGGAACACGATAGCTTCGATTATCACTTCAACGACACCGTATCGGGTGGCGACTGGCTGTGTGAACAAGACGTGGTTGAGCACTTCGTCAAGCACTGCCCAGAAGAGATGATTCAACTGGAACAGTGGGGCTGCCCCTGGAGCCGTAAACCGGATGGTTCTGTCAACGTGCGCCGCTTTGGCGGGATGAAGATCGAACGCACCTGGTTTGCCGCCGATAAAACCGGCTTCCACATGCTGCATACCCTGTTCCAAACTTCCCTTAAATATCCGCAAATCCAACGCTTCGACGAGCACTTTGTCCTCGATGTTCTGGTCGATGACGGTCAAGCGCGCGGCCTTGTTGCCATCAATATGATGGAAGGTTCGCTGATTCAGATCCGCGCTAACGCCGTGGTGCTGGCGACAGGCGGCGCAGGTCGCGTGTACCGTTACAACACCAACGGCGGCATCGTCACAGGCGACGGCATGGGCATGGCCTTCCGCCACGGCGTTCCGCTACGTGATATGGAATTCGTTCAATATCATCCGACTGGTTTGCCCGGCTCCGGTATCCTGATGACCGAAGGCTGTCGCGGCGAAGGCGGCATCATGGTCAACAAAGACGGCTACCGTTACCTGCAAGACTACGGCATGGGCCCGGAAACGCCGCTTGGTGAGCCGAAAAACAAATACATGGAGCTGGGGCCGCGCGATAAAGTCTCGCAGGCGTTCTGGCACGAATGGCGCGCAGGCCGCACCGTCTCAACCCCGTTGGGCGATGTGGTTTACCTCGACCTGCGCCACCTCGGCGAGAAGAAGCTTCAGGAACGTCTGCCGTTCATCTGCGAACTGGCAAAAGCCTATGTCGGTGTCGATCCGGTGAAAGAGCCGATTCCTATCCGTCCTACCGCGCACTACACGATGGGCGGCATTGAAACCGATCAGAACTGCGAAACACGCATCAAGGGTCTGTTCGCCGTCGGCGAATGTTCCTCGGTTGGTCTGCACGGTGCGAACCGTCTCGGTTCCAACTCGCTGGCCGAACTGGTGGTCTTCGGTCGCGTTGCGGGTGAGCACGCCGTACAGCGCGCACAGGCGGCAGCACCGGCCAACGGCACGTCGCTGGATGCACAAACGCGCGACATCGAACAGCGCCTGCATGACCTGATGAATCAGGAAGGCACTGAAAGCTGGGCGAAAATCCGCGACGAAATGGGCATGTCGATGGAAGAAGGCTGCGGTATTTACCGCACCACCGAGCTGATGCAGAAAACCGTCGATAAGATGGCAGAGCTGAAAGAACGCTTCAAACGCGTGAAAATCACCGACCGCTCCAGCGTATTCAACACCGACCTGCTGTACACCGTTGAGCTGGGCCATAGCCTGGATGTTGCGGAATGTATGGCGCACTCGGCGATCAACCGTAAAGAGTCCCGCGGCGCCCACCAGCGTCTGGATGACGGTTGCACCGAACGTGATGACGTTAACTTCCTGAAGCATACGCTGGCGTTCTATAACCCAGAAGGCGCACCTCGTCTGGAGTATAGCGATGTGAAGATTACCAAGCTTCCACCGGCCAAACGCGTATACGGTGCAGAAGGTGATACGCAGGAAGGCAGCAAGAAGGAGCAGGCGAATGGCTGAGATGATCAAAACCCTGAAAATGGAAGTCATGCGCTATAACCCTGAACAGGACAGCGAACCGTATTTTGAGACGTTCGATGTTCCGTACAACACGCAGACCTCCCTGCTGGATGCGCTGGGTTATATCAAAGATAACCTGGCACCGGACCTCTCCTACCGCTGGTCCTGCCGTATGGCGATCTGTGGCTCCTGCGGCATGATGGTGAATAACGTCCCTAAACTGGCCTGTAAAACCTTTTTGCGTGAATACACGAACGGTCTGAAGGTCGAAGCGCTGGGCAACTTCCCCATCGAGCGCGATTTAGTGGTCGATATGACCCACTTTATCGAGAGTCTGGAAGCCATCAAGCCGTACATCATCGGCAACGATCGTAAACCTGCTGACGGCCCGAACAAGCAGACTCCGGCGCAAATGGCGAAGTATCACCAGTTCTCCGGCTGTATTAACTGTGGCCTGTGCTATGCGGCATGCCCACAGTTCGGCCTGAACCCTGAGTTCATCGGCCCGGCAGCAATTACGCTGGCACACCGTTATAACCTGGACAACCGCGATCACGGCAAGAAAGAGCGTATGGCGCAGTTGAACGGCAATAACGGCGTCTGGACCTGTACGTTTGTGGGCTACTGCTCAGAAGTGTGTCCGAAGCACGTCGATCCTGCCGCTGCCATCCAGCAAGGCAAAGTCGAAAGCGCGAAAGACTTCATGATCGCCATGCTGAAACCACAATAAGGGAGGGACAATGATGACATCTAAACGTAAAGCGTATGTTCGCGGTATGTCGCCGACCTGGTGGAAAAAGCTGGGGTTCTACCGCTTTTATATGTTGCGTGAAGGGACTGCCGTCCCTGCTGTCTGGTTCAGCATCGTGCTGATGTTTGGCGTTTTCGCGCTGAAAAACGGGCCGGAAGGCTGGGCAAACTTTGTCAGCTTCCTGCAAAACCCGCTAGTGCTGCTGATCAATATCGTTGCTCTGCTCGCTGCTGCGCTGCATACCAAAACCTGGTTTGAACTGGCACCGAAGGCCAGCATCATCGTGATTAAAGATGAAAAAATGGGGCCAGAGCCGATCATTAAAGGGCTGTGGGCTGTCACCGTGGTGGTAACCGTAGCCGTTCTGGCGATCGCCTTACTATTCTGAACAGGAGAAATAATGTGATTAACCCAACGCCAAAACGTTCTGACGAACCGCCTTTCTGGGGCCTATTCGGCGCTGGTGGGATGTGGAGCGCGTTCTTCGCTCCGGTGATCATTCTGCTGGTCGGCGTGATGCTGCCTCTGGGCTTGTTCCCGGACGCGTTAACCTATGAGCGCATCGCTGCGTTCAGCCAGAGCTTTATCGGCCGTGTCTTTTTACTGCTGATGATTGTACTGCCGCTCTGGTGTGGCCTGCACCGTATCCACCACGCGATGCATGACCTGAAAATCCACGTTCCTGCCGGAAAATGGGTGTTCTACGGTCTGGCGGCAATCCTGACCGTGGTTACCGTTATCGGTGTCGTTACGCTGTAGAGGTAACATCTGTAAATTTGTACCTAACGGCCTGCACGAGATCGTCGCAGGCCATATTATTTCCCCGCCTGACTACGTCCATCGTCTACACTGGAACAAAGATGAAAACGATGAGATGTCAATATGATGCCCTTTAACGCTATTCGCTTTAATACCACGTTATTCAAAAGCCTTCTCTTCACAATCAGACGACGTGGGAAAGCCTGCATTGCCGCGCTGATAGCACTCTTTTCTGTCGCCTGTAGCGTGACGCCACCCGATAACGTCACCGTTGTGGAAAATTTTGACGTCAATCGTTACCTCGGCACATGGTATGAGATCGCCCGCCTCGACCACCGTTTTGAACGCAATATGGAACGCGTGACGGCAACCTACAGCCCGCGGGATGACGGCGGAATCAAGGTGATTAATCGTGGCTTTAACATCGAAAAACAGGAATGGAAAGAGAGCATCGGGAAAGCGTATTTCACGGATTCGCCTCAGCGTGGCGCGCTAAAAGTGTCGTTCTTCGGGCCGTTCTATGGCGGCTACAACATTATTGAACTGGACGACGACTACCGCTACGCCCTGATTTGCGGGCCGAACCGCGACTACCTGTGGATTCTCTCACGCACGCCAACGTTGGATGCTGCGACACGCGACAAACTGGTCGCCACAGCCAAACGCTACGGCTTCCCGACAGAAGCGCTTATCTGGGTCAATCAGTAATCTGAGTGTATTAACCACAACAATGGGATAGCCAATCCGTTATCCCATAATCTTATCGCGAAACATAAAGAAAACTGCGCCCAGCAGGCACAGCCCCGCCCAAATATAATCGGTGCGGAACGGTTCTTTTAAAATGAACATGGAAAAAGGGATAAATACGGAAAGGCTGATCACTTCCTGCAATATTTTTAATTGACCGGCAGAAGCGACCTGATAACCAATCCGATTTGCTGGCACCTGTAGAAGGTATTCAAATAATGCGATCCCCCAACTGATCAACGCAGCAATGATCCAAGTTCGGCCACTGAAATAGCGTAAATGCCCATACCAAGCGAACGTCATAAATATATTACTCAACGTCAGCATGCCGACAGTAATGAAAAGAGGCGACATTATTACTTCTCCGAGTGATCCACTTTCACATTATCTCGCCGTGGGGAAGAAAACACCATAAACGGCATTTTCCTCCACTCGGAAAAGTTATTACGACTTATTTCTCACGTTGGGCTATTGGGCGCTGCGCTGAATGGCCTTCCCACCCGCTTCAACATCTTGCCCAACACCGCGGGCGGTATTGCATCCAACCACCGCAGAGAGGATAACCAGAGAAAAAATGGCAACAAAAACTTTCTTCAACATACTCGGTTCCTTCTTTATGAGAGTAGGATGTCAACGGTACGAAAGTGACTACTTTTTAAGCGTAGCCAATTTTAATGCTTGTGGCGGTTTTTTCGGACGAGGAGCAAAACAGAGGGGAGACTTGAATGAGAAAAAATGAATTAAAAAGGCCGCCCTCACAGAAGGCAGCCTTTTCAGATAAATTACTTAACGCGTGAAACGTATTCGCCAGAACGCGTATCAACTCTGACAACTTCGCCGATCTGCACGAACAATGGCACTTTAACGACTGCGCCAGTGCTCAGCGTTGCTGGCTTACCGCCAGTACCGGCAGTGTCGCCTTTCAGGCCTGGATCGGTATCGGTGATTTCAGCTTCGATGAAGTTCGGTGGCTGAACGGCGATAGGACGACCATCCCACAGGGTAACGATACATTCGGCGTTGTCTTGCAGCCATTTTGCCGCATCACCAACGGTCTTCTCTTCAACCTGATGCTGTTCAAACGTCTCAGGGTGCATGAAGTGGTAGAACTCACCGTCGTTGTACAGGTAGTTCATGTTGGTATCAACGACGTCTGCGCCTTCTGCAGAATCGGTAGACTTGAAGGTTTTTTCAACGCGAGAGCCCGTCAACAGGCGGCGCATTTTTACGCGAGCAAAAGCCTGGCCTTTACCCGGCTTAACAAACTCACTGGATTCGACGGCATACGGTTCGCCTTCGAATATGATTTTAAGACCGGAACGGAAATCGTTGCTAGAATAAGTCGCCATAAAGGCCCTCTACAATTTTAATACTGGTACGAAGCCAAAAAATGGCACACATTGTAACCCTAAATATACCTTCCAGAGAAGATTGGTTGCAGCAACTTGCGGACGTAATTACCGATCCTGATGAATTACTGCAACTTTTGGCACTGAGCGATCACGCTAAACTCCGGCAAGGCCGTGATGCACGCAGGCTTTTTGCGCTGCGTGTACCACGCGCCTTCGCGGCACGGATGCAAAAAGGCAATCCTGACGATCCGTTGCTGCTACAGGTATTGACCGCACATGAGGAGTTTATCGCCACCCCAGGTTTCACGCATGACCCGCTTGATGAGCAACACAGCGTCGTGCCGGGGCTACTGCACAAATATCACAACCGCGCCTTGCTGCTGGTTAAAGGCGGCTGTGCGGTAAACTGCCGCTACTGCTTCCGCCGCCATTTCCCCTATCAGGATAATCAGGGCAACAAGGCAAACTGGCGTCAGGCGCTGGATTATATCCGCCAGCATCCAGAACTGGATGAAATTATTTTTTCCGGTGGCGACCCGCTGATGGCTAAAGACCACGAGTTGGACTGGCTGATCACCGAGCTGGAACACATCCCACATCTGAAACGTCTGCGTATTCACAGCCGTTTGCCGGTGGTGATCCCTGCACGTATTACCGATGCGCTGTGCGATCGCCTGTCACGCAGTTCGCTTCAGGTATTGCTGGTGACGCATATTAACCACCCGCAGGAAATTGATCCTGATTTAACACAAAGTATGGCGCGTTTGCGCCGTGCAGGCGTGACCCTGCTCAACCAAAGCGTGCTGCTGCGCGGGGTGAATGACAGTGCAGAGACACTCGCCCAGCTCAGTAATGCGCTATTTGACGCAGGAATTCTGCCTTATTACCTGCACGTGCTGGATAAGGTTCAGGGTGCCGCGCATTTTCTGGTAGATGACAACGAGGCGCGCGTCTTAGTCAAAGCGCTGCTGAAGAAGGTATCCGGCTATCTGGTGCCTCGTCTGGCACGGGAAATCGGTGGGGAAGCCAGCAAAACGCCGCTGGATTTAGGGATGAAGCAGCATCAGGACGACGCTGGGATAGGCGGTTGAGCAATACGTTAGGAAAGCGGTGAGAGCAAAATGCCACTCTCACCGGGTTTTTCTTTAGCTTAAGGACATTTGTAGACGCTGCCGCTCATCTTGCTGTCCAGCGGCGCAAAGCTTGACCAGAAGGTCTCACTCGGACTGGTTGCGCCATAGACCGTATTGCCCCCCATCGCCGCCGCTTTATTACGCAGATCGTTTGCCGCACCGCGCATAGAACTGCCGTCGCTATGGTTTCCCGCCAGCCAGTTAGACTGGCTACCGCTGGCCTGCCCCAACAGCTGACATTCGCTGCCTGGCTTGGTATCCGTGAACGTCACGGCCTGCCCGGCAGTGCTAAGTTGGCTACTGCTACTGCTGCATCCCGCCAGCAATACTGCCGCGGCAAGTCCCAACAAAATACGAACCTGCATGTCTTCCTCCTTGCGATTGAAAAACCAAAGGGCACAGGCCCGATTAGTTACGCCACGCTTTGAAGCGGTTGATCAGTCCGTTGGTAGAACTGTCATGGCTGTCGATCGTACTGTCATTTTCCAGTTCCGGCAGAATACGGTTCGCCAGTTGTTTCCCTAACTCCACGCCCCACTGATCGAATGTGAAGATGTTCAGGATCGCGCCCTGAGTGAAGATTTTGTGCTCATACAGTGCAATCAGCGCGCCCAGGCTGTACGGGGTGATTTCGCGCAGCAGGATAGAGTTGGTCGGGCGATTGCCTTCGAATACTTTAAACGGTGCGACGTGTTCAACTTCTTTTGGACTTTTGCCTGCCGCCGCAAATTCTGCTTCTACCACCTCACGACTCTTACCGAACGCCAGTGCTTCCGTTTGTGCAAAGAAGTTCGACAGCAGTTTGCTGTGATGATCGCTCAATGGGTTATGACTCACCGCCGGCGCAATGAAATCACACGGAACCAGCTTGGTGCCCTGATGGATCAACTGGTAGAACGCATGCTGGCCGTTCGTACCCGGTTCACCCCAGATAATCGGCCCGGTCTGGTAATCCACTGGGTTGCCGTTGCGATCGGCAGATTTCCCGTTGGATTCCATATTTCCCTGTTGGAAATAGGCGGCAAAACGGTGCATGTATTGGTCATACGGCAGAATCGCTTCAGTTTCAGCACCGAAGAAATTGTTGTACCAAATGCCGATCAGCGCCAACAGCACTGGCAGGTTTTTCTCCGCTGGCGTGGAAGCAAAGTGCTTGTCCATCGCGTGCGCACCGCTGAGCAGTTTCTCAAAGTTATCAAAGCCCAGAGAGAGAATGATCGACAGCCCAATCGCCGACCACAGAGAGTAGCGCCCGCCAACCCAGTCCCAGAATTCGAACATGTTGTCGGTATCGATACCAAATTCGCCGACGGCTTTCGCGTTGGTGGACAGCGCAGCAAAGTGCTTGGCAACGTGTTTCTCGTCCTGCGCCGTTTTCAGGAACCAGTCGCGAGCGCTGTGCGCGTTGGTCATGGTTTCCTGCGTGGTGAAGGTTTTCGACGCGACGAGGAACAGCGTGGTTTCTGGGTTCAGCGGCTTCAACGTTTCAGCGATGTGCGTGCCGTCAACGTTGGAGACAAAATGCATGTTGAGGTGATTTTTATAAGGCTTCAGCGCTTCCGTTACCATGAACGGGCCGAGATCGGAGCCGCCGATACCGATGTTAACCACGTCGGTAATGGTTTTGCCGGTATAGCCTTTCCACTCACCGCCAATCACGCGTTCGCTGAAATCTTTCATCTTCGCCAGCACTGCGTTGACTTCCGGCATTACATCTTTGCCATCTACCAGAATCGGCGTGTTGCTGCGGTTACGCAGGGCAACGTGCAGAACGGCGCGGTCTTCCGTGCGGTTGATTTTCTCGCCGGCAAACATGGACTGAATCGCCGCAGACAGGTCGGTTTCCCGTGCCAGCGCGTGCAGTTTTTCCATCGTTTCTGCCGTGATGCGGTTTTTGGAGTAATCCACCAGCATCTGATCGTCGAACGTCGCGGAAAAATGGGCAAAACGATCGCTATCTTGTGCAAAAAGCTCGCTGATTTGCACGTCTTTCATCGCGTTAAAATGGTGTTGTAATGCCTGCCACGCGGCAGTTTGGCTTGGATTAATATTTTTCATAATGCGACTTTCTCTCTAAGCATGAGTTCAAAGTGACTGAATCGATTGTATCCCTTAAAATCCAGATTGAGATCCCTTTTCTTGCTAAAAGCGGTTCATGCCGTTTTGTTTATTGACAGAAACCGCATAACCCGTTATTTGTAACACTGTACTTGCACACTCGGTGTGTAAGCCAGAAGAGGCGCATCGCCCAGGTAAGATATCGGAGGAACCGTAATCCGCTGATGATATCCGAGGGGGAGCGATGCCGAGATACGGTGAAAATACGGCTTTCACCTTATCGACTACAGAGGCTGAATCCTCTGGGTTGTCACCGGATTTGTCCTGATGGACATCCAGCAAGGTGGAGCGCTTCTGGGTGTATCGTAGTCATTTTTTCTACGCCTGCCCCCTACTTTTGCTCTCCCCCTGTGCCAAGGCTGATTAATGGAATGCTGTTTACTGAAAACAGCCTACCCCTGACACGAGGTTTTTTGACATGTCTGCAACTGAAGTCTCCGCAAACGCGAACTCTACCGTTATTGCCAAATTTGGCGGCACCAGCGTGGCGGACTTTGACGCCATGAATCGCAGTGCCGATGTGGTGTTATCCAACCCGAATGTGCGCGTTGTGGTGCTGTCAGCATCGGCGGGAATCACTAACTTACTGGTCGCGCTCGCCGAAGGTCAGGCGTCGGAAACGCGCGCCGAAAATCTGGCGAAAATCCGCCAAATCCAATACGCCATCATTGACAGACTGACCAATCAAAGCGTGATTCGCGACGAGATTGATCGCATGCTGGACAGCGTCACGACCCTGTCTGAAGCGGCGGCGCTCGCGACGTCAAACGCCCTGACCGATGAACTGGTCAGCCACGGCGAACTGATGTCTACCCTGCTGTTTGTCGAGATTCTACGTCAGCGTGATGTCACTGCAGAATGGTTTGATGTGCGCAAAATCATGCGTACAGACGATCACTTTGGCCGTGCTCAGCCAGACGTCGAGGTTTTAGGTGAACTGACTCGCAGCCAGTTGCAACCGCGTCTTGAGCAAGGTTTAGTAATCACTCAGGGCTTTATCGGCAGCGAAGCAAAAGGCCGCACGACCACGTTGGGTCGCGGTGGTAGTGATTATACGGCGGCGCTGCTGGGCGAAGCGCTCAACGTCAGTCGGATTGATATCTGGACCGATGTTCCTGGCATCTACACCACCGATCCACGCGTAGTGCCGACGGCAAAACGCATCGATAAAATCATGTTCGAAGAAGCGGCCGAAATGGCGACATTTGGCGCGAAAGTCCTGCACCCCGCCACGCTGATGCCGGCGGTGCGTAGCGATATCCCTGTGTTCGTCGGCTCAAGCAAAGATCCGGCCGCTGGCGGTACGTTGGTGTGCAATAAAACCGAAAATCCGCCGCTGTTCCGCGCGCTGGCGCTGCGTCGTAAACAAACGCTGCTTAAGTTGTATAGCCTGAACATGCTGCACGCACGCGGTTTTCTGGCCGAAGTATTCAGCATTCTGGCACGCCATAACATCTCCGTTGACCTGATCACGACGTCAGAAGTCAACGTCGCGCTGACGCTCGACACAACCGGCTCCACCTCAACGGGCGACAGCCTGCTCTCCAGCGCCTTGCTGACCGAGCTGTCATCGCTGTGTCGGGTTGAAGTTGAAGAGAATCTGTCGCTGGTCGCGTTGATCGGCAACAATCTGTCTCAGGCCTGTGGCGTCGGGAAAGAAGTGTTTGGCGTACTGGAACCCTTCCGTATTCGCCTGATCTGCTACGGCGCCAGCAGCAACAACCTGTGCTTCCTGGTACCGGGTGATGACGCCGAGCGAGTGGTACAAACACTGCACCGCAGCCTGTTCGAGTAAGTTCGCTCTCTGTTTATTAGTCACCAATACAGAGGCATCGCGGGCTTTGACGTTATCCGGCGTAAAAAATTATGCTGAGGAGATAGCGGGCTTAGGATGAGCCGCATGGACGCGGCGAAAGCTTGCGCCACGCCGGACAAAAACGTCAGAGACGTTTTTGAACAGCACTTGTGCTGGCCCGAAGGGCGAGCTCCATTTATGGGGCGAGTAAGCGTGTCGCAAGCGGTCCGTTAAGCCTGATATCGACGAAGGTACCGCGTCAGCGGCATAATTCCCGCCGAAAAGCCTGGAGCCACGGGGCGAGCGGCGTTTGAGCCGTCCCGTGTCGGGCGCGTGCTATGAAGTAGCAGGAAAATGGCAGCATTATCGCGCACGAAACCACCTCTTAGCCTGCATAAAAATATAACTAAGAGAGCCTCCAAAGGATCACAGCGTCAGCGGTGACTCTTCGCGTTCTTCGTCCCCTTCCTGCTGCACAATCAAGACGTTATACGCTACCGCACAGAACAGGGAATTCAGTCGGTTCATATCCCCGAGTAAGCTCAAATGGAGCGAACTGGTTTCCAGACTCTGTACATTGTGCTGATGTAAGCGATCGACATGCGCATGGGCATAACGGCGGTTCATAATGCGGAAGCGGTGTTTGGCACGGCGCAGGCGTTTCGCGCTGGTGACATCCTCCGACAGGAAAACCGAGAGTCCCAGACGCAGATTCGCCAGCATCTGTTCATGCAGATGGTTCAACTCCTCCAGCCCCTGTGCGGAAAACGCCATGCGTACGCCGGAGGAATGATTGGCAATGTCATCTGCCATGCGTTCGATGATATCCCCTGCCTGCTCCAGATTCAGCGCCACTTCGATCACCTCAGCCCAGCGTCGGGAATCTCGCTCATCCAAGCCGTCTTTCTGAATCTGCGCCAAATAGAGCTTAATCGCGGTGTAAAGGATATCGACATCATCATCGAGTCGACGAATCTCCCGCCGCTGCATATGGTCGCCCTGCAAGACTTCACGGTACAAACGCAGCATTTGCTCCAGCACATCGCCAATACGCAGCGTTTCCCGCGCAGCGTTGGCCAGCGCGAGCGCCGGCGTATCCAGCGAGCTGGTGTCCAGATGGCGCGGTTTCATCTGGAGATCGACTTGCGGCGAATCAGCAATCATCACGCAGGACAGTCGCGCCACCACGCCGGTAAGCGGGATCAGTAGCAGACAGCGAATCAGGTTGTAGAACAGATGGAAATAGATCACCAGTTCTTCGGCACCCAGCGGAATACGTGTCAGCCAGCGCGAAAGCGGCTCGACCAGCGGCAACACGACCAAACAGCCTATCAGCTTGAACAGCATGCTGCCGAGCGCCACGCGTCGGCCTGCCGCATTCTGCGTCGAGGTGCTCATCATCGTCAGTAACCCGCTGCCCAGATTGGCACCAATGACCAGACACATCGCCACTTCCAGCGAGATCACACCGCTTGCCGTCAAGGTTGCCGTCAGTAGCACCGCTGCCAGACTGGAATAGGTAATCACCGCAAACAGCGCGCCAGCCAGTGCATCCAGCATGACGTCACCCGTTAACGAGGAAAACAGCACCTTGACACCCGACGTTTGCGTGATCGGGGCTGCTGCTACGACAATCATTTCCAGCGCCAGCAAAATCAGCCCGAGCCCAATCGCCACGCGACCAACCTGTCCCACCCGCGTCTGCTTACGGCTGAGGAAAAATATCACGCCCAGAAAAATCAGCAGCGGAGAAAGCCAGGACAGATCGAACGTCAGAATTCGCACCATCAGTGCCGTACCGACATCCGCCCCGAGAATAATCACTAGCGCAGGCGTTAATGCCACCAGCCCCTGTGAGACAAAAGAGGTCGTCAGCAACGCGGTCGCATTGCTGCTCTGCACCAGCGCGGTTACGCCAATGCCGGCCATAAAAGCCAACGGTTTTTTCTCAACGCTATCGCTGAGAACCCGCCGTAACTGGGTGCCATAAACTCGCATGATACCAGTGCGAACAATATGAGTGCCCCACACCAGTAACGCAATCGCAGAAAGGAGATTCAGCAGTGTTAACAAAAAGTCCGCGCCTCCAGCTAAACGTGTGTTGATGAAATAGAAGGTGTTGATGACGTAATGAATGACCATCTTACCAGATGTTGGCGGACCTTACTGCGAGACAGCCCGCGCCACAGCAAAATCGCCCACCAATCAACTAATGATAAAAATTACTTAACTGACAATATTTAAAAAACAGAATCCAAATCAATAAGCCGATAATTTTACCTCACGCCTTCCCCAGTTAGCGCTATGCTCTCTTTATCCCTATAACTCCTATGGGTTATATACCCGTACCGCTCTGCTAGCCATAAGTAAGGAAAATGGATGAAGACGAAAACCTCGTATGGACTGAACTGGCTTCCGCTAATCATTATTCTCGCCATCGCCGCCTTTCTTTGGCAAATGGAACCCCCAACTGGCTTAAGCCCCGCCGCTTGGCACTCTGCCGTCCTTTTCGTCGCCACGATCGTGAGCATTGTCGCGAACGTTCTCCCGATTGGGGCTATCGGTATTATCAGTATCACGCTCTTTGCGCTAACGTACGCCGCGGGAGATACAACGGCCAGCGGCGCGATACAAACCGCACTCAGCGACCTGAACAGCTCGCTGATCTGGCTGATTGTTGTCGCTTTCATGATCGCGCGCGGCTTTATCAAAACAGGGCTGGGTCGCCGCATCGCCTTGCAGATGATCCGTATGTTGGGAAAACGCACGCTGGGTCTGGCTTACGGTCTGGCCTTTGCCGATCTGGTGCTTTCCCCCGCGATGCCGAGCAACACCGCACGCTGCGGCGGGATTATTTATCCCATTGCCGATTCGCTGTCCCGTAGCTTCGACTCCAAACCGGAAGATGCCTCACGCAGCAAGATTGGCACCTTCCTCATTACCTGTATCGGTAACGTTAACGATGTGACCGCTTCGCTGTTTATGACTGCTTACACCGGCAACCTGCTGGCGGTAAAACTGGCGGCCAACGCGGGCGTGACCATCACGTGGGGAAGCTGGTTTCTGGCGGCGCTGGTACCTTGTCTGATTTCTCTGGCCGTTGTCCCCTTGCTCGTCTACTGGCTGACCAAACCAGAAATTCGCCATACGCCAGATGCACCAAAACTGGCCGTCGCCGAACTGGCAAAAATGGGCAACATGAGCCGCGGTGAATGGTTGATGGCCTTCACCGTTGTCCTGCTGTTAGTACTGTGGATTTTTGGCGACAAATTAGGCGTAGATGCCACGACGGCTTCGTTCGTCGGGCTGTCTTTTCTGCTGTTAACCGGCGTATTGAGCTGGGAAGACGTGAAGAGCGAGAAAGGCGCCTGGGATACGCTGATTTGGTTCGCCGCCCTGCTGATGATGGCGAATCAGTTGAAAAAGCTCGGCTTCACCAACTGGTTTGGCGATCTCATCGGCAGCAACATCGGCCACTTAATGCAGGGAACCAGTTGGGTCTTGGTACTGTTGCTGCTGAATGCAGCCTATTTCTACACCCACTATTTCTTCGCCAGCGGCAATGCACAGATCGCCGCGCTTTTTGCGGTGTTCCTCGGTGTCGGGATCAACCTGAACATTCCGGCGGTGCCAATGGCATTCATGCTGGCGTTTACCAGCAGCCTGTACTGCTCACTGACACAATATACCCACGCACGCGGCCCCATTCTGTTCGGCGCGGGATACGTGCCCACCGCCATCTGGTGGCGCACTGGCTTCGTCGTCAGTCTGGTGAATCAGGCGATCTTCATGAGCGCGGGTCTACTGTGGTGGAAAGCGATTGGCCTGTATTGATCGTTAGCGAATACATGATGTGAAAAAGCCGGGGAAACCCGGCTTTCGTTTTAGTGCTGCAAAACACGCGATCAGAACGAGTAAGAGACGCTGCCGACTACGCTGCGTTCGGCACCGAAGTAACAGAACTCCAGCGAGTTACAGGAAGCCACGTAGCGTTTATCGGTCAGGTTATTGACGTTAAGCTGTGCACTTAGCCCTTTCAGACCGACCTTCGAGAGATCGTATCCCACTGCCATATCCACCAGCGTGTAAGACGGCAGCGTGTGGGTGTTGGCACGATCGGAGGTCACGCCGTTCACGTAACGCACACCGGAACCCATGGTCAGGCCATCCAGTGGACCGCTTTTCACATCATAGCTGGCCCAGGCGCTGGCCTGATTGCGCGGCGCATACACCGCACGCTTCCCTTGCTCACTCACATCATCACTTTTCTTATAGCGGATATCGGTATAGGTATACGCCGCTTGCAAGCGAAGGTTTTCAGTAATGTGGCTCACCGCCTCCAACTCCACCCCTTCCGACTCGATTTCACCGATGGAACGATACGGATCGCTGGGCTGATTTTTCGTGGCGACATTTTTCTGATTAATACGGAATACCGACAGGCTATATTGGTTCTGCGATCCTTCAGGCTGATATTTCACCCCAGCTTCCCACTGTTTGCCTTTCATCGGTTCGAGGATGTTGCCATTTGCATCAGCAAAACTGGTCGGCGTGAAGGCAGTGGAATAGCTCATATAAGGTGCTATTCCATTATCAAACAGGTAGAGCAACGCGGCGCGTGAACTGAAATTGTTCTTATCCAACTCGCCACGGCTGCCGCTATTCTTACTAATATTGGTGATTTTTACCTGATCGTGACGACCGCCCAGCGTTAAGCGCCAGCGCTCCCAGCTCATTTGATCTTGTAGATAGAGCCCCGTCTGTTGCAGCTTATGCTTTTCAAGCGTACTCGCGTACATTGCTGATGGGCCTGAACCGTAAACGGGATTAAACGCGTCGAGCGCTGGGAAGGAACCCGAAGGCCAGTCCACATTATTATTACGCTGCTGATAGTCGATCCCTACCAGCAGGCGGTGGTTAACCGCTCCGGTATCCACGCTACCATCGAGCTGATTATCTAACGTTAGCGCAGACAGCGACTCACGGGAACCCGAGTAATAACGGGTCAGCGTATCGGCGGTCGGCTGCGTCCAGCCATAGGCGTACACCTGATCCAAATGCACTTTGGTACGCAGATAACGCACTTTTTGGCGCACCGCCCAGCCGCTATCAAAACCGTGTTCAACGTTGTATCCCACCATGTTTTGCTTACGGTCGTATTTCTCATCATTCTCTTCCCCTTCATAGAAGGTGTTCGAGATTTTCCGCCCGTTGTGCGCGACCACCGTACCGTCATACGGCAACCCCGAGTGACTGCCGCCTTCTGGATCGCGTTGCAGGTACGCCATAAACTCCAGGCGGGTCTTGTCGGAAATCCGCCACAGCAGGCTAGGTGCAATCGCATAGCGTTCTTCTTTCAGCGGCCCAAATTGGGTATCCGCCTCACGCACCATCCCACCCAGACGAAATGAAAAACGTTCGTCATCATCCAGCGGACCGGTAACGTCAAACGCCGCACCGCGCTGGGCATTGTTGCCTGCAAACAACTTGATCTGTCCGCTGCGATCGAACGACGGTTGACGGGAATTCAGCGCCACAATCCCACCCGGAGAAGAACGCCCGTAGAGGACGGATGCTGGGCCTCTGACTACTTCAATACTGTCGAGAAACCAGGGATCGATAACCAGCGAGCTATGGGAGTTGGTATCCCCCATCATCTTCAGCCCGTCGAGATAGACGTTATCGAGGCTGCCGTCGGAAAAGCCGCGCAGCACCATGTAGTCAAAGCGGTTGGACGCGCCGATTTGGTTGTTGTACACGCCCGGCGTATAGCCGACCGCCTGACGAACGCTGGTCGCCCCCTGTTCCTGAATCTGCTCGCGCGTAATGATAGAAACGGCCTGAGGAGTCTCAATATCGGGCGTTTCCAGCTTCGTCGCGCCGCGTTGCGTTTGAGACGTCACGATTAACGTATCACCCTGAGAAGAAGAGGATGGCGTATCCTGCGCCAGTGCCGGCACCGTTAATCCACTGGTAAAACAGCCAACCACCAGCGCCAGCCGCGTTTTTCTGAACATGGGAATCTCCACAGACCTTATTATTGTAAATAAGAATTATTACCGTTTTTAGTCTTGCGATAGCTATGCGCAGTGACAACTTGTGTATGCACAATGACAAAACGGGAACTCAGCGAGAAAGCATCAAACGGGCAGCCAAGTGACAATATCTGGCATAAATAAGGCTCAGGATATTGATAAGAAAGGAAATGCTAGATGACCATGCGCGCATCGCTCGGCGCCATACCGTAACGCCGCCGAAAAGCCGTCGCAAAGTTGGTCGCGTGCTGGTAGCCCGACATCCAGGCCGCCTGCTGAACGCTGTATCCCTGCACCAGATAGCGCCGAGCCAGTTCCAGCCGGCAGTCACGCAGATAGTCAAAGACCGAATGACCATACGCCTGACGAAACTTGGTACGCAGGCTACTGGTGCTCATCGCGGCCAACTGCGCCAATTCATTGAGGGTGTACTCTTTTTCAGGCTGTTGCGCCAGAAGCCGCCGAACGTTCTCCAGCCGATCCTGCTCGCCGGGCGGAGGCAATACGCGCCGCTCTCCCCCACGTTGCCCGGATGACAGGCCTTGCCCTAGCAGCTGTAGCATCACGCCTTCCAGCATAAGCTGGCGCGATATCCCCGGAGTGGTATTTTCCAGTGCGTGCTGCAACCCAGATAATAAATAGCTGGGAACCTGCCATAGAAATGTCGGATTACCGCCCTGTTCCCACTCGTTCAGCAGCGAGCCCAACAGCGTATCCAAAGCAAAAGTGGTGGGGAAAATGCCCAGCGATACGGTGCGAAGATGACAATCCGCAAGGTGACTGGCGTTCATGACTAACGGGTCACCCAGCCGAGTGCTGAATGCCATACCAGACCGCACAACAAATTCCTTGCCGTTCAGACGCAGCGCGACGCGCCCTTCCAGCACCACCAGCGTATAAAACGGGCAACAGTGCAACGACGTCGATTCGTAAGGCTGCAACACCTGCACGTTAGAATTCGTCAGGCAAATCCCAGAGGACAGCGTCATCTCTTCGACATCGCCCTGCACCACGATACGCTTTTCTTTCGCGCGCTCACGGCAGGACGACAGCTGCGGGAAATGGTAATCAATCCCGTAACGTTCACCGATGTCGAAGAAATCCTCAATGGAAAAGAGTCGTTTTAGCATGAGCGGGGAGATACCTTCATCCTGTTTAACGCCCAGAATCAGGCCAGCGGTTAGCGGAAATGCGTGGAATAAAAACAGAAAAATGCTTTCTGCTTAATTGATGCTCACCTTACCATTACCATGAAATCGCATCAATAAGACTGATAACTATTCTCATCACAATCAATCTTGCATAGCGATAGGCTAAGAAGCAGAAAACATCTGTGTGCTAACCGGTTTTGCTTTTCAAGTGGCGTTAAAAATTATGCTGAGGCGAGCGAGAACGCCGTGTGAGCAGCATGGACGCTGCGAAAGCTAGTGCCGCGCCGGGAGCGCGTCACTAGCGGCACGACTAGCGTTCTCGAATGCCGAAGGAACCGCAAAGCGGCATAATTTCCGCCAAAAAGCCTGGGTTCTCAGGGCAGCGGCGACTGAGCGCCCTGAGCGGGCGTGGCGCTAGTGCCACAGAGAAATAATGTGGTTCATCACGTACGAAACGCCCCCTCGTTGGCATAGTTGAGACGACTAAATCTCTGGGGCTGATATTTCATATTCGACTTACGTCGAAACTTAATCAGCATCATAGCCGAGATTCGGCGCCAGCCAGCGCTCCACCTCACTCACATCCATCCCTTTACGCACCGCGTAATCCTCTACCTGATCGTGCTGGATTTGCGCGACGGCGAAGTATTTGCTGTCGGGATGGCTGAAGTACCAGCCGGATACCGACGCGCCCGGCCACATGGCATAGGATTCGGTGAGCTTCATGCCGGTATGCTTTTCCACATCCAGCAACTGCCAGATTTGCACTTTTTCCGTGTGATCCGGGCAAGCCGGATAACCCGGTGCAGGACGGATGCCCTGATAATTCTCGCGGATCAGCAGCTCATTACTGAGGTTCTCATTCGGCGCATAGCCCCAGTAGACTTTACGCACACGCTCATGCAGGTATTCCGCAAAGGCTTCCGCCAGACGGTCAGAGATCGCCTTCACCATGATCTTGTTGTAATCATCATGCTGAGCTTCCCACTGCTCGGCCAACGTATCTTCTTCCAGCCCACCGGTCACCGCAAAGGCCCCGAGATAGTCCGGCTTGCCGCTGGATTTCGGTGCCACAAAATCAGACAGGCAGTAGTTCGGGAAGTCGGTTTTCTCCGTCTGCTGACGCAGATGGTGGCTCACTGACAGCACCGTTTCACGCCGTTCATCGGTATAAAGCACTACGTCATCGCCAACGCGGTTCGCTGGGAATAAACCCACCACACCACGCGGATTCAACGCACCGCGTGCGGACAAGTCGTCCAGCATCGCGTTGGCATCGGCAAACAGGCGCTTGGCCTCTTCACCCACCACCTCATCTTCCAGAATGCGGGGATATTTCCCGGCCAGCGACCAGGTCATAAAGAACGGCGTCCAGTCGATATAGTTGCGCAGTGTTTCGATGCTGGCTGTCACCGCCTGCACGCCAAGCCGATGTGCAACGGGCGGCGTGTAGTTATCCCAATCCAGATCGGAAGCGTTAGCGCGCGCCGCTTCCAGCGTCACGGGCGGCGTTCTCGGCTTTTTACGCGCGTGCTGAATACGCACGGTTTCGTACTCTTTACGGGTACGTGCAACAAAGTCATCATATTGCGCACTGGACAGCAGCGCCGATACCACGCCGACAGAGCGCGAAGCATTCTGCACGTAGACCGTCGGGCCGCTATAGTTCTGCTCAATCTTCACGGCGGTATGTGCTTTAGACGTCGTCGCGCCACCAATCAGCAGCGGCAGCGTGAAACCCTGACGCTCCATCTCTTTCGCCACGTTGACCATTTCGTCCAGCGACGGCGTAATCAACCCGGACAGCCCGATGATATCAACATTCTCTTCACGCGCGGTCTTCAGAATTTTATCCGTCGGCACCATCACGCCCAGATCGATAATCTCGTAGTTGTTACATTGCAGCACCACGCCAACAATATTCTTGCCGATATCGTGGACGTCACCTTTTACCGTCGCCAACAGGACTTTCCCAGCGGAACTCCCTTTGTCTTTACTGGCTTCAATGTAGGGTTCAAGGTAGGCCACGGCCTGCTTCATCACGCGGGCGGATTTCACCACCTGCGGCAAAAACATTTTACCCGCACCGAACAGGTCGCCGACCACGTTCATGCCGTCCATCAGCGGGCCTTCAATGACCTCGATCGGCCGCGTCGCCTGCTGGCGCGCTTCTTCGGTATCCAGCTCGATAAATTCGGTAATGCCTTTAACCAGCGAATATTCCAGACGCTTCTTCACATCCCAGCCGCGCCACTCCGCCTGTGTTTTGCTGCCTTCATCTTCCGTTTTGCTGCCGCGATACTTTTCCGCCAGATCGAGCATACGCTCAGTGGCATCGCTGCGACGGTTAAGGATCACATCTTCAACCGCATCGCGTAGTTCAACAGGAAGATCGTCATAGATCGCCAACTGGCTGGCGTTCACGATCCCCATGTCCATACCGTTGCGGATCGCGTAATAGAGGAAGACGGCGTGGATCGCTTCACGCACCAGATCGTTGCCGCGGAATGAGAAAGAAACGTTGGATACACCACCGGAGATCATCGCATGCGGCAGTTGCGCCTTAATATCCGCACAGGCTTCGATGAAATCCACCGCGTAGTTGTTGTGCTCATCGATCCCCGTTGCCACAGCAAAAATGTTCGGATCGAAAATGATATCTTCCGGTGGGAAACCGACGTCTTCCGTCAGGATACGGTACGCCCGGCGACAAATTTCAATTTTACGGGCGCGGGTATCCGCCTGACCGACTTCATCAAACGCCATCACCACCACAGCCGCGCCGTAGCGCCTTACCAGCTTGGCGTGATGCACAAAGGCCTCAACGCCTTCTTTCATGGAAATCGAGTTAACAATTCCCTTACCCTGAATACATTGAAGCCCTTTCTCAACCACCTCCCACCGAGAGGAGTCGATCATGATCGGCACGCGGGCAATATCCGGTTCACCGGCAATCAGGTTCAGGAAACGGACCATCGCCGCTTCCGCATCCAACATACCTTCATCCATGTTGATGTCGATGATCTGCGCGCCGCTTTCCACCTGCTGACGGGCGACGTCCAGCGCTTCGTTATATTTTTCTTCTTTGATCAGACGCTTAAAACGGGCGGAGCCGGTGACATTCGTTCGCTCCCCGACGTTAACAAACAGCGTGTTGGCATCGATATTCAGCGGTTCCAGGCCGGATAGGCGGCAAGCCACCGAAATCTCCGGCAACTGGCGCGGCGGTACACCTTCCACCACTTTTGCCATCGCGGCAATGTGCGCAGGCGTCGATCCACAGCAACCGCCAACGATATTCAGAAAACCGGCCTGTGCCCATTCACCGATATGCTTCGCCATATCGGCCGGATCCAGATCATATTCTCCGAAGGCGTTAGGCAGCCCTGCGTTCGGGTGCGCACTCACATAGCATTCTGAAATACGTGACAGTTCAGCGACATACTGACGCAGTTCATCCGGCCCCAGCGCACAGTTCAAACCGAAAGATAGCGGACGGGAATGACGTAAGGAGTTGTAAAACGCTTCTGTTGTCTGGCCAGACAGTGTACGCCCTGACGCATCCGTGATCGTGCCAGAAATCATCACCGGCAGCTCGATGCCCAATGCCTCAAACTCGCTTTCTACCGCGAAGCTCGCCGCTTTAGCGTTCAACGTATCGAAGATGGTTTCGATCATGATCAGATCGACTCCGCCCGCGATCAATGCACGTGTCGATTCGCGATACGCTTCCACCAATTGATCAAAACTGACGTTACGGTATGCCGGATCGTTAACATCGGGAGAGATAGATGCAGTACGGTTCGTCGGGCCAAGGACACCGGCAACATAACGTGGCTTATCCGGCGTTAAGGCCGTCCATTTGTCCGCGCTGGCACGCGCCAGCTGTGCAGCAACGGTATTAATTTCCGCCGACAACGCCTGCATATCATAGTCCGCCATCGCAATGGTGGTGGCGTTGAAGGTGTTGGTTTCGAGAATGTCGGCACCGGCTTCCAGATAGGCGTCATGGATTTCGCTAATCACCTGCGGCCTGGTTAGCACCAGCAGATCGTTATTTCCCTTCACATCGCTCGGCCAGTCAGCAAAGCGCTCACCGCGATAATCTGCTTCCTGCAGGCGATAACCCTGGATCATGGTTCCCATACCACCATCCAGCACCATAATGCGTTGCGCCAACTGACGCCGCAATTCGTCTACCCGATTACTCACGCGAACCCCATCCCCGGCCAATAAATACGATATGTTGTGTCTATACCCTAAATAATTCGAGTTGCAGTAAGGCGGCAATCGCACGAATCCCCAGGAGCTTACATTAGTAAGTGACTGGGGTGAGTAAGGGAAGCCAACGCACATGCAGCTTGGAGTATGACTGGTATATCCTAGCATAAGTTATGAGCACGCTAACGCGGTGTAGCATGAGACTTTTTCAGGTCATTTACCGATAAAAAGTGCAGAGAAAGAAGAGTTGCATTCTGCGGTGAAAAAACGAAAATCAATTCCATTACCATAAAAAGGAATCGACGCCATGACGCCACCAGAGCCAGCCAAACGCGGGAAAAAACCCAGAGCCAGCGCAGGCACCGCTGCACAGCCAACCGGGCAGGTGCAGTCGCTGACCCGTGGCCTGACGCTGCTTGAATATATCGCCAAAGCCAACGGCAGCGTGGCGCTAACCGATCTCGCTCAGCAGGCCGGTTTACCGAATTCCACAACCCACCGTCTGCTCACCACCATGCAGCAACAGGGCTTTGTGCGTCAGGTTGGCGATTTGGGGCTGTGGACGATTGCTTCACACGCATTTATCGTCGGCAGCAGTTTTCTGCAAAGCCGCAACCTGCTGGCGATTGTGCATCCGATAGTACGCAAGTTAATGGAAGATTCTGGTGAAACCGTCAATCTGGCCGTGCTCGATCAGACTGACAGCCAGGCGATCATCATCGATCAGGTGCAGTGTACGGCGCTGATGCGTATGTCTGCACCGATTGGCGGTAAGTTGCCAATGCATGCTTCCGGTGCTGGAAAAGCCTTTCTGGCGCATTTTCCCGATGCGCAGGTCACTCAATTGCTACACAAGAAAGGGCTGCACGGCTACACACCACACACCTTGAGCTCTCCACAAGCGTTGAAAGAAGATCTGTCGCTGATTCGCAAGCAGGGCTATTCGTTCGATGACGAAGAGCACGCGCTGGGGCTGCGCTGTATCGCGGCCTGCATTCTGGATGAACATCATGAAGCGTTCGCCGCCATTTCCATCTCCGGCCCCGTGTCGCGCATCACGGACGATCGCGTCACAGAACTCGGCGCGCTGGTGATCAAAGCCGCGAAACAAGTCATGCAGGAATACAGTGGGTTATAAGCAAGATGTATCCTCATCAGATCTTTTAGGCACATTTTTATGTAGATTAGGGGAAAATTTCGTGCGCGATAATGCCGTCATTTTCATGCTACTCCCTAGCATGCGCCCGACACGGGACGGCTCAGCGCGTTGACTAAAACGCTTGCGGCGTCGATAGGCGTAAACATCCTCAATGTGCCCGTCCCTGATGCGCTGCTGTAATGCTCGCCAGTAATCCGCACAAAACAGATCGCCGTGCATTTCCTCAAACAGCGTACGAATGTGGCGGTCGCTACACAGGAAATGGGGAAATTCTTCGGGAAATACGTCATTCGGCGCGACGCTGTACCAGGGCTCGGCGGCCAGTTCGTCCTCTGGGTAACGCGGCGGCGGGATTTTGCGGAAATTTACTTCAGTCATGTAGCAAATTTCATCGTAGTCGTAAAATACGACTCGCCCACGACGCGTGACGCCGAAATTCTTGAATAGCATGTCACCGGGGAAAATATTAGCCGCGGCCAGCTGTTTGATGGCATTGCCGTATTCTTCAATCACATCGTGCAACTGCTGTGCGCTTGCCTGTTCCAGATAGAGGTTCAGCGGCGTCATCCGGCGTTCCATGTACAAGTGTCGGATCACCAATTGATCGCCTAGATCTTCCAACTTTTCCGGTACCTCACGCCAAAGCTCATCCAGCAACTCTGGACTGATACGATGCTTATCAATGACGAAGTTTTCATATTCCTGCGTATCCGCCATACGCCCTACGCGATCGTGCTCTTTCACCAACTGATAACACGCCATGACCCGCTCTGCACTTACCTCTTTCTGCGGTGCGAAACGATCTTTGATGACCTTAAATACGCGATCGAACGACGGCAGCGTAAACACCAACATCACCATCCCTTTCACGCCGGGAGCGATAATAAACTGCTCTTCTGATTCGGCAATGTAGTGCAGATATTCGCGATAATACTCAGTTTTGCTGTGCTTCTGGCAGCCAATGGCCAGATACAGCTCCGCCGTCGTCTTCCCCGGCAAAATGTCACGCAGCCAGGCCACCAGCGCCGACGGCAACGGGGCATACACCATGAAGTAAGAGCGGGCGAAACCGAACACAATGCTGGCGTCTGCCTGACTGGTTAAGCAGGTATCAATAAATAGCGCCCCGCGTTCGTTGTGATGAATCGGCAGCAGGAACGGAAAGACACCGTCAGGGAGCGACAGTTTTCCCACCAGCCAGGCCGCTTTGTTACGATAAAACAGCTCATTAGCCAGCTGTAATGTCGCCTGCGCAAGCTGCTCCGCTGAGAAGGTACGTTGCAAATACGCAGTGATATAACCAATATCACGCGGCAAATCTTCCCACGGTAGCCGCAGCGGCACATCGCTCAGCAGCTTTTCCAGCATGTTCTGCCAGCCGTCAGTGGGAACAAACGTCTTGGCGATAGGCCGGGGGATTTCACGAAAACGCTGTTCAGGCTGAGAGCTGAAAACAAACAGCTTATCAGGCGTCAGTTCCCGGTGGTTGAACAGCCGACAGTAGACGGAATTAAAGAAACTCTCGGCAATCTCAAAACGCGGGTAGTCCGGCAGTAAGCGGGTGTAGATATGCTTCACCCGAGCCAAAAAATCCGCATCATCGCAGCGAATACCCGTAATACAGCGCAGCTGTTCAACCACCAGACCAACGTGGTGATCGTAGAGGTGAATACGCTGTTTCATTGCCTGTTGTACGGCAGGCCAGTCAGCCTGTTCAAAGCGCTGCTGCGCCCCTGCCGTCACTTCGAGAAAACGTCCATATTGCGCATCAAACCCTTGCAGGATCGTCTGCGCCACCAGCTTTTCAAGGTCACGCGTCATCATGATCTCCCGATGAAACCCGGCCAGCCGAACACTGACCGGGTTAGGATCAGAACTGTTGTTCTTCCGTCGATCCCGTCAGCGCCGTCACTGAAGACTCGCCTCCCTGAATGATGTTCGTCACCTTATCGAAGTAGCCGGTCCCCACTTCCTGCTGATGCGATGAGAAGGTATAGCCGTCTTTAATCGCCTCAAATTCAGGCTGCTGCACTTTTTCTACGTAGTGCCGCATCCCCTCGCCCTGCGCATAGGCATGCGCCAGATCAAACATGTTGAACCACATGCTGTGGATGCCGGCCAGCGTAATGAATTGGTACTTGTAGCCCATCGCCGACAGCTCATCCTGAAAACGTGCGATCGTGCTGTCATCCAGATTCTTCTTCCAGTTAAAGGAAGGGGAACAGTTGTACGCCAGCAACTTACCGGGGAACTTCGCGTGGATAGCCTCAGCAAAACGACGCGCCAGCGATAAATCCGGCGTTGAGGTTTCGCACCACACCAAATCGGCATACGGTGCGTAGGCCAGACCGCGGCTGATTGCCTGCTCGATCCCGGCTCGCGTGCGATAGAAGCCTTCCACCGTACGTTCTCCGGTGATGAAATCACGGTCATGCTCATCGCAGTCGGACGTCAGCAAATCCGCTGCATCCGCATCGGTTCGCGCAACCAGTAAAGTCGGCACACCTAAGACATCCGCCGCCAGCCGCGCCGCAACCAGTTTCTGAATGGCTTCCTGCGTCGGCACCAGCACCTTGCCCCCCATGTGCCCGCATTTCTTCGCCGATGCTAGCTGATCCTCAAAATGAACCGCCGCAGCCCCCGCTTCGATCATCGACTTCATCAGCTCAAACGCATTCAACACGCCGCCAAATCCCGCCTCCGCATCCGCCACAATCGGCAGAAAGTAGTCGGTATGACGCTTATCGCCCGGTTCAATGCGGTTCGCCCACTGAATCTGATCGGCACGTCGAAAGGTGTTGTTGATGCGTTCAATCACCGCAGGTACGGAGTTCGCCGGGTAGAGCGACTGGTCGGGATACATACTGGACGCCAGATTTGCATCCGCCGCTACCTGCCAGCCGGAAAGGTAAATCGCTTCGATGCCCGCTTTCGCCTGCTGTAAAGCCTGCCCTCCTGTCAGCGCGCCCAGGCAATTCACATAGCCTTTACGGGCGTCACCATGCAGCAGGTTCCACAGCTTTGCCGCGCCGAGCTGCGCTAGCGTGCATTCCGGGTTCACCGATCCCCGTAGATTAATCACATCTTCTGCGCTGTAGGGGCGCGTAATCCCTTCCCAGCGGGCGGTTTTCCACTCTTTTTCGATATGCTGGACTTGTTGGGTGCGAGAGGTCGTCATAGCAGAGGTTCCTTTTTATTATCAGTCAGGATTAATCAAGCAATGCGTAGCCAGGTAGCGTCAGGAAGTCGATCAGCTCATCTTGCGTGGTAATTTGCTCCATCAGCAGAGCCGCTTCATCAAAGCGCCCTCCGCTGAAACGGGCATCACCGAGTTCCTCCTGAATCACAAACAGTTCTTCGGCCAGCATCTGGCGGAACAGCGCTTTGGTGATCACACGGCCATCGCTCAACGTCTTGCCGTGGCGAATCCACTGCCAGATTGAGGTGCGGGAGATTTCTGCCGTTGCCGCATCTTCCATCAGCCCATAAATCGGGACGCAGCCATTACCAGATATCCATGCTTCGATGTACTGCACCGCAACACGGATATTCGCGCGCATCCCCACTTCCGTGCGCTCTCCTGGGCAAGGCTCCAGCAATTCCTCAGCGTAAATGGGGGCATCCTGTTCACGGCTGATATCGAGCTGATTTTTACGCTCACCTAACGCCCGATCGAACACTTCCATCACCGCATCGGCCAGTCCCGGATGCGCCACCCAGGTACCATCGTGACCATTGTGAGCTTCCAGCTCTTTGTCTTTACGTACCTTATCCAACACCCAGTTATTGCGTTCCGCATCCTTACTCGGAATGAACGCCGCCATCCCGCCCATAGCGAACGCGCCGCGACGGTGACAGGTTTTGATTAACAGCCGCGAGTAAGCGCTAAGAAAGGGTTTTTCCATCGTCACCGACTGGCGATCGGGCAGAACGCGATCGCCGTGGTTCTTTAATGTTTTGATATAACTGAAGATATAATCCCAGCGGCCGCAGTTCAGCCCAACGATATGGTCACGTAAGTGATAGAGAATTTCGTCCATCTGGAAAACGGCAGGCAGCGTTTCAATCAACACCGTCGCTTTAATCGTCCCGCGCGGCAGATCAAAGCGATCTTCCGTGTAACAAAAGACATCATTCCACCAGGCCGCTTCCTGCCATGATTGGGTCTTTGGCAGATAGAAATAAGGGCCACTACCTTTCTTCAGCAGTTCCTGATAGTTGTGAAAAAAGTACAACGCGAAGTCGAACAGACTGCCGGGAATTGCTTCCCCCTGCCAGGACACGTGTTTTTCGGGCAGATGTAAACCGCGCACGCGGCAAATCAATACGGCAGGGTTGGGTTTCAGTTGGTAGATCTTTCCTGTTTCATTGATGTAGGAAATCGTACCGCGTACGGCATCACGCAAGTTGATTTGCCCATCGATCACCTTTTCCCATCCCGGTGACAGCGAATCCTCAAAGTCCGCCATGAAAACTTTCACGTTGGCATTTAATGCATTGATCACCATCTTGCGTTCGACCGGACCGGTAATCTCAACGCGACGATCCTGAAGGTCATCGGGAATACCGCGTATTGTCCATGCCTTATCAAGAATGGAAGCCGTTTCTGAAATAAAATCAGGCAGCTTACCCTGATCGATATTACGCTGTTGTACCTGCCGCTCGGCGAGTAATTGATTACGGGCTGGCGTGAAACGTGCGACCAGCTCTGTTAAGAAATCAATCGCTTCTTCCGTAAGAATTTGCTTCTCACCTTCACCAAAACGCTGACTAAACGCCAATTCTCTGTTTATCGTCTGCTGCATCATTCGTGGTTCCTTTTCAGATTCCGCTTCATTTATCAACAACCGCCAAATCGGCAAACCGGTATGTACATTTCTTAGCCGACAGAATTAAGCGTAATACAATAAAAAACAAAATCAAAAACAATTTCCATTTTAATAATAAAGTAAAAATAACCACATGATAAAAATGAAAATTAAAATCAAAAAGGAAGAGAAATAACTTTCACTAACCAACAGAAATGAAAGAGTTCAGCACGAAAAAGAAAGGCACCTCAAAAGGTGCCTTAGAGAAAAAAAGGGAATGGGTTAGTCCAGCGTAGGGTTCATCCGGCGTAAATCGTAAGGCGTAATCTGGTAAACATAGTAATTCAGCCAGTTAACAAAAAGCAGATGACCGTGGCTACGCCAGCTCGCTTTCGGTGCCAGTTCAGGGTTGTCATCGGGGAAATAATTCACCGGAACGGCCGGATCCAATCCAGCGTCGCAATCACGGAAAAACTCCCCCGCTAGCGTCGAGACATCATACTCTGGGTGTCCGGTAACAAACGCCAGACGCTTATCTTTGCTGGCAAACAGATAGGCTCCGGCCTGCTCCGACTCAACCAGAATCTCTAAATCCGTCTGCTGACGAATGACATCAGCAGGGAAATCTGCATAGCGTGAATGTGGTGCCAGGAACGTTTCATCAAAGCCGCGGGTCAACAACGCATGAGGTTGCAACGTTTGATGTAGGTAAACACCGGATAGTTTTTCCTTACGCGTCATCTTGGGAATACCGTAGAGGATATTGAGAGCAGCCTGCACAGCCCAACACACGAATAATGTGGAGGTAACATGCTCTTTTGCCCACTCGATGACACGTGCGATCTGTGGCCAATAAACAACATCGCAGAAATCGACTAATCCCAGCGGTGCGCCAGTCACAATCAGGCCATCAAAATTTTCGTTTTGGATGTCATCGAAATCGCAGTAGAAGTTATTCAAATGCTCAGCCGGCGTATTCTTTGATTCACGACTATCGATACGCAGCAGTTGGATATCGATCTGTAAGGGGGAATTGGATAACAGGCGCAGAAACTGATTTTCAGTCTCGATCTTTTTAGGCATCAGGTTCAGAACCAGCACTTTGAGGGGACGAATTTCCTGCGTTTTAGCACGCGAGGACGTCATCACAAAGACGTTCTCATTCCGCAGAAAATTAACGGCTGGTAACTCATCAGGAACCCGAATTGGCATAACCTTATATCCTCAAAGCATACGTTTAAACGTTTAGACATCCAGATGCCCGAAGATAGCGAGTTTTCGTTCTAATGTCGAGCGCTCAGAGCATAAGGTGAAAATGTTTCACGAAACCTAGTATGCGTCATCAGTGCGACTTCTGCTGAATGCGTTTAAGCGCGTCAGAATCACTCAGGGGAAAAGTCCATAGCAAAAAGCCCCTGTCTTG
>NZ_JACDSF010000159.1 GCF_013449685.1 Pectobacterium brasiliense | reverse complement strand
TTCCCGATACTGCACGCAGTATTCCCGCACCGCATGCTCGTTACGCAGCGCAAAGGCGTAGTCGGTAATACCCGCTTCTTCCAGCAGCGTCCCGATAATCGCCTCCGGCTTCTGCGCCTGAAAGATGCGGGCGTTGGTGCGTAATCCCAGTCGCCACAGGGCAGGACGGACTTCTATCTGATAGCGCGTGCGCCGAAAACCGGTGTCACCCTGCGTGAAACCACTGATAATCCCGCTGACCCGA
>NZ_JACDSF010000158.1 GCF_013449685.1 Pectobacterium brasiliense | reverse complement strand
TTCGGTGTTGTCGTGTCTTTTTCGCCCACCTCCACAAAAAAAAGATCGGGCCACGTTGTGGTGATATCCGGTATTGATACGGATACGGAGGATGTTTCCTCCTCGTTAAAATCCAGGATGATGTTTACTGTTGCTGCGGTGGCGGCAATCGCGGGCGAAACGGCACAGATCTCCAGTTCGCGTTTTTTCACCCTGATGGGCGAAATCAGAGAAGCAGACGGGAGTGCTTTTGTCGTGAAGATGAAGCTGACAAAATCGGGTAGGTTCAGGATCATATTGCTGTCGGTAAAGAAACGCTCGGCCTGCCTG
>NZ_JACDSF010000157.1 GCF_013449685.1 Pectobacterium brasiliense | reverse complement strand
CGAACAGGTTGGCCTGTATAAAAACACGCTGGTAGGTCACACCCAGACGCTGTCGGTCGGACAGGTGCTTAAACTGCTGGTCGGCGATAAGTACGATATCGAGAGCAAAAGCTCCATCTTCTCCCGTACCAAAAAACATACGCTGTACGCCAAAGAGAAAATGGTGATTGGCGGGCCGGGCGGCACCATTACCATTGATGACAGCGGTATCACTATTCAGGCGAAAAGCATCAAGCTGAAAGCGCCGTCTATCGACATGTCTGGGGGAGCCGCAGAGCAGGCGGCAGCGCTAAGCAGTGACAAGCCGTTCACGGAA
>NZ_JACDSF010000156.1 GCF_013449685.1 Pectobacterium brasiliense | reverse complement strand
GACCTACCAGACGACGGTGAATACCGATGGTAAAACCTGGAGCGTGAATGTCCCGGGAGCTGTACTGGCAGTGAATAGCGATATCTCCGCCACCGTCACCACGCGTGATACCGCAGGCAACGTCACGACGGCTAACACCAGCCACACTTACAGCGTCGATACGGTTGCACCTGTGGCGTCGATCTCTGTCGATAATGTCACGTCGGATAA
>NZ_JACDSF010000155.1 GCF_013449685.1 Pectobacterium brasiliense | reverse complement strand
CACCGTCAGGCCAAAGCTGGTGCTGATGGACGTATTGCTGCCGTCAGTGGCCGTTACCCGGATCACCAGCGTGCCCACATCACTATTGCTAGGTGTGCCGGAGAAGGTGCCGATAGCAGGATCGAAGCGCAGCCAGCTTGGCAGCGGCGACCCGTCAGCGAGAGTCGCGCTGAGTGTCAGGGTATCACCATCCGCATCGCTAAAGGTGCCT
>NZ_JACDSF010000154.1 GCF_013449685.1 Pectobacterium brasiliense | reverse complement strand
CTACCAGACGACCGTCAATGCTGATGGTAAAACCTGGAATGTGAATGTTCTCGGTTCCGTGCTGGCAACTAATAACGATGTGAGTGCGACGGTTACCACGCGTGATACGGCAGGCAATGTCACGACTGCCAATACCAGCCACGCTTACGGTGTGGATACGGTAGCACCAGTCGCGTCAATCTCTATTGATAACGTCACGTCGGATAAC
>NZ_JACDSF010000153.1 GCF_013449685.1 Pectobacterium brasiliense | reverse complement strand
TCTCAAATCTATCTGTATATGAAAGACGGTACCTTCCCCCGCTCAATCAAGATTGGCCCGGCCAGTGTCGCCTGGCTCGAATCGGAAATTGACGAATGGATCAATATAAAATTAGTCCGCCGCTCAATAAGCTGAAGGGAGAAAATACCATGATTATCCCATCACTTAATTACGCCGTATTAACCGATGCCCTGCATGCATTGAAGGATGGCAACATTCGTTACTGTGAATCGCTAGGATTCACTTTCGACGAAATGAACGCCCTCAACCAATTATCACTAGATGAGCTGTTTATCATCAGTCGGGAGTCTGCACAGTTTTTGGCTGTGACGGTTCATCACGACGCATTACGCCTGCTTCTGGCGAAATCACGTGAGGAGGTTCTGCAGCAACAGCGTATCAACCACGCTATCCGGCTGGGTGGGTCAATTGCGATACTCAACAAGTATTTTGGCCTCACCTCCAACGAAGTTTGCCTTCGCCGCCGGTTACTGGGCGTCCGTGTGCCTTATGGCCGGACGCCAGAGCCGGACGAAGAGGCGGATGCGGCCATCTGGCGGCAATGGCAACAATGCCGGGTGGCCAACCTGGAATCGACCGATGCGCTGGCCGCCATGATGCAGGTAACGCAAACCCTGCTGCCGAAAGTCGAAGGGTTGTCACTGACCATCGTCTGGAAGCGTATCGCACTTTGCGAACGGGAGGCGTCAGACCGGAGGACCACACATGCCGGATGAGATCGACCGCGATCAGGAATTTAATGAGCAACGACTGGAGGAGATGATTGAACAGAGTCGTTTTAAGCCAGGGTCTACGCCATCATTATTTCATTGTCGTGTATGCGGTAAGCCCATTCCTGAAAAGCGACGGCTGGCACTGCCGGGCATAACCACCTGCACGGAATGTCAGGAAAAACTTGAACGCCGAAGACGTTAATAATGGTCACAGAGACATACAGGAATATTTCTCCTGCATGTCTCTATCATTAACTATAAATCCACAGTCGTCTTTATTATATATTTCACTTCCTTTTATTTACCCCAAAGCTTATCCCATTCCACCACTAATTTATCTCTCTCATTTTAACTTTGAATTTATCGTTCATATACCGCCCCGGATATCTGATCATGAAAACGTCATTACATAATAGTTACCCGTATTGACGTTAATTCTCTTGGAACGGGTATTGTTCTTTAAAAATAAGGTTCGGGCTGTCACATAACCACAATTCAGGGTGCCGCTGAATGTTCTCGCTGACCCGTTAAAACCGGAATGCAGAATTGGGATGTGACATTTATTTAACTCATCGTT
>NZ_JACDSF010000152.1 GCF_013449685.1 Pectobacterium brasiliense | reverse complement strand
GTTCCGGGATCGGTACTGGCTGCTAACGGTGATGTGAGTGCGACCGTCACCACACGCGATACGGCGGGCAATGTCACGACTGCGAATACCGGTCACACTTACGGCGTGGATACGGTTGCACCAGTCGCGTCAATCTCTGTCGATAACGTCACGTTCGATAACGTGATTAATGCGACCGAGTCCGGCCAGACCATTGCTGTGACAGGCAAAGTCGACAAC
>NZ_JACDSF010000151.1 GCF_013449685.1 Pectobacterium brasiliense | reverse complement strand
AGCCGGATATATGTGTGTGACTACTTTGTCAGAAAAAGATCTGCCCGTGCTTGCACTGGGTCTGTGTCCATATAGCTATTTAGCCATAAGTAAAGCCAAGATCGCCCTCTTGATTGATCTCTTCCCTTTGAGCAGGCCGATACCGGCACGCGGGTAGAGTAAGTATTCAGAAAGATGGGGCTTTCTGAAGCTACCTTTTACAATTGGGAGAAGAAATTTGGAGGGATGGGCATGGCGGAGCTGCGCCGCCTGCGACAGTTCGAAGGAGAGAATCACAGTCTGAAACGGCATGGTGGCGGACCAGAGTCTGGACAAGGAGATGTTGCAGGATGCCATCCGAAAAAAGTTCTGAGGCTCGTGCAAAAAGCGTGACGCGGTGACATATCTGCGGGAAGCTTACCGTATCGGACTGCGTCGTGGCTGCAGTCTGATGATGCAGAGCCGCACGGTGTACTACTATCGCATATCGCAGTTGCCGTGATACCCGTGCCATTACGCAGCGGATAAGGGAAATTGCCGAAATCCGTGTTCGCTAAGGCGTTCAGCGCATTCATGTTCTTCTGTGCCAGGAAGGCTGGCTGATTAATCATAAGAAAACACGCCGTATTTATTGTCAGGAAGGCCTGAATCTGCGGACAAAACGCCCCCATCGACATGTCACCGCCAGACAGAGAAGTGCACATCTGGGGGTGTGCGATTGACCAGTACTGGAGCATGGACTTCGTAGCTGATAATCTGTTCAACAGGCGTCGTATCCGAGCGCTAACCGTAGTCAGGAATGTCTGGCAATCCAGGTAGGTCAGGGACTGCGCGGAGACGATGTGGTCGCAGTGATGGAGCGCCTGAAACAGTTACAGAAGCGGGTGCCGGGACTGCTGCAGACCGACAATGGCAGCGAATTTATTTCTAAGCCGCTAGATCAGTGGGCCTATGAAAACAAGGTGACAATGGACTTCTCACGGCCCGGAAAACCGACAGATAATGCCCTCATCGAGTCATTCAATGGCCGTTTTCGGGACGAAGGTCTGAACATCCACTGGTTCCTGTCACTGGAAGACCCTCAGGAGAAAATCGAACACAGGCGACAGGAATATAACCAGCAGAGACCGCATTCCTCGTTAAATAACCAGACTCCGGAGGAATTTGTTCGAAGTCTGCAAAAAGGCCCAGATCTCTGATTTACCCTAGGCTGTGTCCCGTAACTGTTTTTTGTACAATCAGGAACATGA
>NZ_JACDSF010000150.1 GCF_013449685.1 Pectobacterium brasiliense | reverse complement strand
CTTCTACGATCGTAAGCGGTACCGAATCACTGTTGATTTACCTGCAAATTTAGCGCGGCAAATGCAGCAACGCTATCAGGTCGGCGAACGCACTGACCAGCGTAACTGGCTCTATTTTGGTCTGGCACCCGGCGGTTATTATGAGGTGTTACTGCAGGGGGATTTACTTGGCGTCAGTCCAGATCTCTTGCTTACCCGGGGTATTGCCGAAGAGGTCACCGATGATTGGAGAGATAAGACCATACCCTTGGAAAAACAATATG
>NZ_JACDSF010000015.1 GCF_013449685.1 Pectobacterium brasiliense | reverse complement strand
AACTCGAATTATTTAGGGTATATGGGAAAGCCTTAACTGGCCTTTTTCACGCGGGGCAGATCAAACGCTTTGCGCAACTCACACACGAAGTTCTGATCCTGGCAGATGGTTTTACCCGGGCTATCGGAGAGTTTTGCCACCGGCTTGCCGTTGCATTCCACCAGCTTGATCACGATGTTCAGCGGTTTTACGCCGGGGATATCACATGTCAGGCGTGTGCCGATGCCAAACACCAGATTCACGCGCTGTCCGAAATGGCGGTACAACGCTAGTGCTTTATCCAGATTCAGATTATCGGAGAAGACCAGCGTTTTGCTCATCGGATCGATGTTCAGGCGCTGATAATGTGCAATGGCTTTTTCGCCCCAATCGACCGGATCGCCGGAATCGTGACGCAACCCCTGATAGGCTTCGGCAAACAGCAAATCGAAATCGCGCAGGAAGGCATCCATCGTGATGCAGTCGGTCAACGCAATGCCCAAATGTGTCGGATATTCACGTAGCCACATTTGTAGCGCGGCGCGCTGGCTGTTTGCCAGCGTCGGACTAATCTGCTGATGCGCCTGAAACCACTCGTGTGCCTGCGTGCCGACAGGCGTGATAGCCAAACGGCGTGCCAGATCGTAATTGCTGGTGCCGATGAGATAAGGGAAGTCGGCCCGCAGCGTCGTCACAATCGTCTGCTGGACATCACGAGAGAAACGCCGGCGCGTGCCGAAATCCATTAACTTGAACCGACTGAGATCCACATTTGCGCTGTTCTGGTGGAAGCTCTCCAGTGAGGCTGACAGTTGGGCAAGCGCCTGCTCAGTCGTAATGTGAGGTGAACGATCGCGATGCACGACTTCACTGATCACGGCCAGCAAGGGAACTTCCCACAAAATCACTTCACGCCATGGCCCGGTGATACGGATATCCAGTTTTCCCGCATGATTCTTGATCGAAACCTGCTGCGGATTAAAACGGAAGTCCCGCAGCCAGTGGAGATAATCTGGCTTAAAGAACGGCAGAGAAGAAAGATAGGTGAACTCATCGTCACTCAATGACAAGAAACGCATGAGATCGACCTGATGGGCTATTTCGTCGGCGTAAACGCCTAATAACTCATCGCCGCGACAGCGAAATTCAGCCGCAACGTCGACATCATAATAGTGATGATACACCGCCTGTTGCATATGCAGCTTGTAGGCATCGGTATCCAGCAATGAGTGCAGAATCGGGGAAGTGTGCAAAGTCATAATGCGTTACAGCATCCTTGTAAGATGCCTATCCACCATTGGGACAATCAGCAATGTTCGGTCAGTATACCTTGATTATCCGTTTATTACATTACGACAACATAGCGAGACGTGCGGGAATGAAGCACGGTACGATGATTATCCTCATTATTTTGTCGTGGTAACATTAAGATAACAGGCTTAGACTTGATCTTTAGATGTTTATGACGAGGTGGAAACTTTATATGAATCAACAGCCGCAAATAAAATACCGCCATGACTACCGTGCGCCGGATTACACCATTACTGACATTGCACTGGATTTCGATCTCCATGCTGAAAAAACTCACGTAAAAGCCGTTAGTCAGGTGGTGTTGCAGGGGGACGCTGGCGCGCCGTTGAAGCTGGATGGCGAAGGGCTGAAACTGATTAGCCTGAGTGTTGATGGTCAGCCGTGGACACATTACCAGCAGCAGGACGATGGCCTGATTCTGACACAATTACCCGCGCATTTTACGCTCAGCATCGAAACGGAAATCAATCCTGCCGCCAACAGCGCGCTGGAAGGGCTGTATCTTTCTGGCGATGCACTCTGTACGCAGTGTGAGGCCGAAGGTTTCCGCCACATTACTTATTATCTCGACCGACCAGATGTGCTGGCGAAATTCACCACGCGTATCACAGCGGATAAAGCTCGCTATCCTTATTTACTCTCTAACGGCAATCGTATCGCACAAGGGGAACTGGAAGGTGGCCGCCACTGGATTGAATGGCAGGATCCCTTCCCGAAACCCGCTTATCTGTTCGCACTGGTTGCTGGCGATTTTGATGTCCTTCAGGATCGCTTCACGACACGTTCTGGTCGCGATGTTGCATTAGAGTTGTTTGTTGACCGTGGCAACCTCGATCGCGCTGGCTGGGCGATGACCTCGCTGAAGAATTCGATGAAGTGGGACGAAGAGCGCTTCGGTCTGGAATACGATCTCGACATCTATATGATCGTCGCCGTTGATTTCTTCAACATGGGGGCGATGGAAAACAAAGGGCTGAACGTATTCAACTCTAAATATGTGCTGGCCAAGGCGGAAACCGCGACGGATAAAGACTATCTGAATATTGAAGCGGTGATCGGACATGAATATTTCCACAACTGGACGGGTAACCGCGTCACCTGCCGCGACTGGTTCCAGCTTAGCCTGAAAGAAGGGCTGACAGTGTTCCGCGATCAGGAGTTCAGCTCCGATCTGGGTTCGCGTCCGGTGAACCGCATTGATAACGTGCGCGTGATGCGCGGTGCGCAGTTTGCCGAAGATGCCAGCCCGATGTCGCATCCGATTCGTCCCGATCAGGTGATCGAGATGAATAACTTCTACACGCTGACGGTCTATGAAAAGGGATCGGAAGTGATCCGCATGATGCACACCTTATTAGGTGAAGAAGGCTTCCAGGCCGGTATTCGTCTGTATTTTGAGCGTCACGACGGCAGCGCGGCAACCTGTGATGACTTCGTGCTGGCGATGGAAGAGGCTTCCGGTGTCGATCTCACGCAGTTCCGCCGCTGGTACAGCCAATCGGGCACGCCGGTGCTGACCGTGCGTGATGATTACGATCCGCAGACGCAACAGTATCTGCTGAGCGTGAGCCAGATGACGCCCGTCGGTGCCGACAAACAGCCGAAGTTACCGCTGCACATTCCGTTGGATATTGAACTGTACGATCCGCAAGGGCAGGTTATTCCGCTACAGAAAGACGGCCAGCTGTTGGCGTCGGTGCTTAATGTGACCGAATCCGAACAGACGTTCATTTTCGATCAGGTGCCTTGCCGACCAATTCCTTCTTTATTACGTGAGTTCTCTGCGCCGGTAAAACTGAACTATGCCTGGAGCGATGAACAACTGACGTTCCTGATGCGCCACGCCAGCAATGCATTCTCGCGTTGGGATGCAGCACAGAGCCTGCTGGCCAACTATATCCGTCTGAACGTTTCCCGCTATCAGCAGAAGCAGCCGCTTTCCGTGCCGATGCATGTTGTGGATGCTTTCCGTGGCGTGTTGCTGGATGAAAAACTGGATCCGATGCTGGCTTCTCAGATTCTGACATTGCCGAGCGAAAACGAGATTGCCGAGCTGTTTGACATCATCGATCCGACGGCGATCGCTGCCGTGCGTGAGAGTATGACGCGTACGATGGCGAAAGAGATGGCGGATGAGTGGCTGGCGGTATACCACGCGAATCACGCGCCGCAATATCGCATCGAACACGCGGATATGGGTAAACGTGCGCTGCGCAACGTCTGCCTGCATTATCTAGCATTCAACGATGAAGCGCAGGCTGATAAACTGGTGCAGGCGCAGTTCCGTCAGGCGGATAACATGACAGATTCGCTGGCGGCGCTGTCGGCGGCGGTTGAGGCTCAACTGCCGGTGCGTGATGACCTGCTGACACAGTTTGATAACCGCTGGCATCAGGATGGCTTGGTCATGGATAAATGGTTTGTGCTGCAAGCGACCAGCCCGGCAGCCGATGTGCTGACCCGCGTGCGCGAGCTGCTGCAACACCGTTCATTCAGCCTGAACAATCCTAACCGCCTGCGTTCGTTGGTGGGGGCGTTTGCGGCCTCCAATCCGTCGGCTTTCCATGCCGAAGACGGCAGCGGCTATCGCTTCCTGACGGAGATTCTGGCCGATCTGAATACCCGTAATCCGCAGGTCGCGGCACGGGTGATCGAACCGTTGATCCGTCTGAAACGCTATGATGCTAAACGTCAGGCGCAAATGCGTCAGGCGCTGGAGCAACTGAAGACGTTGGAAAATCTGTCTGGCGATCTGTTCGAGAAAATCAGCAAGGCGCTGCAAGACTAATCCCGCCACGCGATTAGCACAGCCACACGCGGTATCTGCCGCGTGTGGCGATAATTCCCGCATCACGATTCCCCGTTCCCGCAAACGTTTTACTTTCCGCAAAGATGGAATTACCATCACCGACCGTGAGTTAAACCGTAATCCACTATTGCTTACTTCCAGCGTAGGCAAGATACCTTTGCGATAGGGATCTCAGGAGACAATATGTTCTATCCCGTTATCAAAAAAGCCCTGTTTCAGCTCGATCCAGAGCGAGCACATGAGCTGACCTTCCAACAATTACGCCGTATTACCAACACGCCTTTTGAATTTCTCGTCCGCCAATCTGTTCCGACTAAACCCGTTACCTGCATGGGATTATCTTTTAAAAACCCACTCGGTCTGGCGGCGGGATTAGATAAAGACGGCGAATGTATTGATGCGTTAGGCGCAATGGGATTTGGTTTTATTGAAGTAGGGACGGTAACGCCGCGTCCACAATCCGGTAATGACAAACCAAGATTATTCCGCGTAGTGGAAGCGGAAGGATTGATCAACCGGATGGGTTTCAATAATAAAGGCGTGGATTATCTGGTCGAGAATGTAAAGAAAACACGTTTTGGCGGTGTATTAGGGATCAACATCGGCAAGAATAAAGATACGCCGGTTGAGCAAGGCAAAGACGATTATTTGATCTGTATGGATAAGGTTTATCCTCACGCAGGCTATATCGCGATCAACATTTCGTCACCCAACACGCCGGGATTACGTAGCCTGCAATATGGTGAAGCGCTGGACGATCTTTTGCTGGCGATAAAGAACAAGCAGACGGAATTAAAAGATAAGCATCAGAAATATGTTCCCGTGGCGGTAAAGATCGCGCCGGATCTTTCTGAAGAGGAGTTGATCCAAATTGCCGACAGTCTGGTTCGCCATAACATCGATGGCGTGATTGCCACCAATACGACACTCGACAGAAAACTGATTCAGGGATTAAATCACTGCGGGCAAACCGGAGGATTAAGTGGACGTCCGTTGCAGACAAGCAGCACGGAAATTATCCGTCGTTTGTCACAGGAATTAGCGGGACGTTTACCGATTATTGGCGTTGGCGGAATTGATTCTTTGGTTGCCGCACGCGAAAAAATGGCGGCTGGCGCATCGCTGGTACAGATATATTCAGGCTTTATTTTCCACGGTCCACGCCTGATTAAAGATATCGTTACACATATTTAATCCGCAATGCCTTTCATTTTTAGCTGGGGGTTTATTTATCCCCCCGGCTAGTCTATATTTTATCCGTTTGCGTAAATAATCTATCAACGGATGACGGATCTTCTTGCCGCAATGTTTGTGACGATGAACGATTATTGTGATGTGAGAAAACACAATCAGCCATTTCTGATATTTCTACTATGAAGGCGAAGGATAAATAATATGAAGTTAAAACCTGACGATAACTGGCGCTGGTATTTTGATACCGAACACGACCGCCTGATGTTGGATTTGGCTAACGGCATGTTATTCCGTTCTCGTTTTCCGTCTAAAATGCTAACGCCGGATGCATTCAATGAATGTGCATTCCGTGTCGACGATGCCGCGTTATTTTTTACCTATAACGACAAATGTCAGAAAGCGGCATTGCATCGTGATCTCCAGGGCGAATTAGTTCTTAATGCGTTGGTCGCAAGCCGGTTCCTAAAACCGCTTATGCCAAAAAGCTGGCACTTCATTCAACAGCCGGATGCTGTAACGTATTCACCGCAGGCGGGGGATATCGTACAGGTGAAACTCACTGAGACCCATGAAACGGCCTGTTTTCTGGTGGCGGAAGCGGGGGATAAAGCCTGTCTTTGCTTGTTGGCGCAAGAGCAACTGTCATTAAATGGGAAGACTATGGTGCTGGGTGATGCCATAAAAATCATGCATAACAGGTTAATGCCAGCCGCTATTCAACATAGCGCTGAGTGGGAAACCGCATTAGGTGAAGGCACGTCGGCATTTGAGTATGCCAAGGTGGTCTAACCCC
The DNA here is from genome assembly GCF_013449685.1 of Pectobacterium brasiliense. Taxonomy (GTDB): domain Bacteria; phylum Pseudomonadota; class Gammaproteobacteria; order Enterobacterales; family Enterobacteriaceae; genus Pectobacterium; species Pectobacterium brasiliense_A. Next base: position 14,818 of record NZ_JACDSF010000015.1, on the reverse strand, counting down.
TCGGCTATACTCGTCAGACTTCAAACTGCATGTACGCTGGATTTTCTTCGACTATTGCAGATGCTTTTTTATTGCAACTGAACGTCACTCTGTGGAATGCAGCTACAGGTAAGAATCTCGCCGTTTTCTCTGATGGCACTTTGCTTCAGTGCGGAAACCTCTCCGCTGACTAAGGTCAATTTACAGCAACCGCACAATCCTGCCCGACAAGAATAGGGGATTCGAATACCCTGTTGCTCCAACTGCTCCAGTAAAATCTGCTGATTGTTCCCTTGTAATGATTTTCCCTGATAGTGGATGGTGACGGCCTGTTCGCTTTTTTCGGGAACGACAAGGCTTTCGACCACCTGCCCGGAACCATAAGGACGCGGCGGTTTGGTCGCTAAGACTTCCAGCGTATCGCCTACGCGAATGATGCCCGTATTTCTGGCGACCAAATTTTGTCCGAAATCAACGTCGCCGTTGTCGGCAGTACGGAAAGATTGCAGCGTAGCCAGCGGTTCGCCTGACGGATGCTTCCGGCCACGTTCGATGCTGACGGTGGTGAAGATACAGCGGCTACAGGGTTTGACGATGTCAAAGATAACCTCGCCAATCCGAATGGTCTTCCAACTGTCTTCGGCAAAGGCTTCCGCACCTGTCACGACCAGATTGGGGCGAAACTGTTCGATTTTAATACCGGCGGAACAGCGCTGGCGTAGCGCCTGAAATGAGGCATCATTAATTAACAGAAACGGATAGCCATCGGCAAATGCCAGAGGAACATCAGGATAATGCTTAACTCGCCGCGATGGCTCATTGCCCACCCAGCGAAGCTGTACGGCACGCTGAAAATAGTGGCTTAACCAGACGTTGATAGCGTCAGGGGCGACGAGCGCCGTAAAGTGCGTTCCCCAGACTTCTGTCGGCTGAGGTGCCTCGGTGAAGTCGGCAAAACGTATCGTAGCCGTTTGACCATCCGGCGCGGCAATAAACAGTCCATCGGGTAACAAGGCGGGGGTAAATAACACCATCTGCGGATACTGGCGGGCAGTAATAAATGTGCCATCCGATTCGGTAATCATGAAGGCACGATCGTTCGCCAAACCGCTGACAGACGCCATCGCGTGGGACAGCTGTAGCCCCCGCATCGATTTTACTGGATGAATATAAAGCCGCGTTACGCCAATCACTGACCTGTTCCTTGCCAAAGTAAAACGGCAACTTTATGACAAGTGTCTGGGATTAGCTATAATGCGCCTCAATTTCTTTTTCTATACCCGTCATACTTCAAGCTGCTTGTGCGTTGACCGCCCTTACTCACCCCAGTCACTTACTTATGTAAGCTCCTGAGGATTCATGCGGTTGTCGCCTTCACGCAACGTGAATTATTTAGGGTATAGTTCGTTTTTTTACATATTTTGGTGATAGTGACGACATGAATGCTTTGTTTGCCAGTACGGCGCGGGGATTGGAAGAGTTATTAAAAAGCGAACTCGAATCATTGGGTGCGCAGTCCTGTGCGGTTGTGCAGGGCGGTGTCCATTTTGAGGGTGACAATCGCCTGCTGTACCAGAGCCTGCTGTGGAGCCGTCTGGCATCGCGCATTCTGCTGCCGCTGAATGAATTCAAGGTACACAGCGATCTGGATTTGTATCTGGGCGTGCAGGCGATTGACTGGTCAACGATCTTCAGCATCGATAAAACCTTTGCCGTGCATTTTACCGGTACCAATGAAGATATCCGCAACAGCCAATACGGCGCATTAAAAGTTAAAGATGCGATTGTGGATAGCTTCACGCGCAAAACCGGACAGCGCCCAGACGTAGCGAAACAGCAGCCGGATATTCGCGTTAACGTCTTTTTACAGCGTGATATGGCCAGCGTGTCGCTGGATTTAAGCGGCGACGGCTTACATCAACGTGGCTACCGCGATCTGGCCGGACTGGCGCCGCTAAAAGAGAATCTGGCGGCGGCGATTGTGTTGCGTTCCGGCTGGCAAAACGGCACGCCGCTGGTCGATCCGATGTGTGGTTCCGGTACCTTGCTGATCGAAGCGGCGATGATCGCGTCCGATCGCGCGCCCGGCTTGCATCGTACGCACTGGGGATTTAACGCCTGGTTAAAGCACGATGTCGAACTGTGGCGCGAGGTGACCGCAGAAGCTCAGGTGCGTGCTCGTCAGGGTTTGCAGGCGACAACGTCGCGCTTCTTCGGATCGGATAACGACCGCCGAGTGATTGAGATCGCCAAAGCTAATGCGCGTCGTGCAGGCGTTGCCGAACTGATTTCTTTCGACGTGAGGGATGCTGCACAGCTAAAAAACCCCCTGCCGGAAGGCCCGAAAGGCACGGTTGTCAGTAACCCGCCTTACGGTGAGCGTCTGGAAAGTGAACCTGCGCTGATCGCCCTGCATAATATGCTGGGTCGTAAGATGAAAAGCGACTTTGGTGGCTGGCAGCTTTCGCTGTTCAGTGCATCGCCGGAGCTGCTGAGCTGTCTGCAACTGCGCGCTGAGCGCCAATTCAAAGCGAAAAACGGCCCGCTGGACTGCGTACAGAAAAATTATCAACTGGCGGAAACGCAGGGTGAATCTGCAGGGCAAATCGCAGAAGACTTTGCCAACCGTCTGCGTAAAAACCTGCGCAAGCTGGAGAAGTGGGCGAAGCAGCAGGGGATTGAGTGCTATCGCCTCTACGATGCCGATCTGCCTGAATATAACGTGGCGGTTGACCGCTACGGCAGTTGGGTTGTCGTACAAGAGTATGCGCCACCAAAAACCATTGATGCGCAGAAAGCTCGTCAGCGCCTGTTTGATGTGATCAACGCGACGTTGAGCGTGCTGGAATTACCGTCGAACCGTCTGGTGCTGAAAACGCGCGAACGTCAAAAAGGGAAAAACCAGTACGAGAAACTGGCGCAGAAAGGCGATTTCCTGCTGATGGAAGAGTTTGGTGCCAAGCTGTGGGTCAACCTGACCGACTACCTCGATACCGGCCTATTCCTCGACCACCGCATCGCCCGCAAAATGCTGGGTGAGATGAGCCGTGGCAAAGATTTTCTCAACCTATTTGCTTACACCGGCACGGCGAGCGTACACGCTGGATTAGGTGGCGCACGTTCAACGACCACCGTCGATATGTCACGTACCTATCTGGAATGGGCCGAGAAAAACCTGCGGGTGAATGGCCTGACTGGGCGTCAGCATCGCCTGATTCAGGCGGATTGCCTGTCATGGTTACATAACGCCAATGAACAGTTCGATGTGATCTTCATTGACCCGCCGACCTTCTCCAACTCAAAACGGATGGAAGAGTCGTTTGATGTCCAGCGCGATCATCTGGCGCTGATGAAAGATCTCAAACGTCTGCTACGCCGTGGCGGCACCATCATGTTCTCGAATAATAAACGCGGCTTCCAGATGGATACCGCTGGCCTGACCGCGCTGGGGCTGAACGCTAAAGAAATTACCGCGCAGACCCAATCGCAGGATTTTGCCCGTAATCGTCAAATTCATAACTGCTGGCTGCTAACGCATGCCGGTGAGGAAAAGTAACCGATGTCTTTAATCAGTGTTTCAGGTGCGTGGCTGTCGTTCAGCGATGCGCCGCTGTTGGATAACACCGAACTCCATATCGAAGAGAATGAACGCGTTTGTCTGGTTGGCCGCAACGGTGCCGGAAAATCGACCCTGCTGAAAATTCTGGCCAAAGAGGTCCCGCTGGATGATGGTCGTATCACCTATGAACAGGATCTGATTGTCGCGCGCCTGCAACAGGATCCCCCGCGGGATGTTGCTGGTAGCGTTTTTGATTTTGTTGCTGAAGGGGTCGCGGCACAGGCAGATCACCTGAAAAACTATCACGCCATGCTGCGTCTGGTAGAAAGCGATCCGAGCGAAAAGAACCTGAATCAATTGGCTAAGTTGCAGGATGTTCTGGAGCATCAGGGCCTGTGGCAGTTGGAAAGTCGCATTCACGAAGTGCTGGAACAGCTTGGTCTGTCCGCCGATGCGCCGCTGGCTTCGCTTTCCGGTGGCTGGCTGCGTAAAGCCGCACTCGGCAGAGCGCTGGTGAGTTCACCGCGTGTGCTGCTGCTGGATGAACCGACTAACCACTTGGATATTGAAACAATTGACTGGCTCGAAACCTTCCTGAAAACGTTCCAGGGCAGCATTATCTTTATCTCCCATGACCGTTCGTTTATTCGCAATATGGCAACCCGTATTGTCGATCTTGACCGCGGTAAGCTGGTTTCCTGGCCGGGTAACTACGATAAATATCTGGAAGGGAAAGAAGAAGCGCTGCGAGTGGAAGATCTGCAAAATGCGGAGTTCGATCGCAAATTGGCGCAGGAAGAAGTGTGGATCCGTCAGGGCATCAAAGCTCGTCGTACCCGTAACGAAGGTCGCGTGCGGGCGCTGAAAGCCATGCGGCAGGAACGTGCACAGCGTCGTGAAGTGATGGGCTCGGCGAAAATGCAGGTTGAAGAAGCTGCCCGCTCCGGCAAGATTGTGTTTGAGCTGGAAGACGTGAACTATCATGTTGACCAGGGTTCTCTGGGCGAAAAGAAAGTGCTGACGCGCAATTTCTCCGCTCAGGTACAGCGCGGCGACAAAATTGCGCTGGTGGGGCCGAATGGCTGCGGTAAAACCACGCTGCTAAAATTGATGCTGGGTGGATTGGAACCGATCAGCGGTCGTGTGCACTGTGGCACGAAGCTGGAAGTCGCCTATTTCGATCAGCACCGTGCTGAACTCGATCCAGAACGTACGGTGATGGACAACCTGGCGGAAGGCAAACAGGAAGTGATGGTCAACGGCCGCTCACGTCATGTGTTGGGCTATTTGCAGGACTTCCTGTTCCATCCGAAACGTGCCATGACGCCAGTAAAAGCGCTGTCGGGTGGGGAACGTAACCGCCTGCTGCTGGCCCGTTTGTTCCTCAAACCCAGCAACCTGTTGATTCTTGATGAACCGACCAACGATCTGGACGTGGAAACGCTGGAGTTGCTGGAAGAGTTAATCGAAAGCTATCAGGGAACAGTTCTGCTGGTCAGCCACGACCGTCAATTCGTCGATAATTCGGTGACTGAATGCTGGATCTTTGAAGGTGACGGCAAGATTTCTCGCTTCGTCGGTGGGTATTACGATGCACAACAACAACGTGCCACGGCCACGCCACTGCGAATGACGGCGGCGCCGGCAGTAACCGCACCAGCGCCGGCTGCGAGCACAGCACCGTCCGCTAAACGAAGCGCGGGGAAATTAAGTTATAACCAGCAGCGCGAATTAGATCAGTTGCCGCTGCGTCTTGAGCAACTGGAGCAAGAAATTGCGTCGTTGCAAGCACAGATGAGCGACGCCAATTTCTTCAGCCGTCCACATGACGAAACGCAGCAGGTCTTAAGCGCTCTGGCGGAAGCGGAAAGCGCGCTGGAAACCTGTTTCGAACGTTGGGAAGAGCTGGAAGCACAGAAAAACGGCTAATCCACGTGGTTGTATGACGCCATCAATACGGGAAGTTAACTCCCGTATTGATGGGGTTTTCAGTCAGAAGCTGACGAATTTTGAAGGAGAGAACGTGTGTGTTCCCATCACGATCGGCATGACTGTAATCTTCAACACGAACATCATCACCATGATGATTATATACTTTGCCCGCAGTGTGACCTGCTGGTGGAATTACCTGAGCTGTTACACGGCCAGAAAGCGACCTGTCCACGCTGTAAAACTGCACTAACCAGCCGCCAGACGGAACCGCGTAAACGGCCGGTTGGCTATGCGGTGAGCGCGCTATTTATGCTATTGCTGGCAAACCTCTTCCCCTTCGTTTCTATGCGTGTTGCGGGAATCACCAGCGAAATTACCCTGATACAAATTCCTAAAGTGATGGTGGCGGAAAACTATGCCAGCGTCGCGACGCTGTTTATGCTTTTTGTCCAACTGGTCCCAGCTTTCAGTATGGCGACTCTTATTCTGCTTTGCCTGCATGCTTCGCTGCCGCTGGCCTTGAAAAAAAACCTGGGAAAAATGTTGTTCCACCTCAAAAGCTGGGGGATGGCAGAGATTTTTCTGGCTGGCGTACTGGTCAGTTTCGTCAAACTGATGGCCTATGGTGACATCGGCATCGGCACCAGCTTTATGCCTTTTGTCCTGTTCTGTTTGCTACAATTACTTGCCTTCCAAAGCCTCGACCGCCGTTGGCTGTGGAATGACATCGTGCCGCCGCCCGCGCTGCCTGCGCCACCGGTTCTGGGACAAAGCGGGCTATCGCAAGGGCTGCGTTCATGCCCATGCTGCACCGCCATTCTGCCAGCCAACCAGTTACTATGCCCGCGTTGCCACTCACGCGGACATGCCCGTAAGAAGCACAGCCTGCAATGGACGCTGGCACTGCTGATCACCTCTGTGATTCTCTATATCCCTTCGAATCTGATGCCGATCATGGTGACCGAAGCCTTCGGCGATCGCATGGGATCGACGATTATGTCTGGGGTTATCCTGCTGTGGGGAATGGGATCTTACCCTGTCGCGCTGGTGATTTTTGTCGCCAGCGTCATGGTGCCATCGCTAAAAATGCTGGCGCTAGGCTGGCTTTGCTGGCAGGCCAATGGCAAAACCAAAAAAACGGAAGACAGCGAGCGCATGCATGTCATCTATGAGATGGTTGAGTTTGTTGGACGCTGGTCGATGATTGATGTGTTTGTGATTGCCGTCTTGTCGGCAATGGTGCGCATTGGTCGGCTGATGAGTATTTATCCCGCCATTGGGGCGGTGTTGTTCGCGGCTGTGGTGATTTTGACCATGTTTGCCGCGATGATGTTTGATCCCCGTTTGTTGTGGGATCGTCGCGATGATGTTCTTCATAAGGAGCCTGCCGTTGGCGAAAGATAACCATGCCATTGCGGATGTAGAAACAATTAAACGCTGGTCTCCGGTCTGGATTGTGCCGATTGTCACGGTGCTGATCGGTGCCTGGATACTGTTTTACCATTTCAGCCATCAGGGGCCGCAAATTACGCTGATTACCAGCAATGCAGAAGGGATTGAAGCGGGAAAAACGGCCATCAAAAGCCGTAGCGTAGACGTTGGGGTGGTAGAGAGTGTCGTGCTGAGTGACGACCTCCATCGCGTGGAGATCAAAGCACGTCTGCATGATGGTATGGAGAAACTGCTCAAGCAGGACTCCGCTTTCTGGGTGGTGAAGCCGCAAATTGGGCGCGAAGGCGTTTCCGGTCTGGGGACGCTCTTATCCGGTGCTTACATTGAGCTACAGCCTGGGGCCAGTAAAGAGGGTAAAAGCGAGTTTACCCTGCTGGATGCGCCGCCGCTGGCCTCGCCGGATGCGAAAGGCATTCGGGTAATACTGGACAGCGAGCAATCTGGGCAGTTGAATGCGGGCGATCCGGTCTTGTTCCGCGGCTATCGGGTGGGGTCGGTGGAAACCAGCGAATTCGATCCGAAAGCACGCAAGATGCGCTATCAGCTGTTCATCTCTGCACCGTATGACGGTTTGGTTACAACCAACGTCCGTTTCTGGAAAGACAGCGGCGTCGCGTTCGATATGTCGGCGCAGGGCATGCGTGTCGAAATGGGGTCGCTGACTACGCTATTCAGCGGGGGCGTCAGCTTTGATGTCCCCGCTGGGTGGGAATTGGGCGATGCGGCCAAGACAATGGCACAGTACCGACTGTTTGATAGTCAGCGCAGTATTCAGGACTCGCTATACACCGAATATAAAGAATATTTGCTGTTCTTCAGCGAATCGATCCGTGGTCTACAGGCGGGCGCGCCAGTCGAATTCCGTGGCATTCGACTGGGCACGGTTGCCGAAGCGCCATTTTTCCCAAAAAATATGAAGCAGGATCTGGATGATGATTATCGTATTCCGGTGCTGATCCGTATTGAACCCGATCGGTTCGAGAAGAAGATTGGTGGCTCGTTCGATTTTGAACAGCATCTGAAACAAGCCCAGTCACTGGGGCTACGGGCGGCGATGAAGTCGGCTAACCTTCTGACGGGCGCGCTCTATATCGATCTCGATTTTTATCCAAAAGAGAAAGTGGATAAACAGCTGTTCGTTCTGGACGGCTACCCGGTTCTGCCTACCATTGACGGTGGCCTGTCACAGATTCAGCAGAAGCTGATGGCGGTGCTGGATAAGGTGAATAACTTGCCGCTGAATCCGATGGTCAATGAAGCCACGAAGACGCTGACAGAAAGTCAGGCCACGCTGCGTGAAATGCAAAAAACGATGGCCACGCTGAACAAGCTGACGTCCAGCAAAGCGGTGCAGGATCTGCCGGAAGATATGCAAAAAACGTTGCTTGAATTGAATCGCAGTATGAAAGGTTTCCAGCCTGGCTCACCGGCGTATAACAAGATGGTGGCGGACATGCAGCGGTTGGATCAAGTGCTGCGGGAGCTACAGCCTGTGCTGCGCACCCTGAACGAGAAAAGTAATGCGTTGGTCTTTGAGGCCTCGGGTAGTCAAGATCCTCAGCCGAAGAGGGCAAAATAATGATGAAAGCATGGACACTGGTTCTGGCTTTGGTATTGAGCGCGTGCAGCAGTAGCAATACGCAGAAAACGTACTATCAACTGCCGATAATCGCGGAGACCAATACGCCACAGGCTGCGGTGGCTCAGGGTCACCCGCTATGGGTGGAACATGTCAGCGTGGCTGATTATCTCGTCAATACGGGCTTGGTTTATCAGGCTAACGATGTGCAGTATGTCATTGCCAGTAACAACCTGTGGGCGAGCCCGTTGGATCAGCAGTTGCAGCAGACGCTGGTGACGAACCTGGGGCACAAACTGCCCAGTTGGGTCGTGACCACGCAGCCGCAGGGAAGCGAACAGGCAGTACTGAACGTCGCTGTCACGGGCTTTCACGGTCGTTATGATGGCAATGTTATCGTGCGCGGAGAGTGGATGCTGACCTATCAGGGGAAAGTGGTTAAGCGTCCTTTTAGCGTAGTGCTGCCACAAACAGAAGATGGCTACGACGCGTTGGTAAGAACGCTGGCGCAAGGTTGGCAGCAGGTTTCCCAGTCGATTGCCCAGCAGGCGGGTACGCTGAAATAACGATGACAGGCACTTGGTATTATCCGGTCACGGTTTGACACAAACAGCGTTCTAAGAAATTAGGCTTCTAAAGATGTAATGCTTTGATTACATTGCATTTTTAGAGGTTTTTTATTGTTTTCAATCAGTTGAATTTTTCGGTTCGTTAACGCGTAAAATTCCTATTTTGGATCACAAATATGACACTGGCGTGAATTTTGCGCCTTGACCTTTGGCGAGAGAATCGGTATTGATAGTCTGTGGTTGCTTACAAAGTAATCATTGTTTTCTTTCCACCAGATAAATAATGAGGGAAATAAGGCATGAAGAGACAGAAACGCGATCGCCTGGAACGGGCTCATTCACGTGGTTATCAAGCTGGTATTGTCGGTAGACCAAAGGAATTTTGTCCTTATCAATCCATTAATGCCCGGTCTTACTGGTTGGGAGGTTGGCGAAAAGCCATGGAGGACAGGGCTGTGACCGCTTAGCGCGCCTTGTCATTAGAGGGAACGCCTCCGCTTCTGCGGAGGCTTTTGTTTTTAGGGGACAAGAGCCCTGATTCTGCCTCTCAGTTCAATCGATACCGAGTTCACCGTCGACACACACGATCAACACGCACGATCAATACGTAGGATCAATAGATACGTTCCACAGACATACCGGGCTTCGAGCTATGATCCGAGGCGTTGCTATTACTGTAACGTTATTTACCTATTAATTTCGATTTCGATCATTTTTCCTCTATTTTTTAATCGTTATTGCTCGATGCTGTATTTAAATTGAGCGAATGAGGTGATTTTTCATTATTTTTTGTTAAAAAATCTATCATTACTACCTGGATGGTATGGCTCAAGGCGGCAATGTAGTGTAGTTTTTTATTCGGAATTTTCTTAAAAGCGGTTAGAGAGAAAAATATCGTGAAATTACGAACCAGAATTGCACTGCTATGCGGTACGACCTTGTTAGGGATGTTAATTTTATCAGCGGTGGCGCTGAATACGCTCTATAACACGATGATGAGCGAACGCACTGGCCAGCTTTCTACGCTGGTTCAACTGGCTCACGCTGCGGCACAAAAGGCATATGACCTTGAGAAAAGCGGTCAGCTGTCACGTGAGGATGCAGAGAAAGAGGCCAAACGGGCAATTAGCAGTTTCCATAAGGACGATCGCTATTTCTTTGTACGTGGTTATACGAATGATGTGAACTACGTTCACCCTAACCCTAAACGCATTGGCATTGTCGATGCCAATGGCGGTAAAGAGGCAGGAGAACGCTACCGTGCGTCGCTTCAAGGTAATACGATTGGTACGGTGATCGCGGAAGGGACGCGTCCGGGGCAGCAGAATAAAGTTGAGAAGCTTTATGCCGTCATTAAATTTGAGCCTTGGGACTGGACGATTGGCTACGGTGACTATATTGACGATATCCAACAAACGTTCTGGCACAACGCGCTGATCCTGCTGTCTTTAGGGCTGGTTCTGCTGTTAATTATTTCCGCGTTTGCATGGAATATGCTGCGTACGCTGATGCGCCAGCTTGGCGGCGAGCCACAATATGCGGTGGAGGTTGTGCGCGAAATCGCGGAAGGCAATTTGCGCGTCGAGGTTGAAACGAAGCCGGGCGACCAAACCAGTATTCTTTACGCTATCCATGCGATGCGTGAAAACCTGTCGCATCTGGTTAATCAAGTTCGCAGCAGTACTAACTCGATTGCGACCGCTTCAACGCAGATCGCATCGGGTAATGGTGATTTGTCAGCTCGTACCGAATCGCAGGCCAGCGCATTAGAGCAGACGGCAGCGGCAATGGAACAGTTGACCGCAACGGTGAAACAGAATGCAGATAACGCGCGCTACGCGAATGAACTTGCGGTGTCGGCATCGGATGTCGCGGTGCGAGGTGGGGATGTTGTCAGTCGAGTCGTGGTGACGATGGACTCTATCAGTACATCATCGCGTAAGATTGTGGATATCATCGGCGTTATTGACAGCATCGCTTTCCAGACGAATATTCTGGCTCTGAATGCGGCGGTCGAAGCGGCACGGGCCGGTGAACAAGGCCGTGGCTTCGCCGTGGTCGCAAGTGAAGTCCGCACGCTGGCGCAGCGTTCTGCATCCGCCGCGCGGGAAATTAAAGGCCTGATTGATGATTCCGTTGCCAAGGTGGGTGAGGGCACGGATTTCGTGAAGCAGGCTGGCGATACGATGAGTGAAGTCGTTGAAAGCGTACACCGCGTCACCTCCATGATGGGCGAGATTAGTGCGGCGAGCGCAGAGCAGCGTTCCGGTATTGAACAGGTCAATCTCGCGATATCGCAGATGGATCAGAGTACCGAACAGAATGCGGCGTTGGTTGAAGAAGCATTGGCTGCGGCACACTCGCTGAGTGAACAGGCACAAGAGCTGTCACGCACCGTTGAACAATTCCGCGTTGATGAATCTGCGGGCAGCTATCTGGCGCTGGGGGCAAGATAGCTACAATGAAGCGGCAGCGTTCAGGTAGTATCGAACTTTACCGACGTTTTTATCCGTCATAACATCAGATTGAACCCGACACATACGTGTCGGGTTGTTCGTAAAACCAGCAATCAGCTTAAGCGTTTCACTCGTTGCTGGAGGAAAAATCTTCAGAAAGACTCCCAGTCTTCTTTATTTGCTGGCGGCAGCGCTGCCGGTTTCAGCCTGGCAGATAATTGATAATTGTGTGCCGGATGATGGACGACTTCGCGTCGTGGACTCCGTTCCCAGCCTGAATACTGAGATCAGTTGTGACAACTGATCGGCCTGTTGCTCCAGGGAAGAGGCTGCAGCGGAAGATTCCTGCACGAGAGCGGCATTCTGTTGAGTAGTAGAATCCAGTTCTGTCACGGCTTTACCTATTTGATCAATACCCCGACTCTGCTCTTCAGATGCACTCGAAATTTCATTCATGATTTCACTGACATTGGTGACTGAGGAAATGATCTGTTCCATCGTGCCCCCCGCTTTATTCGCCATTTCTGATCCAGTGTGTACGCGTTGGACGGATTCTTGTATGAGGCTCTCTATTTCTTTAGCTGCCTGCGCACTACGTTGTGCAAGGTTTCTTACCTCACCGGCGACAACAGCGAAGCCACGGCCTTGTTCACCGGCCCGTGCCGCTTCGACCGCCGCATTCAGCGCCAGAATATTCGTCTGGAATGAGATACCATTAATCACGCTGATTATTTCAGTAATTTTCTTTGAACTTTCAGTGATTACACCCATAGTATCGATCACACCCCAAACAATTTTGCCACCTGAACGAGCGTGGTTTGCGGCCACGTCGGCAAGATGACTAGCTTCACGGGCATTATCTGCATTACGTTTTACGGTTGAGGTTAATTCTTCCATGCTGGCTGCAGTTTCCACAACGGCGGATGATTGCTCCTCAGTGCGTGATGCTAGATCTGTGTTACCTGCAGAAATTTCTGATGATGCCGTAGCGACATGCATGACAGATTCTTTGATCTGAGAAATCATCTCGCGTAGCCGCTGATTCATTACCGCCAGAGCGGTAGTCAGGCGACCGAGTTCATCGGAGGACTGAGGTTCAATTACGGCAGTCAAATCACCATCGGCAATATACTCGGCAAGGGTCAGGCTGTTCCTTATTTGGCGGGTCATCTGGCGTGTAATTAGCCATGCGACTAATAGGCCGATTACAACGGCACACAGCGCAACCAGTGCTATCATGGATATCACTTTCTGCGTGATATCCAAGTTTTTTTGAGTTTGTGACGCCACTAAATTTTGTATCGTGCTAGTGAGTTTTTCGGCAAAGCCCGTGAGTGTGTTAGCAGCATCTTGCGACTGCTGAAGTGCCGTAGAATAGTTATTGACATTGTTTTTAAGCGTATTAAGAAATAGCTGTACCGCTTTTTTATCTGATTCGGTTAGCTGTAGGTTTTCTGTCGCTAACAGATTCAAAGCAGAGCGGTAATCTGCCTCAAAAATATCCTGTCCGTTTTTTCCGCCAGATGACTGGATCTGGAGTACGTCGCTCCACAAGCGGTTGAGTATATTCAGTAGTATCATCTCCTGCTTTGTGGATTGTTCATGAGTGATTAACAGCTGATTCAATTTGTCCAGTACAGACTTCTGCTCTGGTGCTGTCAACATTTTAGACGCATCCACTAATTGGCGTTCAAATTTGACAAAGTTATCCCGTGCATCGGTATAGGCAGGGATGGTGTTTCTTAAGTCATTGAATAATGTTCGTGCATCTGCTTCCCATGCGAAGCTTTCCCCTTGTACTGCCTTGTTATACATTTTATCAACAGCAACTTTGTTTGCCTGAATGACACTCTCATCGTGATTAATTTGATAGGCAAGACGGTTTCGCCGTGCGTTGTTCAATTCATCATTGATTTCACCGATCAATGCCCCCTTTAGTGCATAACCCCGAATGTTAACTGATTGCTGTATACTAAAAACTGATGAAATAATGATGATGATTATCAATATGGCAAATCCGCCGAACAGTTTGGCTGCAACGGAAAGATTTCTGAACCCTGAAGAAAGGTATGTCATAGTTATATCCTCAAAAATATTTTCATATTAAACATGCCAATAACTAGGATTGTTAATTTTCTACGTAATTTGTTGGCTTTTTGTGTGCATTGTTGGTTTCGTTATTGTTTGTCGTAATGCATGAAATGAAATAGGTTTTTTATTATGTTTTCGGATGCGCACCAATAATATTTAGTGCTCGTTTAAAATAATTTTTTTCTTTAAAATAGTCGGCTGCGTATTTTAAAAAATGCGTTTTATCATGATTCAATAAAATCATGTTCTTGCCTTTTAACGTCAAGACATCAATCATTTTATGTGTGATTTATTTTTTTTGTTAATCAAATGTAATTTTACTCATAATAGACGTATTAATTCCTGATGTTGGCGTAATGTGAGCATAGTATGGGAGTGATATTCTATCCACTTGATACCTATATTTATTTGTTATTGAAATATTTCCCTTTCTATTCAATAGCATAACCTATATTTTGAAAATGAATAAGAAATATTTTTTTATTTATAAAAATATTGGTGATGACTTAAAAGCGTTATTTCGAAAAGATATCCTCTTTTGAGGAAACGTTTATGACAGTCACTATCGACGTTTCCTGCCGATATTGCTACCAAACAGAACTCGTTCGTCAGCATGGAACAGAAAAAGCAGGATTCCCCCGATACTGCTGCCAACATTGCCGCCGTACCTTTCAGATTAACTACTGCTACAACGCCGATAAGCCTGGAACAAAAGAAAAGATTGTCGATATGGCGATGAATGGCTCCAAGTAACAAGCAGAGCCATTGTCTATGACGATCTTACTCTGATTTGTAAACTGGATGAACAATGGTCATTTGTGGGGAATAAAAAACAGCAGCGTTGGTTTTGGTATGCATTTGATACGAAAAGAAAACAGGTTTTTGCTCATGTATTTTTCCCCCGCACGGATGAGATGTGTCGTAAGTTTCTCGTTAAATGGTAATAATAACGCCTCTGTTAAGCTGGATATCTGGGGAAGCCAAAGAGTGAGAGGCGACCTTACAGTATCGGGTTAAAATGATGGAAAAACGACTGGGGCTATTTCTGCGTCAGGAAACATTTCCGGTAAATATTTCCAACCTACTAAGCAGAAATGAAACAGGCGCGATATTGCGTATGTTTACTACCGCAATAAAACAGGGCGATGTTATTCAGGTGGTTATGGCAAGTTCTGGATTTCATAGCAGCAGTGATATCAGC
>NZ_JACDSF010000149.1 GCF_013449685.1 Pectobacterium brasiliense | reverse complement strand
TCGTGGAAGAAATACAGGCCTTCTTCTGCGGCCAGTCGGGTGATAAAGGCTAAATCGCTTTCCCGATACTGCACGCAGTATTCTCGCACCGCGTGCGCATGGCGCAGCGCAAAGGCGTAGTCGGTGATACCGGCTTCTTCCAGCAGCGCGCCGATAATCGCTTCCGGCTTCTGCGCCTGAAAAATGCGCGCGTTGGTGCGTAACCCCAGCCGCCACAGGGCAGGACGGACTTCTATCTGATAGCGCGTGCGCCGGAATCCGGTGTCACCCTGCGTGAAGCCACTGATAATCCCGCTGACCCGA
>NZ_JACDSF010000148.1 GCF_013449685.1 Pectobacterium brasiliense | reverse complement strand
ATGCGCTGCGCTCAGGGGCGGTGACGAGCGAAGGGGAATCCAACTGCGCGGGGCTGATGCCGGGTAACACCTTCACGCTGACGGAGCACCCGAATGCGACGCTGAATGCGGTCTGGCAGACGGTGAGCGTGACGCACGTCGGGCAACAGCCGCAGGCGCTGGAAGAGGAAAGCGGCGGCGAACCGACGACCATGAGCAACAGTTTTGCTGTGGTGAAAGGTGCAGCGACGTGGCGTGCTGCCATGCCCTACAAACCGATGGTGGACGGCCCGCAAATCGCCACCGTCGTCGGCCC
>NZ_JACDSF010000147.1 GCF_013449685.1 Pectobacterium brasiliense | reverse complement strand
GAATCCAACTGCGCGGGGCTGATGCCGGGTAACACCTTTACGCTGACGGAGCACCCGAATGCGGCGCTGAATGCGGTGTGGCAGACGGTGAGCGTAACGCACGTCGGGCAGCAGCCGCAGGCGCTGGAAGAGGAAAGCGGCGGTGAACCGACGACCATGAGCAACAGTTTTACTGTGGTGAAAGGCACGACGACGTGGCGTGCTGCCATGCCCTACAAACCGATGGTGGATGGCCCACAAATCGCCACCGTCGTCGGCCCAGCAGGGGAAGAGATCTACTGCGATCAGTATGGTCGGGTAAAACTGCAATTCCCGTGG
>NZ_JACDSF010000146.1 GCF_013449685.1 Pectobacterium brasiliense | reverse complement strand
CTTTGGCCGCTCGGGAACCCCACCTGATTGTGTACTTGATGGTGCCGGCTACCGGAATCGAACTGGTGACCTACTGATTACAAGTCAGTTGCTCTACCTACTGAGCTAAGCCGGCTTCAAGTGCTGCGCATTCTAGGTAGACAGAACGCTCGATGCAACAAAAAAATTGCGTAAAATGCGCTATCGCTTAGATTTTATCCAAATTCAGCTATAAATCTAGAGTAACAGTAAGAATTAGCGCAAAGAACCACCAACCCTATCCAACAAAATGGTGATTTCGCCACCAACCTTCCTCTTGTTTCTCTTGCACCAAAAATACGGTTTTGCCCTTTAGAAGGGCAGTCGCTGCACCGACCGATGCTATTTTGCTCGCTTTTCTAAGAAAACCGACTTGGAATGCATTTTGCTTGGTTAAAAATAAATTTCTGTCGAAGGGGAAAAATACGATGAAAACCGTTCAACTCAATGCAGCAACCTTGCCTGTCTATCGTGAGGAACTGGCTAATCTATTGATAGATGCTGTAGAAAAAGGCGCTTCTGTTGGATACCACTGGCCACTGTCCCATAAAGAAGCGACAGAATATTTTCATAGTTTGCAAACATCCGTTTCCAGCGGTGAACGTATGATATGGGTAGCGCGCGATGAGGAGGGTATCGTCGGAAGCGTACAGCTCGAGTTGTGTCAAAAAACAAACGGGAAAAACAGAGCTGAAATTCAAAAATTACTGGTTCATAGCCGCACAAGAAGAGCGGGAATAGGCCGACTGCTCATTCAACTGTTGGAAAAGAGCGCACTTTTACAGCAGAGGGGCTTGCTCTACTTAGACACCCAAGCAGGCTCCCCCGCAGAAGCGTTCTACCGTGCCTTGGGTTATCGCCACCTGGGAGAATTGCCAGACTATGCTTGCACACCTGATGGTTATTACCACCCAACGGCCATCTATTATAAGCGCCTCTTTGCTGTGAATGGTTTAGGTAAAGCCATCGCTAGCTAAATAGCTTCGCCAAATAG
>NZ_JACDSF010000145.1:349-1676 GCF_013449685.1 Pectobacterium brasiliense | reverse complement strand
TCGGCGTTACCGATCAAAAGCGCTCTGAATTAGTGTTCACGTAACGGTATGAAAATTAAGCAGGTCGGTAGTCTGCCCAGTAATCTTTAGACCGAATAGGCATACCATCCATCATTCTTAACGGCTGACTGCTAAAAGAGTCGGGATTTATGACCGGGACGCCGATCACCGTACCGGTTGAGTGGGGGAGATTGGTGATTGATATGGGGATTAGCCTCTAGCCTATCCCAATGGTACCCATACCTGTGGGTAGGTAGCTCGGTTGAGTCACCTGACTGCGTATTAAAAAAGACAGATTTACTAAAAAATGTTGACTGGTCAAAAAATAAATCTGCCATTTTTCATTTAATAATCACGATATTTACGAAATAATAAATTCTATGCCATTTGAATTTTACAGAAAATTCAATTCTTCGACATTTTATTCAAGTAAAAATCAAGGTATTTTTTAGGTCGTTCCTGAAAAGCTCTTTTCTTTCCGTAGCTATACGCATCATGAAAATGTTTGTAAGCCATATCATATTCTTCTAACTCATAGCAAACCATCCCAAGATCAATTAACGGAGCCGTATCTATATCTGACCCTCTGGTTTGCAACGCAATTTCTGCCCATTTTTTAGCCTCATGAAAATCCTCCATATCGAAATATGCACTATATATACACGCAGAAATCCAACTGGCAATTTCCCAATCTAGCTTTGGTTCGGGGAGTAATCGCCAAGCTTCATTATATTCTTCTAATGCCTGTCCATAAGATTTTTCATCATGAAGGTGATTACCCTTTTCGACTACAGATACTATTAATTCCTCTAACTCTTGACTTACATCAGAAAGAATCTTCATTATGCACCTATTTAATCATAGAAAGTATTGCGAGATTTCCGCAGGACCAATAAAATCACTTGGATTTCTATATCTATCAGGCAGGCTTGCACCCTGAGAACGGTTATGTCCAAAATACTCTAACTCATAGTTTTTGGGATCCCGCATAAAGGCTCTGACCTCTTTAGACTTCGCCCCATAGTACCCACCCTTTTGATTCCAATATTTAACAGCATCAGTTAAATGAGCCATATCAGCATCCTGAATACGATACCACTTACTATCAGTTGAACTTTTAAATTGCATCCTATCACCAGAACCACGAATGCGACCTTCTCCACGCATTCGCTCAATAACAGCTCGCCCTGTTTTAGTCTTTTTACCTGGCGTTCTTCCCATATAAGTAAGACGGCAAGATGCCAACCCAAACGGATCAACCCAACAGGTCGGATTCTGGACGTAACCGTAGTTATTCTCACCGCCCGCTATCCCTATCGGGTCATAG
>NZ_JACDSF010000145.1:0-158 GCF_013449685.1 Pectobacterium brasiliense | reverse complement strand
GCGGGGTTGGGGCGGGGGCGAGGTAACGCCTTTCAGCGGAGGCCGTCAGGCCGACAACCCCCTGTTTTGTTGACGTTGATGTTTGCTGAAGGCTGACGCCGTAGCCTGCACCGTCCGGCGGCCTTGAAGAGGGCGAGCTACTTTTTGTGACTGCCCGC
>NZ_JACDSF010000144.1 GCF_013449685.1 Pectobacterium brasiliense | reverse complement strand
CGTGCAAGGATGGCCTACAGTGACGTCAGAGTGATTGCTGAGCCATAGCAGATAAATTTCATGTTGTCAGGTGAGATGCGTCTCCTCGCCGCGCTTTCTGATGGCTTTTGAATCGTCCCCTGAACGCTGATACCCTTTACGCGATAAGGCCGTGTTGGGGGAGCAGTGAATGGGCGGACGAACGATTACCGTGGTGGATTACGATCCACTGTGGGCGACAAATTATGCAACGGCGGCAAGGGAACTCACGCAGGCGCTCGGCGAAGTTGCGGTAAATGTGCATCACATCGGTAGCACGGCCGTGTCGGGGCTCCCCGCTAAGCCGGTGATTGATATGCTGCTGGAAGTGATTTCGTTATCCGCTTTGGACAAGTTCGATCATGTCATGGTCGATCTGGGCTATCACCCTCGTGGCGAAAATGGAATAGCGGGACGTCGTTACTACACCAAAGGTGGCGATGCGCGTACTCACCATCTTCACGCTTTTGTGGTGGGCGACGAGTCAATCCAGCGGCACTTGGCTTTCCGCGATTATCTACGTGCAAACCCAGCCGTATGTGCTGAGTATGCGGCAATAAAACGTGCCGCAGCACTGGCGTGTGACAACGATGCCGCTGTGTATAGCCAGTTAAAAAATGACTTTATTGCCACTCATGAGGCGCTTGCCTAGCCATTTCCTCAGCACTATGCGCTTTTTCCTGCATTGCAAACGGTCGACTGCGTTCTATATTTCGAGGGCAGATTGAACGAAGGGAGATTATTCATCCTTATCTTATTTACCCTCAGTGTCAGCATAGTTGT
>NZ_JACDSF010000143.1 GCF_013449685.1 Pectobacterium brasiliense | reverse complement strand
CTGGTGTTTCAGGGGGCTACATCACCGCAGGACATCTGACGATCCTAAAGTGAACGACAAAAATATATTTATACGTATCGGTTTGTCAGGAACAGGTGTCAGGCCTAACTATCAGGTTGAACTTCCGAATGGTCGTGTTATTGCTATCAATGGCATTAATCATGAAGAGTTTGGTGTTGAAGAATTCGACAGTTACCGGATATCCCGGCCTTACAGTATTGAGCAGCTTAATACCATGCGCATTTTTGGCGGGACTATTGAGTCATAGCACCCGAAAGTGTTCAGATTTATCAAACTCAGGCCAGCTCTGTACCAGATATAGTCATTCGAACCCTGAGAGTTACACTTCTTAGTGATTCAGGGTATGCGCTTATTGGTTACGAATATTGTGCCAGAATCATGTGACTTGATGATTGCCGCTTTTCTTTCGAGCCAGTAGGCGCTCCACGTTCGCTAACGAATACTCAGGGCATGCAGATAAACTGCTGACTATATTTCTTTCGAAGAACGTGGAATGCATACCAATCCCCGATAAAAAGGAGTTGGTTATGACCGCGATAGATCAGTTTGCTGCTCATGTTGGTCTGGACTGGGCGAATAAAAAGCACGATGTCTGCGTTCAGTGTAAAAACGGTGAGCGCACATTCCATATAATTGAACACACGCCGGATGCGCTTGATATCTGGCTCATCGGGTTGCACCAAAAGGTGAAAGGCAGGATCGCCATCGCCCTTGAGTTGAAGAAAGGCCCGGTGGTGTACGCTCTCCAGAAGTACCCTTTTGTCACTGTCTTTCCCGTGCACGCGCTATCGCTGGCCCGTTATCGGCAAACCTTATGGCCAAGTGGTGCGAAGGATGATCCACAGGATGCAGATTCTCACGCATAGTGAACTCAGCTTCAACCTGTATCAAACGCAATCAGTGGATAGAGTTATAATTTCATAACAATATGTTTTTATAAAAATAAAAATCATAATAATACTGACAATATGATGCTGAACATCAAACCTTGCACAAACAGTAATAAACAACAGGTTATGACAACAACCAATTGTTTTTAATTGACATTTTATGGTTACAGATTAAATAATAATGGTAAAAATGCTGGTAAAAAATCACACAGCCATTTCAATACCGCTAATAACAGGAGACACAGATGAAGTTCGAGTCCAGTCCAGTCGGAGCCACATTTAGAAAATCCCGCTTAAGGAAACTTAAGCGGGGTTTTTGTTTCTATCCATTTATTCAATGCCTTCACGTGCAAAAGTCTTTCCAATGCACATTCTGTTTTCCCTCTGCATCGGGAGAATTTGGTGGTCAGATTTGGGGTCACGTTGGTTCGATGACGGGGTGACACCCAACTGTGTCTTAACCACTCAAAAATCCGCAACGTGAAATCATCCACAAAACCCGTCAAAGGAACGGTCCGGAAATGCTCGAGACTGGCAAAACAGCACGCTAGCAAATCCTTTTCGCATTCGTACCAACGCTAGTTCTTTTGCGAGCCCATCCTGTCAGATATTCCTTTGTGAAGAGCCTGTAATTAAAATTGTGT
>NZ_JACDSF010000142.1:421-722 GCF_013449685.1 Pectobacterium brasiliense | reverse complement strand
TTTTTGACAGGTTTATGACTTAATAAGAAATAATATCTGACCCTAAATAAAAATCGCATTCATCATCTCTGTATCGATGCCTGATACGGGTTTCGGTATTGAATCATCCATAAAAAGCGCCCAACATTCAGCCCTCAAAGGAATGTTTTACTGTCAAAGGAGAATGACAATGCCGGGTGCTGCCCGTCTTAATGATATCGGAAGTGGTCATGACTGCTTCCCTGAAACACCAATAATTGAAGGCAGTTCTGATGTCATTATTAATGGTCAGCCTGCTGCCCGACAGGGTGATGCTGTTCTG
>NZ_JACDSF010000142.1:0-241 GCF_013449685.1 Pectobacterium brasiliense | reverse complement strand
TGCTAAACAGGCAGCATTAACCCGTGCGCCATTGCTGGCGTTAACACCGATGCTGGCTGTAGAGCCTGTTTTTGCCAAATCCTGTTTACGTGGCGCGGGTTGTACTGATGCCGGAAAAGAAGAAGAGCCACAGGGCAACATTGGGGACATGAGTTTTTATGTCGCCGAGCCTGTTGGTAAGCCTATCACTCCAGATGATAAACCGGGTGAAGTAAAACAGTATGCGCAGGCAGCGAAAAAG
>NZ_JACDSF010000141.1 GCF_013449685.1 Pectobacterium brasiliense | reverse complement strand
ACAAAAAACAGTTACGGGACACAGACTAGTCAGTGGAAACAAGGCTTTTTGCAGGTGCCTTCGCCCCATGACAAAGCGGCGCTCAAACAAAGCCAGAAAGAAGTTAAGCAACTAAAACGCGAACGGGTTCGTAAGGAAAAGGCGCTGGCGGAGGCGGCGGCGATACTGGTGCTGCGAAAGCAGTTGCGGGATTTTTACGGGGAAACCGACGAGGACGACTGACGCCCGGAACAGCGCGGCAGGCACTTATCGGTTACGTGCGGGAAGCGATGGCGTCAGGAGCCCGGCTGTCACTGTGGGGACGGTTATCGCAGGACGATCGCCAGTGCGTGCAGCTCGCAATGGAGAAAACGCACATCGTCGACCTCGCCGACAAACGGTTAACCGATTTGTCCGGTGGACAGCGTCAGCAGGCGTTTCTGGCGATGCTGCTGGCGCAGGATACGCCCGTCGTTCTGCTCGATGAACCAACAACCTATCTCGATATTAATCATCAGGTCGAGTTAATGAAGCTGCTGCGTGAACTGAATCAGGCGGGCAAAACGGTCGTGACCGTCCTGCACGATCTGAATCAGGCCAGCCGCTACTGCGATCATCTGGTGATGCTGGCAGGTGGACGCGTGATGGCGCAGGGCTCACCGCACGAGGTAATGAAACCGACATTGCTACAGCAGGTATTCAGCATTGATGCGGAGATCCACGCCGAACCCGTCTCAGGACAGCCGATGTGTGTGGTGCGGTGATAGCGAGTCCTATTTTTTATCCAGCATTCGAGGGCATAACTATCTCATAAAAATATTTATGCCCTCTCGAAAATAGCCTTGTTAGCCATGAGCTATCAGAACCGCTATTCTGCCTGTGTGACAGGGAACCAATACACATAGTGGGAACACCACTATGGCGATTAGCTCAAACCATCAGGCGCTAAATAATTTATATGGACACCGACCCCGTGCAAACACGGGAAATTTTGGTAATGACTCTAATTGGTTGAA
>NZ_JACDSF010000140.1 GCF_013449685.1 Pectobacterium brasiliense | reverse complement strand
TGCTCGTTCCCGTGCTCGCCATCTTCGCCCCGTGCGGCCCCCGCCGGGGGCCTCCCTGCTTAACGGCTTGTCTTGCGGGCTTCGCCAGCCCGCGCCCGGCAGACGCTTCACCGTCCCACAGCAAGCTGCGGAACGGCTCGCGCCGCGATAAACCCCGGTTCAACAGCAAACGACTAATGGCAGCGGCTGCCGCCGCTGCTATGATGCGAGGCAGGCAGACAGGGACGTCACAGCATGGCGGTAGCGTGTCCGGGGGCAAAAGTGCGCATCGGGGTGTTCGGAGTGCGGGGCGGTTAAACGGGCGGAAAATGTTGCCTGAAAAGCATGTTGCTTCAATAAGTTAAGTGCGCTAAAAAGTACGACGCGCCTCGGGTAATCCCTATGACCCGATAGGGATAGCGGG
>NZ_JACDSF010000014.1 GCF_013449685.1 Pectobacterium brasiliense | reverse complement strand
GCCGACGTAATGGACTCGTCCTGTATCTGAATGCAGTGCGCCGGACAGATAATGCTTCTGGTTTTGTCCCAGAGTGGCGATGCGCTTCTGCTGTCCTTTGGGCATATTTTGCGAAGTTATTTAGTGTGAGGCTCAAAAATAAATTTGGCAAAAAAATTAAAGCTTCCGGAAAGTGTTCCGATAAATGTTAGCGACGGGGATGAACCCGTGGGTCTAACCCGAAACTTACATCTCATCGATAAAGGAAATCTATTATGGCCGGTATTAACACTAACGTAATGTCTCTGGTTACTCAGAACAACTTGAACAAATCTCAGTCTTCTCTGGGTACCGCTATCGAGCGTCTGTCTTCTGGTCTGCGTATCAATAGCGCTAAGGATGATGCTGCAGGTCAAGCGATTGCAAACGGTATGACTGCGCAGATTAAAGGCCTGACTCAGGCAGCTCGTAACGCCAACGACGGTATTTCTCTGGTTCAGACTGCTGAAACTAACCTGAACGAAATTAACAACAACCTGCAGCGTATCCGTGAACTGTCCGTTCAGGCAGCAAGTGACACTAACACCACTGAAAACCGTGCCTCAATTAAACTTGAAATTGATCAACGTGTTTCTGAAATCGACCGTATCACCAACACCGCTAAATTTAACGGCATCGATCTGCTGAAAGGTGGTTCCAGCCTCTCTATTCAGGTCGGTGCTAATACCGAAGATGCTGATGTTATCTCAATCGATAACAAGGCGCTGATTAGTTCTTCTGCAACAGCTCTGGGTGTTAAGACTTTGAACGTAACAACTGCATCTAAGGCAACCGCTTCAATCAGCTCAATTGATGCTGCGTTGAAAAAGATTGATACTGCACGTAGTAATTTGGGTGCGCTTCAAAACCGTTTTGAGTCTACCATCACTAACCTGAACAACACGGTGAACAACCTGTCTGCTGCTCGTGGCCGTATCGAAGATGCTGATTATGCAACTGAAGTATCGAACATGAGCAAGGCGAATATCCTGCAACAGGCTGGTACTTCTGTCCTGTCTCAGGCTAACCAGGTTCCGCAGAACGTATTGTCTCTGCTGCGTTAATATATCAGCGCACATTGTTATCACTACAGTGATAATCTTGGACCAGCCTTCGGGCTGGTTTTTTTATACATATTATTATGAATACTGATAATAGCCTTGCTAAGGCAGCGCTGTTCTCTCGATTGTTGTTCCCATTTTTTGTTAATTTAATAAGTTATTGTGAATAAGATATAGGTCCGCTTCCTAATGGTTCGTAATATGCCCCCATCTACAGGTACTTCTTCACCTGCCAATAGTGCCGCTGTTTCTACTATCCTGCCGTATACCTCACCAGCGCATCTGCAAGCGGTGGCATGGCTACATGGTGTAAAGTGTGCCGCACCTGAAAAATCGAGGGTATTAGAATTAGGGTGTATGGCGGGTGAGAACCTCCTCCCTTTTGCTTTGGCCTATCCTCAGAGTTTATCGGTTGGTATCGATCTGGATTCGGAAAAGATCGAAGAAGGGCAACAACTGCTGAGTGAACTCGGCGTTGAAAATCTTCAGCTTGCAGCGATGGATTTAAACACCCTGCTGGAAAGTGAGCTAGGACAGTTCGATTATATCATAGTACATGGCATTTTTGGCCTGGTGAGCGGTGAAGCTCGAACTGCATTACTGCAATTTTGCCAGAAGCATCTTTCTCCTGTTGGCACGGTAAGCTTCAAATACGCTACATATCCTGGTGGGAAAATGGCTGAAGTGTTGAAGGATGCATTGAGTCTTCATGCGAGCCTAGCGGAAACGGTGGAACAACAGCAAGAAAGCGCCAGAGCTATGTTGACTTATCTGTCACTTGGGTTGTCTTCCCAGAACATACAGGAAAAGGCATTACGCAAATGGGTTGCGCAGGCGGAACAGCAGAATGATGTTCAGCTCGTTCTGAATTATCTACAAGGCCTTAATGAGCCATGTTATTTGCTAGATTTTAACACCTTAGCCATCGAGGCAGGGCTTACCTATGTCGGTGATATTCAACCGCATACGGAATTAGCTGAACACTATGGTGACAATGTTTCCAGCATGCACCAGATTATCTGTACTTCGGCGCATAAAGTGCTAAAGCAGCAATATCTTGATTTTGCTGTTGGAAGAGAAAGTCGATTTAGCTTACTTGTAGCTCAGGAACGTGCCGGAGAAGTGTCACCGGAGCCGGATTGGTCGCGGTTAGCAGATTTCCACTGGGCTGGTAGTTTCCTTCCGTTTTATACAGAGCAGGGTATAAACACCAATGGGTGGTGTTCTGCCTCTGGCATCATGGTTACAACCAGCCATCCTCTGACGCAGCGTGTGCTAACTGCGTTAGGTGAGTCTTGGCCAGTAGCTCAGTCTTTTCAGCAACTTTTATTCAATACTCGTGAACCAGAAAGACCTGATACAGATGAAAGAAGTAACCTGCAGAATGCATTGAAGGCATTATTCACCAAAGGGTTAAGTGAGTTGCATTTTAGACTTGGTGAATGTGTCTATCAAAAAAGTTCTTCTCCAGCGCTTTGCCTGTTGCCTGGAGTACTAAACGTGAAAGGCAATTTTAACTTCTGGCATGAACCCGTCTCGCTAGATCTATCGGATGCTGAAAAAGAATCTCTGACTTCCTGGGATTCATGGCTTAAGCAACAAGACGAAAATTACTTCTCTGTTATGCGTCGTTTGCGCCAACATGGTGTTTTACAAGGTAAGATTCGTGCGTGGCATCGTTACTTTCAGGATGCATTATTAGCAAGTTCAGGCATAAAGGAAATTATGTCGTATATCGGTGCATTAGTGTTCTATGCCAGCGATCCTAAAACAGGAGGTGTGTACAAAGCTCCACTACTTACAAATAGCAGTGCGGTGAAATCAATTAAAATTGCTGAAAAAACGGTACAGGAAATTGCACGATTAATTTCCAATGGTGACTTTATTCAGGTAAGACGCGTTGCAGAGGCATTGACACAGAAAGATCCTGAAAATATTGAAAATTGGAACCTTCTTGCCGATACATTAAGAAAAACGGGTGATTCTGAAGGTGCTTCCTTAGCATTGATGCAAATTCTCTCCCGGCATTTGTTTAGCTGGAGTGTCTATTATGATTTAGCAACTCAAAGCTGGGAGGCTGGGCTAAAGCGCGAGACATTAAATCTGGCTCGCAAGATTATTCGGTGTGATCCAGAAAATGCAAATGTATGGAACCTTTTAGCTGTGATTCATTTAGGTGATTATCGCTTAGAACAGGCGGAATTTTGTTGTAAACAAGCTATAAATTTAAATAAAGACGATATTTCTATATTGAATAGTATGGCGGCTATTTATGAGTCACGTTCCCAGCAGGATGAAGCAAATAGTTGTTTTCGACGTATTATCGAACTCTCACCTAACTCTTCACACTTACATAGCAACCTTCTTTTTGGCTTAACACATAGCAACAGCATAACGCCAGAAGAACTTTTCCATGAGCATTGTGATTTTGGTGTTCGTACTGAAAAAAGAATGGAAAAATTAAAATTACAGCTTCCAATACGCCAAATTGATAAAGATCCTAGGCGAGTTTTGCGGATCGGTTTTGTTTCTGGTGATTTGGGACGACACCCGGTGACTAACTTTTTTGAACCGGTGTGGAATGCTATTAATTGCGAATATTTTTCATTATATGTCTATGCAACATCGATAATCGATGACGATATAACCCAGAGGTTAAAAGAAAAAGCAACTGAGTGGCATTTTGTAAAAGATAAAAGCGATGTAGAACTGGCTAGGTTAATCATTGAGGATGAAATAGATATTTTGTTCGATCTTTCGGGGCACACAGCATATAACCGTTTACCAATGTTTACATTAAAACCAGCACCGATTCAGGTTAGTTGGCTTGGTTATCCAGGTACTAGTGGTTTAAAAGGTATGGATTATCGTATTCTTAATAAGAATTATGCTCGCCCTGGAGTATTAGATAATCAGTTTACAGAAAAGTTGATATATTTACCTTTCTCTAAAATATTTGAATATGAAGGTAATTGCCCAGATATTAATGTATTGCCAGCAATAAAGAATGTTTTTTTTACATTTGGTAGTTTTAATCGAACCAAGAAAATAAATGATGAAACATTATCTATATGGGCCACTATCCTACATCAGTTGCCAACTGCACGTCTAATTATAGGTGCTGTGTCCGGTAATCAAGCTAGAGAGTTGTTATGCACAAAACTTGAAAACTTAGGAATTAAAGAAGAACGTTTTGAATTTTATGATAGATTGTCAGAAAATGATTACCTTAAGTTGCATCACAACATCGATATGTTACTTGATACATTTCCTTACGGTGGTGGGACAACAACTAACCACGCACTTTGGATGGGCGTACCTACACTTACTCTAAATGGTGATAAGTTGGCATCGGTTGCTAGTGCCGGATTTATGAGGACGTTTAGATTAGACTCATTTGTAGCCTACAATAAAGGTGAATATATAGAAAAGGCTATCTATTGGGCTAATAATATAAGTGAATTAAATAATATAAGGTTAACGATGAGAGATCGTATTAATTTATTAAACCAAGAAAATACTAACCCTGCAGAATATCTTGAGAAGGCATTAAGAAAAATATGGATGCAGTATTGTTCTGGTTCTGATGCAATAAGTTTTTCTATTGAAAAATAATTGACCTAATTTTGTATAACGAGCTAAAGGTGAGTGTAATGAAAAATAATAATGATGTTTATGTTACTAGTCCACTGTTACCACCTTTAGAAGAGTTTATTCCTTTTCTTGAAGAGATCTGGAATAGTAAGAAGTTAACGAATTCGGGTAATTTTCATAATCAGTTAGAAGATGAACTAGCGAATTATTTGGGAGTAAAACATTTGTGCCTTTTTTCCAATGGCACATTGGCTTTACTGGTTGCTTTGCAAGCATTGCGTGTTACTGGGGAAGTGATTACTACGCCATATTCGTTTGTTGCAACGTCACATTCTCTGTTGTGGAATAGATTACAACCTGTATTTGTGGATATCGATCCTGTAACATGCAATCTTTCTCCTGATAAAATAGAGCAAGCAATTACGCCTGCAACATCGGCGATTCTGCCGGTTCATTGCTATGGTATACCTGCTGATGTTGATAAAATCCAAAAAATTGCTGATATATATGGGTTGAAAGTCATCTATGACGCTGCACATGCATTTGGTGTTAAAAAAGATGGTATGAGTATCTTAAATCATGGGGATCTCTCTATTCTTAGTTTCCATGCAACCAAGGTTTTTAATACGATAGAAGGCGGGGCAATAATTTGTCCCGATGAAAAAACCAAGAAACGAATTGATTATCTTAAGAATTTTGGCTTTGCAGATGAAGTGACTGTTGTTGCTCCGGGGATTAATGGAAAGATGAATGAAGTGCAGGCTGCATTCGGTTTGCTTCAGCTTAGATATATAGACCAAGCTTTGCATAAAAGAAGAGCTATCTATGAGAGATACTGTGAGTTATTAAAAAATATAGCAGGTCTTCGGATTATTAACATTTCGAATAAAATAGAGTGGAATTATTCATATTTTCCTGTTTTTATCTCTAAGCCATTTCATAAAACTCGTGATGAAGTTTATTTTCAATTAAAGGAGAGTAATTATTATGCTAGACGCTATTTTTATCCATTAATAAGTTCATTTTCAATGTACAGAGGGCTTGATAGCGCTAAACATAATTTGCTGAATCATGCAAATACTGTTTCAGAAAGTGTGCTATGTTTACCTATCTATCCAGATTTATCGCATGATGATGTATTAAATATCGTTAATATTATAGTAGGTCGATAATGGAAATTAGTTCGTCAAGTGTTGACGTAAGGTTTGTTATTTTTTCTGGTGCAAATGAACGAGCAGTAATTGCTTGTTGTCGACATTTCTCTAAAAAAAATATTAATTTTTCTATCATTTCTCGACCAGTAAATGATATTATTCTTTTATCTAAATATAGAAAAAATGTTGATTCATCAAGAAAGTCAGATTCACTTTTAATTGATGATATGGCTCGTTGCGTTACTGAGATAAGAGATATGTACCCAAGTGATAATCTTATCTTTTTACCAACGACTGAGTCAATTATTCGGGTTGTCTTAGAAAATAAAAATTTGCTTACATCTAAAGGATTAGATATTCACTTAGTAGATTTAGATGTATATCTAAATATATCAGAAAAAAGTCTGTTTTTAAATTATGCTAGAAAATTTAGCATTGATATTCCTAGGGAATTAATCTCCCCTAAGATTTCTGATATACCTTTTGTGGCTAAGCCAAAAGCAGAGTTCTCCTCTAAGAATAATATTAAAATATATCCAAAACTTGTTTTTAATGAAATTGATCTTCAAGATATAGTAGATTCAGAATATAAAGATGATTATTTCTTTCAGTCATATATCGATGGGAATAGTTATTATTATTTAATTTTTGTTTGTCCTGATGGGATATGTGACATTGCTTACCAAAAAAATCTATTACAACAAGGGAACGGGAAATCTATCATCGCTGCGGAATTATGCGAATGCCCAGATAGGGTCTTTGAAGATAAAATAATAAGCTTGCTTAATTCATTGGGTTTTTTTGGATTTATAATGGTGGAAGTGATGCAACATAAAGGCATAACATATTTAATCGAAGCAAACCCAAGATTATGGGGACCCTTCGATCTTGCATTGAAAGCCGGTTTATTACCAGAAAATATATTCTTTAAAAGAATAACTGGTCTAAAGTATAAAAAAGCCAAATATATATGGTTAACAGGACTTATTGACTCTTTGTCTAGGAAAGATAATATTCGTAATTATATTGACTCTAAGAGTAAAATATATTTTATTTTTTCTTTTATTTTATCTGATTTTTATTTTAAATTAGATACTATAGGTATTTTCCTACATGAAGTGAAAATGAGTTTTCGTAATTTTTTTGCAAGGTGAAATATGAAAAGTATGCAGGATAAATTAGTTTCTTTCCTCGAAGAAAATGGCAAGCATGCCTCTTATCAATCATTGCCTAAGTTTGTAAAAAATATCATCGGTGATGATATATATCATGCAGGTTCGAAGGCAGATGAATGTCGATTTGATTATATTAAATCAAAAATAAATTTTCATGATAAAAAAATTCTTGATATAGGATGTAATTTAGGTTATTTCACATTGAGTGCAGTAGATAGTGGTGCTCGCCATGTTGTTGCGTATGAGGGATTCTCTCCCCACGCTAATTTTTTGAGTAACGTTTCATCAATATTAGCCTTAAAAGATCGAATATCGGTTCACAATGAGTATTATTTATTCAATGTAGATGAATGCTCATATGATGTTGTCTTTTTATTAAATGTTCTACATCACATTGGAGATGACTATGGCGATAAAAGTCTGTTAATAGAAAGTGTAAAAGAAAATATTTCAAATCAGTTGAATAGCCTATCCGTTAATACAAATACTCTTGTGCTTCAATTAGGATTCAATTGGAAAGGAAACTCGAATTATGGCTTGTTTTCTAATGGTACTAAACGTGAGATGATTGATTATGTTAAAACTGCAATCTATGGTGTATGGAACCTTCGCGCTATCGGTATTGCAGAGAAAACAATACATGGAGAAATTATTTATAATGAATTAAATGATGCTAATGTCAATCGACAGGATGAATTAGGTGAGTTTTTAAATAGACCTATATTTATTCTAGATAAAAATATTTAATGGAGAATGTATGAGTATTTCATGGGGCGAGAAAAAATTTATTTTCAGTGTAAATAATCACTCTGATTATGCTTTCACACATGCACACAAACCTACACCGCTAATTATTAATAATGACTTATTGAGGATATTTTTTGGGGTTAGAGGAAAAGATGGAAAAACTAGAACTACCTATATAGATGTCAATATTAATTCACCCGATCAGGTCATTAACTCCACAATGCCTATTGTTCTAGATTTGGGGAAAATTGGTGCTTTTGACGATTGTGGGGCTAATGTATGTTCAATTATACAGCATGATAATAAAATATATATGTATTACATAGGTTGGAATCCAAGTACAACCGTGCATACTAGAAATGCTATAGGGATAGCCGTTTCTTTAGATGGTGGTTATAGTTTTCAACGACTATATGACGGGCCTATATTAGATCGTGATAAAAATGAACCTTATTATACTGGTGCTGTGGATGTTATCCATAATGGTAGTTTTTTTGAAATGTGGTATACGTCTGGCGTTAAATGGGAGATTATAAATAATAAGCCGGAAATAATTTATCATATAAAATATGCTAGATCAGTGAATGGTATTGATTGGACAAAAACTGGTGATTTTTGCTTTTCATCATTAACAGATGGGGAGGTAACAGCTAGACCAAGTGTAATTTATGAGAATAATAAATATTATATGTGGTTTAGTCATCGGAAAATAGATGGATTTCGTAATCATAGAGATAGTATGTATCGTGCTGGTTACGCTGAGTCGGATGATGGTATTTTATGGGTAAGAAATGACACTGATTCAGGTATTTTACCATCATATAAAGACGGTGACTGGGATTCTGATGCAGTAGCATATCCTTATGTTAGAAAAATAAAAAACAAATATATCATGTTATACAATGGTAATGGTTTCGGAAAGACAGGGATTGGGTGTGTTTTGAGTGACTAAATAGCTTCGCCAAATAGTAGATCACTCGAAGGGAACTCAGTCCGAGTTATGC
>NZ_JACDSF010000139.1 GCF_013449685.1 Pectobacterium brasiliense | reverse complement strand
AGCCATCCCGCGTATCGGCCATGAGGTGATTGTCAGCTTCCTCGAAGGCGACCCGGACCAGCCTATCGTGACAGGCAGGACCTTCCATGCCACCAATCCGTCGCCGTATCCGTTGCCGGAGCATAAGACCAAAATGGTGATTCGCTCCGACACGCATCAGGGAGACGGCTACAACGAACTGTCTTTTGAAGACGAGTCAGGGCGGGAGAACATCCATCTTCACGCCCAGAAAGACATGTCGGTCAAG
>NZ_JACDSF010000138.1 GCF_013449685.1 Pectobacterium brasiliense | reverse complement strand
CCATATTCGTCACAGTAGATTTCCTCACCCGCCGGGCCGACAACGGTGGCAATTTGCGGACCATCGACCATCGGTTTGTACGGTAAATCGGCACGCCAGGTGCTTTTGGCGCTGATGACCTCGAAGCTGTTGCTGTAGGTGGTCGGTTCACCGCCGCTTTCTTCTTCCAGCGCCTGCGGCTGCTGCCCGCTGTGCGTGATGGCAACCAGTTGCCAGCCA
>NZ_JACDSF010000137.1 GCF_013449685.1 Pectobacterium brasiliense | reverse complement strand
CATTCAAGATCATCCCAATCCACCATTACAACTTCCTCGTCCGATAAGTATTTATTACACCCTGCATATCTTGGTGACAACGATAGGTCCAACGTATAACGGGCTTGTTATCGGGCAAAAATAGGACACAGAAATCATTTTGCCCTTTTTCACGTTTCGGCATCGGCAGAGTGATCGTATGTTTTTCAAATTGGAATCCTGATTTTTCCTGTTCCTCAGTCATATCTAATTCCCAATCTATTTTGACAATATCTCCCTTTATCCTATAAGGACCTGCGGTTTTCCCCCCCCGCATTCCGCCCGTCAAATGCATCGGTATTTCCCCCCATATTGCCGTTGACATAGGCATAACTAATCGGTCGATCCATTACTGACATAACCACTAATGACGCCCCGCCATGCCGTTCCTGAATCAGAAACGTCCAGCCCAGCCAAAGCACCAGCAGAATGCTTGCTGTCCACCGCCCCCAGCGTGGCAATATCTGCCATATCGCCGTGATCAGCCCCGATATCACTCTTGTT
>NZ_JACDSF010000136.1 GCF_013449685.1 Pectobacterium brasiliense | reverse complement strand
CGGGCGCAGCCAGTGCAGCGGGGTCGGGGCGGGGGGGAGGTAACGCCTTTCAGCGGAGGCCGTCAGGCCGACAACCCCTGTTCTGTTGACGTTGATGTTTGCTGAAGGCTGACGCCGTAGCCTGCGCCGCCAGGGAGGGCGGCCACACCGTGGAAGCCGAAGAACGGGCGCGATGCCGACAGCAGAGGGCGCAGCCCTGTGCGCCGCGCTGTTCTGAGGAGCACAACCCCGGCGGCCAGCCGCACGCCGATGTGGAAGAAGACCGCAACGCGCCCATCACCCCACCGGCGCAGACATAATGTGTGTTACGCGTTGGCCGCGTTCAGCGGCTTTCGCGTAATGCCACATTATGTTGAATGACGAACGGCCAGCAACGTGAGTTGCAGAGAGGGACTTGGATGAGTGCTGGCCGGGCGGCATTTACCGCCGGGGCGATGAGGCCGAACACGGCAAGAGGTGCGCCACGGACGGCGCGCCTGTTGCCCTGCACCGTCCGGCGGCCTTGAAGAGGGGGAGCTACTTTTTGTGACTGCCCGC
>NZ_JACDSF010000135.1 GCF_013449685.1 Pectobacterium brasiliense | reverse complement strand
AGTTCAGACCTCATTGCCGCCGCTCACCACAAGCAACTAACAGGAGTAGTTACCATGGCTGACGCGCATTCTACGCCAGATACCACCGTTTTTAAAATCTCTCAGGCCGAACGCTTTACGCGGGTTGGCTATCGCCCCATCAAGGGCAACCACGACACCCCCGCGATTAACATTGCAGGGCAGTGGCTAAAAGACGCCGGATTTACCACAGGGCAACCGCTTAAGCTGCGCATCATGCCCGGCTGCATTGTCATCACCACGCAGGATATCCATGAACTGTGGGGCAACCTGCACGCCCTGAGCATTGCGCCATTTGATGAGTATGCCGTCACAAGCTGGCTCAACCATTTTCCCGGCGGGCTGAACATGGAGGGCGCACGATGAGCATAAAATACGCATTCCAGCGCGGTGACCTGCCGGAACTGACGCTGACAGGCCACGCACTGCAACAGGCGGGATTTGCCGCCAAGACGCTGTTCCGTATTAACCTCTACCGCAACGGGCTGATACTGACTCGACTGGATGAGGATACCGATATTGCGGCGCTGATGGCTGAACTGGACGGCAACGAGACGGAAGGTGCGGACTGGGTGGGAGACAACGGGGAACTGACGCTGGCAGGCGACTGGCTGACGCAGAGCGGGTTACTCGACCAACCGTTAATGATTGACGTGCTGCCCGGTAGGATAACTATTCGGGCAGAACAGGGGAATATGCTGGCGTAATAATATCAACCGCTAAAAATAAAAGGCCGGAAGGATTGTGGAGATCGCTTCCGGCACCTAATATGATAAAATCATAATTGCAGTTTATTAATTTTTTATCAATGCAATTCCTTTTGGCTCATTCCAATTCAAGCTTTCCATTAAAAAAAAGAACGCTTCCTTTTCATTACTAACATTATGTATCTCATCAAATTGATCCCAATCAATCAATGTCAGTACAACCCAATGATCCACATTCTTTAAAAAATTATCAAAAAACAAAAAAACAGCATTATCACTCACATCTACGCTTTTATTGACACACTGTTCCAAATCGAAAAGAGAACTGCTTTTTAAAGTATAAGCACAGTAATCTCTTAAAGAAACATCTCTACCCAATAAACGCTCATAAGATAAAACATCTTTATTAGCCTCAAATAAAAGCAAGTCATTCCATTTATATACTGCTGGTTCTTGAGGGTATTGCTGACCGCCCCATTCTGTATACACTTCCTCCCAACCAAATTTATTGAAATTTATATTTTTTGGTAAAAAAAATTCGAATAAAACGTCCATAACTTTACCTATATTATTTTCATTTCGTTGGATAGTAAGGTGATGGAGCGCCTCTTTTCCATCCATCTTTGCCTTCATAAGTAAATATATGCTGATGCGGATTTGTATGATGATCAGGTCGTCCATGATCAGACCAGTGAACTTCACTTAAAGGAACTGGCTGTCCATCAGCTGCTGGCCATGTATCAGCAGGAAAAGTCGCACTTTGCCTATATTCCTCACCAGTTTTAGAACTAACTTTTCCACCCAATACTGTATGAGCTCGTCCTTCAGCATCAGGGTGAGGCAATGGGATATCCTGACCATTTACCTTATGTTTATCCAGAGGGATTACATTTCCATCTTTATCTCTGGGTATATATACCTTGTCCTCTTTCGGCGTCAGCCCCAGCGGATCAACCCAAGTGAGAGGATTATGTACATACGCCTGCGGTCTCAGACCACCCAGCAATCCTATCGGGTCCGGCGACAGGTACTGTCCGCTCTCCGCATCATAGTAACGATGCCGGTTGTAGTAAAGCCCCGTTTCTGCATCAAACAACTGA
>NZ_JACDSF010000134.1 GCF_013449685.1 Pectobacterium brasiliense | reverse complement strand
TACACAGAATGATTTACAGGGTCTCTGTTTCATCACTCATCAGCGTCAGCGTGTAATTCCGGCACTCAAATACCACATCAGCATCGGATAGCCCAAAGGCTCCACCAGCAATAATCTCTCCAATTTCACACGCTGGCGTTTCGACGATAGATAGGCGATAACCACCAAACGTTACAGGCGGGTTATCAGGCCCTTCACTTAAATAGAGGTCTACAGCCTTAGCAGACAGTGCAGCACGTTCATGTCCATCCATGCCAACCGCCTGACCAACACAATTCGCCAGGTGCTGCTTAATCTCAGCGACGCTCATGTCTACCAGCTCGTTACCTACCTTTTTCTTCTTTCTGGCCAACACAGGCTTGCTCTTGGCGTTCTGTGTTCGTGGATCATGACTGTCACGATACAGAGACAGATAAGCGTCACAGGCATCCGCATCAACCTTGCCGCTAACCCGCAGGGGAAAGCCCACTTTGCTCTCCCAGTTGTAGAATGCCCGACGACTTATCCCTACATGTTCGGCGTACTGGCTTACTGACATCAACATAAAAATATTCCCTCTGACAGGCAGAGTGTGAACCCTTCACACTTGTGCACACTAACAACTGTGAAGGGTTCACACTTTTTAATGAAATGTGTGAATCAAACTGTAAATCAAATGCTACTCCATTTCCCCGCTACGCCTTGCCACCAAAGGTTTGTAACAATCCATCAACAAAACTGTGAAGTGTAAAGTGTGAATCAAATTCAAAAGTTGATAGCTAGTGAAACAACGCGGCTCGCAATGCCCGTGCTTTACAAAAGTGCTAGGAAGGACCCATTTTTTTCTAGATGATAACTGTTGTCATTTGTTGACATCATTTCGCTGTCCTCATCGCTTCTGCTATCGCCTTGCTCAACTCACCCGGCATCAATGCCGCTGCCATCGCGTTGGCTCTATCGAAATATCCCAGCCTTTCACGAACAGGCATCGCGTCACCAAATCGAATCAATAGCTTCAGTGGCCGCTGTTTCACTCTTGGCATTCGTGTACCGTTTGCAGAGCGCTTCTGCCGTTTCCTACCCTTCTTGACCTTCTTGGCTTTCTTACGCTGCCATAGCCCACTCACACCATTCACCTCACCAACAAAGGTGTTGTCCTTCTTGCGTGAATCCATCTTTCTGTTGCCCAAGTTTCCGTACTTGTTCAACCTGATGTTTTTAGGGTTCAGTAGTGTGATCTTGACCCGCCATCTACGG
>NZ_JACDSF010000133.1 GCF_013449685.1 Pectobacterium brasiliense | reverse complement strand
ATATAGATAACGATATAGATAACGTTGATGAAACCTTAAAAAAGGTTGTGGTATTCGTTAATTCTGGAAGTGGTTTAACCTTAGAGGAAATTCGTAATAGCCCACATCTTCAAAATGTAATTTCCTCTGTTATGTCTAAGAATTGGAGGGGAAGAAACGCGCAGTTTAATTTTATAAAAATGTTAGTCGGTCTCCCGGAAGATGTAAGTTTGAACGTTTTAAGAAAAACTCATGAAATATGCTTGGTTTCTGGGGTTGCTTATTCGAATGATAAGGATAAAAGTAATTGGTGTAATGCTGTTATAAAATATATGGGAAGGGTAGATATAAACAAAACATCATCAGATTTAGAGACTTTTTCGTCTAAAATAATGGAAATATTTAACACGAAAATCAATACTCCACTGTGAACTCTGAAAATAGATTCAACGTGTTCGAAGTGCGGAGCTTGCCTTTAATAATGATTGATGAGTCTTACGGTTTATGGCTTGGGTGCTCAGGCTCATCTGTTAATCCTTTGAGGTCTTCTAGGAGTTCCTCAAAAGCAGTAGATTCACGAGCTTCCTGTTCTTTGTTTAATGCTGTAGATTCTTTTTCTGCATCAGCCGGTAAATCATAACGGTCGGATAAGACGATACCTTTTTCCGAGTCATACACAGCCCATTTCTGTTCAATGACAGTACCATCCAGTTCTTCGGTTTTCACAATAACAGCACGATATCGAGACATGGGATTACCTCTATTACTATATGTGATGCATGCACCATATCATTTGAAGGCTACCAGCGCTATCACCAGTGAAGTGGAGAGCCAAAAGACACGCTCTAGGGTAATATCTGCAGCCATATAGGCCAGAAAAAATCTTTGAATTCACGCAGCAAGGTCTACACTGTTCAAATCTAGCTATTGAAATGAGCGATGGCAGTACAGAATTTTATCTCTTGACCTGATCGACATCTGAGCTATCAAGTTTTACGACATCTGCTTAGTACCACCACAGAATTGGCTCATGGATTTTTATAATCTTCTGTCTAGAACATTTCTATATCAGATTTTTAGAGTTTTATGTAGGTTTTCGGGTAGGGTAGTGCAAAAATTTCCGGTGTTATATTTTTACAACCTAGTGGATCATTCTGTTTGGGCTACCGTGGCGAAGCACTTTACTGGATGGACTTGCCAAGAGCAGGAAAACGCTGACCGTTTTACGCAGGTAAGCTCTGTCATACAGCTATAGTTGGCAGGCTCCAATCGGTGAAACACACGGATAGAGTTCATCCTTTGAGTTTGGGGATCTCATGGGGATACATGTGTTGTCCATCATACCGCTGTGAGAGTAAGAGCTGGGCTTAATCAAGGGATAGCGCTAAAATCGCACACGTGCTCAATCCATATTGGAGGTGTCAACGCCAAGATTGTTGACAGTGTTTTGGATGATTACTATTACTGTGGCAGGGTAAAGGCTAACGCACCAGACGAATCCACATTAATGAATGCACTTGGCCTACAAGATCTGCGTGAAGCCATAACAGCAGATATCTTCTTATCCGAACTGGAAGCCTCTGGCGATATCATGCTTCACACCAACATGGGTTATCCAGTAGCTGAATACAAAGGCACAGATATCAGAATAGCTATCGAGCCGATAAGCTTTGCCCATATGCTGACCAATGGCTATGTGGTAATGTTCAGGAACGGTGAGTTCGAGCATGAGCTTGAGGGCGATCTCTATGAGGCGTTATCTCAGGCTGTTGATAGGATGAAGATCGCTGTTGTGTTGTGTGAGAATAGATAAATTATTTTTTCTCTTTTATTCCTTTCCTGAATGATATTACCGCCTTTAAAATCGATGGATCTGTTTTTCATTTTTTTTCATGCTAATAAATAAGACAGATTTTTACATGTGAGTTTGACATATGGTTTTTAATAGGTTAATGGAGTAGGTATATATAATAATAAAATTAGGTCTAAAATGAATAATGAATTTTTTAATGATATTGAACGTTTGTTTGAGTCAAGCAATGTGGGCTATGATTATTTAGAAAGACAATTTTCAGTAAATGACCGTAAAGAGATAGCTGCTATATCAGCATCGATCTTTATTGACAACAGATATGATGTTAAAATATTGAATACATATGCTGGTATTTTATCAAATTTGGGTATTGATGATTTCGCATATGCTATCACTTGCCTGTATGAAACATATGAAGAAAAGAAGATACCTTTTCCTAAAGAAGAAAAAATTAAAGTTGTTATCACAGTTTTAAATGTCCTAAAGGATATTGAAAGTATCGATTTTGATGAGTATAAACGAAGGTTGCTGCATGCCATATCAGGTGCTTACAAAGGTGACAAGTATTTGATTCGAGAGAATGGTTATCATATACCACTATATGGATGGGATAGTTAAATACGTAGCATTGAATGCTACGTAATATTATTTAGTCAGGAGTGGATTTTCCGTGACTTGCTTTTATATGCTTTGATGCTTCTTCTAACTCATCGATTGTATCGAGAGCTTCGACGTCTTCTTGCGCTATTTTCTCTGACAGTATACCACCTTTTATCCGTCTCCCATCTTCATGAAATATTTCCCATGTTTCTGAGACTACGTTTCCGTTAGGATCTCTTTCAATTTTTTCTTTAATGTTGTATCGAGACAAAATATTTTCCTATAAAGTATTTTAAAAGGCAAATAGCATAGCGTTAAATGGCAAAAAGATCTATTACTGAGTGATATAGAGGTACTCATCGAAAAAATTTTATTTATTCGAATTCGGTGATTTTTAATATGGGTAAAAATCGTCATACAATATAGATAAAAACGAGAGTAGAGCCTCAGCGGGGCAGAGGCTTATCATTCACGCGGTTAAGGATCTTTTCCAGATTTTCCTCACAGTTATACTTATGCAAATAAGCTTTGACGTCTCGTGCCCAAGATTCACCTTTACCGAGAACGGCACGACTGTGAGTGGATGCATAAAGATAGCGGGTATCATAGAGATTGATTAACGTCTGGTTGATGCCTTCAACACTACACTCCGGGTTCGTGCGTTGTTGTTGCTCCAGTGAGCGGAGAATGCGTTCCTGATGCTCAGGTGCAGGGGGAAACGTCCGTTCATTAAGTTCGCTGAGTACCAAAAATAACGGCGGGATACCTTCCTCTATTGCGGCTTGTAGGCGGTAGTGACCGTCAAGGATTACAAATGATGCCAGCCCAGCAACGTACCAGACCAACACTGGCGGCAACGTGCCTTCACGACACTTTTTACGCCACCATTTCAGACGCCCTGTATTGGTTTTTACCGCATAACGCCCTAACAGTAAGTTTCCGCCCCACCAGCAGTCCACCAGACTCACTTTTTGAGGATTGGTTAAATCAGGGAAATCTTCACCATAAAGCGCCCAATCACATCCTATATTGCCAGTGCTAGCTGGTGAATGGAAATGCCAGTTTTCGACGGTAGCTGTCTGTTGAACGGGATATGGCGCACGACGACCGACTGATGTGAGGGGTCTTAACAACCAGCGGCGCTCAGGAAGTAACGGATCAGATGTCTGCATCAATTGCCGGGCGAAATAGCGGCACCATTCGCTTACCCATGCCTGCTCGCCTTGTTTTTTCACTGACTCCACCTCATTTGAGGTCACAGGAGGTACCCTCAGTGTCAGCATAGTTGT
>NZ_JACDSF010000132.1 GCF_013449685.1 Pectobacterium brasiliense | reverse complement strand
TGCGGGCCCTTATCGGATAGAGGGAGATACGGTCAAGATAGATTGGCTATTGAGCGCCACTCTAAAGCAACAAGAAGAACAGGGACTTCTGCCTGAGAAACATACAATCACTCTGCCTATGCCGAAACGTGAGAAGGGACAAGATAATTTCTATGTACTATTTCTGCCGGATAACCAGGTGATGGTGCGCTGGGTTGGGTGG
>NZ_JACDSF010000131.1 GCF_013449685.1 Pectobacterium brasiliense | reverse complement strand
GATAAATAGCAATGGGGCGGGGCATGTTTTTCACTCGCTCGCGTCTTTCTGCCAACTGGTACAGGCGAACCAGCAACATACGCTGAGCGGTAATGATTTTGCTGTTGCGCATCGAGCCAATCACATAACAGCAACCGCCTTCTTCAAATATACTATTAAGCGAAAATCCTGTCGGCGCATTGATGGCATTGAGCAAGGCAAGCTCTTCAATTTTCCCGAAAAAGGCTTTTATCTTATCTGCAATACCCTGAACGTAGTCGCCGTTATAAACATCCCGAATGGTTGAGGCCGTATTACGGGTGACAAACTGCGCAGCTATGCGCGCCGCCTTCCGGTCGTCAATGCGATAAAAGTCTGACTCCTGACCTTTCTCTGCCAGACTGAAACCAGCAACAAAAAGCTCTTCCAACTCATCGGCGGTAATCTCTTCAATCAGGTTTAACTGGTACTGGGGTTTTCGCAGGTCAATCAGGGCAAAAGGTTTTCCCGGCATCTTCACAGGC
>NZ_JACDSF010000130.1 GCF_013449685.1 Pectobacterium brasiliense | reverse complement strand
CTTTTTCGCTGCCTGCGCATACTGCTTTACCTCAACTGATTTTTCTTGCGAGGGATTAGCCTGCTCAACAGGTTCAGCGACATAAAAACTCATCTCCCCAATATTGCCCTGTGGCTCTTCTTCTTTGCCCGCATCGGTACAACCCGCGCCACGTAAACAGGATTTGGCAAAAACAGGTTCAACTGCCAGCATCGGTGTTAACGCCAGCAATGGTGCTCGGGTTAATGCTGCCTGTTTAGCA
>NZ_JACDSF010000013.1:391-220737 GCF_013449685.1 Pectobacterium brasiliense | reverse complement strand
GTTCTACTAATTGGAGGCATTACCCAGCTTCTATCTCATCATCTGTAACCCCAGCCTCCTTTAACGCTGATTTAATAGCATCCATATTACGATCAAGCGCTGCTCGTAGATCCTGTGAATCTTTTTCTATAACATGCGGTTGATTTCACCAACCATATGTTTGGCTAATTTTTTGATGAACTTATTTTGGAAAAATCAATACCGCAACATTTTTACTTAACGTCTTTATCTGAGATTCTTTTAAGTGAGGATATTTCCTTCTTAAGAAAATTTCTACCGCAGCAGTAGAAGGCATGTGATCCCACTCTGTCAGGGTAGTTGTCACCCCATCGAAAATACGAATGACAAGATGGGAACAAATCGTGAAACGAATTTCACCAGAACGTAAATCGGCTGCACTGGCCAAATTATTACCACCCTACAACATGGCCGTCACCGCAGTTGCGCAGAGGGAAGGGATATCGGAAGCTACTCTCTATTACTGGCGTAACAAGGCGAAAGCAGAGGGAATACCGATGCCGGGTGCAGACAAAACTACAGACCCATGGTCAGCCGAAGCCCGGCTGGCTGTGATTATCGAAACCGCCACACTCAGCGAAACAGAACTCGCGCAATACTGCCGTAAAAAAGGGCTTTACCCGGAACAGATTAGGCAGTGGAAACAAGGCTTTTTGCAGGTGTCTTCGTCCAATGACAACGCGGCGCTCAAACAGAGCCAGAAAGAAGTTAAGCAACTAAAACGCGAACGGGTTCGTAAGGAAAAGGCGCTGGCGGAGGCGGCAGCGATACTGGTGCTGCGAAAGCAGTTGCGGGATTTTTACGGGGAAACCGACGAGGACGACTGACGCCCGGAACAGCGCGGCGGGCACTTATCGGTTACGTGCGGGACGCGATGGCGTCAGGGGCCCGGCTGCCAATAGCGCTGACGGAAGCCGGATTAAGTGAACGGACGTGGCGACGCTGGCAAACGTCGTGGGAGGACAGGCGTGTCAGCGCGGTCAGGCCCTCCCCGGTGAACCAGTTAAGTGAGCAAGAAGAGCAACAGATATTGGCAGTATGCCATCAGCCAGACTACGCCAGTCTCCCTCCGTCACAAATCGTACCGGCGTTGGCGGATAAGGGGATTTATCTGGCAAGCGAGTCAACCTTTTACCGGGTACTGCGTCGTCATGGAGAGGCGCATCGCCGGGGACGGCAACGGACAGCGCAGAAAGTCACCCCGGCAACGAGTTGGCAGGCCAGCGGGCCGAATGCGGTGTGGACATGGGACATTACCTGGGTTCCGTCAACCGTAAAGGGACGCTGGTTTTACCTGTATCTGGTGGAAGACCTCTACAGCCGAAAAATCGTGGGATATGAAGTGTATGAAACTGAAAGTGGTGAGCAGGCGGCAGCGCTGATACAACGCACGGTTCTTCGGGAAGGATGCTGGCAAAACCCGCCGGTACTGCATGCGGACAACGGCGCGGCGATGAAATCACAGACGTTGCAACTGAAGCTACACGAGCTGGCAATAACGCCCTATCACAGCCGGCCGAGGGTGAGTAACGATAATGCGTATGTGGAGTCGCTGTTCCGGACGCTGAAATATGTGCCGACGTGGCCATCATCGGGGTTCGGCAAGTTGGATGATGTGCGTGAATGGGTAGAGGGTTTTGCCCAGTGGTATAACGAAACGCATAGACATAGCGGCATCAGGTATGTGACGCCGGGTCAGCGACATCGTGGAGAAGACGGTGTGCTGTTGAAAAAACGGGATGAGGTGTACCAAAATGCAAAAGCACAACGGCCAGAACGCTGGTCGGGAAGGACACGAAACTGGCATCAGGTAGGCAAGGTAATGCTGAATCCAGAGCGGGAAAAACAGGCAGCCTAAATTAACCGGGGGTGCCAACTATCTTGACACTTACCGTATTTTTAACAAGAAAGGAGTGGAAATAAAAATCATTTATTTCCAACAATGAACACCAATATATTTAGCCTGCAAAATAATGCAGGGTATTTATATGTTAAAAATTACTAACAATCCTAATTCGTTAGAATTTTTACTCACCGACCACATCATAACGCTGGCTTACCGCATCAAAACGGTATTCCAGCAGAATATCGCCTCCTCCGTGGGAATAGCAGTTCAGCATGATGCTGCGATTATCTCCGCCATTTTCAATATTCATATAAACCGGAGTCATGAAAAAGCCAAACTGACATTGTTGAAAATCAGGCTGGAGAAGTTGATCGACATTGCCGCTCTTCTTGTTAATCGCCTTGATACCCTCAACAACCATGCCGGTATCACTGTTTTGATACACGCCGACAAAACTGTGAGTCGCCGTTTGCCCCCAGAAGGGAATATCGACCTGCCCTTCGACTTTGGCAGGCTGTTCGCTATCGTCAAAGAATGCCACGCGCCGTAGGCTAACATCATAACGCGCCTTTCCATTTGACCATTCACCGTGGAGATCTTCCCCCACCGCAGTCAATTTAAACGGGCAGTGCGTCATATCGATGCCGGACTTAACGCCCTGAACGATATATTTATCATAGTCTTGCGGGGTGTGAATTTCGCAGATTTCAAGCGACGTTTCCGAGAACCTTCCATACAGAGGGACCGGCGCTCTGTATTTATCGTAAAAGTAGCTCCCAAGCAGATTCTTATCCTGGTCAATACTGTATTTCTGCAATGAAAAATGCACCGGATAAGGCCCAATGTGGCCTTCGTAATTACTCACGACATACCAGCCGGCTTGCACTCCCCATGCTGTCGTCCATAGTCCACAGGCTATTAAGGTTGATACTGCTGCTCTCATACACTCACCTTGTCTACCCGTCATATTTCAAGCCAGATGTGCGTTAGTTTTTCTGCAACTCACGTTGTGTTTTTAGCGTGTCAATCATGAAGCCAAATCGTTCAAAAACGGCTTAGCGTATCAGACTAATCATGGTGGCAGCAGGGACAGATTTCCACCTCTGACACCGTCATGGCTGTTGTGCCTTCGCAATCCCATTCGACACGTACGGCCTGCGCTTCTCGCCCTGAGTGGTGTAAATACTTCTCGACTGGGCTTTCCGTCATCCCCGTAATCACCTCGGTGGCGATGAGTTCATCACCAACAAAAACGCGGGCAGTTGCCTGTGAGGCTTCGCGCATTTCACCGGATTGCCGATACAAATAGTTAACCGTCAGTTTAATACTGGGCATAGCACTTCTTTATAGGGGAAAAAACAGGGAAAACAGTGTATCGCGTTCCTCCGTACTTGTAAGCACATACGTGTGCAAAGGACATCACTGACTCACGCTAATACCATGATAGTTTTATATTTTTAAAAAACGGAGAGATTTGGTCACATAAATTCGCACGATTGGTAATCAAAAAATTAAGTCTTATGCATTTTGGATATTAATGAAGCAAAAAAAATAGCCGATACCTTTCACGATAAAGTGTTTTTTAATGCAATTGTATTTTGCATAAAGAGTGTTTGGCATAAATACTGTTTTACATTAACCGTGTTCTCACTGAACCATTTCGTTAACGTCATATTGTTGAATAGTAGGAAGTTATTCCCAGCAGGTTGATCCGTCTTCCCAGGAAGATAATTATTCTGCTTGTGTTGGTGACCTCAATTTCAACGATTGCGGTATTAACGCCTGTGGTTTTAACACACTGAAGTAACTCACTGGTAAAACCATTACCAGCATTAAATAGATATAAAAAGGAGTTATACTGTGGTGATTCCAGATATTCAACTCGTGAGTGCAACTACCCCAGCAACCATGCCTCTGATTGGCGCGGCGGCTAACCCGACTGTCGTTGCCGCTATCAGCCCAAGCAATAAAACCGACACATCAACAAACTCCGACTCTCAAAATATGCCGGGCTCGAACGAGAGCACCAAAGTCACGCTGTCTTCTCACAAGAAGCGCGCCGCTGAAGAGAAAGATGCACCTCCGCCTGAAAAGATTAAGGCACAACAGAAAGCCACTACCGAATACTCGCTGGCGATGACGG
The DNA here is from genome assembly GCF_013449685.1 of Pectobacterium brasiliense. GTDB lineage: Bacteria > Pseudomonadota > Gammaproteobacteria > Enterobacterales > Enterobacteriaceae > Pectobacterium > Pectobacterium brasiliense_A. Next base: position 216,730 of record NZ_JACDSF010000013.1, on the reverse strand, counting down.
GTATTCCTTTGTACAACGGCAAGCTCATTTCCGTGGTTAAGTACCCAGATGGTAATTCTGAAATGTTCGATGCCTTTACTGGGCAGCGCATCACACAAGAAGACCTAGCACTCATGGGCGCACTTCATAGTTCCGGTGGCGAACAGGTATTACATTTTGAGAGCAAAACGTCATATAGCAATTTGTCTGCCGCCGAGGTTTATCAGCAGATTCAGGAAATGCTGCATGGTTCAGGCGATCAGGAAGAGCTGGCTTAATAAAAAATAGATGCCAAGACAACACTATTCATTGCCCTGGCATTAAAGAAAAATATAACGTTATCTTAATAATGTAATATGACGACTTGATGTAAACGGGCCGATTAACGAGTATCAATGAGCTTCTCTGAAAACTCAGCTAATCTTGTCAGACCATATTCCCAGGGACCAAACCCCGCTTCTGCATTAATATGCCCCGCCTCACCGACATCAACCAGTTCACTGTCCCACGCATGCGCCCAGTATTGGGCGCGAGTGAAACTCATCAGCGGATCGTTATGACTGGCAAATGTCAGCGTTGGAACCGGCAGCGGTGCAGCCTGAATGCGATCGTCAATCTCAAAACGCATCGGCTCAGCAGGTGCCACCAGCATCACACCAGCGATCCCTTCCTGACCCTGCTGCACCACATGACAGGAAGCCAGCGCGCCAAAGCTGTGGCCGATTAGAATCACGGGCTGAGTACAGACGCTAAGCTCACGGCGGATCGCCAACACCCAGCGATCCAGATTGGCCTGATACCATTCCCGCTGGCGTATACGGTGCCAATGAGGGAAACGCCCTTCCCAATGGCTTTGCCAGTGTTCGTCATCGCTGTCCCGCAATCCCGGCACCAGCACCATCGTTAGCTTCTGGCTCACTTCCGTTAGCCGCTGCTCGATTTCTCTTGTCTGCATCCGCCCTTAACACTCCTGTCAGCTACCCATGCCCCTTCAGTCTGGTATATCAGCCACCGATTACTTTAACAACCTGGCCTTGCAGCTTTTTCCTTTGATTTTGCCTTTCTGGAGCTGCTGCAACGCGCGCTTAGCGCTAGCTTTACGGATAGCGACATAAGCATGCATCGGAAACATATCAATTTTCCCCACTTCCGCTGCCGTTAATCCTGCATCACCGGTTAACGCCCCGAGGATATCGCCGGGACGGATTTTGGCTTTTCTGCCACCATCAATGCACAGCGTCATCATCTCTGGTTCGAGCGCAACTTCGCCACTGCGACTAATTTCATCCGCCGATGTCCATTTAATGCGCATACCGAGATAGTCTTCAATCAGGTTAGCGCGGTTCATTTCCTGTGGTGTACACAGGCTGACAGCCAGACCTTTCGTACCCGCGCGGCCCGTTCTGCCAATGCGGTGCACGTGGACTTCAGGGTCGAAAGCCAGCTCAAAATTCACCACCAGCTCCAGCTCTTTAATATCAAGGCCGCGAGCGGCAACGTCGGTTGCCACTAGCACACGGCAACTGCGGTTAGCAAAACGCACCAGAACCTGATCGCGATCGCGCTGTTCCAGATCGCCATGCAGCGCGGATACGCTAATCCCGCGCATGTCCAGCGCATCAAATACGCTCTGGCAGTCACGCTTGGTGTTACAGAACACCACGCAGGACGCAGGCTCATAATGGCCCAAAATGGCAATCAATAACGGCAGGCGCTGATCTTTCGTCGTCTCATAGAAACGTTGTTCAATAGCTGGCTCTTCAACACCATCTGCAACCTCAAAACGTTGCGGCTGACGCTGAACGCGCGCACTGATCTGTTCGATCTCTTCTGGGTACGTAGCGGAAAATAACAGGGTTTGGCGATCGGACGGCGTATAGGAAATCACATCATCAATGGCGTCAGTGAAGCCCATATCCAGCATGCGATCCGCTTCATCCAGCACCAGCACTTTCAGGCTATCCAAAGACAGCGACTGCTTACGCAAATGGTCCTGAATACGTCCCGGCGTTCCGACAACAATATGCGGAGCGTGAACCAGCGAATCGAGCTGTTGCCCCATAGGCTGACCCCCGCACAGTGTCAGAATCTTAATATTTTGCGCAAAACGAGCCAGACGGCGCAGCTCTTTGCTGACCTGATCGGCCAGCTCACGCGTCGGGCACAGCACCAGCGCCTGCGTGGTAAAATCGCTCACGACAATACGATCCAGCAGCCCAATACCGAATGCCGCCGTTTTACCGCTACCGGTTTTCGCCTTGGCCCGCACGTCTGCGCCGCTCAGAACGGCTGGCAGCGTCGCCGCCTGAACGGGCGTCATGTCGGTATAGCCCAGTTCATTAAGATTGGATAACTGCTCTGCGGGCAGCGCGAGGGAAGAAAAAGAGGTTGTACTCACAGTGATTACTCTACCAAGGACGAGATAACGAAAGGTGACGCCGCGCTAAAAAGCGGCGCAGATATGCCGCAATCATAGCAGAGTTCGCCATCGTTGACCGATTTACCTCCCATTCTGCAACGAAAACCGCGAGGCAAATCCTTTATTCACCAGGAAGCCTTGTCCTTCCGGTGATAAAAGATAGTTCGCCAGCAGCCGCGCCTCACGTCGGGCAGGCTTCATGACAGCCAGCATGTACTCGGCATCAATACGATAGGGATCGGGTAACTGAACTACATGCAGATCCGGTTGATTGAGCAATAACGGCAGATAGCTCGCATAGCCAATGTGCATATCGCTCTTCCCAGTCCGAATCAGGTAACTTCCCGCCGTCATGCCAGCCGGAATGGCATGATCAAGCGCTCCGCCCACCAGCGGTTTCGCTTTGTCGCGCAACTGATTTCCCCAGCCTCGATGCAGACGTTCGATGCGGTCAAAGAGCTCAAACGCATAATCCCCACCAGGATCGCTACCAGGCGTCGAAGTTGACAGCACAAAACGTGGGTCAAGGAGCGCCATCAGCCAGGATTGCGTGGTGAGTTCCGGCACGTTACGCATCACAATACAAAGGTGGTTGCGCGTAAATACGGTGGTTTCTTCCGCCAGCCCCAGCGCTTTCAAGCGTAAAGGGTGCGCGCAGTTTGCCGAGGCGAAAATATCCACCGCGTCACCGTGCATCATTTTTTCACTCAGCAGCCCAGCCGGACCAAAAGTCGGTATCACGTCCACCGCATAACGTTCACTGAACGTCGCCAACAGCGGAGCAAATGCAAGGCGCAGGCTGCCCGCAGCATACAGGCGAAGGGGATCGGTCATAGTGGCTCCGTCATGGTCAATATCGGTATCAGCGCATAATAGGGTTGTGCCACGGTTTCCACGCACACCTGCCGCATCGGAATACCATACAGCTGCGACAGATTATCCTCCGTCAAAACCTCATTACAGCGGCCATAAAGAGAGTGTTGATGATCCATCAGCAGCAGCGCCCGATCGGCAATGGCCAGTGCATGCGAGGGATCGTGCGTAGTGAGCAGGATGCTCAAGCGCTGCGTTTTAGCCAGATGCGTCAATAACCGCAGCACCTGCGCCTGATTTTGCACATCAAGCGCCGCCGTCGGCTCGTCCAGAATCAGCGTCTGACACTCCGAGGCTAACGCACGCGCGATTAAGACGAGCTGCCGCTGCCCGCCGGACAACGTGCTAAATTCACACTCGGCAAGGGATGCGATTCCCAGCATCCCCAGCACATTCTGAGCTACGGTGATGTCATGCGCAGAAGGCATGGCAAACAGCCGAACACGTGCCGCACGCCCCATCAGTACCATATCCAGAACGCTATAAGAAAACGGCGGTGTGAATATCTGCGGCACAAAACCAATGTGTCCATCGCGCTGGATCGTCCCGGAAAGCGGCGATAAATGCCCCATCAGCGTATTCAGCAGCGTCGTTTTCCCTCTGCCATTCGCCCCCAGAATCGCCGTAATTTCCCCTTCCTGACAGCGCAAATTCAGCGGTGAAAAAAAACCCTTTCCCCGCTGGTAGCCATATACCAGTTCTTCCGTCGATAGCCTGATGGTCGGCATACTAGCGCCCTCTACTCTGCCGCTGTGTTTTATACAGCAGCACGGCAAAAAGTGGCGCACCAAGTAGCGCCGTCAGAATACCCAGCGGAATTTCCGCTTCACTGAGATTGCGCGCCAGATCGTCCACCAGCACCATAAATCCGCCTCCCAGCCACAGCGACACCGGCAGCAGGCGACGATGATCGGCTCCCACCAGCCTACGTGCGACATGGGGAATCACCAGCCCAATCCAGCCAATACTGCCGCTGACCGCCACCTGCGCGGCGACTATCGCGGCACACAAGCTCAAAATCAGCCAACGCAAGGGCTGTACGGCAACACCCAGCGCACGCGCGTCCTGCTCACCCATCGACAGCACGTTGATGTGCCAACGCAGCCGCAGCAGCAGTCCGCCCGCAAGGGCTAACGGCGCCGCCATGATCATCAGCGAGTTCCAGTGTGCGGTGGCAAAGCTGCCCAGCAGCCAGAAAACGATGCTCGGCAATTTCTCTTCGGTATCCGCCAGATATTGCATCAGGCTGACCAGCGCGCCAAAGAAGCCGCTGAAGATGACGCCTGCCAGAATCAGGATCAGCACGTTCTGTTTGCCGAATGCGGCGGCCATCATGAAAATCAGCAAGAGCGCCAGCATGCCGAACGTAAACGCAGACAGCAGCAAAAGCAGCGGCGTCCAGCTTAATAGAATCGCCAGCGTGCCACCGAAGGCCGCGCCAGCGGACACGCCGATGATATGCGGATCGACCAGTGGGTTACGGAAAACGCCTTGCAGCGTGGCCCCACTCAGCGCCAGCGCCGCGCCCGCACACCAGGCTAATAACACGCGGGGTAGGCGCACGCTCCACACCACTTGCCGTTCGATATCGCCAAGCATCGGTTTTTTTCCGAACAGCAGATCGTTGCCAGACAGCGGCTCGACAAGGATCTGGACAATGCGCCACGGGGATAAGCTAAAACGCCCTATCCCCAGTGAGAACACGGCAATCAACAGTGTGGATACCACCACCGTGAGCAGCGTGATCCGGTAGGTGCGATAACTCATTGCGCCGCGGAGGTGTCCGCACGGTAGTCCATGCGGTAGAAGCGTTGGTAATACGCATCGGCGGCTTTTTGCATATCGATATCGGCAAAATGCTCAGGGTACAGCTTTTTCGCCATCCACAGTTCACCAATCGCTAATGCTTCCGGCATCGGGTAACCCCAGGCCTTGGCGTATTCCGGCATCAGATACACGCGATGCTGTTTCACCGCCTCAATCGCCTGCCAGGCCGGATCGTTAACGATCTGCTTCACGACATCCGGATAGCGATCCTGCACGAAAATTACCTCTGGATTCCAGGCCAGCACATTTTCAATCGACACCTGTTTGAAGCCTTTTATCGATGCCGCCGCCACATTCAGCGCCCCTGCGTGTGACATCATCAGGCCGGTATATTTTCCTGAACCGTAGGTTGTCAGATCAGGGTTAGCCATATACACGCGGATTCGTTTCTCTTCTGGAATAGACGCCAGACGCGCACTCACGTTTTGCCGCTGCGTAAACGTATAGTCGATCAGCGCTTCCGCCTGTTTCTGACGCTCAACCACATCACCAATCAGCCGAATCCCTGCCTTAAGCCCTTCGTTATATGCCGCGTTTTCATCACCCATCGTAGGATTGATTTTGTCGGCTTCTCCCGGCTGATCCTGACGCAGCGAGATCGCCAGAACGGGAATACCCGTTCGCTCAATCTGCGCAATCATTTCCGGCGGCGCATAGTTAGCGACAAAAACCACCTGCGGCGACAGCTTCAGCAGGCTTTCAATATTGACCTGCGTGAGATCGCCCGGCATTGGCAAATCCGCCAGACGCGGGGCCAGCCGCACATAATGCTCGCCCAGCTGTTTCTTCCAACTGGAAAGTACACCCACGACGCTCTCTTGTGCATCCAACTGCACCAGCAGATTTAAGGTTTGATGCTGCAACACCACCACACGATTAACGTGGTCGGGAATCGTGACATTGCGCCCGAGTTGGTCGATCAACTGACGCGCCGCCCAAGCGTTAGAAAACACCAAAAACAGCCCAGCAACCCACAGCGTGTAGCCACATTTCTTTATCATGTTGGTATCCTGATTTTCGCTATATATAAAATAATATAGCGATAACGACAAAGAAAATACTGATCTCGCTCATAATAATATTTAGATACCGATTTGGGGGTAGATCAACCCAGATTGGGTTTTCTGCTAAATAACCAGCGGCGATTTATTCTGCAAAATATTTGTCAGATAAACTGAATTATTACGTTAAAAAAATGATATTTATTCTCACTATTAATCGCGTAGAGTGCTTCTATTACTGATCTATATACCCTTGCGGTGCAGGACAAATAGGCTAAATATTTGTCTGAATATAAGGATAAGTCCCCTATGAAGAAGATTGGCTTTTTATCATTCGGCCACTGGGCCCCGTCGCCGCAGTCTGGTACACGTTCCGCGGCTGATGCACTGCTGCAATCTATCGACCTTGCCGTTGCCGCTGAAGAGCTAGGAGCTGACGGTGCCTATTTCAGAGTGCACCATTTTGCCCGCCAGCTAGGTTCTCCTTTCCCACTGCTGTCCGCGATTGGGGCAAAAACCAAAAGCATTGAGATCGGCACCGGTGTCATCGATATGCGCTACGAAAACCCGCTCTACATGGCTGAAAACGCCAGCGCCGCCGATCTGATCTCTGGCGGGCGCTTGCAGCTCGGCATCAGCCGTGGCTCGCCAGAACAGGTGATCGATGGCTGGCGCTATTTTAGCTATCAGCCGACAGAAGGAGAATCGGAAGCGGATATGGCACGGCGTCATACCGAGGTGCTGTTGGATGTGCTGCGTGGTGAGGGGTTTGCGAAGCCGAATCCGCAGCCTATGTTCCCGAATCCACCCGGCCTTTTGCGTCTGGAGCCTTATTCTGATGGGTTACGTGAACGCATCTGGTGGGGTGCTGGGTCAAATGCCACAGCAGCTTGGACAGCGAAGCTAGGCATGAACCTGCAAAGCTCTACGCTGAAGGATGATGAAACAGGCGAGCCTTTTCATATCCAGCAGGCACAGCAAATTCGTGCCTATCGAGCCGCTTGGGCTGAGGCTGGACACACGCGCACGCCACGCGTTTCCGTCAGCCGGAGCATTTTTGCATTGATGGATCACCGCGATCGCGCCTATTTCGGCGGAAGCAGTAACGATAGCGACAAGGTGGGTTTTCTGGATGAAAACACACGCGCGATTTTCGGCCGCAGCTATGCCGCCGAGCCGGACATACTCATCCAACAGTTAAAACAGGATGAAGCGATTGCCGAAGCGGATACGCTATTGCTCACGGTGCCGAATCAGCTGGGCGTGGATTACAATGCGCATGTAATCGAATCAATCCTGAAATATGTTGCCCCTGCGATGGGGTGGCGAGCGTAGTCCTGTAGCCTAACGCATTCAAGCCCATCCAATAGGTGTAAAACCAACGATAACAGCGTCAAAAATCGGGAAGATTTAAGGGCTATTTTCACTCAAATCCTCCCTGTTTTCCCAGCCTCTAAAACGGTTCAACGCTTTTTAATGCTATTTAAAAAATATAGTTTCTGGACCCCTTGAATTCCCCCCCTCACTCGGCGTAGATTTAGCGCCGATCCCGTCATAACTGGTGTGATTCTGGTGATGACAACGGGAAAGATTACCCTTCGGTGACATCACCGGCAGCGTAATTATTTCCTTCCATAATAAAACGCACAATCGGGATCGTTGCTGGCGTGGTTTCTGCTGGAGAATAAATCGGTGAAGTATTTCTTTATGGGTATCTCATTCTGTTTAGTCGTTTGGGTGAGTACCTTTATGCTGATGGTAGAATAACCGGTCATTTGCCTGAAAAGCTTTATCCGCTGAAAGGCACAGAGAGATAAAAAAGGCTGATGGTATTTATACCCTCAGCCTATTTTTATGCCTGCCGATCTATGTGCAACCGACCATTGTTCAGCCGGTAATTTGATATTGCCTTTGCCATTCTCTACAGATTGAATCCGTTTATTATCACGCCAAACACCCCGCCCATTGCCAGCCAGGGGCCAAAGGCCAGTGGTTTAGCTGTATCCTCTTTACGCAATCCACGCCAGGCGAGAGTAACAACCAACCCGCTCAACGCCGCCACCAGAACCAGATTCGGCAATGCCTGCCAGCCCAGCCAGGCACCCAGAGCAGCCAGCAACTTAAAATCACCGTACCCCAGCGCCTCTTTGCCCGTTGCGTATTTGAATACCCAATAAAGTAGCCATAGAGATAAATAGCCGGCCATCGCGCCGACTACGGCATCAATCAATGGGACAAATGTCTCCGACAGATTAAACAGCAGCCCCATCCACAGAAGCGACAGCGTCAGCACATCCGGCAGCAGCAGCGTTTTGATATCAATAACGGTCAGCACCAACAGGAAGGACAGCAGAATCAACGCCCCCCACAGCGCCATACCGGGCAACCAGAGTAAACCTGCCGTCAGAAAAGCCAGCATGGTGATGACTTCCACCAGCGGATATTGCACAGACACCGGTTGATGACAGCAGCGGGAGCGGCCACGCAGCCATAACCAACTTAATAGCGGGATATTATCCTTCACCGCAATAGCCTGCTGGCAGTGCGGGCACGACGAAGGCGGCCACCACAGATTGTAGCGCGTATCAGGATCGGAATCGGCCATGCCCGTTTCAAGCTCGATGTCCTGCAGCCAGCGACGCTCCAGCATAATCGGCAAGCGGTAAATCACCACGTTCAAAAAACTGCCAACAATCAATCCCAACACGCCCAGCGATCCAAACCACCACGCCGGAAACAGCTGTGCAAATTCCCTTAAATCGTCCACGTTAGTCCCTGATTGTTGATAAAGAAACGGTATGAATGAGCAATTTATTTTTGCGATTGACGACACAGCAATGACAACGAACGTTTTTTCTTACAACGATCATGTCTATTACAGCAAGCGCCCTTGAAAATTCAGCGTTCTGGCACCCTGTTCATCGGCTTTACCGGTGGTTGCCAGCAGCTTTTTCATCGTCGCGGGTAAGTCATTTCCGCTACTCAACCGCCCCGTGAAACGATATTCACCTTTCGGGGTGACGCTGCCTTTGCCAGACAATTGCAGATGTGAGGAGGTCTGCCGCAGGTTCGCTTCTAGCGCGCCTTGCTGGCAGCGTAACGTGGCCTGAGGCGTAGCGAGCACCAGTCCGCCCAGCGGCGTTTTCACTCGTGCGCCCGGCCAGGTTATATTGGCATCCAGCGACTGGCAGCCTGAACGGTCTACCGTCGCCTCTTGCAGATTGAGCTGCACGTTTCCTTCTGCGCCGATTGGTACGATAAAACGCAGATGGCTGAATAAATAACCCGCTGGCACAGAAAGCTGCCATTGATAAAACTGCGGCTGCTGCCAACCGCGAATGATCCCGCGACCTGCAATGCCTTCCGGATTTTTAAACGCTATTTCTAGCGCGGGCATAAAATCCGAGAAGGTGATGTTCCAGTGCACATCGTCCAGCGTTAACGTGCGCCAGCTAAACCGTTGCAGGTTCCCCTGCCACAGCGTTCCTGCGGCCTCTGCAATCACCATTCCGGCCGGCAGCGGCACAGCGGTGAGCAAGCGGGCAGGCGCATAGTTCGCCAGGAACAGCCCATAGGCCAGAACCATAGCGATACCTGCGCCAATGCCGGATTTAAGCGTCATCCGCCCGTTCCAGCATCAGTCTGGTGACATCCACCATTCCGGGGCTTTGCTCGACAGCATTCACATCCAGCGACATCACTTTTACGCCATTTTTCTGTTCCAGTTCGCCAAGCCAACGCAGCAGACTATTAAAATCACTCTGCCCCAGCGTCACCGATGCCTGACTGCCCTGCGGCTGCAAACGTACAACGCTGAGCCCGTAACGCTTGGTGCTTTGTGAAATCAAAATCGGCAGACTGACGTCGCGCTGACTATTGTCCCCCTGCGCCTGATTGCCCTGCGGAATCGATGAGGCCTGTTTCTGCATCCAGTTAACGGTCTGCTGCTCGCGGGAAATCGTACGCTCCCACAGATCTTCCCGCTCCTGCCAAGGCTGGAGAATAGCGTAATACACCAGACAGAGCAGAAGCAGCACCGCGCACACGACCATAAGCTGACGCTCGCGTGGGCTCATCGCCTGCCAGCGTTGCCGTAATTCATTCATTGCTGGCTCCTTAACGTTAAGCGGCCTTCAACCCGATCGTTTTCCTGCCGCATCTCTCCCGCCTGTACCTGATAATAAGCGGCAGCCTGCTGCTGAAATTGCTCGAGTTCCTGATATGACGTGCCCTGCAACGCCAGCCGGAATTCACCCGCAGCGCCGTCGTAAGACAGCGACTGAATTTTGATCGCACTATTCTGTGTTATGAGTTGCTGTAAGGGGTTCAATTGATCCAGCAGCGCTTTCCCTGTGCCTCCGGCTGCCGTACGTTGCAGGTGCTGCTGCATCTGCGCGCGCGGGTTAACGACATTCGTCTCGGAAGGGAAAATCTGCCGATAGACGCGCACGCTTTCCTGTCGCCAATGTTCAGACTGTTGATAAAGCTGGTAATGCGCCCAGCCAGCATCCGCCATAACCAACAGAAGGTAACAGGCAAACGCGATCCCAACGCCGCGCCACGGCAGCAGGGTGTTTTGCCAGGCTTTCTCCGGCGCATAGTCGCCTTGTCGCAGATCGACCGAGGCAGGTAAGTGCGCCGTTGCCGCCAGAGTGAAGAGATCCGTTTCCGGCTGCGCTTTCCATTCGCCCTCTTCCTGCCATTCATACTGCGCCAGCTCACCACCGACCGATGCGGCACTGTAGCTGTATATCGCAGGCAGCGGCATAGACGCTTTCAGCAGGTCGCCGCACCAGGAGGACTCCGCCGCCATCGCATGGCCCGTAGGCTGGCGAAACAGCCACATGTCATCATGCTGCAACGCGCTCCAGCCATCCTGATGTTTCGGCAATACGCGGGCGTCAGGCAATAACGTATCGACGCTGAGTCCCAGCGCATCACACTGTGCCAGCCAGCGCTGCATCCGGTTTTTTTCCACCACGGCAACCGTGCCGTCATCGCCATGAATTTCCAGCACGGCAAAATGCAGCTTTTCAATTTCCGTCGCTAGCTGGTCTTCCAGCATAAACGGCACGACCTGCGTCAGCTGACGCCGAGCCTGTCGAGGCAGCGTCAGGGTATAAAACGTCACGTCAGTGGCCGGAACCAGAACACGGGTAAATGCCACGGACGGATAGGCCGCTAGCGCCTGACGAACCTGTTCGACACTGCCGCGTCCCTGACTCAGTAAATTTTCCCCATTAGATGAACGCACCTGCCATTCGATCTCTCCCAACTCTTCTACCGGAAGACGAACAATGAGGCACGGGTGTCGAACGACCGTTCCTCGATTTAATGGGGCTTTTGCGGCTTTTCGCTTCCATTTTCCCGCTATTTTCATGGATTCACCGTCCTATATCCTCCATACTGCCGCTGCACGACCTGTACCTTTTGTCCACTCAGATGAAGCAAGCTACGTTGATGAAAATCGCTGTCGCCGACACGCACCTGAAGTTTTACAAAGAACCATTCACTTTTTACTGCCAGCACGCGCTGCGCGGTATTTTTACTATTCGGGGGCAATAATCCAGTTTGTTGCAGAACTTCAATACTCGCCCACCCCATAAGTGGACGCTGCTGCACCAGCGCTTTTGCCTGCGACATCGTCATTTCGTTCAGGAACACGGCAGATAACAGCGGGGCATCAAATTCGGTTAGCGTGTTGATATTAATGGACATCGCATCCACCGGCAGCGCACAGACATAGGGCAGTAACCGACGATAGAGATCGCTATCAATGCCATACACTGAGCGTAATTCACTGATTTCACTCATTCTCTGATTCGCGGTACGATAAGGCACGGGCAACGCAGCATAGACTTCATCCTCTGCGCCGTTCGCCGATGGATAGTTATCCACATCAATCCAATCACGCACCGCTGCGGTAATTTTTTCTGCACGATCCGTTTCCTCACCCAGATTTTTCAACAGCAAACGAAAAACCTGTGCCGGATAAGGCGTCTTCACCAGCGTGCTTTCGTTATCCACGCCTTGATTGATCGCATTTACATTAAAGCAGGTACGCGCATCAGTAATCTGGCCAGTGATTTCGCCACCGTCCACGGGGAAACGCAGCCCCGGCTGCGACCAGTTCTGTCCGGCAAACGTGCGCCCCGACATATTCCGCGCATCGCGCTGTAATATCTGCCCGCTTAGCGTTTCCGCCCCTAATGCATACCATTTCGCCTGCTGACGGCTCAAATGACTTTCGGTGCGCAAGAACGCTTTACCCGTGCGTTCCGTAATCACCGCGGCAATCGTCACCATTAACGCCAGAATCAGGAGCACTACCAGCAGTGCCGCGCCGCGCTGACGCGACCTCATTTAACCGGCCCGGTGGTAATCAAGAACATACGCGACATTTCTCCGTAATCCCTTAAGGTCAGTACCACTTCAATCCCTTGTGGCAATTGTGTAGTGTTGTCCCAGCGATCGCGCCAGGTTTTATTGCTGAAAAAGCGCAGGCGGAAGCCATCGACCTCGGTGAGAAGCGGTTTTACGCCGGGATCGAGCCCTTCAATCGGGTCGGGAGTCACATGCGTTAACCGTTCCAGCGTGTGTTCCCGCAGCCGATAGGCCACAGGCTGAAGTTCAGAGCGCGGCAGAATGCCAAACGGGTTCTGCCACCCATTGCGCATAAAGCTGACGCCCCAGTCATCACTTTTTAACTGATCGCGGCCGGCGTAAAACATCGAGGTGCTTCCTCTGCTGCCGCGTGCGATCATCTGGGAGAAATCGTTGTCCATTTGTGAAAATGCGCGCTGTATTTCGGCCAGACGCTCGGCTTTACGCTGCGAAATCTCATCATTACGCATCACGCCGTTCAGCACCTGAAACGCGCTGAGGCTCAGCGCCGCAAAAATAGCGATCGCCAGAATCATCTCCAGCAGCGTAAACCCCTGCTGGCGTTTCTGTCGCGCGGGGCTTTGCACCCTTCTTGTTTGGCTGCACATCCTTGTTTTACTAAACATTATTGCTTCACCACATAAGTGCGCAGGGAAGCATCGACGGCAAAAGCGTCTTTATTACGTCGCACTTCCACATCCAGCGCTTTGGTCTGAGGATCACCGGTCTCTACGCCCTGCCAGCGCCAATGCCAGCGCATGCCCGCAAACTGCGTTTCGCCTCTCACCCACGATGCTTCCGGCCAGCGTTGTTCCAGTCGCAGTTGAACCTGCTGGTTTTCCGCCACCCAGCCTGCAAACGTCTTCTCTTCCAGCCGGCTCAGGCTGCTTGCCTGTCTGGCTGTCGTTTGCAAAACAGCAATGCCTGCCAGCGCAAAAACACTCAGCGCGACCAGCACCTCCACCAGCGTCATCCCTTTCTGTCGTCTCATCGTTTCTTACCCTGACTCATCGACGTCACAAATCGTCCGGTGTTATCCACCTGGAGCCAATTCGAGAGCGCTTTGTTTTCAGATTTAACGAGCAGACGGAAAGGCGTAATTTCGCCACCGGGCAAAATCAGGATATCGGGGTCGTCACCACTCTGCGTTTTATCCACTTTTTTCCCGTCGGCTTGCAGTAGCTCAAGCCGTAATGCCTCGGGCAGCGTCGCCGATGCACTCACCCGATGCGGTTGCCACGGCTGCCACTTGTAGCCCTGCCAGCGATCGCCGCTCGGGATCGGTATCCCTTCTGAGGCAGCGGGTCGCTGGAGTTGATAAAACTGCCAGCGATCGGGATAGATACGCACACCCAGCATGTATTCATTAACCTGACTGCTTTCAGCGGCAAATTCTAACTGCGCCTGAAAACGAGCCAACTGCCAGGCGCTGTCATTCTTGCGCTCGGGAGGAAACGCCATGACCACCATGCTAGCCGCGATGCCAGCCAGTAACACGACCAGCATCATTTCCAGCAGGGTGAACCCCTGCTGCTTCCTCGTTGACCGCTTCATTGCGCTTTTGCCGTCCTTTTCCCGCTGCCATTGATAGCAACTACCCACAACAGTCATCCACAGCCGTCATCAATAAAGACAGGCAGAGCACCGCATGCCTTTATTTCTTATCAAGATTCCAGTTGCCGATGTCATCTTCCGTTCCCGGCATACCGTCTGGCCCCAGAGAGAAGATATCGAGCTTGCCGTGCTGGCCAGGGTTCAGCAGTTGATAGTCCGTGCCCCACGGATCCTGTGGCAGGCGGCGAATATAGCCATCGGCTGGGTAGTTACGCGGTTCCGGCTGTACCGTCGGCTTCGTTACCAGCGCCTTCAGCCCCTGCTCTGTGGACGGATAGCGGTTGTTATCCAGCTTGTACATGTCGAGTGCGCTTTCCAGAGAGACAATATCGCTGACGGCTTTTTGCCGATCCGCCTTTTCCTTATTCCCCATCAGATTGGGCACCACCAGACTCGCCAGTACGCCGAGAATGACGATGACCACCATAATTTCCAACAGGGTAAAACCACGCTGACGATTACCGCTCTGACCATAACTATTTTGTCCACAACCACGCTGAGACTGTTGCATCCTTACTTTTCCTCGTTCAATTGTTGGTTCTCTTACGAACTCATTAACGTATTCAGTTGCAGAATCGGTTGTAAAATCGCGAGTACGATAAACAACACCACCGCCGCCATGCTGACCACCAGCAGAGGCTCAAATAGCCCCAGCGCCAGCGTCATCTGCGAACTGAATTCCCGATCCTGATTATCCGCCGCCCGCTCCAGCATGCTGTCCAGCTCGCCGCTGCGTTCACCGCTGGCGATCATATGGCGCATCATTGGGGGGAAAAGTGCCGTCTGTTCCAGCGCTTTGTGCAGGCTGACGCCCTCTCGTACCGCATCCGTCGCCAGCGAGAGCCGATGGCGGGCATAGTCATTACTCATGACATCGCCGCTAATGCGCATCGCCTGTAACAGCGGCACCGCACTGGCGTTAAGAATACTGAGCGTCCGCGCGTAGCGTGCTGTATTTAAGCCACGCGCTATGCGGCCGATCAGCGGTAAATGCAGCAGACGGCGATGAAAACTGATGCGCCGCTTTTCCTGCCGCAGCATCACGCGGAACGCCA
Source organism: Pectobacterium brasiliense (assembly GCF_013449685.1). Taxonomy (GTDB): domain Bacteria; phylum Pseudomonadota; class Gammaproteobacteria; order Enterobacterales; family Enterobacteriaceae; genus Pectobacterium; species Pectobacterium brasiliense_A. Next base: position 201,578 of record NZ_JACDSF010000013.1, on the reverse strand, counting down.
TAAACCCAGCCAGCAATGCCAGCAACATCCACGGCCCAAACGTACGCACGGCATCGCTCATCCCCATCAATACGCGGGTTGAAAGCGGCAGCGCCTGCTTCATATGAATAAATTGCTCGACGACTTTCGGCACCACGACGGACAGCAAAATGCTGACCACGGCAATCGCGACCACGGTTAACACACACGGATAAATCATTGCCTGCTGGATGCGGCTGCGCATCTGCTGGCGCTGTTCGGTGTAGTCCGCTAATCGGTTCAACACAGCATCAAGGTGACCGGACGTCTCGCCTGCGGCGACCATCGCGCAATACAGCCGTTCGAAGCTGCTGGGGAAGCATTTCATCGCATCGGCCAGCGAGTGCCCCTCCATGACCTTACTACGCACCGCCGCCATCAACTGGCTCAGCTGTGGCTTTTCACTCTGTTTCGCCACCGCATCCAGCGCTTCTTCCAGCGGCAACGACGCGGCCACCAGTGTGGCCAACTGACGAGTCAGCAGCGCCAAATCTGAAGTGCTGATCCGAATTTTGCGACGGAGGGAGAATCCTGTAGAACCGGATTTCTGCTGGTCGCCTCGGTTTTCATCAACCGACAGCGGCACCAGCCCGCGCTCCCGCAATAGCTGGCGCGCCTGTCTGGCAGAGTCGGCCTCCTGAGCGCCACGGCATTTTTTCCCCTGCGCATCCAGCGCCTGATAGTGGTACTGTGCCATATCATTCCTCTTTGGTTACGCGGATCACTTCTTCCCAGGTCGTGAGCCCCGCCAATACCTTATCCAACCCGTCCTGACGGATAGTGGTGCGACTCCCCCCCAGAATCTGCGCAATCGCCATTTCACCGTCACTGCGGTGGATCGCGGCACGGACGTCGTCATTAATCAGCACCAGTTCATGAATACCGATACGTCCCCGGTAACCGGTAAAGCTACACTGCGGACAGCCAACGGGATTATGCAGCAGCGTACCGGGCGCGATCCCCATCTGTTCAGCCTGAACCGGATCGACCGGCTGCGGTTGACTACAGTCAGAACACAGCGTCCTGACCAGACGCTGCGCGAGTACGCCCAGCAGAGAGGTTGACAGCAGGAATGGTTCGACGCCCATATCCTGCAAACGAGACAGCGCGCCCAGCGCACTATTGGTATGCAGTGTGGATAACACAAGGTGGCCGGTCAGCGAGGCCTGCACGGCAATCTGCGCCGTTTCACCATCACGAATTTCCCCCACCAGCACGACGTCCGGATCCTGACGCAGAATGGCACGCAGCCCGCGGGCAAACGTCATATCGACCTTGGTATTGACCTGCGTTTGCCCGATGCCTTCCAGTTCATACTCGATGGGATCTTCCACCGTCATGATGTTACGTTCTGACGCATTCAGGCGGCTGAGTGCGGCGTAAAGCGTGGTACTTTTCCCCGATCCTGTCGGGCCTGTGACCAGAATAATCCCATGGGGACGGTGGATCAGGCTGTCCAGCAATTGTCGATTACGCTCCGACATGCCCAACAGTTCAAGATCGAGCTTAACGCTGTTTTTATCCAGCAAGCGCAGCACGACGCGCTCACCGTAGTTCGACGGCAGCGTGGAGACACGAACGTCAATCGCTCGTCCCCCAACTCGCAGCGCCATACGTCCATCCTGCGGAATACGCTTTTCCGCAATATCCAGCTTTGCCATGACCTTGATACGCGACACCAGCAGCGACGCCAGCTTACGCTGTGGACGCAAAATCTCACGCAGTACGCCGTCAACGCGGAAGCGGATCAGCAAATAGCGCTCATACGTTTCGATATGAATATCCGACGCTTTATTCTTAATCGCTTCGGTCAACATGGCGTTGATGAGGCGGATAATCGGCGCGTCGTCGTCGGCATCAAGCAGATCGTCGCTGTCTGGCAGTTCTTCCACCAGCGTATAGAAGTCCATCTCATTACCGATGTCCTCCATCATACGGCGCGCTTCTTCCGAGTCGCGCTGATAGCTAATGACTAATTGCCGCTCAAATTCTTCATCCGTAACGCGCTCAATCTTGAGCGAACAGCCCGCAATCCGACGCGCTTCCAGCAAAGCGGCTGGCGGCGTTTGCGCGACGCAAATCGTCTGCAGGCTCGCGTCATTTTCCCTCTGCAACAGCAGAATTTGCTGCGATCGGGCATAGGCAAAAGGCAGTATGGGGCGTAATTCTATAATCTGGGAGGCAACGTCACTCATTTCCCGCCCGCCGGATAGAACGCCACAATCGAGGACTGAACCTGACGGAACGTATAAGCATTCCCACCTTCCGGCAGACGCAGCAAATCGTTATCCAGAAGCCCTCCCTCACCATTAGTCACGTTTCGCTGTTTATTTTCTTCAGCACTGAACGAGTGATACTTACTGGCGGAGGCGCTCTGGTATTGGCTGCGATCGCGAATAATGGAAGGACGGATAAACAGCATCAGGTTACGCTTTTTCGTTTCTGTGCTGTTGGAACGGAACAAATACCCCAGCACGGGAATATCGCCCAACAGGGGCACTTTACTTGCAGACTCATTGGTACTTTTATCCAGCAAGCCACCCACCACCACGGTTTCGCCGCTGCTGACCAGCACCGCGTTATTAACGGTACGCGTATTGAATGTTGCCCCTAGGTTGGAGCTGCTGCTGGAGGCAGAATCTGCCACGCTGGAGACTTCCTGTTCGATTTCCAGCAGAACAGAGTCACCTTCGTTAATTTGGGGCTTCACTTTCAGTTTGATACCAACCGTTTTACGTTCCACCGTTTGGAAAACGTTGTCGCCGGATGTCGTCTGCGAACCCGCCAATACGGGCACTTCCTGACCGACGTTAAACGTCGCTTCCATATTGTCCAGCGTCACAATACTGGGCGTTGCCAGAATATCGTTCTTGCTGTTGCTGGACAACGCGGTCAGCAGCATGCTCCAGTTGCCCTGATAGAAACCGGCAGCAATCCCGTTGAAACCGCCAAGTGCTGTTGTCGCTGCTGCGCTAACCGTCCCATCACGTCGAAACTGGTCCGCCCCTGCCACCATGGTCGTGATTGGTAATCCCGTATTCGTGAATTGCGTTACGCCAGCATTTCTATTGGCCCACTGCACGCCCAGGTTCATCCCATCACCATCTTGTATTTCCGCGATAATCGCTTCAACCAAGACCTGCGGACGGCGGATATCCAACTGTGCAATCACCTGTTCCAGATCGCGCATGATATCCGGTGCGGCATTCACAATCAGGGAGTTGGTTTGCTCGTGTGCCTTAATCGAAATGTCTTTACGCAGCGCGGGCAACGCATTTTGCTGATCGGTTTGGATACTGTCGCCGACACCGGTGAGCACTTCGACCAGATCGGCAGCCTTGGCGTATTTGAGATAGATAACTTTGGTGTTGCCCTGTACCGCCTGCTGGCGATCGAGCTGCTTGACCATATCAATCACGCGCTGGCGTGAATTCGGCTCGCCGCGCACCAGCACCGAGTTGGTTCGCTCGTCCGCCACCACGTTGGCAGTCAACATGCCGGGCAAGGCGGATTTTTCATCCATCTTGTTCAGCTCATTCACCATCTTCACCACTTCCGTTGAGGAAGCGTAAGACAGCGGTATGCTGGTCACATTCCGATCGCCCGTCTGATCAACTCGTTCGACAATCGTCATCAGCCGTTGGATCACCCCCGCGCGGCCGGTCATCAGCAGCACGTTCGACGGTTCGTAATGCACCACACTCCCGGCACCAGCGTTGTCATTCAACTGGCGCAGCAGCGGTGCCAAATCACGGGCGGCAACGTTGCTGACGGGCACGACGCGCGTCACCACTTCATCGCCAATGCCCGGCCGTTCATCAGTGGCCAGCGGCATAGACGTCGATTTCGCATCCTTCGAGCGAATAATTTTCAGGACGTTGTTATCCATCGGAATCACGGTGAATCCATAGACATCCAGCACGCTCAGGAAGAACTGGTAATACTGTTCTTCATTCATCATGTCATAGCTGCGTACGGTAATTGTTCCACTGACCGACGGATCGATAATGACCGTCTTATTCAGATTCTTACTGACGGTATTAATAAACTCCTGAATATCCGTGCCTTTAAAACTGGCGGAGAATTCGGCGCTCCACGCCAATGATGACGCCATCAGCAAAACGCTCCCGCTGAGCAATAACATGCCCTTGCGGCGTAAATGACCAAGCCACTGGTTTTTATTCTTCGAAAAAACCTGACGCTTAAAAAATCCCTGTCCCTTGCTAAACAAATTAGTGGTCTCCATCCAGTGCCAGATATATATCCTGCTGTTGACCATCACGTTCGACGGTCAAATTAAATTTGCTCATCCCGGCTAGCTGCGCCATCGCCTGCTGTGCCTGATCCGCATCGCGTAAATCCATGCCGTTTAATGACACGGCGAGATCGTTATCCTGCAAGCCTGCTCGGTAGAAAAGATCGGGATTTTTGCCGGGGTTTAGCTGATATCCTTTCAGTACTTCTTCTTCCGTGACGGGAGAAATGGTCAGGTAGTCCTGCGCCGAGAAGGGATCTTTTTGTATCTCGTCTTTCACCTGACTAAATGCGCCAGACGACGACGGTGCGTCAGTTGCTGCTTCTTCCTGATACAAATGCAGCGCCTCGTAACGCCCCTGATACTGGAGCACGACACGATCGGCAGAGATAGTCACAATTTTGGCTTCATAGCCCGGAATGGCATCGCCGACGTTGCGACTGTATTGCTGACTATCTTTAGCGATAATGGCAATCGAACGCTTGGCGTCTCCACTCGCCAACACCCCAGTCAGGCTGATATTTAACGAGGTTAGCGGAATATCGCCGGATAATGCGGCGTTGTTAACCGCAGACGCATCGGCATCGGGGGCATGGCCGAATAAGGTAAAATCACCCGGCGTAGCGGGTTTTTCTTTCGCCTGGGCAGGCGCGACCGACACGCCAGCAATGCGTGAGTCTTCAGGTAGGATAAAGCGCCAGGTCAATACGGCCAACTGCTGACAAATCAGCAGCAAAATCAGCCCCAACGCGATACGTCGGATCAGTGGAGCTGGCAGTGACCGAAAAGTGGCAACCAACGAATGAAAAGACGGATCTTTGAAAGCTTGCAATCGTGCCATAGGTAATCATCCATAATACTCCCCACGCCGATTGGCGTGGGGAAAATGCCTTATTCCGTTGCGGCTTCCCGGGTGATGGTTTCATCACCGCTGGTCGTCAGCGCGGCATCATTATTTACACGGTCTTCGAGCCTGATATTGTCAATATGTCCGAAATTCCAGGCTCCCGGTACATTCTCAAAAATGACATTTTTAAATTCACTGTTCTTCAGGAACGTAATGTCCGTCGCTTTTACATTTTTGAATTTTACATTCTCAAAATGCAAGCCTTGGTGATAGGCATCACGTCCAAAAGAGAACTTATACGCATCAGCCATTTCAGCCACAGTCATCCCATCGACCATGATGCTGTTTTTCTTCGCTGTACCATCAACCGTGACGTTGGAAACGGTCACATCACGGAACTGTGCAGGCTCAGCGGCAGGCTGGGTATCGTTCACGTCCGCTTTATATTTAATCGTGAACACAAACGGCTCGTTGACAATATCACGCATCGCGTTATTACGGAATACCACGTCACGCGCGCCGCCACCATAATAGGGTCGACTCTTCATGCGCAGGCCAACATCCGTCTTATTCATTACGTTGTCTTCAGCAACAATTTTTTCAATCCAGGCACCAGTATGGCTACCCGTGACCACCGCACCATGCCCACGGCGGAAGTAGTTATTGAAGATCCAGGCACCGCTCTGCGCTTTTTGCCCCAGTGTCACCACTTCGGCACCGTATCCCGCAGCAAAGTTTACGCTGTCATCACCCGTATCAAAAAAGTTATTAAATACCATGACGTTCTGGCTATTGCCGAATTCAATGCCATCCGCATTATTGGCATCATACGTCGTGTGTACCAGCGCATTCATTGCCACATTTTCGGATTCAAGCACCATCACACCGTGGAAAGCCGGATTCAGAATCGTCAACCCTTCCAGGTACATGTTGCTCACGCCGCGCAACGTCATCAGGCTGGAGCGTCGGTTTTTGTACGCCTCATCCAGTAGCATTCCTTCAGCAACGGCTTTTGCCGTTTGGTCTTTTGCCAGAATACCGTCACTGCCAACATTGGCCGCTTTACTTGCACGATAGAGCGGTAACTCGTTCTTTAACTCATCAATTTCAGTAATGTTTGTATCGCTGGCTTTAATGCCACGCGTCCAGCCGTTGCCATCAATCGTGCCCTGCCCGACGATACGAATATTTTTAAAGGTGCCTGCATGGCTGCTGCCCTGATCGTCCGCTTCCAGTACGTTAATCAGCGAAGGTGGGCGCTTCGGCAACTTAGGTGAACTGTAAGGGTAGAGATAGTAGCCATGGGCAAGTGGGTAATCGTCGCCATTTGCTGACCCGAGCAACGTAGCGCCTTTCGCGACTTCAAACGTCATATCGCTATGCAGGAACAGCGCCCCCGTTTTAAACGTTCCACCGTCAACCACGACTTTACACCCTTTCGGATACGCAGTTGGCGTACAGTCATCAATCGCCTTCTGAATCGCCACCGTGTCGTTGGTTACGCCATCCCCTTTCGCACCATAGTTGGTCACATTCAGTGAAGCTGGCGTCGCCGTCGTTTTCTGCACGACGGTTTCACTATCAACGGATTCTTTGCCGTCGTCATAAAGCGCACGCACCGTGAAGCGGTATTCCGTTTCCGATGACAGATTAGCCACCTTGAAATTATGGAAGCTGACGCGGACATGCCAGTTATCGGTATCGATTGAATTGTAGAAGTTATCGATATATGGCTTGGCCGGCGAATGGGTGTTCTGGTTATCAATGGTTCCGCCCAGTAAGGTTCCATTCATGTAGACGCGGTAATCCTTAATGCCAGCGGCAGGTTTGGTCGGTTTTTCCCAGGCTAGTACCACGCTGCTGTCATCATAAGCCAACGTCGGCACTTTAAGATTTTGTGGCGCGGCGGAACGATCAACACCGACATCCGGCGTTGAGTCGCTATCGCTGCATCCGGCAATCAGGCCGCTCAGGACTAATGTCGCGCAGAGCGTAAGACGGGTACGAGGTAAAAAGTCAGTCATAGCATTTCCTGTATTTTTACTATTATTTTTCCCGATGTATTTCGCCCTGCGGCAGGATCGTTGCCACAGAGCGAAACCTATCGGCAGAGGGTTTACAGATAAAAATAATGAGTTGGAACAGACGTTCTACGGCAGAGAAATATCCAATTTCCCCGCGCCGGCATTTTCCAGAACATATTTCTCAACGGCGGCGATGGATTTCCCTGCGCTATACACATAAGGCGGACTCCATTCCAGTTCATTGGTGCAGGTTTCCAGCGCCCATGCTGGTACGGCTTTCCCAGAATTTGTAGCGGCGGCCTTCTCGGCTTCTTGCAATGTGCTGCATTTGTCTACTGCGATTTGATTCAAATTGCTTGCCGGATTGCCATTGAACCAGGAGCCGTTGTCTTTAAATTTGCTTCCTTTGTAGGCACCGATAATCAGCTTTTCATCCGCCCCGCCGCCTTGGAAATTAAACACGTTACTTTCGGAAAGAATGGATGAATCGAAGCCCATCCCAATGGCATACAGAATGGGGTAATTCGTATCCGTTGCCCCGCGATGGTAGTTATTCAGCAAATGCACCTGACCAAAGCGCACACGCGGTGAACGCTGCACGCTGTTGTCCCATAAATTGCCTTCAAAAGTGATTCGGTATTCCCCTTTATCACCATCGCCGGAGCCAATTAATACCGTTTTGTCATGTTGGGCGAAGATGTTGTAGGAAATCGTCAAGTAGTCGGCTCCATCTTCTATATCCAGCAAGCCGTCGTGGCGTTGGATATGCTTGCCAAATAACACCGGTTCTAAATGATCTGGATAGTCACCGTCCGTAAACGTGCAGTGGTCGATCCAGACATTTTTACTGGCATTAATCGATACGGAATCATAACGCGCATTCCAGTTACCTTTATCGCCATCGCCCGCATCCCAGGCTGGGGCAAAGTCACGCGGTGCCTGAAACGTAATATTACGGATAATGATGTTGCTGTTATCCGTTTTACCGAACGTATTGCTCAGGGTATTGAGGGATAAATAGCCTTCCACCAGTTTTGCTTCACTACCCACGCCTAAAATCGTGGTATTTGGCGGTACCTGAAATTGAATCTGCGCCTTCTGGTTGTTGGCATACTGCGAACGTTGACCATTCTGCTTTTTCAACAGATTAAGCTGTGTGCTGGCTGCCGCTGCGTCGCTTCCACCGGCATCCGCCGTCGCTTTCAACTGCGCCATATAATTCTGATCGAACGCTTTGACGTATAAATCAAAATCAAACGTTGTTTTATTCGGTTTGGTTTTATAATCCTCAGCATTGGCATAGCGTCCATTGCCTAAGTCATCACCACGGATAGTGCCTTGCCAGTAGATAATTTTTGGTTCTAACTTTGCCTTCAATTCCGCATCGGCATCACCGGCGATATAACGGGGGCTGCGGATATTATTTAATGCGTCTTTTAATTCCTGACGGCTGGTGACGACATAAATGCTATTTTCATGCGCACCCTCGCCCCCCGTCGTCGCATAAAATTTACCATCCGTATTATGATATTGCGCAGCCCAACCAAACGGTGCCGTTTTCACCTGCAAATCTGGCGGAGCCGCTTCTGCCACGGGTTTCTGACTATTATCACACCCAGAAAGCACGATCCCGGAAAGGGCAATAGCTACCGCACAGGTGCGTAAACGACCAGTCCCAATAACCGTTCTAAACATTTTATCCCTCAGTATTTTTTAATTATTAAAATAGAAAAATAAATCCGCACAAAACCCTGCGATGTTAATCGCATACTTTAAAAGTACTTTTATTCTTAATGTCGTGGCAGATTGGCACGTCCCTTATTGATAAAAAAGCAGCACACTATCTGTAGTAAAAAACCACATGATAATATTGCCCACTTAACACTCGGGACTGTTAATTAAATGATGATGGCACCACCCCACGCTGATTGATTATCGAACACAAAAAGAAACGTCATACCTACAATGGTAAAACATGGTTTCATTAAAGCAAATTCACACGTTTTTTTTGCGACCCGCATCAAGATTCCATCTGTGATTATTATGACTGTAATAGTTTTTAATCAAATTGGAGGAACTGTCACATAACCGAGAGATTCAGTTTTCTGGCTCTTTCTATTTTTTGCAAAATAAGGCAGACGGCACCATCCTACTCGCCCGACTTTGGTTTATGATGTGATGCTACACGACCTAAGTACCCCCTAAACACTAAAGGATGAGCGCGTGGATAACGCACCGGACGCAATGACACACTCACAGCCAGCGCTGCTTGCCAGATACCCAATGCCCGGTTATCTGATGATTATTTATGCTCTGCTTTTTATCGCACTCGGCTGGTTCAGCCATCAGCGCTGGGGGAGCCCCGCTTCTCCGACAACCACTTTAGCGGCTCAAGCAGCCACCTTGCCTGCGGCAGAGGAGCAAACACCAGCGACTCCTGCGGTGACACCTCATCAAGAAGCCCCCCATACCCATACGCCAGCCTCCTCAGAGAAGAGGACCACGCTGCCGCTACCCGCCATCAGCAATGGTGAGATTCCGCCGCTGGCCTACAGCGCGCACGTTTATACATCGGATGAAGCCAAGCGCAGCATCACGCTCAACGGTCTGCAATTCCGTGAAGGGGATTCACCAATAGAAGGGCTGACCATAGAGCAGATCCAGCAGGATATGACCATTTTCAGCGTAGAGGGCGAGGTGTTTATTCTCGAAGCGCTGGAAGATTGGCCGGGCGGAAAATTCAACGAGAATGAACGTTCCGCCGACGATGAAAGTGGAAACGCTATGCCTTAGCCTCGGCTGCGAATGGCATCAATAAACGGCGTCAGCGTACGGTTAAATTCCGAACACTGCGCCTCTTTTGGCGTACTGTCTTTCAATAACCCTTGGTACAGGCTTTCACTGCGCTGCGGTAAAGCCTGATAGCTCGCGACATTCCAGCCTCGCTGTTTTGCTACAGCCAACGCGACATTAGCAACTGTCGCATCATCGGGCAGATCGCTGCGGTTACACTTCGATTTGAGATAGCGGGTAGCCGCCACCAGCGACGCCAGTTGATTCATTTGATCGTTAGGAGAAACCGTTACCGCAGAAGACTGACCTGCCACCGTTCCTTTTTGGGCAGACGTTCCTGTTTGTTGGCACCCGGCCAGCGTGACGCAAAGCAGCGTTAACGCAGAAATTTTAGACAGTGATAATGACATGACAAACTCATCCTGATTGAGATTAACGGTAGGCATTCTAGCAAATGATAAGCCGCTGTCACGGCATGTTTATGTGCTCCCGGTCAGACAACCGGGAGCGGTGGACATCAGGCAGCCGTGCCCTTGCCGGGTAAGGATTTGGTGGTCGGTAAGAGACCGTCAGCACGGAACATGGCCTTAATACCGCGCACCGCTTGCCGAATACGATCCTGATTCTCAATTAAGGCGAACCGCACATGGGTATCGCCATAATCGCCAAAGCCAATACCGGGGGAGACGCAAACCTTCGCTTCCGACAGCAGTCGCTTGGCAAACTCCAGCGACCCCAGATGCGCATAGGCTTCAGGAATTTTCGCCCAGACGTACATTGACGCTTTTGGCTCATCAACCATCCAGCCTGCCTCGTGCAGACCACGCACCAAAACGTTACGGCGCTGGCGATACTGCTCGGCGATGTCCCGCACACATTGCTGATCGCCTTCCAATGCAGCAATCGCCGCCACCTGCAACGGCGTAAACGTGCCGTAATCGTGGTAGCTCTTAATTCGCGCCAGCGCGCTGACCAACTCTGGGTTACCGACCATAAAGCCGATGCGCCAGCCCGCCATGTTGTAGCTTTTCGACAGCGTAAAGAACTCTACCGCAATGTCCTTCGCGCCGGGAACCTGCATGATCGACGGCGCTTTCCAGCCGTCGTACACGATATCGGCATAGGCCAGATCGTGGATCACCAACACGCCATACTGTTTCGCCAACGCCACCACGCGTTCAAAGAAATCCAGCTCAACACACTGTGCTGTCGGGTTCGACGGAAAACCGAGAATCATCATTTTCGGCTTCGGAATACTCTCGCGGATCGCGCGTTCTAATTCGTTGAAGAAATCGACGCCGTCCACCAGCGGCACAGAACGCACCTGCGCCCCGGCAATCACCGCACCATAAATGTGAATCGGGTAGCTGGGGTTCGGCACCAGCACCGTATCGCCATGATCCAACGTTGCCAGCATCAGGTGCGCCAGCCCCTCTTTGGAGCCAATCGTGACGATAGCTTCGCTTTCAGGATCGATATCAACCTCATAACGATCGGCGTACCAGCGGGAGATCGCACGGCGTAAGCGCGGAATGCCTCGGGAGGTCGAATATCCGTGAGTATCTTCGCGTTGTGCGACCGTACAGAGTTTTTCCACGATATGAGGAGGGGTCGGGCCGTCAGGGTTACCCATGCTGAAATCAATAATATCTTCGCCGCGACGACGCGCAGCCATTTTTAATTCAGCAGTAATATTAAATACATACGGGGGAAGACGATCGATGCGCGTAAAACGGCGCGGAGAAGTAGAATCAGCCATAACATCCTCAGATTAACGTGAGCGCCCGGACCGTCCGAGCGACGCAGTGCCTGTAAAGGCACTCTACTCAACATCATTCAAATCGCTGTAACCCGTTTTTCGTTAACTACAACTTTCGTTAACCACAGGGGTACAGGCGACCTGAAGTGTGATGAGCTTATTCAAGCTATCTCAGATAATTCGCCCTGTCGATACCATGCTCATAAATTTTTCCAGCCCGGAATTAAGCCTCATCAATTTCTGGCTACGATCGCAAAAAATGGAGAATACGCACCAAAAGAAGCATTACACTTGATGACCCGCTCAGGCCTTGTAAATAAGGCGCTTATCCCCCTGAGTCACAGGAGGGTTAACCCGAGAGTAAGCTTATGACTGAGATGCGATATTTCACCGAGAGTTGGCCAATAGAAGGCGCATTTACCATTTCACGCGGCAGCAAGCGTCAGGCGGATGTCGTTGTGGTGGCAATCCAGTCCGGCAACGTGACAGGCTACGGCGAATGCGTTCCTTATTCACGCTACGGCGAGTCCCTCGACAGCGTCATGGCACAGATTGCCTCACTGCACAGCGATGTCCGTAACGGTTTAGATCGGGAGAGGCTGCAAACCATCCTGCCCGCAGGCGCGGCGCGCAATGCGCTCGATTGCGCATTCTGGGATCTGGAGTGCAAACAGCATCAACAGCGCATTTGGCAGCGTTTGGAACTTCCTTCGCCCACGGCGTTGGAGACGGCCTATACGCTATCTCTGGATACGCCAGACCGTATGCGCCACGCCGCAATACATCATGCTAACCGCCCTCTTCTCAAACTAAAGCTGGCCGATGCAGACGATCTGGCCAGAGTTGCTGCCGTGCGCGAAGGCGCACCATCGGCTCGTCTGATTGTGGACGCGAATGAAGGATGGGATACCGAACGTTATCTGACGCTGGTTCCTGAACTCGCTGCACTTGGCGTAACGATGATCGAACAACCTTTCCCAGCAGGCAAAGATGATGTGCTAGCAGACTTGCCCCGCCCGATTCCCGTCTGCGCCGATGAATCCTGTCATGACAGCCAGTCGCTGTCCGCTCTGGTCGGCCGCTATGACATGATCAACATCAAGCTGGATAAAACCGGCGGTCTAACGGAAGCCCTGCGTCTGCGACAATATGCGCAGGAGCAAGGTTTAAAAATTATGGTCGGCTGCATGGTGAGTACATCGCTCTCGATGGCACCTGCATTTGTCGTGGCACAAGGTGCCGCCGTGGTCGATTTGGATGGCCCGCTGCTCTTGCAGCGCGATCGTACTAACGGGTTGCACTATAACGGTAGCGAAATATTACCGCCCGACGCATTATTGTGGGGATAACGCGCGTTAACCTGCATTGAGCAACTATTAAGGAGTGTTGTGATGCAACGTCTTGTTTATGTTGATGGACAGTATGTAGAAGAAAATGAAGCAAAAATTTCTGTATTTGACCGTGGTTTCCTGTTTGCCGATGCCGTCTATGAAGTGACGGCGGTCATTGATGGCAAACTGGTTGATTTCGCCGATCATATCACTCGCCTGCAACGCTCCTGCCGCGAGCTGTCGCTCACGTTGCCCGTCACTCCTGAGGCACTCAAAAAGATTCACGATGAGCTGATCAATAAAAACGATCTGAAAGAAGGTGCGATCTATTTACAGCTTAGTCGTGGCAATGCTGGCGATCGTGATTTCTATTTCCCTTCTGCTGACGTCAAATCCACGCTGGTGTTATTCACTCAGGCACGTTCGCTGGTCGGTAACCCGAAAGCCACAACGGGCCTGCACGTTGTCACCACCGAGGATATTCGCTGGCACCGTCGGGACATCAAAACCGTCAGCCTGCTCGCCGCCAGCCTGGCAAAAGAGTATGCCCATGCCAATCAGGCCGACGACGCTTTCTTTGTTGAAGACGGTTTCATTACCGAAGGCAGTTCCTGCAATTGCTACATCGTCCTGCATGACAACACGGTTGTGACCCGCCCACTCAGCAACGCTATTCTGCACGGTATTACGCGTCAGTCGCTGCTCAAGCTGGCAGAAAAGGAGGGCATTACGCTGGAAGAACGCTTTTTTACGCCGGAAGAGGCGTATCACGCTAAAGAGATTTTTGTCAGTTCAGCCACCATGCTCGTTCTCCCCGTCGTAATGCTGGATGGAAAAACGATCGGCGACGGCAAGCCCGGAAAAATCACTCAGCGGTTGCGTGAAATCTATCTCGATATGGTTAAACAGCAGGAAAAATAGCCGTACTTTACATCCTATAAACACGGCTTCGATGTTCATCCGTTACCCGTTCACTGCCGGATAACGGATGGCTGAGTACATTATTTATCCTCACCCGACATGCCGTCAGTCAGCGCAAGCCCTGAGTTTTCCAGCACCATCTTCTGCGGTACGGCCAGTGGAATATTAGATTCCCGCAGTCGCTTGATAATCGCAAACAACAGATCGCTCTTCGCTTCCGATACCATTCTCGGGCTGCTGACATAGCCCGTGACACTCAGCACCATGCCCGTTGGGTTCAACTGACTGAACTTCACTGACGGTGCAGGGATTTCCAGAATCGCCTCATGGCTGATATAGGCATCCAATAACAGTGTCCGGACTTCTTCAGGATCGATATCCAGCGGGAACGTCAGCGCCAGCGTGGCAACCCCAAACGGGTTCCCCATCGTAATATTGCGCACATTCTGCGAAATAAATTGGGAGTTCGGCACGATCACCGTCGAACGGTCGCCAAGCTGAATTTCCGTCGCACGCACGTTAATCCGCCGGATATCCCCTTCAACGCCGCTGATACTGACCGAGTCGCCCACTTTCACCGGGCGCTCTGTCAACAAAATCAGGCCGGAGATAAAGTTCTTCACGATCTCCTGTAAGCCAAAACCGATACCCACCGACAGCGCGCTGACAATCCATGCCAGCTTGTTCCATTCAATCCCCAATGTCGCCAACGTCAGCAGGATAATCAGGATGTAGCCGATGTTGCTGAACAGCGTCACCAGCGACGCACGGATACCGCGTTCTAACGTCGTTTTAGGAAGGAATTCATCTTCCAGCCAGCGTTTTGAGGAACGTAAAACATAAACCCCCACCACCAGAAAGAGCACGGCATTGACCAGATGAGCAGGCACGATGCTCAGCGTTTCCAGCCCTTTTCCGCCCCAGATTTCAACGGCTTTTTGCACCAGCTCCAGCGGCGTAGTGGTGCCAAACGTCCCGTTCAGTAAAGCGACGGCCGCCATCAAGATTAAAAATACTTTACCGGCAGCCGACAGGAGCAAGGTCGCCTGAGCCAGATGCCGATCGTCCAGATTGAGCGAATTTTTCATTCGCTTGCCGCTGGCGTTGTTGGGAGAAAAGAGGCTTTCGCAGATATCGGTAATAAACGTTGAGAACAAATACAGGCAGGAGAACACCATACCAATCCACACCAGCTCGAACGCCAGGAAACGAGCCAGTGAGATATAGCCGATGACCAGCGACACCAGAATAGAGAACGATGTTGCCAATACGGCAAGATGAATAATGCCGGATAATGTCGAACGCGCTTCCGGTTGTTCCCCTGAATGCACCATCTGCCGACGAATCTGATCGCTTTTTAGCGTGATAGTTCCCGCCGTAAAGGCCAGGAACAGTGCAGATAAGCCGTTCACCATAATGGTTGCCGCGACCGATGTTCCCACCGTCGCCGTCACTTGTTCAATAAAACCGAAGATCAGAATAATGCCCGCGGCAATCACAGGAAACGGCTTCATGGCTTTTGCGACGGGGTTAGCGATCGCAGGCAAACGCCATGAAGGGCGCTGATTCGAAAGGAACGCACGCCCCAATCCAGCGATCATCGAACAGAAAATTGCCTGTCTCACCAACGCATCAAGGAACGACACGATGCGTTCTGAAGCTTCACCGTGGCGCGTAAACGTAAAGTCGATCAGATTTACCGCAATACCGATCGTGACCACAGTTGAAATAACCGACGCCGTGGCTAAAAAGCTCCGCCGCAGACGCCCTTCCGGCAGCCAGTTAATTCCCGCCCAGGCCAGACATTTCTCCATGTACCGACGCCCCGCCGAACTCATCGCCATGGCGATCAAAATCAGAAGTGCGGAGCCGTAACGCCAGTCTGGCTCCCAGGCCACCATAAAGGCGTCACTTAATTGATCCTGAAAGGTGCTCAGGCGACGTACATCCTCAGCCTGCGGAGCCACAATCGGTGCCCAGAAACGCCCGCCCAGAATGCTACCGGAATTCAATGCCAACTGCGTTTTCAGCGCATTACGGCGCAAAGTCACGATTTGCGCGGACAGATTGGTCGCTCCGGTGCGTAAAGCCTGAATCTGCTCGATCTGCGCATCCATTTTCGCTTTTTGCGTATTCAGACTGTTTCGCTTACGCGTCACTTCGCTGGTTTCACTAATGCTGGATCCGGGCTCTGGCGCGGGTCCTAAGACATCCAACTGAGCCTGAATTTGAGCGCGCTGCGGTGCGACTGCATTAGCAAGCTCATTGGCGCTATTCACCAGTTCCTGCGTTGTGTCATTCAACGCGCCAAATTTGCTGTCGTTATTGGTGCCTGAAACCTGCTGCTTGATGTTATCTAACTGTTTTTGCAGCTTGACCAACTCGGCATCAACATTAATTTTTACAGGTGCATCGGTCTGCGCAGGCTGTGGGTCAGGATCAGAGTCCGCACTCGCCGCCGATGCATATCCAACAGGCAGCATCAACATTGCCAGCAGACAAACGCGCAAGAATGCGGATGAAAGAATGTTCATAAATCAAAAGGTTCCAAAGTTCGACAAAATAGCGGATCCACAAATAGCCGAGCGACAAACCCAGCACGTGAAAGCAGCCCACACTCATCAAAAACCCACGAATGCGGACGGACATAGTGTACCAACAGCGCAGAACGCAGAATACGTCCGTTCATAACTTGAAAAGAATTACTGAACGCATCTGGCAGATAAAACTGAAATTTTCATTGCTATGTGTAGTGCATGTGGACGAGGCTCGCAATTGTGCAAAAAAGTCACACCTGAGAAAGCGACATTCACCAAAGTTGTACAGGGATTCACCGTATAGCGTAAATCCAGCGCCAACCCGTTGACTCACTGGGACGTGTGGGTATAATCCAGCCCACTGTTGTAACACGCAACAGCCATTTCTTTTTGAAATGCGCCCTTAGCTCAGTTGGATAGAGCAACGGCCTTCTAAGCCGTAGGTCACAGGTTCGAGCCCTGTAGGGCGTACCATTTTAAGTTCTCCCAAACTCTACCGAATTCAACAAAACCCCGTTATATTCATTGATACCACTAGGATTTTCTGTCGCTGAGCTCCACCGAGGTCAACCCAGCATACTGGAAATCAAGTCGATGTTGGGGGCCTCTATGGGGGCTCTTCTTGTTCAATGACTATTAGGGGCCCCCACCATGCCACTTAATGCTCGACAGATAGAAACCGCCAAGCCACAAGACAAAGAGTACAAACTCACTGACGGCGCAGGCCTTTATCTTCTGATAAAGCCGAATGGAGCCAAATATTGGCGTTTGAAATACCGCGTTGCAGGGAAAGAGAAAAAATTATCTATCGGCGTTTATCCTGATATCTCGCTTGCAGAAGCGAGATTAAAACGGGAAGAGGCTCGAAAAATCGTCGCTTCTGGTGGAGATCCTAGTGAACAAAAGCAGGTCGAAAGACAGGCAAAGAAAATCAATATCGATAACACCTTCAAGGCCATCGCTCTCGAATGGCATGAATACAAACGCCCTAACTGGTCGAAGGGTTACGCTGAAGATCTGATGGAAGCCTTTGAGAACGATATCTTCCCTGATATCGGCAAACGCCCTATTGCTGAGATCAAACCTCTGGAAATGCTAACCTCACTGCGGAAACTGGAAAAACGAGGCGTACTCGACAAACTGCGTAAAATTCGCCAAGCCTGTAATCAGGTGTTCCGCTACGCCATCGTCACTGGCCGAGCTGAAAACAACCCAGCATCAGAACTGGCAAGCGCCCTTCCCCCACCAAAGGCCACGCACTACCCTCACCTTCTGCCAGATGAACTGCCGGATTTTCTACGCGCATTATCAACTTACTCGGGTAGTAAGGTCACACAACTTGCTACACGTATCCTGATGCTTACCGGCGTTCGCACTATCGAATTACGACAAGCAGAATGGAAGGAGTTTGATTTTGAAAAACAGCTCTGGGAAGTGCCAAAAGAACGCATGAAAATGCGCCGCCCTCACCTTGTGCCCCTTTCCGATCAAGTGATCAATGCACTCCAACAACTTTACACCGTTACCGGACGCTACAACCTGGTTTTCCCTGGACGTAACGACATCACCAAGCCGATGAGTGAAGCCAGTATTAATCAGGTACTGAAACGGATTGGTTATCATGGAAAAGCGACAGGACACGGCTTTCGCCACACAATGAGCACCATACTACATGAACAAGGCTATAACACTGCCTGGATCGAATTGCAGCTTGCTCATGTGGACAAAAACACCATTCGTGGAACGTATAACCATGCGCAGTATTTGGAGCAGCGAAGGGGTATGTTGCAGTGGTATGGGGATTTTATTGATGGGCTGGAACATGAAGATGTGAAGAAGGTTGTGGTAATGGGGAAACGAAAATAGGCAGGAAGATAATTAGCCGGAGTTGTTCCGGCTTTCGCGTTACGAGATCGATGGTTGAATAAGTATAGTGATCGCATGATGCGGGTGATCAGGGGGTAACTTAGTGTGCTTCAAAATACAGCTTACACATGTGCGATTCGTGACACGTATAGTCTTAATAGAGATGATGCAGCAGTACTTTTTTAGATAATATAAGGATATGATCTAAAATGAGTAAATATAAAAACCAACTTCAAACGTTACCTATAGGCTACACATGAAACGGATAATCGGTTATCTCTTCACTCTACTTTTACTTGTTGCTCTTGTGTATGCCGGGTTAGTAAAGGGTGATGTATTCCCTGAATGGGTCATGAGCAAGAAGCTCATGATTCGTTGCGGATTGATCGGTATTCTTGGTGGAACTCTTTATTGTCTCCGTGGAGTGTATCTAAACAAATGTGTCAAGAACTGCTGGGATGACCGTTGGTATGTTTGGTATGTGTTGAGGCCTGTTGTCAGTGGTATCTGTGGTGTTGTGGCCTACCTGTTTCTAAAAGCAGGTTTGATAGTGTTAGATGCATCACAAAACGGTAGTGGTGGAGACTATGGATATATGGCATTTGCCTTCTTTGCTGGGTTGAATGTAGATAAATTCATTGGCAAAATCGAAGATGTAGGTATGGCTATTTTTGGGATTGAAAAATCTCGCACAGCAAGGTCGGGTGATAATTCCGATCAGAAATAATTAAAAAGGATATAATATGTCTGCAAAGATATCTTTCTTTCCCGTTGGTAATGGGGATATGTCACTCATCCAAACGGAAGATGGGCAAAATATTTTAATCGATTGCCACATAAGAAAAGGGAAGGAACATCCTGATGTTCTTTCCCAGTTAAGAGAAAAGCTGACTCGTGACGAGAAAGGTAGATTATTTATCCACCTATTTATTTGGTCTCATCCTGATAAAGATCATTGTTCTGGAATTTCAGAGTACTTTCATTTAGGCAAACCCGAAGATTGGAGTGAAAGGTCAGATAAAATCTTCATTAATGAAATCTGGTCCAGTCCGATAGTATTTAGGCGACATAATGCACAAAATAATAATTTAGTCCAAGATGCAAGAGATCTTAATTCGGAAGTAAAACGAAGGGTTAATCTTTACAAAGAAAAACGATATTTAGATGGTGTCGGTAATCAAGTTTTAGTCTTAGGTAAAGATGAAAATGGTAAAACTGATGATATCCCTAATATTGTACTGCAACTTGATAATACAACCCGGCGAATTAATGGTACATATTCATACAATTTTGAAGCTCATTTACTTGCACCATCACCAAAAAAAGATTTGGATGAGGATGAAGATAAATTAGGGAAGAATCATTCAAGTGTAATTATTAATTTTACGTTGAAAGGTGATAATAAAACAGCATTCTTTTTAAGTGGTGGTGATGCGGAAGTTGTTTGTTGGGAAGGTGTTCGTAACCGCCTGTTTAAAAATTATAATATGTCGTGGCTTGATTACGATATACTACAAACCCCTCATCATTGCTCTTGGCGATCTTTATCGCATGATAGTTCAAGCGGTAAAGGAGATGAAGCAAAAACATCCAAACTGGCGATGGAAGTATTCAGCCGAGCAAAACAAAATGCTTTTATAATTGCAAGTTCAAACCCTATTGCAGATGATGCCAATGATCCTCCATCTTATCGAGCAAAAAAAGAATACGAGGATATTGTTGATAAAGTACAAGGTCAATTTCTATGTGTGTCGGACCATAAAAAGAATGGAGAGAATATTCCGTTAGAAATTGAGATTTCGGATAATGGCATTAAGAAAATTGCAGCATCTGCGTTAGGCATGGCAGAATCATCAAGTGCCGCTGTAAATAGACAAGGTGGTGGTGGTTATGCCTGATTGTCTTAATAAAAAGATAGATCAGTTGAGCACAATCCTTGCACCTTATGGTGCAAGGAAGCTTTCTACAAGTGAATTATTAAAATTTAATGATAAATATGCTTGCTCTTGGGAGTTATCAACTGATTTAGAATTTAATAATGAACCTATTTTATTGCAATTAAGATATAAAAGCCTTAGTCAATTTGACATACCAGATGTGTTTATTTCTTCTCCTAAAATTGATGTCTGCCAACTTCCACACTTAGAAAAAAATGGCAAGTTATGTGTTTGGCCTGACAGCTATATCATCGATAACGATGATATGACCTATGCCATCGATTTGCTAAATGATGCTATTTTGATGCTAAGAAAAGGTATAAATGGCGATTTGAGTGAGGATTTCATTGATGAATTCCAGAACTATTGGATTTATCAATGTAATAAAACAGATCGACTCATAAGTCTGTGTGACTTAACAAGTAAAAATACAAGATTTATTTTCGGTTATAGTGTTAGAAAATTTGGAGTAATATACTCCGACACACAAAAAGAATTGATTAACTGGTTAGAAAACCAAAAAATATTACCATTGGAATCGGATGGAAGCGATTCAAAAGATAAGCGAATAAGGCAGCAACGACTCGCTAAAATAGTTTCTATTCCATTGGTATTCTTCAATGAAGCTTGGTATCCAAGTCAGTATCCCAAAACTATAAGGGATTTTTTTGAACTGATAAATAAACAACATGAAGATCCAGAAACCACTATTGAATTGATATTAAGATCATGTGCTAACATGTTTAATGTCAAACCAATAATTTTAATTTCATTCCCAACTCCTTCTGGAATGAATATTATAGGAATACAAATATCCAAGGGAGTTAGTGACCTTGCCGCAGACCGCTACGATGCCAAAGGTATTAGTCGTGGTCGATTCAGAAGAACAGCTTTATTAGATGGTTATAGGAATTACATTGATGGAAAAATATTAAAATATAGAATATTCGAAACTAAAACAGAAAATTTCATAGTTGATCGTTCTGATGATTCTTGGTTAACGGGACGTGAGCATAACAAAACTTACAAGAAAATTTCTGAGCATAAAGTAGCTATAGTCGGATGTGGCTCTATAGGGTCTTCGGTATCAAGACTATTACTTCAATCAGGCATTAGAAAAATGATGCTTTGGGATGATGATGTAATGAAGAGTGAAAATTCTTCTCGTCATCTATTAGGATTTGATTCAGTTTACAAAAATAAAGCATTAGCTCTTGCTTCAAAACTACGGGTGGAATTTCCAAATGCCTATATAGAAGCTTTTAATGAAGATTGGACAGAAAATTCCAAGAATAACCAAAAAATTTCAGAGGCAGATATAATAGTAAGCTGCACGGCACATTGGAATACTGAACAGCAGTTACTAAAAAGGCAGTCTGAGGATACTCTCGGTGCTATTGTCTTTGCATTTGTAGAAGCTCATGCAATGGCTGGGCATGTAATAGTCAATCAAGTAGATTCTAATGCTTTCAATAGCTGGCATATTACAAAAGGTAATCATGTAGGTGCATTAAAATATCCTACTACTTACTGGAAAGAAAACACTCGCAAAAGAATAGCAGCATGTGCAGGAGAATTCCAACCATACGGAGCTGTCCCATTGACTAACATACATGCTCTAACTGCAAGAACAATAATAGATCTTATTATGGATCGTTTTTCAAACATATCTTTTGCTTATAGTTATATAGGAAGAGAAGAAGAACTTTTAGAGCTTGGTGGGAACTGGAATGATAAATGGATAGCAGAATTTGGAAACCCCGGAAAGGGTGATTGTATTATACCTTTGATTTTTGAAAATTCTAATTGGAAAAAACGTGATGCATAAATTTCATTGTATCGAATTAGATTTCAAAATATGCATCAGCCAAAGCATTGTAGATGAATTATTCTCTCACCGTCAGAGTCACTGTTTTAGTAAAGAATCTGGAGGGATGTTATTTTCCAATAATCTCAATGACTCAGAGATTGAAATCAATAAAATAACCACACCAGGCCTTACTGATTTGAGGAAAAGAAATTTTTTCAAGTTAGATGAGAAAAAAGCCAAAGAAGATATCATTTCGTTATTCAAAGAAGGCTTTCACTACTTAGGTGATTGGCATACACATAACGAAGAATTGGCAAAACCATCAGGAACGGACATCCGCAGTATCCAAGACTTATTTATCAAATCAGGTCATACAAGACCTTTTTTTCTCATGCTAATAATCCCAAATAAAGAAAATATTTCCAACTGTTATTTAGCAGCAGCAGATGGGAAGATATTATATAAATTCACATATCAAAAAAACCAAATAAAAAGGTTATAATTATATGAATAGCACAAGTGACTCATATCCATGGTGGTTAATCATATCAATACTAGGCCGTGTCCCTTAACTTAACAACCGCTTCAAAAATAACCTGTTCGCCCCCAGTTTTAGCATACTAAGGCAGTTTCTGGCTATTTTTTCTGAGCGTGTCGCGATACGACGATTTTTTTTGAGTATCGCAAAGCAACGCTCCACTACATTGCGTTTTTTGTACAGACTCGTATTGAGCGGCTGGCGTCTGTCATGACTGGCTTTCTCATCCAATTTAAAAGGAATAACCGCTTTTATTCCTTTTATTTTCAAATGAATGCAAATGCTTCTGCTTGAGTAATTCTTATCCTCCAACACCGCTTTCGGACGCGATTTCAGATGTCCATTTTTCGGATAATCCCGGCCCGGTTAAGCAACGTTTCAGCATACCGGCTTTCGTGGGCTTGTCCGCCGCTCATGCAAAAACTCAACGGCAATCCTGTACCATCTGTCGCCAGATGGATTTTGGTGCCAAAGTCGCCGCGAGAGCGCCCTGGTAAGTATCAAGATAGTTGGCCCCCCGGTTGATTTAGGCTGCTTGTTTTTCCCGCTCAGGGCTCAGCATTACCTTGCCTACCTGATGCCAGTTTCGTGTTCTGCCAGACCAACGTTCAGGTCGTTACGCTTTTGCCACCCGTTACACCGCATCTCGTTTTTTCAACAGCACGCCGTCTTCTCCCGATGTCGCTGGCCCGGCGTCATATACCTGATGCCGCTATGTCTATGCGTTTCGTTATACCACTGCGTAAAATCATCTACCTATTCACGCACCTCACCCAATGTACCGAAACCCGATGACGGCCACTGTGGCACATATTCCAGTGTTCTGAACAGCGACTCCACATACGCGTTGTCGTTACTGACTCTTGGGCGGCTGTGAGATGGCCTTATTGCCAGCTCATGTGGCTTCATTTGCAACGTCTGTGACTTCATCGCCGCACCATTGCCCGCATGCAGTGCCGCTGGGTATTGTATTGCCAGCATCCTTCCCGAAGGACCGTGTGTTGTATCAGGGCTGCCGCCTGCTCACCACTTTCAGTTTCATGCACTTCATATCCCACAATATTTCGGCTGTAGAGGTCTGCTAGCCATTTTAGTCGAGATACCATCAATCACTGCAACACCAAGTATGTTTCTTAATGGGATCAGTGACTTGGGTAGTTTTGATTCTAATACAAGTAGTGCTCGTACGTTTTGTGTCCGTGATTTTGTCATCAATACGGCCTCCATTACTGCTCGGTACTTAACACATTGAAATAGCCCCCGGACAATATCGCTCTCAGCTGATATGTAGGACTTGACCTCTGCTGCCACCCAAATCTTCTTACTACAGAATGAAACATCCAATCAATCACCAGAGGGCAATAGATCTTCAGTAATACCAACTGGGGTACTATAATCAAGTCCAATCGCGGTAGGATTTTGTGCGATAAACTCTTTTAAAGCTTTATGTGCTTCACTCTCTCCCCCCCTTGAAAGCAGCTTTAGCTTTTTTCACGAGCGGTGTGAAATCAGAGATGGCTGGGTCAAGCTTAAGAACCTTAAGAACTTCCTGCCAACGAGGATATGAGAAGATATGCTGAAGTTCTGTTTCAACGATTTTTCGCTTTCTCCGAATTGGAAGCCTTGAAAAATCTTCTTTTTTAATAAGAAACCAACCAATACTCTCTCCAGGAAGCCTGGTATTTTTATTTACCACAAGGCATTGAATTGGCGGAACTTTAACTTTCCAAGCTTTCGAAAGAAGTTCTAAAGACCGCCCAATGCTTCCAAGGATGTAATTTAAATTGCGCGGGTTCGGCATCCCCAGCTCTTCTGCAAGGTCTGAGTAAACAATCGGAGAGCATGCCTCCGATTGACGTACAAGCAACGGCAATGCCATGCGAGCCTTTACCTGATAAAGCTTACGTCCACACTCGAGTGTGCTTGAGATGATCTACACATTGCAGTGGCAGAGGTAGGTAATGATCAAATATTACATAAAGGCGATTCGTCCGAGAATCGTATATTTATAACCTATAAATCTCTATCGCTATCTTATCCACGGCTAATAAAATATTTATTAGGGATGACACAGTGTTCCTCCTCCATCTAACACAAAAGACATTTATATTGATGGCAGACCGAGTCGGTCAAAAAACGCACGATTACGCTCGTTAGCAGAGTTCAACAGTCGATCAAAAGAGATCACTTCTATATAGGCCTTGAAGTTTGGATTGTAACCAAAATAACCGAGGTGATCACTTGTTGCCGTGAGCCCCAACGTTTTACATCTTTTGACTACAGAGGGTGTAAGATCACAAACTGCATAACAGAATCCAGGAATATCTTCAGAACGTGGAATTTGTCGTCCATTTGCCGTTTTCACGCCACCTTCCCGTATCCGCTCCAAATAACCTAACGCCTGCTCAACTGGATCTTTATCCTCGCCAGGGCCAGCATCATTTCGCATAGGACGCTTAATTTCCACAATAACGATTGATGCCAAGGGAACCTGCTGGCCCTCTGAAAATAAAATTGGCTCGTCGTATACATTGAGAGCACAAATATCCGGCTCTTTATTCTCGTTGCAACCTGTTATTGGCATAGAAGAAAGCGCTTTATCAGAGGCCAAGAAATCATGAAAAGCAAGACGTTCATCAATCAACCAAAGATTACAACTATCAAGGTGAATTTCATCTGATGTTTTACGCAGAGGCATAATTAACTGATGAATAACCTCCTCTTTTACGTATTTTCCGTCCGGCCCTCGCTGAATTGCTTTTGCAAGAATATCCAACACCACTTTACGATGGAAAACATAATCGGCAAGATCAGACTTTTTTAGATCATCTACCTTCTCAAGATATTTTGTCAGACGGGTTCTATACTGCTCCGTGTTTTCATTGATGCCAAAATTCATCATTTCTTGGCCTTCAGAAAGTAAAGTACTTTCCAGTTCGGCTAGTTGCTTATGAAGAAGAAGATCTAACTCTTTGTCAGATATATCTGGATCAACAACCAAGCGATCTTCATCAATTCGCTTCAATATTGGTCGATAACGGGGAGCTCGTTGAGAAACGAAACTCTCAACCCTCGCCCGACCTGCAGCTTTAGCTTCCTGCAAGTATTGTTCAAGATAGTGCGAGGAAGATGCAAGTATCGATTTTCGTATATCAGACAGGTTAACCTCTGATCCAGAGAAAAGATCATCGCTAATTTCCTGTATGTCGAAACCTATACGTTCGGGTCTCACGTGCTCATCGAGGAATGGAGAAGTTACGTAACAGGCATAAATAAAATCGCCGTTTTCATCCTTTATACGGCCATGTAATCCAGGGATTTTGTTGGCTATGTTCTCCTCTTCGACGACCCGACTGGCCGCACACCAAGCAATAAAGGGTTGTTTTACTGGACCAGACTTTAGTTTTAAGTGGGTGATATCAAAAGACTGACCTTTAATTGTAAGCGTTTCTTTTGATGAAGATGAGAACATATATTCATTATACACTTCGTCCAGATGAATGCGCTCATTGTCATCAATAATTGAAATTGAGGGTGCTCCACCATCCCGAACAAAATACCATAAACAATGTTCAAAAAGGCTGTTTGCAATCGTTCGTGCATTTTTGGCAGATTTTTCGCGATACTTCTTTTCAAACCCTGCAAGGTGAACACAAGTTCCAATCTTCGTATTCGGGCTTGCCTCAGTATCTGTTATCCCTGAAACGCCCTGAGATGCCGTGAACGAAAATGTCCTGTGCTTCAATGAGCCTGTTGCATCTCGATAATGACTGGAAACATTAACAGCCTCAAAGGCCTTAAGCCAAAGCAATCGGCCAACTCCACGGCACCCCTGACCTGCCTTGTATTCGCTATCTAATGTTTCGAACGAATCCATATTACGATCATGAAAACCAGTGCCATTGTCGTAAATTTTGAAACCAAGTATAGGCTCTTGGGGAGTGATTCCACGGCGAGATTTGGCATCGTCAAACCCAAGAGTCCCTTGGGGTATTCGGATTATCTCGATGGTAATCTCTCCAGAGCCGGGCAATGCTGTCTGTTCTGCTATAGCATGAATAGAATTCACAACCGCCTCAAACAGCGGCATCAGACTGTGACTTAATGGAAGAGGCGTATTGCGTAATCTTCCACGTAAAGACGTATTCATGCTCATCGCTAAGTCTCCAACTGATAGCTATTTGTTGCTAGAAAACACAGGGCCAGCGGATGTGACAATCATTTGACCGAAGTTCACAATAGTAGACCGTGTTCCCAAGTAATTTAGAGATTACAGTCATATTAGCCGCCAATTGTCCCAATGTGTATCCGGTTCAGCAATACCACAACCTCTTTAATATTGACTGCACCCAAACGACCGTTCTTCCCTGCAATACGATTTGGTTCGCTCTTTGGCGAAGTAGCTAACCCTGAATGTCAATCGATCATAAATCGTTCGATAATCTTCAGCGTTTATATCCAGATAATAGAGAGGGTTTTCAGGGAAGTGTACCAGCGTCCGGTAATCGGACTGGTTACTCAGGCCTAACCCACTCAGCCATGCTGCTTGTATCAACGATGCTAGCCCCGTTCCGCTTTCGTCATACCTTCCCAGGCCGCTGAAGGTGTCTTTGTTGACGAATAAGACAACATGATAATGGGATTTTCGGTTTTCCTCTCCAACTTCGCGTACCCAGAGATGACGCAAATGGCAGGGGTATGTTCGTGTCCCTTGCTTCTGCTTACTCCGATATCGCGCTTCAATCTTTGCATCCAGTGATTCAACGAAACGGGACATCAAGCCCTGACGTGCATTGAATTCATCGTCTGGCAAGCGTAAATCTACCCGTATTGCCGTGGTGCGCGGATGCTCGGCTACTGCGTTATTTATCACGCTAATCATGCGTTGCAGATAAGCCTCATTGAACGGAGCCTGGCTCTGATCAATACGAATGTTATCTATCATGGTTTTTCACTTATAAGATTGCTACAGGCAGGACATAGCCTTACCCGTAGTGGGCTAATGAATGAGTTAATAATGTGTGGGGATACTGCTGTAACAGCAGTAAGAGGAATCACAGTGATATGTGAATGACTACCTGACTTGTAACCAAGTGGATATATAATTCAATTATATCATACAGTTAATAATACCAATCCGTCATCAAGCACACCCGAAAGATGCCTGTGGCGTATGGTGTTACCTGAGAAAATCAGGTTAATTTTTACTCCGAAGTTATCCTGCTCATACTATGGCCTGTTAACGTACCAAAACGTCTGAAGACGATTCGGTACGTGTTATGTTTGAGGAACCTCTGTAGAGCCTGTATTTCAACCTTTCAGGCAATTATATTTCCCGGCTGTAAATGCCTGTCTTGCACAGTGAACGCTGTTTCTTCCCCCGGTAGTGGCTACCACACATTGTGCATCGCCAGTGTGTAACCCGCTGAACGGGTGCTAGCTGTGCAATAATCTTCATACTGGAGGATGTTTGATCCTCTGAGACAAGGTAAGCGCAATGTAATGGCGCGTTGAGATCACCAGCAGTAATAACATACTCAAACCATGCGGGTGTCGTTATCGTTGCAGGATGAAATACCAGCGGACACTGGCAGTGATGGCAGCGCCACTCATCGTCAGCAGAATTGACCTGACGGGTTGCCGCGATTTCACCGGTACTCCTCTGTACGATGTGGCATTTTTCTATACGCGTAGCCCACCGTCACAATGGCCGGGTGGCTTCAATGTAATCCTTCGTCAGCGTTGCCAGTCCTCGGTAAGTTTCTTGTTGTGCTGATATCCACTGTTTTAACTCATCAGCGTCAGGCAAGTGTAGTGAATACCATTCATCCAAATCTCTACCAGTGATGAGATCACACCAGCACAGCAGTATTAGGGCATGACGCATCTCCGGTTGCGTATGCAATCGGAATAGCATTTTTAATTGTTCTGCCAGCTTTCTTTTTCCCAACCGGCAACATTCGCTGAATAGCACGCCTGGAAGCAAGGGGTAATCAATATGCTTAATCAGTTGGGGAATAATATTGCAATCTACTACCTGCTCTGTGCGTATAATCTGGAGCAGACATTGTGGAATGACAATAACGGATATGCTGCCATCTTCTTGCTGGCATGATGCAATCGTCAGCTTGTGCCACAGTGTTATCGACTGTTGAAATAATCCATGGCACAGGTTTAGTCGGGTAAAATCATCAAGCCAAGTTTGATAATGGTTAAGTAATGGAGTTTTTTTCATCGTTATTTCCCTTCAATGCTGAATTTCAGGCAGCAGAAAACCGCCGCTTATGCGGATAATGGTGATAGCTGACTAAAAAGTGTTATTAGTGAATAAAAGGCGGGTTAGCGTTGTTTTCGGGATTTGGCAATGCTCTCTTGTAGCCAAGCCTCAACCTCACTCCTTAGCCAACGGGAACTCCGGCCAAATTTAACGGGCGCAGGGAAATCGCCATCCTGAATCAACTTATAAAACCACTTATCCGTCATCTCAGTGAGGGCGGTGATAAATTTCATATCGATAAACTGATCTTCCAGTAAGGTCGGTTGCGTTGCCATGTTGGTATTCTCCGGCTGGTAAATAGATATCAGAGCCGGGGGTTTTGCTTACCAGTCGACTCCGCTATACCAACTGACCCATCTGTAAAAATACTCAGTAGCCAACTAATATGTGTAAATTTTACATCCTTCAAGATATAAAGAACTACTCGTGATTTATTTTTTCACCTAGTTTCCACAAGTCATACTGTCATGCCTAAAGTTGCTTTTTCGTTGGGGGTGCTTTTTCACCAAAATCATTTTCTTAAATAAGCCCATCGGAGTTTTTTCCCTTTCCACTTCCCTTTGACTCGAATGATTTGGGGTATATATAGCTAACGAAATAGGTATTGATGATGGGGGGGAGGCGTCTATATAAATTGTCTCTAATGGTATTTTGTAGAGAAATTATCTGTACTCTGCCTATGATCATCTACATGAAATCATCAGATATTCATTGTGTTTTCAGCATGAAATTGTCAGAATTATACATAAAATCACGTAGTGATGAGGTGGTGTGTATGGCTAGTTTCCTGGATGGTAGAGATTCTGTACTTTTTTTGTTCACCGCTTTGAAGTTGAAGGGGGCAACATTTCCTCCAGAGGCTGGAGAGAGTGATATAGGTAGTTATGAAAAAAGAGTAAAAAGATATCTTCTAAATAAGGGAGGGGATGAAATTAAGGTTGATTATTTTCTTAACAAGGTTCGAGAAGATAGGGAAAAATTACTACCTGATGAAAATGAATTGACATGGCTAAAAAATGACTCTCGGGCTAGTTATTGGTTTCTTCTTAAAATTGATAATCTTAGTTATATCTGTGAAGATGACATTCTTCTTGGGGAAAAAGATGAACTGGTTTTTGTTGAATCATCCTTAGGTAAAAAAGTCCCACCAGAGCATGGAGCAAGAATAAATTTCATTAAAGAAAAAATCCGAGGGGATATACCAAGAGCAGTAAAAGGATACTCAATTAAAAAGTTCATTCTTAACTCACATAATGAATGGATTGATTTGATTTCCCATAATGATTTGTTTAGTGGTATTAATGGAAAGACAGGCATTACAATTGACTGGTTACTAAAATACCTCAGAGATAGCAATATTACAACTTCAGGTTATCGATGTGGGGATAGTATAGATGAAAAAATAGCATACTGTTATGCGGCTTATTTTAATTGGTGTGAAATAATTAATCTTGATTTCGATGGCGCAAGAAAAGAGTTATTCATAAATAAATTTAAAAGTGCATTGAGTACACAAAAATCCAGAATCAAAAAGAGAACTGAAAAACATAAGGATTTGAACGTTACTATTTCACAAGAAACACATGATAAAATTCGTGAAATTTCTAAAATAGAAGGGATTTCAAACTCCAGAGTCATTGAATATGCTATTCATATCGCTTGGCAGCAAAAGAAAAATCGGCAATTAAAATAATTTCAGATAGATATTATCCCCATGCACACCCCAATCTGTGGCGGTTTCAATAGCCGCCACGCTGTTCTGTCTGAGAAATCCTTATGCCCAATTACGAGAACCTGCGAGAGATACAGGCGTCGCTATCAGTATTGCCGGGTAGCCTGCACCAGCGCGTCATTGACCACATTGAACAACTGATCCAATACGAACCCGTCATCGGCATTATGGGGAAAACCGGTGCGGGCAAATCCAGTCTGTGTAATGCACTGTTTCAGGGAGAAGTATCCCCGGTCAGTGATAACAGTGCCTGCACCCGGCAGGCTCTTACGTTCCGGCTGTCATCAGGGCAACGCAGCATCCTGTTTGTCGATTTACCCGGTGTCGGTGAGAGTGAGGATAGGGATCGTGACTATGCTGCACTCTACCAGCACTGGCTGCCGCGCGTTGATATTGTGCTCTGGTTGCTCAAGGCCGATGACCGTGCACTTGCCATTGACCAGCATATCTATCGCACCGTTATCGGTGAGCGCTACCGTGACAAGATACTGTTTGTCCTAAATCAGGTGGATAAGCTGGAGCCCAGTCACGAATGGGACTGGGATGCGCAGCAACCCTCATTAAACCAGTCAGGCAATATTTATGCCCGTCGTGTCACAGTGCGTTCCACCTTCTTTCCTACCCATCCGGTCTGTGCTGTATCGGTAAAAACCGGCTGGGGCATGGCAACAATGGTGGAGACGCTGTTTCAGTGTTTACCGCCCAAGGCCAGTAGTCCGCTGTCGGCCCGGCTACAGCCCAACTGGCGGTCAGTGGCTATTGAGAGCCGGGCTCAGGATGATTTTGCCCAGTCGGTTGGCGACGTACTTGATAGCGTGATTGCGCTGCCTGTCGTCCCCGCACCACTAAAAACACTTATCGGCGGCCTCAAACAAACCGTGGTGTCACTCGCCCGTTCATTGTGGTCATTGCTATTCTAGGCAACACCTAACCTTTTCATTCCCATCCGGCCCTGTCGCTTTTGTGACAGGGCTTTTATTTATTCTTTTTCTGAGGACATTCCTATGGTTCGTTTAGCTTCCCGCTTTGGTGCCGCCAATGTTATCCGTCGCGACCGACCGTTAACACACGATGAATTGTTCCGCGTGGTCCCCAGCGTGTTTAGCGAGGACAAGCATGCGTCGCGCAGTGAACGTTACATCTGTATCCCGACCATCACCCTGCTGGATAGCCTCCAGCGTGAAGGGTTCCAGCCCTTCTTTGCCTGCCAGACCCGCGTCAGAGATATCGGCAAACGCGAGCACACCAAGCATATGTTACGCCTGCGCCGGGAAGGACAAATCACCGGCCAACAGGTGCCGGAAATTATTCTGCTGAACAGTCATGACGGCTCCAGCTCCTACCAGATGTTGCCGGGGCTGTTTCGCAGTGTGTGTCAGAACGGCCTGATTTGTGGTGAATCGTTGGGTGAGGTTCGGGTGCCACACAAAGGCGATGTGGTGGGGCGGGTGATTGAAGGGGCTTATGACGTGCTGGACACCTTTGAGCGTATTGATGAGAAGCGGGATGCCATGCAGTCACTGCTGTTGCTGCCACGGGCTCAGGTAGCGCTGGCAAAGGCGGCGCTGACCTACCGCTTTGGCGAAGACCACCAGCCGGTCACAGCAGCGCAGATACTGGCTCCACGCCGCTGGCAGGATGAATCCAACGACCTGTGGACCACCTATCAACGGGTACAGGAGAACCTGATAAAAGGCGGGTTGACCGGTCGCTCCGTGCAGGGAAAGCAGGCCCGCACTCGGGCCGTCAAGGGGATTGATGGCGATATCAAACTCAACCGAGCACTGTGGGTGATGGCGGAAACTATGCTGGCGACATACCAGTGAGTAATGGACAACGTGTTATCACTCTGTAACCACCTGGACAGGGTATGTCCAACCGTTAGCGTTTGCCCCCATAGCCTGTTTACCTCAATTGCCCCTCAGGCCGCATCCCACCGGCTTTCTTACTGAAAATAAAAATATTTTTCACAGTGTCCATACCCTGACCACGCCCCTCTTTAAAGTAATCACAGGATTTTCATTCCGTTAACTGCCTCAGGAGGCTGCACCATGACACAGGCTGACCGCCGATATGACCGGCTGGCCGTCAGGCTGTCATTGATAATCAGCCGATTACTGGCGGGAGAAACGCTGAGCGTCAGAAAACTGGCGGCAGAGTTCGGCGTCTCGACCCGTACCTTGCGACGGGACTTCCGTGAACGGCTGATGTATCTCGACCTGGAATACCGTAACGGCCTTTGCCGTTTGCCGGAGCACCATAACCCGGCACGGCATGAGCAGGATGTGCTGATGTTCGTCCGGCAAACCGGGATGGGCAGTGTGTTTCCCGGCCTGGATAACCGACTGGTTAATACCCTGCTGGGCAGCGGCGAGGACGCCCCCTGTCTGGTCTGGCATCCACCCTTGCGTGGTACGCCGACACTGCCGGGGCATTTTTACCGTCTGACCCGGGCAATTGGTGAGCAGCTACGTGTCACAGTTCTGGCTGACTGTCAGCGCTATGACGGGTTATCGCCTTACCGGCTTATCTGCCTGTACGGCGAATGGTATCTGGTGGCCGAATCGCTGGGGCATCTTCTGGTCCTGCCGCTGCATGAGATTCACGGTGTGACGGTGTCCACTGAGTCATTCCAGCGCCGCGATGATATCTG
This sequence comes from Pectobacterium brasiliense, assembly GCF_013449685.1. Lineage (GTDB taxonomy): Bacteria > Pseudomonadota > Gammaproteobacteria > Enterobacterales > Enterobacteriaceae > Pectobacterium > Pectobacterium brasiliense_A. Next base: position 168,280 of record NZ_JACDSF010000013.1, on the reverse strand, counting down.
CCACCTGACCACGCAATCCGGCTTCATCACGGCATTGCCGCATTTTCGCTTTATTCACGACGTACTCACCACTTTCGGCACGTCTCCGACCACATAAGTCAGGGACGCGATGCCAACACCAGAGAAAACCAGAAAGAGAGATAAAGAAGGAAAGTACCGGTAGTTGCACACGGACAGTTCAGTGAAGGACCACTCCTAGCGTCACGGACAGGCACAGTCCTGTCTTGACGATATTTATGATGACTTCAACATAAAGGATACGATGATGTTTACATACCTTCCGGGCAAACGGGGATGGCTGATAATCGGGCTGTTGACCACTTTCTCCGCGCACTCAGCAACCGAGTTCCCCACTCAGGTTAACTGGTTCTCCTTAAAAGCGCTTGGCTGGACCAACACTGATGGGATAAGTGACGACGAGCTAGGCCGCCGAATATACAAGGGGAGAGCGATTTTCAACTACCCCTGGACTGAGCAGTTTTTTGTCAGAGATGGCTCCGGACCACTGTTTCTGGCGAATAAAAAGGCCAAAACCCTTTCCCTGGTGAAAGTAAATACGCGGTCACAATCACCCGGTGACCTGGAGGTCACCTATCGTGGTAACAAAACCAGCAACTGTACCTATGAAATTACCGACAAAAAGACCTACTTCAATGCCAATTTTGCCAACGACAAGCCCGAGCAGCCGACGTTATTGCTGAGCATTCCAGAGAAGTGTATCGACCAGAAAAAGATGGCAGAAATTCAGGCACAGAAACGCGAACAGGAGCAGAAACTGGGTAAATGGCTGGTCGACGGCGTGAACAAAGAGCACTACCGCCGTTACGGCTACTGACCCTGAGACGTGTTTATTCACACCAAGGAACCCGTATGAAACACATTCCTTCATTTCTGCTTGCAGGCGCACTGCTGTTGCCGCTATACGCACAGGCCGTACCGAACCTGTGGAGTGCCGATTCTGGTCAGGGGGTCACCGAATATCGGATAGCCAATACCGCAGGCAGTGTCTTTACCGTTAACTGTACCGGCAACCCCGACGAGGATAACACGCTACAACACAGCGTGGCGGTGTTGCCTGTAGGTGGTCAGGGTGTCGATTCCCATTTTTCCACTGAGGTGTATATCGTCGTCGTTATCGATGACCAGCAGTACGGTATTCCGTCCTCGCTGGGGTGGCGCAATGCGGATAATGCCTGGTTCGCGTTTATTGAAGCAATTGGCAGCGCAACGCAGTTTGACGTTTATCTCAATGACCGGCATGTGGGTGCCTGGGAGCCCAGGCAAAAGAACGTGCAGAAGGTGCTGGCTGATATCTCGTCGTGTGCCACGACACACCGGGAATAATCGGGAGAGATAACGCCATGCCCATTATTGCCATCATCGTTATTGTCTTGGTTGTCATTATCTTAAGTAAAACTGGTATCTCGGACAGCCTTATTGGTCTGGTTATCGCCACCTTAGCAGGGCTGCTAACCGGCGGCGGAACCGCAGGCGTTGCCAGCGTGGCACTGACACCGTTTCTGGGTATCCCGATAGGACTGTTTATTGGCGTAACGGTGTTTGCCAAAGTGCTGCGCTGGTTTTCCCGACGCTAGTGACAGCGTTAACCACACGAAGTAACCCCATCCCCGCCCCTGTTGCTTATGCAGCGGGGGCATTTTATTTATTAAGGAATCACCATGTCATGTAATTCATTGGCAGGCTGCATCGCGTCCAGAGAGCAGCGCATCATCCAGATGGCGCTGTGCCTGCTGGAAAAACGGGTACGAAAAAATGCGCGGCAGTTTAAAACGTCTGAAGACACCAAAAGCTGGTTAATGCTGGAACTCAGCAGTCTGGAGCGTGAGGTCTTTATGGTGTTGTATCTGGATAACCAACACCGCCTGATAGAGAAGGAAGTTATCGCGCTGGGCGGCATCAACAGTACCGAAGTGCATCCGCGTGAAATCCTCAAAGCCTCACTGCGCCATAACGCTGCCGCCGTGATACTGGCACACAATCATCCTTCCGGCTGTGCCGAGCCCAGTCAGGCTGACCGCCATATCACCGACAAGCTGAAGGACTCACTGTCACAACTCGACGTCAGAGTCCTCGATCATCTGGTTGTCGGCGGCGCTGACGTGGTGTCATTCTCTGAACGTGGCTGGCTGTGATGAGCACACTTACCACCGCACTTTTATAAGGAAAACATCATGTCATCAATAGAGGCCCCGGAATGGGGATTAAAGTGTGCTGTCACGCCGCGATTCGGAGCCAGACTGGTGCAGGAAGGTAACCGTCTGCACTATCTGGCAGACCGGGCCAGCATTGTCGGTACGTTTAGCAAAACAGAAGCCCAAAATCTGGAGCGTCGCTTCCCTGAGCTGATTAAGCAGTTGGAGAACAAACTACAAACGGGTGAACTGAATCCTCGTCAGCAGAACTGCGTCACGCTGCATTGCAACGAATGGACCTGTGAAGCCGATACGCTGGGCAGCGTTGGCTACGTGTATATTGTTATCTATCCCTCTTCGGCGGCAGCAGAATAACCCGCAGCTTCTCTCCCCATTCTGAATATTTCCCTGATTTTATCGACTTAACCTGAAGAGACAATTCCCATGCAAACATCACCTGCAATCCCGCCACGGGAGGATAACCCCTGTCCGTCACCTATAGCCGTCTGGCAGCAACTTCTGACCTATCTGTTGGAAAAGCACTACGGTCTCACGCTCAATGACACGCCGTTCTGCGAGGAGAACGTGATTCAGGCGCATATCGATGCTGGCATCACGTTGGTCAATGCCATCAATTTTCTGGTGGAAAAATACGAACTGGTGCGTATCGATCGCAACGGTTTTAACTGGCAGGAGCAATCACCGTTTCTCACTGCCGTTGATGTACTCCGTGCCAGACGTGCTACTTGTTTGCTTAAAGCATAAAGATTGCGAGCGGCTTTCCAGTCACATCGCACCAAACCTATTTATTCCTCTCTCCGATGCATAATGCGCCAGCCGGTAAGGGCTGGCGCATTTGCTTTTATGTATGGACCACAAACTATGCAAATTGAACCCGAGGTTTTGACCGAACACACCGAGCTGATCTGCTCGACCAATATCGAACGTATCGTTACCGGACGTGATACAGCGCTGCAACAGATAGAACAGCTCCTCAACCAGCTACGGGCGCTCTCAACACTCACAGCAACTATTGGCGGCGGCACCGCTGAGGACTGGGGACTGAAGCAAGGGCATCGCTACGATTGCTGGCTAACAGAAACTCCTGACAAGGCGATGCCTGCCATCACTCGCACGTTGGATCGCAATATCTGGCGCGACCTGATGTTGAAATCCGGCATGTTGTCGCTGATGGATGCCGAAGCGCGTAGTCAGTGGCACAAGAATCTGGATGAGGGTGAGCTACCGGCTATCAGCGAAGCCAATATCCTCAGCACCTTTGAGCAACTTCACCAGAGCAAGCTGGAAGTATTCGAGCGTGGGGTCATCAACGTATTCAAAGGGCTATCGTGGGATTACAAGACCAATCACCCTTGCTACTTTGGCAAAAAAATCATCATCAGCAATCTGGTGACCTACAACCGTTGGGGCTTTGGTCTGAACTGGGGCTGGCGACGCGATCAACTGGCCGATCTAGAGCGTATGCTGTACTTGTTGGACGGTAAACCTATTCCTGATAATCGGTGCGATGTCACCATCCGGCTGATGGACCATATCCGTGATAATCCGCATCAGCAGGAATACGAGGATGAGTTCTTTAGTGTGCGTTACTTTCAAAAAGGTACTGGGCATCTCACCTTTAAACGTTCTGACCTGATCGAGCAGATGAACGACATTATTGCCAAACATTATCCGGGGATGTTGGCGGCAAGGTGATTGATCCAATGATGCCACACAGGTATATCCCATTGACATATCCCAATAACACTTTATGCTAGAAATAGAGCAAAATTTATCCAAGGAGATTGCTATGGAAAAAACCACAGTATTTAAAAGCAATCGCAGCCAAGCGGTACGGCTCCCTAAAGCAGTTGCACTGCCCGATGATGTGAAGCAGGTTGATATCGTCGCGATTGGTCGTACACGCATTATCACTCCGGCAGGCGAAAGCTGGGACAGTTGGTTCGAAGAGGATGGGGTAACGCCTGACTTTATGATCACCAGAGAGCAGCCCGATGATCAGATCAGGGAAGATTTCTGATGCTGAAATATCTGCTTGATACCAATATCTGTATTTACACTATCAAGAACAAACCGCAGGAAGTCAGGGACGCTTTCTACCGTCACTACGGGCAGTTTGCTATCAGTGCTATCACGCTGATGGAGCTGATCTATGGTGCGGAGAAATCGATAAATCCAGAAAAGAATCTCGCCGTGATTGAAGGGTTTTCTGCGCGTCTGGAAGTGCAAACTTATGGCTTTGACGCTGCCGTACATACCGGGCAAATTCGTGCCGAGCTGGCAAAACAAGGAACACCCATCGGCCCGTATGATGCCATGCTAGCGGGTCATGCCCGGTCAGCAGGCTTGATACTGGTAACGAACAATGTGCGTGAATTTGAGCGAGTGCCTGGGCTACGAGTGGAAAACTGGGTCAACCGATAAGCCGTATTTTGCCCTACCCCAAAACAGGATATAATCCACCACCTACTGCGGATAACCCGCAAAAAATCCAGCCAGAAAGGTTTGGGGGCCCATTTGGGGGCCACTACATTTTTCGAACTGGTGAAAATCCTTTTATTTCAATATAGATACGTGGCTAATTCGAATCCTGTAGGGTACCATTTTAAGTTCTCCCAGACTCTACCGAATTCAACAAAACCCCGTTATATTCATTGATACCACTAGGATTTTCTGTCGCTGAGCTCTACCGAGGTCAACCCAGCATACCGGAAATCAAATCGATGTTGGGAAGCCCGCCAAGCCACAAGATAAAGAATACAAACTCACTGAGAGTGCAGGCCTTATCTTCTGATAAAGCCGAATGGAGCCAAATATTGGCGTTTGTTTGAAGTACCGCGTTGCAGGGAAAGAGAAGAAATTATCTATCGGCGTTTATCCTGATATCTCGTTGGCAGAGGCGAGACTAAAACGGGAAGAGGCTCGAAAAATTGTCGCTTCTGGTGGCGATCCTGGTGAACGGTAAACCCACCTCTGACAACCGTGGCAATATCTCTACGCGATTGATGGAACATATCCGGGAGAATCCGGCTAAGGAAACTTACGAAGATGAATGCTTCAGTATTCGTTACTTTCAGAAGGGAACCGCGCATTTGACCTTCAAACGCATGGAGTTGGTTGAGCGTATGAACGACATCATAGCTAAACACTATCCAAAAATACTATCGAGTCAGAAAACCAAGGTACGTACACTTAGTAAGAACATGACAAATAACGTAAACATCAGATGAATGGATTTCTATGAATAATATTAATAATGCTAAACGGATTTTAGATGAGAACACCAAAGTGCTTTATGGCATCTTTGGTGTCATTAGTTCTTCTGGCTATTTCCCACCTTTGCCCTTTCTGAATGAATTCTTCCTGGTTGGCAGTGATCCATGTGATCAAGATGGAAGAATGGGTTGTTGGCGTCCATTCACCCTTATACTCTCGGAATATGAAGTGGTAAAGGAATGGTGGTTTGCATCTCATCCGGGTACAGTTGAGTCACGACTTGGTTGTGAATGTTGGGGGGATTGGGTTCAAGAGATCCTCGAAATGTAAGTGTAAGCCCCCAATAAACCTAACCATTCACTTTAGACGTCTTCTGACATACTCATTTCTTCTATGTCAGTAAAAATAATCACCAGAACATTACAATTCCGCGTTCCAATTTTCGAAATAGCGCTTTAATTTCTCGACAGTGTGCCGCCATTTCTGAGCTGTAGGCTTGCAGACCGTATTTTGGTTGCCAAAGAACCCCACTTCGTTAACCACTTCTTGCTCAACGTCAGCGGCAGAGGGTTATGTTCGTTAGCAGAGTTCAGCAACCGATCAAAAGAGATAGCGTCTCTATAAACATTGAAGTTTGGATTGTAAGCAAAATAACGTCTAGCGTGGTCTATTCTACTTTCACCCTGCCCGACAGAATGAAACCAGCTCAGTGCCATCTCACTGAGCCGGCAACATTTATGCTATTGAACTCGCCAGTCGCTAAAGTAATGACCGATCGCGGAAGGTTGGTCGAGAGGAGCGGTGGCGGCGATATAGCCATCTGGCCGAACTAACAGGTATTGATCGGAATAGGGGCTACTGCCTGTTTCAACGTGCAAGACATTGACGATATCAGGCAGTGATGCCGGTACCGTCGCCGCGCCGATGATGAGCAAACTGTAATGACGATAATTTAAATGTGAGTAAATTCTGCCTGACTGACTAGATTGAGAATCACGCCACATAAAATCATGCAGCCTTTCGCCAACACGCCCGTCGGCGCCATAGCGAACACCCATCCCCGTGATGTAACCCGCACGTTTTTCGACAATCTTGACGTAATCATCGGCATGGGTGCCTGTCTCTGAGGTTTTGGTTGAACGCACGAGCTCCGCTGACGTTTTTACCACTTCCAGCGCGACCGCTTTTCGCTCCGTTTCGTAACTCTGTAATAGCGTTTGGGGCGCATGATGATGAGTAATCATCGCCATTTTCCAGATGAGGTTAAATGCATCGGCCAACCCCGTATTTAACCCTTGCCCACCATTTACCGAGTGAATATGGCTCGCATCACCAGCGATAAATAATTTATTTTCAAGGATGTAGTGTTCTGCTACAGACTCTTTAACCGAGAATTGTGAATACCACTCAATAGACTTGAAGCACAGACGGTGTGGTTGCAGAGCATGGTTAATTTTATCTATCGCCTGCTGTTGCGTGAAGTCCTCACTCTCCATCTGGATATAGAAACGATCAATCTTACCTTCACGTGGTATCCAGGCGACATCGGCGGTTTCTGCCTGGAAAACAATAATTTCCGGTACTTTTGGGAAATCAGTTTCTATTTCGCCATCAATCACTGCCCAGGTAATTTGTGGTCGAGTGATCTCAAACGGGATAGCAAAGTGTTGGCGCACAAACGATCGTGAACCATCTGCACCAATCAAATACCGGGAACGCACGGTCTCACCGCTGGTGAGTGTGGTGAGACAGCCGTCGTCCTCCAGCACAATATCTTCCACAGAAGTATTACGGCGCACGGCACTACTTAGCTCGGTGAGCTTATTATCGAGCGCTTGTTCTACATAAGCCTGACCAATCATTAAAAAATGCTTGTGAAAACAGCCTTCTAAAGCATCCCACCAAGTAGATTGGCGTGAAATAAATTTACCTTTTGACCAGACTGAGCTGGTATTGCAGGTTTTGCCCAAGGGATAAAGCTCGTCGAATAAACCGATAATTTCAAACAGCTGTAAGCTGCGGGCGTTTAGCGCATCAGCACGGCCTACCGTTAGTGGCCCTGATGATTTATCGATAATGACGGTACTTAAACCTGACAGCTGAGCAAGATAGGCACAGGCCAGGCCAACAGGCCCAGCGCCGATAATCATGAGATCAACATGCTGTGGTTTCATGACGGCTGCACCAAATGTGGGTTAGTCAGCGGCTGTTTAGCATGGATATGCACTCGGCGCAGATGACGGCCACTCTGGCTGGCATAAGATTCACGACCATGTAATAACGAGTAGTTATCTGCAATCACAATGTCGCCGCTTTGCCATTGGTGAGCATACTGAACCCGTGGATCATATAAGGCATGTTGCAAGCTGCTAAGTAATTGCTCTTGCTCTTCAGGTTCAATACCGAAGAAGTGATAAGTGGACGGGTTCAAGAATTCTTTATCACCAGCAATCGGTGGCTCACAAAAACGAATGACGGGATGAGTGCGGTAAGGGTGTTGCTCGATAATAGGAGCCTGCGCGGTACTGCTGTATAGCTCGACGGCGCGCTGATACTGACCTGTGGCACGCTGCCACAGCGCTTTGGTTTCGGGTGACGCCAGACGTAACGCCGTGGTGGTACTCGAAAACGTGGTTCGCCCACCCTGCCCTTCGCCAACGGCTGAGACGCATTGAAAGACTTGTAGTTCCGGCACGGTTTTAAGGTACATGCCGTCCCAGTGCAAGGGAACATAGTTATTAGCAAAGATATGGTCGGTGGCATCGGGTTGTTCAACCAGCTCCAACACGGCACCAAATGGCCATTGCATAATGTCACCAATGGCTGCGCAGTATGTTGTTAAATTTTCTGCACTCGTAAAGCTATCAAAGCCTCTCAGTACCACTAATTGTTCATTCTCTACTAATGTACGCAGCCAGGTAGGTGATAATTCACCAATATGCACGCCTGACTGTTTAGGCTCAATACGCACACCAAAATGACAGGTTTCACCTTGGGAATGGGTTAAAGGCTGATAATCAAAGCGATCTTCTAAAGTGAATGAGTCCATTTTACTTCTCCGTGTATTATCCATTGCTGAAAGATCTTTTCAGATAATATCGGCAACAAATATTCAACACCACGGATACAATTTTAATAATTAGGAGGGTTTGAATAAAGAATCACTGCCCTCCTCTTTTCACTACTATCTAATGATGTAATGGACCTTGATACTCCCCCCCAATTAAAAAACCCCAGATAAACCTATCTGGGGTCTTTAAATAACGAGAAAAAATCGTCGCCGTTTCAGGCTTAGCCGCGGTTCTCTTCAATGTAGCGAGCCAAATCTGCTGGGGTTTTCAGAACGGTGGCGACTTCGGTTGGCGGGATCACGCAGCCGTAAACGTCCTGCACTTCCAGCACCAAGTCGACCGCCAGAATAGAGTCGAGAATATCAGACTCAATCAGCTCGTCGTTAAAGCCCACTTTACGGGATAAGATCTTTTCAAACAGCGCGAGTATTTCTTGTTCCATCATTTTTTCCTGAGTCATTAGATCGTTCGGGCATGGCTGTCCAGCAGTTTACGATCAATTTTGCCGTTAGGGTTAAGCGGCAACGCATCTTTTATAATAATTTGGGAAGGCACCATGTAAGGCGGAATCACCTTCGAGAGCGATGTTTTAATCGCTTCTGGCGCTAAGTTCGTCACACAGAACGCTGCGATGCGCAGAACACCACCGCCCGATTTCATCAACGGCAGAACTACCGCTTCGCTGATGTCGGATATCGCCAGCAGACGATTTTCAATCTCATTGATTTCAATACGATAGCCATTCAGTTTGATCTGGCTGTCATTGCGACCCTGACAGTATAGCAGTCCGTCCTCGTATCCCAGATCGCCAGTTCTGTAGCCTCGGAATGCTTCGCTCTCCCGATGCAGCAATTTTTCCGCATTCTCTTTCGCCAGCCCAAGGTAACCGCGCATCACATTTTTGCCCCAAATGATCAATTCGCCCTCAGACGTAATTTCCATTCTGGAGTCCGGCATCATCGTACCCACCGGCAGCAGATCATTTTCGCTGTGCAGGATTTCATCGGTAATTTCGATGACGGTGGTCGCGATGGTCGCTTCCGTTGGGCCATAGGAGTTGAGAATTTTGGCATGCGGGAAGCGACGGCGTAACTGTTTGACCAGCGCTTTGTTGAGCACTTCGCCAATGAACACGAAGACGTTAAGTTCAGGTAAATATTCACTGTTGAACTGAGGGGAAAGCAGCCTCTGGTAGGCGAAAGAGGGCGTTGACACCCAGACGGAAACGCCATTGTCTTTCAGGCGATCGAGCCAGTTTTCTGCCGCGATATCCTCTTTCGCATTCAGGACGATATGCCCTCCCGTTGCCAGATTCGCCAGCAGCGGAATCAAGGAGAGATCGAAGCTGAACACGGCATGGTTCATCAGCACCGGCACGTCTGGCAGCGAAAAGTCCTGACGCACCCACTTCATAAAGTGCCACAGGCTTTCACGCCCGATCTGCACCCCTTTCGGCTTTCCGGTACTGCCGGAGGTAAACATAATATAGGCAAGATCTTGCTCGACCAGCGCCTGCCCTTCCTCACCGGTCGCAATGAACTGTCGGGTCGCCACATCGTAATAATAAGGGGCGCTCGCCAGATGACAAATCTCGTTGAGCCGCTCCTGTGGATAGATGCAATCCACCGGGATATACGGAATATTGTGCAGCAGGCAGCTATAGATTGCCACGGCAAACTCGGCCTGCTGATGACCATATAACACGACCGGCGCGCCATCAGGCTGCTGGTAGTGCTGATAACGATGCGACCAGTCTGTCACGGCGACGGAGAGCTGTTGCCAGGTCATCACGTCATCGCTGCCACTAATCGCCAACTGCTGTGGGTTCGCGGGATCGAGTAATGCCGCCCGGAGGAAATCTTGTAGTTCCTGAAGCTCTGAGTGAAGGTTCATAGTGGGGACATTCCGCTAAAGATGTAGAGGGAGGCCGCGGCGCTTGCCAGCGTCAGAATTCGACCGATGAACACAATAACCGGATGGTGTAGACAATTGCTCAGTGCCGGACTGCGTTTGGCTGACCACTGCAGCATGTTGTGAGCAACCGAAATGGCGCCAAACAGCGCGCCGCTGATAACATAGTGTCGTTCAAGCCCGTTCCATGCCCCCATACAAAACAGGGTGCAGAAGATGCCAACATTCTGTGCCAACGTTTTGTTTTGTCGGAAAAAATCGAGCTTCATCAGATTCATATAAATCGGCATAAAGACCACATCCCGCAGCCATTCAGACAGGCTGATGTGGAAGCGCCGCCAGAAGTCCTGCGGGTTTTTCGCCAGCATAGGCATATTGAAGTTCGCCGGAATATTCAGGCCAAATAAGCGCCCCGCCCCGATAGCCATATTGCTGTAGCCAGCAAAATCAAAATAAAGGTAGGCGCTGTAGGCAATCGACATTACGACACCCACGCTTAACGTAAACGGGCGCTGGCTCCACGACTCAATCACCAGATTATTGATCAGCATGGCAAATAAGAACTTCTGAATAATACCGGTAAAAATCTGCTCCATCGCCACTAAAAACTGTTCACGGGTCAGCGTGAAGACCGGTTTATTAATGTCATTAACCCATGTCCGCCAGCGATACATCGGACCAGCCAGAATAATAAAAGGCATAAAGAGGTAGCAGAAGTAGTGCAGGAAATTCTGGCCATCTTTTTTACTGCGATAAAGCAGGACATCAATGGCGCGGAAGGTCATAAAGGACAGACCGATCATACCCCAGTGGTTATTAAGGTGTAATTTCACCAAAAACAATGGGAGCAACGTCAGGCTGACCGCCTGCCAAGTTTTTAACCACCCTTTCTCTTTTAAGGTGACGAGAAGATAAAAGCTCAGGAACACTGCAACGGGAACAACGTAGTCCCCCTGGAAAATATATCCCCAGCCAAATACCGCCAATACCGAGAAGGCAGATAAATACGTCAGCCGATAACGGAATACGCGATTAACCAGCGCAAACAGTAACGCGGATGAAAATAGAAAGAAAAAAAATGCCCCAGAACTATACATCATTCATCCTTCAGAATTTTTGATATTCGAAATGCACTTTTAAACTCATGCTTTCATCAACAGACGTCCACGCGACGATGGTGACTGCCAGAAAGAGATAAAGGAAAAAAAGGCGAATGGCAGTTTTCATCATTTAAAACTCTCTGCAATAAATTGATCCATCGCGACCCATGCCGGATCGGTTGGGTGCAGGCGATCCCAATTCCAACCGTTCTGATAAGGCTGCGCATACATATCAAAATAGCGAACCTGATTCTCTTCCAGCATCGATCTGATCTGGCTGTCCACTGGTTGGAATTTCTCGGAATTATTAATCGCCCACGGATTAATCGGATCGACAATGACCACAAACTGGGCGTTACTCGCTTTCAGCAGTTTGATCGTCGCCCGTAATGCCTCCATCTGCGCCGGAACAATCGGCGCGTCATCCCACTCTTCCGGCGTTTTATCGTCCGCAAAAACAGATTTATCCATCCACAGTGTGTCTGCACTTTGCTCACGGGACTGGTTCAGCACGCGAGCCTGATCTAACTCACGACTCCAGTCTGGTGTCATGTTGGCGGTTGGCTGATGCGGCCACGGTTGTGTCGACTGAGGGGTAATACGCAGCATCGCCAACCAGTCGTTTTTTATTAGCTCGCAAAAATTAGCAAATTGATAACTCACTTCCTGCCAGACAATTTGTGGATCCCAACCATAGACCTTCATTTGGCCGAACGTTAAATGGCTTATCTCTTCTTTATCGATATGTTGTAAGTAATTGACCAAAAAGGGACGAACCTGATCATCCTGCATCAGCGGATCAAAAATAGATGCGGGAAAATTGTTGGCAAAAATGGCCGGCGGAATACCGTCTGAATAAAAGCTATCGGGTGCCAGCAGTAAAACCACTTTACTGTTTGCGTTAAGCTCATTTTTAAAACGCGAAAGCAGCAAAAAATGCGTGACGTTATCGACATAGCTATCGCCATAGGCCACAACCGGACGGTGTAGTTGGTTATTAAAGTAATTATAGACTGCGTAATGTTCATCTTCAGATGTAGAGACCTCGGAAGCCCCAAGAAAGAAAATCGCATTTCCCTGTAAAGCATGGGAAATAGTGGCTATCTTTTCCTTTTGTTCCTTTACCGTTCCTTCCATGGTTTTAATCAGCGGCTGGAACGTTAGCGCAGGATCAATGCTCGTCACCAGCGGGGGAACGCTAAGAAACAAGATGGCAAGAGTGGCCATCAGGATATGTAGACCGAGAGTATTTTTAATTTTCATCTAAAAGTAAAATGACATAGTGTTAATTTGTTTAAAATTTGTGATTTTTTGTCTTCACAGTCAATTCATCCCTGTATTTTTGGATTATATACCAGGCTTATCGCCGATGATGAGCGTTGCTGTGTAACGGTATGTACAGTGTTTATGTCCGTCACAGAATAAGGCTGATAAGCCCCGCGCGATCGAGGCAGGAGAAGGGGTCTCCTGCCTCCATTATCACTTACGTGGTTTCAATATGCGGTAGTCAAAGCTCGGTGGCAGGAGCCGATTAAAGCCCAGTTTGCTAACAATTGTAGGGATGGTGGGGTTCAGGAATCTTTGGTACGATGAATAAGGACCTTATCGCGTAACCCTCGCTTTCCTCTTTATTTCATCTGACAAACTGTTTTCTTAATGTTAACTTAATGTATTCGCAATATTACGGATTCGCTCGGTATTCCTCCTCACGTTTTACAGGGCTATACGTAATTGCAAAAACTAAAAGGAGAATCGATGAAAAATTATCAGGCCACTCTCCCTCGGTTATTAATCGTCTCAATAACCCTGTTTGTTATCGCCTGCTCATCCAGCACGAAAAAATCCCCTACTGATGAAACGCCAACGTGTATGAAATATCGTTCTATGATGGCGGCACCCTTGCCACCAGCGGAAATGATGAGGCTAAAAAATCAGTGCGAGCAATCAAGGCATTAATGCGGTGGTATGTTCATCAGAACCAGCCTCGATCCGATGTATTTTACAAAACATACGAACGCCTTCGAATAAATCCATTGCTCCTCAAGGTAACGCTGGCCAAATAGCGGTCATTATTGAAAACAACCGCTATTTATTTCAATTCGCTGTCCGTTCTAAATCGCCATAGAATGAATAGGGATAGCCATTTTCCAGCCATTCAGCATCGTCAATAACGCAAACATCGTCTTCTACATAAATATCTGATGCCATGATTTTTATTGCGAAGCCATTATTTTTGTATTCCGAACGGTAATTATCATAGGTAATTTCACCTCTGCCGAAATAGTCTCCGAGATCTTCCCGAAATAATAGCACTATTTCGGCATTAAACGGGCCACTCCCCATTTTTCCTTTCAGGCTGGCGATAATCTTTTTCTTCTCAACAAAAGTCCACCGCACAGCATCCAGCGACCAGGCATCATCACTCACGCTAAACTCGCCAGAAAAAATTGCTAAAAGCGCGTCATGATTATCAGAACACATTTCATTTCCTTAAATATTCAAAATTTGTCAGTGGATCCGATTATCTCAAACGCTTTTTAATCGCCTGACTTACAGCCCACTAACCCAATCCTAACGCGGGTAGCGCAGCGCTTCCACAACAGTGAGAAGGCAGTGATATGCTGTTTGCGGCTGGGATAATACAGGTAGTAACCGGGGAACGGCGGACACCATCCCGTTAGCACCCGCATCAGGCGCCCGCTGGCAATATCATCTCGCACCGAATCTTCCGATACATAGGCCAGACCAAGCCCGATGAGTGCCGCGAATCGAATGGCTTAGTGCCGACTGGGAAAGCCCGAGCTTCTCCGCCGCTTTAGTAAAACTGCGTTCTCTTGCCATCACAAGGAACGAAATGAGGTCATTAACATTTTCTTGTAACATCAGAGTGTCCGAAGCGTAGTGTCATGAATGATGTCCATGTGAAACGGTCAATCGCTCATTAAGCCACGCTAAAAATAGCGATGGGTAGAAACAGCAAAGCCACTCAGCGTGAAACTGAATGGCTTTTTCCTTTGATCCGCGATGCGGCTAGCGCATGTGGAGATTGACGCCAGAGACTTCTTTTCTGAGTTCAATAATCTCTTCAGCCAGTTCACGGCACAGCATCGCATTCATCAGATGATCCTGCGCGTGCACCACGATAAGTTCAATAGTGGCTTTTTCCTTACTCTGGCTGCCAATAAATCCGGTCTGGATCAACTGCGCCCGGTTCAGCGCCACCGCCGCCATTTTTAATAATTCATCGACGTGATCCCACTCCCCTCGACGAGCGGATCTCAGTGCTTCCATTGCGCAGGAACGTGTTTCGCCAGATTTAACGATAAGCTCAATCATCCGCGTTTCTACATCCATTTTTCCATCCCCCGAATATCAGTTGCTGTGTCACCTTTTTGTCGGTCAATTAACCCCAAATTGCAGACAAGCGCACGTGACACCGAAGCAAGTACGGTGCATTTATTGTATCGCTACTCACAGCCTGCAGAATAAATATAGATGATTAATCAGGATTTGTTTCTGTAAATCATGACGTTATGTCTCATTTCCGATGAAATAAATTTCATAGAGACATCAGCCTATTTTTTAGACGATAGATGCATACAAATTCATACCTAGACACACCTAGAAATAAAATGATGACTGAAAGATCACACTCACCAGAACCTTAATTTAACCTTAAGAATGCGAAATAATAATAACTATCATTATTATTATCGATATGTAAAATCCATCGTCGACTGCCGCTACCTATCGGCCTGTGTCGCTAAAATCGCGTAGCTATCGTGAGTGACGCAGGGCTTCCCATGTAAGCCAGCCATACGCAAACACGACAGGTATTAATAAGGGTAAATACTATGAAGCTTCGTTTTGGATTGCTGAGTTCAGCCGTTTTATTCGCTTCCGGTTTGGCTCTCAGCGCATCGGCCACCGCAGCAGAAAACGATGAAGGGATTGTGATTTACAATGCCCAACATGAAAACCTCGTGAAATCCTGGGTTGACGGTTTTACCAAAGAAACTGGCATCAAGGTGACGTTGCGCAATGGCAGCGACACCGAATTGGGCAACCAACTGGTGCAGGAAGGGAAATCCTCCCCTGCCGATGTGTTCCTGACTGAGAATTCACCGTCAATGGTGCTGGTCGATAACGCCAATCTCTTTGCTCAGTTGGATAACGCTACCCTTGCTCAGGTGCCGTCTGACTATCGTCCATCCCACGGCCGCTGGATCGGGATTGCCGCACGCTCCACCGTCTTTGTTTACAATCCGACCAAATTTACCGACGCTCAACTGCCGAAATCCTTAGCCGATCTGGCGAAGCCTGAATGGAAAGGCCGCTGGGCTGCGTCTCCATCCGGTGCAGATTTTCAGGCCATTGTCAGCGCCTATCTGGAGCTGAAGGGTGAGCAAGCCACACAGGCGTGGCTGAAAGGCATGAAAGAGAACTTCACCGCCTACAAAGGTAACAGCACGGTGATGAAAGCCGTGAACGCAGGCCAGATTGATAGCGGTGTGATCTATCACTATTACCGTTTTGTCGATCAGGCTAAAACGGGCGAAAACAGTAACAACACGAAGCTGTACTACTTCAAGCATAAAGATCCGGGTGCGTTCGTCAGCATTTCCGGCGGCGGCGTGCTGGCATCCAGCAAACATGCGAAAGACGCACAGGCCTTCATTAAATGGATTACCGGCAAATCCGGTCAGGAGATCTTGCGCACCAACGATGCCTTTGAGTACGCCGTTGGCGTCAACGCGGCCTCAAATGACAAACTGGTTCCGCTGAAAGATCTGGATGCGCCGAAAGTCGATGCCGCCAAGCTCAACAGCAAAAAAGTCGTGGATCTGATGACGCAAGCTGGCTTGCTGTAACGCACAGATTATTGCGCATGGGTTATAGCATATTGATGTCATAACCCCCTTTCATCAGGGCGTGCGCGCCCTGATGAATCCTTACCCGAATGCCCGCTCAGCGTGGCTTCACCGTCTTAAAATATCGTCCTGACGAGGCAGCTACAGGCCGTATGACAAACGTTAGCTACAGCGAAACCACCCCGTTCATCGCCCCCTCTCCGCCATTACGCAAGCCAGCCGCGTTGCTGACCCTCATCGCCCTAACGCTATCCCTGCTGGGGTTTATTCCGCTGGGCTTTGTGATTGGCGTGAGTATTGATACCGGTTGGGAAACGGCGCGTGCGCTGCTCTTGCGCCCTCGCGTCGGCGAACTACTTACCAACACGGTGCTGCTGGTTATCCTGACGCTGCCGATTTGCACGGTGCTCGGCGTGCTGTTGGCCTGGCTGACGGAACGTACTACCCTGCCCGCCCGACGCCTGTGGTCCCTGCTGCTCACCGCGCCGCTGGCAATACCCGCATTTGTACAAAGCTATGCCTGGATCACGACCGCGCCCGGCCTGCATGGTCTGCCAGCTGGCGTGTTTTTATCCGTCGTCGCCTATTTGCCGTTTGTGTATTTACCCTGTGCAGCGACGCTGCGACGGCTGAATCCTGCGCTGGAAGATGTCGCGGCTACGCTGGGCGTGCCTCCCGTGACCGTATTTTTCCGCGTGGTACTGCCGCAGCTAAAGCTGGCTATCGGCGGCGGGCTGCTGCTGATTGCGCTGCATCTGCTGGCGGAATATGGTCTGTTCGCTATGATCCGCTTCGATACCTTTACCACCGCGATTTTCGATCAGTTTCAGTCAACGTTTAATGGTCCGGCGGCTAACATGCTGGCTGGCGTGCTGGCGCTGCTGTGCCTGTTTCTGCTGTGTGCGGACGCCCGCGTGCGCGGCGTCACGCGCTATGCCCATGTCGGTTCCGGCGCGCCGCAGGCTGTCACGCTGGTACGCCTGTCGCGGCTTCCGCTGTTGCTGGCTCTGCTGCTACTGGCGACGCTGGTGCTGCTGACGCTCGGCGTGCCTTTTATTACGCTGTCTCGCTGGCTGTGGTTTGGCGGCTGGGAGGTGTGGCAGCGCCGCGAACTGCTGGATGCCTTTCGCCAGACCATGGTGCTGGCGCTGAGCGGTGCCGCACTGACAACGCTGGCGGCGATCCCGATGGCCTGGCTGACAATTCGCCACCCCAGCCGCCTGTATCGGTTTCTGGAAGGGTGCAATTACATTACCAGCTCTCTGCCGGGTATCGTCGTCGCGCTGGCGCTGGTGACCACCACGATTCACCTCATCAGGCCGCTCTACCAGACTGAATTTACCGTGCTACTGGCTTACCTGTTGATGTTTATGCCACGGGCGCTGGTTAATCTACGCGCCGGTATCGCACAGGCTCCGGTGGAGCTGGAGCAGGTCGCCGCGAGTCTGGGGCGTTCGCCGTTGCAGACGTTAATGACCGTGACCGTCCGGTTGGCCGCACCCGGCGTTGCTACCGGGGCAACGCTCGTCTTTCTGGCGATCGTTAACGAGCTGACCGCCACGCTGCTGCTGGCTCCCAACGGCACCCGCACGCTGGCGACTGGTTTTTGGGCGCTTACCAGTGAGATCGATTATCCGGCGGCGGCGCCCTACGCGCTGATTCTGGTCCTACTATCGCTGCCGTGGACCTGGTTTCTCTACACGCAATCACAAAAAATGGCGGGGCTGTAATCATGTTAGAACTTCATCACGTCAGTAAAGGCTTTAACGGGCGCACCGTGCTGTCTGACATTCATCTGACGTTAGAAAACAGCCGCCGCACGGCGATTGTCGGCCCGTCTGGTTCGGGGAAAACCACGCTACTGCGCCTGATTGCCGGGTTTGAAAAACCAGATAGTGGTGTCATCACGCTGAACGGGCAGACGCTCTGCGGTAACGGGCTTTCCGTTCCTGCCCATCAGCGCAGAATCGGCTACGTACCGCAGGACGGCGCACTATTCCCGCATCTTTGCATCGCGGACAACATTGCATTTGGGCTCAAAGGGTCGAAGGCAGAAAAGCAAAAGCGCGTGGATGAGTTGATGGCGCTGGTGTCCCTTCCGGCGCATTTGCAGAAGCACTCGCCGCATGAGATTTCCGGCGGTCAGCAGCAGCGTGTTGCACTGGCTCGCGCGCTGGCGCAGCGCCCTGCATTAATGCTGCTGGATGAACCTTTTTCCGCGCTGGATACCGGCCTGCGTGCCTCCACCCGTAAAGCGGTGATGGACGTATTGCAGCGGGCTAATGTGGCATCGATTCTGGTGACTCACGATCAGGGAGAGGCACTGTCCTTTGCTGACCACGTTGTCGTCATGCGCGACGGCCAACTGTCGCAATCCGGCTCGCCGTGGGTGCTTTACCACCAACCTGCCAATGAGGACATCGCGACTTTCCTCGGCGAAACGCTAATTCTCGATACACAAATCGACGGCGGTCAGGCTGACTGTTTGCTTGGGCGCATCGCGGTAGATCGCCCAACCACAATCGGGAAGGCAAGAATCATGCTCAGACCAGAACAGATCGCGATTCAGGATGCTGGGGGTAATAACGATAAGGTTAATAACGATAAGGTTGATAGTAATGAGGCAAATAGCACAGCAACCGTTCGCGCAACCATCCGTAAAGTTGATTTTTCCGGCTTCGTCTCGACGCTGACACTGCACGTCCACCACGCAACAGCCGACATCATTGAACTGAAAACCGTCAGCCACGCCGCTTTTGCCGTCGGCCAGCAGGTCAGCTTGAGCGTGAACGGTGCGGCACACGTTTTCAGTCAATAATTCTCTATCGCTAGCAGTATGCGCAGGCGGCTTATCGAGCCGTCTGCGCGTTACGACTCACCAGCCAGACGCCCAGCAGAATAATCAGGACGCCGAGATTTTTCCGCAGGCTCATCGGTTCGTTCAGCCACGGCAGGAAAACCGCCGCCAGATAAACCACCGCGTAGCTCAGGCTAATCAGCGGATAGGCGCGGCTTAGCGGCAGGTAGCGTAGCACCATGAACCAGCACACCATCGATAGCCCATAGCAGAGCATCCCGATTAGCACCGCAACCGCAGGCCAACCGGCCAGCAACGTGCTGAGCGACGGCCAGTGCGCGAGGGAAATGCTCGGCAGCGCCAGCATCCCGCTTTTCATTAACACCTGCGCGGTGCTGGCAAGCACAATGCTGCCAAGTGCCCAGACATAGCCCATTTTCGCCATCATCCCCCCTGCATCAGATAGATACCGATGACAATCAGCGCAATGCCCCACCAGTGATGTTTGTCCACACGTTCGCCAAATCCGTAGTGCGCCAGCAGCGTGACCAGAACAAAATTGATGCTCAGCAGCGGATACGCCACGCCAAGCGGAATATGCTGCAACACCACAAGCCACAGCAGCAGCCCGATGCCGAGCAGCAAAGCCGCCAGCATCAGCCATCCCAGCGTCACACGTTGGCGTCGATCTGTCGGTAAACGCCGCCAGCACTCCGCCGCCTGTTTCTGGCACAGCTGTCCCAGGCTGGTCAGCAGGCAGACGATAGCCACCAATAGATAACTCATGGCGCTATCTGCTTATAAAACAGCAGCACGTAGCGGTGCGATTTTTTCACCTGATCGGGGGCAGGCAGACGGCGGTATTCCTCATCGGTATCCCTATCGACCTTCAGCACCAGCGCGACATTTCCGCTACGCCGTTTCTCCGCAAGCCAGGCCGGAAAAGCGCCCTCATCCACAAAGCGGTCAGTGGAATCGGCGTAGTCCAGCCCGTAGTTCAATTCGCCCCGCGCCTTGAATAAGGTGATATCACTGCGTTTCAGCTCCCACGCCAGTCCGGCTGCCAACCCAACCTCATCGCTCAGCACATAGCGGCTCTCCTCCAGCAACGGCTGATGGCTACGAATAAAGGTTTGAGGGTTCTTTGAATCGACCACGCTCGCCGGAATACTCCCGCCAACGAGCAGTGCCAGAAATAGCGGACAACCCGCCACCAGATAGCCCCACGATCGCGGCTTTCTCAGGCTCATAGCCGCAAAGGCAATCCAGCCGATAAAGCAGACGACACCCGAGACGATGGTCAGCCCTTCTCCCGGTTGATAGAAATGCGGCACGATGATGCCGAGACCCAGTGCGGCAACGGCGAGCGCCAGTACGCTGCCGAAGGCTATGTTGAGCCAGCTATTGATGCGCAATACACGTTCACGTATTGCGGGTGCCAGCCCGGAAATCCACGCGGCCATCAGCAGCGCCAGCGGCGCAAAGCACGGCAAAATGTAAGTCAGCAGCTTGCCTTTAGCGATGCTGAAAAACAGCAGCGGCATCACCATCCAGCACAGCAGGAGGAACCGTTCCGGATTCGCCTTTCGTTCGCTCCAGCCGCTGCGCAACGCGCCCGGCAGCAGCGCCAGCCAGGGGAATGCGCCGACCATCAGCACCGGCAGGTAATACCAGAACGGCGCTTTATGCTGCGCATCGTCTTCTGCAAAACGCTGGATATGCTCAATCCAAAAGAAGTAGTGCCAGTAATCGGCTTCTCGCGCATGCACCGCCAGCGCCCACGGCGCACTTAGCAATACCGCGACGATAATCGCCAGCGGCCCGAACAGCAGCAATTCCTTAATGCGCTTTTGCGCCAGCGCTACTGGCAGCACGCTGATGACCGGCAAGGCCAGCGCCAGAAAACCTTTGGTCATGAATCCCATGCCGCAGGCCAGCCCCATCAGCCCCCAGGCGATCAGCCGTTCGCGCGTCAGCGTGGCGCGCTGAATCAGCACGTGGCTGAACAGCGCCGCCGTCATCCAGAGCGTCACCATCGGATCGAGCACGCTGTAGGTGCCAATGCCATACACCAGCAGCGAGGTCAGATAGATCGTCGCCGCCAGCAGCGCGGTACGCTGGTTTTTCCACAGCAACAGCGCCAGCCAAAACACCAGCAGCGCGCTCAACCCGGTAGAAAATACCGCGGCAAAGCGCACGGCAAAATTGGTATGACCTAATAGCCACTGACTGATGTTATTCAGCCAATAGCCCGCGACGGGTTTCTCAAAATAGCGAATATCCAGCAAATGCGGCACGATCCAATCGCCGCGCTGAAGCATCTCGCGGCTGATTTCCGCATAGCGCGTTTCGTCCGGTGACCACAGCCAGCGGCCGTTAAGCGGTAACAGGTAGAGCAAAGCAAATAACACCAGTATCACGGTGCTTTTCAGCTTTATCATGCCTTTTTCCATGCTATCTCCTGCTTTATTTATTCTTCCGTTTGCACACCAAGCCAGCCTTCCCGTCCGGGAAACGGCGCACGTTCAATCCGCCCGACGGGCAGCGTGGCGAGGTCATCAGGCAGTAAGGCGGAAAGCGGACAAAATTCGATGTGCTGCTGGCGGGCGCGAAACAGCAACTGACGGAACTGCGCCAGCTTCGCGCCACCTTCAACCTCCGCATGGATGGTGTAGACCGGCACACCGCGATCCTGCTGGATCGCCTCAAGAATAAAGTCGTTAAATTCTCCGTCGCTCACGCGTTCGCCGATGACTTCATCGTAGGTCGGCAAGGTGACCGGGATCTGCACGGTGCCCAACTCACCATTTTCCAGGCGCGGTCGAAAAGGTCGGGTGCCGCGACAGTCGCTGTTATAGTCCAGATTCCAGCGCTGCTTCATCTCAACAACGCGCGAATCGGCTCGCCAGCCTGCCACGGCGGAACAGCGCACTGGCGCTGGCAGCATCGACGTCAGCGCATCCATGCCTTCACGGAACTGCGCAGCCAACTGAGCATCCGACCAACGGGCGACATTCGCCTGCCAGCCATGATGATCCCAGGCATGTAGCCCGACTTCATGGCCAGCGTCGTGCGTCTGGCGGATTAACGAACCAAACCGTTCGCCGATACGACGCCCCGGCCATACCGTGCCAGCCAGCAAGATATCCCAGCCGTAGAGCGAAGCCGCGTTGGAGCGCAGCATCTTCCATAAAAAGCGTGGACGCAACAGACGCCACAGGTGACGCCCCATGTTGTCCGGCCCGACGCTAAAAAAGAAGCTCGCCTGAATATCGAACTCTGCCAGTACATTTAGCAGCGCGGGCACGCCCTCCCGTGTACCGCGCCAGGTATCGACATCTATCCGCAGGCCAACACGCGTCATCCCTGCGCATCCTTGGCGTCAACAGTGTGTTGGGGGGCAACGGTACGCAGAAAATAGTCCAGCGTTTCCGCGACGGTTTGATCCATCTTCACCGTCGGCTCCCATGCCAGCAGGCGTTTGGCGTTGCGAATGCTCGGCGTGCGGTGCTCGACATCCTGATAGCCTTTGCCGTAATAGCTGCTGCTTTCCACGTCAATAAACCCGGCGAACGGCGGGAAGCGGTCGCGCAGCGGATGCGCGTTAAAGCTGGTCAGCAACATTTCACCCAGCTCGCGGATACTGGCTTCATTATGCGGATTACCGATATTGATGATCTGCCCGTCGCACTGGCCGTTGCGGTTTTCAATAATGCGGAACAGCGCTTCAATACCGTCGTGAATGTCGGTAAAGCAGCGCTTCTGCGCCCCGCCGTCCACCAGCTTGATCGGCGATCCTTCCACCAGATTGAGGATCAGTTGGGTAATCGCACGGGAGCTGCCGATGCGTGCCGCATCCAGCGTATCCAGACGCGGCCCCATCCAGTTAAACGGACGGAACAGCGTAAAGCGCAGGCCGTTTTTCGCACCGTACGCCCAGATCACCCGATCCAGCAGTTGCTTGGACACGGAGTAGATCCAGCGCTGCTTGTTGATCGGCCCGACAATCAGGCGTGACGTATCTTCATCAAACTCTTTGTCATCACACATGCCGTACACTTCTGAAGTGGACGGGAAGACAATGCGTTTGTTGTAGCGCACGCAGTCGCGCACGATTTTCAGGTTTTCTTCAAAATCCAGTTCAAACACACGCAGCGGGTTACGGGTGTATTCGATAGGCGTGGCAATCGCCACCAGCGGCAAAATGACATCGCATTTCTTGATGTGGTATTCGATCCATTCGTTATGAATGCTGATATCGCCTTCCACAAAATGAAAACGCGGATCACCAAGAAAACGGGCGATGGCATCCGAGCTGATATCCAGCCCGTAAATCTCATAGCGATCGTCACGCAACAGGCGTTCGGTCAGGTGGTTACCAATAAAACCATTCACGCCGAGGATCAGCACGCGCATGCGGCGTCGCTGCACACGGCTGGCGAGGTTACCCAGTTTCGCCTGTGGCACCATGCCCATTTCCGCCGCCAGCCGACTGCCTGACATATACAGTCCGGCTTCACTCTGCCCGCTGACGATCTCAAGCGCATCCTCACCACAGGACACCACCAGCGGCGATGTCGAGAGAATCGCGCCCGGTTCCTGCTTCACCCCATTGACTCCCACATCGTTGCTTTTAACGCGATTAACCTTCACTACACGAGCACGCCAGATAATCACTTTGCGCTCACCGAGGAACGTAAACGCGCCCGGATACGGTTCCGTCACCGCGCGGATCAGGTTGTTAATCTCACAGGCGCTTTTTTGCCAGTCGATCAGCCCGTCTGCCGCCGTGCGACGTCCGAAATAGCTGGCACGGCTCTCATCCTGCGGCGTCAGCGTAATCTCACGTGAGCGAATCAGCGGCAGTTGCTGCGCCAGCAGCGCGGCAGCAGCGGTACGACATTTGCCATGAAGCGTCAGCGCCGTGTCTTCCTCATCAATCGCCACCACGGACTGGGCGACGATATCGCCGGCATCGGCGCGAGATACCATCTTGTGCAGCGTCACGCCCGTCTGCGTTTCGCCGTTCACCAGCACCCAGTTCACCGGCGCACGTCCGCGATAGCGCGGCAGCAGTGAACCGTGCAGATTAAATGCGCCAAACGACGGTAGCTGGAGAATGTCATCGCTTAATAGCGTACGGTAATAGAAGGAAAAAATAACATCCGGCGCCAGTTCCCGAATGCGGTTCACCCAGAGCGGATGGTTAACGTCTTCCGGCGCAAACACTGGCACATCCATCTCGGCAGCTGCTTTCGCCACTGAGGCGTAGAAGTGGTTCTCGCCCGGCGCATCGCTGTGCGTGAACACCGCCTGAATCTCATAGCCCGCGAGCGTTAACGCCTCAAGGCCGACACAGCCGATATCATGGTAGGCAAATACGATCGCTTTCATTCTTCTTCATCCCGTAAAGTGGTAGCCAGTGGCGTTGCCGCACTCACTGTTTTTTGCACAAAATAGCGTGGCCGGGCACGGACATCGGTATAGATACGGCCAATGTATTCCCCTAAGAGCCCCATCCCGACGAACTGCGCGCCGATAAACATAAACAGCACGGCAAACAGCGTGAACACGCCCTCTGCCGCCCATTCCGCACCGAGAAACAGACGCAGACCGATCAACAGCAGCGCCAGCAAGAAGCCCGACAGCGCAACGACGCTGCCAATCAAGCTGAGTATGCGCAGCGGCGTCGTCGTCAGGCAGGTCAGCAGGTCGTACATCAGGTTAATCAGCTTCAGAAAGCTGTATTTAGACGTGCCGAATTCACGCTCAGCGTGCAGCACATCGATCTCGATGGTCTTCCGAGCGAACGTGTTAGCCAGAATAGGAATAAAAGTGCTGCGTTCATGACAGCGCAGCATCGCGCTGACAATGTGGCGACGATACGCACGCAGCATACAGCCGTAATCCGCCATGGATTTCCCGGTCGAACGCCGAATCATCATGTTGATGGTTTTTGAGGCCAGTTTGCGAAACAGCGAATCCTTCCGGTTTGCCCGCACGGTGCCGACCACGTCATATCCTTGCGCGGCATACTCCACCAGCTGTGGGATTTCTTCCGGCGGGTTCTGCAAATCGGCATCCAGCGTGATGACCACATCGCCCACCGCCTGCTGAAACCCAGCCATAATGGCCGAGTGCTGACCATAGTTACGGTTCAGCAGCACGGCGATAATGTGCTTTTCTGGATCGCTCGCTGCTTCGGTCAGCAGATCCGCCGAACGATCGCTGCTGCCGTCATCGACCAGAATAATTTCCCAGGGTTTACCGATCTTCTGACAGGCCGCCAACGTGCGTTCAATCAGCACCGGCAAACTCTCTTCTTCGTTATAAACGGGAATCACAACAGACACATTTTTGATGTCATCAATCACGAACAGACTCCAGAATCGAGGTTAGCGCCGCGACGACGCGATCGACATCGCTGTCCTGCATATCGGGGAACAGCGGCAGTGTGATCAGCGACGCCGAATTCCACTCCGTTGCCGGCAGGTGCAAGTGGGGATAGCGCTCACGGTAATATTTCTGTGTATGCACCGCTCTGAAATGCAGCCCGGTGCCAATGCCGCGTGCCTGCAACGCCGCCATCAAATCATCGCGTGATATGCCGCACTGCGTTTCATCCACGCGCACCATAAACAGATGCCAGGCGTGCAAATGGGGGTAGTCAGGAACAGCCAGCGGCTGGAGCGGCAGCGAACGCTGTTGGGTGAGATAACGCGCCGCAAGCTGCTGACGACGGGCGTTGATCGCCGGGAGTTTATCCAGTTGCACCAGCGCAATCGCCGCATTGATGTCTGCCAGATTGTATTTAAACCCCGGCGTCACCACTTCGGCCTGTGGCTTTCACCCCTGCAACTGCCTGTCGAACGCATCCACACCCAGTCCGTGAAACTTCAGGCTGCGTATGCGCTCGGCGAGCGCTTCGTCGTCCGTCACCACCATGCCGCCTTCCGCACAGGTGATGTTCTTAATCGCGTGAAACGAGAAAATGGCCGTTCCGCGCGCGCCGATCCATTCATCGCGATATTGTGTACCGACGGCGTGCGCCGCATCCTCAATCAGCGGGATGCCATAGCGCTCGCTGAGCGCACGCAGCGCCGCCAGATCGGCCGGAGCGCCAGCATAGTGCACGGGAATAATCGCTTTGGTCTTCGGTGTGATTGCCGCCTCAATATCATGCGGTCGCACCATCAACGTATGCCGATCCACGTCAACCATCACCGGTTCCGCGCCCAATAGCGTGATGATATTGATGGTTGAAACCCAGGTCTGAGACGGCGTAATCACCTCGTCGCCGGGGCCAATACCGAGCGCCATCAGCGTGACGTGCATGCCGCCCGTCGCCGAACTGACCGCAATCGCCTGTCGGCATCCGATTCGCTGGCAAAACGCCTGCTCTAATTGCTGACATTTCGGCCCCGTGGTTATCCAGCCGGATCGTAATACTTCCGCCACGGCAGCAATTTCCTCTTCGCCCATGTTCGGGCGGGAAAAAGGCAAAAAATCCGTCATAACATATTCCCAAAATAAATAATGGCGAGAAATCATCATTCCGCAGTCTAAATAACGAAGCCTTAAGCCAACCTTAATTTATTACGACAATCATAAAACCATAGATAAACGGTGCGACATGATAAAACGGCTAAAAGACATAATTAATTACAATGCAAAAATGAACTTTTCACGAATAGCCGAATAACAAAATGTCGTTTTATTGATTTACAGCAAGAAATCAATCTTCGCCAAATAAGTCTCGCGTATAGACTTTCCCCCTCACATCGTTTAGTTCATCGGCATAACGATTGGTAATAATAATGTCACACTGTTGTTTGAAACTGTCGAGTTGATGAATGACAGGGAAATCTAAAAAATTATCATCATCAATCCCAGGTTCATAAATTACCACCTTGATTCCTTTCGCTTTTATCCTTTTCATAATGCCCTGAATGGAAGAGAAGCGAAAATTATCCGACCCCGCTTTCATGATCAGGCGATGAACACCGACGGTTTTCGGATGGCGGCGGATAATCGTGTCGGCAATGAAATCTTTTCGTGTATGGTTAGCATCCACGATAGCCTTGATCAGGTTATTCGGCACGGTACGATAATTCGCCAAAAGCTGCCGGGTGTCCTTCGGTAAACAGTAGCCGCCATAGCCGAACGACGGATTATTGTAGTAATCGCCAATACGCGGATCGAGGCATACCCCTTCAATAATCTGCCGGGTATTCAGCCCCAGCGATTCGGCATAGCTGTCCAACTCGTTAAAGTAGGCCACGCGCATCGCTAGAAAAGTATTTGCAAATAATTTTATCGCTTCAGCTTCGGTTGGGTCGGTAAATAGCACGCGAATATATTTTTTTAATGCGCAATCTATCAATAAGTTAGCGAAAAATCTTGCCCTTTCTGATCGTTCACCCACCACAATCCGCGACGGGTAAAGATTGTCATATAGTGCCTTACCTTCACGCAAAAACTCGGGCGAAAAAATGACGTTATCCGTATCCAACTGCTGGCTGATTTTCTCGGTGAAGCCAACGGGCACCGTCGATTTAATCACCATAATGGCCTGCGGATTAATCGCCAGCACGTCGCGAATGACGGCCTCTACCGACGACGTGTTGAAATAGTTGGTTTGCGGATCGTAATCTGTCGGCGTAGCGATGATCACGAACTGCGCATCGTTATACGCCTCCTGCTTATCCAGCGTCGCGGAAAAACTCAGCGTTTCATGTTGTAAAAAACGCTCAATTTCGGCGTCATTAATCGGCGATTTTCGTTGATTCAACAGCGCCACTTTTTCAGCCACAATATCCAGCGCCACAACCTGATGCTGTTGCGCTAATAATAATCCATTCGATAAACCGACATATCCCGTTCCACTAATCGCTATTTTCATGAAGGGCTCTTTATTTCATTACTGACTAAAAACCTATTTAGCCGAATTATCTTTCTTCTGTTTTAATCTGAATAGCGGTGTAACATGTCAATTTATTTCGTGTTTCTCTCCTGCCATGCGTCACTATCATTCCAAATACACCTTTCCCTTATCCGTCGATAACGTCAGAAGCACACTGCCCTTATCATTAGCAACTCCAGTTAAACGCCAATTAAACATAGCGTATTTAATGATAAATAAAGATCTTCTTACACCTTGTCACCTTTTTAAATCATTAGCGTGAAAACAAATGTTCATGACGTGATGTCACATAACATCATTTATCGTAGATGATATTGGCGAATAAACGCGATAATACCGATTTATTTTAGCGTCTTTATCCACGGTATATGGAGGCGGTATGTAGACGTGTTACTTTATTATCAAGTCAACATCTTGTTACAGTGAAGCAAAAATCCCCCATGCAACGACACTGTTCCCAGAAAAAATCGTCACCATTAGTGCAGGTGTCTACGTGTTCTACGCGGATAACCCACCGCAAACGGCTGTGTCCGTTATCGAGATTGCCGATGCCGCGCTGTATCGCGCCAAAAATGGCGGTAAAAACCGGTTCGAGGTCAGCGAATAACGAGATCAATTGGAATTAATGTTGATGCAATGCCTGACAGCACGCGCAGCTTCTGACAAAATAGCGGCCATCTCCCCCTATTTCAAATTGATGGGTCTCTTCTCAGATGGCAGCAAAGATTATTGATGGTAAAACGATTGCGCAGCAGGTCAAAGACGAAGTTGCCGCACGAGTCACACAGCGTTTAGCAGAAGGAAAACGCGTACCGGGTCTGGCCGTTGTGCTGGTCGGCGAGAATCCAGCGTCACAGATTTATGTCGCCAGCAAACGCAAGGTGTGTGAAGAAGTCGGTTTTATTTCCCGTTCTTATGATTTGCCCGCCACCGCAACAGAATCAGAACTGTTAGCACTTATCGACCAGCTCAACGCCGACCAGACAATTGACGGTATTCTGGTTCAGCTTCCGCTACCGGAAGGCATCGATAACACCAAGGTGATTGAACGCATCGCACCCAGTAAAGATGTGGATGGCTTCCATCCTTACAACGTGGGTCGTTTGTGCCAGCGCGCGCCAATGCTGCGCGCCTGTACGCCACGCGGCATCATTACGCTGCTGGAGCGCTATAATATCGACACCTTCGGGCTGAATGCCGTTGTGGTCGGCGCGTCTAATATCGTTGGTCGCCCGATGAGTCTGGAACTGCTGCTGGCTGGCTGTACGACTACCGTCACGCACCGTTTCACCAAAAATCTACGCCACCATATTGAAAACGCCGATCTGCTGGTTGTCGCAGTGGGTAAACCGGGTTTCATTCCCGGCGAATGGATTAAACCGGGCGCGATTGTGCTGGATGTGGGTATCAACCGTCTGGAAAGCGGTAAAGTGGTCGGCGATGTGGAATTTGAAACGGCGCAGGAAAGAGCGTCTTACATCAGCCCTGTACCAGGCGGCGTCGGCCCAATGACCGTTGCCACACTGATTCAAAACACGCTACAGGCGTGCGAAGAGTATCATGACCACGCCGAATAATTGGCGAGTCAAACACGGATAAGCAGGAATTTATGGCAACCTTTAATCTTGAAAAGCATCCGCACGTTGAACTGTGCGATCTCTTGAAACTGCTGGGCTGGAGTGAAAGTGGCGCAGCAGCCAAACTGTCTATCGCCGCAGGCGACGTGACCGTTGATGGCCAGACGGAAACGCGCAAGCGCTGCAAAATCGTCGCCGGGCAAACCGTTCAGTTCAACGGCGAGACGGTAAACGTTACCGAGTAACCCTCGCAGTGTCGATGATGGCGAAAAAAAGCCCGCAATTTCATTTTTGCGGGCTTTTTATTTACGGAAAGTGTATTACAGAAAGAAAGTGTTACTTACGGCGCCAGATCGTCCCCTGCGGGCCATCTTCCAGCACGATCCCCATTTCATTCAAGCGATCGCGAGCCTGATCGGCTAGCGCCCAGTCTTTCGCCGCACGCGCATCTTTACGCTGTTGGATTAACGCTTCGATTTCCTTCACTTCCTCGTCATCCACCTGCGCGCCATTTTGCAGGAACTGCTCAGGATCCTGCTCCAGCAGGCCAAGCACGCCGGACAGTTTGCGCAGTGCCGATGCCAGTTGGTTCGCCGCTTGTACATCTTCCGTTTTCAGGCGGTTAACTTCACGCGCCATATCAAACAATACCGAATAGGCTTCCGGCGTGTTGAAATCGTCGTCCATCGCTTCGCGGAAACGGGCTTCAAACTCGTCACCGCCGTGCGCCGCAGCGCCGGCATCCGTTCCACGCAGCGCCGTATACAGACGATCCAGCGCCGCACGCGCCTGTTTCAGGTTGTCTTCGCTGTAGTTCAGCTGGCTGCGGTAGTGGCCTGACATCAAGAAGTAACGCACGGTTTCCGGATCGTAATACGCCAGCACATCGCGTACGGTGAAGAAATTGTTGAGCGACTTTGACATTTTCTCGCGGTCAACCATCACCATGCCGGAATGCATCCAGTAATTCACATACGAGCCGTCATGTGCACAGCTGGACTGCGCGATCTCGTTTTCGTGGTGCGGGAACATCAAATCGGAACCGCCGCCGTGAATATCAAAATGCGTGCCCAGTTGTTTGCAGTTCATGGCAGAACACTCGATGTGCCAGCCAGGACGCCCTTCTCCCCACGGGGAGGACCAGTGCGGTTCACCTGGCTTGGACATTTTCCACAGCACGAAGTCCATCGGGTTACGCTTCACTTCGGTAATTTCAACGCGCGCGCCAGCCTGCAACTGATCCAGATCCTGACGAGACAGCACACCGTAGCCTGGCGCGGTATCAACGGAGAACATCACATCGCCATTACTCGCAATATAGGCGTGGCGACGGGCAATCAGCGTTTCCACCATTTCGATGATGTCGGCAATATGGTGCGTCGCACGCGGCTCGGCATCCGGACGCAGAATATTCAATGCATCAAAATCGGCGTGCATCTCTGCGATCATGCGGGTCGTCAGTTGGTCACTGGTTTCTCCATTCTCGATCGCACGTTTAATAATTTTGTCGTCAATATCGGTGACATTACGCACATATTTCAGTGAATATCCCAGATACCGCAAATACCGCGCCACCACATCAAACGCCACGAAAGTACGCCCGTGACCGATATGACACAGGTCATAAACGGTGATGCCACACACATACATTCCCACCTGACCGGCGTGGATAGGTTTAAATTCCTCTTTTTGGCGACTCAGCGTATTAAAAATCTTTAGCATCAGGGCGTTCCAGTGTTTTTATAAAAAATGGTTTTCACAAAAAAATGGTTTCAAAGAAATGGTTTTCACAGCCGCAGTTAGCGTCAGTAACATCAATGTATTCAGGGTTGATACCCAACGGCGTATTGAAACCTGAACCCTACTGTATTGCAAGGTTAATAAGAAGAGGGAATCAGCGAGAAAGGATAAAAATGAAATGGCCCGGAAAATCCGAGCCATTTCACATCATTAGTGGTGACTGACAAAAGCAATCCGCCGACAAAAAACCATTAACGCCAGCGCGGATTGGACATCACGGAGTATTTCCCGCTACCGAGCAGGGCAATCGCGATACCCGCAAAGAAGAACACCGCCGTGCCTTCAACACCCCAGGCACCGGTTTTGGCCAACGTAGCGAAACCACCAGAGTTGACCAGTAAGGTTGCGACGACCATGGTAAAGGAGAAGACCAGTGCAGAAGGACGTGTAAGAATCCCGAGAATCATCAGAATCGGGGTGATGACTTCTCCGACATAGACACCGTAACCCACAAAAGCAGGGAGTCCTGCCGAGGTCAGCATGCCTTCAATGGCACCGATTCCACCGTGTACCTTATGCCAGCCGTGAAACAGCATCAAAATGCTGAAAGATACGCGCAAAAACAGTTTGCCAAAATCCGGTTTGTCTAATAAACGATTAACACTATCCAGAATACCCAGCATAGTTCACCTATCTCTTTAGAGTTATTTATGAAGAATAAGAATTACTCTCAGATTAATCTGAGCCATAAAAAAAGAACACGTTGATTACGCAAAACATTGATCTGGGGCAACAAAAATCTCATTCAAATTAATTAACTATTATTTGAATTTTTGATCAATTTATTTGTTTTTAAAAGTCCCTATTGCCTGATTAACACCTTATTGCGCACTATTCTTAAGCGCACATATTATTTCAGGTCTACCAAAATCAGAGTAGTAAACCTTTTGATACGATTTTCTCATCCATCCAACGACCAACAGCGGTGCAGTAAGCGCGAAGTACTGACTCAATCGACCAGTTATGCTATAACAGCGCTCTTGTTGTTCACCGCCTTTTGTGAACAGCACTCTTAATCACTAAGGCTATCTAGGGTTCATTATTATGATTACGCTTCATACCAACCACGGCGATATCGTTATTAATACGTTTGCAGACAAAGCGCCGGTTACCGTAGAAAACTTCCTGAACTACTGTCGCAGCGGTTTTTATGACAACACGATTTTTCACCGCGTGATTAATGGTTTTATGATTCAGGGCGGCGGCTTCGCTCCCGGCATGGATCAGAAAGAAACCAATGCGACAATCAAAAATGAAGCCAATAACGGCCTGAAAAACGCGCGTGGCACGCTGGCAATGGCTCGTACTAACGATCCGCATTCTGCCACTGCCCAGTTCTTTATCAACGTTGTTGATAACGATTTCCTGAACTTCCGTTCAGAGCGTGCCGATGGCTGGGGCTACTGCGTATTCGCTGAAGTCACCGAAGGCATGGACGTCGTTGATAAAATCAAAGGCGTGGCTACCGGCCGCAGCGGCATGCATCAGGATGTACCGAAAGAAGACGTGGTGATTACCCACGTAACGGTCAGCGAATAATCCGACCTGCATGGCAACGCTGTTCATTGCCGATCTGCATTTAAGTGTTCATGAACCGGCGATTACCGCCGGTTTTCTGCGTTTTTTACGCCATGATGCGATTCATGCCGATGCGCTGTACATTCTTGGCGATCTGTTCGATGCCTGGATTGGTGACGACGATCCCCAGCCATTGCATGCGACTGTCGCCGAGGAACTGCATGCCTTACATCAGCGCGGCGTTCCCTGCTATTTCGTTCACGGCAACCGTGATTTCCTGATCGGTAAGCGTTTCGCCAAACAAAGCGGAATGACACTGCTGCCGACGGAAACGGTGCTCGATCTCTACGGCCAGAAGATCCTCGTTCTGCATGGCGATACGCTGTGTACTGACGATCAGCATTACCAGCAATTCCGCCGCCGAGTACACAACCCGTTCATTCAGCGACTCTTCCTGCTATTACCGCTGTCATTACGGATGAACATCGCGGCGAAGATGCGGGCAGCCAGCCAGCACGAAAACCAGAAAAAGTCGCAGCAGATTATGGATGTCAATCACGACGCCGTACTTGAACGCTTACGGCATTATAAGGTGAAGACGATGATCCACGGCCACACGCACCGCCCGGCTATTCATCAGGTCGATCTCGGTGAATCTTCTGGTCGTCGTGCCGTTCTGGGTGCCTGGCATGAAGAAGGGTCGATGATTAAGGTCACACCACAAAATATCGAACTGATTTCCTTCCCATTTTAATGCGTTTCCTGACATTGACTTAACGGTCTCTCACCTTATTCCCCCAGCATTTCCGCATACGCAACCGTTTTCCTCGCCATAATGGCGTGATATGCTCTACGCCCTCAACGCCAGACCCTCCCTGTCTGGCCGACGCGAACGCGTCACGAACACGTACAATTATAGGTACAACTACAGGAGCGTTACAGGCATGTCATCCAACGTTGCCCCGGCTAAAATTGCCATCGTCATGGGTTCAAAGAGTGACTGGGCCACCATGCAGTTTGCTGCGGAAATCCTCACCACGCTGAACATTCCTTTTCATACCGAAGTCGTTTCCGCACACCGGACGCCGGATAAGCTGTTCAGCTTTGCTGAGCAAGCGGCACAGAACGGTTTTGATGTGATTATCGCGGGCGCAGGCGGCGCAGCACACCTGCCGGGTATGCTGGCAGCGAAAACGCTGGTTCCCGTGCTTGGCGTGCCGGTACAAAGCTCAACGCTGAGCGGTGTAGACAGCCTGTATTCCATCGTCCAAATGCCTCGCGGTATTCCGGTCGGCACGTTGGCCATTGGCAAAGCGGGCGCAGCGAATGCGGCTCTGCTGGCCGCACAAATTCTTGCCCTGCATGACAATGGCATCGCCACCCGGCTGGCAGACTGGCGTCAGGCGCAAACCGATGATGTGCTCTCTCATCCCGATCCGCGGGAGGAGGCATGAAACCGGTCTGCGTATTAGGTAATGGTCAGTTGGGCAGAATGCTGCGTCAGGCTGGTGAACCGCTAGGTATTGCGGTTTACCCAGTGGGTCTGGATGCAGAACCGGAGTCGGTTCCATTTCATAACAGTGTCATTACCGCCGAGATCGAACGCTGGCCGGAAACCGCCCTCACCCGCGAGTTAGCCGAGCACACGGCGTTTGCAAACCGCGATATTTTCCCGCGTCTGGCCGATCGCCTGACGCAAAAGCAACTGCTGGATTCGTTGAATCTGGCAACCGCCCCGTGGCAACTGCTGGCGAGCGCCGATGAATGGCCACACGTCTTCACCTCATTGGGTGAATTAGCGATCGTTAAACGTCGCGTCGGCGGTTACGACGGTCGTGGACAGTGGCGCTTGCGCGATGGCGAACAGCAAACACTGCCCGCTGACTGCTACGGCGAATGCATCGTTGAGCAAGGCATTAACTTTTCTGGCGAAGTCTCGCTGGTGGGTGCCCGCAATACGCACGGCAAATGTGTGTTCTACCCGCTCACTCATAACCTGCATCAGGATGGCATTCTGCGCACCAGCGTGGCTTTCCCTCAACCCGATCCGCAGTTGCAGCAGCAGGCTGAACAGATGCTGTCCGCAATCATGAATGCGCTGGGTTATGTGGGCGTGATGGCGATGGAATGCTTTATCGTCGGCGATCATCTGCTCATTAACGAACTGGCTCCACGCGTACACAATAGCGGACATTGGACGCAAAATGGTGCGTCCA
The DNA here is from genome assembly GCF_013449685.1 of Pectobacterium brasiliense. Lineage (GTDB taxonomy): Bacteria > Pseudomonadota > Gammaproteobacteria > Enterobacterales > Enterobacteriaceae > Pectobacterium > Pectobacterium brasiliense_A. The sequence goes on along the minus strand of NZ_JACDSF010000013.1, from coordinate 133,106 downwards.
TCAGCCAGTTTGAGCTGCATCTGCGCGCCATTCTGGATCTACCGCTGCCGGTACCGGTTGTCGAAACACCGTCGGTGATGGTCAACCTGATCGGCACTGATGTGAATATCGACTGGCTGTCGCTACCGCTGGTACATCTGCACTGGTATGAGAAAGACGTTCGTCCTGGCCGCAAAGTTGGGCACCTCAATCTACCGTCGTCGGACACTGCACAGTTACAACGCACGTTGCAATCGCTGGCACCTCTATTACCAGAGGAATACCACAGCGGTCTGGCGTGGGCAGAAGAAAAACTCACCGCCTGACAGATCGGTGACCGTTATCCGGCAGGTTGCAATCTGCCGGGTAGCTCTCATCTGATGTGATGCAACAGCAGGAACCGCACCATCAAGACGTTCTCAAAAGAGAAAAAACATCATTACGCGTGACATCAGCAAAATTGCGTTTATTATTTCATCTGCTCTTTATTTTATTTATTGTTCATTTTTCATCACTCGGTAATTAAATAAAGTATCAATAACGAGCCGTTAAAAATATTTAAAATAAAGTATCAATATTGATATTTTAATTTGCGCGGAAATTTATTAAAATATTTCCCGTCAATTCATTTCTGTGATCGCCTCAATATTATTCGCTGACCACCACGATATAGAATGCCGCCACAAAACAGTATTGACCTACTGACATAATTATCAACATGTCTCGTTCGTTTTTTAAACTCCGTAACGGCAACTTGCCGATACTGTAATTTTTATAATCCACATCATGTGGCAATACTCTTGTAACAGAGTATTAATATGTTCACCGAGGAGAGATCAGTATATGAGCACCATTCAAGATAGCAGCCAGGTGTTAGAACAGGCTTCAGGATGGCGTAAAAGCGACACTGTCTGGATGCTGGGCCTCTATGGCACGGCCATCGGCGCTGGCGTGTTATTCTTACCTATCAATGCCGGTATTGGTGGGTTAATTCCGTTAATTATCATGGCACTGATTGCCTTCCCGATGACATATTATTCTCACCGTGCCTTATGCCGCTTTGTATTATCCGGCAAGAAAGGTGGCGAAGATATTACCGAAGTCGTTGAAGAACATTTCGGCGTTGGTGCAGGTAAATTAATCACTTTGCTTTATTTTTTCGCTATTTATCCGATCCTATTAGTTTATAGCGTCGCCATCACCAATACGGTAGATAGTTTTATTACTCACCAATTGCATTTGCCTTCTCCGCCACGTGCGCTGCTGTCATTAATATTGATCCTCGGATTAATGTTTATTGTCCGCTTTGGTGAAGCGATGATCGTTAAGGCAATGAGTATTCTGGTTTACCCATTTGTTGCCGTGCTGATGTTGCTGGCACTTTATTTAATTCCAAACTGGAACACCTCTGTTTTTGAAAACATTTCTTTGAGTTCCAGCGTCACGGGCAACGGTCTGTTGGCGACATTATGGTTGGCTATTCCGGTGATGGTTTTCTCCTTCAACCACTCGCCAATCATCTCCTCTTTCGCCGTTGCCAAACGTAAAGAGTATGGCGATGACGCCGAGCAAAAATGCTCACGCATTCTGTCTTACAGCCACATCATGATGGTGCTGACCGTGATGTTCTTCGTCTTCAGCTGTGTACTGAGCCTGTCTCCGACTGAGCTGATGGAAGCGAAAACACAGAACATTTCTATTCTGTCCTATCTGGCGAACCACTTTAAAAACCCGGTAATCGGCTATCTGGCACCGGTTATTGCCACTATCGCTATCTCTAAATCGTTCCTGGGTCACTATCTGGGTGCAGGCGAAGGTTTTAACGGCATGATCGTGAAATCCCTGCGCAGCAGAGGAAAAACCATTTCCAACACCAAATTGAACCGCATCACTGCGCTGTTCATGCTGATCACGACCTGGATTGTTGCGACGCTGAACCCAAGCATTCTGGGCATGATCGAAACGTTGGGCGGCCCGATTATCGCGTGCCTGCTGTTCCTGATGCCGATGTACGCTATCCAGAAAGTCCCAGCAATGAAGAAATACAGCGGCCAGATCAGCAACGTCTTTGTCACCCTGATGGGACTGATCGCTATTTCCGCCATTGTTTACAGCCTGCGCGATCTGCTGTAAGCCCCCCACCCTAATTTAACGCCGGCACGTTATTTAACGACCGGCGTTTTTTTTCAAGGAAATCGCTATGGTCAGCGTATTTGATATCTTCAAAATCGGCATCGGCCCGTCCAGTTCTCATACTGTCGGCCCAATGAAAGCGGGTAAAATGTTCACCGACGATCTGGTGAACCGCGCGCTTATCTCATCGGTGACACGTATTGTCGTTGATATTTACGGCTCGCTTTCCCTGACGGGGAAAGGGCACCATACCGATATCGCTATCATTATGGGGCTCGCGGGTAATCTGCCGGATAGCGTAAATATCGATAGTATTCCGGCGTTTATTCAACAGGTGAAAGACACTCAACGCCTGCCGATGCTCAACGGTCAGTATGAGGTCAGCTTCCCGCTGGAATCCTCCTTGCGTTTCCAGCCGGAAAACCTGCCGCTACATGAAAACGGCATGACCATTCGCGCCTATAACCAGCAAGAGTTGGTCTATAGCAAAACGTATTACTCCATCGGGGGCGGATTCGTCGTCGATCAGGAAAACTTCGGCAAACCCAATCTGGCTGAGGAAAGCGCGCCCTACCCGTTCTTTTCTGCCCAGAAGCTGCTGCAACACTGCCACGATCACTGCCTGTCTTTATCCGCCATCGTCCTGAAAAACGAGATTGCGATGCATGGTCGGGAAGCGCTTGAGCACTATTTTGCCGACGTATGGAAAACCATGCAGGACTGCATGCATCGCGGCATGAATACGGAAGGTGTGTTGCCCGGCCCATTACGCGTTCCCCGTCGGGCATCAGCGCTGCATCGCCTGCTGTTCATCAACGATCGCTTTTCTAACGACCCGATGGACGCGATGGACTGGGTGAACATGTTTGCGATGGCCGTATCGGAAGAAAATGCGGCTGGCGGACGCGTCGTCACCGCCCCAACTAACGGCGCATGCGGCATTATTCCTGCTGTGCTGGCTTATTACGATCGTTACGTTCAACCGGTCACCCCGGAATCTTACCTGCGTTACTTCCTGGCATCCGGCGCTATCGGCATGCTCTACAAAATGAACGCTTCTATTTCCGGTGCGGAAGTAGGCTGTCAGGGAGAAGTCGGCGTGGCCTGTTCGATGGCGGCAGCCGGTCTGGCTGAGCTACTCGGTGCGAACCCTGAACAGGTGTGCATCGCCGCGGAAATCGGCATGGAGCATAATCTGGGGCTGACGTGCGATCCGGTAGCGGGTCAGGTTCAGGTGCCGTGCATTGAACGCAACGCTATCGCCTCCGTGAAGGCAATCAACGCCGCCAGAATGGCAATGCGCCGTACCAGCGAACCACGCGTATCGTTGGATAAGGTCATTGAAACCATGTATGAAACAGGCAAAGACATGAACGCCAAGTACCGTGAAACGTCTCGCGGCGGTTTGGCGATTAAAGTTGTTCTATGTGAATGATAAAACTGGCCTTGTCGCGTTAAAGCTCGGTAAATTAACCCGACAATCAGGGTTTATGTGTAGGGGTTCATACATAACCTTTCAGACCGTTGACAAACCTGTTTATCGAACGAGAACGGGAGTAACGGAATAGAAGAGTAAAGCGTTTGCGCCAGGGATGGCGCAATCCGAGCGTACAGGGATGTATTTACAGCGTCTTTACGATCTATCCGTTACTACCGCCATACGGACTTTGTCAGCAACCTCATTAGCCCTTTATTTTTTATCGCTTTCAGGCAGCGACCAGACAATGTTGTTTTCAGCCGCCGCGATATACCAATCTACCGTGCTGTTAGCGGGTTTCTTAATATTTTCATGCTTGGTGAGCGCTTTGGCAGGAAAGGTCGCGGCTTTCTTTCTGATACGCAGTGGCGTCTGTTTTTTCTCGCCGCTGATCTGCGCATGGAAGGATTCCACTTCTGCATCGAAGAGCACGCCTTCAATCTGATGCAGACGATTTAATCCGCGCAGAATGGAGAGCAGGCTGCTGAGCGTAATGGATTCGCCCATTTCCGCACGCTTGATCGTTGCGATTCCCAGCCCTGCTCGTTCAGCAAGATCGACCTGCGATAAACGTTGCTGAATTCTGGAGTCTTTTATTCTCCGGCACAGCTCGGTAATAATTTCGCCTTCGTTCATGGTACTGAATTTCATCTTACCCGCCACTTGCCAGAGTCAAAAAATTTGCGCACATTTTATCATCAATTTTTCAAATGGCACGGATAATTGATGAACGGTATCCATAATTTTTTTATGGTTTGATGATACCCTAGGCATCCTATCAAGATTGCCGTAAATACGGGTTATATTTAATCGAAACAATTAAACAATATAATAATTAAAACCACTAATCAGAAATCAAAAAGAGATGTCATTTAAATGATGACATAAAAACAATGAGTTAAAAAAACAACTCATTGTTTCCTGAATAAAAAGAAGACAAATACATTAACTAAGGTAAACTTTCCTCTATATTCACACGATTGCACTGCATAACAACGCTCTACTATTGAATTTCACTCTCACAGGAAAGGAACCTCCATAATGAGCATTACAAGCCTTAATGGTATCGCTAACTACTCAGCCCCCTCGGTGAACCCTAAAGAACCTGCGGAAAACGTATTTTCACTCGCTGGCAACACGTCAAAATTAAGCCTAAATTCTGTTGCTGCCAATACCCCCTCAACGATCCAGTCAAGCAAACGTTATGATTTTTCCAATATGACACCACAGGAAGCGATTGACGCGGCAAAAGAATTTACGGCCTCCGGCGATATGTCATTTGAAGAAAGTCTGGAAATCGGTATGGCGGCGTTGCTCATTTTGCATCCTCCAATTGACGATGTCGCCCCCGCCGATCCCAACCAGAAAATCAATTTTATCCAAATGCTCAAAAACGGGATAAGTGGTTCGCTGTCACGCGGCGAGCACTTACATGCAGAACAGCAAAAGGCAGTATTAGACAAATTAGTACAACTCAGTTACACACCGATTAGCGTGAAAGCATAATGAAAAGCAGGCTCTCTTTTTGGGAGATCCTGCTGAGAATATAGTGTTATCGAATGTTCAATGACGTGCTAAGCGTCCGATAAGGCCCGTTTATTGAGGTGGATTGGTAACGGAATGTCCCAGACTGCATGCCATCGCCGTTGAAATAGGCCATCCATCCTACATAAGTCGAACCTGCGGGACACGACTCGGAATAATAACCACTCACGACACAGACACCGTTAACCTGATAGGGGCTCTTTTGTAAGCCATCAATCCAGCCAAAGCGATTATTACCATAACCCACTTCCAACACGGCAATGCGTAACTGTGCTCCTCCGTGATCCTGAGTCGTCGCAAGCTTATTCGGGCCAATATATTCCCAGGCTCCGCCATTCTGTGTTGATGCCACTGCATAGACATAGACAGAACTCAATGCCGGCGCTGGCGCACGAAGAGGCTTATAGTCCTGAGAAGAGGATTCATTTGCAGATACTGGATGCTCCAGAAGGGGAGAATCAAATGCTGTAATTGTTTCCGCCACCGGCTCTTCCATACCCTGAGAATACGCCGGAAATACAGCACTAACCAACATACTGAATGCAAAACCAATATATATTTTATTTCTCATCCTGAGTAATTCCATTTAAATGCAGCCAATTGCTGCAGATAAACTATGAATCAAAATGTTATTTTTTCCAGTAAGAAAATCACAATAATATAAAACATTCACATTAAAAACAAATAATTATCAATTTATTTATTGTCATGGTAACAATAAACACATTCATAATATCATCACAATTCATAATAAATAATATGTATACGATGATATTATATTTTAGTATTTAAATAAAAACCTAACCAAAACGCCCAGTAATATAATCCTCCGTGCGCCGCTGCGCCGGAGAGGTAAACAGATCGTCAGTACGGTTGTATTCGATCAGTTTGCCCTGATTGATAAACGCGGTGTAATCCGACACGCGAGCGGCCTGCTGCATGTTGTGCGTCACCAGCACCAGCGTGAAATGCTGCTTTAGCGTTCCCATCAGTTCCTCGACAACCAGCGTCGAAATGGGATCGAGCGCGGAGGTTGGTTCGTCCAGCAACAATACTTCCGGCTCAATGGCGATCGCCCGGGCGATCACCAAGCGCTGCTGCTGCCCGCTGGATAGCGTCAGCGCGTTGTCACTCAGCCGATCTTTTACTTCATGCCACAGCGCCGCCGCCCGCAGCGCACGCTCAACGGCATCATCCAAAAAGCGGCGATCGCGTAGTCCCTGTAATCTAAGGCCATAAATGACGTTTTCATAGATCGATTTAGGAAACGGATTCGGGCGTTGGAAAACCATACCGACCCGGCGGCGTAACACAGCAACATCTAACTGCGGGTCGTTAATTGGCATGCCGTTCAGCCAGATATCGCCTTCGGTACGGCAGTTGTCCACCAGATCATTCATCCGATTAAAGCAGCGTAACAGCGTGGATTTGCCACAGCCCGACGGCCCAATCAGCGCCGTGACCTGCTTCTTCGGAATACGAATCGAAATATCGTTCAGCGCCTGCTTGTCGCCATAGTACAGATTCAGATGTTCCACGGTTAACATCGTCTGTTCATCACTCAGTTGATGAACATCAGGTAGCGGTGCCATCTCCTTTTGTGTCATAAATCCCATAACTTCATCCTACTTTCAGAGTGATAACGAACGATATTTCTCACGCAGAACATGGCGGATTCCAATCGCCGCAAGGTTCAACCCGACGACAATCAGCACCAGCAGCAGTGCGGTGATGTACACCAGCGGCCTGGCGGCTTCCACGTCCGGGCTTTGGAACGCCAAATCGTAAATCTGGAATCCCAGATGCATAAATTTTCGCTCAAGATGCAGATAAGGGAAAATGTCATCAACCGGTAAAACCGGCACCGACTTCACCACGCCGACCAACATCAGCGGCGCCGTTTCCCCTGCGGCACGCGCCACCGCGAGGATTAAACCGGTCATCATCGCGGGAACCGCCATCGGCAGCACAACGTGCCACAGCGTTTCGGCCTTGGTGGCGCCCAACGCCAGTGAGCCGTGGCGTACCGACATCGGGATACGTGATAGCCCTTCTTCCGTCGCCACAATCACCACCGGCAGCGTCAGCAGAGCCAGCGTCAGCGATGCCCACAGCAGCCCCGGCGTACCAAACGTCGGATTTGGCAGCGCCTCGGAATAGAACAGCTGATCCAACGTGCCACCGATGAGATAAACAAAAAAGCCTAACCCGAACACGCCGTACACAATGGAAGGCACCCCAGCCAGATTGACCACGGCAATCCGCACCCAGCGCGTTAGACTATTTTTCCCCGCGTATTCATGCAGATAAACTGCGGCGATTACCCCCAACGGCATCACCACGATGGACATCAGCACCACCATTAGCACGGTGCCAAAAATGGCAGGGAAAAGATGGCCCGCGCTGTTGCTGTCCGGCGAGTAGTGCACCAGCATGTATTTCGCCTGAGCGCCCCAGTGGCTGGCTTTTTCCCACAGGCTCATCGCGTTAGGGTACCAGGCCTGTTCAATGTCCCTGAGCGGAATAAGATGGACGCTGCCGTTCGCGTCCCGCAACTGCACGGTATCGCGATTAATGTCCAGATTGAGTGAGGTTAGCTGGCGCGACAGCTCATCAAAGTGGCGTTGCAGTTCAATGCGCTCAGCCTGAAGGCGGGCTAACGCCTGATTATCTAGCGTCTTGGCCTGCTGCCGCTTTTTCTCTTCCAGCCGCAGCGTCTCAAACTGCTGGTTGATCTTCGCCATCTCCCCCATACGGATGGCCTGCGTCTTCGCAAGCAATCCCTGCACCTGCTCGACGCGATGCTGTAAGGTGGCGGGGAGATCCATTGCCACCAGCGGCTGCTCGCCCTCTAGCATGCCAGCCAGATAACCATAGGCAGTGCCATTGTTCATCCGCTTCAACACCAGAATGTCGGCGGGTTTATCAAAGCGAACAATGTCGCGCGACAGCAGCGTGCGAAAGCTCTGCCCATGAATTTCGCGCTGGCCAATTTTAATCAAATAGCGTGTTTCAGCGTCCTCAGACAAAGAAGACAAACCAGCCTGTTCCAGTTGTTGGCGCGACAGCGTCTGCTCGGCATAAATTTCCCCTATCAGCGCACGTTGCGCCCCCTGTTCCGGCTGTAACGTCAGCAGCCAGACAGGCTGCGGCCACAGATAACGCATGCCCTGCCCGGCCAGCAACACAATGATTGCCAACATCGCCAGCAGGCTAATGGAAATTGACGATGCGGTCAGCCACACCCAGGGCCTTCCCGAACGGAACCAGCGCTTCACGCATTTTCTCCTTCATCACGGTAGCGTTGGCGTAAGCGCTGCCGGATAGTTTCAGCCAGCGTATTTACGATGAACGTGAAAACAAACAGCGTTAATGCCGTTAAGAACAGCACCCGATAGTGGCCGCTGTTCGTCACCGCTTCCGGCATTTCAATAGCGATATTCGCCGCCAGCGAACGCAGCCCCTGGAGCAGACCTTCATCCATAATCGGTGTATTGCCCGTCGCCATGAGCACAATCATGGTTTCCCCCACGGCGCGACCAAAACTCAGCATCAGCGCCGCGAAAATCCCAGCACTGGCGGACGGCAGTACGACGCGCCACAGGGTTTGCCACGCTGTCGCCCCCAGCGCCAGCGATCCCTGACTTAAACGAGCCGGTACGCTGAACAACGCATCCTCCGCCAGCGAAAAAATCAGCGGGATCAGCGCGAAGCCAAGAGCAACGCCCGCCACCAGCGTATTGCGTTGCACAAAATCATCACCCAGCCACTGGTACAGCGGCTGCCCCAACACCCAGATCTCCATTCGCGGCGCAAGCCAACAGCCGACCACAAATGTCAGCAAGATCGTGGGAATGAGGAATAGCACGTCCCAGCCAGCAGGGAAACGGACGCGCCAGCGCGTCGGCAGGCATTCAATCAGCCAGCCGCAGCCGAGCACGGCCAGCATCCATAAAATCGGCATGACCAGAATCGCGGACAGATAGGTCGCAAAATGCGGGGCCAGCCAGATAGCCGCAATTAAACCGACGACCACCGTCGGCAGCGCACCCATGATTTCCAGCGTGGGTTTAATCCAGCGTCGCAGCGTCGGCGACATAAAGCAGGCGGTATAAATCGCAGCGGACAGCGCCAGCGGCGTGGCAAACAGCATGGCGTAAATCGCGGCCTTCATCGTGCCCAGCATCAGCGGCATCATGCTGAATTTGGCCTGATAGCTGTCGTCCGCAGACGTGGATTGCCAGATATAGGCGGGCTCCGGATAGTTCTCGTACCACAGCTTTTGCCACAGCCCACGCCAGCCAATATCGGGATACGGGTTATCAACCTGATAGCGATGCCAGCCCTGTGCCGTTTCAACCAGCAACGCTGAACCGCGCGGCGAAAACGCCAGCTTTTGTGCATGAGCCGGTAACGTCTGCGTCAGCAGCGCATGCGACTGCTTGCTCGCAAACAGCGACAGCTCACCCTGTGCGCTCAATGTGGCAAAGACGCGCCGCTGCATCTCCGTTGCCAACAACACCGACTCGCCCACCACATGCGGAAACTGACGAGTCTCTGTCAGCGTAGCGCCCTTTTCGCCCGGAACGTCAAACCATTGGCTAATCCGCCCGTCAGCAGCCTGCACCAGCAGCGATCGTCCACCGGACAACAGCGCCAGATGCAGCGGTTCCGCCAGTTGTAACTGTCGTTCTTCCCGCAGCGTCAGCGCGTTCGCCCCCACCTGCCACAGCGTTAATGTCTTACCGCTGAGCAAATACACCTGCTGTCCGTCTGGCGTCAGCAGCAGTTGGTTAATCGTCCCCGCCGGAAGCGTAATCTGTGCCCGTTGCCGCACGCCGCTTTCATCAATATCAGCGATGCTCAAGGCATTTTCCTGCCCGATCGCCGCCACAACAATATGCTTTTCCCCCACCGCCGCCACTGCCAGATGACGCAGCGGCTGCGCAGGTAAACCCAGCGAATAGGCCTGCTCACCCAGCGGATAATCCCAGACAGGGGAACGATTTTCCGTACCTGACAGCACAGGCTGAACGAAAAGCAGACGGCCGTCGGGCTGGCTCAAAGCATAGATCTGCTGCTCACCCCGATTTTGCGCCAGTAAGCTCAGCGCGGGAACCAGTTGAATACGCGACATGGGCTGATTTTCCGCAAACGGAATAAACTCGCCATAGCCCTGACTGTCGATACGAAACCCGATCTGCCCGTTGTCGCTAAGCCCCAGCGCCAGCGACGGTTCCGCACCATGGCGTGGCACCGTTTTTTGGCCATTAACGGTGGGCGAAAGGAACAGTGGTGTCACCACATACAGGAGATAGAAGAAGATTAACAACAGCATAGCCAGCACAAGCAGCCCACTGCTCGCAACAATGCGGTGAACCAAGCGATCGATCCACGCTCGCCGACGATCCCGATACTGTGATGCGTTACCTGTGTTTACCATTATTCTCGCCGTCAGAGTGAAGCCGCCAGAGTCGTGTTGCTAACGTATTGCGGGTAGCATATGTTGCCTTTACGCCCATAATATGACAATGGTAAGTCTGTCTATGAATTAGATTTTATCGTCATCAACACGCCATAATGTTGTTGTACCCTATCTCCACAAAGGAAGGGTATGAATATTGGATGAACCTTCAGTACATGCGTTGAGCGGAGTGACAATGGGTCAGGACAAACTCTATATAGAGAAAGAATTAAGTTGGTTATCCTTTAATGAACGAGTACTTCAGGAAGCAGCAGATAAAAGCAATCCGTTAATCGAACGTATGCGCTTTCTGGGCATTTACTCCAGCAACCTTGATGAATTTTATAAAGTCCGTTTTGCCGATTTGAAAAGACGCATTCTGATTAATGAAGAACAAGGTCTGGACGGCAATCTGCGACATCTTTTAGGCAAAATTCAGGCGCGAGTTCTCAAAACCGATCAAATATTTGATAGCCTGTACAACGAACTGCTGCTGGAGATGGCGCGTAACCAGATTTTTCTGGTCAACGAACGTCAGGTTTCCCCGAATCAGCAAGAGTGGCTGAGAGATTACTTCCGGCAATATCTGCGCCCACACATCACGCCAATACTGATCTTTGACGAAACCAATCTGGTGGAGTTTCTGAAGGATAACTATACCTATCTTGCCGTCGAAATTATTCGTGGTGATGAGATCAGCTACGCCCTGCTGGAAATTCCTTCGGATAAAATACCGCGCTTCGTCAACCTGCCAGCGGAAGCGCCGCGTCGTCGTAAGACCATGATCCTCATCGATAACATTCTGCGTTACTGTCTGGATGATATCTTCAAGGGTTTCTTCGATTATGATGCGCTGAACGCGTACTCCATGAAAATGACGCGCGATGCAGAATACGATCTGGTGACGGAAATGGAATCCAGCCTGCTGGAGCTGATGTCTTCCAGCCTGAAGCAGCGCTTAACCGCCGAGCCGGTGAGATTTGTGTATCAGCGCGACATGCCAGACGCCATGGTCGCGATGCTACAAGAGAAGCTGGGGATCTCCTCCTTTGACTCCGTTATCCCCGGCGGGCGTTATCATAATTTCAAAGATTTTATTTCCTTCCCGAACGTCGGGCGCGCCAATCTGGTCAACAAACCTTTGCCCCGCCTGCGGCACACTGGGTTCAACAATTTTCGCAATGGGTTTGATGCGATCCGTGAGCGCGATGTGCTGCTCTATTACCCGTACCACACCTTCGAGCACGTATTAGAGCTGCTGCGACAAGCCTCTTTCGACCCTAACGTGCTGTCCATCAAAATCAATATTTACCGCGTTGCCAAAGACTCGCGCATCATTACCTCGATGATTCATGCGGCGCACAACGGCAAGAAAGTGACGGTCGTGGTCGAGCTACAGGCACGCTTTGATGAAGAGGCGAACATCCACTGGGCCAAACGCCTGACAGAAGCGGGCGTACACGTCATTTTCTCGGTGCCAGGGCTGAAAATTCACGCCAAGCTATTCCTGATTTCCCGCCGCGAAGGGGAAAACATCGTGCGTTACGCGCATATCGGCACCGGTAACTTCAACGAGAAAACTGCCCGTCTGTATACGGATTACTCGCTGCTGACCGCCGACGAACGCATTACCAACGAAGTCCGTCGCGTCTTCAATTTCATTGAAAACCCCTACCGCCCGGTCAGCTTCGAGCACCTGCTGGTGTCACCGCAAAATTCCCGCGACAAGCTTTACCAATTGATCGATACCGAGATCGAAAATGCGCTGGCGAATCGTGATGCAGGCATTACGCTTAAGGTAAATAATCTGGTGGATAAAGGGCTGGCAGAAAAGCTGTATCAGGCTTCCTCTGCGGGCGTAAAAATCAATCTACTGGTACGTGGCATGTGTTCGCTGATCCCTAATTTACCGGGGATCAGTGAAAATATTCAGGTCATCAGTATTCTTGACCGCTATCTGGAACACGATCGGGTGTATGTCTTCAACAACGGCGGGGACAAGAAAGTCTACCTCTCTTCCGCAGACTGGATGACACGCAACATTGATTATCGCATTGAAGTCGCAGTGGAAATTCTGGATCCCATTTTGAAAAACCGCGTGCTGGAAACGCTGGATATTCTGTTCAGTGATACGGTGAAAGCCCGTGTCATTGATAAAGAATCGAGCAATCGCTATGTCTCACGCGGCAACCGGCGTAAAGTACGCGCGCAAAATGCCATTTACGACTACATCAAGGCGTTGGAGCAACCTGGAGATAAGCCTGAATAATGCCGTTAACGAACAATGAAAAAACCGAGATGAAGCCGCAAGAATTCGCCGCCATCGACCTGGGCTCCAATAGTTTTCACATGGTGATCGCACGCGTGGTAAACGGTGCGCTTCAGGTATTGGGGCGTTTAAAACAGCGGGTACATCTGGCCGATGGGCTGGACAGCAAAAATGTGCTCAGCGAAGAAGCCATTCAACGCGGCCTGAGCTGTCTGGCGCTGTTTGCTGAACGGCTGCAAGGCTTCCCAGCCATGAACGTGTCCATCGTCGGTACGCACGCGCTGCGTCAAGCGGCCAACGCGCAGGAGTTTCTGCGCCGTGCGGCGGATATTATTCCCTATCCGATAGAGATCATTTCCGGCCATGAAGAAGCCCGTCTGATTTTTATGGGCGTGGAGCATACGCAGCCGGAGAAAGGCCGCAAGCTGGTCATCGATATCGGTGGCGGTTCTACAGAGTTGGTCATCGGTGAAGATTTCGAGCCGATGCTGGTGGAAAGCCGTCGCATGGGGTGCGTCAGCTTCGCACAGCAGTTTTTCCCGAATGGTGAAATTAGCGAAGCCAACTTCAAGCGCGCACGGCTGGCCGCGGCACAAAAGCTGGAGACGCTGTCCTGGGAATACCGCATATACGGCTGGAAATTCGCCCTAGGCGCGTCTGGAACGATCAAGGCTACGCATGAAATTCTGGTGGAAATGGGAGAGAAAGACGGCCTGATTACTCCCGAACGGCTGGAAATGCTACGCACGCAGATCTTGCAGTTTAAGCACTTCAAAGCGCTGAGCCTGCCGGGTCTGTCCGAAGACCGTCAGTCGGTGCTCGTGCCCGGTCTGGCTATCCTATGCGGTATTTTCGATGCGCTGGCGATCAAAGAACTACGCCTGTCCGATGGCGCGCTGCGTGAAGGCGTGCTGTACGAAATGGAAGGGCGTTTCCGCCATCAGGATATTCGTATCCGTACCGCGCAGAGTCTGGCGACCCATTACAATATCGATCGTGAGCAGGCGCGACGCGTGCGGGAAACTACGCAGCAGCTTTATGCACAATGGGCAGAACAAAATCCTAACTTGGTGCATCCACAGCTCGAAGCCATTTTAAACTGGGCTTCTATGCTGCATGAGGTTGGATTGGGCATTAACCATAGCGGCATGCACCGTCATTCCGCCTACATTCTGCAAAACACTAACCTGCCCGGCTTCAATCAGGAACAGCAGCTTGTGCTGTCCATGATCGTGCGATTGCACCGTAAAGCGATCAAGCTGGAAGAATTGCCGCGGTTGAACCTGTTCAAAAAGAAACAGTATTTGCCCATGGTGCAGCTCTTGCGTCTTGCCACGCTGTTGAATAACCAGCGTCAGGCAACGACAACGCCGGAATCGCTACGGCTGCATACCGATGACAACTATTGGACGCTGACGTTCCCACGTGACTTCTTTACCAACAACACGCTGGTACAGCTGGATTTGGAACGGGAACAGGAATACTGGCAGGACGTCACCGGCTGGAAGCTGATGATTGAGGAAGAAAAAGCCTGATTGCTGGGATTTTGTCTGTAATCCGAGCGTACGCCGAACAGTATCGTGACGAAAAATTGTGCAACCAGACTGGCCGGTGAAGCCCGGTTAACGTAAAGTTTACAGAGATGGGGCCGATACCAAAATGATGGCTGGCGAGAATTTTCGCCAACATCATGCAACCTCGGCGGAAAGGTGCGCTTCCTTTCCATACCGGACATCAATCCAACTCAGTATTAAGGAGAGTGAAATGGATGTATCGCAGATTGCATCACTCGCGACCGACCTCAGCAACATGCGTACCAGCAGTGAGGCCAGTGCGCTTATAGCGAAAAAAGCGATCGATAATCAAGAAGCTGTCGTCTCCGGCATTTTACAGGCATTACCACCTCTGCCAGCAAATCCGGCGATTGGGCGTAACGTCAATACCACGGCGTAATCCCTTGCACCACACAACCCGCTTATTCGTTTTTGTTTGAGCGGGTTTCTACTGATTCCCTTTATCCCTTTATCCCTTTTATACCCTTTTCTCTTCACGCGGGTTTATACCTCCCTGTCTCCTTGCACCCAACGTGCGAAAACCGAAATCGGTCATCATATTTTTCACATCGGCAGATTGACCTCGCCTACCGCTTGTGCCTAAATAAACAACAGCGAATGTTCGCTTTCACAGAGGATTAACCGGTAATGTCCACGCTTACCCATAAACGACGATTATCGATACGCCCGCGACGAAGTGGCTCTCGGATCGCCCGTGCCGTTTTACTCATCAGCTTTATTATTCTTTTAGGCCGCTTTGCTTACTCCACCATCACCGCGTTTGGTCATCACCAAGACAAACAGCAGCAGCGTGCTGAACAATTACTGCTCCCTGCCAACGTACTCGTCAATCAGAAAGAGTAGCGCTTAACCAACCCGTCTATTTTTTCTTATATTCTATTTTTCTTCATCAGGCTTACTGCCTTAGTTTTCTCGTGCCCGTCATTTACACCCGCACCCACTACCTATTTAGGTGATGCCGTACCAATAAAAAAACGTCGGGAACGTTTTTCAACGTTGCGTAGCAACGGCCCGAAGGGTGACGGATGAGGATATCCGTCATAAAAAAACGGCAGTGCGAATCTTCGCAGCCACCGTTTTTATCAATCAATCGAGTTCCTCGATCAATCATGTACTGACTTCAAGCCGGACTTAGACGATAGTCAGGGTCACATCGATGTTGCCACGCGTTGCATTGGAGTATGGGCAAACGATATGCGCTTTCTGCACCAAATCTTCAGCCACCGCGCGATCCAGACCCGGCAGGGAAATCGTCAGTTCGACTTCAATACCAAATCCTGTCGGGATAGCACCGATGCCTACGCTACCGTTTACCGTGGTATCAGCAGGGACAGCGATTTTCTCACGCGCACCGACAAACTTCATCGCGCCAAGAAAACAGGCAGAATAGCCCGCAGCAAACAGCTGCTCTGGGTTCGTCCCTTCACCGCCTGCACCACCCAGTTCACGCGGGGTCGTCAATTTAATATCAACCGCTTTATCGGAAGACACCGCACGGCCATCACGACCACCGGTAGCTTGAGCATGGGCAACGTATAATACTTTTTCAATAGACATAATGTGACTCCAGATAGTTAGGGAATGGCCTAAGGCAATATAGATGCTGCTCAGGCTTTAATTACATAGTGAAAAATTAAATCGCAAACTACTTAATTACATAAAGAAAACCACATAAAAACAGACTACTTAACAAATATAACGCTGTCTGACGGACTGCGGATGCACAAGGCAACCGCCAGCATTTTCAAAGATGCCCAATCAGATTCTTACGCAGCGTCTCTAAATCTTTTTTGATCGTCTGTAGCTGGTCAAGATGGCATTCCGTCGCGCAAAACACGCTTTCAGGAATCGCTTTCGCCTGTTGCTGAAGTGCTCGCCCTGCTTCGGTTAAACCAACCAGCACCTGACGTTCATCTTCTGTTCCCCGGTTACGCACAACTAAGCCTGCGCTTTGTAACCGCTTGAGCAACGGCGTTAGCGTGGCGGAATCGAGATACAGACGCTCGCCCAGTTCAGACACCGTCAAACCTTCACGCTCCCACAACACCAGCATGACCAGATATTGAGGATAGGTCAGATTCAGCTCAGACAGCAAACGACGATACAGTTTATTCATCGCCAGATTGGCTGAATACAGTGCGAAGCACAGTTGTCCATCCAGTTTGTAAGCGTTGTCGTTCATCGTCTCTGCCATCAGTATCGGTTACGTTTCTGGTATTGACTATATATCGCCAAAAACTAAGTAGCAAGCGATTTAATAATTCATTAGATAAAAAAGGGCATCAAAAACACATCTGGGTACTATCGCACTGCGATTCGCCAGTAATCCTATTCTTAATCTACTGATTTTGCGCTACGTTTAATAAAACACGGATAAAAAACAGATCGAGCATAAAACATTATGTCGAGTGTAAAAAAACTTACCGACCTCCGTCGCCGCATCTCCCTTCTACTGTTGGAAAACAAAGAACTGGTTGAAGACATTATCAACCGGCAACCGCGCGTTACGGAACGCGACGACACCACGTTGGGCGACAGCACTGCATTAAATAACAACATCAGACTGCATGAAAAAAGCATTCTGCGCGATCAAACCGCAGAAATCAGCGAACTTATCATCGGGCTACATGCCGCTGACCTTGCCGACATGCTGGAATCTTTACCGCAGGATGAACGGCTGGCGCTCTGGCGGCTTATTCCTGTAGAGAAGCGCGGCCGCGTGTTGATTGAGGCCTCTGACAGCATTTCTGACGATCTGATCGGCGACATGCAGGACAAGGAAATCCTGAGAGCGGTTAGGATACTGGATGTTGATGAACAGGCTCAGCTGTCTCGCCTCGTTCCGCGCCACCTGCTGGGTAGAATACTGACCTCGCTTGAACCGAAGCAGCGCGCGCAGCTACGCGCCGCCATTAATTATGATGAAGACTGCCTCGGCCACATGATGGATTTCAAACTCATCACCGTGCGCGCCGATGTCACACTCGCGACCGTACAGCGCTATCTGCGCTACCGTAAAACTATCCCCAACTCCACCGACAAGCTGTTCGTCACCGATCGCAAAAATACGCTGATCGGCGAACTGTCGCTAGCCAGCATTCTGCTCCACTCACCTCAGGCTCTGGTTAATGACGTCATGGACGATCAGCCGTTGAGATTCCAGCCTGAAGATAAAGTCGAAGAAGCCGCAGGGGCTTTTGAGCGTTACGACTTAATTTCCAGCGCCGTGGTCGATAGCAAAGGGAAACTCATGGGACGCCTGACGATTGAGGATATCCTCGACGTCGTGAACCGAGAAAGCGACAGCAGCCTGCGGCGTTCAGGGGGGTTAACGCCTTCTGAAGACGTCTACGCGCCCGTGTATAAATCGTTTCGCAATCGCTGGGCATGGCTGGCCATCAATCTTTGTACGGCGCTCATCGCTTCGCGGGTTATCGGCCTGTTTGAGCACACGCTATCCCATTTGGTAGCGCTGGCGACGCTCATGCCGATTGTCGCCGGAATTGGCGGGAATACGGGTAACCAGACGATCACCATGATCGTGCGTGCACTGGCGTTGCATCAGCTTGAACACGGCAAAAAATCGTACCTGCTGCTTAAAGAATTAGGCGTTGCGCTGGTCAACGGGGTGATATGGGGCACGATTATGGGCGTGGTGACCTTCCTGCTCTATGGCAGCGCCGCGATGGGGGGCGTGATGATGTTGGCGATTCTGCTGAACTTGTTGCTCGCCGCACTGATGGGCGTCGCTATCCCACTGATCATGATGAAACTCGGCCGCGATCCGGCCATCGGCTCCAGCGTAATGATTACAGCCATTACCGATACTGGCGGCTTCTTTATCTTCCTCGGGCTGGCAACGCTGTTCCTGCTGCCTTAAACATAGGCAATGTAAAACACATGAAATGTAAAAAGGGCTTTAATCAAAGCCCTTTTCGCTCGCTTTCCCAGCCCGAATTTAACTCACGCGACCCGCGCCGCCGGATGCCTGACACAGATAGATGGACGGCTGAAGGCCGGTGCGCGCCGGATATTCCCGTTCGATCACCTGTTTGACTTCATCCGTCAGCGCTGAGGGGATAAGGGCGACAATACAGCCACCGAAACCGCCACCGGTCATACGCACACCGCCCTGCTCACCGACATATTCTTGAATCAGATCCACCAGCACATCGATCGGCGGCACGGTAATTTCAAAATCGTCACGCATGGAGACATGCGACTCTGCCATCAGCGTAAACAAACGGTGCGCATCCTGACGCGCCAGTGCATCAGCCGCTTCCAGTGTACGGCGGTTCTCGGTAATAACGTGTCGCGCACGACGTACCGCTACCGGATCCAGCCCCGCGATTCCCGCTTCAAACTGTGCCAGTGAAACATCACGCAGCGCCTTGACGTTAAAGTGACGCGCCGCCGCTTCACACTGCTGGCGTCGCGTATTGTATTCGCTGTCGACTAGCCCACGGCGCACGTTAGAATTCACGATCAGGACGTCAACACCATCGAGCATACGCACAGCGCGCCCTTCCAGAGAGCGGCAGTCGATCAACAACGCCTGACCAACACGCCCTTGAGCAGAAATAAACTGATCCATAATGCCGCAGCTACAGCCGACAAAATCGTTTTCCGCCTGCTGGCCGTTCAATGCCACATCCAACTGGCTGATATCCAGATTATTCAGCTCTTTGAACGTCTGCCCGATCGCCACTTCCAGCGAGGCCGAAGAACTTAGCCCTGCGCCAGAAGGCACATTACCGGAGACCACCATATCCATGCCGGTGAGCGGCAAGCCACGCGCCTGCAAAAACTTCACCGTTCCACGGATATAGTTCGCCCAAGTGTAGTCTGGGTGAGGCACGATCGCTTTGGCGAGATCGAATTCATCCTGCTGGTTGTCAAAATCCACCGCGACCACCCGCACGATGCCATCCTGACGTACCGCTGCGCTGACCACCGTCTGGTAATCGATAGCACAAGGCAAGACAAAGCCATCGTTATAGTCGGTGTGCTCGCCAATCAGGTTGACCCGACCGGGAGCCTGAATAGCCGCGTGCGGCGCATAGCCAAATAATCGGACAAAAACAGACTCGGTTAACTGACGTAGAGAATCAATACGGCTCATAAAATGACCTCAAATTTGCTCACGAAAATGGATATCACTCACGCTGCGTAAACGTTCAGCGGCCTGCTCTGCCGTCAGATCACGCTGTGTCTCAGCCAGCATTTCATAGCCGACCATAAATTTGCGCACGCTGGCGGAACGTAATAACGGGGGATAAAAATGGGCATGCAGTTGCCAGTGTGCGATGTCATCGCCCTTAAACGGCGCACCATGCCACCCCATCGAATAAGGAAAGGAACACTGGAACAGGTTGTCATAACGGCTGGTCAGCTTTTTCAGGATCAGTGCCAGATCGTCACGCTGAACGTCATTGAGCTGCGGTAACCGCTGCACCGCGAACTTGGGCAGAACCAGCGTTTCAAACGGCCACGCCGCCCAATAAGGGACAACCGCTAGCCAGTGCTCCGTTTCCACCACAATGCGCGATCCGTCAGCCTGCTCGCGGCGAACGTAGTCCAGCAATAGCGCCGAACCGTGGCGGGAGAAATAGTCACGTTGCTGCTCATCCTCACGCTGTACTTCGTTCGGCAGAAAATCGTTAGCCCAAACCTGCCCGTGCGGATGGGGATTGGAGCACCCCATCATCGTCCCTTTATTCTCAAAAACCTGAACCCACGGATACCGCTTGCCCAGTTCCTCAGTCTGATCGCTCCACGTATCGATCACTGCTTTCAGCGCTGGCAGCGAAAGCTGTGGCAGACTTTTACTGTGATCGGGAGAAAAACAGATGACACGACTGACGCCACGGGCTTGCTGCACGCGGAAAAGCTCGTCGTCGCCCGATGGTGCATCCGGCGTGTCCTCCATTAGAGCCGAAAAGTCATTCGTAAAAACAAAGGTGCCCTGATAGTGCGGGTTGATATCGCCAGTAATGCGTTTATTGCCCGCACACAAATAGCAGGTCGGATCGTAAGGCGGTGGCGTAGCGCGATCGGGTTCATCCTGCTGCCCTTGCCAGGGGCGTTTGGCACGATGCGGAGAAACCAGAATCCATTCGCCTTTCAGCGGGTTAAAACGGCGATGCGGATGTTCAGTTGGCTCAAACTGCATAAGCTATTCCTCAATACAAAACACAAACTCGGTACAACGGCGGCACCATCGGCAACCCATTGTATGGCGCTAACAGCCCGTCAGAGATCTCGGAGAGGCATCAGGTCAGTCTGTAAACTCAGCCAGAAAGATCCCTTAATGTAATCAGTTTCACTATATGGCATGGATGAAATGGCTGTAGTAATGCTGAATAACGATAGTCAGCTATCGTTTAACTACCATATAAGTGTAATCGGTTACCCTAAATTTAAACCTCGGCATGGGATTTTGGAAGAGAGAAATGACCGATGATTGTTGATAGCGATCACATAAGTACGGTCTGGATCAAAAAGGAAAGGGGGTCGGCTAGGTAACATCCCCCAAAAACCTGTACATTTATAAATATAAGTAATCGATTTTTTCTTTTAACTTGTGCGTTAGGTTACGGTCCGCCTCACCACGCATTTGACCGCTCAGGAATGCCAATGGCCACAATAAAGGATGTTGCTCGTCTATCAGGTGTATCAGTCGCTACGGTTTCGCGCGTGATTAATAACTCGCCCAAAGCCAGTACCGCCTCCAGGGAAGCCGTACACAAGGCCATGGCGGAACTGCAATATCATCCGAACGCCAATGCCAGAGCGCTCGCACACCAAAGTGCGGAGACCATGGGGCTGGTTGTCGCGGATGTGTCCGATCCCTTTTTCGGAACGATGGTGAAATCTGTCGAACAAATTGCCCAGGCAACCGGCAACTTTTTGCTTATTGGTAACGGCTATCACAATGCTGAGCAGGAAAAGAAAGCCATTGAACAGCTAATTCGCCACCGCTGTGCGGGGTTGATCGTGCATGCAAAAATGCTTTCAGATGAGGAACTGGCAGCGCTAATGAGCCACATTCCTGACATGGTGCTCATCAACCGCACGTTACCCGGTTATGAAAACCGCTGCGTTGCGCTCGACGATCGCTATGGCTCCTGGCTGGCAACACGCCATTTAATTCAGGAAGGGCATCAGCGGATCGGCTTTCTCTGTTCTAATCACCAAATTTCTGACTCCGCCGACCGCCTGCAAGGCTATGTGGATGCACTGCAAGAGCACGGCATCGCGCGGGATGAACGCCTCATTGCCCGCGCCTCACCGGACGAAGTGGGTGGTGAATCCGCCATGATGGAATTGCTGAGTCGGGGTGGCAACATGACGGCGGTGGTGTGTTACAACGATTCCATGGCCGCAGGTGCCCTTTCTGTCCTAAGCGATAACAGCATCAGCGTACCGCAGGACATGTCGGTGGTCGGGTTTGATGACGTATTGATTGCCCGCTATCTTCGTCCTCGCCTGACGACTGTGCACTATCCGGTTTCCGCCATGGCCATTCAGGCAGCAGAATTAGCCATCGCGTTATCCCACGGTAAACAGCTCAGTGAAACCACGAACATGTTTAGCCCGACGCTGGTACGCCGCCATTCTGTCAGTCCCCCAGCCCGTAAGAAATAACCGCCTTTTATCATTCAGCTTGCCCGATGCGTTGCTCTTTCGCATCAGGCAAGCACGACATCATTGCGTTTCTGCACTCACACATCCTGTTCTGTACTTCTCTTCCGCAGACACTCTTTCACTATTTTTCTGACATGTTTCCTACTCGGCATCGCATCACGCCTTTGATGTAACGTTTCCGATTCTGACATAAAAAATTTTTATGCTGCATTTTAGCCGCACAGACAAAACGTGTAACCAGTTACACACCTTCACGTAGCAAATAACACCACGATAGTACTGATAAATAATCAAAACGCTCTATGTAACATCGTTACATTAGTGTAAATATTGGTGTAACTCTTTTGTATTTTGTGAGAACAATCATGTCATACTTCATTTTATTCCCCCATAATCCTTCGCCATGAGTGGAAGCGCTTTACCTCCGTTCACGTCATGTTATTTGGAACATCCACATCCTTACCCGAATAAGCGAAAGGTATATTATGAAAAGAAAACTGCTGACAACATCCATTGCGCTGAGTTTAGCAATGCTAGCACCCCCTTCTTATTCTGTTGATTTTTCAGGATACTTCCGTTCTGGCGTGGGAGTTTCAACCGATGGAAAACAGCAAACTGCAAATAAAAATCTGGTAGGAAGACTAGGCAATGAGGATGACACCTACGGCGAAATCCAGTTAGGACAGCAGCTGTATAACGAAAATGGGAAAACGTTTTACTTCGATAGCATGATTTCTCTGCTATCGGACGGTTCGAACGATAATGAAACGACAAAAAATGACGATGCCGAGTTTGGTTTGCGCCAGTTGAACCTGCAGGCAAAAGGCTTTGTGCCAAACATGCCAGATGCTGTTGTTTGGGCCGGTAAGCGCTATTACCAGCGCCGAGATATCCACATTATCGACACGAAATATTATAATATTTCAGGTTCTGGGGCGGGTATTGAAAATATCAAAGCAGGTGAAGGCGCCTTCTCTTTTGCCTGGATCCGTGGTGATGGCGAAAGCATGGCAACAAATAAGTGGAACGAAATTGAAGTTGGTAGAGACCCTTGGAATAATAAAATCACAACGTGGAAAAACCAAGTTGAAGATCTGAATATTAACTATCTCGATGCACGCTATGCTGGTTGGAAACCTTGGAATGGCGCATGGACAGAATTCGGATTAACTTACGCTATGCCGAATCCAACGGATGCACAGAAAGAAATACTGTCCGCAGAAAACAAACTCTATGATGCTAAAAATGGTGTCATGGCAACAGCTGAGCTTAGCCATTATTTTTCAAACTGGAAAGCTAACCAAAAGTTAGTATTACAATATGCAGATAAAGGGCTTGCCCAAAATATGATATCTCAAGGAGGCGGGTGGTACGACGTCTGGCATTATAATACCGATGCAACAGGCTACCGTGCTATCCAAACAGGTGATATACCTCTAACCGAACAGATCCTTATCAGTCATGTATTGACTTATGGTAAAGCAGAGAAAATTTCTATTAATAACAAAGATAAAGATCTAATTTCGGCTGTCGCACGTGGTCAGTATTCTTGGACAAAAAATCAAAAAACCTATTTAGAAATAGGTACATTCCGCTCAACTGAAACAGAATTAGACGGTAATAAAAACAAATCAAGTGGTCAAAAATATACTATTGCACATGCATTTTCTGCAGATATTCCGATGCTGGCACGCCCTGAATTGCGTTTTTATGTTTCCTATCTGAATGATGGTGAAAATAAGTCATTCAACAGCAACAGAAAAGACAATACAATGAACTTCGGTATTCAGGCAGAAGCCTGGTGGTAATACCGCACTAACCCTCAGCTCGACGGGCTCATCATTCCCGTCGGGTATTTCCCAAAAGGCTTTCTGCGGAGAGCCTTTTTCTATTGCGAGTAACACACGCTATCAAATTTTCACTGCATCATGTGCGGTAGTACGAAAGTTTCGTGCGTGTTAACTACCGAGAAAATCTGTAATGTCATCACACGCCCGACAAGGCGCGCTCAATCGCCGCAGCGCCTTGACCACTGGCTTTTCAGCGCTAATTGCGTCGCTACGCGATACCTTCGGCGTTCGTATCCGCTATTCGGACCGCCTGCGACGCGTTCCTTACGCGGCGCAGACTTTCGCGGCGTCCATGCCGCTCATCCGGCGGCCACGCCCACCTCAGCGCAATTTTTTACGCCTGGAACACACAGAGCAGCGACATATTTCGCAATAGAGGATTTATAAATATCAGAATTAGCGCCCGCTAAGGGCGCTGTTTATGTTTAGTAGGAATTTGGGCTATTGAGATTCAGCGATGCCGTCGCTTAATTAGCCACTGATACGCAAGCCATCGGCGTTAAACACCAGACAGTTAGTGGGCGAGAAGAAAACCTCAATGTGTTCATACGGCTTGAAGGCGCTGTCGCCTGCCAGCAGCAGCTTGAAGTTATCAATGCCGCAGCATTGGCCGAACAGGTAGGTGCTGTTACCTAAGCGCTCAACGACCTCGCAGCCAAATGACAGACGAATCCCCTCACCTTCCGGCGACACGTGTTCCGGCCGCAGCCCCAGCGTGACCGTGCTGCCAACGCTCAGTTCACCGGTGCGGATCGGCAGCTCAAGCTGTAGCTGATCGGCAATATTCACCGTCAGGCTATCCGGCGTCCAATCGATGACCTGCGCAGGCAGGAAATTCATTTTTGGCGAGCCGATAAAGCCCGCAACAAACTGATTAACCGGGTGATAATAAAGTTCCATCGGCGATCCTACCTGCTCGACCTTGCCGTAATTCATAACCACGATTTTATCGGCCAGCGTCATGGCTTCGACCTGATCATGCGTCACGTAGATCATCGTCGTTTTCAATTCCTGATGCAGTTTGGCAATGTGCAACCGCATATCCACGCGCAGTTCCGCATCCAGATTAGACAGCGGTTCGTCAAACAGGAACACTTTCGGGTTACGCACGATGGCGCGCCCTATCGCCACACGCTGGCGCTGACCACCGGATAGCTCTTTTGGTTTGCGCTCCAGCAGGTGAGACAGTTGCAGCGTCTTCGCCACCATCTCGATCTGGTGCTTAATCTGGTCTTTCGGAACACCATTCACGCGCAGGCCGTAACCCATATTCTCAGCGACGGTCATGTGCGGATACAACGCATAAGACTGGAACACCATCGCCACACCACGGTGAGCAGGGGCAACATCATTCACCACTGCCTCATCAATCATGATTTCACCGCCTGTGACATCTTCCAGCCCGGCAATCATTCTCAGCAACGTCGACTTACCACAGCCAGACGGCCCAACAAAAACGGCGAACTCTCCATCGGCAATCGTCAGATTCACATCGTGAAGCGTAATCGTTTTGCCAAAATGCTTACTCACTCTATCCAACTGGATCGACGCCATAACGGTAACCTCTTGATAATTTTGCTTTTCAGGATATAAGCGCTGAGTCACAACGGCCCAGTGACCGTCTACTCAAAATGGCTCGGTAGCCCTTCCAGACGCATTAGCATCCGGCCAGGTTTACCTGCACGCTGGTCATAATTGCAATATAACAGCATGGTGTAACCGTTTGCACAAACAGGGGGTTACTTTTGTGCATGAGATCACAGCCTTTACATGTTTCGCTGGCAGACGTGGCGCACTCTGCTTAATGTAATCGCTATTGGTGTAACCGTTATCCTAATTTATGGAAAACGCGTAATAAAGCGTCAAGCACCATACAGCAACGATCGCCAAACAACGTGTACTGTTAGATGCTTCATTCCCTGCGGTGTACTGCCGTGTGATGTAACGTTACACCCATATCGCACAGAGACAGCAAAAACGGCGAAAGCGGAAAGTACGCGACGATTTCCTACCACGATGGGCCCACCAGGGCTTTGAGGACTAATGATGAAAATGAAAACACTGACCGCCGTCATTATGATTTCACTGGGTATCACCGGTGTACTCAGCAAATCAGCGCTGGCAGCCGACAAAGAACTTCTGGTATGGGAAGATATCAAGAAATCCGACGGCATCGCAGACGCGATCAAAGCCTTTGAAAAACAGAATAATGTCAAAGTCAATGTGCTGGAAACGCCCTACGCACAGCAGATTGAGAAACTCCGTCTGGATGGCCCTGCAGGAATCGGCCCGGATGTGATCGTGATGCCACACGATCAGGTCGGGACTGCCGTGGTTCAGGGATTGATTAGCGAACTGAAGCTGAATCAGACGTTCCTGTCGAGTTTCACCAAGCCAGCACTGGAAGCCCAGACCTATAACGGTAAGCTGTATGGCGTGCCGAAAGCCGTTGAAACCACCGTGCTGGTGTACAACAAAGATCTGATGCCACAGCCGCCGGAAAAATTCGACGACCTGTTCACCTTCTCCAAGCAGCAACGTGCAGAAGGCCGTTACGGCCTGCTGGCAAAATTTGACGAAATTTATTACGCCTATGGCGTCATCGCTGGGATGGGTGGCTACATTTTCGGGCAGAACAGCAACGGTTCACCGAACGTAAAAGACATCGGTCTGGATAAACAAGCCACCATCGATGCCGTCAACTACATCAAGAAATTCTATGCCGATGGCCTGTTCCCGCCGGGTATCGTCGGTGAAACTGGCGCGAACGCCATCGACTCCCTGTTTACCGAGAAAAAGGCCGCAGCCGTCATTACTGGCCCGTGGGCATTCCAGCCGTACAAAAATGCAGGCGTAAACTATGGCGTCGCCCCACTGCCACTGCTGCCAAACGGCGAGCATCCACGTTCGCTGCTGGGCGTGAAAGGCTACAGCATTTCCACCTACTCCAAAAACAAAGAGCTGGCGCAGAAATTCATTGAGTTCATCAATCAGCCTGAGTACGCCAAAGTCCGCTTCCAGTTAACCGGTGAGATCCCACCGATTGCGGCGCTGGTTAACGACCCGCTGATTAAAAACGACGAAAAATCCCGTGCTGTCGCGATCCAGTCTGGCTATGCCGTTCCTATGCCGAGCGTACCGGAAATGCAGGAAGTCTGGACGCCAGCAAACAGCGCGCTGCAACTGAGCGTGACGGGCAAGCAGGACACCAAAGCGGCGCTGGAATCTGCCGTGAAGATTATCAAAATGCAGATCGAAGCTAACCACAGTAACCAGTAATCCCCCACACCACCGTGGGTCAACATGGGCTCCCTTATTTCTCCCCAATCGATTTCGGGATGTGAGGGAACCCCATGTTTTTAAGAAAATGGAGGTAGATGTGACCGTCAACGTCAGCGGCCTTACGCCACAAGAAAGAGGATGTCGCCACGCCAGAACAGCTGTATTGCTGGCGCTCATCCCCGGACTCGGACAGATTTATAATCGCCAGTTCGTCAAAGGCGCGCTTTTCTTTATCGTCATGGCCTGCTTCATCGGCATATTCCATGATTTCCTGCGAAACGGCGCCTGGGGGCTCATCACGCTGGGCACCGAGCTGCCACGCGATCACTCTATTTTTCTGCTAGCAAAAGGCATTATCAGCGTGATCGTCGCCGCTTTTGGCGTCGGCGTTTACTCTTTCAGCCTGCGCGATGCTTACGTGTGCGGCGCCAGACGCGATAAAGGTCTGCCGTTGAACAGCGTAAAGAAGCAATATCAGATGCTGCTGAGCGAAGGCTTCCCTTATCTGATGATCACGCCCGGCTTCATCCTGCTGGTCTTTGTCGTGGTTTTCCCGATTATTTTCGGCTTTTCCATCGCCTTTACCAATTACAACCTCTATCACACGCCGCCCGCCAAACTGGTCGACTGGGTGGGGATGACGAACTTTATCAACATCTTCCGGCTCGATCTCTGGCGTTCGACGTTCTTTGACGTGCTGCAATGGACGGTGATTTGGACGCTGATTGCGACCACACTCCAGTGCGCCGTAGGTATTCTGCTGGCGATTTTGGTGAACCAGAAAGGACTACGCTTTAAGCCACTGATCCGCACCATCCTGATTCTGCCGTGGGCGGTGCCGGGTTTCGTCACTATTCTGGTTTTCGCAGGGATGTTTAACGAAACGTTTGGCGTGATTAATAACGGTATTCTGGCCGCATTAGGGATTGAACCTAAAGCGTGGATGACCGATCCGTTTTGGACCAAAACGGCGCTGATTCTGATGCAAACCTGGTTAGGCTTCCCGTTTGTGTTCGCCATGACGACGGGCGTATTGCAGGCGATTCCTGACGATTTGTACGAAGCCGCGACGATTGACGGAGCCAGCAGTTGGTACAAGCTCACCACCATCACGCTGCCGCTGGTGCTCTACTCCATTGCGCCCATCATCATCACGCAGTACACGTTCAACTTTAATAATTTCAACATCATCTATCTGTTCAACAACGGTGGACCCGCGGTGATCGGCTCCAACGCGGGCGGGACAGATATTCTGGTGTCCTGGATTTATAAGCTGACCATGTCTTCTTCCCAATATGCGATCGCAGCCAGCATCACCATTCTGCTGTCGATTTTTGTCGTGGGCGTCGCGCTGTGGCAGTTCCGCGCCACCAATTCCTTCAAACAAGACAACATGGCATAGGAAAGCGCGCAGATGAAAAAACACAGCGTTAAACGCCAGAATTTTATCAAACTCGGTCTGACCTACCTGTTGCTGACGATCGTGGCGGTCATCATTATTTATCCGTTGATCTGGACGGTAGGCGCGTCGCTGAACCCCGGTAGCAGCCTGCTCAACACCTCGATCATCCCAGATAACTTCTCCTTCATTCACTATGAGGAGCTGTTTAACGGCCAGATTAACTACGCCGCATGGTACTGGAACTCGATGAAAATCAGTTTCCTGACCATGATCCTGACGCTCATCAGCGTCAGTTTCACCGCATATTCCTTCTCTCGCTTCCGCTTTCGCGGCCGCCAGAACGGGCTGATGCTGTTTCTGCTGTTGCAGATGATTCCGCAGTTCTCTGCCCTGATCGCCATTTTCGTACTGGCGCAGATGCTGGGACTGGTGAACAGCCATATCGCGCTGGTGCTGGTTTACGTCGGTGGCATGATCCCGATGAACACCTATCTGATGAAAGGCTATCTGGACGCTATTCCGAAAGATCTGGATGAGTCCGCGCGTATGGACGGTGCGGGTAACTTCCGCATCTTTATCGAGATCATTATGCCGCTGTCCAAGCCGATCATCGCGGTGATCGCCCTGTTCTCGTTTACCGGTCCGCTGGGTGATTTCATTCTCTCCAGCACCATCCTGCGCACGCCGGATCAGTACACGCTGCCCATCGGGCTATACAACCTAGTCTCGCAGAAGATGGGCGCCAGCTACACCACCTACGCCGCGGGTGCCGTGCTGATCGCGGTACCAGTCGCCATTCTGTATCTTTCATTGCAAAAGTACTTTGTCTCCGGCCTGACCTCAGGCGGAACCAAAGGATAATTACTCCACATCGTACAAATTCCAGGAACGTAAAATGAAAATGAAAATGAAAAAACGCGTACTGATGGCCGCCATGCTCGCCACTGGCCTGCTGACCGTCTCCCTGCCGCAAACCCTGTATGCCGCAGAAAATGTGACGATCAACAAATTGACGAACGTCCCTGCCGACTTCATTAAAGGCGCGGACATTTCCATGCTGAACGAGGTGGAAAAGCACGGCGGAAAATTTTATGACGAGAACGGCAAGCAGAAAGACGCCATGCTGATCCTGAAAGAAAACGGCATTAACTATATCCGTCTGCGCATCTGGAACGATCCGAAAGATGCGGCGGGCAATGGTTACGGCGGCGGTAACAACGATCTGGCGACCACGCTGGCGCTGGCTAAACGCGCCAAAGCGAACGGCATGAAAGTGCTGCTGGATTTCCACTACAGCGATTTCTGGACCGACCCAGCCCACCAAAACAAGCCCAAAGCCTGGTCTAGCCTCAACGTAGCGCAGCTCACGACTGCGGTACATGACTATACCAAGGCCGCAATTAGCGAATTCCAGAAAGCGGGTGTCATGCCGGATATGGTGCAGATCGGTAACGAACTGAACAGCGGAATGCTGTGGCCGGAAGGAAAAAGCTGGGGTCAGGGCGGCGGCGAATTCGATCGCCTCGCGGCGCTGCTGAAAGCAGGTATCCAGGGCGTGAAGGACGTACAGGGCACGAATAACGTCAAAATCATGCTGCATCTGGCAGAAGGCACCAAAAACGACACCTTTATCTGGTGGTTCGATGAAATTGTCAAACGAAACGTCCCATTTGATGTGATTGGTGCCTCGTTCTACACCTATTGGAACGGCCCTATGAGCGCGTTGCAGTACAATATGAACGACGTCACCAAACGCTACAATAAAGACATCATCGTGGTTGAAGCTGCCTATGCCTACACGCTGGAAAACTGCGATAACGCGGAAAACAGCTTCCAGCAAAAAGAGCTGGATGCGGGCGGCTACCCAGCTTCCGTTCAGGGTCAGGCCAATTACCTGCACGATCTGATGCAAAGCGTCATCAACGTCCCTAATCAGCGTGGCAAAGGCGTCTTCTATTGGGAGCCAATCTGGCTGCCCACTCCCGGCGCAACCTGGGCTACGAAAGCGGGCATGAAATACAACAACGACGAATGGAAGGAAGGCAACGCGCGGGAAAATCAGGCGCTGTTCGATTGCAAAGGCAACGTACTGCCTTCCATCAAAGCGTTTAAGTAAGCCGAATTCAACACGTTGACAACCCGTTTAGGAGAGAACGATGTTCAAATTCCCCCCATTAAGCAGCAAGGTGCCTGTTCTGCTGCACGGCGCAGACTATAACCCTGACCAATGGCTGGACGATCCAGAGGTGCTGGAAAAAGACATTGAGATGATGAAGCAGACCCAGTGCAACGTCATGTCCGTGGGCATTTTTAGCTGGTCCGGGCTTGAGCCGGAAGAAGGTCGCTACGAATTTGGCTGGCTGGACAGCATCCTCGACACGCTGTATGCCAACGGTATCTTCGTTTTTCTGGCAACACCGAGCGGCGCGCGCCCGGCCTGGCTATCGCAGAAATACCCAGACGTGTTGCGCGTGGGCAGCAACCGTGTACGGGCACTGCACGGCGGTCGCCATAACCACTGCCTAAGCTCGCCGAACTATCGCGAGAAAGTGAAGCAAATCAACACCCAGTTGGCAAAACGTTACTCGACCCATCCTGCGGTGATCGGCTGGCATATTTCCAACGAATACAGCGGCGAGTGCCATTGCGATACCTGTCGCAGCACCTTCCAGAACTGGCTGAAAGCCCGCTACGGCACGATAGACGCGCTGAATAAAGCGTGGTGGAGCACCTTCTGGAGCCACACCTACACCGACTGGTCGCAGTTAGAACCCCCATCGCCTATCGGTGAAGTCTCTATTCACGGCCTGAATCTGGACTGGAAGCGCTTTAACACCTCACAAGTTAGCGATTTCTGTGCCGCCGAGATTGCGCCTCTCAAAGCCGAAAATCCGTCTCTGCCAACCACGACGAACTTCATGGAATACTTCTATGATTACGACTACTGGCAGTTGGCGAAGGTGATCGACTTTATTTCCTGGGACAGCTACCCACTGTGGCATAACGCGGAAGATGACTGCACGTTGGGTGCCTACACCGCGATGTATCACGACCTGATGCGCACGCTAAAAGGTGGAAAGCCCTTCTACCTGATGGAATCAACGCCGAGCCTGACCAACTGGCAGCCAATCAGTAAACTGAAAAAGCCCGGAATGCATATTCTGTCTTCACTTCAGGCTGTCGCACACGGGTCAGACTCCGTGCAGTATTTCCAGTGGCGTAAGAGCCGCGGTTCCGTTGAGAAATTCCACGGTGCTGTCGTCGATCATGTCGGACATATCAACACCCGTGTCGGGCGTGAAGTGCAGGAATTGGGTGACATCCTCAACAAACTCTCCCCTGTTGCGGGCAGTCGGGTTGACGCTAAAGTCGCCATCATTTTCGACTGGGAAAGCCGCTGGGCGATGGACAACGCACAAGGGCCGCGCAACGCGGGGCTGTTCTACGAAAAAACCGTCACTGAGCATTACCGTACGTTCTGGGAGCAAGGCGTGGCGGTGGACATCATTAACGCCGATGTCGATCTCAGCGCCTATCAGCTCGTCATCGCCCCGATGCTCTACATGGTGCGTGATGGCTTTGCCGAACGCGTCGATGCCTTCGTCAAACAGGGCGGCCGCTTCGTCACCACCTACTGGTCTGGCGTCGTCAACGAAACCGATCTCTGCCACCAAAATGGCTTCCCCGGCCCGCTGCGTCCGATCATGGGGATCTGGGCGGAAGAAATCGACGGGTTGTACGATCATGAAAGCAACAGCATCAGCGGTCTGGACGGTAACGAGCAACGTCTGGTCGGCCCATATCAGGTCACCCACCTGTGCGAGCTGATTCATCTCGAAGGCGCGCGGGCGCTGGCGACTTATGACAGCGATTTCTACGCTGGGCGTCCGGCCGTTACGGTCAATGATTACGGCAAGGGTCAGGCCTATTACATCGCATCGCGCAACGATCTCGCCTTCCAGCGTGATTTCTTCACTACGCTGATACAGACGCTGGATCTACCGCGTGCGCTGCCGACCGACCTGCCTTACGGCATTGTGGCTCATCGTCGTGATGACGGGGAAAGTGAGTTCATCTTCGTACAGAATTACACGGCAACACCGCAGCAGATCACGCTGCCTGCCGTCTACGAAGAAATGACCACGGGCAGCACGCTTTCAGGGGCGCTTGACCTGTCAGGCTACGGCTGCCGAATCCTACGCCGCGCATTGCAGTAAGGCTCATGCTTATTGATTAAGCCTGACGATACCGGGCGAGCACGGTGCAGAGTTTCTAACGGAACATCATCACCGTGTGTCGCCTAACAGTAATGTTACGTGAACGGCATTATCCTACGCACGCTGATAAACAAACGACGAGGTGACTACGATGGGCAAGATTCACAATTTTCGGAAATTGTTCGCATCAATGTTGGGTAAGCAAATTACCGAAATTGAAATCGCTTCACCGCTAGACAAAGAAAACTTGCAGCAGTTGGTAACCGCCTTTGGTGGCAAAGAAAATATCGTCAGTCTGGATGCCTGCATCACCCGCCTGCGGGTCGAAGTTCACAGCCTGCGGTTGGTCAACAGCGACAGTCTGCAAAAACTGGGGGCTATCGGCGTGATTATTGTCGGCCATCAGGTACAGGCCATCTTCGGCACCCAGTCGGATAACCTGCGCCGCGAACTGGCCGCCTGGTTTGAGGATGATGGTGCAGAAGCGCGGTAGCGGTTTTAGGCGCGGTCTCTATGCCACTATTGAGGCAGTTTCGTGCGCAATAATAATGTTGTGAATGTACGAATACCTTGCCGTTATCCGGCGTAAAAAATTATGCAGCGGTGGGCTTGACCGCCGAGTGAGCGACAGGACGTCGCGAAAACCAGTGCCGCGTCGGGAACGCGTCACTGGTGGCTCGATTAGCGGTCATGAACACCGATGGGACCGCATAGCGGCATAATTCCCGCCAAAAAGCCGGGGTTCATAGGGGGCTGGCGTAGCCCCCTATGTCGGGCGCGTGCTACGAGGTAGCATGAAAATGGCGGCATTATCGCGCACGAAACCATCTTCACATCCGCATAAAAATCACCATTTCGAAGGTATCAATTTCTTAGTAACGACTCGCACGATCCAGCAACTCGATATCTTCTGCCGACAGTACCAGACGTGTGGCATTCGCCAACGAATAGTAGGGCAGTGCCGCTTTCTGTGTGGAATCAAAATAATGAATGAACAGAAAGACGCAGATAACGAGACGTAGCATTTAGTTTAGATAAAATCCCAAGGTATAATTGTTTTTTTGCGTTCTTCCTCTCATTTTTAATGCACGCGTTACATAAAATGACGTGGAAAATTAGGCCTGCCTCATATTTGGAGCACACATGTCCCTGTCCCATATCGCGCAATTTATTCTGGCGCTGGTTGTTGTTGCGGCGCTGGCGCTACTCGTCTGCCGCGATCGTAAAAGCATTCGTATCCGTTTCATTATTCAGTTACTCGTCATCGAAATTCTGCTCGCGTACTTCTTCCTGTACTCAAACGTTGGGTTAGGTGTCGTCAAAGGGTTCGCTGCAGTTTTCGACAAATTACTCGGATTCGCAGGCCAAGGGACGGACTTCGTATTCGGTGACATGGTGAATAGTGAGAAGAACCTGATTTCCTTCTTCTTTAAAGTGCTCTGCCCTATCGTCTTCATTTCCGCGCTGATCGGTATCCTGCAACACATTAAAGTGCTGCCGATCATCATCCGCGCGATTGGTACAGTCCTGTCCAAAGTGAACGGCATGGGTAAACTGGAATCCTTTAACGCAGTCAGTTCCCTGATTCTCGGCCAGTCGGAAAACTTCATTGCCTACAAAGACATTCTGGGCAAGATGTCAGAAAAACGCATGTACACCATGTCAGCGACCGCTATGTCGACCGTTTCGATGTCTATCGTCGGTGCGTACATGTCGATGCTGGATGCCAAATTCGTGGTTGCCGCGCTGATTCTGAACATGTTCAGTACCTTCATCGTGCTGTCACTGATTAACCCCTACAAAGTCGGTGAAGAGCCGGAATTGCAGTTGGGTAATCTGCATGAAAATCAGAGCTTCTTTGAAATGCTGGGCGAATACATTCTGGCTGGTTTCAAAGTTGCCGTTATCGTTGCAGCGATGCTGATCGGCTTCATTGCACTGATTGCCGCGGTCAACGCCGTTTTCAGCGCCATTTTTGGCATCAGCTTCCAAGACGTCCTCGGCTACGTGTTCTATCCGTTCGCCTGGATCATGGGTATTCCGTCCCACGAAGCCCTTCAGGTTGGTAGCATCATGGCAACCAAACTGGTTTCCAACGAATTTGTGGCGATGTTGGAACTGCAAAAAGTGGCGGGCGAACTCTCTCCACGTAGCGTGGGCATCCTGTCTGTGTTCCTGGTGTCCTTCGCCAACTTCTCGTCTATCGGTATTATTGCCGGCGCGATTAAAGGCCTGAACGAACAACAGGGCAACGTGGTTTCCCGTTTCGGTCTGAAGCTGGTTTACGGTTCTACGCTGGTGAGCATCCTTTCCGCTGCTATCGCGGGTCTGGTGCTGTAATCCTTCATCACGTTATACAATTTTCATCACTATCCGGCGGCCTTGTGCTGCCGGATTTTTTTCCTACAAACCCTGACATATCTTCCATAATTCCTTCATTTTTGTCCGGCATCCCTTGTTTAAACTAGTAAAATAAGGCCATTGGTCTACTAACGTGCTGGGTATGACAGCCAACGCACATGCAGCGTGAAGTATGCGGTTACGCCGTGCTTCCCGCGCAACCTGGAGAGAGTAATCCATCACTATGAATGCCAAACGTATCCGAGGCCTGCTGGTACTTGCCGCCGTTATCGCTATTGCCGTGCTGATCTGGCGCCATTTTACCCAGACGTCGCCTGCCACCTCTGGTGCGGGTGAGCAGCACGCCGCCCGTACGTCACATTCGGCAAGCAACAGCAGCAATAGCGGTGGACGCCGTGCCGCCATGCGCACACTGGCCCCCGTGCAGGCGGCGCTGACACAATCTGCTTCCGTGCCCTATTATCTGTCTGGTTTAGGCACCGTGACGGCAGCCAATACCGTAACGCTACGCAGTCGGGTGAACGGTCAGTTGATGGCACTGCACTTTCAGGAAGGGCAACAGGTTAAGGCTGGCGACTTACTGGCAGAAATCGACCCCCGTCCTTTTCAGGTTGAGCTGACGCAGGCACAGGGGCAGTTGGCAAAAGATCAAGCCGCACTGGCTAACGCCCGACAGGATTTAGCGCGCTATCAGCAGTTGGTGAAAACCAACCTGATCTCCCGTCAGGAATTGGATGCGCAGACCGCCGCCGTTCGTCAGGCGGAGGGCACGCTAAAAGCCGATGAAGGTGCCGTGGCCAGCGCACAGCTCCAGTTGGATTACAGCAAAATCACTGCGCCGATCGGTGGTCGGATCGGCTTAAAGCAGGTCGATGTCGGGAATTACATCACCAGCGGCGACACCAATGGCATTGTCGTGATTACGCAGACCTACCCGATTGATGTTGTCTTTACCGTACCGGAAGCGGAAATCTCCACGATTCTGAGTGCGCAGAAGTCCGGTCAGCCGCCCGTGGTGGAAGCCTGGGATCGCGCCAATCAGAAGATACTTGCGCAGGGCATCCTGCTGAGCATGGACAACCAGATCGACGCCACCACGGGCACGATCAAACTCAAGGCGCGTTTTGACAATCTGGACGATACCCTGTTCCCGAACCAGTTCGTGAATATCCGCATGAAGGTCGACACGCTGAAAAACGCCGTCGTCGCACCGTCAGCCGCCGTACAAATGGGCAATGAAGGCCGCTTCGTCTGGATTCTGAATGATAAAAATGAAGTGAGTAAGCGTCAGGTTACCACCAGCATTCAGTACGGCCAGTTGGTGGTGGTGACTGCGGGGCTGGACGCCGATGTGAAGGTCGTGACTGACGGTATCGACCGCCTGACCGAAGGCGCGAAAGTGGAAGTCGTGCCCTCAGCGCTCACGGAGAAAACGCCTGCCATCGCCGGGGAGAAATCCTGATGCAGGATACCGTTCCAGCCAGCGGCGGTGGGCCGTCACGCCTGTTTATTCTGCGTCCGGTTGCCACGACGCTGCTGATGATCGCTATTTTGCTGGCCGGTATTATCGGCTATCGGGCGCTGCCCGTTTCCGCCCTGCCCGAAGTCGATTACCCGACGATACAGGTTATTACCTTGTATCCTGGTGCCAGCCCCGACGTGGTGACCTCGGCGATTACCGCGCCGCTGGAGCGGCAGTTCGGCCAGATGTCCGGACTAAAACAGATGTCGACGCAGAGCGCAGGCGGCGCGTCCGTTATCACGCTGCAATTCCAGCTTGAGCTATCGCTGGATGTCGCAGAACAGGATGTGCAGGCCGCCATCAATGCAGCCAGTAACCTGCTGCCTAACGATCTGCCCTACCCACCAACCTACAGCAAAGTGAATCCGGCGGATCCGCCGATTATGACGCTGGCCGTCACCTCCAGCGCCATGTCGATGACACAAGTGCAGGACATGGTAGACAACCGCATCGCGCAAAAAATCTCGCAGGTGGCAGGCGTCGGGCTAGTGTCGTTAGCCGGTGGGCAACGTCCGGCGGT
Source organism: Pectobacterium brasiliense (assembly GCF_013449685.1). Classification (GTDB taxonomy): domain Bacteria; phylum Pseudomonadota; class Gammaproteobacteria; order Enterobacterales; family Enterobacteriaceae; genus Pectobacterium; species Pectobacterium brasiliense_A. The sequence continues at coordinate 95,864 of NZ_JACDSF010000013.1, read as the reverse complement.
ACGGGTAAGGCTGAACGCGCCAGCGCTGGCAGCATACGGTTTGACCAGCGAGACGATCCGCACCGCGATTACCGCCGCCAACGTGAATTCCGCCAAGGGGAGTCTGGACGGCCCGACGCGATCGGTCACGCTCTCCGCCAACGATCAGATGAAATCCGTTGATGATTACCGCAAGCTGATTGTTGCATGGAAGAATGGCGCGCCGGTGCGGCTTCAGGATGTCGCAACGATTGAGCAGGCTGCCGAGAACATTCATCTCGGTGCCTGGGCAAATCGGCAGCAGGCGATCATTATCAACGTTCAGCGCCAGCCGGGTGCCAACGTCATCACAACCACGGACAGCATTAGTAAGATGCTGCCCGCGTTGAAAGCCAGCCTGCCTAACTCCGTCGAGGTCACCACGCTGACCGACCGCACCACCAGTATTCGTGCCTCGGTGAAAGACGTCCAGTTCGAGCTGCTGTTAGCTATCGCGCTGGTCGTGATGGTGATTTACCTGTTCTTGCGTAACGCCGTCGCCACGCTGATCCCCAGCATCGCCGTGCCACTGTCGCTGATTGGCACCTTTGCCGCGATGTATTTTCTCGGCTTCTCCATCAATAACCTGACGCTCATGGCGCTGACCATCGCCACTGGTTTCGTGGTGGATGATGCCATCGTGGTGATTGAAAACATCGCCCGCTATATCGAAAAAGGGGAAAAACCGCTTCACGCGGCGCTGAAAGGCGCGGGGGAAATCGGCTTCACCATTATCTCTCTGACCTTCTCGCTCATCGCCGTGCTGATCCCGCTGCTGTTTATGGGCGATATCGTTGGACGCCTGTTCCGCGAATTTGCCGTCACGCTGGCGGTGTCTATCCTGATTTCCGCCGTCGTGTCGCTCACCCTCACGCCGATGATGTGCGCGCGAATGCTGAGCCATCAGTCGCTGCGTAAACAGAACCGTTTTACTCGTGCCAGCGAACGTTTCTTCACTCGCCTGATTGATGCCTACGGCGTTTGGCTGCGCAAGGTGCTGAACCATCCGTGGCTGACGCTTAGCGTTGCGCTCGGTACGCTGCTGCTGACGGTTCTGCTCTATATCTGGATCCCGAAAGGTTTCTTCCCGATACAGGATAACGGCATTATTCAGGGCACCGTGCAGGCGCCACAGACGGTCTCGTTCAGCAATATGGCCGACCGCCAGCAGCGCATTGCATCCATCATCATGAAAGATCCGGCGGTGGAGAGCGTGTCCTCGTTCATCGGCGTTGACGGCACGAATGCCGCGCTAAACAGCGGCCGACTGCAAATCAACCTGAAACCGCTCAGTGAGCGCAGCGAACGTATTCCAGAGATCATCAGCCGCCTGCAACAGCAAACGGCACAAATTCCCGGCATCCAGCTGTATCTGCAACCGGTGCAGGATCTCACCATCGACACCCAAATCAGCCGCACGCAGTACCAGTTTACCTTGCAGGCGATGTCACTGGACGAACTGAGCCAGTGGGTGCCCAAGCTGATGACCGAGCTGAAAAAGCTGCCGCAGTTAGAAGATGTCAGCAGCGACTGGCAAGACGGCGCAGCGGTCGCCTACGTCAACGTAAACCGCGACAGCGCCAGCCGTCTGGGCATCACGATGTCGCAGGTCGACAGCGCGTTGTACAACGCCTTTGGTCAGCGACTGGTTTCCACCATCTATACGCAGGCCAGCCAGTATCGCGTGGTGCTGGAGCACGATACGACCAACAATACCGGTCTGGACGCGCTGAACGACGTGCGCCTCATCAGCAGCGACGGCGGGACCATTCCGCTCAGCAGCATTGCCACCGTTGAAGAGCGTCAGGGGCCGTTGGCAATCAACCATATCGACCAGTTCCCGTCGACGACAATCTCCTTCAACGTCGCTAAAGGCTATGCGCTGGGCGAAGCGGTTGATGCCATCACGCAGGCCGAGCAGCAGATGAACCTGCCAGCGGATATCACCACTCGCTTTCAGGGCAGTACGCTGGCGTTCCAGTCAGCGCTGAGCAGCACCGTCTGGCTGATCGTGGCGGCGATTGTCGCGATGTACATTGTGCTTGGCGTGCTGTACGAAAGCTTTATTCATCCGATCACCATCTTGTCTACGCTGCCAACGGCGGGCGTCGGCGCACTGCTGGCGCTAATGATGGCGGGGAATGAACTGGATGTTATCGCCATTATCGGGATCATCTTGCTCATTGGGATCGTGAAGAAAAACGCCATCATGATGATCGACTTCGCGCTGGCGGCGGAGCGAGAACAGGGCATGGAACCGTATGACGCGATTTATCAGGCCTGCCTGCTGCGTTTCCGGCCGATTCTGATGACCACCATGGCGGCGCTGCTGAGTGCACTGCCGCTGATGCTGAGTACCGGCGTCGGCGCGGAACTGCGCCAGCCGCTGGGGATCTGTATGGTCGGCGGCCTGATCATGAGCCAAATCCTGACGCTGTTTACCACACCGGTGATCTACCTGCTGTTTGATCGTCTGGCGACGCGTTTCCGCCGTTTAGCGCGTCAGGAGGAAGAAACCGAGTGAAGTTCTTCGCCCTGTTCATCCACCGCCCCGTCGCCACCCTGCTGCTGACGCTGGCTATCGCGCTCTGTGGCATATTAGGCTTCCGCTTGTTGCCGGTGTCTCCGCTGCCGCAGGTGGATTTCCCGGTGATCTCGGTCAGCGCCTCGCTGCTCGGTGCTTCGCCGGAAACCATGGCCTCTGCCGTCGCTACCCCGCTGGAACGCGCACTCGGCAGAATCGCAGGCGTTAACGAAATGACCTCCACCAGCTCGCTCGGCAGCACGCGCGTCATTCTGGTGTTTAACCTCGATCGCGATATCAACGGCGCAGCGCGTGATGTGCAGGCAGCCATTAACGCCGCACAGAATCTGCTGCCATCCGGTATGTCCAGCCGTCCGACCTACCGTAAAGTCAATCCGTCCGACGCCCCCGTCATGATTCTGACGCTGACTTCGGATACCTACAGTCAGGGGCAGCTGTACGACTTTGCGTCTACCCAGCTGTCGCAGAAAATTTCTCAGATGGAAGGCGTCGGCGATGTCTCCATCGGCGGGAGCTCGCTCCCCGCCGTGCGCGTCGCGCTGAATCCGGTGGCGCTGTTTAATCAGGGCATTTCGCTTGATGAGGTACGGCAGGCCATCGCGCAGGCAAACGTGCGTCAGCCGCTGGGGAATGTGGAAAACAGTCAGAAAAGCTGGCAGATACAAACCAACGATGAACTCAAAACCGCCGATGCCTATGCGCCGCTGATTATCCATTATAACAACGGCGCTGCCGTCCGCCTGAGTGACGTCGCCACGGTAGAAGATTCGGTGCAGAACGCCCGTAACGCAGGGATGGCGAACTCAAAACCGGCGATTCTGGTGATGATTCGCCGCGCGCCGGATGCCAACATTATTACCACGGTAGACAATATCCGAGCCGAGATGCCGGAACTGCGTGCCAGCCTGCCCGCCGAAATTCAGTTAGATGTCGCACAGGATCGTTCTCCCACGATTCGTGCATCGTTGGCGGAAGTGGAACAGTCGCTGATTATCGCCGTCGCACTGGTTATTCTGGTCGTCTTCCTGTTCCTGCGTTCGGGACGAGCAACGGCGATTCCGGCACTGGCTGTCCCCGTATCGCTGATCGGCACCTTCGCCGCCATGTATTTGTGTGGTTTCAGCCTGAACAACCTGTCGCTGATGGCACTCACCATCGCCACCGGCTTCGTAGTAGATGACGCTATCGTGGTACTGGAAAATATTTCCCGCCACATTGAGGCCGGCATGAAGCCGCTACAGGCGTCGCTTCAGGGTGTGAGAGAAGTCGGATTCACCGTCTTATCCATGAGTCTATCGCTGGTGGCGGTGTTCATCCCACTGCTGCTGATGGACGGCTTGCCGGGGCGGCTATTCCGTGAATTCGCCGTCACGCTGTCAGCGGCGATCATGATTTCGCTGCTGATCTCGCTCACGCTCACGCCGATGCTATGCGCCCGCCTGCTACGTGCCGTTCCCAAGCTTAGCCAGCCGCGCACCCGTGGCTTTAATCGTGTATTGCTCGCCATGCAGCAAGGCTACGGGCGCTCGCTGAAATGGGTGCTCAACCATGCGCGCTGGGTGTTGCTGCTCCTGCTGGGCACCATCGCGCTCAACGTCTGGCTGTACATCAGCATTCCCAAGACCTTCTTCCCAGAGCAGGATACGGGCCGATTGATGGGCTTCATTCAGGCCGACCAGAGCATTTCTTTTCAGGCCATGACGGTAAAACTCCAGAACTTCATGACCATTGTCAGCAGCGATCCTGCGGTGGATAACGTGAACGGGTTTACCGGCGGATCGCGCACCAACAGCGGCTCGATGTTTATCTCACTGAAGCCGCTGTCCGAACGTGATGTATCGGCGCAGCAGGTGATCAGTCGCCTGCGCGTCAAGCTGGCAAAAGAACCCGGTGCCAACCTGTTTTTAATGCCGGTGCAGGATATTCGTATCGGCGGGCGGGAATCGAGCGCGGGATACCAGTACACGCTGCTGTCTGACGATCTAAGCGAGCTGCGCATCTGGGAACCCAAGATTCGCACCGCTTTCAGCAAACTGCCTGAGCTGGCCGACGTGAACTCCGATCAGCAGGATAAAGGTGCGGAAATGGCGCTAACCTACGATCGCGATGCGATGGCGCAGCTCGGTATCAGCGTTTCTGCCGCTAACGCACTGCTCAATAACGCCTTCGGACAGCGCCAGATTTCGACCATTTACCAGCCGTTAAACCAATACAAGGTGGTGATGGAAGTGGACGACGCCTACACGCAGGACGTCAGTTCACTGAACAAGATGTTCGTGATCAATAACGAAGGTAAGCCTATCCCGCTCTCTTATTTCGCCAGTTGGAAGCCGATCAATGCACCGCTGTCAGTGAACCATCAGGGACTGTCTGCCGCCTCGACGATCTCTTTTAACCTGCCAGAGGGCACCGATCTTTCCAGCGCGACGGCAGCGATAGAAAGAACCATGACGTCGCTGGGCGTGCCGTCAGCGGTACGCGGCCAGTTCTCCGGTACGGCGCAGGCTTTCCAGCAGTCGCAGTCTTCCCAGCTGTTGCTGATTCTGGCGGCGATTATCACCGTGTATATCGTGCTCGGCGTGCTGTATGAAAGCTACGTACATCCGCTGACGATTCTGTCCACCCTGCCCTCGGCGGGCGTGGGGGCGCTGCTGGCGCTAGAGTGGTTTGGCGCGCCGTTTAGTCTGGTGGCGCTGATTGGCATCATGCTGCTGATCGGGATCGTGAAGAAGAACGCGATCATGATGGTGGATTTCGCGCTGGTGGCACAGCGCAGCGGTGGGTTGAGCGCGCAGGACGCCATTTTTCAGGCCTGCCTGCTGCGTTTCCGCCCGATTATGATGACCACGTTAGCCGCGCTGTTTGGCGCACTGCCGCTGGTGCTGACCAGCGGCGACGGTGCGGAGCTACGGCAACCGCTCGGTATCACGATTGTCGGCGGGCTGGTGATGAGCCAAATCCTCACGCTGTATACCACCCCGGTGGTGTATCTGTTTTTCGACAAGCTGAGGAATATTCGGCGCAAAGCACCGGAGAGGGATTTGTCACTGTCGTGACGGAACATGAGTACCAGTAAAATGCTAATTTAGGAGAAGTTTCGTGCGCTTAACGTTCGCTGTTTTTCTAGTAGCGCCCCGAACGCGCCCGACCAAGGGCGGCTCAATTGCCGTCGCCCTTGGAACCCTGGCTTGTGGCGCTAAATTGTACCGCTACGCGGTGCCTTCGCCGCAAGCAGTCTCTTTACGGGCCGCCAGTGACGCGCTCCAGGCGCGGCACTGTCTTTCGTGGCGTCCATGCCACTCACCCGTGAGCCAGCTTACGCCTCAGTACAATTTTTTACGCCAGGAAAAAATGTTAAGCACACGAAATGACAGAAAAGGAATATATAGCTCGCAACGTACTCCAGCCTTGGCGTAAATGATGCTGAGGAGAAGATGCTCTCTCGGATGAGCGGCAGGACGCCGCGAAAGCCGCTGCCGCGTCGGGAACGTGTCAGCGGCGGTCCGAATAAGAGAGCATTGACGACGAAGGAATCGCGAAGCGGCATCATTTCCCGCCAAACAGCCTGGGTTCACAGGGCGGCGGCGACTGAGCGCCCCTGTGTCGTGCGCATACGGAAAACATGCAGAGAAAAACAAATGTTAAGCGCACGAAACCTCGCCAAAAGAACAAGTTACACAATCGGGTGTCGGCATATGTATTCACCAGTTGTCCATTTATCACTTAATCAGGGGGAATCTGAAACATGATGAATTCCGCCTCTGTCCACTGGCAGCTCTGGATTGTTGCCTTTGGCTTCTTTATGCAGACGCTGGATACCACCATCGTGAATACCGCGCTGCCTTCGATGGCCGCGAGTCTGAATGAAAGCCCGCTGCATATGCATTCGGTGATTGTTTCCTATGTGCTGACCGTGGCGGTGATGCTGCCCGCCAGCGGCTGGCTGGCCGATCGCATCGGCGTGAAGAATATCTTTTTCACCGCGATTCTGCTGTTTACGCTGGGGTCGCTGCTGTGCGCCCAGTCGGAAACGCTGAATGAGCTGCTGGCCTCGCGCGTTATTCAGGGGATCGGCGGTGCGATGATGGTGCCGGTCGGCCGGCTGACGGTGATGAAAATTGTCCCGCGCGATCAGTATATGGCAGCGATGACCTTCGTAACGCTGCCCGGCCAAATCGGTCCGTTAATGGGACCGGCACTCGGCGGTTTTCTGGTGGAATACACCAGTTGGCACTGGATCTTCCTCATCAATCTACCCGTTGGCATTGTCGGTGCGCTGGCCACCTGGTTCCTGATGCCCAATTACACCATGCAGACGCAGCGCTTTGACATCAGCGGCTTCCTCTGGCTTGCTGTCGGTATGGCCACGCTGACATTGGCGCTGGACGGCAACCGCAGTCTGGGCATGCCGCCGCTTGCCATTTTTGCGTTAATCGCCGTCGGGCTGATCGCGTTGCTAAGCTATTGGCTGCACGCCCGTCACAACAAGCGGGCACTGTTTAATCTGCATCTATTCGACACGCAAACCTTCTCTATCGGCCTGAGCGGTGGGCTATTGGCGCGTATCGGCAGCGGTATGTTGCCGTTTATGACGCCGTTGTTTTTACAGTTAGGAATGGGCTTTTCTCCGTTCCATGCGGGGCTGATGATGGTGCCGATGGTACTAGGCAGCATGGGAATGAAGCGGATCGTGGTGCAGATCGTTAACCGACTCGGCTACCGCCGCGTGCTGATTATCTCCACGCTGCTGCTGGCGCTGGTCACGGCGCTGTTCGCTCTGGTCGCGCTGATGAAATGGATCTGGATGATCCCGATTGTGCTGTTCTTCCTCGGCACGGTGAACGCCGTTCGCTTCTCCACCATGAACACGCTAACCCTGAAGGATCTGCCGGATACGCTCGCCAGCGGCGGGAATAGCCTGCTGTCAATGACCATGCAGCTGTCCACCAGCCTCGGCGTCAGTATCGCAGGCATTCTGCTGGGCATGTTTTCCCAGCCACACATGGCGGCGGGAAGCGGAGAAACGCATAGGGTGTTTATTTATACCTATCTCAGTATGATCGTCATCATCGCCCTGCCCGTGTTGATTTTTAACCGCGTTCCGACGGACAGCGTCAAGCAGTCAACGCTGCCGCGTAAATCGTGAGGTCGTCATGAAATTCGGAATCACCGCCAAACTGTTCCTCGCAATTTTCGCCACCTGCATGCTGGTGCTGATTACTATGCACTGGGGCGTGCGCGCCAGCTTCGAGCGCGGCTTTATCGACTACATTAAACGCGGCAACGAGCAGCGGGTCATGCAGCTACGTGATGCGCTGGCGGAGCAATATCAGTTACACGGCGACTGGTCATTCCTGCGCAACGATGAGCGTCTGGTATTCAAGATGTTGCACTCGCTGGACCAGAATAACGACACCGACAACAGCATGCAGGGGCTGCGGGTACGCCTCTGGGTGCTGGATACCGGCAAACGCAAGCTGTTCGGCTCTCCGGCACCCATCCCGAATGAAGGCACCTGGCAGCCGATTCAGGTACAAAACCAGACGGTCGGCTGGGTTGTTGCTTCGCCCGTCGAGCGCCTGACCCGCAACGCTGACATCAGCTTCGACAGGCAGCAGCAGCGCACCAGTTGGCTGATTGTCGCGCTCTCGACGCTGCTCGCCGCCATCGCCACCTGGCTGACCGCGCGTGGCCTGCTGGCGCCCGTCAAGCGGCTGGTCAGCGGCATGCACAGTTTGGCCTCGGGCGATTTCAGCACCCGTGTAACCGCCAGCTCGCACGATGAACTGGGCAGGCTGGGACAGGATTTCAATCAGCTTGCCAACACGCTGGAAAAAAACGAACAGTCCCGCCGCGCGTTTATGGCCGATGTCTCCCACGAATTGCGCACGCCGCTGGCGGTGCTGCGTGGCGAGCTGGAAGCCTTGCAGGATGGCGTGCGCAAGCCCGACTCGCATTCTCTGCACTCGCTCCAGTCTGAGGTCACGACGCTCACCAAACTGGTGGACGACCTGCATCAGCTCACCCTGTCCGATCGTGGGGCGCTGGCCTACCGCAAAGCGCCTGTAGACGTGGTGCAAATTCTGCATATTGCTATCGCCACGTTTCATGAACGTTTCCAGAAAAAGCAGATTACGCTCACCACCGATTTACCCGCGCAGGCGAGCGTCTTTGGCGATCCAGACCGGCTAAGTCAGCTGTTTAACAATTTGCTGGAAAACAGCCTGCGCTACACTGATGAGCAGGGGCAGTTGACCATTGCGGTTATTCAGCAGCATAAACGCTGGGCGATTATCTGGCAGGACAGCGCCCCCGGCGTGACCGACGAGCAGCTCACGATGATTTTCGAACGTTTTTACCGTGCGGAAAGTTCGCGTAACCGCGCCAGCGGCGGCGCAGGACTGGGGCTGGCGATCTGCAATAATATCGTTGAGGCACATAGCGGACGGCTGTATGCTGAACATTCGCCATTAGGGGGCGTGATGATTACCATTGAGCTTCCCTTGCACGAACCTGATTAAGATTCACACCTAAATAAGCAGAACTATGACAACCGCACCCGATTTCACTATGGCATCACCGATTCTGATCGTCGAAGATGAGCCCAAATTGGGGCAACTGCTGGTGGATTACCTTCAGGCAGCGGACTATGCCACGCACTGGCTGCCCAACGGCAATGATGTCGTCGAGTGGGTGCGGCAGCATTCCCCTTCCCTCATTTTGCTGGATTTAATGCTGCCGGGCTGCGACGGCCTGACGCTCTGCCGCACCATCCGCCAGTTTTCCAACGTACCGATTATCATGGTCACCGCCCGCAGCGAAGAGATCGATCGCCTGCTGGGGCTGGAAATTGGGGCCGATGACTATATTTGTAAGCCCTTCAGCCCGCGCGAAGTGGTCGTGCGCGTCAGAACGCTGTTGCGCCGCTGCGGCTGGCAGAATGACGGGCTGAAAGCCGTCGAGAAAACCGAAACCGCTCTCTTGATCGATAAAAGCGGCTTTCAGGCCAGCTATCTGGGGCAGAATCTCGATCTCACGCCAGCAGAGTTTCGCCTGCTCAAGACACTCTCCGCCGAGCCGGGTAAGGTGTTTTCCCGCGAGGCGCTGCTGGATAAGCTCTACGACGATTACCGCGTCGTGACCGACCGCACCATTGATAGCCACATCAAAAATCTGCGTCGCAAGCTGGAACAGTTGGACGAAGAGACCTCATTTATCCGCACGGTATACGGCATCGGCTATCGCTGGGAAGCCGCGCCTTGTAATGAGGTGTAACGCCCAGCGCCTTATGATGCACACGAAAAAGAGGCTTTCACGATAATGACTGCGCTATTTTCCGAAACCACCAAAATCGAGACGCCTCGCCTGCTGCTGCGCCCGCTTTATCGTGATGATGCGCCAGCGCTGTTCGCCTTTATGTCCGATCCGGTTGTGATGCGCTTTTGGAACCATCCTCCCTGGCAGCGCATCGAGCAGGCGCACGACGCAATTGACGAATACTGGAGCGCGCAGTGCGCCGGGCAGCATATGAAGCTGGGTCTGGAAGTTAAAGAAAGCGGCGAGCTGATCGGCACCTGCGTGCTGTTCAACCTTGAGATTGAGTCTAAACGCGCCGAAATCGGCTACTGTCTGGCGGCGAGCGCGCAAGGCAAAGGCTATATGGCGGAAGCGCTCTCTACGCTGCGGGATTTTGCCTTTGAAACGGCAGGACTTAGCCGACTGGAAGCCGAAATCGATCCCCGTAATGTGGCGTCAGCCCGCTCGCTGGAACGACTGGGATTCACGCAGGAAGGGCTATTGAAACAGCGTTGGATCGTCGACGGCGAGGTGTCCGACTCTGCGCTCTACGGCCTGCTAGCGGCTAAACGTTAGCCAACCCCTTCTCAGTCTGGTCAAAAATACTGTCTGACTTAATGAAAATTTTGTCATTTTCTCTTTTCCCAAGGCTGTTACTCTTTTAAGCCTACAATAATAACGGGTATCACCCCGCACGGCGTGCGGGACTTGGGTCACCTGCAACAGAACAGATAAGGGGAAAAACGATGTCAGGCTTAGTGAATGGCAAATGGGTTAATGGCGATGTCGCGGCGGAAGAGATCAAAAACGGGGCGTTCCACCGCGAAGAGACCAAATTTCGGCAAACCGAGCTGGTGCCAGAAGCCGGTCGTTATCAGCTTTTTGTCTCCTACCTCTGCCCGTGGGCATCGCGCACGCTGATTTTCCGCAAGCTGAAAGGGCTGGAGAATATCATTTCGCTCTCCGTTGCCAACCCGCGCATCGCGGATAACGGCTGGGAATTTGCCACGCCACAGGATGCCGGCGAGCACGTGGGTGAGATTCACTACCTGCACCAGCTCTACACCGCCAGCGTGCCCGACTATACCGGAAAGGTGTCAGTGCCTGTGCTGTGGGATCGGATGGAAGGCCGCATCGTAAATAACGAATCGGCGGACATTATCCGCATGCTGAACAGCGAATTTAACGATCTGACCGGCAATCGGCTCGATTTCTACCCGTCAGAACGGCGCAGCGAGATCGACCGCTGGAACGAAACCGTGTACCACAACGTCAACAACGGCGTGTATAAAACTGGGTTCGCCAAAACGCAGGAACACTATAACGATGCCGTCACCACGCTCTTCACCACACTGGACGAACTGGACGAGCATCTTGGCAGCCATCGCTATATGCTGGGCGACACGCTGACCGAGGCCGACTGGCGCCTGTTTGTCACGCTGGTACGTTTTGACGTGGCCTACCACGGCGCGTTCAAATGTAACCTGAAGCGCATTGCCGACTACCCGAACCTGTCGAACTACCTGCGCGAACTGTACCAGTGGCCGGGCGTCGCGGAGACGGTCAATATCGACCACATCAAAGCAGGCTATTACGGTATTGCCTGGCTGAACCCGACGCAGATTGTGCCGGTTGGCCCACAGGTCGATTTATATCAGCTCCACAACCGCGAAACGTTCGGAAAATCCCGTATCGCGACGCGTTAATCCTGCTTTATCCGGCCTGCTCTATTAATGGCAGGCCATTCTTTTATTTAGGTCAAAAAATTGATTTACATCAAACAAGGGCCCCACATTTCGTGTGTCGTCTACTGTAATTTCCCCCTATTAGCGCTAGAATCCTCCGCCTTTACTGCCCCCGCCGTGGAGCAGCCTGACTTGTGATCAGAATCGAGAGATACCATGTTTAAACCGGAACTGCTTTCTCCGGCCGGTACGCTGAAAAATATGCGCTACGCCTTTGCCTATGGCGCGGACGCGATTTATGCCGGTCAACCCCGCTACAGCCTGCGCGTGCGCAATAACGAATTCAACCATCAGACGCTGGCACAAGCCATTAACGAAGCGCATGAACTGGGCAAGAAATTCTACGTCGTCGTTAACATCGCACCGCACAATGCCAAACTGAAAACCTTCCTGCGTGACCTGCAACCCGTGATCGAAATGGGGCCCGATGCGCTGATCATGTCCGATCCGGGCCTGATCATGCTGGTGCGGGAAAACTTCCCACAGATGGATATTCACCTTTCCGTTCAGGCCAACGCGGTCAACTGGGCGACGGTGAAATTCTGGCAGCAAATGGGGCTAACGCGTGTGATTCTGTCCCGCGAACTGTCGCTGGAAGAGATTGCAGAAATCCGCCAGAACGTCCCGGATATGGAACTGGAGATTTTCGTTCACGGCGCGCTGTGCATGGCGTATTCCGGTCGCTGCCTGCTGTCCGGCTACATCAACAAACGTGATCCGAATCAGGGCACCTGCACCAACGCCTGCCGCTGGGAATATAAGGTTCAGGAAGGCAAAGAGGACGAGGTCGGGAATATCGTCCATCAGCACGAGCCTATCGCGGTGAAAAACGTTGAACCCGTGCTGGGCATCGGCGAACCGACCGACAAAGTCTTTATGCTGGAAGAAAACATGCGTCCCGGCGAGTACATGAGCGCCTTTGAAGATGAGCACGGCACCTACATCATGAACTCCCGCGATCTGCGTGCCATTCAGCACGTTGAACGCCTGACGCAAATGCAGGTTCATTCGCTGAAAATCGAAGGCCGCACCAAGTCATTCTATTATTGCGCTCGTACCGCACAGGTTTATCGTCGCGCCATTGACGACGCAGTAGCCGGTAAACCGTTCGATTCAACGCTGCTGGAAACGCTGGAAGGTCTGGCACACCGTGGCTATACCGAAGGCTTCCTGCGTCGCCACGTGCATGAAGATTACCAGAACTACGACTACGGCTATTCCGTTTCCGACCGTCAGCAGTTTGTTGGTGAATTCACCGGCGTGCGCCGCGATGGGCTGGCAGAAGTCAATGTGAAGAACAAATTTTCCTGCGGCGACAGCGTGGAGATGATGACGCCGAACGGCAATATTCAATTCACCCTCGACACGATGCAGAATGCCAAAGGGCAGCCGACCGATGTCGCACCGGGTAACGGCCATATCGTCTATCTGCCCGTGCCGGATGATGTCTCGCTGGATTATGCGCTACTGTTGCGCAATCTGCCGGGCACCACCACGCGCAACCCGAACGTGGAATAAACCGGTAATATCGCCGGATGCCCAGCCATCCGGCTCCCCCGTTCGTCAGCCCCCTCTTTCCTTTACGGTATGCTCCCCTATCACCACACCTTACCTGCTACGAATAAGTGCATCAAACACCCAAGGGTACCGTTACAAAGCTCAGGGTTTTTTAACGAATATTAGAAACAGATCACATCAATTAGCCGGTCTTGTGGTTAGTATTGCGTCGCTGAGAAAACATAGAACGAAAAATAAGCGTAGTGATACTACTAGGAACCACCTCCTTGGCCAGCTCAATCTCCCTTGAGCTGGCTTTTCTTTTTCTTCCGCATCCTCCTTTTCTCGCCGTAAACATTCATCGACTCTTCTGATTTCTACCTGCCGATTTAGTGACTATTATTAACTCCACTATCCTGCTTAGGAGAAATAGATCATGGAAAAAAATCCAATCACACTGCTGATTTTAAATGGAAAAAGTGCGGGTAATGAAGAACTTCGCGAAGCCATTGATGAGCTACGCAAGGACGGCTATACGCTAGATGTGCGCGTGACCTGGGAATACGGCGATGCCAAACGCTATGTCGAAGAGGCGATTCAGCTCAACGCGGATAACGTGATCGCCGCCGGTGGCGACGGTACCGTCAATGAAGTCGCCGCCGCCTTAGCGGTGCAACCGGAAGCGGTGCGACCGTGTCTGGGAATCGTGCCACTGGGTACCGCCAACGATTTTGCCACCAGTTGCCAGATTCCGATGGAGACGCACAATGCGCTGACGCTGGCGATCAAAGGCCGCGCTACCGCCATCGATGTCGCCAAGGTGAACGATGAACACTATTTCATCAACATGGCGACGGGCGGCTTTGCCACGCGCATTACCACCGAAACACCGGCCAAGATGAAGGCGGCGCTGGGGAGTGCGTCTTACGTGCTGCACGCGCTCTTTCGCATGGACATGCTGCAAGCCGAACGCTGTGAGATTCGTGGGCCAGATTTTCACTGGTCAGGCGATACGCTGGTTATCGCGGTGGGGAATGGCCGTCAGGCGGGCGGCGGACAGCAGCTTTGCCCAGAGGCGCTGATCAACGATGGGCTACTGGAACTGAGCGTGCTGTCGGCAACCGAGCTGCTGCCGAATATGCTGCAAGCCTGGTTCACCGGCAGCGAAAACCAGAACATGATTTCCGCTACCCTGCCGTGGCTGGAGATCACCACCCCGGATGATATGACGTTTAATCTGGACGGCGAGCCGCTCAGCGCCAAACGCTTCCATATCGAGGTGCTTCCAGCAGCGATTCACTGCCGGCTGCCACCGCAATGCTCGCTGCTGGAATAGCAGCGCGTTTCGACTATTCCTGTTTCTACTATTCCCGCTTAAGGCGATTACTGTTTGCCAGGTACAGCGTTACCACCAGCAGCAGGATCGCCGCGGAATAGACCAGCGTATCCGACGGGCTTTTGTGATCGACAATAATCAGGCGAATGATCGCCGTAATGCCGATGTAGATAAAGTAGCGCAGCGGGAAGTGATAGCCGGACTGGAAATACTTCACGATCAGCGCGATAAACTCAAAATACAGGAAATAGATCACAATGCCTTCTATCAGTTGATAGGAGGAATCTTTCTCGTTGGAGATCAACAGCACTTTCGCCAGATGGAACGTTTCCTTGACTAAAAAAATCACTAAAATGATCGCCAGCACTAGCAGGCCGATATTGAGTATCGTCTGAAGCGCCTTGGCAGCCATCGCACTGCGAGCAGAACCTGCCATATGTTATCCCCACACCCTATTTCACATTAACGCCAAGATTTCACAGCAAAGTAACCGGAGGTTCACGCACTGTCTATGCCGAAGACGCTTAATTTACTTTGAAATTACTGGCAAATGTGTCACACAAAGTACAAGTCAATTTACTTATACCCGCCATACGTCAAACGGCAGGAAGCCGGCAGTGCGAAGGATTGAGGGCATATCATATTTACCACCAGCGATGGAAGTGATGAACAGGGCCGATGCCGTGCCCAACCTCCAGCGTGTCGGCCTGCTGTAGCGCCTGCTGTAAATAGTCCTTCGCTGCCTTGACCGTTTCCCCCCAGCTAGCATGACGTGGTCGCAGCGCGGCCAGCGCAGCAGACAGCGTGCAGCCAGTGCCGTGCGTATGGCGTGTATTCACGCGCGGAGAGCTAAAGCGCTGCGGTTCAGCCTGTCGACTGAACAGCCAATCCGGACTTTCCGCTTCGCTGAGGTGACCGCCTTTCATCAGTACTGCCTGGCAGCCCATCGCCAGCAGCGCTTCCCCCTGTTCACGCATTTCCCGTTCGTTAGCGGCGGGTGACGTATTCAGCAGCGCGGCGGCTTCCGGCAGATTGGGCGTAATCAGGGACACCAACGGCAGCAGTTCACGACGGATCGATTCCACCGCCTCCGGCGCAAGTAGCGGATCGCCACTTTTCGCCAGCATCACGGTGTCCAGCACCACAAAAGGCACCGCGTAACGACGCAGGCGCTCGGCAACGGTTTCAACAATATCGGTCTGCGCCAGCATCCCAATCTTGGCGCTGTCGATACGCACATCGCTCAACACGGAATCCAGCTGTGCTGCGACAAAATCCGGTTCAATCCGGTAGACGGACTGCACGCCGCGCGTATTTTGCGCCACCAGCGCGGTAATGACCGAGGTGCCGTAAGCGCCCAGCGCAGAAAACGCTTTTAAATCCGCCTGAATACCCGCACCACCGCTCGGATCGGTGCCTGCAATCGTCAACGCATTGATACGCTTCATGCCAGATCCTCCGCGCGCAGGGTATAAAGTCTATCGAGGAAATGAGGGATAAAACTCCCCGTCCCCTGCGCCATCGAGGCCGCCTGCTGCCCTGCTAACGCCATGACATAGCACGCCGCCGCCACATGGGATAATCGGTCACCCTCCAGAGCACAAAAACCCGCGACGACCGCCGATAGCGCACAGCCCGTACCGACCACGCGCGTCATCATGCTATCGCCGCCGGATACCGCGATGTCTCGCTCACCGTCCGTGACATAATCCACCACGCCGGTCACCGCAACAATTGTCCCCACCCGCCGTGCCAGCTCGCGTGCAGCAGGGAGAGCCGCCAGCGAATCATCGGCGCTATCCACGCCACGCCCTTGTGCCGTTAATCCCGCCAACGCCATAATTTCAGACGCATTGCCGCGAATCGCCGCAGGTTTCCCTGCCAGCAGTTCACGACAGAATTCAGTACGAAAGGTCAAACCGCCTACGGCAACCGGGTCGAGTACCCACGGTGTATTCGCCTGGTGGGCGCTGTTTACCGCCGCCCGCATCGCCTCAGCACGCGAGCGCTCCAGCGTTCCGACATTAATCAGCAGCGCATCCGCTACTGCGCTGAACTGCGCGGCTTCTTCAGGATCGACCACCATCGCAGGTGATGCATTCAACGCCAGCAGCACATTAGCAGTAAAAGATTGCACCACATCGTTGGTCAAACAGTGCACCAGCGGCGAGGCAGAACGGAATTGAGTGAGTGATGTTGCTGCCTGAGCGGCAGAAAAGTCGGTGGGTCGCGTGTTCATAAGTCTCCCAACCGGCGTGGAAGAAGGCGGCAACCGGTGGGGCATACCGTGACTTCCCTACGCTGGCATTATCCAGATCAGGTGGTACGGGTATTTCTCAGCCTTCACAAAGAAGGGCACCCCGAGTCATGTACTACGTTTGGGAGCATAAGTAAGTGAGTAACGTAAAGCAAGCGCTGCCAGCTCCCTTCCCCACCTAATACAAAATGAAAAACCACAGGCACGTTGTGACATAGAGAAAAACGTCATAACCCTTTAGACTAGTTAATCAAACCCATACTGAGGAGATTGTGATGACGATGATAAAGAGTTATGCCGCACCGGAAGCAGGCGCAGCGCTGGAGTTGTATGAGTTTGATGCGGGTGAACTGCAAGCGGAAGACGTAGAAGTCACGGTTGATTACTGCGGCGTATGCCACTCCGATCTCTCGATGATCGATAACGAATGGGGCATGTCGAGCTATCCGCTGGTTGCCGGGCATGAAGTGATTGGCCGCGTACACGCGCTAGGTGACGCGGCAAAAAGCAAAGGATTAAAGGTGGGTCAGCGCGTCGGTATTGGCTGGACGGCACGCAGCTGTGGGCACTGCGATGCCTGTATCAGCGGTAGCCAAACCAACTGCCAGCAAGGCAGCGTGCCGACAATTCTGAATAAAGGCGGTTTTGCCGATAAGATTCGTGCGAACTGGCAGTGGGCGATCCCGCTTCCTGATTCCATTGATATCGAATCTGCGGGTCCGTTGCTGTGCGGCGGCATCACCGTGTTCAAGCCGCTGTTAATGCATCATGTCACCGCAACCAGCCGCGTCGGCGTGATCGGTATCGGCGGCCTGGGACATATCGCGATTAAACTTCTGCACGCGATGGGCTGTGAAGTCACGGCATTCAGCTCAAACCCAGCCAAAGAGCAAGAAGTGCTGGCGATGGGTGCCGATAAAGTCGTCAACAGCCGCGATCCGCAGGCGCTGACCGCACTGGCAGGCCAGTTCGATCTCATCATCAACACCGTGAGCGTCGATCTGGAATGGCAGCCCTACTTCAACGCGCTCGCCTATAACGGGAAATTCCATACCGTCGGCGCGGTAATGAAGCCGTTCAGCGTTCCAGCCTTCACGCTTATTGCGGGTGACCGCAGCGTTTCCGGCTCTTCTACCGGTTCACCGCATGAGCTGCGTTCTCTGATGAAGCTCGCCGCACGCGCCAACGTGAAGCCACAGACGGAGCTGTTCCCGATGTCGAAAATC
Organism: Pectobacterium brasiliense; assembly: GCF_013449685.1. Taxonomy (GTDB): domain Bacteria; phylum Pseudomonadota; class Gammaproteobacteria; order Enterobacterales; family Enterobacteriaceae; genus Pectobacterium; species Pectobacterium brasiliense_A. Next base: position 77,944 of record NZ_JACDSF010000013.1, on the reverse strand, counting down.
AACGATGCTATCCAGCACGTACGTGACGGCAAAGCTCGCTACCGTGTTGTACTGAAAGCTGATTTTTAATCGGTAAAGACGCCTGAGCGATCGGGCGTCTGCTTTTTGCACATCACGTCATTCTATGAGTTATACCGCTCGATACCACGATGCTGAATGTATTAAATGAGTTTCATGGTAGGATTGAAAGGTGATGCAAGAGGAGATCCGCAATGCCTTTTAAAGAGTATGACCACGACTTTATTGATAAAAATAAAAAAGCCTCCTCGTCTGTCAGGCTCGCCCTGTTGTTGTCTACGTTGGTCATTATATTCAACCTCGTATTCTTCAAACACCGCGACTTTCAGGAGCAACTGCATAATAATCCGGGTTCTTATACCGACTCGGTTGCGCTGGTTTTTCTTCTTTTTATCTTGTCCTGCACCGGTAAAATCTCACTTAACCATACCTCAGCCTTATCCATTCGCCTCGGGCTACATGTCTGGATATGTTCAGCCACGTTTGACCTTATGGATGAGTTTATTTATCAGCCCAAGCTGGTTGGATATTATGTTGAGGATCTGCTGAGAATTATTGGTATGTTTGGCGTCGGGTTTGGTGTCTACAATCTGATATATAAAATCAACGATAAGTACGTCGAAGCCAAAATACAGTCATTCAGCGATGAACTAACACAACTCCCTAATCGCCGATTCTTTATTAATGAATTAAAAAAACTCGAAGCGAAATCACCCTATTTATTTATTATCGACATCGATAATTTTAAAGTCATCAACGATAAATATGGACACATAAAAGGCGACGAAGTATTAAGTAAATTCGGCCATATCCTTTCCCGCTTCGATAACAGTGAGGTGGTGGCAACCCGAATCGGAGGCGAAGAGTTCGCGATTATTCTGTATGCCGGAACACAGGATCGGGCAGAGAAACTGGCAAGAGAAGTACTAAAAAATGCGAACAAAATCATTATCATTATCAAGAATATGCACCACCTTTCTGTCAGCATTGGAGCCGGTAAAAAACAGCCGCAGGAACCCACCGAACACTTTATGAAACGCGTAGACATCGCGCTTTACCAGGCTAAAAATACCGGTAAAGGTAAAGCGGAATGGGCTCTGGATCCGAAGGAAAAAACGTCGTAGATCGCCTCCCGCCATACCTATCAACACGGCCGCACGGACGCGCCGTCCGCTAAAAAACATCAACGCCATTTTCACTGAAATAAAAAACGAAAACATAACAGGCCGCATGGTAATTGTTCTGTCGCTGTAAGCTATGCTTTGTATATAAACGGGATAACGTTATCCCGTTTATTTCTTTATAGCTTAGCTAAGCGCCTGGGTATTACCGGGGCACACGAGTTGTTTACTTTTAATATGGTAAACCTCGACGTCAGGACGGGTGAAGAAGGCAATTTCCCACGGGTTTTTAGTGACGAATTCATGACGCACTTTTTCATACAGCGGATTATCACGCGCGATAATAAACGCTTCCCCTTCAATAATGGTGTAGTTCCATTCAATCGCCCGCTCGAAGGTATAATGGCTGCGCTCATCCATCGCAAAAAAGCAGTGCGGATTACGTTTGAGCAACTGAGATTTAAAGGTCTCAGGGAACGTAATCAGGAAGATATCGTTATCCACGGACGACAGAAACGCCAGCACCGTAGTATGCGGCTGTTCGGCGGCCATGGTAATGAGTACGCCGACCTTATTGGAGAAATCCTGCTTTTCCGTCAGTGGGAAATCGACCATCGGCGTCAAAGGCACCGGTTTTGACGGACGGTTGTCTTGTGGAAACTGATAGCCCGGTTCACGGATGTCCAACACAGGCGTGAAACCGTGCAGAAGCTGGCACTCTCGCGGTTCCAGCACGACCCAATCGCCTTCGCTTGCTATCACACGACCTTTGTAAGAGGTACGATAGACCTGAATATTGGCATCAAATTCATCAACCCCGGAGCGGTTATCAAGGTGAATCGTTGCCAGATCGCCAACGGTAAACTCATGACCGTGTGGGAAAAAAACGCGCAGACTGTTATCCGCATTAGGATAGACGCCGCAAATATGGATGACCACGCCATCCTGCTTATAACCCGCCAGTACACCGAGAGTTTGCTTTCCTAGATAGCTCACGAGACTCATACATCACGCCTTATTCAGATTGGGCTTCAGAGAGGATGCCGACCCTGATTCATTCGGGCCGTTCCAACTGCGGTCAGGACGCTGAGAAATCATTCACGCTAACCGCATCACTTCCTACTTATCAACGGAGAAAGCGCTGAAAACTTTAAGCTGAATACCTGTCTATTTAAAGAAATAAGTATGTGTTAACAGTGAACCAGCGTGTTCACCGCGTTATTTCAGCACCAGCATAGTCACTCCCACGCCGATCAGCATCAGGCAAAACGCGGCTCGCAGGTAGGCAACCGGTAATTTATGGGCAACCGCAACCCCCCAGGACACGCTGACAATTCCTCCCAACGCCAGTGGTAAACCTATACTCCAGTCAACGTTACCCGCTTGCGAATAAGATAACAGCGCCGCCAACGCTCCCGGCACCACGAGTATCAGCGCCATGCCCTGCGCCTGCGTTTGCGCAAAGGCGAAAAACGTAACCAGAACGGGCACAACGACCAGCCCGCCACCGACGGTAAAAATGCCCGACATAAACCCGCTCGCCACGCCAAGCAGCGGCAGGTATTTGCTCGACAGTACAATCTCCGACGTTTGACTGCGTTTTTTGTTATACCACTGCCACATGTAGTACGCCGCCAGCACCAGCAGGAAAGTGGCAAAGGCACGCTGAAGGTTGTGAACATCAATCGATGAAGCGATGTGGGCAGCAAGGTAGGCAGACCCCGTAGCAAACGCACACATGGTCAACGCCACCCGCGTATCGATGCGGTTGCGCTGGCGATAGCGTAGAAAACCAATCAGTACGTTAGGTGTAATCATCACCAGCGCGGTTCCCTGCGCCATATGCTGATCCATCCCGAAAAGCACGCCCAGAATCGGAATCGCGATAAGCCCACCACCAATCCCTAGCATTCCTCCGCAAAACCCCAGTCCGACGCCCAAAAGCAAACACAACAAAATATCGCTGAACATCATTAAGCTAAACATAACGCAACCAGATAACCCATCGGGCAAAAATAGAGAGAGGACAACACCATCCTAGGAGCAACGCGGCCTTTTGATAATCCCTGAATACTCAATGACCCTTTCCTGATAGGAAAACCGCCTGCTGTGATAGAGTAAGCGTGCCATAAGAAAAGTGACAACACGCTGCTCTGCATCAACACACCGGTAACTGACGTGTTTTTCAGACCACCGAGGAAGCTCGATAAACCATGATTAACCCGACGCACTTTGACCTCCAGTCGCTCCGCATCTTTTTACAAGTTGCCCAGACCGGCAGCCTGACCAAAGCGGCAGAAAAGTTCCACATTACGCTTTCTGCCCTGAGCAAACGTATCGCCGAACTGGAGCGTACCGTGGACTGCGCGTTATTCATCCGAATGCCGCGCGGCCTGACGTTAACCCCGGCAGGCAAGGAATTGGTGAATCACGCGCGCAATGTGTTAAGCAACGTGGAGCGCATGGCGAGTGAAATGAACGACTACGCCGTTGGCGTGCGCGGCCACGTACACATGTGGGCAAATACTTCGGCGATTATTCAGTTTCTTCCACAGGATTTGGCGTCATTCCTTCTGGCCCGACCGCTCGTTCGTATTAACCTGGAGGAAAAGCTCAGTAAGACCGTAGTAACGGCGCTGGCGATGGGAGAAGCCGATATCGGCATCTTCGCTGACAATGTCGGCTCACAGGGAGTAGAGAAGATTCCTTATCGTCAGGATAAGCTTGTCGTACTCGTGCCGCCCCAGCACGCGCTTTCCGCGCGGCCAGAAGTCAGCTTTAACGAGACACTGGGTTACGACTATGTCGGCCTCAATAACGGCAGTTCGTTGCTGAAACAGCTGAAAGATGCCTCGGATGAACTGGGGAGAGTGCTGCGCCTGCGGGTGCAGGTCAGCAGCTTTGACGGCATTTGTCGCATGATCGAAGCGGGGCTGGGGATCAGCGTCCTGCCGGAGGGCGCGATTCGCCCAGGCGTGCTCGGCACCGGATTACGCGCCATCAGCCTCACCGACGAATGGGCTTCACGTCAGCTCTGGCTGGGCGTGAAATCCGGCGCGACATTGCAACCCGAAGTCGCCAATCTGCTGACACACCTGCGGCAATGCGGCGTGTAAAGGTGAAGCGCTACCCTCAGCCCTCTTCGCTGCCCATTTTTTCATAGCCGAGACGACCAACAAAGGGTAAACGTAGCGCGGGCGGGTTCATATCCACGCCCATGTTCAGCCCCAGAATGTTGGCCTCGATCCCCTCTTCAAGACCCATCGTGATACCCAACACGCCTAGCAGCGAAATCTGCACACCGCTTCCAGACGGCGACAGCCCAACCGGCCGCGTGATCGGACGGTAATCTTTGCCAATAGCATTAGCGGGCATATCCAGCTTGAGCACGGGCACTTCGCGACCAATGTGCGCCAAAAACGTATTGCTGTTCGGCCCCGGCCAGGCGTGGTAGGTATTCGGCCACGGATAGCTTTTTATCGCAGCCTCAATCTGCGGGATCATGGCTTCGGCCTTGTCGCCACGGTGCTCCACCAGCAGCTTCGGTTTCGCGCCATACCAATACGCATCCGCCACCGAACGGTTAAGACGGACGACGTTATCGCTCCCCCAGCTCACGACTTCATAGCGGCGATATTGCGTTTCCCCCGCGTTCTTGAAAATGATCCACGGATGTACCGCCACCAGCCCGCGCCAGCCATAAGTCGGCGCAGCATAAACCTGCACGATGGCAGTCTGGCTAAATTGCACAGGGTTCGGCGCTAAGCCGGAAGAATCACGTTTGGCAGACCACCAGCTTTGCCCATTAAACGTTTCGCCATTACGCGTTGACTGCGCCCAGCTTTGCCAAAAAGACAACAACAGCACACAAATAAACCCAATCCCCAAGAATTTGAGGTACGTCATAGGCCAGATAGCTCACTGAAAAAGGTGGAACAGAATCGATACGCCTGCGGGCGAGCCCCACAGTGAAAATCGGTCAAAAAATCATGCGGCCAGTTTACTGCCAGTTGGCGGTAAGGTTAAAGCACTGGGTGAAATGTTGACCTATTTTTACGTTGTGTGGGTACGACGACAAACGCCTCAGGGCGTTTTCACTCAACGTTCGTTGCAGCGTGAGCTTGATTGAAAATCAACATAAAATAAACGGACCATCAAAAAATACATTCCCATTGAATAATAAACAAACTAATCAGCATGCATTGTTATTTTTATAGCCACAACCTCACATAAATAAATCACTGACTATACTCGTCATACTTCAAACTGCTTGTGCGCTGGCTGTCCTTATTCACCCCAGTCACTTACCTGAGTAATCTGCTGGGGATTCATGCGGTTGCCGCCTTCACGCAACTCGAATTATTTAGAGAAAATAATCAGCGGTAATATTAGTGAACTACCCCTCTGAGAATAAAATGGAGAAATTAAATGATAAGAAATAATAAGCACCTTAAGTCTACGGTATGCGCGCTGTCATTAGCAGCATTAATGCTAGGCTCAGCGGTTTCACTCGCCTGTACACGATTCGTTTATAAGGACGTACAGAACCCTGATTACCCCATTACCGCCCGTTCGATGGACTGGGCATTTGATACCGAAACCAATCTCTGGATTTTTCCACGAGGATTAGAACGCTCTGGCGCTGCTGGGCAGTATCCATCATTAGAGTGGACATCAAAATACGGTAGTGTCATTGCCTCTGCTTTCGACAGTAATGCAAATATGGCCTCCACAACCGATGGCGTGAATGAAAAAGGGTTGGCGGCTAACGTACTCTGGCTGGCGGAATCTGAATATCCTAAAACCGCACCGACAGCACAAAAACCAGGCTTAAGCGTCGCTGGTTGGGCGCAATACGTGTTGGATAATTTTGCTACCGTCGATGAAGCCGTCAAGTCGCTGCAAGAGGAAAAATTTACTCTGGTAACCAAACAGGTAGAGGGGCAAGAGAGAATGGCGACGCTTCATCTTTCCTTGTCCGATTCATCCGGTGACAGCGCAATTATTGAATATATCGATGGCAAGCAGGTCATTCACCATAATAAGGACTATCAGGTGATGACCAACTCTCCGACTTTCGATCAGCAATTGACGCTGAATGCCTATTGGGATCAGATAGGTGGCAATGTGATGCTGCCAGGAACGAACCGCGCGGCAGACCGCTTTGTTCGTGCCTCATTCTATGTGAAAAATGTTGATCCAAATAAACCAAGTCCAGATGGCAAAGAGAGAACAAAACTAGAGAAAGATAAAGCGGACTTAGCCGCCGCATTCAGTATTATACGTAATGCATCGGTTCCCTATGGCTATTCCTTGCCAGATATGCCGAATATCGCCTCAACGCGCTGGCGCACCGTTGTAGACCATAAGTCGCTACAATACTTTTTTGAGTCTGCCGTGTCGCCTAATATCTTTTGGGTTGATTTGAAAAAAATCGACTTTTCACCGCGTGGAAATAACGCAAGCAAGTTAGATTTAGGGCCAAACCAAAGCACCATTTATTCTGGTCAGGCTTCTGAGCACTTTAAATCCGCTACGCCATTTAAATTCGCTGGGCTATAAATAATAAGATTATTTACGATATTATTTTTATTCCACGATGATGTTAAAGCGCCAGTAAACTATGGCGCTTTCTCGTTTATGCTCCCTACCCTCATTTCACACCTGAATAACGCGACGGCCAAATCTCTTCCGGCCTTTTCCCCATCGCTTCGGCAATGAGTCGTTCGCCTTTCGGCCAGTGTCTGGTGAGCGCATTCGCCAGCGTGGATGACGCCAGCCCCGCCGCTCTGGAAACCGCCGCCAGTCTCGTCCCTTTCTTCCGTAACCCCGCGATGATATCCGCCGGGTGCCAGTCAGTGTGATTCATTCCATTTCCCTCCACCTATCAAAAAACCTTTTTGATTTCCGAGTGGATAGGATTGCGTTTTATGATGAGTAAGGCCACGGACGATGAGTCACATATTTAAGGCGTTAGCTTATGACTCGCTTAAAGCGCTATCGCGTTTTAGGGGAAGCGTGGGGCGAAGCTCCCGCAGGCAGATTTACATATATAAGGAAGTAAAGCAGTATGAGTCACTTCACACAACATGGGTATAATTGCGCTTACCTAGCTGTTCGATATCGGTAGATACAACGTCAACGCTTCGCTAGCTGTTTGTCGGAAACCGTATTCCTCATAAAACGCAGCAGCCCGTGCATCTTTCGCATCAACAATCAGCACTCGCACACCATCGTATTACGCACAGATAACGCCATATTCACAGTATGTCCAAGCAAAAGTTGTCCGTAACCTTTCTTTTGCCCAGCAGTCGATACCGCCAAACGCCCCATACGCATAGCAGGCACCGGATATCCAGGCAATCGCTTACGGTCATTTTCACTGAGCTCATGCAAATATAAGTGTGCTGCGGACAATGAGCAGTAGCCCAGAATACAGGTAGGCTGCGACTCATCGAGCAGAATATGCGTCGTAGCGATTCCATCACGCTGATGTTGCGAGGCTCGCTTTTGTAGATAATCATCAAGAGCCAAAACACCACAAGAAAAACTTGAACGGTCATGGCGGCGACCGTCCAGCAATGAAAATATCAGAGCCATAGGTTAGCGTTTCATCAAATTGGCGGCTTCTTCCATCGCTTTATGCAAACGATCATTAGGCAAAAACGGCTGATTCAACGCAGCCAAAAAGCGGCGAGATTCTTGCTCAGAAAGCGTAACAGCGGTATCTGCAGCAATGGCGGCATCCGCTTCACGCAACACCGCATCACGCACAAATGCAGAAACAGCTATACCACGTAATGCGGCAGCCTTAGTGATGCGTTCTTTATCGTGAGCATTCAACCGAAGATCTAAACGAGCAGTAGTAGTCATAGTGCCCCCCTTTTGTACGTAACTTTACCGTACAAAAAAGATTACACCACCGTTTGTGGTTGGATAATTTGTCACCACTTACATCTGTCTAATCCCGAAACACCAATCCAATGGATTTAGGACTTATAAGGAGACCATCTTGTGGCATCGCAGCATTCCTGACAGCATTACGCCGTGTCGTTGAAGCGCGTGGCGGAGTCGGCGAAATAGCCAAAAAATCGGGACTGTCTCGCCAACAGCTATACAGAACGCTGTCTGAAAATGGTAATCCAACGCTGACGACACTGGCAGAGATCACCAGAGCAGCAGGCGTTAGGCTTATCCCCAGCCCTTTATTCCCCTCATCCAAAAAATCTCAATACTCAACTGGCCCAAAATGCCCACGATAGCCAACTTGGGTGAGGATCAGACGATTGATGCACTCAACACTGACCAAGCTTCTTTCCACCGGCCTACCAAATAGGGCGAGATTGCGAATGGTAGTTGCCTCCACATATTGATCCCTCTCCGGATGGAAACGACGAAGCGACAGGCCATAGGCCGTCTCGAAAGGATGGCTGCCAGTGCGAATAAGGCTAAAAAAAGACGGATAGCTTATTCCGTCAAAACCAGCCTCTTTAGCAGCAAGAGCGATGTCGCGGGTAATTTCATATGAGTGAGACCGGGCAAGAAACAGCATATGGATTGCCATATCCAGGCTTTCAAACTCGGTCTCTGTTTCTTCCAAAGAATGAGTCAAGTCCAATATCCGCAGATCCTGCTGATTCTTTAAGGTTGCGACATAAAGTTCATCCTCCGTAGATGCCCTGCATTCATGAATACAAACATCGAGGTCTTGCGATCCGTACATCACAGAGAAACCAGGAGAATCCAAACGACCTCTACCTGCCAGCTCTACAGGTGGGCTGTCATACTCGGAGGACTCCGTTGGTCGTTCAGGGTTAACGCGAAGACGGTAGAATTTGTTGCCTTGGCTGAGCGTTGATTCGGGATATTCCTTCAGGATACGTTTAATGATCTGCGGACGTGTCGTCGGCTCCTGAAGCCCTTTTAGCGGCTCGACTTCGCCGACCATCCACAATCGAGGGCCATAATGGAAAAATCCAATTTTAGCGGCCTCCTCAATAAGCTTTACGTCATTCTTAAGCCACATTGACGGAGCGATGTCACTCTGGCCGTAATAGTGCTCGTTAAACTGAATCACTGGTGCTGCGCCGTAGTCACAACGTACGGTGGTTCCGCTTACGAAAAAACGCCACGCCAGACCTTTAATCTGGTCTCGGGTCAGCTTTTTCCCATCCGGGCTTTGGCAATTTGGACATTCTCCTTCTTGTTCAAAGCCATGCTTTGCAGCGTCGATCCGCAGTCCTTCATCTGCGAAGCAATTTGAGCAGAGCAAAACCTGATTGGCTGGCTCGGTTATCTCAGACATAGAGGCTCCCTACATTTTTTGCCAGACTTAATGATCAAATAAGCTTGAATAACCTAGACGCAAGATAACCGTTTGTGGCTGTAAGTTACATGTCGGGAGCGGTTCCAATCGACCATCAGCAGCCTTCCGAGCAAGGCCCTCTAGCGCTTTCAGAATTTATCGAGATAGGCAACTCGCGCTTAATAACTATTTAGGCTGACAGGTATGAACATTGACAACTATCCGATAACTGAGCCGTCGAGCAACATGCCTAGTCCGCTATAGGGTTCCCTGATGGTTCGACTTCCGGTAAGCCATCCAACAAACTCGCATTACCTCAAGCAACAATTACCAAGTATGCCGTAAAAATGGAGTTCTTGGCGATTCAAAACGCCGCCTGAATTTGCCAGCCCCAAAAAACCAAAAGCCCGCAATTACGCGGGCTCTAGGGAATTTTTTGCTAGATCGTGCCGAGCAATGCCGGACCCAGGCTTATTCCCACTCAATCGTCGCCGGTGGCTTACCCGACACGTCATAAACGACGCGGGAAATGCCGTCGACTTCGTTGATGATGCGGTTGGAGACGCGGCCCAAGAAATCATATGGCAGGTGTGCCCAGTGCGCGGTCATAAAGTCGATGGTTTCTACCGCGCGCAGCGCGACAACCCAATCGTATTTACGGCCATCGCCCATCACGCCCACGGAACGAACCGGCAGGAAGACGGTGAAGGCCTGACTGACTTTGTTGTACAAATCGGCTTTGTGCAGCTCTTCGATGAAGATCGCATCCGCACGACGCAGCAGGTCACAGTATTCTTTCTTCACTTCACCCAGTACGCGCACGCCCAGACCTGGGCCCGGGAACGGATGGCGGTACAGCATGTTGTACGGCAGACCCAGTTCCAGACCGATCTTACGCACTTCGTCTTTAAACAGCTCTTTCAGCGGCTCAACCAGACCCAGCTTCATCTCTTTCGGCAAGCCACCCACGTTGTGGTGTGACTTGATCACGTGCGCTTTGCCGGTCGCAGAAGCCGCAGATTCGATGACGTCTGGGTAGATGGTGCCTTGCGCCAGCCATTTCACGTCAGTTTGCTTGCTGGCTTCTTCATCGAACACTTCAACGAACACGCGACCGATGATTTTACGCTTGGCTTCCGGCTCATCTTCACCCGCCAGCTCGCTCAGGAAGCGATCTTCCGCTGCAACGTGAACAATGTTCAGACCGAAATGATCGCCGAACATTTCCAGCACCTGATCGGCTTCGTTCAGGCGCAGCAGGCCGTTATCGACAAACACGCAGGTCAGACGATCGCCAATCGCACGGTGCAACAGCATCGCGGTAACGGAAGAATCCACGCCGCCAGACAGACCCAGAATCACGTGATCGTTGCCTACCTGCTCACGAATACGGTTCACCGCATCGTCGATGATCTTGGCTGGCGTCCACAGTGCTTCACACTGGCAGATATCAAGAACGAAACGCTCCAGCATGCGCTGGCCCTGACGGGTGTGCGTCACTTCCGGGTGGAACTGCACGCCGTAAAAACGCTTCTCTTCGTTCGCCATGATGGCAAACGGACAGGTATCGGTGCTGGCAACGGTCTCAAACCCTTCAGGGATGGCCGTCACTTTGTCGCCGTGGCTCATCCAGACATCCAGCAGCGGTGCGCCTGAGGCGCTCAACGCATCCTGAATATCACGCACCAGCGCGCTATCCGTCTTCACTTCTACCTGCGCATAACCAAACTCACGCTCGTTGGAACCTTCAACGTGGCCACCCAACTGCATCGCCATCGTCTGCATGCCATAGCACACGCCCAATACCGGTACGCCAGCATTGAAAACGTATTCTGGCGCACGCGGGCTGCCAAACTCGGTGGTGCTTTCCGGGCCGCCGGACAGGATGATCCCGTTCGGATTAAACCCGCGAATCTGTGCTTCCGTGACATCCCATGCCCACAGTTCACAGTAAACGCCCAGTTCACGCACGCGACGAGCAACCAGCTGCGTGTACTGCGAGCCGAAATCCAGAATAAGAATGCGGTGTTGATGAATGTTTTGAGTCATGAGGAGCATGTTCCAAAAAGCAAAAGACAAAAGCGAAAAGTAAACCCAGCTAACCGCTCGGCCTTATGCAAAGGCAGAGCGGCGCGAAATAGTACAGGGTTTATTGCGTTAAATCACCTTATGAACCCATACGGTAGTTCGGTGACTCTTTAGTAATGGTAACGTCATGAACGTGGCTTTCCTGAATGCCCGCGCCGCTGATGCGCACAAACTCAGCCTGCGTGCGCAGTGCATCGATAGTCGCGCAACCGGTCAGCCCCATGCAAGAGCGCAAGCCGCCCATCTGCTGGTGAACGATCTCTTTCAGGCGGCCTTTATAGGCTACGCGGCCTTCGATACCTTCCGGCACCAGTTTGTCGGCAGCGTTATCGGTCTGGAAGTAACGGTCTGATGAACCTTTGGACATTGCGCCCAGTGAACCCATACCGCGATAAGATTTGAATGAACGACCTTGATACAGTTCGATTTCACCTGGGGATTCTTCCGTACCCGCCAGCATGGAGCCGACCATGACACAGGCTGCGCCTGCTGCGATGGCTTTAGCGATGTCGCCGGAGAAGCGGATACCACCATCGGCGATGACCGGAATGCCCGTGCCTTCCAGCGCTTCAACCGCATCGGAGATCGCCGTAATTTGCGGTACGCCCACGCCCGTCACGATACGGGTCGTACAGATAGAGCCAGGGCCGATACCTACTTTGACCGCGCTAACGCCCGCTTCAACCAGCGCTTTCGCGCCTGCACCCGTCGCGACGTTACCGCCGATGATTTCGAGGTTCGGGTATTTAGCACGTGTTTCACGAATACGCTGCAATACGCCTTCGGAATGGCCATGTGAGGAGTCGATCAGCAGGACGTCAACGCCTGCGGCAACCAGCGCATCAACACGCTCTTCGTTACCCGCACCTGCGCCAACCGCTGCGCCTACGCGCAGACGACCGTGTGCGTCTTTACACGCATTCGGTTTACGTTCTGCTTTCTGGAAGTCTTTTACCGTGATCATGCCGATCAGGTGGAATTGGTCGTCAATCACCAGCGCTTTTTCGACGCGTTTTTCGTGCATTTTTTGCAGCACGACCTCACGCGCTTCGCCTTCTTTGACGGTGACCAGACGCTCTTTTGGCGTCATGAACGCGCTAACCGGTTTTTCCAAATCGGTAACAAAACGCACGTCACGACCGGTGATGATACCGACCAGTTCGTTGTCTTTTGCCACGACAGGGTAGCCCGCGAAGCCGTTGCGCTCGGTCAGTTCTTTCATTTCACGCAGCGTCGTTTCTGGCGTCACGGTTTGTGGATCAACCACCACGCCGCTTTCGTGTTTTTTCACGCGGCTAACTTCTTCAGCCTGACGCTCAATGGACATATTTTTGTGAATAAAGCCCAGACCGCCTTCCTGCGCCAGCGCAATGGCCAGACCGGATTCGGTAACGGTATCCATCGCTGCGGACAGCATAGGAATATTTAGGCGAATGTTTTTCGTCAACTGCGTGGACAGATCCGCAGTGTTAGGCAGGACAGTAGAATGAGCGGGAACCAGGAGGACGTCGTCAAACGTCAGTGCTTCTTTAGCGATACGTAGCATGGGCAATATCTCACCAAGGTGGATGTAAGAATAGATAAAATATTGCCGTGGCATTATACAGAGCGTAATCGGTTGCCTCCAGCATTATTTTACTAAAATGCTTGATTACCTTTTTCAGGTAGGTAGTATCGATCAATTAAGTGACTGTTTTAAAATTTGATCTGGCTCACAATGTCTCAATTTCCCTCCTCTGCAATTTTTACCGTTAGCCGCCTGAATCAGACGGTTAGACAACTGTTGGAAATGGAAATGGGCCAGATTTGGCTCTCCGGCGAAATCTCCAACCTCTCTCAGCCCTCATCCGGCCACTGGTATTTCACGCTGAAGGACGAACGTGCGCAGGTGCGCTGTGCGATGTTCCGCACCAGCAACCGCAGAGTGACGTTCCGCCCGCAAAACGGTCAGCAAGTGCTGATTCGGGCGAGCATCACGCTATATGAACCTCGCGGCGACTATCAGCTACTGGCGGAAAGCATGCAGCCCGCTGGCGATGGCCTGCTACAGCAGCAGTTTGAACAGCTCAAACAGCGCCTCGCTGCCGAAGGGCTGTTCGACCAGCAGTTTAAGCAGGTTCTGCCCTCTCCCGCCAAACAGGTCGGCGTGATTACGTCAGCCAGCGGTGCCGCCCTGCACGATATTTTACAGGTGTTGCAGCGCCGCGATCCATCGCTGCCGGTGATCGTGTATCCCACGTCGGTGCAAGGCGCGGAAGCGCCGCTACAGATTGTTCGCGCCATCGAACTGGCTAACCAGCGGGATGAGTGTGACGTATTAATCGTCGGGCGCGGTGGGGGTTCACTGGAAGATCTGTGGAGCTTTAATGACGAACGGGTCGCCCGCGCTATCTTCGCCAGCCGCATTCCTATCGTCAGCGCCGTCGGCCATGAAACCGATGTCACCATCGCCGATTTCGTCGGCGACCTGCGCGCCCCCACGCCGTCGGCTGCTGCCGAGTTAGTGAGTCGTAACCAACTGGAGCTATTGCGCCAGATACAGTCCCAGCGCCAGCGTCTGGAAATGGCGATGGATTATTACCTTGCCCAGCGCAATCGGGACTTTATCCGTCTGCACCACCGTTTACAGCAGCAGCATCCGCAACTGCGACTGGCGCGTCAGCAGGCACAGTTGGTTAAACTGCGTCAGCGGTTGGATGATGCCATGCAACAGCAGCTTCGGCAGACCTCGCGCCGGAGTGAACGCTTACAACAGCGTCTGATGCAACAGCAGCCGCAAACCCGCATTCATCGTGCGCAGCAGCGTTTACAGCAATTGAGCTATCAGATGCAAAGCGCAGTAGAACGCCAGTTGAATCAGAACAAGCAAAAGCTAGGCATCGCCTGTTCGCGACTGGAAGGCGTTAGCCCACTGGCGACGCTGGCGCGTGGCTATAACGTCACCACCGCCCCGGATGGTAAAGTGCTGAAAAACGTCGCGCAAATTTCCCCCGGCGAAACGCTGAAAACCCGTTTGCAGGACGGCTGGGTAGAAAGTCAGGTCACGACACTGGCTCCGAATCAGAATTCCGCGAAAAAGCGGCGAAACCCCTCATCCTCGACGCCAAAATAACGCGTTAGGCATGAAATACGTGAATGAGGATTTGTCCTAAAAAAACGGCGATCCTCATTCTTACCTCCGGCATCTGAACTATACTCATTCCCTGCTCACTAATTTATATTCACCGTTTTTACCGCACGGGTTATCAGCCTCTGCACGGTGATGCGGATGGGATAAAAAGACCGTGAGCTTTGTTGATCGTCTGTGTTACCCCTGATGAGCGTTTTCAAGGAGATGAGGTATGAAGTCCAGACCGATTTGTAGCGTGATTCCCCCTTATATTTTGCATCGCATTATTGCAAACGGCACAGACGAGCAGCGCCACTGTGCGCAACAAACACTGATGCATGTTCAGTCATTAATGGTCAGCCATAATCCACGCCCGGAACCTCATGAGAAATTAGCCGCAGGGCAGGTAAATCGCAACATTCATGATGCCGAACAGCAACAGCAGTTGCCCGGCAAGATGGTGCGCGCTGAAGGCCAACCCAGCAACGGTGATATCGCCGTCGATGAGGCCTATCACTATCTGGGCGTCACTTACGATTTCTTCTGGAAAATTTTCCAACGTAACTCGCTGGATGCCGAAGGGCTGCCGCTGGCTGGCACCGTCCATTACGGTCAGGATTACCAGAATGCTTTCTGGAATGGGCAGCAGATGGTGTTCGGAGACGGCGACGGCAAAATCTTTAATCGCTTCACGATTGCGCTTGATGTGGTCGCGCATGAACTCACGCACGGCATCACCGAAAATGAAGCGGGACTGATCTATTTCCGCCAGTCCGGTGCACTCAATGAATCGCTATCCGATGTTTTTGGCTCCATGGTCAAGCAGTATCATTGGGGGCAAACCGCTGAGCAGGCAGATTGGCTTATCGGTGACGAGCTTCTGGCCAATGGTATTCACGGCATGGGGCTGCGGTCAATGTCTCATCCGGGCACCGCGTATGACGATGAACTGCTCGGTATCGACCCCCAGCCCTATCACATGAATGAGTATGTAAACACGCGTGAAGACAACGGCGGCGTGCACCTGAATTCAGGCATCCCTAATCGGGCATTCTATCTAACAGCCATTGCACTGGGTGGCCATTCATGGGAAAAAGCGGGTCGCATCTGGTACGACACGCTGTGTGATAAAACGCTGCCGCAAAATACGGATTTCGAAATTTTCGCGCGCCACACCATTCAACATGCCGCTCAACGTTTTAACCACACCGTTGCCGATATCGTCATGCAGTCGTGGGAAACGGTGGGTGTGGAGGTACGGCAGGAGTTCTTATGAAAACGCTACCGGAGCTCAACAACGACGCCATCATTGAGCTAGCGCGTGAGGGGGGATTCGCCTTTATCCCCAAGCTGGCGGGGCCGCGACGCTTCGCGCTCGCCAGCGTACCGCCATCCGAACGGGAGCGGATTTGTAACGCGATCCGTAATGCCGCGCCTCAGGCTCGCGAACCCGGCGAACCCGATGGCCCTGGGCGCGGCGACCAGTTTTATTACCGCATCCACATCAGCTACTGCCAACCGCAGCAGAACCCATATACCGATGTCATTCTGCTTATCCCCGAAGACCGCGCGCCACCGGAGCTGACCGAGCTGTGGCGCAACGGCGTACAGGAGTAACTATTGATTAAGTAATAATGGATTTAATCGGCAGGCGCGTAGCTGAACACGACTTGCCGTTTGGATATCATCCCGTGCTGTTGGCAGAAGTAATCCACCGCGCCGCAAGCTTTCAGTTCCTGAAGCGAGTGCTTACATTCAGGGCACGCAGCCTCACGCAGATAATGTAATTGGCAGTCCTCACATAAAAACGAACCATCAGGCTGCCACAGCATCACGTGGTGACAGCCAGGACAAAGCGCATCCATCTTTTTCCTCCATGTTGCTACCAATAACGCGTGATGGTCAGACGTTAAATCACGCCCAGTGAACGTAAAAAGTAGAGCCCCAGCGCAATCATAAAGAAGGCCCCTACCGTTGTCAGCCCAATGATATTAGCCGCAAGCGTCGCGTTTCCACCCATCGCCCGCGTCATCGCATAGCTACCTGCTGCGGTTGGCGTTGAAGAAAACAGAAAAATGATTCCCAGTTCAACACCGCGAAAGCCAACAAGCCATCCGCCCAGCGTGAGTAACCCAGGCACAACGAAGACCTTCGCCACAGAAGAAAGCATGGCAACATTGGACGAACGGAACATACTACGCCACTCCAGACTCGCACCAGCACAGAGTAACGCCAGCGGCAGCGCCATGGAGGAAATAAAACCGCCCGTTTGTTTAATCACGCTCGGCATCGGCAGTTGGCTTTGCCCATAGGCAGCCCCCAGAAGTAGGCCAATAATCAACGGGTTAGTTACAATACCCCGCAGCAGTTGGCTTACCGGAATCTTCTGTTCGGGCGATTGACGCTGCAAGCTGCGCGTCAGCGTAATGACAGACAGCGCGTTAAACATAATGACCGTCACCATCAAATACAACGAGCCGATAGCAATGCCTTCATCGCCATAGGCACTCATGGCAAAAGCCAGCCCCATCACGCCAGTATTCGACCGGAACCCACCTTGTACGAAAATACCACGTTCCTTCGGATCCTTAACTAGCCTCGTCGCCGCAAGTTCTAGAAGCAGAAATGTTGCCAATGTTCCGACTGTGCCATAAACCACCAGCGGCCACTGACTTACAAAAGACTGTTGATTACTGGCAACACTAAAAAACAAGAGGCAGGGAAGAGAAACGTTGAACACCACCCGCATTGCCGTATCACAAAACGCATCATTTAGCAGATTGAGTTTGCGCAATGCGATACCCATAAACAACATCAATAAATTGGGCATCGTGACGTTGAACGCAAAACTCCAGGTTTCCCAGGACATGACTTTCCTTGATGAGTATTTGTTTTGTTAAAATAGTCGTTTTATTAAAAATGGTTCGCTTTGTTAATGACGGCGCGTTTCGTCTCTAACAAAACGGGGCGAATATCGCTATTCGCCCCGTCAATAAATCACTTACTTTTTTTAAGATGCGACATCAAACGCTTACGCTTGCGTAGCTGGTTTGGTGTCAGCGTGTTGCGCTTGTCCGCAAAGGGGTTTTCCCCTTCTTTAAACTGAATACGAATCGGCGTACCCATCACTTCCAGCGAACGACGATAGTAGTTCATCAGGTAACGCTTGTAGGAATCTGGCAGGTCTTTCACCTGATTCCCGTGGATCACCACGATCGGCGGGTTATAACCACCGGCGTGCGCATATTTCAGCTTCACGCGGCGACCGCGCACCAGCGGCGGCTGGTGATCGTCTGATGCCATTTGCATGATACGGGTCAACATGGCCGTGCTGACGCGACGAGTCGCGCAAGAATAGGCTTCGGTTACCGACTCAAACAGGTTACCCACGCCGCTACCGTGTAGCGCAGAAATAAAGTGAATACGGGCGAAATCGATAAAACCGAGACGCAGATCCAGTGTCTCTTTCACCTGCTCACGTACTTCCTGCGACAGGCCATCCCACTTGTTCACCACGATCACCAGTGAGCGCCCACTATTGAGGATAAAGCCCAATAGTGAGAGATCCTGATCGGAAATACCTTCGCGTGCATCAATAACCAGCAGGACTACGTTGGCATCTTCAATCGCCTGCAACGTCTTGATCACGGAGAATTTTTCTACCGTTTCGGTCACTTTACCGCGTTTACGTACCCCCGCAGTATCAATCAGAACGTATTCACGTTCGTCACGCACCATCGGGATGTAGATACTGTCACGCGTCGTACCCGGCATGTCATACACCACCACGCGCTCTTCACCTAGAATACGGTTAGTCAGCGTGGATTTGCCCACATTCGGACGCCCGACAATCGCCAGTTTGATCGGCAAATCTTCAGGATTGAAATCGTCTTCTGCTTCTTCTGAGCTGGCCTTATCTTCCGCTTCTAACGCCGCCCAGTAAGCCGCGTTCTCTTCTTCTTCACTTAACTCAACCGGCTCTTCTATTTCATCCTGGACGAACGGCAGCAAAACCGTTTCCAGCAGTGACGTCACGCCACGGCCATGAGACGCCGCGATCGCGTAAACTTCACCCATACCGAGCGAGTAGAAATCCGCCGTGACCGTATCTGGGTCAAGACCATCGGTCTTATTGGCGACCAGCACCGTGGTTTTTTTACGGCTGCGCAAATGCTTGGCAATGCCTTCATCCGCAGGCATCAACCCCGCGCGAGCATCCACCATGAACAGCACAATATCCGCTTCTTCAATCGCGACCAGCGATTGGCCCGCCATGCGTGTTTCCACGCCGTCTTCGGTGCCATCGATACCACCAGTATCGACGATAATAAATTCATGCCCTTCCACTTCTGCACGACCATACTTGCGGTCACGAGTCAGCCCAGGGAAATCCGCCACTAATGCATCACGAGTGCGCGTTAAGCGGTTAAATAGCGTGGATTTCCCCACATTCGGGCGCCCGACCAGCGCGACGACAGGTATCATTGTTACAACCTCATTACTTATATTTCAATACGTTACAGCGAAATACTCGCTGACGATAAAAAGACGAAACGGCCCCTGATAATGTCAGGAGCCGTTATACGAGCACACCCAAAACGCTGTGCTCCAAATTGATACGGGTTACTTACTTAGCGAGTGAACGCGTAGACATCACCGTTTTTCGCCTGAATCAGCAGCTTATCGCTGGCAACCACAGGCTTGCTCAGGAAGCCCGAGCTATCCACTTTTTGCTGCGCCACGAAGCGGCCATCTGCCGTATTCAGCCAGTGCAGATACCCTTCGGTATCGCCGACAACCAGATAACCATTATACAGTACCGGAGCCGTTAAGTTACGGTGCAGCAGATCGCTTTGACGCCACAGGCTCACGCCGCCGTTGGTATTCAATGCAACAACGCGATCGTCCTGATCGACCAGATAGATGCGGTCACCATCAATGATGAAATCATGCACTGAACCCAGTTCACGCTTCCACAGAACCTGACCAGAACGCAGATCCAGCGCGGTCATGTTGCCATTGTAACCCAGCGCATAAACCACTTCGCCCGCGACCACTGGCGTGGTGTCGACATCGTTCAGACGATCGATTTCAGTTGCACCACTCGGCTGTGAAATACGCTGTTGCCAAATGAGCTGACCCTGATTGATCATCACGGCGTTCACACGGCCGTTATCACCACCTACAATCGCCGCACCAAATGCGGTTGTCGGGGCAGATTCACCGCGCAGAGACAGCGTCGGCATATCCAGATTGACGCTCCACTTAATTGCGCCATCGGCTTCATTCAATGCCTGCAGCATACCGTTGCTGGTGTGAATCAGCACCACGCCATCGCTGACGACAGGGCGAGACAGCGCTTCGCCAGCCACTTTGGTCTGCCATACTGGCGTACCCTCTTCCGCATTCAGCGCATAGATCTGCGCCCTTTCGCTGCCGACATAGACATGGTTACCAGAAACCGTTACGCCGCCGGACAGCAGCGCCGGGTTATTACGGGAGAAGAAATTAGTCTTCTCTGACAGATCCGCGCGCCAAATCTCTTTGCCGTCACTCAGATCCATCGCTTTCACAGTGCCACGACGATCGGCCGCAAAAACGCGATTATCCTGCCATGCGGGGTGAAGATTGGAATAAAACTCACCAATCCCGCTCCCAACCGAGCTGTTCCACACCTTAGTTGGCGTGAACTGGTTTTCCACCTGCGGCAGTGGAGACATAGTGACAACATCTTCTTCGCTGTTAAACAGCGAGCATCCGCTCAGCAGGGCAACAGAAACCAGTCCTACCAAAAGTGTTTTACGCAATTGCATGGAATTCCTCTTAGCTGGACAGGTTATTCAGTTTCATACGCAGTAACGCTTGCTGTGCCTGCGATGGATTGGAAGACAACCCTTTGTTGTAGGCATCACGCGCAGCCTGATTATCCCCTTTGCTCACCAGAATATCACCACGCACTTCCGCAGCCTGTGATGCCCAGCCTTCCAGCTTAATGGCATCCAACGTTTTCAGCGCGTCATCCGCTTTGTTTTCCTGCAGTTGAACCCGCGCCAGACGCAGATTCACCACGGCCAGCAGGTCTGCATCTTTAGTCTGCGACTGCGCCTGTACCAGTTGCTGCGCTGCTTTAGCAAAATCTTTCTGATCAACGTAATGACGAGCCAGTTCCAGAGAAGCCAACGCGCCATAAGTATTCTTATTCTCAGCCGTAAATTTCTCGGTTGCCGTAATCGCGTCGGCTTTGCCTTCGACCAATTGCTCCGTCACCTGCTGATAAGATGAAGATGCCGCCATTACGCTGTCATTTTGGTGGCTTTGCCAGAAACGCCAGCCAACCAGTGCGCCGACGCCTAGCACAACACCGACAACTAACGCCTTTCCGTTCTCCGCGAGGAAGCGACGTAGTGCATCAACCTGTTCATTCTCTGTGGTATAGACTTCCACGGTGTCTCTCTCCTCAATCCAGTAACGTTGCCAGCCGCGATGCGACGTCGGCCTGTGCCAATGTATCCTGCTCGCCATTGCTCAGGTTTTTAACCACAACCTGACCAGCCGCCACTTCATTTTCGCCTAATACTAATGCGACGCGTGCGCCCCATTTATCAGCACGGGCGAATTGCTTCTTAAAGTTGCCACCACCGTAGTTGGTCATCAGTTTCAACTGCGGCAACGCGTCACGTAATTTCTCCGCCAGTTGCATTGCCGCAACCTGCGTTCCCACACCGGAAGAGACCAGATAAACATCCACGGTCGGCGGCGCGCTGAAATCTGGGTTCACTGACTGCACTAGCAATACCAAACGCTCTAGGCCCATAGCAAAACCGACCGCTGGCGTCGGGCGTCCACCCAGTTGTTCCACCATACCATCATAACGCCCACCGGCACAGACCGTGCCCTGCGCGCCCAGACTGGTTGTCACCCACTCAAATACGGTGCGGTTATAGTAATCCAAACCACGAACCAGACGCGGATTAACGGTATATGGGATGCCGGACTGCGTTAAAAGTTCACCCAGCGCCTCAAAGTGTGCACGCGATTCATCATCCAGGTAGTCCGTCAACACTGGCGCATCATTCAGCAGCACCTGAATTTGCGGATTTTTTGTATCCAGAACGCGCAGCGGGTTGGTGTACATACGGCGTAAGCAGTCTTCATCCAACCGATCTTTATGCTGTTCGAGGAACGCCACCAGCGCTTCGCGATAGCGCGCACGTGCGTCTAATGAACCGATCGAGTTCAGTTCCAGCTTCACATGATCGGCGATGCCCAGCACACGCCACCAGCGGGCCGTCATCAGGATCAGTTCGGCATCAATATCCGGCCCTTGCAGACCAAACACTTCACAGCCCAACTGATGGAACTGACGATAGCGTCCTTTCTGCGGACGCTCGTAGCGGAACATCGGGCCGACATACCACAGCCGCTGTTCCTGATTATAGAGAATACCGTGCTCAATACCGGCGCGAACACAAGATGCGGTATTTTCAGGGCGCAGCGTCAAACTCTCACCATTGCGATCGTCAAAGGTATACATCTCTTTTTCGACGACATCGGTCACTTCACCAATAGCGCGTTTAAACAGCGAAGTCTGCTCAACAATCGGTGTGCGGATTTCACTATAGCCGTAGCCACTGAGCACCTGTTTCAAGCTGTTTTCAATACGCTGCCACAATGCCGTTTCGGCTGGCAGGTAATCGTTCATGCCACGGATGGCTTGAATATTTTTTGCCACGTCAGTTCTCTATGCGTTTTTCAAAAAATAAACCCGATTATAGGGGGATTCTCGTCGCATCTTCAATGCGGGGCATCCCCATCGGGTTCAGGAATCGTTAATTAGGCGGGTGACGGTAGACCGTCACGCCGTCAGAGTTACTTATCTACCAGATTGACGGTAATACGCTGATTTTCGTCCATCATGGAGGCTTTCGCGCGGATCTTGGCTTCTAACTGATCGATCATCTGTTCGTTATCGAAGCGCTCTCTCTGCCGCACGCCGTCTTCATAGAAGCCGCTCTTGTTGTGTCCACCCGTAACGCCAATGGTGGACACCAGCGCTTCGCCCGGACCATTGACCACACAGCCAATAATCGAGACATCCATCGGCGTGATGAGGTCTTCCAGTCGTTGTTCCAGCGCGTTCACCGTACCGATCACGTCAAATTCCTGGCGGGAACAAGTCGGGCAAGCAATAAAGTTGATTCCACGTGAACGAATGCGCAGTGACTTCAGGATATCGAAGCCGACTTTCACTTCTTCAACCGGATCGGCCGCCAGCGAGATACGCAGCGTGTCGCCAATGCCTTCAGACAATAACAACCCGAGGCCGATAGCCGATTTCACCGCGCCGCTACGTGCGCCACCCGCCTCGGTGATACCGAGGTGCAGCGGCTGATCGATACGTGCCGCCAGCAGACGATAGGATTGCACGGCCAGGAAGACATCCGAAGCTTTAACGCTGACTTTAAACTGATCGAAGTTCAGGCGATCGAGAATATCGACATGGCGCATCGCTGATTCCAGCAGCGCTTCAGGCGTTGGCTCACCGTATTTTTCCTGCAAATCTTTTTCCAGCGAACCGCCATTAACACCAATGCGGATCGGGATATTGTTGTAACGTGCGCAGTCGACAACCGAGCGAATACGCTCTTCGTTACCAATATTACCGGGATTGATACGCAGACAGTCGACGCCGTACTCCGCAACTTTCAGCGCGATACGGTAGTCAAAGTGGATGTCGGCGACGAGCGGGACATTCACCTGCTGTTTGATAAGCTTAAAAGCTTCAGCCGCGTCCATGGTTGGTACGGAAACGCGGACGATATCGACGCCAACGCGTTCCAGCGCTCTGATTTGGTTGACGGTTGCTTCAACGTCAGTGGTTCGGGTGTTGGTCATGGATTGCACTGCAATCGGCGCACCATCACCAACAGGCACCTTGCCGACGTAAATTCGTGTTGATTTTCGACGGGTTATGGGTGCAGCGTTATGCATTACTTCATCTCCAACATTGCAGTCTTACCTGAACAACACGTTATTCTGCGGTCAGCGTCAAGCGTGCAACCTGATTGCTGCGCACAAAGCGGCTTAAATCAACCGGTTTGCCTTGAAATTGAATCTGTACCGCCGCAGGTGCGCCAATTTTAAGTTTGTAAGGTGACTGACCATCCAGATTCAGTGTGCCACCATTACGCTGTATGCCGCTGAACAGTTTCTTACCGCTGGCATCGGTGACTTCCAGCCAGCAATCGGCCGTGAACGTCAGCACTAATGCATGAGCAGCAGGGGCTGAATTGGTTTCCGCTACCGTACCCGCAGCTCCGGCACCTAACAGAACATCGCCCGCAGGCTGTGCAGCGTTCGCGTGTGAAGGTGACTGGCTGGAAGGTGCAGGAGACGGTATAGAGGCAGAAGAAGGCGTTGACGGTGCCGCCAATCCAGTGGCTGAAAGGTCAACGGGTGTAGAAGCTAGTGCCGTAGCAGAATCCGGCGTCGCCGTTTCTTGCGGTGCGCTGTTGTCCATTAGCGGAACGGACTGCCCTTCCGTTTGTACCTGCATCGCACTGGCGTGATCGACCATGCTGTTGATTTCCGCCTGCTGAGCCTGATGGTTTTGCCACCACCATGCGCCCGTTAGCCCCAAAACAACCAGCACGACCAGCCAGGTGATTGTCATCAACCAGCCATCACGCTTTTTGCGGCTTTTTTTCAGCGAAAAACTCTGCATCGGCGAAACTGAGATCGTTTTAGGTATGGCCTGTTTATTCACAGAGGGAAGCAGTTCATCTTCGGGTAAATGAACCAGCTTGGCATAAGAACGGATATAGCCGCGCAGAAAGGTCGGCGCTAAATCGGCAGGCGTCGTGCCGTCTTCAATATCGCGAACGGTGGTGATTTTAAGGCACAAACGCTCAGCAATCGCTTGCTGAGTTAGCCCAAGGCGTTCACGCGCCTCACGCAGACGTTCGCCGGGTAGTTTTGCTTCTGTTGTATCTTGGGTGGCTTCAGTATTCATTAGCTAAGAAATGCTGGTACTGTTTAGATTGTGGAAAACTTCGCGCCAGCACGTTGCCATAACGTTCTTTATCGCCATCATGGCCCGCTAACGCGGCGAAACGAATCTGTAACCATAAGCTTTCGGCACTGGCCGGAAGACTATGCTGATAAACATCAAGCAGCAGCCGCGCTTGCTCATTTTTCCCAGCAGCAAACTGTTTGTTTGCTTCCGCCAGCAAGGCACTGCCTTTCGTCGGGTCATACTTCAGCGCCCGACTTAATAAATTGCGCGCATCTTCAGCCTGTCCGGCATTGAAAAAGCAGTATCCCGCATTTTCCAACGCATCAGCAACCTGACTGTAATCAGGAAGTTGTGCAGCCGCACTAAACTGTCGCTGAGCCGCTACATACTGCCCTAAACTACACAGAAACGCACCGTAATTATTCATGACGCTGCCATTTTCCGGCGCCATGTTTAACACATGTTGATAACGCTGTTCAGCCAGACGATTTTCACCTATCCGCTGCTCGTAAAGCGCCATCCCCAATTGTGTTCGATAATCCTGCGGAGCAATCGCAACCGCCTTCTCAAGATTCTGCCGAGCCGCATCCAGATTATTGTGCGCCAGGTAGGTCAACCCTAACTGCAAGCGGGTTTGGGCAACCGCTGGATTTGCCGTTTCCTGAGGCGATTTCACACACCCCACCAGCAACAGCACCGCGAACAGGCCACTCAGCCAATACGTTCCCTGTGATAAAGACATTCTCTGCCATAAAGAAAGTCTCTGTGATAGTGGCTTTGCCATCCCTGCTCCCTCGCCTTGTCGTCTTTGTCAGACATCCTGACCAGCGAGGTTACCTGAATATGAACAGCGTGGCAGTCGGACCTGACAACAACGCGGCGCGCCTCGCAATTTGCTCACTTTTACCCTGCAAATTACCTCAGCGGACGACATCGGGTTAGCGCTTCACGTTAACCCGCGCGCATTTGTTATCAGACTGCTTTCACCGCGATAGGTTCACCGGCCATTTTCTTCTTCAGCGTACGTTTGGTTCTGTCTACGACTTCACCCGCCAACTGACCGCAGGCGGCATCAATATCATCCCCACGGGTTTTACGTACGATCGTCGTGAAGCCATACTCCATCAGTACCTTGGAGAAACGGTCAACGCGGCTGTTTGAACTGCGGCCATACGGCGCGCCCGGGAACGGGTTCCACGGAATCAGGTTGATCTTGCACGGCGTATCTTTCAGGCATTCAGCCAGTTGATGCGCGTGTTCGGTGCCGTCATTGATATGATCCAGCATCACATACTCAACGGTAACACGTCCCTGATTCGCATTGGATTTCTCCAGATAGCGGCGTACTGCGCTCAGAAACGTCTCGATGTTGTACTTTTTGTTGATCGGCATGATGTCGTTGCGGATGTCGTCGGTCGGCGCATGCAGAGAAATCGCCAGCGCAACATCAATCATATCGCCCAGTTTATCCAACGCAGGCACCACGCCTGACGTGGACAGCGTCACACGGCGCTTGGACAAACCAAAGCCAAAGTCATCCAGCATGATTTCCATCGCTGGCACCACGTTAGTCAGGTTCAGCAACGGTTCGCCCATCCCCATCATCACGACGTTGGTGATGGGGCGCTGGCCGGTAACTTTAAACGCACCGATAATCTTCGCCGCACGCCACACCTGACCGATGATTTCCGATACGCGCAGGTTACGGTTAAAGCCCTGCTGCGCCGTTGAACAGAATTTGCATTCCAGCGCACAACCTACCTGAGACGATACACACAGCGTAGCGCGATCTTCTTCTGGAATATAAACCGTTTCAACCCGCTGACCGCCCACCAGAATCGCCCACTTGATGGTGCCATCGGAAGAGCGCTGTTCATCCACCACTTCAGGAGCGCGAATTTCAGCGATCTCCTGCAATTTGCTGCGGAAGACTTTGTTAATATCCGTCATCTGGTTGAAGTCATCACAGCAGTAGTGATAAATCCACTTCATGACCTGATCGGCGCGGAACGGTTTCTCTCCCATCGACATGAAGAGGTCACGCATTTGCTGGCGGTTAAGATCCAACAGGTTAATTTTTTCCGCACTGGCTTTGACGGATTGAGAGGCATCAGCAGACGCCGGAGAGAATTCGGACACGGTTTGCTCGGATACGGTAGTGTTAGATGCGGTAGTGTGAGATGCCGTCGTTTCAGACACGACAGTTTCAGACGCGATTTGCTTAGACATTGTCAATCCTGGCCTCGTTATTACACGTTATGGCGCTAAAAAGAAGGTTGAATTCGATGGTGATGACCAAAGAAACGCCCCGGATAAGTGCAGGCTCATCCGGGGCGCAGCATTGTACAAAGTTTAAAACAGGTAAGCTACCATCACCGCTTTTTTTCTGTGTCATTGCTTCGACACGGCGCACTCACGCAGCGAAAAAGAAGCAACATCACACGCGCTAACCTGTTTATCACGCGTAAGATTACGCGCGCGCGCAGATCTCATCATCGCTGAAGAAATAAGCGATTTCACGCTGAGCAGATTCGATAGAGTCAGAACCGTGTACCGCATTCGCCGTGAAGCTGTCCGCGTAATCAGCACGCAGCGTTCCCGCCAGTGCGTTTGCTGGGTTAGTAGCACCCATGATGTCACGGTTACGTTGGACAGCGTTTTCACTTTCCAGCACCTGCACCATGATCGGGCCAGACATCATGAATTCGACCAGGCCATCAAAGAACGGCTTACCTTTATGCTCAGCGTAGAAACCTTCCGCTTGCTCACGGCTCAGACGCAGCATTTTAGCCGCAACAATAGTAAAACCCGCGCTTTCAAAGCGTGCGTAAATCGAGCCAATAGCATTCTTGGCAACCGCATTAGGTTTTACGATGGAGAAGGTACGTTCTATCGTCATATTGACCTCATTAACTAAACTGTCAGATTACAGCCGGATTATAAGAATTGTATACCCAGCCAGTGAAAGTGGCGCAAATTATAGGTGCAGAGACCGTTGTTGCCTACCAAGGAAATAACATTTTATTAAAAAAATATTACCTCTCATTTTCCCTTCATTAACGATTACGCATCGTACGTTTTCGTTTCCCACCGCCCCCGTACTGAATGTAACAAATCATCGGCGATCACAATTCTGAAGGTTACTTGTAACGTTATAGGTTATTTGTTTTTAAAACAATAAGATAACTGGAATTTCTTTGTCATTCACTGCTAGCCTGCTGCTGTACCCACCATAATGGCCAGTAAGAGGGCTGATAATGAAAAGAGCGGTCAATGCATTGCAAAATTTCGGCAAGTCCCTATATGGGCCGGTGCTGATACTCCCGATTGTCGGGTTATTCATCGCATTTGGGAATGTGTTCGGTAACGGCAATCTAGCGGGCTATGTCCCTTTACTTAACCATCCTTTGATTCAGGATTTTGGTCAACTGATTTCCAAATCTGCCGTAGCGATTCTGGCTAATTTGGCGCTGGTGTTCGCCGTCGGGATCCCGATCGGACTGGCGAAACGCGATAAGGGCTACGCTGCGCTAATTGGTCTGGTGATGTTTATCATCTTCATTAATGCCATGAACATCACGCTGCAATTACAGGGCAAGCTCGTACCAGCCGCAGAAATGCGCCCTACTGGGCAAGGCATGGTGCTGGGCGTTCAGGTGCTAGAAATGGGCGTTTTCGCTGGTATCCTGATCGGCGGATTCGCAGGTTATCTGTATAACCGCTATTCCAGTAAACAGTTTAACGGCGTGATGGCGATCTATTCCGGCCACTGCTTCGTCGCCATTCTGGTTATTCCGCTGGCGATTGCACTGGGCTTTGCGATGAGCGCCCTGTGGCCGTTTGCTCAGCACGGCATCACCTGGTTGGCCTTCGCTATCAAAGGTGCGGGCCCTGTTGGCATCGCGATTTATGGCTTTCTGGAACGCGTGCTGATCCCCACCGGGCTGCATCATCTGGTCTATACCCCGTTCCTGTACACCGAACTGGGCGGAACCGCAGAAGTGTGCGGCAAGCTGTATCAGGGCGCACGTAACATCTATTTTGCTGAAATGGCCTGTCAGGACGTCAAACAGCTAAGTTCCACCGTGGTCTGGGATGCACGCGGCATCAGTAAAATGTTTGGTCTGACGGCCGCTGCGCTGGCGATGTACGTGACAGCGAAGCCAGAAAAACGGCTGGCCGCCAAAGCTATTCTGATTCCGGCCGCGTTTACCTCTTTCTTACTGGGCGTCACCGAGCCGCTGGAGTTCTCGTTCCTGTTCGTCGCGCCGATGCTGTTTGCCGTCCACGCCGTACTGACCGGCATAGGAATGATGCTGTTCTCCATCATGGGCGTGCATGCGATTGGTGCCAACGGCGTCATCGACTTCCTGCTTTATAACCTGCCGCTGGGCATCGAGAAATCCAACTGGCCGATGTACATCGCGGTCGGGCTGACGATGTCGGTAGTTTACTTCTTCGTCTTCCGCTTCCTGATTCTGTATTTCGACATGCCAACCCCTGGGCGTGAAACCGATGAGGAAGAGACGCGGCTGTATTCCAAAACCGAATATCAGGCCAAGGCCGAGAATCCGGCAAAAACGCAGGAGCCAGTGAAAGGCGATGCCCAGCTTGTGGGTGCCACCATCATCGCCGGGCTGGGTGGCAAACCCAATATCGAGGTGGTGGACAACTGCTACACCCGCCTGCGGGTCACCCTCATCGACCCAGCTTTGGTAGACGAACAACAGCTTAAGAACACCGGTGCGAAAGCCGTTATCCGACAGGGTAACAACGTACAGGTGGTTTACGGACTTCACGTCAAAACGATACGCGAAGCAGTTGAAAACGCGCTTTAACAGGAGACTGACCATGACGAAACCCCCATTCATTCTGACCATTGCCGGCGGCGGCAGCACCTATACCCCAGGCATCGTAAAGAGTCTGATGGTACGTCTCGCGGATTTCCCGCTGGCAGAGATTCGTTTGTATGACATCGACGGCCCGCGACAGGACATCATCGCGCCGGTGGTGGAAAAAGTGATTCGCGACCACAGTGACAGCATCGTCTTTACCGTCACAACCGACGTGGAGACCGCGTTTAGCGGCACCCACTTTGTCTTTGCCCAGATGCGCGTCGGCCAGTACAAGATGCGCGAACAGGACGAGAAAATCCCACTACGTCACGGTGTCGTCGGGCAGGAAACCTGTGGCCCCGGCGGACTGGCCTACGGCCTGCGTACCATTCTGCCGATGGCTGAGCTGATCGATCTGGTTGAGCGCTATGCGCATAAAGAGGCATGGATCGTCAATTACTCCAACCCGGCCGCGATTGTTGCCGAAGGCGTGCGCCGCCTGCGTCCTAACGCCCGCGTGCTGAATATCTGTGACATGCCGGTTGCCGCGATGCGTAACATCGCTGCCGTGCTGGGCGTCGATCGTCACGACATCACGGTGGACTATTTTGGGCTGAATCACTTTGGCTGGTTTACCCGCGTGCTGGTCGACGGTGTCGATCGTATGCCAGAGCTGCGCGAACACATTGCCCGCTACGGCTTGTTGACCGCCGATGCCGCCGATACCGATCCGCAGCACGCCGATCCGTCGTGGGTGAAAACCTGGCGCAACATCAAACCCGTCATGGATCATTTCCCAGAGTTCGTGCCGAATCCGTATTTGCAGTACTACCTGATGCCGAATCAGATGGTGGAGCATCAGGATCCTGACTATACGCGCGCCAATGAAGTGATGGACGGGCGTGAGAAGAAGCTGTTTGCGGCCGCCGCCAGCTACAAGGAAACGGGGATTCTGTCGGACGCGTTCCACGTTGGTGTGCACGGCTCCTTCATCGTTGATGTCGCCTGTTCACTGGCGTTCGATCTGCGCCAGCGTCATCTGGTGATCGTCGAGAATAAAGGCGCCATCGCCAATCTGCCTTACGATGCGATGGTGGAAGTACCCGCTTATATTACCGCGCAAGGTCCAGAACCGGTGCGGATGGGGAATGTTCCGCAGTTTCATCGCGCCTTACTGGAACAGCAGTTGGCGTCTGAACAGTTGCTGGTGGAAGCCACGCTGGAAGGCAGCTACGAGAAGGCCTTGCAGGCATTTACTCTGAACCGAACCGTGCCGACAATGCAGCACGCCAAAGCCATTCTGGACGAGATGATTGAAGCCAATCAGGATTACTGGCCGCAATTAAAACAAGCATATAGAGACGGTATCGCCCAATAATCTGCGACTTGTCGGATGAGGGAAAATCGCTGACAATGAATCTATCATTGCACATCAATGATAGATTCGGGGTCGAATTCGTCGGCCCCAACGTGGAGGATCTATGTCAGCATCGTCTTCTGATTTGCCCGTTTCTCATGAGCGGTTTGTCTCCGCAGACTGGCTTGCCAGCCACCTGAATGACAGCAGCATCACGATCATCGACGCCCGGATGCTACCGCCGGGCAACAGCACCCGTGATATTCACGCTGAATACCGCGCCGGTCATCTGCCTAGCGCGGTTTTTTTTGATATTGAAACGCTGTCCGATCACAGCACCGATCTGCCACATATGATGCCGACTCGCGAAGACTTCGCACGCGCGATGGGCGAGTTGGGCATCGATAACCAGCAGCATCTGGTGATTTACGATGAAGGCAATCTCTTCTCCGCACCACGTGCGTGGTGGATGCTGCACACGTTCGGCGCGACATCCATCTCAATCCTGAGCGGCGGTCTGGCGGGCTGGAAAGCACAGAATTTGCCATTGGAACAGGGTGATGTAACACCTAAGCCGACCACATTCCACGCCACGCTGGATGAAAATGCCATTCGCTCACGCGATGACGTGCTTTCCATCAGTTGGGATAAATCAGAACAGATTGTCGATGCCCGCCCCGCTCCCCGTTTTAACGCCGAAGTGGACGAACCCCGCCCTGGCCTGCATCGCGGCCGTATTCCCGGTAGCCTGAACGTGCCGTGGACTGATTTGGTCAGTAACGGTGCGCTGAAACCTAATGCCGAGCTGGCGACCATTCTGCATAAACACGGGGTCGATTTTACTCGTCCCATCGTCGCCAGCTGCGGCTCCGGCGTAACGGCCTCTGTCGTGGTGCTGGCGCTGACGCAGTTAAATGTCCCGAATGTGACGCTGTACGACGGATCGTGGAGCGATTGGGGGAGCCGCGATGATGTCCCAATTGAGCGTGATTAGTTCCGTTCGGTGTTTTATTGCCGTCAATCAGAGGTAGCAGGTGGATAATCGGCTGGCGTCCTTAATGCAGCACGGTCAGGTGCTGACGCGCGCGGAATACCGCGTGCTGGCTTTTATCGTCGATCATTCATCGCTGATAGGCAAAATCACGGTGCGGGAGCTGGCGCAGAAGACCTATGTTTCCACGGCGACTATCATGCGGCTGTGCCAGAAAATCGGTTTTAGCGGCTACAGTGAATTCATTTATCACTGCAAAACGCTGCTCACGGAGCATCCGCGTCTGGCTCCCTCGCCTGTCGTTACACCCAATGACGCTTCGCTTCCTGATGCTTTCCAGCATTTTGTCGACAATTATCAGCGCACGTTTGCCTACATTAGCCATCAGGATAGAGCCACTTTCAGCGCTATCCTGCGGCAGGAAAGCCACTTTTTCCTGTACGGCGCGGGGTTTTCCCATCTGTTTGCTGAATATTTGGCGAAGAAACTACAGGTGCTGGGGAAAGATGCCTTCTCTTCCGGATTAGGAGACAGCCGAGGCATTTTTCTCAATAATGCGCCGAAGTATCAGGTGTTTATCGCTATCTCCCGCAGTGGGGAAACCGAGCAGGTGTTGGATAAGGCGCGTATCGCCAAAAACATTGACATGAAGGTGATCGCGTTTACCCGTGCGTCGTTGAATTCATTAGGCGAGTTGGCTGATTTGCACTTCCGGCTCTACGATGATGCGGTTCACTATGCGGCGGAGGCCGGCGAGATTAGCTCATTTGAATCGAATCTGGTGATGTTGATCGATCTACTGCTATTGCAGGCAACAGCGGAAAAACCGTAATCCGCCGTTGCCTTCATCAAATTTATACACCCGTTATCAGGCGTTGCCGCTTCCCTTAAACTCCCTCAGGAAACTCCCCCACTTACGCTCGTAGAACGGCGTGGTGTGCTTAATCATATAATGACTGATACCCGATTCGCCGTCCTTCACCAGACACAGGTCGACAGGACGCTCGTCCGGTAAAGTATCGCTGGCAACACTACCCGCTTCACGGATGATGGCTTCCTCGTCCTGATCGGCATCAATCCCAATCAGCAGGTGCGGCTGCTCTTCGCCCGGTTCCTGAATCTGCGCCAAAAACGCCCGTTTTACATGACGATGTTTGGTAAACAGCTGCGTCAGGGAATCAATCATCTGCGCTGGCATCTCGGCTGGCTGGCTCAGTACGACCTGCATCTCTTCTTCAACAACGCGTTGCTGAACAAAGCCGTTACCTTCTCCAGACAGAATATGTTCAATTTCCTGTGGCAAAAACTCTTTGCCATACGGCAGCTTAGGGTTGAGGAACAGCGTGACGCCCTGCGTCATTTCAAACAGCGAACGCGTCGGCAGGGCCAGAAAAGCGGCTTCTTCCTCAATCACGCTCTGCAATGCTTCCAGAGAAGAGAAGAAAGGAATGGCGGATGAACCATCGTCTTTTTCCCAGTGCTGAATGTTCACATTACTGCCCGCATGCAATACCACCTCACCGGATTCATCCCCGTCATCGGTACTGCCCAGCACAAACACCGTGGCTTCCATCAGTTCACTGAAAAATTCAGGACGATGCGCTGGCTCCGTTGCGGCCAGAATCAGCACTTCTTCCAGTTTATTACGTGGCGAAAACTCCATACTTTCCTCAACATGATTACGTTAAAAACTGACGCTTTAAGACCTGAACCGACTACTTGGCGTTGCTCAGCAGGAGATTCGCCAGCGTGCGTACGCCGAGTCCCGTTGCGCCCGTCGCCCACTGATCTACTGCGCCTTTACGGTACGTCGCGGAACAGTCAATGTGCAGCCAGCCTTGCTGGTAATTTTTCACAAAGTGCGACAGGAAAGCCGCTGCCGTGCTGGCACCGGCAGTGTGTGCACCACTGGCAATGTTGTTCAGATCCGCAAAGCTGGACGGCAGATGGCTGCGGTGGAATTCTTCCAGCGGCAGACGCCAGAACGGCTCGTTTTCTTCTGTCGCGCTTTCCTGCAATGCCGCCACCAGCTCATCATCGAAGCTGAACAGCGCGTGATAATCGTTACCCAGCGCCATTTTTGCCGCACCCGTCAGCGTTGCACAGTCAATAATCCACTGCGGATTCTGCTCGGAGGCATCGATCAGGCCATCCGCCAGCACCAGACGCCCTTCTGCGTCGGTGTTCATGACCTCAACCGTTTTACCATTGCGGTAGCGAATGATGTCACCCAGTCGGAATGCATTACCGCTCACCATGTTGTCCGCACAGCACAGGTACAGCTTCACGCGCTGTTGCAAACCGCGCGCCGCTGCTAGCGCGAGCGCGCCCGTCAGCGTGGCTGCACCACCCATGTCCGATTTCATGGAATCCATGGAACTGCTGGGTTTCAGGCTGTAGCCACCGGTATCAAACGTAATCCCTTTACCTACCAGACAGGCGAATACTGGCGCATCCGCGTTACCCGTCGGGTTATAGTCCAGCGCCAGCAGCACTGGTTGACGCTCAGAACCGCGCCCCACCGTGTGCAGGCCAGCATAATTCTGCTCACGCAGATCTTCACCTTTGGTGATGCGATAGCTGATAGCGTCACAGGCAACGTCACACAGCAGATCGACTGCGCGGGTCGCCAGTTGCTCTGGTCCCAGATCTTCAGCAGGCAGGTTGATGGTGTCACGTACCCAGTCCACAATCTTCAGACGATCGTTCAGCTCTTTCTTGTCAGCGTCGTTCAGTTCCGCCCATTCAACCGTTCTTTGCCCTTTCGGCCCGCGATATCCCTGCCAGAATGCCCAGCTGTTTGCCAGATCCCAGCCTTCACCGGCTAACTGAACGTGCTTAATTCCCTGCCCATCAATTTTGCGGGCAGCACGTTGGATCACCGCCTGTGCAGCTTTGCCATTCAGGGACGCCCCGACATGAATGGTAAAACCCTGCTCATTCACACTCAGCGTCGCTTTTTCTCCCCAGCGCGCGTCAGCAGATTGAGTGGAGAGTGAAATCAGCATGGTATTGTTCGTCATAGTGCTTCTCCGATAATAGGTATTCCTGCCACGTTTCATGTTTGCAGGTGATGTTCATATTTACAGACGTTCTGCTTCTCAATACGTGTTTATAAACGCTCTCGCTTATAAATACTCGGTTTGCAGATAAATAAACGGTGCATCATGACATGCAAATGTTACGAATTTTGGCACAAGAATGAAACGGGCCACCCAAGGCAGCCCCGTCATTGTGCTATTCAGCTTCATCTAACCAGACCAGCAGGATCGCTTCCAGAATTTTTTCATTGGAGGCATCAGGCCTATCGTCAAACTCATCCAGCTCGCAGATCCACTGATGCATATCCGTGAAACGGACGGTTTTCGGATCGAGATCGGGAAACTGATCGTAAAGCGCTTCGCCAATAGCCCGGCTGTCTGTCCATTTTAATCCCATCGCGGTTTCTCCTTATTCAGATCAATGCTCGCGCGCGTGGTTGATCGTATAGCGCGGGATCTCGACGACCAGATCGTCCCCGGCAATACGCGCCTGACAGCCCAGACGACTTTCCGGCTCAAGCCCCCAGGCCTTATCCAGCATGTCGTCTTCTTCTTCTGTACTTTCTGCCAGCGAGTCGAAGCCTTCGCGCACGATGCAGTGGCAGGTGGTGCAGGCACAGGATTTCTCGCAGGCGTGCTCAACGTCAATACCGTTACGCAGGGCGACTTCCAAAATGCTTTCACCGCGTTCCGCTTCCAAAACCGCCCCTTCAGGACACAGATCCTGATGCGGTAAAAAGACTATTTTAGGCATGTTATACCTCATCCACAGAATGGCCTGCCAGCGCGCGACGGATAGAGGCATCCATGCGACGGGCGGCGAATTCCTGGGTTTGTTGATCGACTGTTTTAATCGCGGCTTCAATCGCCACAGGATCGCTTCCCTGCATCATCGTATGCAGATGTTCGGATACCGCGACAATGATGCCTTTTTCGTCATTGCTCAATAACTCGGCGTCAGCCACCAGCGCGCTTTGCAAGCTTTCCAGCACGCGTGCCGCTTCCACTTTTTGCTCTGCCAGACGACGCGCCCCGACATCTTCCTTCGCATTCAGCATCGAATCGGTGATCATCATGGCGATTTCCGTATCGCTCAAACCGTATGACGGTTTCACCTGAATGGAAGCCTCGACGCCCGTCGATTTCTCCATCGCCGTGACGCTCAGCAGGCCATCCGCATCAACCTGAAAGGTCACGCGAATGTGTGCCCCACCGGCAGGCAGCGGCGGTAGACCGCGCAGTGAGAAGCGCGCAAGCGAGCGGCAATCCGCCACCATTTCGCGCTCTCCCTGCAAGACGTGGATCATCATGCCGCTCTGGCCATCTTTGAAGGTGGTGAACTCCTG
The DNA here is from genome assembly GCF_013449685.1 of Pectobacterium brasiliense. Taxonomy (GTDB): domain Bacteria; phylum Pseudomonadota; class Gammaproteobacteria; order Enterobacterales; family Enterobacteriaceae; genus Pectobacterium; species Pectobacterium brasiliense_A. Next base: position 41,718 of record NZ_JACDSF010000013.1, on the reverse strand, counting down.
TGCGCGGGCAACCGGGATCGTGGTATTACGCGGAATGATTTTTTCCACCAGCCCGCCCATCGTCTCCAGCCCCAGCGACAAGGGGATCACGTCCAGCAGCAGCATTTCACTGTCTGGCTTGTTACCCACCAGAATATCCGCCTGGATCGCGGCGCCGATAGCGACAACCTTGTCTGGATCGATCGACGTCAGCGGTGTACGACCAAAAAACATTCCGACTCGTTCGCGCACCAGTGGAACGCGCGTCGATCCACCCACCATCACCACTTCCAGCACGTCTTCTGGCGTCAGTCCCGCGTCTTTCAGCGTGCGACGGCAGGACAGCAGCGTACGTTTCACCAGCGCAGCAATCAGCGAACCAAACTGCTCACGGGTGATCTCACCCTGCCAGCCAGCAACATCCACACGCACCGACTCGGCGCTGCTGAGTGCAACTTTAGCCTTCACCGCCGCGTGGCGAAAAGCATGATCTAACTGACGATCGTCACGATCGTGAATGCCTGCCTGCTCACGCAACCACTCCGCCAGCAGATGATCGAAATCATCACCGCCCAGCGCAGAATCACCGCCTGTCGCCAGCACTTCAAAGACGCCGCGGCTCAGACGCAGAATGGAAATATCAAAGGTGCCGCCGCCCAGATCGTAAATAGCGATCACGCCCTCTTTACCGGAATCCAGCCCGTAGGCAATCGCGGCGGCGGTCGGTTCATTGAGCAGACGCAAGACGTGCAGCCCGGCAAGACGCGCTGCGTCTTTGGTGCCCTGACGCTGTGCATCATCGAAGTACGCAGGAACGGTAATCACCACGCCATCCGGCACGCCACCTAACGCCGCTTCCGCGCGCGCGGCCAGCGCGGACAGAATGTCCGCCGACACCTGTACGGGATTGAGGTTGCCAGCCGAGGTCTGAATCAGCGGCAGGCCGTTCTCGCTGGCATGAAAGTGATACGGTAAATGCGGGTAGCGTTGCTGAATGTCGTCCAGAGATCGCCCCATCAGGCGTTTGACTGAGCTGACGGTATTTTCCGGATCGTGGGCAGCATTGTCGCGCGCATCCCAGCCAACGCTGTGGCCATCGTGACGATAGTGGACAACCGATGGCAGCAGGTCACGCCCGTCACTATCTGCTAGTGTCTGAGCTTCACCGCTGCGTACGGTGGCAACAAGAGAATGGGTGGTGCCTAAATCAATACCGACAGCCAGACGACGCTGGTGCGGTGCGGCGCTAAGGCCAGGCTCACTAATTTGTAATAAGGCCATATTGAGCTTCCATCAATTGGCTGGCGAAAAACCCGATATGGCAATCACCATCGGGTTACCCGCCGGATTAACCAGTTATCTGTCCAGCAATTGTTCTTCGAGTTCTTCAACCTGTTGCTGGAGCTTGTCTAAAAAGCGTAGCTTGCGCACGGTATCTGCGGCGTCTGTCCACGTCTCATTATCGAGTTCATCACGCATATGCGAACGGCGCTTAACGATCGTTGCCTGCAATCGCGCGGCGAAGGCCGTCAGCGCCTCATCGGCATCCGATCGCTGCGAGATCGCGTCCAATTCTTCGCGCAGTTCCAGCTGTTCCATCAGGAATACGGTGTCCTTCATCGTGTGCTGTTCGTTGTTTACATCAAAACCATGCAGCGACAGCATGTACTCCGCGCGCCTTAGCGGATGCTTGAGCGCCTGATAGGCGTTATTGATCGTCGCCGCTTGCTGCACCGCCAGCATGCGCTCACGCTCTGGGCTGGCAGCATAACGGTCAGGATGGAACTGCCGTTGCAACTCCTGAAAACGGGATGCAAGCAGGCCGCCATCCACATCATAGCGAATCGGCAGCCCGAATAACGTAAAGTAATCCATAGTGGTACTCTGGGAGTTCTGGGTAGCAACGCCTGCCATTAACCGATCGCACGCTTACTACCCAAGAGAGGTCAGACGTTGAAACTTTCGCCGCAACCACATTCGCCGGAAATGTTCGGATTATTGAACTTAAAGCCTTCGTTCAGCCCTTCTTTGACGAAATCCAACTCGGTTCCGTCAAGATAGACCAGACTTTTGCCGTCCACGATGACCTTTACGCCTTTGTCTTCAAAGACCGTGTCACCGTCGTTCAAATCATCAACAAACTCCAGCACATACGCCATACCGGAACAGCCGGATGTGCGTACGCCAAGACGCAGCCCAAGGCCTTTACCCCGGTTTGCGATGAAAGCGTTCACGCGTTGTGCCGCACTTTCGCTCAGAGAAATCGACATACTGTTACCTCGATCGTTCGCCACCTCGACGGGAACAGGCACCGAGAGAAACGGTGCCTGTTCCCGTCGAGTTCAGCCGCAGAGATTACTGCGCGTCGCGTTTACTTTTGTAATCCGCAATCGCTGCCTTGATAGCGTCTTCCGCCAGAATGGAGCAGTGAATCTTCACCGGCGGTAGCTCAAGCTCTTCGGCAATCTGCGTGTTCTTAATCGCTTCAGCTTCATTCAGCGATTTGCCTTTTACCCACTCTGTGACCAGCGAGCTGGAGGCAATGGCAGAACCACAACCGTACGTCTTGAAGCGGGCATCTTCGATGATACCTTCATTGTTGACTTTTATCTGCAACTTCATCACATCGCCGCACGCTGGCGCGCCGACCATGCCGCTGCCGATAGAAGGATCGGCGTTGTCAAATGACCCCACGTTGCGTGGATTTTCATAGTGATCAATTACTTTTTCGCTGTAAGCCATGATAGTCGTCCCCAAACTGGTGAATTAATGATGCGCCCACTCGATGCTGCTGATATCCACGCCCTGCTTGAACATTTCCCACAGCGGAGAAAGATCGCGCAGACGACCGATGGATTTACGTACCAGCTCGATGGTGTAGTCGATCTCTTCTTCGGTGGTAAAACGCCCCAGCGAGAAACGGATCGAGCTATGTGCCAGCTCATCATTCATGCCCAGCGCACGTAACACGTAGGAGGGCTCCAGACTGGCCGACGTACAGGCAGAACCGGACGATACCGCCAGATCCTTGAGCGCCATAATCAGCGATTCACCTTCAACATAGTTGAAGCTGACGTTCAGGATATTGGGCACGCCCTGCTCGATATCCCCATTCAGGTAGACTTCTTCAATATCATTAATACCGTTCCACAGACGGTCGCGCAGCGCACGCAGGCGATCCATTTCTGCGGTCATCTCTTCTTTCGCGATGCGGTAGGCTTCACCCATGCCGACAATCTGGTGCACAGGCAAGGTGCCAGAACGCATGCCGCGCTCATGGCCGCCGCCGTGCATCTGCGCTTCGAGACGAATACGGGGTTTACGACGAACATACAGTGCCCCGATCCCTTTCGGCCCATAGATTTTATGGCCGGAGAAAGACATCAGATCCACTTTTAACTGGTTCAGATCGATAGGCAGTTTGCCTACGCTCTGTGTGGCATCAACATGGAACACGATACCGCGGCTGCGGCACATGTCACCGATAGCGGCAATATCCTGCACAACGCCGATTTCATTATTGACGTGCATGATGGAAACCAGAATGGTGTCCTCACGCATTGCCGCTTCGAGTTCAGCCAGATCGATAATGCCGTTGCGCTGCGGGGCCAGATAAGTGACCTCGAAGCCTTCGCGTTCAAGCTGACGACAGGTATCCAGCACGGCTTTGTGCTCGGTCTTACTGGTGATGATGTGCTTGCCCTTCTTCTGATAGAAGTTGGCAACACCTTTAATCGCGAGGTTATCGGCTTCGGTCGCGCCTGACGTGAAGACGATCTCACGTGGGTCGGCACCGACCAGTTCAGCAATTTGGTTACGGGCGATATCAACCGCCTCTTCCGCTTGCCAGCCAAAACGGTGGGAACGGGAAGCCGGGTTACCGAACGTACCGTCCAACGTCAAACACTGCATCATTTTCTCAGCGACGCGCGGGTCAACCGGCGTGGTGGCTGAGTAGTCAAGATAGATAGGTAACTTCATTGCTCATAAACTCCGTACATCACTTCAAAACGTACAATGCGTTTTGTTTTATTGACAGGCTGTTTATACCCGCAACCTCTCGGGCCAATGCAAAAAATCTGGCGATGTTATCGTGGAACAATTTATCGTCAGAACACATTATCGTCAGAACACGCCGTGACAGTCGGACTAACGCCAACACCACATTAGGCAATGTGGTCAGGATTATGCGGCTATCAGAAAGGCAAAACGTGACGAGTAAGGGTTGCTCGTCACGTTGAAGGTGTATCAGGCGCGCAGGTTAACGTTGATCGTTTCCTGGATACGTCCGTTGGCAGTGCGGCGCGTATCAGCATCCTGACGATCCGCCACATCCAGCACTTCCTTATTATTCACCAGCTCATCCAGCGTGATGTTATTCAGGAAGTCGGTAATACGGTCACTCAGATCGCGCCACAGCGTGTGCGTCAGGCAGCGATCGCCACCCTGGCAACCTTCGCGGCCTTGGCAACGCGTTGCATCAACAGATTCATCAACGGCCGAAATGACCATACCAACAGCAATTTCATTCGCGTTTTTACCCAGCAGGTAACCGCCGCCCGGGCCACGAACGCTGGCAACCAGTCCGTTCTTACGCAGACGCGAAAACAGCTGCTCCAGGTAAGACAGTGAAATACCCTGGCGTTCAGAAATATCCGCCAATGGAACGGGTCCTTCCTGGGAGTGCAGAGCCACATCGAGCATGGCGGTAACGGCGTAACGGCCTTTGGATGTCAGTCTCATGATAGTGGTACCTGTAGATAAAACATGTATTATGAAAACATGTATTGGCAGAACATACCGCGAGTCTGACATTCCTGAGTGTTTTAGTCAACTATTTAACCAAGTAAAACACTCAAGTATTAGTCGTCGTGTGTTTTCTGTACCGAACTCAGTATTCCACGCAGGATGTTAAGCTCCTGGCTTTCAGGCCTGGCGCGGGTAAACAAGCGGCGCAGCTTGTTCATGACCTGCCCCTGATGCGCTGGTCGGATAAACCCGGTTTGCAGCAGTGTCTGTTCAAGATGCTGATAAAACCGCTCCAGATCGTCGACCAGCGGGTACGGCGATTCTTCATGTTGCGGCTGTCCGGCCTGTAAGCGATCCAAATGCGCGATGCGCACTTCATAAGCAATGATCTGCACCGCCATCGCCAGATTGAGCGAGCTGTATTCTGGGTTCGCGGGTATCGCTACGTGATAATGGCATTTCTGAAGCTCTTCATTCGTCAGCCCCACACGCTCACGCCCAAACACCAGCGCTACCGGCGCGTGCTCTGCTTCCTGCGCGCTGCGAACGCCGCACTCGCGTGGTTCCAACATCGGCCAAGGCAAGGTTCGGGAACGTGCGCTGGTGCCAACGACCAAACCACAGCCTTCGAGCGCCTGATCGAACGAATCCACAATAGTGGCATTGCCGATAACATCACTGGCGCCTGCCGCCAACGCAATGGCCTGCGAATCAGGCTTCACCAATGGGTTGACCAAATACAGTTTGCTTAACCCCATGGTTTTCATCGCCCTAGCCACTGATCCCATATTGCCAGTGTGCGACGTTTCAACCAGAACAATGCGAATATTGTCTAACATATGAACTCTGTTATGCGATAGATAGAAGGAAGTCGTGCGAAAAGGAAACCGGCATACCTTAACACAAACTTAGCTATTTTACTTTTCTCCTGCTATACTCCGCGCCGCTTTCCGTTCTTTAACATTCCAGTGGACCGATACCATGCATCCGATGCTCAACATCGCTATACGCGCTGCGCGTAAAGCCGGTAATTTAATTGCCAAGAACTATGAAACGCCAGACGCCGTCGAAGCCAGCCAGAAAGGCAGCAACGATTTTGTGACCAACGTCGATCGGGATGCAGAACGTCTGATCGTTGAAGTCATCCGTAAGTCTTACCCACAGCACACTATTATTGGTGAAGAGTGTGGCGAGCTGGTTGGCGAAGATCCGGCAGTACAATGGGTTATCGATCCTCTGGATGGCACCACCAACTTCATCAAACGTTTACCTCACTTCGCTGTTTCTATCGCGGTCCGCATTAAAGGCCGTACCGAAGTTGCCGTTGTTTACGATCCTATGCGTAATGAACTGTTTACCGCGACTCGTGGTCAAGGTGCACAGCTGAACGGTTACCGCCTGCGCAGCAGCACTGCTCGCGATCTGGAAGGTACCGTACTGGCAACAGGCTTCCCCTTCAAATTAAAACAACACAGCAAAAGCTACATCAATGCCATCGGCGCACTGTTCACCCACTGTGCGGATTTCCGCCGTACGGGTTCTGCTGCACTGGATCTGGCCTATGTGGCCGCGGGTCGCGTTGACGGTTTCTTTGAAATCGGCCTGAAGCCATGGGATTTTGCCGGTGGCGAGCTGCTGGTACGTGAAGCTGGCGGGATCGTGACCGATTTCGTTGGCGGCCATAACTATCTGGCATCCGGCAATCTGGTTGCAGGTAACCCGCGAGTGGTGAAATCCATTCTGGGCACCATCCGTGAAGAACTGAGCGACGCACTGAAACGCTAATTCTGCCCCACTCCGGCTCACCTCCATAAAAAAGAAATTGGGCCGGAGTTGTTATTTTTCTTTACATATGAATCCTGTATACGCATTGTTTATCATTATACGATAATAATTATCAAACTCATTACACTGATAACTTCATCATCTTGATAAATTGTGAATTAGGATCGCTACCATGTTAAGAAAATCAGTAAGATCACTCTTTCTGACCGCACTCCTCACCACCCCGCTTTTCAGCTACGCCACCCAGTACCCTCTTACCGTCACCGATTTCGACGGAAGAAGTGTCACCATTAAACAAGAGCCACAGCGCATCATCCTGCAAGATGGGCGCGATATTATGACGATGGCATTGCTTGACCGCGATAATCCCTTTCAGCGTCTGGTCGCCTGGAACAATCTGGCGAAAAAACAGGACACCGCAACCTGGGATATGCTGAAAGGGAAATGGCCTCAGTCCGTTGGCATTCTGGATATGGGTTTCAGTGACAAAGGTAACGTCGATCTGGAAAGCGTGCTGTCAAAACAGCCGGATTTGATGATTGCCCAGTTGCGTGCCAAGGCAGCGCTGAAAGAAAGCGGTGTGATCGACAAGCTCAGCGCGCTGAATATTCCGGTACTGTTTGTCGATTATGAAGTGAATCCGGCTAAAGATACCGCCCCCAGCATCGACCTGTTGGGTAAAGTGCTGAACCGAGAAGCCAATGCCAAAGCGTATACCGATTTCTATCGTCAACACTTCGATGCTATTCAGCAGAAAACCGCTGCAATCACCCCGAAACCTAGCGTCTTTGTTGAACCGATTGCCGGTAACTCGGACTCCTGCTGCTTCACACACAGCAATAGCGGTTGGGGCGGATTGGTCGAAGCGGTCGGCGCGAAAAATATAGGGTCGGATTTGCTGCCGGGTGCATCAGGCTTCGTCTCGCTGGAAAAAATTATCAGCATGAAGCCCGATGCCTACATCATGACGGGCTCTAAGCGTGGCAACAGTCAGGTCCTGCCGTTAGGCTATGGCGCCAGCGTAGAAGACGTTCGCAATCAGGCCGCTACGCTGCTAAATCGCACGGGTATCAGTCAGATTCCAGCGGTTCAGGCGAAACAGGTTTACGGTGTTTACCACCATTTTTACAACCATCCCTACAACATTGTCGGTATGGAATATCTGGCCAAGGATATTTATCCTCAGGCCTTTACCAGCCTGAATCCTGACGATACGTATCGTCATATCATTCAGCATTTTACCTCGCTGCCTGACAGTGACTTTATCTTTGCCTGGAAACAAGGTGAGTAATTTTTCATGAGTACAACCACTGAACCGGGTATCCGCAATACTGCGGCGGATGCCAACACCATTATGGACAACTATCGCGGCATCATTCGACGCCGTGTGGGTGTGATGGCGATACTGCTGTTGATCATCATCGGCTCGTTGTTGCTGGATTTCACGATGGGGCCTTCAGGGCTGACGCTTGATGTACTTTGGCAGACGCTGACCGATCCGGCCAGCGCCGATGCGGGTACACGAGTGATCGTCTGGGATATTCGTCTGCCTTACGCGCTGATGGCCATTATCGTCGGGCTAGCGCTTGGCCTGGCGGGTGCAGAAATGCAGACGATCCTGAACAACCCGTTGGCCAGCCCGTTTACGCTCGGCGTGTCTTCCGCCGCTGCGTTCGGTGCTGCGCTGGCTATCGTCCTCGGTATTGGCATCCCCGGTATTCCGGCTCAGTGGTTTATCTCCGCAAACGCCTTTATCTTTGCGCTGCTGGCAGCGTTGCTGCTTGATGGGATTACGCGCTGGACGCAGGTCGCTACCTCCGGCGTCGTGCTGTTCGGTATCGCGCTGGTGTTCACCTTCAACGCGCTGGTTTCCATGCTCCAGTTCATCGCCAACGAAGACACGCTGCAAGGTCTGGTGTTCTGGACAATGGGCAGCCTGGCCCGTGCCTCGTGGGAAAAACTGGGAATTTTGCTGCTGGTGCTCGTCATCGTGATGCCAATTTCACTGATGAGCTCATGGAAACTGACCGCGCTACGGTTGGGTGAAGATCGCGCCGTGAGTTTTGGCATTAACGTCCGCCGCCTGCGTTTAGCGACGCTGTTGCGCATCAGTATTTTATCCGCCATTTCCGTAGCATTCGTTGGCCCCATCGGCTTTATCGGTCTGGTTGCTCCGCATATCGCACGCATGATTTTCGGTGAGGATCACCGCTTCTATCTGCCTGCCAGTGCGTTAACGGGTGCGCTGGTGTTGTCGATGGCGTCCGTTGCTTCGAAAAATCTCATCCCCGGCGTCATTATCCCAGTCGGGATCGTCACCTCACTGGTTGGCGTTCCCTTCTTCCTGAGTATTATCCTGCGCCACAGAGGAAACGTATGAACCAGCAAACCGCTTCTGGATTACGCCTTTCCCACTTTCGCGCGGGTTACCCCAAGCGTCAGGTGATTCGCGATCTGTCCGTACCACAGCTGCCGCGCGGAAAAATTACCGTGCTGCTCGGCCCTAACGGCAGCGGTAAATCAACGCTGTTGCGTGCAATGGCAGGCCTGAACGCGTCCGAAGGTGAACTGTGGTTGGATGACACCAACCTGATGACGTTGCCATTCGCTCAGCGGGCGGAAAAAGTCGTTTATCTGCCGCAGTCCCTACCTGCAGGCGTTCACCTGCACGTACTGGAATCGATTATCGTCGCACAGCGCGCGTCCGGCGGTATGCACAACGCCGAAAAGCAGGATGAAGTCATGACCCTGCTGCGTCAGTTGGGCATTGAACATCTGGCGTTGAGCTATCTTGATCAGCTCTCTGGCGGACAGAAACAGCTGGTGGGGTTAGCGCAGTCGCTGATCCGTCAACCCTCGCTGCTCCTGCTGGACGAACCGCTCAGCGCGCTGGATCTGAACTATCAGTTCCACGTAATGGATTTGGTACGCAAGGAAACGCGTAAGCGCAACATTATTACCGTTGTGGTAGTGCATGACATCAATATCGCGCTACGCCACGGCGACCACGTATTGATGCTGCAAAACGGTAATTTGATTGCCAATGGCGCACCGGCCGAGGTGATTAGCTCGGAAAGCCTGTCAGCAGTCTATGGCGTACGCGGGCGCATCGAGCGCTGTTCGCAAGGGGTGCCGCAGGTGATTATCGACGGTCTGGTCAGCGAACCGACCATCTAAGCTTTTCTCTGCACGAATAGACGGTGAGTTCCCTCACCGTCTTCCTTATTCTCATCTTATTTATAAGATGGTTTTCTCATCACGCCAAAACGCCGTACTTATCATTTATACTGCACGCAGTGTACGGGGTTAAAAACGCTGCCAATCCGTATCATTCTGGGCTACCTTTTTCTTTGCGGGAGAAAGGCGTGGTACAGCGAGCTGAGAGGGGGCGGATACAGGCACAGAAGCCAGTGCCTGAGTAGCCGCCTGCCCTACAATGAACTGCCCCACCAGTTGGCTCAGTGTACTTGCCTGTTCCTGCAACGACTGTGACGCCGCAGACGCCTCTTCCACCAATGCAGCATTTTGCTGAGTCACATCATCCATCTGGTTAACGGCCTGATGTACTAGGTTAATCCCCTTACTTTGCTCTTCCGTTGCCGCCGCAATTTCATTCACCAAGTCGGTCACCTGCTGGATGGCGTCTTTCATCGCCGACATATTTTTTCCTACATCGCTCGCTTGATCTACACCCTCCGATACCAGCGAATTTGAGGCATCAATTAAATCTTTGATTTCACGCGCCGCCGTGGATGATCGCTGTGCCAGCGTACGTACTTCTCCCGCAACCACCGCAAAACCACGCCCCTGTTCACCAGCACGCGCGGCTTCCACCGCCGCATTCAGGGCGAGGATATTAGTCTGAAACGCGATGCCTTCGATAAGCGCAATAATGTCGGTGATCTTGCCCGAACTGGTACGAATATGTTCCATCGTATTCAGCATGGTGCTGACGGAATCCGCGCTATTGATGGAAATCCGGCTAGCGTTCCCCGCCAGCAGACTCGCCTGTTGTGTGTTCTCCGCATTCTGGCGCACCGTTTCCGCAAGTTCCGTCATACTCGCAGCCGTTTGCTCCAGCGAAGCGGCCTGTTCTTCCGTGCGGGATGACAAATCTTCATTACCTGCCGCAATCTGCGTCGCCGCACTGCTTACCGACTGCGATGACGCACTCACTGATGCCAACGCCGAAGATACCCGCTGTATAAGGCTATTAAAGGCACGGGCGGTATTTCCTATTTCATCTTTGCGTCGATCGTCAGCCTGAACCGTCAGGTTAAGACTATTGCTAACGTTTTCCATCGTTTGGCTTATATCATTCAAGCTTTTTCTAATGCCCAGAATAGTTCTTACCGCGAAAAAGCCGATCAATAACACAATCAATAACGAACTCGATAATAGACCGAACCATGACTTCTCGTAAGCTGCCACATTCTGCTTACGCAACTCATCCCCGATTCGGACATTAAGGTTAAACTGTTCGCGATAAGTTGCGATTAAATTGCGAACCGCTTCTCCCGGCCCCCCAACTCCCTGCAAAAGCTTAAGAGAGTCTTCTTTTTGGTTTAAGCGCGATGCAGCAAAAAAAGCAGGAAGTGAAGACTGCAGTTTTCCAATTATATCCGCAGCCTGATTTGACACCTGAGTATCTTCTTCATTCGATGAAAGATTTTTCAGGTAATAATCATTAAGCGCTTTTACTTCTTCAGTAGTTTTCGTTATATCCTGCTCAATTGAATTGAGTTTGTCATTTTCAGAGACGGTTTGGTGACGATACAAAAAAAGCACCAATGAGTTACTTTTTTCGACTAGTTGGCTTATGTATTTGAAACTCGGGATCGTATTTTCCTGTACATATTCAGCGCGAGATTGAAAGCCTGATAATAATGACAATGTAACGATGACCAACGAGATCAGCGCTAAGGACATTAATGAGAATATCAGTAGCAAGCGTTGTGTGATATTCATAGCCACTCCTTTTTTAAATTTTATACCGCGTATTTTTTCTGATTCAAATATGCGTAAAAAACGGAATGTTTATTCCTACACGCCATATCGGACCAGAGTCTGAGATATCGTCACCACATCCATTATCGCCAGAGAAGCAAGCAGCTTTATAGTATTGGTCGCAAATGCCATTTAATAAACCTGCATTAATAATTATTAGCTATTAAAAATAAATATTAATAGCTAATAAATCTAAAAAAAATCATCATCCGATAAATAGAAGGGGAAACGTGTTTGCTTTGAATGCGAAAAAATCAAGCTCACGATGAGTGGAGAGTGGTTTAATCCTCTAAATAACACAACCAATGTACAGGCTACTTGTAGGACGATGAAAATAAGTACAAAAAAGCACTGAACAATGAGATTCAGTGCTTTTTTATTATCTGACAACGTTATTTCTTCGCTGGCAGCGTAACCCAGTAACCTGGCTGATACGGCAGCGGCAGGAACTTCTCATGGAAGGTACGGAAGGTTGCATCAGGATCGATGTCCTTGAACAGTTCCGGGTGCATCCATTTTGCTAATACCTGAATCGCCACAAACTGATACGGGCTGTCATAGAACTGATGCCAGATGGCATGTGCATTGCCATCGGTCGCGACGGGCAATGTTTTGAAGGCTGAACGTTCCATCAGTTTTTGCAAACGTTGCAGCGCTTCTTTCTGATCGGCACCTGGTCCAACGCCAACCCAGCCATTCGCCGTGTTATAGTTTTTCCAGTTAGCGCCGGTCACCACCACCACATCCGGTCGGGAACTGATAATCTGCTCTGGGTTCAACGAACCAAACGTCCCAGGGATGATGTTTTTGGCAATGTTGTCACCGCCAGCGGCTTCAACCATACGGCCAAAGTTCTCATCACCGAATGACATGCAGCACTCTTCATCATAGCCGCCCGCGCGGTCGATCATCACCTTCGGACGTGGGCCCTGATAGTTTTTCAACCGATCGGTGACCAACTCAATTTGCTCACGACGGAATTTAATAATCTCTTCCGCACGCTGTGGTTTGCCAACCAACTGACCCATGATGTGAATGCTTTTCTCAGCGTTCTCAAACGGCTTCTCACGGAAGTCGATAAACACCACTGGAATCCCCAACGAATTGAGTTTCTCGATCAATTTGCCTTCATCCGTCGCCGCTTTTGATTCCAGATTCATCAGCACCAAATCCGGTTTCAGCGTCAATGCCTGCTCAACGTTGAAGGTACCGTCTTTCGCTCCGCCAAAGGTCGGCAGCTTTTTGATTTCCGGGTATTGCTTTTCATAAGCCATATAGCCGTCGTAATCCGCTTTTGGCAGATCGTCACGCCAGCCAACCACGCGCTGGAACGGTGCCTCGGTATCAAACGCAGCCAGCAGATAAATCTGTCGACCTTCCCCGAGGATAATCCGCTTCACTTCGGATTTGATTTCTACCTTCCTGCCACTAACGTCTTCAATGACAATCGGGTTAGCGCTGGCGACAATGCTCGCACTCAACCCCAACAGCACAACGACTGAGAACAGCCATTTCTTCATTATTATTCCCTTCTGAGATTATGGTTATAAATGATAATAGTTATCATTATTGAAATGATATCCTGCCGTGATTATCGGAAGCAATGGGTTTTTAGCGCGGCGTTAATAAAAGGTAAAATTAGCCGGAGAATGGCCGAATACCGCCCATCATTGCGGGCTGTGCACTGAGGTAAAACAGGACGCCGGAGCCAACCAAAATCAGCCCACCAGCAAACGCCAGAAGAGAAAACGTCGCACGCCGCCACACGGGCGAGGCACGGTTTGCACCTAAGCGCTCAACCACGCGACGGCAGTAAAAAACCAACACGGCCAGCGCCGAGATGGTAATCGCCGTTCCGGCAGCCATTACCAGCGCAGAGGCAACGCCCCACCAATACACGCCGATCACTTTAGAGAAAAGCAGCACCAGAATAGCGCCTGAACACGGGCGCATGCCCATCGCCAGCACAATCATCAGACGTGTGCGCCAACTGCTATCGCGCTCAAGTTCCTCATTGCTGGGGAGATGACGGTGTCCGCAGCCGCAGTCGGCATCGTGCTGATGAGAAGAAGAGGAAAGCGCAGGCGTCGGACGAAGCGCCATACGTCTATCGGTTGGTACGTTAAGCGGGGTTAAATGAGAAGGCGTTACGTGCAAAGGCGTTACACGCAAAATCATCGCCGGTTTAGGCTGCCGCACGACGGCGATATACAGCTGTTTCAACGCACGGAAACAGAGCAGCAGTCCCAGCCCCGCCACCAGCACGAAGCTCCCCTTTTCCATCCAGAAACTGCTGTTATGCAACGTTCGACTAGACAGCTGCAAGATCCCTAATACCACGGTCACCAGTGCCACCGCCATCAGCCCCTGAACCAGCGAGGCGGCAAGCGTCAACTTCAGGCTGCTTTTCAGCTTCGACGGGTGTGTCGCCAGATAGGTCATAATGACGACTTTACCGTGCCCAGGCCCGACGGCATGAAGCACGCCATAGACCAGACTGAACATCATCAGACTCAGCCCCGCCTGATGCGGCTGCTGTTCCACCATCTGCAACAGGTGCGACATCTGCTGATGCAGCGATTTCTGCCAGATCGCGCTTTGCAGCACGATTTGCGGCCAGTATCCCACGATGTAATGCAGCGCCGAGGCCAGCAGCGCCAAGAACAGCCACAATGGCCACAGATCGCGCAGTCGGCTCAACAACGAGCGCTGACGCGACAGTGAGCCGAGGTTCACTGACATTGCAACGTCACCCGCTGTGCAAACTGTTTCCCCAGCTCCATGTCTTCATCCGGCGCATCGTTCTTATCCAGCGACAGCGCATAGGATTGCAGTTCAGCGTTAGGTTCCGGCGTGACGAGCGAGGTTTTACAACGTGAAGCCAGCGCAGGCGCCAGCGTAACGGCCTTATCGTTCTGGTAGGACATATCGACAAAGTAGGTAGGATCGTAAGTAGAAATCAGCAAAGGCTTGCCCGCCAGCGGCTGTGGATGCGCCAGCGGCAACACAAACTCCAGCACTGCCTGATTGCCTTTGCGAGAAAGGTGATATTCGGTTGGCATCGGCGCATATTTCACGGGCTGACCATCACGATAAATATCGGTGAAATAATGCTGTCCTAACACATTCGCCATGACTTCCGCCGCCAGCTTTTTCCAGACTTCAGAGTCCTTCTTCGCCTTCCCGGCGTCATACAACAGGTCGGCAGACGTGATGGGATCCATCGTCCACAGCATACGTAAACCGGTGATGTTGTCGTTCTGGCTCTCAACTGTCGTCTGCATATCAATAAAACTGTGTGGGTGAGCGAAAACGGGCTGGCCGAACGCCAGACCTGTCATCAGCAACGTTATCTGTCCGCACCACCGTTTCAAAGCGTTATAATGTAACATTATTTTTACCACACTACGTTATCTTGACAATACGCGCCATGACTTAAGCCTTTTCGACCACCGTATGGTGACGGACAGAAGGCCGAATAAACAGGGCCGGAACCGCCAACAGCGCCATCACCCAGAACGTGCCGCCCTGCAAATGTTCAAACAGGAAACCGGACACCATCGTCATCACCGCAATACTTCCGCCCATCGCCAGCGCAGAATACACCGCCTGTAACCGCAGAATGTCACCACCGGTACGTGCAGCGATAAAACGCATGGCAGCCAGATGGCAGACGGTGAAGGTGCCACAATGCAATATCTGTATCACAACCAGCCACGGCAGAGCCACCGTCGCGCCCATCAAGCCCCAGCGCACCACGCCGCATACGGCAGAGAGCAGCAAAAGCTGTCTGGCACTCCAGCGTCGAAACAGGCGTTGGCTGAAGATAAAGATAACAATCTCCGCAACCACGCCTAACGACCAGAGATAGCCAATAATCGAGGCGGAATAGCCCGAATCCTGCCAATAAATGACGCTGAAACCATAGTACGCCGCGTGTGCACCTTGCAGCAGCGACACACAAAGCAGGAAACGCCATACCGCGGGTTCGGTCAGCAATCGTTTCCACGGCGTGACGCTAACCGACTGCGCTGTTGATGTTGCGGCTTGCGGCATCACGCTGGGGCGAAGCAGCATACCTAACAGCATGACAGCCAGCCCGGCGCTGAGGATTGCCAGAATCGCGAGGTGTCCCCAGATTGCGACCAGTTCCCCCGTTGCGGCAGAAGCGATAACAAACGCGATCGAACCCCAGACCCGCACCTTGCCGTAATCCATCACGACCTGTCGCTGCCACGTCGCAGCTAGTGCATCCGTCAGCGGTACCAGCGGCGCAAAAAACAGGTTAAACCCGATCATCACGACCATCAGCCACAGCCAGGCATTCCCCAGCCAGAAACCCACAGCCAGCGCCAGTGACAGCAACGCCAGCCCACGTAACACCGTAATCAATTTGGACGGATCTTTCACGCTGGGCGTGATGACCAAACTGCCGACAAAGCGCGCCACCAGCCCCGCGCCCAGCAGCATGCCGATCGACTCAGCGGACAGCCCCTCGCCTTTCAGCCACCCGCCCCAAAACGGCAGGAAAACGCCATAGCAAAAAAAGTAGGTGAAATAGCTCAGTGCCAACCAGCGCGTCGATTGCAAAACCATGATTCCTCCCTTTCGATGACGAACTCCCCTAGCTTCGGCACTTTTTTTCTCGCTACTCTTTTTTGCCGGTTACTGTGTCAGAGTGCACACAGCGGTGCAACGCGTTATTCACCGTCGCTTGCGACGGCACGTAGGGTGGCGGCCAGGGATGGCCGCCATAAAAAACGCCAGCACTCAGGCTGGCGTTGAGGAAGCGTTCCGACAGTGATGTCAGAGAAAATGCCGAATTATGCGTAAACCGGGAAGCGGGCGCAGATCTCAAGAACGTTCTGTTTCACGCGTTCAATGGTCGCTTCGTCGTTGATGTTGTCCAACACATCACAGATCCAGCCAGCCAGTTCACGCACTTCCGCTTCTTTAAAGCCGCGACGGGTTGCCGCTGGGGTACCGATACGGATACCGGAAGTCACAAACGGGCTCTTCGGATCGTTAGGCACGCTGTTTTTGTTCACGGTGATGTTGGCACGGCCCAGCGCAGCATCAGCTTCTTTACCAGTCAGGTTTTTGCTCACCAGATCCAGCAGGAACAGGTGGTTGCTGGTTCCACCAGACACTACGTTGAAACCACGTGACAGGAAGACTTCAACCATTGCTTTAGCGTTTTTCGCGACTTGCTGCTGATAAACCTTGAATTCAGGCTCCATCGCTTCTTTCAGCGCAACCGCTTTACCGGCGATAACGTGCATCAACGGGCCGCCCTGACCGCCAGGGAATACCGCAGAGTTCAGTTTTTTGTACAGCTCTTCGTCGCCGCCTTTCGCCAGAATCAGGCCACCGCGTGGGCCAGCCAGCGTTTTGTGCGTGGTGGTGGTCACGATGTGAGCATGAGGAACCGGGTTAGGATAAACATCAGCAGCAATCAGACCAGCAACGTGCGCCATATCAACAAACAGGTAAGCACCGATGCTGTCAGCGATTTCGCGCATCTTCGCCCAATCAACGACGCCAGAGTAAGCAGAGAAACCACCGACGATCATTTTTGGCTTGTGCGTACGCGCCAGTTCAGCCATTTCGTCGTAGTCGATCTTGCCGCTTTCGTCGATGCCGTAAGGAATAACATTATACAGTTTACCTGACAGGTTAACCGGAGAACCGTGCGTCAGGTGACCACCGTGCGCCAGGTTCATACCCAGAATGGTGTCGCCCGGCTGCAGCAGCGCGGTGTAAACGGCAAAGTTAGCCTGAGAGCCGGAGTGTGGCTGCACGTTGGCATAATCTGCACCGAACAGCGCTTTCGCACGATCGATGGCCAGTTGCTCAACGATGTCCACATACTCACAGCCGCCGTAGTAACGCTTGCCCGGATAACCTTCAGCATACTTGTTCGTCAGCTGAGACCCTTGAGCCTGCATAACGCGTGGGCTGGTGTAGTTTTCTGACGCAATCAGTTCAATGTGCTCTTCCTGACGCACCACTTCTTGCTCCATTGCTTGCCACAGGTCGGCATCATAATCGGCAATGTTCATTTCACGCTTTAACATCCGGATCTCCTGACTCAGCTAACATAAATAAACTGGGAATTAATGACCCATTTGGGAATTGGGCTACCCTTTTGGGGAATGGCCTATAGTGTAAACCGTTTTTCCCTAATGAAGATAGGTCTTGACAGAGGTTTTTACGCAAACGATTAGCTACAGGCAGCGCAAGGCTTCAGCAACTATCTGCTGCGCGGTGGTAAACGGATTTTTCTTCATTCTCAACCTGCTATTTCTTCATGTTATTCCCTTTGGCTCCGCCTAAAAACCCCTACCACCAAAAAGGTAATTTACAGCGGCGGATAAACCCAATAAGATGCATATAAAATACAACTTACAAATCATGCCAATAAAAAGGAGTCACCATGCTGGATAACCAAACTATCGCCATCGTTAAATCAACCATTCCTCTGCTGGCGGAAACGGGCCCGAAACTGACCGCGCATTTTTACGATCGCATGTTTACGCATAACCCTGAGCTCAAAGATATTTTTAACATGAGCAACCAGCGCAATGGCGATCAGCGTGAAGCGTTGTTCAATGCCATCTGTGCTTATGCGACGAATATTGAAAACCTGGCCGCGCTGCTGCCCGCGGTTGAGCGTATCGCCCAGAAGCACGCCAGCTTTAACATTCAGGCCGATCAGTATCAGATCGTCGGTAATCATTTATTGGCGACGCTGGATGAACTGTTTAGCCCAGGGCAAGAAGTATTGGATGCCTGGGGTAAAGCCTATGGCGTGCTGGCGAATGTCTTCATTCAGCGCGAAGGCGATATCTACCGCAGTACCGAAGCGCAAAACGGCGGCTGGAGCGGCGTGCGGCCTTTCTGTATTGTGAACAAGCAGCCCCAAAGCTCGGTGATTACCAGTTTCACGTTGGAACCCACCGACGGCCAGCCTATTGCTGATTTTCAACCGGGCCAGTATCTGGCGGTTTACATCAAGCATGACAGTTTTGCCAATCAGGAGATTCGCCAATACTCTCTGACTCACGCGCCAAATGGAAAATCCTACCGGATTGCGGTGAAACGTGAAGCTCAAGGCACCGTTTCCGGCTATCTGCATGATACCGCGCGTGAAGGCGATATCATTCATCTGGCGGCGCCGCACGGCGATTTCTTCCTTGATATCCCAGTTGCTACGCCGGTTGCCCTGATTTCTGGCGGCGTGGGGCAAACCCCGATGTTGGGCATGTTGCATACACTCAAGCAGCAGAGTCATCAGGCGAAGGTGCTATGGCTGCACGCAGCAGAAAGCGGCACAGCACATGCGTTTGCGGATGAAATCAAACAAACAGGACAGTCTCTGCCGCAGTTCCAGCATCACATCTGGTATCGGGAACCGCAGCAGGCCGATCGCTTGGGAGAAGATTATCATCACCGCGGGCTGATGCAGTTGGCCTCGTTAAAAGATGAATTAACCACGCCAGATATGCACTATTACCTGTGCGGCCCTGTGGTTTTCATGCAGTTTATCGCACAGCAGTTACTGGCTATGGGCGTTCCCGCTGAGCAACTGCATTACGAATGTTTTGGTCCACATAAAGTCGTCTAACCCTCATTGGTGACGGATCAAACCCAAAGGCCGCTTTTGCGGCCTTTTTTCATCGTTCAGAAAACCACCGTCTGTAAAACACCTTATTGATCACAAATCTCTATGCCAATACGGCAGTGCTCCGCCAAAAAAGAGGTGGGTCACAAAAAATAAATACTTATTAAAATAATATTTCATTTTTAATGAATAGTTATTTCATCAAAGGAACCTCGCTTAGGCATCGCCCTCGAATCGGCTTGGGTGCACAATAAAAGCCCGACATTCTCGCTAAAGGCCGTGATAAGAGCGATAAAAAAACAGCGACCTTCCTTTGATAACGTCTGGGTTCATTAACCGTTTTCGACTAACCAACAAGGGATATGTCTGACCATGGCAAAACGTTTTTCAGAAAGTGTAGCTTTAGCTCTGATACTTTCCGCCCCTTTCACACTGGTACACGCTAAAACGCCCGCCGCGGCACACCAGACCACCGCACCGGACAACGTTAACTTACTGTCGGATTCAACACTAGGTGAAAAAACCGGCTTATCCGGTAATGTTACCGTACGGGATATTCATCTGCCTGCCACCATCATTATCAGAGACCAGCAAGGTCAGAAGCGGCAGACACAGACCGATGAGCAAGGAAAATATCACCTTGATGTCTCTGGCCTCACACCACCGTTACGCCTGTTAGCCATCGAATCCGGCGGCAATAACTGCTTGCTGAATAATATTTCCCGTGCAATCTGTCTGTCTGCTGTCGCCCCATCATTGCATGACGGTAAAGAGAATATCGCCAATATCAACCCGCTGACTGACCGCATTACCTCAGATATTGCGGTGGCAGCAGGCTACATTGGTCCACAGCAGCTAACGGACGACACGGCATCACCGAAACTGGACGCCGCAGCATGGAAAAAAGCCTACGCCGATTTTCATGCAGGCTTTAATGACGCGTTAAAACAGGTAGGCGTCAGCGCGCCCAAGCGTTTCGATCCTCTGACTTACCCCGCAGCCCAGCAGGATGCGGTCACCAAAATCGTCAACGTCATTAACCATACCCGCAATTATCACAACGACACGGGCTATTCTGGCCATACGGTACTGACCGACAGCGCGTTCCATCCCATCGTCGGCCTGAATAATCAAGGCGATTATGAACCGCTGGATTACCGTTCTGCCCGCCAGAGTCTGGACGCGATCCAGAAAGCACAAACCCGCATTTTCATCGTCGGCGACTCAACCGCGGCAACCTATGAAAAAATGCGCTTCCCGCGTATGGGATGGGGTCAGGTTTTTGAACAGCAGTTCAGTAAAAATAGCAGTGTGAAAGTCGTCAATGGCGCACGTGCAGGCCGTAGCTCACGCGACTATTTCTACGAAGGCTGGTTCCGCCAGATGCAGCCGCTAATGAAAGAGGGTGATTTCCTGTTTATTCAAATGGGGCACAACGATCAAAACTGCAACAGTGCAAAAGCGGTACGTGGCCCGGCGGATGTCGCTAACCTCTGTACTTACCCGAACGATGCGGCAGGGGAAAAGCAGGCCCCACAGGGCAAAGCCGATATGTCATTCCAGACATCGCTGGAGCGCTACATCACTTTCGCCCGTCAGCACAAACTCACACCGGTTCTGTTGACCCCGACTACCCGAGTAAAAACGGCTGACGGGAAAAACGGCACACCAGCGGTACACAGTCATTTCACCAAGCAAAACGCGGAAAATGGCTATGCTTTCGTCGGCGATTACAGCCAGACCATCAAGAATACGGCTGCGGATAACAAGGTCATTTTGCTGGACGTTGAGTCTGCCACTATTGCGTTGGCAAACCAGGGCAACAGCGACCATTGGAAACAATACTGGCTGGTGATCGATCCTAAGCAATACCCTTACTATCGCGATCAGGCGGGTAGCCTGAGCAAGCCGGATACCACCCATTTTCAGAAAAAAGGCGCTATCGCCGTGGCAGGGATTGTTGCTGACGCTATTCGGCAAGAACCCGCTTTAGCGTCGCTGGCAGAAAAAACAACCAGCAAGCACAAGTAGTTATCAGTCAGGAAAAAACGATAAGACAGAACCGCGCGCGGCGTTATTTAGCCGCGCGTTATAAACCTTCCTCTTTCCCTTACCGATTACAGGACTCTGGACATGATCAACGCCTCACACCTCTGCAAAACGCTGACCTTAGCCATGTTAATTTCCTCGCCCTGGTCGCTAGCACAGGCTGCCGACTACAATGCGCTGGTTTCTGCGAATGCAACAGGCACCAACACCTACAAAACCATCGCTGAAGCCATCGCCAGCGCTCCGGCAGACAGCTCGCCGTTTGTTATCTATGTGAAAAATGGCGTGTACCACGAGCGTCTGACCATTACGCGCCCCAACATTCACCTACAGGGTGAAAGCCGTGATGGCACTGTGATCACCGCAACCACCGCCGCTGGGATGCTCAAACCCGATGGCAGCAAGTGGGGAACCTATGGCAGTAACACGGTGAAAGTCGATGCGCCCGATTTCAGCGCTCGTTCACTGACCATCAACAATGGTTTTGATTATCCGGTCAATCAGGCTAAAGCCAGCGACGATCCAACTAAACTAAAAGACTCGCAGGCCGTTGCACTGCTGGTTGCTGAAAATAGCGATCGCGCGTGGTTCCATGATGTCAGTCTGACGGGCTATCAGGACACGTTATATGTAAAAGGGGGACGCAGTTTCTTCTCGCAATGCCATATCAGCGGCACCGTTGATTTCATCTTTGGCAACGGTACTGCACTGTTTGACGATTGCGACATCGTCGCGCGTAACCGTACCGACGTGAAAGATCAACCGATTGGTTACCTCACCGCCCCCAGCACCGATATTAAGCAAAAATATGGTTTGGTCATTATCAATAGCCGAGTGACCAAAGAGAAAGACGTCCCAGCGAAAAGCTATGGATTGGGTCGCCCGTGGCACCCCACAACCACCTTTGAGGATGGCCGCTATGCTGACCCAAACGCGATCGGTCAGACCGTCTTCCTGAACACCAGCATGGATGACCACATCTATGGCTGGGACAAAATGTCAGGCAAAGATAAACAAGGCGAGAAAATCTGGTTCCATCCGCAGGACTCACGCTTTTTCGAGTATAAATCCAGCGGTAAAGGAGCAGAGAAAAACGATCAGCGCCGTCAGTTGAGCGAGGCAGAAGCAGCAGAATACACTGCAGACAAGGTATTGGCGGGTTGGGTGCCTACCGCGCCTAAAGGGAAGTAAATGTGGAGAAGCCAGCCTGATAGGCTGGCTTCTATACTCGTCATACTTCAAGTTGCATGTGCGTTGGCTTCGTTAGCTCACCCGAATCACTTACTTGAGTAAGCTCATCGGGACTCCCTCACTTGCCGCCTTCCTGAAACTCGAATTATTTAGAGTATACGTGGTATTGACGAAACGATTAAATCGCTTCTTCGTCTTCTTCACCGGTACGAATACGGACAACGCGGGCCACATCAAAGACGAAGATTTTACCGTCGCCAATTTTACCCGTTTGCGCAGTCTGCGTGATGGTTTCCACACAGGTATCGACGATGTCATCTGACACGACAATTTCGATTTTTACTTTTGGCAGAAAATCGACCATGTATTCTGCACCACGATACAGTTCGGTGTGGCCTTTCTGACGACCAAAGCCTTTAACTTCTGTTACCGTCATCCCTGTGATGCCCACTTCAGCTAACGCTTCACGCACATCGTCCAGTTTGAACGGCTTAATAATCGCATCAATTTTCTTCATGGAGGAACCTTTGTGTTATCTATGTTGCGGCCAAAGCCGAGCATCAGCAAGTGGACAGCATGTCAGAACTCAGGCGGACAATCTACACCCGCACGGCTTTCTCAGCGCTAGTCTTTAAAATCGTTGGCATCCAGCTCATGGCGGCCCAACAGTTTATAAAATTCCGTTCGGTTACGCCCGGCCATTCGCGCGGCCTGCGTCACGTTACCTTTTGCGATCTGTAATAGTTTCCGCAAATAGTTAAGCTCAAACTGATGACGCGCTTCAACAAACGTTGGCAGGGCGGTATTTTCACCTTCCAGCGCTTGTTCAACCAGCGCATCGCTGATCACTGGTGCGGTGGTCAGCGCGACACACTGTTCGATGACATTCACCAGTTGACGCACGTTACCCGGCCAGCTTGCCGTCATCAAGCGCTTCATCGCATCGGTTGAGAAGGTGCGCACAAAAGGCTTGTGGCGATTAGCAGATTCACGCAGCAGATGGTTTGCCAGCATCGGGATATCTTCAGCACGTTCATGCAGCGCGGGCAGCTTCATATTCACCACGTTGAGCCGATAATAGAGATCCTCACGAAATTCGTTCTTCTCCATCGCCTTCGGCAAATCACGATGAGTGGCGGAAATAATCCGCACGTCAATGTCCAAATCGCGGTTACTACCCAGCGGACGGACTTTTCGCTCCTGCAGAACGCGCAGCAGCTTAACCTGTAAGGACAGCGGCATATCGCCGATTTCATCTAAAAACAGCGTGCCGCCTTCCGCCGCCTGAAAAAGCCCTTCACGGCTGCTGACTGCGCCGGTAAAAGCCCCTTTCGCATGGCCAAACAGCTCCGATTCCAGCAATGGCTCCGGCAGCGCACCACAGTTAATGGCAATGAAGGCTTTCTTCGCACGCGGGCTCGCCGCATGAATCGCCTGAGCCAGCACCTCTTTCCCGGTGCCGCTCTGACCATTAATCAGCACACTGACGTCCGACTGCGCGACCATTCTGGCCTGCTCCAGCAGACGCAGCATAATCGGGCTGCGCGTCACGATAGTTTCACGCCAGCTTTCATCCCCCGCTGGGGCAGACAATGCTAACGCTTCGTCTATCGCTTTATAGAGCGCATCACGGTCAACGGGCTTCGTCAGGAAGCTGAACACCCCCTGCTGCGTAGCCGCAACCGCATCGGGAATGGAACCGTGAGCGGTTAAAATGATCACCGGCATCCCCGGCTGATAGCGCTGAATTTCGGCAAACAGCGCCATGCCATCCATTTCATCCATACGAAGATCGCTGATCACCAGATCGAACGTCTCGCGCGTTAACAGCCGCAGCGCCTCTTGGCCGCTCTCCGCTGTCATCACGCTAAATCCTTCGCTGGTCAGTCGCATGCCCAACAGTTTCAGCAGGCTGGGGTCATCATCTACGAGCAACAAATTCGCCGTTTTTCGGGCTGTCATTGTCTTGTTGACTCCTTCGTTGACGAATTGCGCGAAGCGTCTTTATTTGTACTACCACTATTCGCACCGGAACTACCACGACGATCGCCGTCGTTATCCGGCATTTCCCCCGACAGCTGTTTACGAGACGACAGTTGACGCTCAATGTCTGTCAGATTTTCTAGTTTCTGCGTGGTGGTTTCTAACTGATATTGCAAGTGATTTTGCTGTACACGTAGGACGTCTAGCTGCTTGTCGCTGGATTCCTGCAAGCGCTTATAGCGCAGACGCTCATCCGATAGCGCTAGGAACAACGTTTGTCTGTCACGCCAGGTTTGCATCAGCGGGCGCAGCGCCGCTGGGAAAGCCAGACGATATAAATTGATCTGTTCCAACACCTGACGCCGCTCGACCTGAGTAATACCAGCATTATCCAGCAGAATGCCCTGCTTAAATACGCTATCCCAGCTATCACCCGCAACGTGCTCAGCTTCCTCACGAGCTTGGAATTGTGTTAGACGCCCAGCACAGTCCATCGCCCGCAACCAGTAAAGTGCGTTGTTCATGGATTCACGATCGTCTATCTGCCACAGATGCTCGCATTGCGCGATACGGAAATCGGCAACCTGCTCTTTCGGCGGTATCACCTCTGCCTCTAGCAACGCCGTGCCGCCGCTCACATGGCTGTTACACGCAGACAAAACGAGCGGTGACGACATGATCACCACTTTCAACAGACGGGAAAATCGTCTACTCGCCAGCCATCCCTTCATAAATCCTACATTCATTCTCTATTCATTCTCGGATTATTCGTTATCGGGCTATTCGTTATCAGACAATAACGGCAGCTCGATGCGGAAACACACATCAGCATAATCCACGGTAATCAGGCTAAGCTCACCACGCATACGACGAATGCAATCACGCGCGATGCTCAACCCCAGCCCGCTTCCTTTTACTGCACCACGGCGCTGATGGCTGCCCTGATAAAAGGGCTCAAAAATCATGCTCCGTTCTGCATCGGGAATAGGCGTACCAGTGTTGGCGACATCAATCTGAACGCGATTGCCAATCTGACGGCTATAAATCCAAATGTTACCGGATTCCTTACCGTAGTGCACCGCATTGGAATAGAGATTATCGATCACTCGCATCAATAGCGTCGTCTCTGCCCAACAGTGCTCAACGGCCAGCGTCACATCGGTATGAATCAGTTTGGCGCGGGCAGGCAAGCTATGAGAGGCCACGACAATATCGACGATTTCTTCGATTTCCACCCGTTCCAGTTCGGTCGGCGTATCCGCCAGCTTGCGATTGTAGTCCAGCAGTTGATCGATCAGCTGTAGCAGGTGGCGACTGCTGCTATCAAGAATAGCAACCACCTCTTTCTGATCGGTAGTCAGCGGACCAACCACCTCATCGGCCAGCAATTCAGTGCCTTCCCGCAGGCTAGCCAGCGGTGTTTTCAATTCGTGGGAGATATGGCGTAAAAACTCATGTCGCTGTGATTCGAGCCAGGACAGACGCTCGCTCAACCAGATAATGCGCTGCGCCAGCGTCCGAATTTCACGCGGCCCTTTAAAGGTGCTGGTGTTGCCCAGCGAGCGCCCTTCCCCTAGGCGGTTAATCATTCGCTCGACACCATTAACGGGGCCGATAATCATCCGAGTAAAGAGAGCTACCAGCAGCACACTGACCAGAAATAAGAGCAGCGCCTGCCAGCCAAAGAACTGACCACGTTCGGAAATAGCCTGCTGAAGCTGCTGCCCACGGGAGAAAACGACATCACGCGTGACCTGCACCATCTGTCCATTCGCGCGGGAGAACCCTTCCAGTAGGCTAGATGCCGTTTGTTCCGGGCCGCTGTTATGGCAGCGTATTTCGCCGAGCTGAGTAAGGAGTTGACGTAGTGTCTGGTAATAGCGGGGATCGGGCAGAACCTGCGCGTGAGAATCCAGCATTTGCAAATACTGTTTACGCTGGTTCTGATAGAGCGTCGCCAGCGTCTGATCGTCCAATACGCAGTATTGCCGGTAGCTACGCTCCATCGCCAGCGCGACGCTGGTCATTGCCTCGCTGCGCCGAGCATCCGTCAGCGTTGTTCGGTTAATATCCGCAGCCTGTTCGCTCAGCATGTTCAGGCTTTGATAAGCCTGATAGGCCAGCACCAACAGCGGCAGCAAAACCAGCAAGAACGCCATAATTACTAATTGCCGCAGGGAACGCGGGAACAAACGCCATCGTTTCAAAGAAATCATCTCGTTACCTATCGAATCCGCTCTGATGCTAACTGAGTCTTATAAAAGTTCAACGTTTTCCCTTACGACATGCGCAACGCTTCGCAATGTGGCATGAATACCACGGTAAGGACGGCAAAAGTAACGCCGTAAAAACAATCAGGGGGATTCTCTGGGGAGAGGTGGCGGGGTTAAAACGTCACGCGGCCAGAAGAATCGCTCCCTCTGGCCGCGTAACTAAATAGGCGGTGCCTCACTCAACGTGTCGCCCGATGCTTGATAACGTTCGTTTTCACGCCCGATTATCGGTCTGGTGGACGATAGGCACCCTTTCTTTTGGCATCATTCCAGATGTTATGAGCGAAAATGTTTGCCAGTTAGCAACGCAATCATAACCAGTTGAATGAGCAACTCCATTTATTAAGCACTTATCATGCCAAACTTTAATATAAAAAATAAACCACTGATTATTAATCAATTTAATTTAAAACATCGTCGAGAAATACATAACCCAGAATACAAATAACGAAAATACGCGCAAAAGAGACGATTTATGTCGCTAAAAACAGACAGCTTTATGATGCCATCACACCACTCATATAAATCAAACAGTTAAATGTCACCAATTAGAGACAGTAAAAAGCCTGTCCGTCGCAAAAAAACGACAAGCTGAGAAAACAGACGTAAAAAAGGGGCCGAAGCCCCTTTCTCTGACTGACCTAAACTTAGCCCAGCTGTCTACGCGCATTGCGGAACATACGCATCCACGGGCCATCCTCGCCCCATTCTTCCGGGTGCCAGGAGTTACTGACAGTACGGAACACGCGCTCAGGGTGCGGCATCATGACCGTTGCCCGACCGCTGGTGCTGGTGACTGCCGTAATACCGTTTGGCGAGCCATTCGGGTTAGCCGGATAGTTCTCAGTGACCTGACCATAGTGGTTGATATAACGCAGCGCTACCAGACCGTGTTCTTCAATCGCCGCCAGATGGGCATCGTCGCGAACTTCAACCTGACCTTCTCCGTGTGAAACGGCAATCGGCATGCGCGATCCAGCCATGTCATTCATGAACAGCGACGGGCTTTTCTCCACTTCGACCAGGCTGAAGCGCGCTTCAAAGCGATCGGATTTATTGCGGACAAAACGCGGCCAGAGATCGGCGCCCGGAATCAGCTCACGCAGGTTGGACATCATCTGGCAACCGTTACATACGCCTAGCGCCAGCGTATGTGGACGCAGGAAGAATTCAGCGAATTCATCGCGTACGCGAGAGTTGAACAGAATGGATTTAGCCCAGCCTTCACCCGCGCCCAGCACGTCACCATAAGAGAAGCCGCCACACGCAACCAGCGCCTGGAAATCCTGCAAGTTGCGGCGATTCGCCAGCAGGTCACTCATATGGATGTCGATGGCATCAAAGCCCGCACGGTGGAACGCCGCCGCCATTTCTACATGAGAGTTCACACCCTGCTCACGCAGGACTGCCACTTTAGGCCGGACATTCTTAGCAATGTAAGGCGCGGCGATATCTTCCTGCGGATTGAAGGTCAGCGACACGTTAAGGCCGGGATCGTTATCATCCTGTCTGGCGATGTGTTCCTGATCGGCACACTGCGGGTTATCACGCAGGCGCTGCATCTGCCAGCTGGTTTCAGCCCACCAGCGACGCAGCGTTGAACGGCTTTCCTGATAGATCGCTTCTGCACCCTGATTGATGGTGAAGCGGGTGCCTTCTTCAGCATGACCGAGATAATGCACACAATCTGCCAGACCATGCAGTGCCAGAACCGCTTCCACTTCCGCACGACGTGCCGCAGGGATCTGGATTACTGCGCCAAGCTCTTCGTTAAACAGCGTCGCCAGCGTATCCTCACCCTGAGACGCGATATCGACAGTCACGCCGCAATGGCCAGCAAACGCCATCTCTACCAGCGTAACCAGCAGGCCGCCGTCTGAACGGTCGTGGTAGGCCAGAAGCGCTTTATCCGCGACCAGTTGCTGCATGGCATTAAAGAAGCCAGCCAACTGCTCAGGGCTATGCACATCTGCTGTCTTACGACCCAGTTGGCGATAAACCTGCGCCAGCGCCGTCGCACCCAGCGCTTTATTGCCTGCACCCAAATCGATGAGCAGCAGCGCATTATCCTGTCCGATACGCAGCTGTGGCGTTACCGTGTTACGCACGTCTTCCACGCGGGCAAACGCAGAGATCACTAGCGACATCGGCGAGGTGACCGCACGATCTTCGCCCTCTTCCTGCCAGCGGGTTTTCATCGACATGGAGTCTTTACCCACCGGAATCGTCAGACCCAGCGCTGGACACAGTTCCTCACCCACGGCTTTCACCGCCTCGTACAGTCCGGCATCTTCGCCCGGATGCCCTGCTGCTGCCATCCAGTTCGCAGACAACTTCACGCGAGTCAGCGGGCCGATATGCGTAGCCGCAATGTTCGTCAGCGCCTCACCCACCGCCAAACGCGCGGAGGCGGCGAAGTTACGCAGCGCGACTGGCGCACGTTCACCGATAGACATGGCCTCGCCGTAATAGCTATCAAGGCTGGCGGTGGTCACCGCACAGTCAGCCACCGGCACCTGCCACGGACCGACCATCTGATCGCGGGCTACCATACCGGTAACAGAGCGGTCACCGATGGTGATCAGGAAGGTTTTTTCCGCGACAACAGGTAAGTGCAGTACGCGCTCGACCGCTTCTGCCAAATAGATTTCATCACGCTGTAGCGGCGTGCCTTCTACCTGCTTGCGTTCAACGTCACGCAGCATCTTCGGCGTTTTGCCCAGCAGCACATCCAGTGGTAGATCGATAGGCTGGTTGTTGAAGTGACGATCGTTCATCGTCAGATGCAATTCTTCCGTCGCCTCACCAATCACCGCATAAGGTGCGCGTTCGCGACGACAAATTTCATCAAACTGTGCCAGCTGTTCTGGCGCAACGGCCAGAACATAGCGCTCCTGCGATTCGTTACACCAGACTTCCAGCGGGCTCATGCCCGGCTCGTCGTTCAGAATATCGCGCAGTTCAAAGCGACCACCGCGACCACCGTCGCTCACCAGTTCCGGCATCGCGTTAGACAGACCGCCCGCGCCGACATCGTGGATGAACAGAATCGGGTTGGCTTCACCCAATTGCCAGCAGCGATCGATCACTTCCTGACAGCGGCGCTCCATTTCTGGGTTATCGCGCTGTACAGAAGCAAAATCCAGATCCGCATCAGACTGACCCGATGCCATAGAGGAGGCTGCACCACCGCCCAGACCGATATTCATGGACGGTCCGCCCAGTACAATCAGTTTGGCACCGACGCTAATTTCGCCTTTTTTGACGTGATCGGCGCGGATGTTACCAATGCCGCCCGCCAGCATGATCGGTTTATGGTAGCCGCGCAGCTCTGTGCCATTGTGGCTATCAACACGCTCTTCATACGTACGGAAATAGCCCGTCAGTGCAGGACGGCCGAATTCGTTATTGAATGCCGCACCGCCCAATGGGCCTTCGGTCATGATATCCAACGCGCTGACAATACGATCTGGCTTGCCGAACTCTTCTTCTTCCCACGGCTGAACAAAGCCAGGAATGCGCAGGTTCGATACAGAGAAGCCCACCAGACCCGCTTTCGGCTTGGAGCCACGGCCTGTCGCGCCTTCGTCACGGATTTCACCACCGGATCCCGTTGCTGCGCCCGGCCACGGTGAAATGGCGGTTGGATGGTTATGCGTTTCAACCTTCATCAGGATATGGGCGTCTTCCTGATGGTAAGTGTATTGCCCGTTCGGATCGGTGTAGAAACGGCCGACGGCGGAACCTTCCATGACGGCGGCGTTATCTTTATAGGCAGAGAGAACGTGATCGGGCGTGTGTTCAAAGGTGTTTTTGATCATTTTGAACAGTGACTTCGGCTGAGTAACGCCGTCGATCACCCAATCAGCGTTGAAAATCTTGTGGCGGCAGTGTTCAGAGTTCGCCTGGGCGAACATATACAGTTCGATATCGTTAGGATTGCGGCCCAGTTTGGTGAAGGCTTCCAGCAGATAGTCAATTTCATCTTCTGCCAATGCCAGTCCCAGACGGACGTTCGCCTCTTCCAGTGCCTGACGTCCTTGCAGCAGAATTTCGATGCGCTTGAAAGGGGCTGGTTGATGATGAGAGAACAACGCTTCGGCCTGTTTCAGGTCGCTAAATACGCTTTCCATCATTCGGTCATGCAGCAGTGCCCCCAGTTGCTGCCACTGTTCATCGCTCAGCGTAGGCGCATGAATATAGAAAGCCAGACCACGTTCCAGACGCAGTACTTTGCTTAACCCACAGTTATGGGCGATATCCGTTGCTTTGGAAGACCACGGTGAAATGGTGCCGGGACGCGGCGTGACCAGTAACAGATGGCCTTGCGGCTCGTGCTCCGCGAGAGAAGGACCATACTTCAGCAAACGTGTCAGTTTGGCCTGTTCATCGTTGTTCAACGGGGCGCTGACATCGGCGAAATGTACGTATTCAGCATAGATATCGCTGACCGGCAAAACGTGCTCTTTGCAGCGGGCCAGCAATTTATTAATACGAAAAGCCGATAAAGCAGGTGAACCACGCAGTATTTCCATAATCTAAAGTTCTCTCGTCTTCGATGCACTGGCTGCGATACAGCCATGGGGCACAACAGGGGGGAAACACGCATATTATAGAGAATCCTTCCCTCGGACGAAACCGTTTGCGTGGCGATAATTTCACTTCGCGTCCGACGAATGATTAATCGGTGACCAAATCAATAAAAGTTGCACACTGGCGGTTTGTTAAGCAAAATGCCCCCACTCTGGGAAATGACGTATAAAAAAACTGCCGTTACAGACAGCCTGGCCATACGGCCGCCGAGAGATAACTATTTGAAGCCGTTAAAATTAAATTATTTTTTCATCGGGATTATCACGTTACTGCTGGCGTTAGCGCTATGGCCTAGTATTCCCTGGCGCAGTAGTCAGGATGTACAGCTCAGGCAGATCCTCTCACGCGGTGAGTTACGTATCAGCACGGTCAACTCACCACTGACCTATGCAACGAGCAACGGATCCCCTACAGGTCTAGACTATGAACTGGCAAAACGGTTCGCCGATTACCTCGGCGTCAAGCTGGTGGTCTCGTCACGCAAGAATCTTGACGAGCTGTTCGACGATTTAGACGGTGACGATGCCGACCTGTTGGCTGCTGGGCTGATCTACAACCACGAGCGTCTGGAACGTTTCCGCACCGGCCCAACCTACTATTCAATTTCACAACAGATGGTGTACCGCCTCGGCTCACCCCGTCCAAAAACGCTGGATAAACTGCAAGGCCGCCTCGTCGTCACATCCGGTTCCGCCCATGCCGCTACCCTACGCGATCTAAAAGCGGAGAAATACCCGCAGCTAAGCTGGGTATCGGCCTCCGATCAGAGCACACAGGAATTATTGAAGCAGGTTGCCGACGGCAAACTGGACTATACGCTGGGTGATTCGGTCACCATCGGCCTGATGCAGCGAATTCATCCGCAGCTTGCCGTCGCCTTCGATCTCAGCGACGAAGAGCCGGTTACCTGGTACATGCGCCGTTCACACGATGACAGCCTGTCCGCCGCACTGCTGGATTTCTTCAGCCAGATTGTGGAAGACGGTACGCTCGCGCGTCTGGAGGAGAAGTATCTCGGCCATGTTGGCGAATTTGACTATGTCGATACCACCACGTTCCTGAGCGCGATTGATGAAACGCTGCCGGATCTGCGACCGCTGTTTGAAAAATACGCCACCGATATCGACTGGAAGCTGCTGGCCGCCATCTCCTATCAGGAGTCACACTGGAACCCGCTGGCGACCTCCCCTACCGGCGTGCGCGGGCTGATGATGCTCACGCGCAACACGGCAGAAAGCCTGAACGTCACCGATCGCGTCGACCCTGAGCAAAGTATTCGCGGCGGTGCACAATATATGTCGCACATGATGCAGAAAATGCCGGACACCATCCCGGAAGATGAAAAAATCTGGTTTGCTCTGGCGTCTTACAACATGGGATACGCTCATCTGCTTGATGCGCGTAAATTGACCGAAAAACAGAAAGGTAACCCCGACAGCTGGGTCGATGTGAAAATGCGCCTGCCGATGCTGAGTCAGAAGCGCTATTACACGCAAACCACCTACGGCTACGCGCGCGGGCACGAAGCCTATAACTACGTGGAAAACATTCGACGTTATATGGTGAGTCTGGAAGGTTACCTGATCGAGAAAGAAGCTAAAGCGCAACAGCAGACCCAGATCGCCCAAGGCTATCCGGCCGTGCCTCTCAGCAAGGTGCCGGAATAAGCCTACATAGAGAAAGAAAAAACGCTGCAACTCCTGCGCTCGGGCTGGTCACGTCAGCCTCATTTTAGAAGAAACACGGGGATGAGGTTCCCGCAGGGACACCTCACCACGTGGTAGCTCGGTGTATCTCGATTCTAAAAGATCGGCGTTACGCTATTCCTGCGCGGCGTTTTTCTCGTTTTTTTCTGCCGCCCGACGGGCTTTATGCTGTTCACGACGCAGACGAAAGAACGTGCTGAGCGTTGCGGAACATTCATCAGCCAGAATGCCGGACTCAATCACGATCTGATGATTCATTCCGGGATGACGCAGAATATCCACCAGCGACCCCGCCGCTCCCGTTTTCTCATCTGACGCGCCATAAACCAGACGGCCAATACGGCTGTGTATCATCGCACCCGCACACATGATGCACGGCTCCAGCGTGACGTACAGCGTTGTCTCTAGCAGGCGGTAATTCTGCAACACTTGCCCTCCCTGCCGTAACGCCATAATCTCAGCGTGCGCGGTAGGATCGTGATGTCCAATCGGCCGGTTCCACCCTTCGCCGATGGCCTCGTTATCCAGCACCAGCACCGCACCAACCGGCACTTCGCCTTCATCCTGAGCGCGCTGAGCCAGCATTAATGCATGGCGCATCCAGTATTCATCGTTACGCAGGTTAACCACGCTCATCTCCCGAACATTCATATTTTGGCGGCGCATTATACCTAGATGAAGAGATGAAAAATCAGATGAAAGGATGAAAAAATCATTCCAGCTGTTGCAGGCTACCTTCGGGGGTGACTCGCCAGCGGTGTTCGCAAAAATAGAGCAGCGGGTTGTCCTGTTTGCTGTCGCTGTAACCGCTGTAGAGCTTGAGCGGCGCGCCGAGACGCTGCTCCATCTGTGCCACTTTTTCATGTCCGAGACAACGCAGCGTTAATACCCAGCCGCCGTAGCGGCGCGTAATCTGGCTTCCCATCAGGCGAACGCCGGGCAGAAAAGGCGAATCATGATAGACCTGTTCCACCAGCCGCTGCGGCGATCCCGTCACCAGCCAGACCTGTGCATCACTGTCTTCAAGATAGGTTTTCAGCCGCTGCTGAACCTGCGGAAATGGAATGACATCATGACGAAACGCACCGACAAACTGCTTTTCCAGTTGAACCAGCTCGTCTTCATCACGCCCAAACGTAATCGCCCACAGCAGCCAGCTCATCGGCAACCGGGCCGCGCGACCGCGAATCAGTAGCCCCAGCCCGATAAGAGGTAATAGCGGGATAACCAGAACGAGATTTAACGGCAGCCGACGAAGTAAAAAGCGCAAAAAGCTGCCAAACATGTCCTGCTGATGCAACGTGCCATCCAGATCAAAAAAAACAATGCGTTGCTCTCGCTTATCACTCAAAACATTTCTCCCGACTTACACCAAGATAATTTTATCCACCAATCAGCGCCTCACGCAGATAACCGTTGTGTTTTTTCAGGCGCTCACGCGCCGCTGCCACGTCAATATTAGCCAGAAGCATCAGAATTGCAGGCTTAACCTCATTATCCGCCTGCACCAACGCCTGCCGCGCCTTTTCCCGCTCGGCACCCGTCGCTTCAACCACAATGCGGCAAGCCCGGTCCAACAGCTTCACGTTGGTTGCCTTCACATCGACCATCAAATTCTGGTACACCTTTCCCAGCTTAACCATTACGCCGGTAGAAATCATATTCAGGACGAGTTTTTGCGCCGTTCCCGACTTCAAGCGCGTCGACCCCGTTAACGCTTCCGGGCCAACTACCGGAGAAATCGCCACCTGTGCTTCCAGTGCGATGGGTGAATGCGGATTACAGGAGATCGCCGCCGTCCGGCAGCCAACGTCACGCGCATAGCGCAATGCGCCAATCACATACGGCGTCCGGCCTGATGCCGCAAGGCCGACAACCATATCCGCCGCGGTGACATCCAGCGCTTTTAAATCCGCCTCACCGAGTGCAGGGTCGTCTTCCGCCCCTTCAACCGCCTTAAGCAACGCGCCCGGCCCGCCAGCGATCAAGCCGATAACTAGCCCGTGTGGCACGCCAAACGTCGGCGGACACTCGGAGGCATCCAGTACGCCCAAACGGCCGCTGGTCCCCGCGCCCAGATAGATTAGCCGCCCGCCCTCCTGAAACGAGGCCGTTGCCAGATCGACAGTCTCGGCAATCGCAGGTAAAACCTGCGCAATGGCTTCGGGCACTTTCCGATCTTCCTGATTAAACGCGTGCATCATCTCCAGCGTAGAGAGCTGATCCAGCGCCATCGTCGCCGGATTCCGAGTTTCGGAAACCAGCGTCCCTAAATTAAGGTTCTCTCCATCCATCACATCTGAACGCATTCTGCTACCTCATGCCTTATATCAGCGTTTTGCACGCCTATGACAAACAACCATTTTCACCACTATACCCGTCATACTTCAAGTTGCATGTGCGTTGGCTGCGCTACTCGGCCCACTCACGTGGACCTCGCCCCGTTGGGGTCGCTGCAAGCAGCGTTCAAATCTGCCTCTGGCAAATTTGTCAGTCACCCGAATCACTTACCTNNCATCGGGATTCCTTCTCTTGCCGCCTTCCTGAAACTCGAATTATTTGGGGTATATATGCTTTTGAGAGCTGTGAAAGTACGCTATTCTGCATCGAATTACCCCTCCACATTCATCTCGCAAGGTAAACAGAGAAACCTCAGTGCGACTCCTCGGGTTCAGACTCTCCAGTTACACGCTTTTCTTGATTAGCTGTCTGCTGTTTCTGCTGGCGGGTTCCCTGCGCGCGGACTGGGATTTTATTACCATTAATCAGCGAACCGAGCAGCTTTATGGCCCGGCAACGCCCGACGCTCGCCGCCGAATAGATGAATGGCAGACGCTCTTGGCTACTTCCCTCAACAAAGAGGAAAAGGCTCTGCTGAGTAGCGTGAACCAATTTTTCAATGACCGTATGCTGTTTCGCGATGATATTGTCGTCTGGAATCAGGAAGATTACTGGGCTACGCCGATTGAAGCGTTGCGCAAAGGTGCAGGAGACTGCGAAGACTATGCGCTCGCCAAGTATTTTACGCTGCGTCATTTAGGCGTCCCGGCGGACAAATTACGTATTACCTATGTTAAAGCCCTGCGTCTGAATAAAGCGCATATGGTGGTCACCTATTATCCCACGCCAACCTCGATTCCGCTGGTGCTGGACAATCTGACCGACAAGATCCAACCCGCGACAGAGCGCACTGATTTAGTTCCGGTGTATGCCTTTAATGGCGGAGGCCTCTGGCTGCCCGGCGCCAGCGGCAGCAACAAACGCGTCGGTGACAGTAAACGACTTTCACGCTGGCAGGATGTATTAACTAAAATGCGTGCCGAAGGGTTTTCAATTGAGGAGTAAGGGTAGGCTATGTCTCTATACAAACAATTACTGATAGCCATCTGCCTGTTTGTGCTAATCATTTTCAGTGGGAGCTTTTTCGTCAGCCTGGAAAATTCGCGTGAACAGTACAATAACCAGCTTCACTCTCACGCGCAGGATGCCGCTACCGCATTGGGGCTTTCCCTGACGCCGAATATCGATGACTCGGCAATGGTGGAACTGATGGTCAGCTCGATTTTCGACAGCGGCTACTTTTCCAGTATCCGCGTGCGGGATTTAAAAACCGGCAGCGTCACGCTGGAACGCACCGCCTCGCCGGATATCCCTGACGTACCGCGCTGGTTTGTTCAGTTAGTGAACCTGCAACCCGGTGCGGGCGAAGCCATCGTGATGCGCGGCTGGGAACAGGCGGCAAAAGTCGAAGTCGTCAGCCATCCGATGTTCGCAGTCACCCGTTTGTGGCGCAGCAGCACGGCCACCTTCCTGTGGCTGCTTGGCTGCGGCACGCTGGGCGTACTCCTCGGCGCGCTGTTCCTGCGCCGCCAGCTGCGTCCGCTTGATTATATTGTCGATCAGTCGCTGGCCATTACCCGTCGTGAATTCCTTAGCCAGCCGGATTTGCCCAATACGCCCGAGTTTCGCCGTGTTGCACAGGCGATGAACCTGATGGTCAGCAAGCTCAAAACGCTGTTTGAAGAGGAAGCGGAACGGAGCGAACGCTTACGTCAGGACGCCTATCAGGATCCTCAAACCGGATTGCATAACCGTCGCGCGTTTGACATGCAGTTCAACGACAAGCTAGCCGACGAAGAAACCGCCCCCGGCTTCCTTATTATGATTCGCGTTCAGGATCTGGCGGGGATGAATCAGCGGCTGGGCGGCCAGCGCACCGATGCGCTATTAGCTTCCGTCGGGCATATTCTGCGTAACATGCAAAAGCAACATACCCATGCAGAAAGTCTTCTGGCCCGTATCCGAGGCGGGGAATTTGCGCTGTTTTGCCCGGGGTTGGTCGATAAAGAAGCCTATGCGCTGATTGGCGAGCTGACGCGCAACATCGAAACGTTGTATCTGACAGGCGAAACCGATGTCTCCCCTGTCGCCCAATTCGGCATGGTGCCTTTCCGCCCCGGAGACACCGCGCAATCCCTGTTTATTCAGGGCGATCAGGTGCTCACGCGAGCCGAAAGCAATACCGATAGCACCGCGCCTCACGACATACCGTCCGCCAGTGCCGAACAGGTCGAAACCGATCGCCATAGATGGTTTAACCTGCTCGATCCCATTTTGGAACAGGAACGCTTGCAGCTTTTCCTGCAACCGGTCGTCTCCTGTGACGATCCCAGCCAGGTGCTGCATCATAAGGTTCTGGCGCGCATTCAGGATGAGCAAGGGAACAGTATCGCCGCAGGTCGCTTCCTGCCGTGGATCCAACGATTTGGTTGGGATACCCGTCTGGATCAGACCATGCTGCGCGAAGTGCTGGACTATCTTCGCCAGCACGACGGCAATCTGGCACTGAGCCTGTCCGGCACCACGGTTCTGAATCTTCATCTGCTCGCCGATCTGCTTGCTCCATTAAAGCATCAGCCTGACGTCGCCAGACGACTGATTCTGGAGCTGGATGAGAACCAATTGCCAGACAGTGCACAGTTGGAAGCTTTAATCAAGCTACTGAATGAACATGGCTGTGCGCTAGGGCTACAGCATTTTGGCGGGCGCTTTAATATGATCGGCAACCTGTCGCAATGGGGTCTGGCTTACCTGAAAGTCGATGGCAGCTACATCCGCAACATCGATCAGGAAGACGATAAACAAATGTTTATCGAAGCGCTGTATCGCGCCACCAACAGTATTGCCCTGCCGCTTATCGCCGAACGTGTTGAAACCGCAGGTGAGCTGAAAGTGCTTCAGGAGATGGGATTACAGGGCGCGATGGGACGGGTGCTGGGTGAACCGGTGCCAGCGGTGAGAATCTGATACCACATCATTTTGGCTAACGGCGTTTAACGACCCCGGCTTCTCAGTACGATAGTGAGAAGCCGGAAACGGCTGAACGGGACGTTAAGGGATGATTTCTTCTTCAAAGCATTATGTCTTTAAAGTGTTATGTTTTTAAAACAGTGAGTCTTTAAAACATGGTCTCTTCATCGTCGCCAATCAGCTTGTTCAACCCGCCATTCAAGGCTTCACGCGCCTGCGCACGGTTGATCAACTTCAGCTGTGCCGCCTGAGGGAAATCGGTAATGCTGACCACGCCTTTCTGAATCAAAACCTGAATTAAATCCTCCAGCACACGCACCATTTCCAGATCGCTTTGCCGCAGTTGCTGGAGACTGGACATCGCGGCCTGATGACTGCGGAACCAGGCCTGCACCTCACGCGAATCATCGGACAGTTCGCCGTTCATTTCAGGAAAAGGGCTCTTTTCTACCTTAATCAGGTGGCCATCACTGTCGCGCTGGATATAAAACATGTTCGGAGACCTTTTAAGTTTTTGATAAAAAAGGGAGCTGTGCAGGCTCCCCCTTTTCGTCAGCTAGACGGTTCTGGCTTGCTGACCAGACTTTCAAGCGACGGCAATGCACCGTTATAGTGTTCCAACGTAATCGACACTGCAACCGTTCCGCCTTTATCCGCCGTAAAGTTCCCCGCAGTGCTCACTTCAATCGTCGGTGAACCATGATTATCGGTGATGCGAATATAGCGGCTGATGTCGGTGCCTTCCTCCAGTTCGCCAACCAGATCGCTTAAATCAATCCGGTCACCTTCTTTGGCATTGAAGTCTTTGATCACATCGTTGCCGATATCGCCAGCCTGCCACTTAAAGGTATCCGCACCCGCTCCGCCGATGAGCGTATCGCCCCCCGCACCGCCAATCAAGATGTCGTCTCCGCTGCCGCCGTAAAGCAGGTCATTCCCCGCTCCGCCATAGAGGGTGTCATTTCCTCCCTGGCCGAAGAGAATATCATCTCCGTCGCCGCCATTGAGTATGTCATTACCATCTTTCGCCGATGACAAATCAAATTCCGCGCTGTGCGTGGCAATATAGCTATGCATATCTTTGGCTGTCGGCACGCCGGTTTGCATACCTAACTGCTTGCCGATGTAGTTCTGCAAGGCGGTGATTCCGTTGCCGTCGATATTAGGGAACGACACGACATCGCCAAACAGCACATCATCATTATATGTGCCGGATATCGTATCGTTACCTGCCGCACCGACACTCAATCCATATTGCTCAGCGACTTCCGCCGAATAACCCGTTGCCGTATCGTGGTTGCCCATTTCTGTCGATGTCGCCTGTGCAACAACATTCAATTTACCGGCATCGCCTGGCACCTCAAGCGTAATCTTCCCAGCCAGCGTTTGGGCATTGTGCGCATTTTGAATCAGGTAGGTACCATCAGCACCCACGGTATACTTCACGTTATTAATCTGGTCAGTCAGCACCGTGCCCGTTGGAATCCCCGTCAACCGAATCCCTGACAACGTTTCACTACCGTCACGATCGGTCAATGCTGCCGAAACATCGAGAACATAGGTTTGTTTTCCCACCTGACCAGGTACTTTGTCCACCGTCGCACTATTTCCGGCGGTATACGTCGAACCATCGCTGTAGATCACCCCTTCAAGCTGGTTACTGACCTGCTTGATTAAAGACCCTGAATGCCCCTTTCCATCAGAATAAGTAACTTTCACACCATCCATTGTGTTGAAGTTATTATTTCTATTATTCGTTGAGTTTTCAGCCTTATAGGTAAAGCCTTCTTCTTTTTGGACAAAGATATAATCTTTACCTGGGTTACTCGACTGTGACTGACTATTCCCGTGGACAGAATCAAGCTGGTTATACTGTTTTTGTGCTTCACTCCAGTCAGCCTGCCTATAAAACCATCCACTTTTTGAATGAACTACGAAAATGTCAGCATAGCTTGTCGATCCCCCAGGATTACCATTGTTGTTATCTTTGCCGTAATACTTAACTTGTTCCGAAGGGTTAGCAGCAGTAGGCGCAGTGTCACCCTCAGTCAACCAAACGCGCACGCCACTGCCGATCTTAACAATTTTCCCATCTTGCACATCAAACCCACCGGACTTCCCACTTCCTCCATTCACCTTGATGATTTCCGAAGAGGTCGGCGTTGTGGTACCAGCGGTGGTGTTCAGGCTCACGACTGGCGCATCGGCTACCGGTGTTATGCCAATATGCAGCACAGCTTTATCGCCGGTGTTACCCGCGACATCAACAGGCCGATAACCAATATCACCCAGCGACGCACCAGAGACATTACCCACTGGCGTAAAGCGCAGATCGGTGTTGCCAGCGGTAAAGGTTTGCCCAACCGTGACCGCTTTCCAACTCCCGTTATCATTAAAATAGAGCGTGCCAGCGGCA
Source organism: Pectobacterium brasiliense (assembly GCF_013449685.1). Classification (GTDB taxonomy): domain Bacteria; phylum Pseudomonadota; class Gammaproteobacteria; order Enterobacterales; family Enterobacteriaceae; genus Pectobacterium; species Pectobacterium brasiliense_A. Next base: position 1,053 of record NZ_JACDSF010000013.1, on the reverse strand, counting down.
GCAGGCGGCAGAGACGAAATCACGATGCTTGTGGTATCGCTCGATACGCCTAGATCGCTCCAGCCAATGTGCAGCGGCGTGTCTTCCGTACCAGACACCGTGTTGTTGTGTGCGGCTGGCGGCGTAATATCCATGATAACCTGACTGTTATCATGCGCCTGATTACCTGCCGCATCGGTTGCCGTCGCTCCTGCGGTAATCTTGCCTTCCGCTAACGTACTCAGATCGACATTCGTCTGCCATTTTCCGTTCGTCACGGGCACATCATGCAGCGTAACCGACTTACCATTCACATCGGTAAAGACCAGATCGACCCTCTTCTCGTTACTCGTGCCGCTGACCAGAGTGTTTTTCGACTCACTTTGGCTAACGTAGCCATCGTTACCCGCGAAATTCGTAATATCAATTTCTGGTGCGGTCGTATCCACGCTGTATGCATGATGGGTATTCGCCGTGGTGGCGTTCCCCGCCGCATCACGCGTGGTCACGCTGGCACTCACATCACTATTCGCTGCCAGCACAGAACCGGGAACATTCACGTTCCAGGTTTTGCCATCGGCATTCACCGTCGTCTGGTAGGTCTCCGTGCCGACGGTAACGGTAACCGCATCGCCCGCGTTGACTTCATTACCGACTTTACCGGTGACCGCAATCGTCTGACC
>NZ_JACDSF010000013.1:0-284 GCF_013449685.1 Pectobacterium brasiliense | reverse complement strand
TATCACTGGTGACATTGTCGATAGCGATCGACGCGACTGGCGCGACCGTATCGACGCCATAAGTGTGGCTGGTGTTGGCAGTCGTGACGTTGCCTGCCGTATCACGGGTAGTAACCGAAGCAGAGACATCACCGTTAGCCGCGAGCACCGAACCAGGCACGTTGACGCTCCAGGTTTTACCGTCGGTATTCACCGTCGTCTGGTACGTTTCGGTACCGACTTTCACCGTAATGGCATCGCCGGCGTTGACTTCATTGCCAACCTGACCGGTGACCGCAATCGTC
>NZ_JACDSF010000129.1 GCF_013449685.1 Pectobacterium brasiliense | reverse complement strand
TGTCGCGTTGCGCGTGAAGAGAGCCGTCATCAGGCAGGAATAGGCACTTGCTCACTGGCGTTACAGATAGGCTTCTTCTTTGATGGTCTGAAGCGAAATATTAATGTGGATGAAGACAGCCAGCGTCTGACTAACATAGGCCGTTTGTTTCGTGCCCACTCTCTAAAAATAAAAGCAGACCTTACTTCTTCATACACGTATGCCAAAGTTTATATTCCTGGTTTAGCTACCCCCCTTGACGATACGCCATCCGAGAGACTGGACAGCATTCTGGACGCCAGACAGAAAGCGCTGCCTGAGGACTATGCCGATGCACTGGTTGAACAGGGGAAAGAAACGGCGGTCGATACTGTCAAGGGTGTTTTCAAGGGGGACTGGAGTCAGGTTCTCTCCAATAAGCTGGACGACCTGCGGACCATGAAGAGCGGCCTCGAT
>NZ_JACDSF010000128.1:604-1027 GCF_013449685.1 Pectobacterium brasiliense | reverse complement strand
ATCGAGGCCGCTCTTCATGGTCCGTAGGTCATCCGCTTATTGGAGAGCACCTGACTCCAGTCCCCTTTGAAAACACCCTTGACAGTATCGACCGCCGTTTCTTTGCCCTGTTCAACCAGTGCATCGGCATAGTCCTCAGGCAGCGCCTTCTGTCTGGCGTCCAGAATGCTGTCCAGTCTCTCGGATGGCGTATCCTCAAGAGGGGTACCTAAACCGGGGATATAAATTTTGGCGTAAGAGTACGAGGAGGTAAGGCTGGCTTTTATCTCCAGAGGGTGAGCACGAAACAAACGGCCCACGTTAGTCAGACGCTGGCTATCCTCATCTACATTGATATTTCGTTTCAGACCATCGAAGAAGAAGCCTATTTGTAACGCGAGGGAGCAGGTACCTATCCCCGCCTGATGACGGCTCTCTTCACGC
>NZ_JACDSF010000128.1:0-531 GCF_013449685.1 Pectobacterium brasiliense | reverse complement strand
AACGCGACATTCAAGATCATCCCAATCCACCTTAGTTATCTCCTTGTTCTATAGGTATCGACGATGCTATCCATTTCAACGACACAGCTTTCAGCCCACCTGATCATCGGTTTGTTATCAGGTAGCATCAGCACACAAAAGCTATTCTGTCCCTTCTTACGTTTCGGCATCGGCAGAGTGATCGTATGTTTCTCAAATTGGAACCCTGATTTTTCCTGTTCTTCGGTCATATCCAATTCCCACGCTATCTTGACCGTATCCCCCTCTATTCGATAGGGACCAGCGCTTCCCCCTCCCCCGGCATGAAATCCATCAAACGCAAAGGTATTGCTACCCATATTACCGTTAACGTACACATAGCTAATGGGGCGATCGATCACCGAATGGACAACGATTGACGCCCCGCCATGCCGTTCCTGAATCAGAAACGTCCAGCCCAGCCAAAGTACCAGCAGAATGCTTGCCACCCACCGCCCCCAGCGCGGCAATATCTGCCATATCGCCGTTATCAGCCCCGATATCACTCTTGTT
>NZ_JACDSF010000127.1 GCF_013449685.1 Pectobacterium brasiliense | reverse complement strand
GTGACATTTATTTAACTCATCGTTTTTTTATTAGAGGAGGTCACATGCGAAAACCCATTTATCACGTATTTGTCACCCAGGAAAGTCAGCCCGACCCACAGGGTGAAAAAAACACCTGGTGGACGAAAGTCGGCGTGGCTTTTGCCCATCACGGTAAACCCGGCCTGAACGTGGTACTGACACCCGGCATTGCCGTTTCCGGAAAGCTGGTGTTGCTTGAGCCCAGAGAAGAGAACGATATTTCGCAGGATAACGCCTCCGCTTAAACCGCTTTTCTCCTTCCCCCGGCAGGGGCTTGGTATACACCCNNCCACCACAGCCTTTCTTACGCTGTTGATGCAGTGCGCCGCCAGCATTCACCCGTCTACGGCACTCGATGTGGCGCGGGTCGAATCCGGTTTGAATCCGTATGCCATCGCTGAAATTCTGCCCGGTGGCAAAGGCGTGATTTCACATTTCCCCGCCAGTAAGGATGAGGCGGTCAGCCTCACCGCACGTCTGGCGGCAAAGGGCCGACGCTATTCGGTCGGGCTGATGCAAATCACCAGCACCAATTTCCGTCATTACGGCGTGACCGCCAGTGACCTTCTTGACCCCTGTACCAACCTGTCCGTGTTTGAGCGCATCCTCACCGACTGCTACCACCGCGGCGGTTCCCTCAAGCGTGCGCTCAGTTGCTACTACTCAGGAAATTTCACGACCGGCCAACAGCCGGAATCCTCGTTTAACCAGACCAGCTACATCCAGCGCATCGGCTACGCCGTGCCGTCAACGCGGGAAGACCGTCAGCGACCTCCCGCCGAAAAGACCCTGCCGGAAATCCATTACCCCACCGCCGTCATGCGTGGCGAGCTTACCGATAACGCCACGCCAGTTCTGACATCCCTGCGCTACCCCAACGCCGTGATACGCGGCGCGTTACCTACCCCCGGCCCCCAGGAGGAAAATGATGAAACGAAAACAGACTGACTGGCCCGTCCTCACTTGCCTGTTAATGGCAAGCCCGGTGCTGGCAGCAGACAGCGGGTTTAATAAAGCCAATGAGACGCTGAGCAACACCTCTACCGGCCTGCTCGGACTGGCCGCCGTCACCATCACGCTCGCCACCATGTGGGTGGGATACAAAGTCTTATTTGACGGCAAGAGCCTGCATGAC
>NZ_JACDSF010000126.1:265-988 GCF_013449685.1 Pectobacterium brasiliense | reverse complement strand
TTACACAGAATGATTTACAGGGTCGCCAGAAACGACACCTTTCAGTTCACTCCTTTTAATTAATTATTCCCTGAATAACAGATCGCTATCCGATTCCATGGAGGACACCGGTTGTCTGTTATTCAGTATGTTGGAGACTTTCCAAATGACACGTCACACGACACTATCCACGTTGCTGGATAAGTACCAAAGCCATCTTGACGGCAGTGCAGCTCACGCCATTCATCAGGATATCAGTACGCGAAAAATTCATACTTTCCATCGGTTGAGCCTGACGTCAGTTTCCCTGCCAGACCAGCATAAGGCGCATCTGATTGTCCCCGCGAAGCTAATGCAGAAATCAACGGTATCGCGTATTGAGGCTGCCAGCAGAGCCATTCTGCCAGTGAAGGCCAGCCGATACCTTCGACGGTATCCAATGCTGGGCGGCATTCTGATCAGCGAATGTGATCGACTACAGCTGGATGAATTGAGTGACAGCCTTCAGCGGTTATTTGATCGGGAAAATGAACCCGGCATTCAGGAAACGTTAACACTACTGTGCTGGTCTGAGCTACTTAACGGCCTGTCTTATCGTGAATGGACATCACTGGCTGATAAAACCGACAGACAGATTCAGATGTGGATTAGCACCCGCCTACGCACTCAGCCAGCACGTCGGGCAATGATTGACGAATATGTTTTCTTCGCCTGCTTTGGTTACTGGAGAGATTATTACCCTGC
>NZ_JACDSF010000126.1:0-205 GCF_013449685.1 Pectobacterium brasiliense | reverse complement strand
CTGCGCAACTTCTTGCTCAAATTTGACTTAGGAAAAATTTAACTTAAGTGATTATTTAGTAAAAACAATGAGATAAAAACTGGCATGCAAATTGCTATACAGAGCGTGAAGTTACTCATCACGTTCAACAACAAGGAGCAAGACTATGCCAACTCCATGCTATATCAGCATCGAAGGTAAGACGCAGGGCAACATCACCGCAGGT
>NZ_JACDSF010000125.1:740-936 GCF_013449685.1 Pectobacterium brasiliense | reverse complement strand
GCCAGATCCGTGATGCTAAAGCAACGTCAAGCTCTTACCCAGCTCAGGTTAGGTCAAACACCTTGAACAACGTCGCCTAATGTTGCAATGGTGGGCTGATTTTCTGGATGCTAACAGCAACGGGATGATTAGGCCGTTTGAGTTTGGGCAGAAGGGATAAATAGCGAAAGGTCACGGATGGCCCGTTATTTTGCTA
>NZ_JACDSF010000125.1:0-475 GCF_013449685.1 Pectobacterium brasiliense | reverse complement strand
TGCAATTGTTGTCGGGAAATTAAAAAATTCCTGATGATGGGCCATCAAGATAGGATGAACGGAGATCGTAATTTAATTTGTGTAATTACCACTTCATTTCTTCTGTTGGCATAACTGTTATTGATTCAACAGTATTTTTCTCGGTATAAGCTATCTGCATTGCTAAAGGTATATGAAAACCATCTAACTTATACTTTTCTTTCATTCCAAACTGAAGACCTCCAATAACCTTGGAAGGGATGGTTTTCTCAGGAATGCCGAATTTTTCATGCATCCAGTCGATGCTCATTTCCTTCTTAAAAGGAAGAGGAAGCGCATTTGGGAATTGCTGTGTTGGCCTGTCTTCATCAAAGAGTGTAAGTGTCACACAAAACAATTTCCTCGATGAGCGATGAAAAGCCAAGTAAACAGATTCTTTGACCATATCTAAATCTAATACAGGATCGCCTGATGATGTAGCCCCCTGAAACACCAG
>NZ_JACDSF010000124.1 GCF_013449685.1 Pectobacterium brasiliense | reverse complement strand
TCACCTTCTTCATTCTATTAAACTTCGACAGCACCACTGTCTGGCGAATGCTCTGCTCTTTGCATAGGATTATTGACTACAATTCCCCACAGGAGACATTAGGGGCGTTTTGTAGGAAAAGGTGAGCTTCTTCCCCTTTTCGCCTGTAGCTCTCGACATAGCCTTTGTGGTGCAGCAGCAACTGAACATTCTGAAAGAGCTAAAAACCCTCACCTATGACGTTAACGGTGATGACGGTTTTATCCTGACTGGCTGTTATGATGCGATGAAGCCGATGAGTGAAAACACCATCAAC
>NZ_JACDSF010000123.1 GCF_013449685.1 Pectobacterium brasiliense | reverse complement strand
GTTCGCAGTCGTGACGTTGCCTGCGGTATCGCGCGTGGTGACCGACGCAGAGACATCACCATTAGCAGCCAGTACAGAACCGGGAACATTCACGCTCCAGGTCTTGCCATCGGTATTGACCGTCGTCTGGTAGGTCTCGGTGCCGACTTTAACGGTAACCGCATCACCTACTTTGACTTCACTACCGACCTGACCGGTCACCGCAATGGTCTGGCCGGATTCAGTCGCGTTAATCACGTTATCGGACGTGACATTATCGATAGCAATCGACGCCACTGGCGCAACGGTATCCACACCGTAAGTGTGGCTGGTGTTGGCGGTGGTGACA
>NZ_JACDSF010000122.1:714-883 GCF_013449685.1 Pectobacterium brasiliense | reverse complement strand
CCGGACGGCACAGAAAGCGCACCCGGAGCGCTGGTCAGGCAAAACGAGAAACTGGCAGTCGGAAGGTCCGGTAACACTGAATCCGGAGCGGGAAACACAGGCCGCTTAACTTAACCAGGGGTGACAACTACCTTGACACTTATCGCTACCGCCAATGAACTGACATACC
>NZ_JACDSF010000122.1:0-665 GCF_013449685.1 Pectobacterium brasiliense | reverse complement strand
TGCCGACAATAAACTCGCCTTTACCCTGACAGAGGGGGAGCAGGCGGCAGCCTTGATACAACGCACGGTCCTTCGGGAAGGATGCTGGCAAAACCCGCCAGTACTGCATGCGGACAACGGTGCGGCGATGAAATCACAGACGTTGTAAATGAAGCTACACGAGCTGGCAATAACGCCCTCTCACAGCCGGCCGAGGGTGAGTAACGATAATGCGTATGTGGAGTCGCTGTTCCGGACGCTGAAATATGTGCCGCAGTGGCCGTCCTCAGGGTTCGGCACATTGGATGAAGCGCGTGAATGGGTAGAGGATTTTACGCAGTGGTATAACGAAACGCATAGACATAGCGGCATCAGGTATGTGACGACCGGTCAGCGACATCGTGGAGAAGACGGCGTGCTGTTGAAAAACGGGATGAGGTGTACCAAAATGCAAAAGCACAACGGCCAGAACGCTGGTCGGAAAGGACTCGAAACCGGCATCAGGTAGGCAAGGTAATGCTGAATCCAGAGCGGGAAAAACAGGCAGCCTAAATTAACCGGGGGTGCCAACTATCTTGACACTTACCGCCCCTGGCATTCTTGTTCGCCAGCGGGAACGCAGCCAGCCAAAGTCCTGAGGGGAATGCTGAACTAGAAGCGGAAAAATATGCAGGATATCCGCGACT
>NZ_JACDSF010000121.1 GCF_013449685.1 Pectobacterium brasiliense | reverse complement strand
CACAGAATGATTTACAGGGTCTTTTATCAAGACCTCTGGGTGATTTAATTTTATTATTTACTTTTTGAATCAATCAGAGATTCAACGTCACATTTCAGTATTACTTTTTCTTGGAAGCCGCTTTGGATTTACCCTTCAGCAATTCCCGAACTTTCTTTAGTTCTTTCTGCGTCAACGGCGCTTCTGCTCCGACTTCTTCTGTACCCTGACTGTCCACTAATTCAGAAGACAACTCAGCGGTCTGGTGGCTTTCATCGAAACTTCTCAGTAATCGGGCACTGACTTCTGCACTGATAGATACTTCGTTTTCCAGGGCAGCCGCTTTGATTTTTTCTTTCAGCTCTGGGGAAATCTTCAGGGACAGGCTAGATATCTCACTCATTTTATTACCTTTCTCATGGGGTAAAATAGTAAGCTATGACAGCCAGCAAGCAATGTCCATACTGAAATAAAAATTTAATATTTCTGTCACATAAAAAACGTAATCAGACTCTTAGCAAAGAGACTATTGTTTTGCTATTTTTATTTCCCTGCCGAATACTAAATAGCTTTGCATATTACC
>NZ_JACDSF010000120.1 GCF_013449685.1 Pectobacterium brasiliense | reverse complement strand
CAACTCATCGATAAAACGCCGGGCTAACGCCGCCCCCAGATCGGCACCGAACACCGAGATCTGGATCAGTTTGATGGGCAGTTGATTAATTTTTTTTACATCCGCCACGTTCAACTTGAATTGGTTCTTTGCTGAATCCACTCGTGCATCGACGCCGGTCATGAGCAACTCGGCTACTATCGGGTTATCCCGAATCGGTTCGGCGGCTTCGAGCAGCGCGCGG
>NZ_JACDSF010000012.1:82603-93113 GCF_013449685.1 Pectobacterium brasiliense | reverse complement strand
ACACAATTTTAATTACAGGCTCCGGTAGTGTTTGCTCGAGCCGCGCCATCCCTGGCGCAAACGCTTTACTCTTCTATTCCATTACCACCGTTTCAATTTCACAGATAAATTTATCGGTAACGTTGGCTGCTTTACTGCTTCACAGCACCTAAAGCCCTCAAATTGACAGCTAAAAGCATTATCCTGACGGCATTAGGAAAATAATTACGCTCCGCTACTTCTATAATGATTCCACACCCACTGGAATCGCGATAAGGAGCACCACCATGCTGCAACTCTCCAGCCACAGTTTTCAGGACGGCGACACTATCCCAAGCGAGTTTGCGTTTGCCATACCCAATGCAACGAGCCACATTGCACTGTCTTCTAACCACAACCCGCACCTTGCCTGGCACGGCGCGCCAGAAGGGACACAGTCTTTCGTTTTGGCGCACCGCCACAGCCCGGTGTTACGGCACAGCTGCGTGCGCTTATCAGTGAAGAACCGGAACGACACTGGACCGCACAGTTTGCGGGTCGCCTGCTGGCGATGAGCGAGGCTACGCTGCGCCGGAGGCTATCCGCCGAGCAGACACGCTTTGAAGTGCTGTTGCTGGAGACGCGAATGCAACACGCGATGATGCTGGTACAGACGACATCATGGAGTATGCAGCGTCTGGCCGAAGCCTGCGGGTATAAATCTTCGGCGCGTTTTTCCGAACGGTTTAAAACCCGTTTTGGCTGTTCGCCAACCAAGATTCGTTAATCGTCATCTACAGCACCACGCTTTCATCCCAAAACGCTCAACGTAAGTTAAAAAAACGCCCTGTTGGATAAACCAGACAGGGCGTTTAATTATCGGCACGATTTTAGCGACTTACTCTTTTTGTTCCTGTGCCAAATCGTTAGCAATTTTCACTGTTTCATCCAGATAAGGATCGGGTGCCTGATAGTCTTTCGGCAGATCTTCCAGCGATTTGAGCGGTTTTTTACCTTCTCTCGCCAGTCGATCGTTAATCCGCTTCAAACGCATCGCTTCATCATCGTCATTCTCTTTCTCGCGCTGGGCAAGATTGAGCGACACGATGTTGCGCTTATCCTTCAGCGCGTTGTAGCGAGCAATATCTTGCGCGACATACTGGAACTCAGGATCTTTGGCGATACGCTCCTGATGATGTTCATTCAGTTTGCTAATCAGTGCCTTCAGATCGCCGCTCTTCGTGTAGTTAGCCGCTTTGATGCTGTCCCACGGTAGCGCGTTATCTTCAAACTTCTCACCGGTATCTACCGTTTCCGTGCCGGTTGGCATCATCACGTCAGGCGTCACGCCTTTCATCTGAGTACTGCCGCCGTCAATGCGATAGAACTTCTGAATCGTATATTGCACAGAACCCAGCGCTGGCCAGTCAGGACGCAGCATCTGATCGTAAATCCGATTCAGCGAGCGATACTGCTGCACGGTGCCTTTACCAAACGTCGGTTCACCGACGATCAAAGCACGGCCATAATCCTGCATTGCTGCCGCGAAGATCTCGGAAGCGGAAGCACTGAATCGGTCTACCAGCACCACCAGCGGGCCTTTGTAATACACAATGTCATCGGTGTCGCTGTCTTCACGCACTTTACCGTTATTATCGCGCACCTGAACCACAGGGCCGCCTGGGATAAACAGACCAGAAAGCCCTACCGCTTCCGTCAGCGCACCGCCGCCGTTAGTACGTAAGTCAATCACAATGCTGCTGACGTTCTGTTTTTCCAGCTTCTGGAGCTGTACTTTTACGTCATCCGTCAGACCGACATAGAAACCGGGGATGTCCAGCACGCCGACTTTATCCTTGCCGACCGTCTTGACGGACATTTTAACCGCGCGGTCTTCAAGGCGAATACGTTCGCGCGTCAGCGTGACAATGCGGGTTTTCGTCCCCTTGCCAGCAGGCAGAATCTCCAGACGCACCTTACTGCCTTTCGGCCCTTTAATCAGCGCGACGACATCATCCAGACGCCAGCCGATAACATCCACCATTGGCTTACCGCTTTGGCCTACGCCAACCACGCGGTCACCGACGGTAATGTTTTTGCTTTTCGCTGCCGGACCACCGGGCACCATAGAATTAATCATGGTGTAGTCGTCATCCATCTGCAGCACCGCACCAATCCCTTCGAGCGACAGGCTCATTTCGGTATTGAATTGCTCGGTGTTACGCGGTGACAGGTAGCTGGTATGCGGGTCAATTTCACGCGCAAAGGCGTTCATGACGAGTTGGAAAACATCTTCGCTGTTGCTTTGCGCCAGACGGCGAATCGCAAACTGATAACGCTTGGTCAGCGTCTCTTTGATGTCTTTATCATCTTTACCGGTCAGCTTCAGGCTGAGCCAGTCATATTTTACCTTGGCATCCCACAGGCGGTTAAGTTCACCCACGTTCTGCGGCCAAGGGGCTTTGCTACGATCGAGTTCAAACGTCTCATTGCCCGTCAGATCGACCGGTTTATCCAGCAGCGACAGTGCATATTGAAAACGCTCAAACCGACGCTTCTGCGCCAGATTGTACAACGCGTAAGGAACATCCAGTTGGCCGGATTTCAGCGCGTCGCCCAACTGGGCTTTTTGCCCAGAAAATTGTGCCACATCAGAGGCCAACAGCACGTTGTGGCTGTAGTCCAGCATATTGAGGTAGCGGTTAAAAATTTTCTCAGAGAACTGCGCATCCAGCATAAACTGGCGATAGTGCGAACGCAGGAAACGTGAGGCCACCCTGTCGCTAACGGTAGCATGCTGAGGCTCCTGATGTAGCTGAGGAATCTGTTCAACACGCGTAATGTTTTCATTTGCAAAACTGGAGCCCGCCAGCAGTAAACCTGCGATGGCGGTTATTTTGACTAAGTTGTTCATGCCCAGGTTGGCCTCCGTATCAGAACTGCAAGTGTTCTGCGCGTACAATCATTGCCAGTCCAGAAGCCAATTGTACTCTGACTTCGCCTTTGGCAATTTCAAGCACGGTGGCATCCATGGCGTCTTTGCCGGCTCTGACTTTGATTTCCTGACCGATTTGCAGTTTGGAAACATCCGTAACCGCTACCCGTTGACGCTCAGTGCTGGCAGGTTTTGCCTGACGAGACTGAGCATTCGCGGATTGCTGAGAAGAGGGCTGCGATTGGCCGGAAGAAGGCTGACGTGGATTACGCGGTGCACGGTTTTGGGATGCACGGTTTTGGGATGCACGGTTTTGAGAGGCATTGTTTGAAGCATCAAGGCGCGGCGCACGTTTCTGAGCAGGACGAGGAGTACGCGCTGCTTCTGCCGATTCTCCGGCTGCTTCACGTTTTTTCGCCTGTTGCTCAGCACGCTGAGCCTGAACTCGCGCTTTCGCTTCTTCCAATTGCTTACGAGCATGATCGACATGCTGCTGTTCCAACTCACCGCATGGGTTACCATCCAGATCCACACGTTGGGCACCCAATTTTACACCGTACAGATACCGCCAGCTTGAGGTGTAAAGACGCAGCGCAGAGCGTAATTGCGTCTTACTGACGTTATCGGACTCCGGCACACGCTCAACAAGATCCTGAAAAATACCGATCTTTAACGGACGAGTTTCACCTTCGGTGGTGAAACAAAGCGGGAACCGCTCTGCCAAAAAGGCAATGACTTCTTTACTACTGTTCAACTTAGGTTGATTTTCCATGAAATTTCCTGATTACAACGGGTTTGCCAACCGGCGCAGGCATGAACAGGCGTCATTATAATGACGCCATCGGCAATTGCCACGTTAACCTTGTCTCAACGTGAGAGAATTGATGAATGTCATCACATCACTCGCTTCCAGTTGAGCACAAAGTACGCTCACCACGGCCTTCAGCCCTTCTTCATCATCTGCGTCAAAACGCTGATAAAGGGTGCTGTCAATATCCAGAACGCCAATCGGTTGCCCGTTAACGACAAGCGGTAGCACAATTTCAGCATTACTCGCGGCATCACAGGCGATATGACCAGGGAACGCATGGACATCATCCACGCGCTGAATGCGATTTTCAGCTATCGCCGCACCGCATACACCTTTGCCAACCGGAATACGCACACAAGCAACCTTGCCCTGAAACGGTCCTAGGAACAGCGTGTCGTTATCCAACAGGTAAAACCCTGCCCAGTTAACCCCATCCAAACGCTCAAACAGCAGCGCACTACTGTTTGATAAAATCGTAATAAAACGGTTTTCATCCGCGATAAGCGATGACATGTCGCGGATGAGATCCTGATAAAATTCTTGTTTGTTCATACTGGCTTATTCATAAATTATATCGCTGTCTTTTCAAAACAGTGCGAATGGTTTCCACACAGACTGCATTAGCATCGGTTACAGAATGCCATAAGATTAGCGCCTTCGCGCGAACAATCATCCACTTTACTGTACCGCTGTCGTGCATATCATGCTATTTCCACCTGTAAAATAATATCGGGCAGAGATCAGAGCCTTATTATGAATTTATCATTCAGTGAGCCTTCAGTTACACTAAATAGCTGTGAATACGTTATCTATCGTGAATATAACGGGACTTAACACCTTCTATCGGATCGCAGGAAAGATGAAAATACAGAGTATAACCAGCCCTGCGCCGTTTCCTTCTCCCCGGCCACCGTTAACTGAGGGATCGAAAAGTGCCGTACCTGCGATCGATCGCTATCACCGCTGCCCTGAATGCGATGCCTTTTTTGCGCTGCCGCAGTTGAAGCGAACTCAGACGGCGAATTGTCCACGCTGCGATGCCACAGTCAGCTCAGGCCGAGATTGGAGCATTTCTCGTCTTGCTGCGATGGCCGTCGCCATGCTGGTATTGATGCCGTTCGCCTTCACTGAGCCGTTGATCAGTATTCGGCTGCTGGGCGTCACCATCAATGCCAGCCTGTTTGAAGGCATTTGGCAAATCACCCGTCAAGGACACCCGCTCACGGCAAGCATGGTCGCCTTCTGTACTGTTGGTGCCGCACTCACGCTGGTTTTTTCTCTGTTATACCTGTTCTTTGCTCCCCGAATCGGGATGAATCTGCGGCCCATCCTCCTCGTGTTGCAACGGCTAAAAGAATGGATGATGCTGGATATCTATCTGGTCGGCATGGCGGTTGCCGCAATCAAAGTCCGTGAATTTGCAGATGTTCAGGCGGGAATCGGGCTGGTCGCCTTTCTGGCACTGATGACCTTAAGCCTGTTGACGCTGATTCACTTAAACACCGACCAGCTTTGGCAGCGGTTTTATCCGCGCATGAGGCCGTTGATTGCGCCGGATCGCTATCGAATCTGCCTTTCCTGCCACTTCACCAGTTCGCCCGACAACCGGGGTCGTTGCCCCCGGTGCCATATTCCGCTTCGCTTGCGCCAGCGGCAAAGCCTGCAAAAATCCTGGGCTGCGCTCATTGCTTCTATAATTTTACTGCTCCCCGCTAACCTGTTGCCCATATCAATTATTTATGTCAACGGTGCGCGTACGGAGGACACGATTTTTTCCGGTATTCTCTCGCTTGCGTCAGGCAATGTTCCGATCGCGCTGGTGGTCTTTATTGCCAGTATTCTGGTGCCGTTTACTAAGGTTATTGTGCTGTTCGGGCTGCTGGTGAGTATCCATCTTCGCGCAGAAGGCAACATAATGATGCGCATGAAGATGCTGCGCGTTATCCGTTGGATCGGTCGCTGGTCCATGCTCGATTTATTTGTGATTGCTCTGACGATGTCGCTCGTCAACCGCGATCAATTACTCGCTTTCACCATGGGGCCTGCTGCCTTTTACTTTGGCGCAGCGGTGATTCTCACTATCCTTGCCGTTGAATGGCTGGATAGCCGACTGATGTGGGATAACACTGATGTGGAATAACAATGCAAGATAATACGCCTGGGACACCAACTGAAGCTACCGTGAAGAACAAGCGTCGCCTGTCGCCGTTTTGGCTGCTGCCGCTGATTGCGTTGATGATTGCCGGCTGGCTGATTTACACCAATCAGCAGGAGCGCGGTGCAACGGTCACCATCGATTTTGTCTCTGCTGACGGTATTGTCGCTGGGCGTACCCCCGTGCGCTACCAGGGGGTCGAAGTCGGCACCGTGCAAAATATCAAGCTGAGTGAAGACCTGCGTACTATTCAGGTCGAAGCCAGTATCAAAAGTGATATGAAGGAAGCATTGCGCAGCGGCACGCAGTTCTGGCTGGTTACCCCGAAAGCGTCTCTCGCTGGGGTGTCAGGGCTGGATGCGCTGGTGGGTGGTAACTATATCGGCATGATGCCCGGCTCCGGCGATCCGCAAGAGCACTTTTCCGCACTGGATACGCAGCCCAAATACCGCGTGAATACTGGGGAACTGCTGATTCATCTCCATGCCGACGATCTCGGCTCATTGAATACCGGTTCGCTGGTTTACTACCGAAAAATCCCGGTGGGGAAAGTCTACGATTACACCGTTTCCCAGGATAGCCACGGTGTGATGATTGACGTGCTGGTTGAACGCCGCTTTACCCATCTGGTGAAGAAAAATAGCCGCTTCTGGAATGTGTCTGGCTTTAATGCGGACATTAGCGTCAGCGGTGCAAAAATTGAGATGGAGAATCTGGCGGCGCTGGTTAACGGCGCGATCGCGTTCGATTCGCCGGAAGAGAGCGAGAATGCGGGCGCCGAACAATCCTATCGCCTCTATCCCGATCTGGCACAAAGCCAGCGCGGTGTGAAAATCACGCTGGATTTGCCCTCCGGCGACAGCCTATCCGAAGGGCGCACCCCGCTGATGTATCAGGGATTGGAAGTCGGCACGCTCAATAAAATCACGTTGAACCCAGACGACGGCAAGGTCAGCGGAGAGCTCATCATCGATCCTTCCGTGGTTTCTCTGATGCGGGAAGGCACGCGTATCGAACTCAGCAAGCCCCAGCTTTCACTCAGCGACCTGAATGTTTCACGTCTGCTGAGCGGCCCAACGCTGACGCTCATCCCCGGTGAAGGCGAACCGCGCCAGCATTTTGAGGTACTGGATAGCGGACAACAACAGCTCACCCAGCCCGGCGCGTTTTCTATTCAGCTCACTGCAGCACAAAGCTATGGCATTGATAGCGGCCAACCCGTGCTGCTGCACGGCGTGCAGGTCGGTCAGGTGGTGAAACGCACGCTGGACGAACAAGGTGTCAGCTTCCTTTTGGTGATCGAGCCACGATATCACCAGCTATTACACCGCGACAGCAAATTCATCGTGAACAGCCGTGTGAATGTGAAGATGGGGCTGGATGGCATTCAAGTGCTAGGTGCCAGCGCGCAAGAGTGGGTCAGCGGCGGTATTCAGGTTTTACCCGGCAGCAAAGGTGACGTTCAGACGCGTTACCCGCTGTTCAGCGATCTCGAAAAAGCCGAAGAAGGCATCCGCGGTGCCACGCCGTCCCCGACTCTCACCTTAGTGACCGACAGCCTGCCGGATATTCAAGACGGCTCCATCGTGCTATACCGTAAATTCCAGGTAGGCGAAATCATGCGGGTGCGACCGAAGGCGGATACCTTCGAGGTTGACGTTTATATTCGTCCCGAACATCGCAAGCTACTGACGGAAAACAGCGTGTTCTGGGCAGAAGGCGGTGCCCGAGTGCAGTTGAATACGTCAGGCCTGACCGTGCAGGCTTCTCCGCTGAATCGGGCGCTTAAAGGGGCAATCAGTTTTGATAATCTGGAGGGCGCACCGGAGATTAAAGGTGGTAAACGCGTTCTGTATAACAACGAAACGTCGGCACGCGCCGTGGGGAGCCGCATCATTCTGCGCACCTACGATGCCAGCAAACTCGCGCCGGGCATGCCCATCCGCTATCTGGGAATCGATATCGGCCAGTTGGATTCACTGAAACTGTCCGAGCAGCGTAATGAAGTGCTGGTGCAGGCTGTCCTCTACCCTGAATACGTGCGTAATTTCGCCCGTTCTGGGACGCGTTTTTCCGTCGTCACGCCAGAAATTTCCGCTGCCGGTGTGAATCATCTGGAGACGCTATTCCAGCCTTATATCAACGTCGAACCGGGTAACGGCAGCGTAACGCGGAGTTTTGAGCTGCAGCAGGCTACCATCTCTGATTCTCGCTATCAGGACGGTTTGAATATCAGCGTTGATGCACCGGAAGCCGGTGCGTTGCAGGTTGGTACGCCAGTGCTGTTCCGCGGCATTGAAGTCGGTACGGTAACCGGGCTGTCGCTAGGCACGCTTTCCGACCGTATCGCCGTGTCGCTGCGTATCAGCAAACGTTATCAGCATCTGGTGCGCGACAATTCCGTCTTCTGGCTGGCTTCGGGTTACAATCTGGAATTCGGCCTGACGGGCGGCGTCATCAAGAGCGGAACCTTCCAGCAGTTCATTCGCGGCGGTATCGCGTTTGCCACGCCACCCAGCACGCCACTCGCCCCCAAAGCACAGGAAGGAAAGCATTTCCTTCTGAGGAACGAAGAGCCTAAAGAGTGGCGGCAATGGGGGACGGCAATTCCAACCCCCAATAATTAAACTCACCACCGGACAGGGCGACCCTATCGTCGCCCTGTCGTTTTCACGCGCCGTCTCGTCGTTTTCACATGATGTATGAAGGATCCGTGCTACACTTCGCCGCTTCTTCCCCTCGTTTTACTGAATAACCTGTACGGAACCACGCCGTGGCAAAATTTACTCCAGCCAGCCTGCCTGCTGAATTTCTCGACACTATGCGGGACATCATGCCTTCATCCCTTTCGATGGAGGATTTTATTGCCGCCTGCCAGCGTCCGCTGCGTCGGAGCATCCGCGTGAATACGTTAAAAATCAGCGTCGATGCCTTTCTTGAGCTTGTACAGCCTTATGGCTGGCAGCTTGAGCCGATTCCCTGGTGTCAGGAGGGTTTTTGGCTGCTGAATGCGGAAGAAGAGAACACGCGGCTAGGCAATACGTTGGAGCACCTGAGCGGGCTGTTTTATATTCAGGAAGCCAGTTCGATGCTGCCCGTCAGCGCCCTCTTCCATCGTAACGATGCACTGGAAACGGTTTTGGACGTCGCGGCAGCACCGGGGTCTAAAACAACGCAGATCGCGGCTAGATTGAATAATGAAGGGGCTATCGTCGCCAATGAGTATTCAGCCAGCCGAGTAAAAGTGTTGCATGCTAACATCAGTCGCTGCGGCGTCAGCAATACCGCGATGACACACTTCGACGGGCGAGTTTTCGGTGCGGCGCTGCCGGAGTATTTTGATGCGATTCTGCTGGATGCCCCGTGCTCGGGTGAAGGCGTAGTGCGTAAGGATCCCGCGGCGATGAGCCACTGGTCGCAGGAGAGCATTACCGATATTGCGGCCACACAGCGTGACCTGATTTTGAGCGCGTTCCATGCACTGAAGCCTGGCGGCGTGATGATTTACTCCAGCTGTACGTTAAATAGGCAGGAAAATCAGCAGGTTTGCCATTGGTTACAGGCACAGTTTCCTGATGCGTGCGAATTTGAATCGTTACACGATCTCTTCACCGACGCCGAACGCGCGACAACCGAAGAAGGCTTCCTGCACGTCTTCCCACAAATTTATGACAGCGAAGGCTTCTTTGTTGCCCGTTTGCGGAAAACCGCCAGCGTGCCACCACTGCCACGACCGGGCTATAAAGTGGGTAAATTCCCGTTTTCTCCGATGCCGCCCAAAGATTCTGCATTACTCAAACAAGCGGCAGGCAAACAGGGTATTCACTGGGATGAGACATTACTTCAGATGTGGCAGCGTGATAGCGAGATCTGGCTCTTCCCTGTGGCGCTGACGTCTGCTTTTGGCAATATCAAATTCTCACGAATTGGAATTAAACTCGCTGAACGCTTCCCTAAAGGTTTCCGCTGGCAACATGAAGCCATTGTTGCGCTGGCCGATCCGAACGCGAAGAATGCCTACGCGCTGACCGATCGCATCGCCTGTGAGTGGTTTCAGGGGAAAGACAGCTATCCAGAACCGCCTCCTGCTGCGGATGAGCTCATTTTAACCTACCAGAACACGCCTGTCGGCCTGGCCAAACGTATCAGCAGCCGGATAAAAAACAATCTGCCGCGCGATCTGGTGCGGGATGGCGCGGCCTCAGCTCAGCCTCTTTCTAAAGAATAAATGCGGTTTCTGCATCAGGTGGCGATAAAACCACCTGATGAACCCCCCGTTCTGCCTTTCCTCACTGATTTTCATCTACAATTATCCTGACAGATAGAGAAAATCGGTAATGTCTGGAGAACGGCATGTTTGCATTAGTGATATTTGTTTGTTATCTCGGGCATGGCTGCGACGATTTGGTCGTCGGTGCCTACAACACAGAAGCACAGTGTCTGCAAGCGATGAATGAACAGCGCCTGCGTCGTGCGGGTTGCTTCCCCATCGAAGAGTATATTGACGGTTTCTGGATCCCCGCTCAGGAATATGCTGATTTCTAGTTTTCTCACCTGAGTATTTTCATCGACACACGCCCTCTCGGTCGATGGTATATATTGCGACACGCGTAGCTACTCATATAGTCGATCAGGGCGAGATCTAACTCAC
>NZ_JACDSF010000012.1:53279-82527 GCF_013449685.1 Pectobacterium brasiliense | reverse complement strand
AGCAAAGTGGAATCCCGCCCTGTATAGTCGATATGCGTCAGCGATGTGCCAAGGGACTGCGCCTGCGGCACCACGACCTGTGCCACAAGCATGGTGCTACTCAGCGCCAGCGGGCAACTGGCAAGAAAACTGGAACCACCGATTTCATCCCATTGCGGAACTGGAATGAATAAAATATAAACAAATCAAGCGAGACACCAATCAGTGCGATTGCTTTAACCATCTGGTGAAGGATCTCCCCCAGCAGTACCATCCACACGTTGTAAGACGTACGCAGAGACGGCTGACATATATAGGGTTGCCTGCTTATCGGGCATAGATAATATGGATTTTATTTAAATGAAAAAGACATCGCGTTTTCTTCTGGCGCTTGCTGGATTATGGTTTTCCGTTACTGCTTATTCCGCAGCACCTCCCTCACCTCACGCAGAGGAAACCCAGATACCAGCCATCAAACTCATCAATACGCCAGATAATCGTTCAGCCTTCGTAACAGGCAGCGTTCCAGCGCTGGAAAAAATCACGGCACAAAAATTTTGGCTCAGCAATTCTACGGAAGCGTGGGAGCTGAACGTTCACCCGGCACCGCGCAAACAATATGTCATCACGCTGAAAGGCACGTTGAAATTTCGAGTTAGCGATGGTTCCACTTTTTTGCTTTCTCCTGGAACCGTCTTGATTGCCGCTGACACTCAGGGAGAAGGACATAGCTGGGAGATGGTTGAAGGGACTGAATGGGTTCGGATTTATATTCCAATTGTGGATGAGAGCGATTATTTCACCCCCGATGCATCGGTCACCGTCGCGGCTAAAGCGCACTAATTTTTCGCGGCATATTGGCGACAGAAGTCCGTCGCCAACCTATTAAGCCTTATTCGCATCAAACGGATCATCGACATCATCCTTGCTGTCATCACGTTTGCGCGGAATCTCCCCCTGATCTTTTGGCGCATCGTTTGCCGGATGGTCATTTTCATCCTTGTATTTGGTACCCGTATTTTTCTCAGTCATTGTTTCCTCCCATTACGTCGTATTCTATAAACTTAGCCGATAACGGCTATAAACAGGATATGAACCTGTCGATTAGATTGTGATAAAGACATTTTATAATGAAGGTAGAGGAATTATGTCCGTTTGCGATGTCGTAGTTAATGAAACTGAATGCTTACGGATGATGAGGAATAAAATAATATAGGCTGCTGAGTGCTGAAGATAAAATTCAGTAATCGGCTACGAGATATAAAAAACCCCCAGCTTTACGCTAGGGGTTTTTTAGTGCTTTCCTTGACTGCTCCGGCTTAAACCATCATCGCTATCGCAAGAGAAACATTAATTCATTTGGCTTTATTGTGGCGCAACTTTTTACAGTGCGACAACGTTGCCAGCTGATGGGCCTTTCTGGCCATTTTCAATGGTGAACTCAACCTTTTGGCCTTCGTCCAGCGTTTTGAAATCGTTGCTCTGAATCGCAGAAAAATGTACGAATACATCTTTGCTACCGTTGTCAGGAGTAATGAAACCAAAACCTTTACCAGCGTCAAACCATTTTACTAAACCAGTCATTTTATTAGACATAGAAATTACCTTAATTTTATAGCGCCTTCCGGCAAAATAGGGCCTGTGCACAGAATTTAATTAGCAACAATAAGGAGGCTCAAAAGAAGGGATATCTATGGATAACACTTTGAAATGAGAACTGCTTTACTAAACTGCTTTTTACGTCTGCGAATCAAACCGACGAGTCATTAACTCATGTATCAATATCTTTAGCAAGCATTTATTTAAAAAACCTTTAAAAGGCTCGCAGAAACGAAATTCGTCTCGTCTCAACATCTCATTGGCAAGAACCGCCAACCGATACATCAAAAAAAAGACCGAATACTTATTAATAATATTAAAATCAAACACTTAAACACACCTTTGGCGACAGAATGGCGACACA
This sequence comes from Pectobacterium brasiliense, assembly GCF_013449685.1. Taxonomy (GTDB): domain Bacteria; phylum Pseudomonadota; class Gammaproteobacteria; order Enterobacterales; family Enterobacteriaceae; genus Pectobacterium; species Pectobacterium brasiliense_A. The sequence goes on along the minus strand of NZ_JACDSF010000012.1, from coordinate 80,585 downwards.
TCACAAACAAGCCAACGCATAGCCTGAAGCAATACGTTGGCCGATGGAACGGTAAAAGCCAGCGTCACTCTGACTCATTTGTAAACAAAGCCACTGTTTTGGTGAGAATGCTTTCCAGCTCTTCCTTACTCACATTCTCTGCGGTGATCTCTTTAGGCTTTTCATTTTCTATTACGATATGTAGTTTTCGCCCAGTTCTTTTTTTCAGCCACTCGACAGCAACATAGGCCAACAAAGCAAGGTGTACGTTAGCGTCTTTCACTTGATACACAAAATCGATGATATCTTTCATCGTTGTACTAACGCTGAAACATTCTGTTTTACTTAACGTCAAGCCATGTTTAGCACATGATTGCTGAAAATCTTCATTCACATTTAGACGGATACTTTGATACTCCATGGATATACTCCTTTATGCTCATACAATTTACAGCCGCCTGATATTGACAAAAATACTTATCAGCGCAGCGTTTGACATGTTACTTTTTGGTGAGGTTCATCGATACATAGACAAATCTTGCTTGGCAAAAAATGAACTTAACCTTAAAAAAGGGAAAGGAGTTATTTTAATAAAAGGCGAAATAAAACCTTAAATAAAAAACATCATTTCCCTTTAACACTAAACTGGCGATATATAAGATATCGCCATACAAAAAAATCATTTACTACAAATTTTCTTAGATTTGCTTATCGAACCATCATTACAAACGAATTGCCCGTCAGTTGTACAATGAGATATGCCGCCTTTGCCTTTTGAACATGGTGTGTTTCTTGCGGAAACCTCAGCATTAAATAAAAAAGAAAAAACAATAACACTAACTAATAAACTAAAATTTTTCATATATGCATCCTTGACTAAATTGACGTTTTAAAAATAATAGTAACGATACCCTTTACAACTACTTCATCAACGGTGCATTCGAACTCACCATCACGTCCATTAACAATTAATTTACTCGGACGGCGAGACACTGAATACACATCTAAACTGCCATCAATATCTAAAAGCCATGTGCCGTTAGATATTTCACCCTCACCCATTTCTACGAGCCAAGCGTCTTTACCTGAGCGTATGTAGCATAGTTTTTCTTGAGTAACGCCCTCAGGTAAAAATGATTTGTCGATAGAACAAAAACCATCGTCTTCCAATTTCCCAGCCAGCAGACGTTTTTTAGCAATGGTGGCTGTTTCTGGTGCATCAACGGTCAGCCCCTGTCCTGAACTTGTGATACCCCGCCCTGTCGCCAGCCACTCAAGAGAAACGCCAGTATCCAACGCGCAAGCAATAACGACATCACCCGGAAAAAAGTCACGGCGAATCCATGTGCTGATCGTCGCCGTTGAAATCCCCAGCAAGTCACCAAGCTCTTTTTGCGTGCTGAACCCATAGGCATCCAGCATCCTGCGCAGAACGGCTTTGCCACCTGATGCCAGAATTTGGTCGTAAAGTGCTTTACCTTTTAGCGTTACTGGCGGTATTTGCAAATTCGAATTTTCAAATTCACCTGTCACCAACCAGTTTACATCTGCCCCTGTATCGAGGGCACATTGCACAATGACATTTCCGGGAACTTGGTTTCGTTGCAGCCAGCCAGCAACATTACTTTTGGCAATACCAAGTTTTTCACCTAGCTCTTTTTGCATGGTGAATCCATAAGAAGAAAGGATTCTTTCCAACACCTCAGATGCTACGGCGTTTTCAATTCGCATAGAATTTCGCTCTAGATTTGATTTTCATATTTACAGATATGAAAAACGGATCTACAGTAGCCACACACCACATGCAACACCATAGAACACAAACCGATTAACAGGAGATATTGCGTTATGTCTCAGGAGATTGCAAATGCATCCCCACGATTTGATTCTGCAATCAGTCCCGCACTGGTTGCTGAGCTGGTCAAAGCACTGACACCAGAAGTCAACCGCGCCATCAAAGACGCTATCGAACAGGTTGCAGCCGTGCAAATGGCACCAACCATGACAAAGAAAGAATTCGCGAGAATCAATAACATAAGCAATTCTCTACTGGAAAAATGGATCGCTAACGGCGTTGTACTGCTGGCACCGACACCAACCAGCACCGTAAAGCGCGCTAAGAAAGATAAAGCGACAGGTGAAGTTGTCGGCCATTCCGTCATGACTAAACACGGCAACGCCTTAATCAACCTTGAGGCATGGCGGGAAAAGAACCGTCAACACGCTATCAAGTGCCGTTACATCAAACCATGAATTCGATTATTCGAATTTCAAAGGATCTGAACCATGTTTGATTACGAAATTGCAAAACACCCGCACTTCAACAACGCTTGCCGGGCATTTGCCAACAAGCAGAATCTGGTTGATGTAGCCGCAAGCATCGGCATGAACGCCCAAATGTTGCGTAACAAGCTGAACCCAGAGCAGCCGCACAGATTGACCTGTGACGATTTGCTGGCAATCACCGATGTAACCGAAGACGCCACGCTGATCGATGGGCTTTTGGCGCAGCTTAATTGCCTGCCAGCCGTGCCAGTGAATGAGGCAAAGGCGGAACGACTAACCACGTATGTATTGCAGGCCACCGCCGCAGTGGGCGCGGTTGCTGCTGAAAGCGTATCCGATGAGCGTATGACGCCAGCGCGTCGTCATAACGTGATCGAGAGTATCAACGCGGGTGTGCGTTATTTGTCGCTGGTCGGCTTAACGTTGCAGGCGCGTATTCAGGCTAACCCCGCGTTAGCGTCAACCGTAGATGCACTGAGCGGTATTAGTGCGTCGTTGAATATTGGGTGAGTAAGAAAAATGAATATTTTTAGTCTGATTAATGCGATGCGTAATGATTTGAAAAACAAAAGCGTCAGCATTGATGCCGCGTTTTCATTCCTCGACGATCTGGAAAAATGCGCATGTGAAATGAGCGATGAGATTATAGGGCTGAAAGCGTCGTACCAGCAGTCAGGTAATTGTTTCGTTAACTTGAATAAGGATAGCAAGCATACCGCCATTTTCTGCCGCCAATATCATTTACATGGTGAACATGTAGGTAATGTTCACTACATGGTTGAATGCTTTGCTGATAAAAATTACGGCAGCGTTTCCAACATCGTTGATGGTATTGACGATTTCATTTCCTCAAGATTTATAGAGGAAAAAACGCCGTCAAAAGATACCTATGGTTGTATGCGTATTAATACGATTGATGGCCGCATTGTTATCAAATCTGATTCCATAGTGGCGATTTCTGAAATTAAAAGAAAACATGATGTAACCGCTGTTATACATCTTAATTCAGGTAAGGAATTTGATACTGGCCTTTCTTATGAAAAAGTTGCATCTGTTTATTTGGATTATTTGGGTAAAGAACGCGGGACGATTAAACGCCCCGTCGGTATTTAAATATTGGATGTAATGTATATGGGCGAGATAGTAAAAAGCAGCAGAAGTAAAAATAAATCCTGCTGCCTGTGCTCCTGCCACAAATGCAGTGAGATTCTTAATTCAGCTTCGCACGCAATAAAAGCTCAGGTAGAAGCTGAAAGAGTTCAAATCGCGAATCTTCTGAAACAGATGCGGCAGCAGGACTAAGTGACGAAGTTTTAAAATCAAGTGCTGTTAGTACTTTTTCCTTTTGTTCGTTAGATAGGGCATCAAAAAGGGCACGAAGAAATAAGTCATGAGCACTGACGCGGTTTCGTGTCATTTCATTTGCTTCAGTTATGACTTGAATGAAATTTGTTAAGGCTTGGTTTTTTTGAGCGTTATCTTCCATGGTTTTTCCTTTCTGGCTGTGTGGAAACACCAGAATACCATGCGCCGGGCATGGCTAAAACCCGGCACCTATTTGCAACCGTCTATCCGTGGGCGGTTACCAATAGGCAATTTCATCCACAACTGGAGTAGTAAAAATGAGTTTTTTTGGATTCGGAAAGAAAGTAGCCGCGGCAAAAGTCGAACTTAAAAAGGTTGAGAATCGCGATCTGATGGAGGCCATTGTTGGCGGCTGTTTGTTGGTTGCGGCAGCTGATGGCGAAATCGAGAAAGAAGAGACAGACAAACTGGATAAGTTGCTGCGCTCTAACCCTCAGTTGGGGCATTACGGGAATGAAATCACCCAAACTATCAGCCGCTTCACTGAACAGTTACAGGCAGGCTTTCGCGTTGGACGCATGAACATCTTGCGTGAAATCGACGATATCAAAAACACGCCAAAAGATGCCGAAGAGGTTTTCGTTAACATGCTGACGATTGCCGAAGCTGACGGAGAAATTGAGCCAGAAGAACAGAAAGTGCTGGAAGAGGTTGGTCGCCGCCTCGGTCTGCGTATTGAAGATTACCTGTAATGAACAAGTTGCGTCTGGCTGCGGTTCTCTTGTTCGCGTTTATGGGCGTCGCGGTTGATTTTTCAAGCTATCTGCTTTCTGTCGTCAGTGATGCGTTATTCATCGGCGCATTAGTTTTCATTGTCTGGTCACCGTTAATGACCGGGGCAGAAAAGAAATAAGCATCCTGTGCCGGGTTCGCCCGGCACCTATTCGCAACCGTCTATCCGTGGGCGGTTACCAATAGGAAGGAGGAAACCATGCAAGCACCAATATCAATAGCGCCGTTCCTCTGGTGGCACCAGACGGAGACAAAGCCTGATTTTACGATCACCCACGGCAAAGGCCGTCAGGGGATCATCATTCGTACCCGCCGGGAGAGAGTTAGCCAGCGGGTTATCCGCTCTATCAAGTCAGTGTTACGGGGGAAAGCATGACAGCCTTTACCGTCAGCAGTATGCAGAATTTACCCGCCGGGCTGCGTAATGTGATCGGCAAGCACTTTGCTGATAGCCGCTGGCGTGAAACCTGCGCCTATTACAACGGGCTACATGAGCGCGATCGTTTAACTATCTGCTTTCATGCGCAGATGAAAAAGAGCCAGACCGTTTACCGTCTGGAGGAAATGCCAACCGCAGAGCGTGAGCGGATTGTTTGCGCAATTGATGAGCTGCGCCGCATATTCTCGCTGAGCCGCAAACGTCGTGAAAAAACCTCGACCTTTTTAAGTTGGTTAAGTGTCGGTGAAAGACGGACGTTATTTTTTCATGCGGGATTAAGTGAAAATGAATTTAATCAGCCTTACTGGAGGATTGATGATGTTTCATGTCCGTGGCGAAATAAAATATCACATGCCTTAAATGAGCTATTCAGCTTATTTGAAGCTGCCCCCGACATTCTGACGGCAATTAAACCCGAAGAATATCTGAATTAAATAACCCCTGAAATTAATTAGGCGCTTAACCGCGTCGGGACTCTCTTTATCTGAGGATTATATGCACATGTATAAAACAGTCGGTCAGGCGATGCACCGCAAGGCTGAAAGCGAGGGCATTCAGTTAATGCTTTCTCAGGCACGCACCGAGGCGAAAGCCGATGCGCACACGTCTTTTTCTTCTCGTCTGGACAAACTGGCGACTCATGCCGCTATCAATGAATTAAGCAGCGTGGAAATCATCGAATTATTACGACAGGAATCCGACGCCTTTAATAATTCTGGGTCAGATATCAAGGCGGTGATGTAATGGAAAACCCCGCTTATAACCGCGTCGATATCAACGGCAATTATGCAATAGCGAAAGTCGGCTATGACTTTGCGCTGGGCGAAATTAAATGCGGTAAAGAAGACGGCGACCAGCCGTATTTATCCACGCTGGCTGTTTATCAGAATCCCGTCAGCCTCATTAACGATTTTGTGCATCGTGCTATCGCCACCGAAATTTGGCGCGGGAACGTCACCGACTCAAAGAAGCTGCTGACCGAAAGCAAACGCTTTGCGGCAATGTGCCAGTCAGCCTTTGACCAATTAAATAACGATAAGGAGCAAGAATAATGCCGGATGCTATGGACATGGTGCAGCAGCGCCAGCAAGACATGTTAGACCATCAGATCGCCAACGCCCGGAACGCTCAACGCGGCGTTTCTGCGTTCGAGTGTGAAGACTGCGATCAGCCGATACCCGAAGCGCGCCGCGCTGCAATCGACGGCGTGACCCGCTGCGCGACATGTCAGGGCATTCACGAACTGAAAGGTAAGCATTATCGGGGTGGGCTGTGACCTCAATTTCTTTTACCTGTGGTAAGAAACAGATCTCAGTACCTAGCGAAGACGTGGCTTTTTACTTCCCGTCAATCGTCGAAAGCGGCGCTTTCTTTGTCACGATGAAAGATGGCAAACAGTACCGAGCAACCTGTTTAAGAGAAAATACAACTGCCCACCGGGGCGTGTGCTCCGGCGCTACGCTATGAATCATACCCATCGGGGGCGCTCCGCTCCCACACCCCCGCCACCTTTTCCCGGTAGCACCCGCGATGCATTTGTGGGGGCGCATTCGTGGAACGCCCCCCGTCCGGCCATCGTGCCAGAAGAAAGACAGCTTACCCGTGAGGAATGGACTCAGGGGCAAGCCGTTTTAGCCAAAATTAACCAGCAACCGCACTTCCTGCGCGAAATCTGCCTGAATCGTTACGCTTACCTGAAAAAAAATAAAGGGATGCTGAGCGCTAATCGTTTTCTGGTTAACAGCTTTATGCTGCGCATGTGGCCGCGTATCGATGCAATCAATACCCGTCACGCCATGAATCGCAATGCTTCTGAGCGTTTCCTGTCTGAATCTGACGATTATCAAACGTTGCCCGGTATGAATGACAAAGCGCTGGGGCGTCTGGCTGCGCGTATTTCCGGCCAGATATTTTCGGCGTATGAAGAATTGAGCGACGCCATGAAGGCGGAGCACGGCGGTCAACCTGATGCGCTTTTTACCGATGCGGCACAGGCCGAGCTTTTCGGCCATGTCGCCAGCATGGCGCGTGCGTTCAATATCACCCCACTTTTCTGGAAGAACTACCGCAAAGGCACGCTGGATATACGCAAGGCAATAGCCAGCGTGTCCCGCCTGATTAATGAGGAGTGGTGGACTCGCCAGCTTAAAGCCCAGCGCACCCGCTGGCGTGAAGCGCTGATGATTGCCGTCGGTCAGGTCAGTAAAAAGGCGTCGCCGTATGCCAGCAAAATGGCGATCCGCGATGTACAGGCGCGTCGCCTCGCTAACATGGATTACCTGAAAAACTGCGAGCTGGAGAACGTCGTAACAGGTGAGCGTATCGACCTGATCGACAAGGTGATGGCGAGTATTTCTAACCCGGAAATCCGGCGTATGGAGCTGATGAGCACCATCGCCGGAGTGGAGCGTTACGCCAGCGAACAGAAAGACGTCGGGATGTTTATCACTATCACCACCCCGTCGAAATATCACCCGACCCGCGTGATCGGCAAAGGCGATAACGAAAACGTCCAGTTTAACCGGAGTTGGGATAATGAAGCCTTTACGCCCAAAGACGGCCAGCGCTATCTGGTCAAGATATGGGGCAAAATGCGCACAGCATTTAAAGACGCAGACCTGAAAGTTTACGGGATGCGTGTTGTCGAGCCGCATCACGACGGGACACCGCACTGGCATATGATGCTGTTTTGCAAGCGCGCCCATCGTCAGCCCGTCATCGACATTATGCGCCGCTATGCCCTGAAAGAAGACGGCGAGGAGCGCGGTGCGACTAAGTACCGCTTTGAATGTAAACACCTCAATAAAGGCGGCGCGGCTGGCTATATCGCTAAGTACATCGCAAAAAATATTGATGGGTACGCGCTCGACGGCCAACTGGACGACGAAACCGGAAAGCCGCTGCGTGATATGGCCGCAGCCGTTACCGCGTGGGCGTCAACGTGGCGCATCCCCCAATTTAAGGCTATCGGTATCCCCACGATGGGCGCTTACCGTGAATGCCGCAGTAGCCCATTGCGTACCGTCAATCTCACTGACCAGTTCGATGAGCAAGTCGAAGCTGTTCGTTGTGCCGCCGATGCTGGCGACTTTGCCGCATACATGGCCGCACAGGGTGGCGCGAATGTTTCCCGCGAGCTGCAAACGGTACGCGTTGCGCGCCGGGTTTCAGACAAGCTCAACGACTATGACGAGGAAGTGCAAAAGGTTGTCGGGATTTTCGCCCCGCATTTAGGCGCAGGTCATGTTTTTGAAACCCGTACAACCGAATGGCGCATTGTTTCCAAGGCCGTTGACGTTGATCTGTTGACCTTAAAAAGCGCCTCCGGCGCGCCTCGGAGTCCTGTCAATAACTGTGGGTTGCGTTCTCAACGGTCTGGCGAAAATATCAAAAATCAGGCCGAAAACAACGCCATAGCGACCACATCAGAAACGTATAACCCGACGATTGACTGGAATGACGACACGGCTGTCAGGGCGTTAGGAATGCGTGTGCGTGAACAATCCGTCAGGAAAAACCATAAGCAACGCGACTTTGACCCTAATACCCTCCGCGATCCGGCACCGTCAGCCAGATTGACAGGTGAAGAGCGGGAACGGATGCCCCGCATTCAGCGTGATTTGTCCCAGCGCGGTATCACTGCTCAACGTTGGGAGCTGGAAGCGCTGGCGCGTGGGGCAAAGATGAAGATTGACGGCGAACTTATTTCATATCCGGCGGCTGATGAGTGGCCGGGGTTTAGTAATCAGATGGAGATTTAACGATGTTAACTAACGAAAAATTGGAAGAAATTGGAGAATTGGCGGGAAAGGCTACATATAACCCGTTTGATTCGGAACATGAACGTAATCTGAATGATGTCTGCGATAGTGAGATTATCGAAGAAATGGCGAAGGAAATTTTATCCCTCCGCGCCGTTCTGGATGGATTACCACCTGAAGCTATCGCCGGAGGTTGGACGGCAAAAGGGATTAGCACCTACGCTAAAAAATTGGAATTGCAACTGGCGGAGTTGGGGAAACAAGAGCTGATCGCGTGGAAGGACGAAGAGGAATCCCGCGAGCAATTTGAAATGTGGTGCACTGTTAATCTTGAACGAAACAAGTGGCATCCAGATTTATACGCTCATTTACCCGCCCGTATGCAGTGGGATGCATGGAGAGCCAGCCGAGCCGAAATGCTCCAGTCAGGCAATCCTATTTGGATCGGCATCGATTGGGCTAAGAGATGCTGGCCTAGTTCGGTAATACCGGACAGTTTCGCCATTGTGCCAAAGGTTGCTACGGATGAAATGATTTGTGCTGGTTTAGAGTCAACAGGGGCGACTGTAAATATTTCAGATATTTGGAATTCAATGATTGCAGTTTCTCCTCAACCGAATGAGGGGGAATAATGCCTAAATCCCCCACCGAGCGTAAAGCCGCCCAGCGCGCACGCCAGCGTGATGCTGGCGTGGTGAAAGTCGAGATTCATGTCGATGCGCAAGAGCTGGAAATGCTTAAACGCAACTGCGCCCTGCGTCGTCCGGGGCGCGATCCGTATGATATCGACGAGTACCTGACCACGTTAATTCGTCAGGATGCCGCAGCCCTACAGCAAAAAATAGCAGAGCTCAGTCAGCGTAAATGCCAGAAATGCTGGGAGAAGTTACCCGTTGCCGAGTGCTGCCTGTCTGGTGCATCTGAGTGCTGGAATACGCAAGGCTGGCATGATTTAAAGTTAATTCTGTGAATGCCTCGGCGTGAAATGTTCTAGTGACATGTCACGCCGTTTTACATGGCGTGGGACATATAACCAATCAGTCACCTGTAGCACACTAAGTGATTGACGAAAATTTCAATATGTAAAATACTGTATGCGCATACAGTAAAAAATAAGGAAATGGCACCCCTTGGAAAACACGGAACACATACAGGCCGTTTTGTCGCGGGTTCAGTTAATCGCAGACATATCGTTAGTGGCTCAGTGCGATGTAGACGAATTAAAAACCGCGATGTCAATCATTGCGGATTTGGCGAACGGCACGATAAAAACCAGAGAGTATCGAGAGATTAGTGACAAGTCGGAACTGGTCGAATACCTGAAAAAACGATTAGAGGATGCCGTCTTTTAGCCATGCATGCATAACCCGCATGATTTTGCATGATGATCTACTGCCTATTTATCCCCGTTAACGCCATAGCTGGCGCGGATCGCGCTGGATTGTGCGAGTGCATGAAAAGCGACACACAAAGCGGGCAGGCGTGGCGGGGATAGCATTGCGCGCGAGGGCGTTTAGGCGTGATTCATCCCGCGCCGCAGCGCCCCGCTGTGAGGTGTTCCGATTTGATGCCGTGCGTGAGATTGGTTTTGCACTGGAGCGCGTAGAGCGCGATTGGTGAGGTCTGAGCGGGTGTAAAAAGCCGCTGGTTAAGCGGCATTTGGTGAGCACGGATTGTGGCCTTTTTACTGTACCCTTTCGCTATTTAGCTTCTTCAGTTCAGCCATTAACTCATCAAGTTTTTTTTCCGTTTCAGATACTTTCTTCAAGGTTTCAATAGATGATTCAAGCAGCTTGGAATCACGCTCATTCAGAATGAGCTCTACCCCATCGTCATGTTCAATAATTTCACCAAACGCTTTTCTACACACAAGTTCAAGTGCAGCAACAATTTCGGCATTTACTGACCGCTTGTTTCTTTCTGCCAGTGCAGCCACCTTCTCTTTCAGCTCTGGCGGTATTCTGACATTGAACTGTGGATTTCTCTTCGCACTCATACCAATGATCCTGTTCAAATATTGTATTGACATGGTAGCCCATGGATACTAACATTTCAACATTGATAGCCACTGGCTACCATAAATAGTGAAGCCCCAACTGCGGTAACAGTCAGGGCTTCTATTTCGTCCCCATCCAGCACAAGGATAAAAGACATGAATAGTGTAAACGAAATGGTTTTACATAACACGCAGGTTGGCACAATTTCCGCTGAATCCCTGTCTGTCATCACTCAGAACGGTTTTCCTGTTATTACCACCGATCTGCTGGCGAATCTTTACGGTGCTAACGTGAATAGTATTCAGCAGAACTTCAAACGCAATGCAGCTCGTTTCATTAAAGGTAAACATTATTTCAAGCTGGAAGGCACTGATTTACGGGAATTTAAAAACAGACTGACAGATAGTCAGTCTGTCGCAAGACAAACTCGCAGCCTTATCCTCTGGACGGAACGCGGCGCAGCGCGTCACGCGAAGATGCTCGAAACCGATCAGGCGTGGGATGTGTTCGAGTGGCTGGAAGAAAGCTACTTCAACCCACAGGCTAAAGCCGTTCAGACTGAGCCGAAAAAACCGGTTCACCCTTGCGAATTGGAATTCTATATTCCTGAGACGCCGCTTATCTTCAACTCTATCCAAACCTCGCAACTGAATGCGTTATTCAAATCGGTGGAATATCTGACAACGGATTTTTGGCCGCATATGCAGGCACTGTTCCCAACATTAGACTGTAAACACGGTTCCGCTGTAGAAACCGTTAACCTGTTGATGCGGTTATTGAAAGAGAAACGCGCAGAGTGTGATTTACTGGTGAAACAACAACCATGATTGACACCAAATAACGACACTAAAAAAGCAATTAATGGTATCACTTTTTGATACCATTAGTTTACTTTGCATGGTACATTTTCTGTATGAACAAACGACACCAGAAAACGCTGTCAGATGTCTTTTCCCGTCCGGTTAGCGGTTCAATAAAGTGGAGTGATATTGAATCGTTGTTTATTGCGCTGGGGGCAGAAGTACACGAAAGGGAAGGTTCAAGGGTTGCGGTACTGCTGAAAGGTGAGAAAAGAATCTTTCACCGCCCACACCCAAGACCAACCACTGACAAGGGGGCGGTTAACTCCATTCGGGTATGGTTAGACAGCTTAGGAGTAAGACCATGATTAATACACTACAAATCGACGGCCACACGGCCGTCATCGCTTTTGACCCGGAAATTGAGATGTTTCGTGGGGAATTTGTCGGGCTTAACGGCGGCGCGGATTTCTATGCTTACAGCGTGGAAGAGTTGAAAAAAGAAGGTGCCACATCACTTGCCGTATTTCTTGATGAGTGCCGTAATGATGGCATTGAACCGTATAAATCCTACAGTGGTAAAGTGACCACGCGCCTCACGCCGGAACGCCACGCAGCGTTAGCAGTAACGGCACAGGCTAACGGAGTGTCAATTAACGAGCTGTTAAATGAAGGTGTCGATCTCGTCATTGAGCGCCATTCATAATGACAAGGCCACCGTATGGTGGCCTCATTCGTTATTCCCCTTGTAGCTTATAGGGCTTAAAGTCAATCACCTCTATTCCCACGTAATCATTAATTTCTTTCATTCGTTCCTGTAGCGGCGTCAGCTCGTTCCTGACAAACACCTGACTCGCTTTTTCCACATCACCAAAGCCCCCCGTGTTATTCGGGATAATCCCCATCATCTGCGGCGGCACGCGGTGGGCGCTGAGCAGGTCGTCACGGCTGGCGTTCTTGATGTTAAAGAAGTCGTCTTTCGTCGCCACCTCGCTGAGTGGCACAATCTTGATACCGTCCGGCTTGCCGTTGGGAGCGTAGAAAAACAGGTTCTTAAAATTCCCCAGCCCCTTTGTATTACTCATCGCGGCGCGTAACTTGTCTACGTCGGTGCCGCTTTGTGCCGCATCGGTCACATACATGATGTAACCCGCGTGTGCACCGTTCTGGTAATACTTGCGCCGAAACAGCGTCGCGGATTCATTCAGCCAAGCTGAGTTCAACGAGCTGATATATTCCGGTAGGCCGTACATTTCCTGATTGATATCCGGCTCCAGCAGATGGAACACGCTACCTGGTTCAAAGCGGTGCGGCTCTTTGAATGACTGTACGAACCAGTAAACATCCTCTTCTACTCCGCGCCGGGTGTATTTGGCCGGGCTGGAATCTAAGCGCAGGATGCCGCCTATGCGGTTCAGGCGCTTTTCCAGAAATGCATTACCAAACACCAGATAATCCAGCACAAAGCGGCTGAAATCCTGCTGACTCAATAGCGGGTGCGGGATAAACGTGCTCACCAGAATGTTACGTTTCACATAGATGGGTGAGCTGTGGTGTACCGCAGCGCGTAGGCTTTTAGCCAACCCGCTAAAGTTGATCGGCGGCTCAATCCATCGGCCATTATGGATACACTCGGCATAGTCCAGAATGTCGCGGCGATCCAGAACGGCAGACGGTTCACCAAATGTGAATGCCTCTATCGGTTGTGCCTGGCTGACGGGTGCCGATTGTGATTTGCGGTATTTGCGCTTTTTCATGCTATCCGCTCCTTATTGTTGATGGCCTGCGACCAGTCGCACTCAAAAAGTTTCTTGTATTCTTCCGGGGTACATTCCCGCTTGATTTCCTCAATGTCGTGAAGGTTACAGCCCTGCGCTGCCGCCTGTTCCAGCGTCAGCGACTGCCGCCAGACACCATCAGCACCAAACGCGCTACCCGGCATAAAGAGGGCGGGCTGTGGATGCCTGCGCCGTGAAAAATCGCCACGCCAGACCCGGAACGCGGAATAATTATCTGATACGGAACCGTACAACGTCCGGCGGTGTTGTTTATGCATCGACATAGATTTGGCGATTAAAAAGGCAGCGCGCGGGTTTTTAAACCACGGAAATTCATCAATATACACATTGCCAGAATAGGCCGCGCAGTGGCTGTGCTCACCTAGAAATGAAATTTGTGCGTCTTGTAACAGCACATGCCCGGCGCGGTTTGTTGACAGATTGACGCCAACCTGCCACGCCGCCGCCTGCATATGAGCGCGTGCCACCTGTGCGACTGCCTGTGTCGGGGCATAAAAAATCTGGTTGCGTCCGGTCGTCAGCGCGTCCAGTAGCGCTTCACGTGCAAAAAATGCCGTTGCGCCAATCTGGCGCGCTTTGGTGATCGTGCGGTCAACGTTCAGTTTACCGACACGCTGCCAGACAGCCTGATGCGGAAAGGTGAAGCGCTCAATTGCCGTGTGGAGATCGTCTATCTGGCTGGGGGTGAATGTGGTCATTTTCATTCGTTAAAATCCAAAATGCTGACAGGGACATGGCCGTTGATGGCGGTCAGGGGTTCATTTAACAGCGCGTGCATGGTTGCCCATGCCACGTCAGCGTGGCTGATTTCCTCGCTGCGGCTGGCTTCATAGGTGGTGCGGTTACCGCTGGCCGTCATGGTTTTGCGTATGGCCATAAACGATTGGGTGATGTCGGTATGGCTGGTGTCGTACTCCAGCCGCCCACTGGTGATCGTGTCTTTGGCTTTCAACACCATCGCGGTTTTGATTTCGGGGGAATATTTGATTTCGCGTGCGGCCGGGAAGAAACCCCGCACAAGCTGGTAAACCCCCTGACCGATACCGGTTGCATCAATGCCGATGTATTCGACGATGTATTTTTCCGTCAACAGCTTGATAGCGTCGGCCTGTGCGGCAAAATCCATGCCTTTCCACTGGAAGCGCTCAAGGATGCGGAATTTACCGCCCGGTGCCTGCGGCGGTGCCAAAACCACACAGCCTGCGCTGTCGCCCGTGTGTGACGGGTCGTAACCAATCCACACCGGTTTATAGCCAAATGGGCGCAGCGCGTAAGGGTTAAAGTCTTCCCACTCTTCCAGCGCATCGACCATACAGCGCTGCAATTCCTCAAACGGAAACACGGAAGCCTTATCATCGACAAACTCACACATCAGCAGGTTTTGATACTCTGCCGGGCTGTATTCCAGCGTGAGCTGGTCGAGGTCAAACAGGTTACAGCCGCCGGACAGCGCATCTTCTACCGTCACAATCTGCCGCCACTGGCCGTCACCGCACAGCACGCCGCCGGAAAGGTTGGCATGGCTTAAATCGAGATGCAGGTGATCGGCCTTGTTACTGCGCCCCTTGTTGAACAGTTCACCCGACCAGAACGGGTAAGCGCTGTGTGCCAGACTCGACGGCGTGGAGAAATACGTGGAGCGCCACTTTTTGTGCAATGACATGCCGCTGGCGACCTTGCGCAACTCCTGAAATTTGGGGATCCAGAAATATTCATCCAGATACAGGTTTCCGGTATAGCTCTGCGCGGTGCGGATATTGGTGCCGAGAAAGAACAGGCGCGCCCCGTTGGGCAGCATCATCGGATCGCCTTTCAGGTCAACATCGACCAGTCGGGCAAAATCAATGATGTAGTTTTTAAAGACGTGCGCCTGCGCCTTACTGGCACTGAGGAAAATCTGATTGCGCCCGGTAGTCAGCGCATCGATAAGGGCTTCACGCGCAAAATAGAACGTCGCCCCAATCTGGCGCGATTTCAGGATATTGCGGATACGGTGCTGTAGCCCGGCCTGATGCCAGCCGCGCTGGTACTCGAAAATCTCACTCAGGAAAATGTCGTTCAGCTTCTCGATAGCCGACTCGCTGAACAGGTTCTTTTCCGGTGCCTTGCGTTCGCCCTTGTTGCGGTTGCGCACGTTGGGATTGAGATCGGCCTCGTTGCCCGTCTGGCTGTAGCGGTTCACCCGCGCCAGTCGTTCAATCTGACGGCCTAACAGGTCAATCTCTTTGTAGTCATGCCCCTCCTTTTTCGTCTTCATGATGAGCTGAATTAGCCGTGCTTCCAGACTGGCTTCAACACGCGATACCGGGGCGATAGCGTCCCAGCCGTCGCGCTGCTTCCAGCTCTGAACGGTCGGCGTTTTCTGGTTCAGCATTTCCCCAATCTGACGCACCGAAAAGCCCTGCCAGTAGAGCAAAGCCGCTTGTCGCCGTGGGTCGCTGATGATGGTGGTATCGATGGCTGTATTCATGACGACAAGGCTACGTCAGCGCCGCCCCTCGCCGCCTTAAGTGCCTGTTGTGCCAGCGGTTAGCGAACCGTGATTGATGGCGCGCCATAGTGTCACGCCGGATACTCGCCCCGACTTCCCGCAAACAACGGATGAGAAAATGGCAAAGAAAGTTTCTAAGTGGTTCCGTATCGGTGTCGAGGGCGATACCTGTGATGGTCGCGTCATTGACGCGAACGATATTCAACAGATGGGCGAAGGATTTGATCCGCGCGTCTATGGCTGCCGCATCAACATTGAGCACGTTAAAGGTTTGCTGCCTGATAGCCCGTTTCGCCGCTATGGCGATGTAGTCGAGCTGAAAGCCGAGACGATTGATGATGATTCGGCTATCAGTGGCAAGCTGGCGCTGTTCGCCAAAATCACCCCGACGGATGAACTGGTGGCAATGAATAAAGCCAGCCAGAAAATCTATACCTCTATGGAGATCCAGCCCAACTTTGCCAACACAGGCAAGAGCTATCTGGTCGGTCTGGCGGTCACCGATGACCCGGCCAGCCTCGGCACGGAAATGCTGGAATTCAGCGCCAAAGCCAAGCATAGCCCGCTGGCAACCCGTAAATCTTCCCCGGAAAACCTCTTTTCTGTCGCCACCGAAGTGACGCTGGAGTTTGAAGACCTGCCGGACGTGGAGCCGACGCTGTTGTCTCGCATCAAAACACTACTGAGCCGCCAAAAATCCGGCGATGACGCCCGTTTTAATGATGTGCATGAGGCGGTGGCTGCGGTGGGTGAGCATGTCCAGAGCGGCTTTGGTGATGTTTATCAGCGCATTTCAAAGATTGAAGTTGACCTTGCTGTTTATAAGCAGGATGCATCCCGCAAGAGCGATCAAGCACAGCAGGAACTAACCGACCTCAAAGCCACGCTGGACGGCACAGAGAGCCTGTCGCAAACGCGCCGCCCCCCGGCAACAGGTGGCGAAGGTGAAGCCTCGTTGCTGACCAACTGCTAACTGGGGCAATGTCCCTCGATCCCCTTATTCAAAAAGAACAGGAAAAACCATGCGTAAAGAAACCCGTTTTAAATTTAATGCTTACCTGACCCAGCTTGCCGCGATTAATGGCGTTGAAGTGGAGACATTGAGCAAGAAATTCAGCGTTGAGCCGTCCGTCACACAGTCGTTGATGGAAGTGGTACAGGAATCCAGCGACTTCCTGACCCGTATCAACATCGTGCCGGTTGCGGAGCTGACCGGGGAGAAAATCGGCCTCGGCGTGTCCGGGTCAGTAGCCAGCACCACGGATACCTCAAACGGCGACGAGCGTGAAACCGCCGATCTACTGAGTCTGGCAGCGCGGCAATACAAGTGCGAACAGATGAACTTTGATTTCCATATCCGTTACAACACCCTTGACCTGTGGGCGCGTTTTCAGGATTTCCAGTTGCGTTTACGTAACGCCATCGCAAAACGTCAGTCGCTGGATTACATCATGGCCGGATTCAACGGCGTGAAGCGTTCAGCAACCTCTGACCGTGCTAAATATCCACTGTTACAGGATGTGGCCGTGGGCTGGCTGCAAAAATACCGCAACGAATCACCTGCGCGAGTGATGGACAAAGTGACGGGTGAAGATGGCACCGTAATTTCTGATGTGATCCGCGTAGGGGAAAACGGCGATTATGAAACGCTCGACGCGCTGGTGATGAATAATACGGAAACATTACTTGACCCATGGCATGTAGAAGACCCCGATTTAGTCGTGATTTGTGGTCGTCAATTGCTTTCTGATAAGTATTTCCCGCTGGTCAACAAACAGCAGGAAAACAGCGAGATGTTAGCCGCTGACGTGATTGTTAGCCAAAAACGCATCGGTAACTTACCTGCCGTGCGCGTGCCGTACTTCCCGGCCAACGCGCTGATGATTACTCGTCTGGATAACCTGTCGATTTACTACATGGACGACAGCCACCGCCGCCACATTGAAGAAGTCGCCAAGCGTGACCGTATCGAAAACTACGAATCTATCAAACAAGATTATGTGGTTGAGGATTACGGCTGCGGCTGTCTGATCGAAAACATCCAGCTCGGTAAGTTCCCGAAACCGCCGGAAGCGGAAAAGGCCGCAGAGCCAGCCGCGTCAGGTACTGAAACCTCAACCGATAACACCGGAGCTTAAGCCATGTTAAGCCCCGCCCAGCGTCACATGATGCGGGTGTCGGCTGCTGAGGCGTCGCAGCGGGAGNNTGATCCGCTGCGACAGGCCACCGGGTACGAGCAAATGCTGTTCCGGCTTGCGGCTGATAAACGCACGTTAAAACAGGTGCGCTCAATGGAGCGTAAAGCCGAAATGAAAAGCGGGCTGTTGCCCAGCTATGCGCCGTGGGTCGCGGGTGTGCTGGCAAACGGTCGCGGCGCACAGGATGCGGTATTGATGACGGTCATGGTGTGGAAGCTCGACGCCGGAGACGTCCCCGGCGCGCTGGAGATTGCCCGTTATGCCATCGCGCACAAGCTGGTGATGCCAGAGGGGTACACCCGCCCGACGCCGTACCTGTTAGCCGAAGAGGTGGCCGACGCCGCAACCCGCGCCCATACCGCCGGGCAGGCGGTCAATATTGACCTGCTGATCGATACGCTGACCCTGACCGATGCAGAGGACATGCCCGATCAGGTGCGCGCCAAGCTGCACAAAATCATCGGCCTGATCTTGCGCAGCGGCAAGCCGGAGCAAGCCCTGTTTCACCTGAAACGCGCCTTTCAGCTTGATAGCCGAAGCGGTGTGAAAAAAGACATAGAGCGGCTGGAAACCGCGCTGCGCAAAGCAGCGGCCAGCCGTTAACCCAACGCGCCCCGCGCCGGGCGGCACACAGGCCGGAACAGTTCACTGTTTTCTGAGCCTGTGTCCACCGCCCACCTATTCAGAGGTTGTCATGACGACAATGATTTTCCCCGCGAAAGCGGAGCCACGCCCGGATGCGGTGGTTATTCCGGTGCCTGCGCAACAGGATGCCGTAATCAAAAACACCTTCTTCTGGCCGGACGTGGAGCCGGGAACGCTGCGTATGCTGATGCGCCTTGAGAACACCGTCACGCCGGAGCGCCTGCGCCATGCGGCGAAAACCGCCATTTCTGAGGTTAACGCCGAGCTGTACGAGTACCGCGCGGCACAGATGGCGGCAGGGTTTAAAACGCTGGACGCCGTTCCCGCCGAGCGACTCGACGGCCAGAGCGAAAAAGAGCACCACTATCTGTGTGCAGTCAGCGCCATTACCACGGCAACGCTGTACGAGCGTTACCGAAGCTATGACGCCAGCGCCAAAGGCGACCGTAAGGCCGATGCGCTCGACGGCACGATTGATGAGCTGTGGCGCGATGCGCGCTGGTCAATCAGCCACTTGCAGGATAAGCCCCGCGGCATCATCGGGCATATCTGATGAACGTTATCGCACAGCAGGGCGACACGCTGGACGCCCTGTGTTATCGCCACTACGGGCGCACGCAGGGTGCCGTTGAGGCGGTGTTAGCGGCTAATCCGGGGTTGGCTGAGTTCGGGGCAATACTGCCCCACGGCACCGCAGTCACCCTGCCGGATATTGCTACCGCCCCTGTCGCAGAAACGGTGAGCTTATGGGATTGAATATGGAAAGAATCACGTCATTTATCGCGTACTGGATAAGCGTGGCGCTGGCCTTTTTCGGCGCGATGACGCCGCAGGATTTCGCGGCCTATTTCGGGGCGCTGGGGGTGGTGTTCACTGTCGGTGTTAACTGGTACTACCGCCGCAAGAGTTACCAGCTATTGAAGACTATCGATAATCCTCGCGAGGTTATTCATGAAATCACTCGTTAAACGCTGCGTTATCGCCACGGTGTTAGCGCTGGCCGCGTTAGTGCCGGATTTTTCCTTGCTGAAAACGTCACAAGAGGGACTGGCGCTGATTGCCGACCTTGAGGGATGCCGCTTAAGTCCTTATCAGTGCAGCGCGAACGTGTGGACAAACGGGATCGGACACACCGCAGGCGTGGTGCCGGGGAAAACCATCACCGAGCGTGAGGCGGCGGTGAATCTTGTAGCCGATGTGTTGCGGGTCGAAAAGGCGCTGGCGCGTTGTATGGCCGTTGGCATGCCGCAGGCCGTCTACGACGCCATCGTGAGCTTTGCGTTTAATGTCGGTGTCGGTGCGGCGTGCCGCTCTACACTGGCGTTTTTTATCAACAAAGGCCAGTGGCGCAACGCCTGTGATCAGCTCTTGCGCTGGGTCTATGTCAACGGCCAGATATCGCGGGGCATTGAAACCCGTCGCCAGCGTGAGCGTGCCGTCTGCCTTAAGGGAGCGGCATGAGCAAGCCACTGACACAGTTCTTCGCCATTGTTGCCGCGTGTCTCTTAGCTGCGCTGGTTATGGCTAAGTGGCAACTGTCCCACGCAGAGAAGAAGTTAAGCCAGCAGGATATTACCCTGAGTCAGCAGAAAGACACGTTGCTGGCGCAGTCTGCGGCTATCGGGACGTTGCAGGACAACGCCCGGCGCAATGAACAGGCACAGGTGGAACTGCGCACGAAATTGTCACAGGCCGGGCAACTGGCCGCGTCCCGCGATAAAAAAATCACGAGGTTACTCAATGAAAATGCCGATCTGCGCCGCTGGTACGGCACTGCTTTGCCTGACGATATTAAGCGGCTGCACCGCCGCCCCGACTTTGACACCCCCGACGCTTATTTACGTTGGCTGTCCGAAGGTAACGAGCTGCCCGATACCGGGCAGCAGCCCGGAAACGAACGGTGACTTAAGCGCCGATAACCGCCAGTTAGAAGGCGCGCTGGTGAGCTGTGCGCTACAGGTGGAAACCATCAAACACTGTCAGGAACAACACCATGCTGAAACCCAACAGCCTGCGCAGCGCCTTAAGTGACGCGGTGCCGGTACTGAAAAACAATCCCGATATGCTGCATGTCTTTATCGACAGCGGCGCGGTGGTGTCCACGCTGGCCGCGTCGCTGTCGTTTGAGAACCAGTACACGCTGAATCTGATTATCACGGATTTTACTGACGATATCGACTGGATACTGGTGCCGATTCAGGCGTGGTTACGAGAAAATCAACCGGATATCACTCATGACAGCAAAGGCTTTACCTACATCGCTGACATTAACGATAACGGTAGCTGTGATATCAGCATCAGCCTGAAACTCACTGAGCGTGTGATCGTCAAAGAGGTAGACAAGGCATTGCACGTTACCCACGCGCCAGAGCCACCGTTGCCTGTTCCCGTCGAGCGCCCGTTGTCCCTGTACATCAGCGGTGAGTTAGTGAGTACGTGGCATGAATGAGCTGAAACCGTTTGACGACAAGCTGGCCGGGCTGCTTGCCAGCCTGTCGGCGTCTGGCCGTCGAAAGCTAGCCGGAACGGTGGCAAAAGTCCTGCGCGGTAGCCAGCAACAGCACATCAAAGCGCAGACAGCACCGGACGGCACAGCCTATGCCCCGCGCAAAGCACAGCCAATCAAGGGCAAGAAAGGCCGGGTGAAACGGCAGATGTTCCAGAAACTGCGTACCGCCAAATACCTCAAAGCCAAAGGCACTGCCGATGCGGCCAGCGTGGAATTTATCGGGCGGGTGCAACGTATGGCGCGGGTGCATCACTACGGTTTACGTGATCGGCCAGGTCGTAATGGTGACGATGTGCAGTATGAGGCAAGGCCGCTGCTGGGGTTCAGCAATCGGGAGATAAAAGAGGTTGAAGGATTGGTGATAAAGCATCTGAGTCAATGAATGAAGCCCCGCGAATGCGGGGCTAGGATTATGCGACGTCTTTCACATTTTCATCGCGCTGCGCCAGAAAATTTTCCAGCGTGGTGATCCGGCTAATTTCTTCCTGAGTGCGCGCGTCATTTTCCACTTCCCATACGTCAACACTATTTTGCAGGTTAAGCCAGAAATCAACTGACGTATCAAACGCTTTTGCCAGACGGAAAGCCATATCAACCGTTAGCTTACGGTTGTTGTTGACCAGCGCGCTAATCGTATTGCGGTGGACGTTCAGCATTTCCGCCAAGTCATTAATCTTCAAACCTGTAGGTTCAAGATATTCATATAACAGGACATCGCCTACGGATGTCGGCTTGCGTTGTGCCTGTGCCATATATTTTCCTTCGGTCTACGGGTCTACGGGTCTACGGGTTATTTGTGCTTTTTATAACCATGGTCGTCAAGATAGATATCCTCTGCTTTACCATCAACCCACTTAAAAATCAGGCGATATTGGATATTCACTCTGATGGATGAATATTCCCCCAATGGTGGGTTGAGATTCTCGTATCGGTTCCCCGGTGGCGATCTCAGGTCTTTTGCAGATACCGCCGCGTTGATGATATCCAGCTTACGGGACAAGGATGTAACCACATCGGCAGGTATCTTTTTATGCGACTTGCCATACATAAAAAAATCTTCCAGCCACTGATCCCGAAAGCTATGAATGCTGCGCATTTTTTGCATCCGTCGCTCCCTCGTTTGTTGTGCATGCAATTGTAATGCACTCATGCACGGTGCGCAAGTGCATAAAAAAACGGTTGATTTTACCTGACAGTTTCCGCTATGGTTCGCTCCACGAGGACTCAAAACCTCTTCTCAGTGCGGTCAGAACCAACCCCGTTAGTGTTGGATTTTTTATGCCTGTCATTCAGTGGACGCATCGCGCGGCCACACCCCGATTAATGTCGGGAGGGCGACGAATACAACACCCGCAAGGGGAATAAGTCCGCGGCTTCACTGAGCCGTTTTGAGCCTCCCGACACCACCATCAAAAGTGGTTATCTCAAAAAAATCAGTGAGGTCATTATGACTACCCAACTATCCGTAGAAAGCCTTTCCGTTGTTACTCACAACAATATCCCTGTCGTTACTTCTGAGCTACTAGCTCAACTTTACGGTACGGAAACTGTTCGCATCCGACAAAACCACAAACGAAATAGTGATCGTTTTATTGAAGGGAAACATTTCTTCAATCTGAAAGATGCTGATTTACAAGACTTTAAGGACAGAGTATCTAAAAGATACTCTGTTGATAACAACAGACCCGATTTAAACGGGTTAGTCGGTAAACGCGCCCGTAGCCTCATCCTCTGGACAGAACGCGGCGCAGCCCGCCACGCCAAGATGCTGGAAACCGATCAGGCATGGGATGTGTTCGAGAAGCTGGAAGATTGCTATTTCAACCCTCAGGTAAAAGACGTTCAGCCTCTACCGCAAAAGCCCGTTCACCCTTGCGATTTGGAGTTTTATATTCCTGAGACGCCGCTTATCTTCAACCATATCCAAACCTCACAACTGAATGCGTTATTTAAATCGGTAGAATATCTGACAATGGATTTTTGGCCGCATATGCAAGCGCTATTCCCAACGCTGGATTGCAAACACGGGTCAGCGGTTAATACCGTGAATCTGTTGATGCGATTGTTGAAGGATAAGCGCGCAGAGGCAGATGAGTTAGCAAAGCTACAATAATCTCGTTGTCTGACTGACCAGCAAACCGCATCAGGTTGCCGCCATCCTCCCCCGGCGGCAACATTTCCCTCATGAAAACACAAGCCACCCTTACTGAAATCCTGCGCCTCTTGCGCAATATGAACCGTGTCGGCGTCGTGACCCACGTCAACACAGCGGACGCTCTGTGCCGGGTACAAACCGGAGAAATGACCACAGGCTGGTTGAACTGGCTGACGCGTCGCGCCGGACGCTCCCGCGACTGGTGGGCACCGTCCATTGGTGAACAGGTGTTGATCCTGTCCATCGGCGGCGAACTGGACACCGCCTTTGTGCTGCCCGGCATCTATTCCGATGCCAACCCTGCGCCGTCGGCGTCTGCCGATGCGTATCACGTCAGCTTTCCTGATGGTGCGATTATCGAGTACGAACCCGCCACCGGGGCGCTGACCGTCAGCGGGATTAAAACCGCCGATATCACCGCCTCTGAATCCCTCACCGCCACAGTGCCACTGGTCACGGTGAGAGCGTCAACCCGCATCACGCTGGACACGCCCGAAGTGGTCTGCACCAACAAGCTGATTACAAGAACGCTGGAAGTACAGCAAGGTGGGGAAATGCGCGGCACTATCCAGCACAGCGGCGGTGCGTTTACCTCAAATGGCGTGCAGGTGGATAAACACAATCACGGCAACGTGCAGAACGGCGGCGGCTGGACGGACGGGACACGATGACAGCACGTTACCTCGGCATGAGCCGTGACAGCGGTCAGACGCTCGGCGACCTTGAGCACATTCGCCAGAGCGTGCGCGATATTCTCATCACGCCCGTCGGGTCGCGGGTGATGCGCCGGGATTATGGTTCGCTGCTGTCGGCGCTGATCGACCAGCCGCAAAATCCCGCTGTGAAATTGCAGGTGATGGCCGCGTGTTACATGGCGCTGCTGCGGTGGGAGCCGCGCATCACGCTGACGGCCATCAACCTGACAAGCTCCTTTGACGGCAAGCTGGCCGTTGATATCACAGGCGTGCTGGCTGACAGCAACGCCGTTTTCCTTTCCGTTCCTGTGAGCTGACACGATGGCGATGATTGATTTAAGCCAGCTTCCCGCGCCTGCCGTGGTGGAAGAACTGGATTACGAGGCAATTTACACCGAGCGCAAAGCGGTGCTGCTGTCGCTCTACCCGGAAGACCAGCGCGCCGCTGTAGCACGCACGCTGACGCTGGAATCCGATCCACTCGTCAAGCTGTTACAGGAAAACGCCTACCGCGAATTGCTGTGGCGCCAGCGCGTCAATGAAGCCGCACGCGCCGTAATGGTGGCGTTTGCGCAGGGGGATGACCTCGACCAGCTCGGTGCAAATTTCAGCGTGTCCCGTCTGGTGATTACCCCGGCTGACGATTCGACGCTACCGCCGACACCTGCGCTGATGGAATCCGACAGCGATTTCCGCCTGCGCATTCAGCAGTCTTTCGAGGGCTTAAGCGTGGCCGGGTCGGTCGGTGCATACCAGTACCACGGACGCAGCGCCGACGGGCGTGTGGCGGATGTGTCGGTTATCAGCCCCAGCCCGGCCAGCGTCACCGTGTCGGTACTGTCACGCGAGGGCAATGGCAGCGCCAGCCCGGAGCTGGTCGCCATCGTCGCCACTGCGCTGAACGGTGAAGACGTGCGCCCGGTGGCAGACCGCGTGACGGTGCAGTCTGCTGCCATTGTGCCGTATGAGATTGACGCCACGCTGTACCTGTATCCGGGTCCAGAAAAAGAGCCTGTTCGCGCCGCAGCCGAGCAGAAGCTGAAAGCCTATGTCAGTGCGCAGCACCGATTGGGGCGGGATATTCGTCGCTCGGCGATTTACGCTGCGCTGCACGTCGAGGGCGTGCAACGGGTCGAGCTGACGACACCCGCCGCTGATATCGTGCTGACTGACGCGCAGGCGTCCTACTGTTCCGGCTATCGGCTGGGGGTTGGTGGTGCCGATGATTGATACCCGCCTGCTGCCTGTCGGGTCGTCTGCGCTGGAAGTGGCCGCCGCCACCGCCTGTGCCGAGATTACCCGCGCACCCGTTCCCCTGCGTCTGCTGTGGAACCCGGACACCTGCCCGCCTAACCTGCTGCCATATCTGGCGTGGGCGTTTTCCGTTGACCGCTGGGATGAGGCGTGGCCGGAGAGTGTGAAACGGCAGGTGATCCGCGATGCGTTCTTTATCCATCGTCATAAAGGCACCATCGGTGCGCTGCGTCGCGTAGTGGAGCCGTTTGGTTATCTGATCCGTATCAGCGAATGGTTTCAGAACGGCGGAGAGCCAGGCACGTTTCGCCTGGATATTGGCGTGCAGGATAGCGGCATTACCGAGGAAACGTTTTACGAGCTGGAGCGGCTGATTGCCGACGCTAAGCCTGCTTCCCGTCACCTGCTGGGGCTAAATATCAACCTTGACACACAGGGCGCGGCCTATGCTGCCGCTACCGTTTACGGCGGCGATGATCTGACGGTATACCCCTATTTTCCTGAAAACATCACGGTGTCCGGTCTGGATGTGACCGGAGCAGCACTTCATTTAATCGACAACATGAGCGTAACCGCATGAGCGCAAAATATTTTGCCCTGTTAACCAACATCGGTGCAGCGAAGCTGGCGAATGCTACCGCGTTAGGTAGCCGTCTGAACATCACAAAAATGGCGGTAGGGGATGGTGGCGGTACGCTGCCCACCCCTAACCCGGCACAAACCGCGCTGATCCACGAAACGCGCCGGGCGGCATTGAATGCCCTGAGCCTTGACCCGACGAACCCCAGCCAGATTATTGCCGAGCAGGTTATTCCTGAATCCGAGGGCGGTTGGTGGATACGTGAAATCGGCCTGTTTGATGACGACGGCAATCTGATTGCCGTCGCCAACTGCCCGGAAACGTACAAGCCGCTATTGCAGCAGGGAAGCGGCCGCATTCAGACCGTGCGCATGATTTTGATTGTCAGCAGCACCGAGGCAGTCACGCTGAAAATCGACCCAGCGGTGGTGCTTGCAACGCGCGGCTATGTGGATAACGCCGTGATTGATGTGAAAGCCTATGCCGATACGCTGCTGGCACAACACCTTGCGGCGAAAAACCCGCACCCGCAATACGCCTTAAAAACCGACTTAACCGCGTGGCGCTATGAGGCCACAGGCGGCGAAGTGGAAGTCATCCCGCCTTATACCTTTACCGCTGCCATGGTGTTTATTAACGGGATTGAGCAGGCGCTGAATTATTCCTTTTCACTGGACGGCAACACGCTGTTATTTCCTGAGCCGCTACGCAAGGGGGATTTTATCAATGTGGTGTTTCCTGCACCTGTGATTACGCAGCGCACGACCAGCGGCAGCACGGATGATTTGAGTTATGACGTCGCCAAACTACGCAGTGAAATAAATGCATTAAACGGCAGTGTATTTTTGAGTGCTGATGGCGGAAATATTCTTTCCTCCGGAAATGATGGCGGAATTTTTTTGCCCGATTCAGCGCTGCAAAAAATAAATAGTGTGGATGTGAATACAGAAATTAATTAATCGGGAGAGAGTTATGCCAGCTAAACGCACAGTGACATTAAATTTTAAAACCTCTGACGGAAAAACGTTACCCGCTTCATTCGATGTTTCCGACGGTGCAAGTGCCTATGAAGTCTGGAAAGCGCAGGCCGGGAACGCCAATAAAACCGAAGCGCAATATGCGGCAGAGCTGAAAGGGGTTAAAGGTGATAACGGCGTCAGCATCACCGGCGTTGAAGTGAAAATTACAGAGAACACGTGAGGTAATACATGGCTGCTGGCCGCACAGTTTCACTGACATTTAAAACCAGTGACGGCAAAACCCTTCCCGCCGTGTCATTCAAGGTGAATGACGGTGAGAAAGGGGATAACGCCACGCTGGTGATTGAAAGTATCACGCCAGTCATTAAAGGCGGTGAAAGCACTTTTGCTGTTGGCAATGTGACTGTGATTTCCGTGCATGTTAATGGCGTCGGCCAGATGCTGGGGTATTCCTATACCGTTGAGGCCAATACGGTGTATCTGGCCGAGGCGGTGAAAAATACAGACGTGGTATCTATTGAGTTTGTGAGATAACAACATGGCGAAACCAACAGGAAAAATCATCAGGGTAACGCCTGAGTCAATCGGGGCAGTGCCGATCGGCCGCACGGTAAACAGCAAGGCGCTGTCGGCTGATATCG
>NZ_JACDSF010000012.1:34524-53148 GCF_013449685.1 Pectobacterium brasiliense | reverse complement strand
TGAGCGCAGCCGATGTGGGCGCGTTAACCGATGCGCAGGCCACGCAAAAATACGCGCTACGTTCAATTAAAATCAACGGAAAACCGCTATCTGCTGATGTCAATTTATTAGCAGGCGATATTGATACGTGGAATAAAACAGAGGCTGATGGGCGTTATCTAATGAAGGCGGCGACTGCTGCCGCCGCAACTAAACTGGCAACGCCGCGCAAAATTAACGGGGTCGCATTTGATGGCACTGCTGATATCAATCTAACTCCACAAAACATCGGTTTTGTGGAACAGTTGATTTATCCTGAGGGAACAGAAAATGCACCGGGCACAATCACAGCAAATAAGTCAGTAAATGTAGCCAATCCATTTAATACTTTGAGCTGCATGATTCAAATAGAATTCCTAATTGACGGAGAATGGGGCGTTGCGTGTAATGGAATACATGAGGGAACTATAGCAGGCCAAACGATGGGGATAGGCGCTAATTTTTTAGATAAAAATACGATTATGATAAAGACCGGTAGCGCTACGATTACACGCGGTGGTTTATGGGATGCAAATCCGTGGAATAAGGGGCAAATGAATAGCGCAAAATATCGTTTGCGAGTCATTAAATTGACATAGTATTATGACCCGGTTGGCCACTAATTCACACAGCATTATCAATGACGTGATAGTAAAGTTTTTTTGTATTGCCAACGCCATTTTCATTATGACGATCCCAAGAAATGGAAAAGCCAGTGTTAGTCATAGCTATGGCGTTAGACAATTGATCGCTAGCGCCGATCAATAACGCTTAATCGATCTGTATAAACGTTTATAAAATAGTCACCCAAAATGCCATTATGTTGTTGGTTTTAAAAATAATGACATATCAGGGAAAGCGAAGCCCACCGTCCGCCAACGGTGGGCTTTTTTTGTGCCTGTTTTCCGTCTCTTTGTTGTACCAGCCCCCACCGTACCCGCATCACTCGCCCACGCTCGCACCACACCGGACAATAACCGCTCCTAATGCAGCAATAGTGCTATTAGCTGGAGCCTGAATTTATGAGTGATTTTCACCACGGCGTGCAGGTCGTCGAAGTCAACGACGGCACGCGCGTTATTTCCACTGTTTCCACCGCGATTATCGGCATGGTGTGTACCGCACCGGACGCCAACGCGGCCACCTTTCCACTCAATACCCCGGTACTGATTACCAACGTGCTGTCTGCCGCTGGCAAGGCCGGGAAAAAAGGCACGCTGGCCGCTGCCCTGTTAGCTATCGCAGACCAATCAAAGCCCGTCACCGTTGTGGTGCGCGTGGCAGAGGGCAAAGACGAGGCCGAAACCATCAGCAACGTGATCGGCGGCAGTGACGAAAACGGCAAATACACCGGGATGAAAGCCCTGTTAGATGCCATGTCGGTAACAGGCGTGAAGCCGCGCATTCTCGGTGCGCCGGGGCTGGATTCATTACCCGTTGCCACCGCGTTAGCGTCCATCTGTCAGTCGCTGCGTGCATTCGTTTACGTCAGTGCGTGGGGCTGCAAAACCCTGTCGGACGCCATCAACTACCGCGAGAACTTCAGCCAGCGTGAATTGATGGTGATCTGGCCGGATTTTATCGCGTGGGATACCACGGCCAACACCAGCGCCACCGCGTATGCTACCGCCCGCGCTTTGGGGCTACGCGCCAAAATTGACCAAGAGACAGGCTGGCATAAAACCCTGTCTAACGTCGGCGTGAACGGCGTGACGGGCATCAGCGCATCCGTGTATTGGGATTTGCAGGCACCCGGCACCGATGCCGATTTGCTGAATCAGGCAGGCGTCACCACGCTGGTTCGTAAAGACGGCTTCCGCTTCTGGGGTAACCGCACCTGTTCTGACGATCCGCTGTTCCTGTTTGAGAACTACACCCGCACGGCGCAAGTGTTGGCCGATACGATGGCCGAAGCGCATATGTGGGCGGTCGATAAGCCCGTTACGCCAACGCTTATCAAAGACATTATCGAGGGTATCAAGGCCAAGTTTCGCGAACTGAAATCCGGCGGCTACATCATTGACGCGGATTGCTGGTTCGATGAAACCGCCAACGATAAAGACACGCTCAAGGCCGGGAAACTGTATATCGATTATGACTATACCCCCGTTCCCCCTCTGGAAAATCTCACCCTGCGCCAGCGCATCACCGATAAATATCTGGTGAATCTGGTCGCGTCGGTCAACAGCTAAGGAGCTAACGCGCTATGGCACTGCCTCGCAATCTGAAATTTATGAACCTGTTTAACGACGGCATGAGCTACATGGGGGTCGCCACTGCCGTTACGCTGCCGAAACTCACCCGCAAGTTGGAGAACTATCGCGGCGGCGGCATGCCCGGCAGCGCCCCCATCGATTTTGGGCTGGATGATGATGCGCTGTCGATGGAGTTTACGCTGGGCGGTTTTGCTGACGAAACCCTCTGGAGCCAGTACGCCGCACCGGGTGCCGATAAAGTGTTGCTGCGCTTTACCGGGTCATACCAGCGCGATGACACCGGGGAAATTTCTGCCGTCGAAGTGGTGATGCGTGGCCGTCACAAAGAAATCGATGGCGGCGAGAGTAAACAAGGGGAAGCGACTGAAACCAAGGTGTCAACCCAATGCACGTACTACAAGCTGACCATCGACGGCAAAGAGATGATCGAAATTGACACCATCAACATGATTGAACGTGTGATGGGCGTTGACCGTCTGGAGCAACACCGCCGGGCAATTGGTCTGGTGTAATAACCCTATCCGGTCAGCTAGGCGCTGGCCGTCTTCTTTCATTCTGAACAACGAGACAACATCATGAACGAACACGACAACATGGTCACACTGGACACCCCCATCAAACGCGGCGATACCCTGATCGAGACGGTCACCCTGATTAAGCCTAACGCCGGAACACTGCGCGGTGTCAGTCTGGCCGCTGTGGCGGGATCTGACGTAGACGCGATGATTAAGGTGCTGCCGCGTATGACCCTCCCGGCGTTGACCGAAGCCGAAATCACCCGCATGGAGCTACCGGATATGATTGCCATTGCAGGCAAGGTGATCGGTTTTTTGACGCCGAAATCGCAACAGGGAACCTCCCCCGAAGCCTGACGGTAGACGAGCTGATGGCGGATATCGCCGTGATTTTTCACTGGCCGCCATCCGAGCTGTACCCGATGACCCTCACCGAGTTGATCCTGTGGCGCGATAAAGCGCTCAAACGTAGCGGACATGCCAATGAGTAATAGCCTACAACTCAGCGTATTGTTGCGTGCCGTCGATCAGGCGACACGCCCGTTTCGTGCCGTGCAGAATGCGGCGCGAACCCTATCCGGTGAAATTCAGGGTTCACAAGAGCAGTTGAAAACGCTGGAAGCACAGGCAAAACGCATTGAGGGATTCAGAAAGACCAGCGCGCAACTGGCAAGCACAGGTCAGGCGCTGGAAAAAGCCAAGGCCGACGCGGCCGCACTGGCGGTGGCGTTTCGCAATACCACTAACCCCACTCGCGCCCAAACCAAAGCGCTGGAAGAGGCGCGTCAAAAAGCGGCGGAATTACAGACCCAGCATAACCGCCTGCGGCTGTCCGTGCAGAACCAGCGCAGCGCACTGCGTGAGGCAGGCATCGATACGCGCAATCTGTCTGGCGCTGAACGTCAGCTCAGGACGGATATATCCGCCGCTAACGATACCCTGAATCAACAACGTGCAGCGCTGGCACGTGTGAGCCAGCAACAGGAAAGGCTGAACGCGGTCAGTAAACGTTATGAGCAAGGCAAGGCCATTACTGCCGGGGTGCGTAATACGGGGGCGGCGGCATTTGCGGCCGGGTCGGCGGCACTGTATGCGGAAAGCCGCCTGATTGCGCCCAGCGTTGAAGCCGATGGACACGGTGCGCGCATCGCCGCACAGACGGGCGGGAATGCCACCGACGGCAAACAGTACACCCGCGTTATCAAAGATATTAACGCATCTGGAGTAAGCGGTGACCTCACCCAGATAGCGGACGCTGTGGCCGCCGTGCGTAGCACGTTGGGGGCGATGGGGGATGTAGGGGAAACCGAGCTGACGCGGATATCGCGTAAGGCGCTGGACATGCAGGCGGCGCTAGGCGGTGAAGCAACCGAGAGTATCCAGATAGCTGCCATCATGATGAAAAACGGCCTCGCTAAAAACAGCGACGAGGCGTTTGATTTGATGGTGTCCGGGATGCAGCGGGTGTCTGCGCAGATGCGCGGCGAACTGCCGGAAATCCTGCACGAGTATTCGACCCACTTCCGCAACATGGGATTCAGCGGATCGGAAGCGATGACGCTGTTAGTGGAGATGGCGCAGCAAGGCAAGTTCGCGCTGGACAAGACGGGCGACGCGGTGAAGGAATTCTCAATCCGTGGATCGGACATGTCCAAGAAAAGCATTGAGGCGTATGACGCCGCAGGACTCAATGCCGCCAAAATGTCTAACGCCATCGCCAGCGGGGGAAGCAAGGCGCGGGTTGCGATGCAGAAAACCGCACAGGGACTGCTGAAAATCAAAGACCCAGCAGAACGCGCCAATGCCGCGATTGCGCTGTTTGGTACGCCGATTGAAGACCTGTCGATTGACCAGATACCGAAATTTCTGGCCGCGCTGGCCGGAGCTGAAAACAAACTCGGTGACGTGTCCGGGGCGGCTGACCGCATGGGCGATACCCTGCGCGATAACCTTGAGGGGGATATCGGGCGGCTACAGGGCGCGATGTCTAGCCTGAGATTCAACCTGTTCAACGACGACGACGGCATACTGCGTAAGCTCACGCAAGCGGCGACGGCATGGTTAACCCGCGTCAATGAATGGGTCAAGGCTAACCCGGAGCTGACACGCCAGATTGTGATGGTGGCTGGCGCAGCCACGGCGCTGATTACCGTGCTGGGCGGGCTGGGGCTGATTGCGTGGCCTGTCATGAGCGGGATTAACGCCCTGATTGCCGGAGCGGGTTTACTGGGTGCCGGATTCAGCATTGCCGGGGGCATCATTACAACGGCAATGACTGCACTGTCTTTACCAATATTGGGCGTTGTTGCTGTTTTTGCTGGCGCTATTGCGGTCATCGTCGCAGGGGCGTTGCTGATCCGTCAATATTGGGAGCCAATCAGTGCATTTTTCGGTGGTGTGCTGGAAGGTCTGAAAATCGCGTTTGCACCAGTGGCCGAGCTATTCGCCCCGTTAAAACCTGTGTTTGACTGGCTGGGTGAAAAGTTAAAGGCCGCATGGGAGTGGTTTAAACAATTGGTCACCCCGGTTAAATCAACGCAGGAAACGTTAGATAGTTGCCGTAATGCAGGGGTTGCATTCGGTGAAATGCTGGCAAACGCCCTGACCATGCCTGTTCAGGCATTGAATCAATTACGGGGCGGTATTGATTGGGTGCTGGAAAAACTCGGCGTTATTGATAAAAAATCAGATGGACTCGGCGATAAGGTTCCTCAGCAGGCATTACCCCCAGCAGATGCCGCGGCGTTACAGGATGGCGTCAGCATTGCCCCAACCCCGCAGGGTAAGGATGCGCAATCAATTGCAGATCGCTACAGCGGTGTACGCGATAACGGCGGTGGGATCAAGCTGGGAGAGTTTGCCGTCGTCGGTGAACATGGCCCGGAAATCGTTGAGGGACCGGTTAACGTCACCAGCCGTAAAAACACGGCGGCGATGGCCGCAGCCGCCATGAGCATGTCAGCCTATCGCCCGATAGCCCCGACGGTTAAGGCCAGCCCGGCATCGTCACCCATCAGCATTCACGCGCCGATTAGCATTGTTGCCCAGCCCGGCCAGAGTGCGCAGGACATCGCGCAGGAAGTTACCCGCCAGCTTGAACAGCGGGAACGGGCGGCGCGGTCACGCGCATTCAGTCAGTACAGTTATCAGGGAGGCGAATAAGATGATGCTCACATTAGGGCTGTTTGTGTTCCAGCTCCAGACCCTGCCTTACCAGAACATGCAGCGCAACGTTGATTACCGCTGGCCGTCAAACAGCCGCGTCGGTCAGCGTCCGGCGTTGCAGTTCTTAGGCATTGAAGACGAGAAAATCACACTGTCGGGGGAACTGCTGCCGGAAATCACAGGCGGCACGCTGTCATTGTTGATGCTGGAGACGATGGCCGATCAGGGGCGCGCATGGCCGCTGATTGAGGGTAGCGGCACCATTTACGGCGTGTTTGTGGTGAACAGCATCAGCCAGACGAAAACCGACTTTTTCACGGATGGCCGCGCCCGGCGGATTGAGTTTACCATCACGCTGACCCGCGTGGACTCGTCGCTGTCTGCCATGCTGGGCGATTTACGCCAGCAGGCCGACGGCCTGATCGGCAGCGCCGGGGAAATAGCTAACCGGGCGCAATCCGCTATCGGGGGATTATTCGCATGATTAACCCGCTGAATGTTCGCGCGGGTAGTAAAACCGCCCCCGCGTACCTGCTGCGCCTGAATGAGCAGGACATTACGACCGTTATCAGTCCGCGCCTGTTATCACTGAGCCTGACCGATAACCGGGGATTTGAGGCCGACCAGCTCGACATCGAGCTGGACGACAGCGACGGACTGTTGCAGTTACCCCGCCGGGGTGCGGTGCTGTCGGTGTTTTTGGGCTGGGAAGGTGAAGCGCTGATCGGCAAAGGTGATTTTACGGTGGATGAAATAGAACA
Source organism: Pectobacterium brasiliense (assembly GCF_013449685.1). Classification (GTDB taxonomy): domain Bacteria; phylum Pseudomonadota; class Gammaproteobacteria; order Enterobacterales; family Enterobacteriaceae; genus Pectobacterium; species Pectobacterium brasiliense_A. Next base: position 46,473 of record NZ_JACDSF010000012.1, on the reverse strand, counting down.
TCGTGGCACGCCGGATACGATGACCATCCGGGCGCGGAGTGCCGATTTTCGCGGGTCGCTGAACTCACGGCGTGAACTGTCGTATCACGACACCACGCTGGGGGCGATTGTTGAACAGGTGGCGAAGCGTAACAACCTTGCACCAATGCTGGCTGACGGGTTCGCTGGGATAAAAATTCCGCACATCGACCAAACGCAGGAAACCGACGCGAAATTTATTACCCGGCTGGCCGAGCGCAACGGGGCGATTGTGGCAATCAAGGCCGGGCGTTTGCTGTTCATCCGTCCCGGAACGGGGAAGACGGCCAGCGGCAAGCCCATCCCACAGCAGATTATTGAACGCAGCGACGGGGATCAGCACAGTTTTAGCCTAGCTGACCGGGGCGCGTACACAGGTGTAACGGCAAGCTGGCTGCATACACCGAAACCTGAAAAGCCGAAAACGGTAAAGGTAAAGCGTCAGAAAAAAGTGCTGCTACATCAAGGGCCGCAACCTCACCCTAAAGCAAAAAAGGCAAAGAAGGAGCCAGAAGCCCGTGAGGGGGATTATCTGGTTGGCACGGATGAAAACGTGCTGGCGCTGACCACGGTTTTTGCGACTAAGGCGGAGGCCATGCGTGCCGCAGAGGCAAAGTGGAACAAACTCCAGCGTGGTGTCGCGGAATTCTCTATCACGCTGGCAATGGGGCGCGCTGACCTGTTCCCGGAAACGCCTGTTCAGGTGAGCGGATTCAAGCAGGTGATCGACGAACAGCCGTGGACAATCTCAAAAGTCACGCACAGCTTGAGTAATTCAGGGTACGTTACCGCGCTGGAACTCGAAGTGCTGCTGTCTGAAGCTGGGTATGGGATAAGTGAGCAGTAATTCATTTTCAAATCATTATTTGAAAAATCGAATAAAGTGATAGAATCGACGATATAAACCAGACAAAACGATAAGGCGATTTACGAAATGATGCATTGCCCACTCTGCCAAAATGCAGCACACGCGAGATCCAGTCGCTACATTACGAACAAGACAAAAGAACGTTATCACCAGTGCCAGAATATCAACTGCGGGTGCACCTTCAAATCAATGGAAACCATAGCAGATATTATTATGACACCGGGCGATGTTAAGCCCGTCCCGCCACATCCTGATCGGTCAAATCAGGGAGCACTCTGGATTTAAGGCTACCCCCTCTCCTCTTCTGCCCACCATACTAAGGTGGGCTTTTTACATCGTCATTGTTTGAATCTTTCACTAATAAACATTTATACTGTTTTTTTATACAGTATAAATATTCTATTTATCTCGGATTTCAGTAATGGCTATCAGAAAGTTAACCACAGGAAAGTGGCTATGTGAGTGTTATCCCAATGGAAGAGACGGAAAGCGGGTCAGAAAACAGTTTTCGACCAAAGGCGAGGCCGTATCTTATGAACAGTATGTTATGGAGCAAACCAAGTTAAAACCGTGGTTGGGGGAGAAAGAAGATCGACGGAAACTCAGCGAGTTGATTGATTTGTGGTACAAGCTGCATGGTTGCTCATTGAGCGATAAAACAGGTCGATTAGGGAAACTTAAAATTATCTGTAATGGACTTGGTGATCCAATAGCATCATCACTGACAGCAAAGGATTGGGCACACTACCGAGATCTACGATTACAAGGCGCTATTGATAATGGCTACAGCACCAGTCTTGAAACAAGAAAAGTCTCTACTGGTACAATCAACTGCGAACATGCTTTTTTACGTGCTGTTTTTAATGAATTAAAACGACTTGGTGAATGGGGGTTACCCAACCCACTTGAAAATATAAGAGAATTCGACCAACCAGAACGTGAAATGGCGTGGCTCACTCCTGACCAAATAACAAAATTATTAGTCGCTTGTGAAAATCATAAAAATGAAGAATTAACTCTTATTGTAAAAGTATGCCTTTCAACCGGATCGCGTTGGAATGAAGCAGCAAAACTAAAATCATCTCAACTGTCCCCATACAAAATTACGTTCATTAATACGAAAGGGAAAAAAAACCGTACCGTTCCAATTTCTGAGCAGCTTTACCAAGAATTAATCAGCCGCAACGGAAAGCCATTCTCCCCTTGCTATAAACAATTCTATCGGGTGGTCAGAATGGCTGGCATTGAGTTGCCAGAGGGGCAAATGACACATGTATTACGCCACACATTCGCCAGCCATTTCATGATGAACGGCGGCAATATCATTGTGTTGCAGAGGATTTTGGGGCACTCCGACATACGTGTAACAATGCGGTACGCACACTTTGCGCCAGACCATTTAGAAGATGCCATTCGTCTGAATCCACTGGCGTCAGCCATTGGCGACAAAAAGGCGGCAGACTATGTTATAGGGTGATACTGAGTAGAACACAGTAGAGATAAGTGGCTGATTTTTAATGTAAGCCATTGTATTTATATAGGTTATAAAAAAAGACCGAACACGATTCCTGTATTCGGTCTAGGGAAATGGCTCTTGGGAGAGCCGTGCGCTAAAAGTTGGCATTTATACAAGCTGTACTAGCCCTGTAGACTTAAGCTTAGCCAACTCCCTCGCGTTTTCCAGCGTTAACCTATTCGCAATCATCACAAATGGAACAGATTTCACACCTTACCTTAACCATAAAGAAATAATTATTTAACATTAATAGGTAAATCAATCACTTCATGGCTTAGCGTCTGGCTTACACAACTGCTCTGCACGTTCGATAAATGGCTGAAGGCTTTTTTTCTGTCCAGGATGCTTAGGATCGTCCAGCCATATCGCGTCTATCGGCTGCGCACTCACCTGCCCAGATTTCATTTGCGCAATGGCGACGTCGTTTAGCGGATATTGCATCAGCGTCCCGGTATGTAAGGCGTACAGCGCATTGCCAGGGCGGCAAATCAGTTGAACTTCTTCACGCGTGAAAGCCCAGCGATCGCCATATTCAAACCGGCTGATATTTGCCAGTTGAGCGGCAGCAAAAGCATTCATAGAAAGTGAAGTAAGCACGATAGATAGCAAAAATTTCTTCATCATGGTATTCCCGACATGGCGTATTCAAACAATGATGTGTGTGAGTTTTGCAGCCTTATCCGAATCAGAGAAAGACAGCTTCAACCCTTATAAAACAGAATGTTGTATATCACGACTGATGCGATCATAGCGACAGAGGAAGGTGAAGTCGAGTGTGGCGTTCAGGAATACTATCGGTAGTGTGGTACTGGCAGAAAGGGCGTTCGGGAGGGGAAAATGGCGGGATAAGGAGAACATTATCCCGCATCATTCAACGACTCATTGGCCGACAGAAGCGTCGCTTGTCATTAGGTTGACGGGGCCGCCGCAGACATTTTTTTCAGGTCCTGATCGATGAAGAACAGGCCGCCTTCGCTGGCTTTGACTAACGCCAATTTGTCCAGAATAGAACGGAACAATTTCTCTTCTTCGTGCTGCTCAGCAACGTACCATTGCAGGAAGTTAAATGTAGAATAATCCTGCAGCGCCATCGCCTCATGCGCCAGCTCATTAATTTTTGCAGTGATCAGTTGTTCGTGTTCATAGGTCAGCTTGAAGACATCAGCCAGTGAATCAAAATCAATCGGCGGTGCGGCAATCGCGCCTAATACAGGCAGGCTTCCGGTGTCGTCCAGATAGTCAAACAGGCGCTGCATGTGCTGCATTTCTTCCTGAGAATGCGTCTTCAGGAAACTGGATGCGCCTTCAAAACCTTTGTCACCGCACCATGCGCTCATTTGCAGATACAAATTCGCGGAATAAAACTCCAGATTAAGTTGTTCATTCAGCTTCTGAATCATTTCTTTTTTTAACATGTTAACTCCCTATTTTCCCAGCAGGTGAAATTATTCAGGGCATTATGCCTGAAAAAATAAAATAAAAACACTTTATTAACATTGACACCCAATAAACAAAAAACATCATATAAACAACAAGTTAAAAAAATGTTATTGATATTTATTATCACTTACCTCTTAGAAAAAATATATTATTGCGAATCATTGTTATTATCAAAAATAACAACTACGAGCGATATTATGTATGGCACGTTTGTATTAAAAATGATTCCCATTTCATAATGAGAATAATAAACATCCACATGATAAGGTGAACGCTTGCCATTTTCCTGTCACTACTTTACCGTGGCACGCATCAGTCTGTGGCCAATAGGCAGGAGAATACGGTATGGGATACAATTTGGCAGAATTGTCCAAAGAAGAGATGGATAAAGTTAACGTAGACTTGGCGGCGTCAGGCGTGGCCTTCAAAGAACGTTACAATATGCCGGTCATTCCCGAGGTCGTTGAGAGAGAGCAACCCGAGTACTTGCGTGACTATTTTCGCGAACGCGTGATGTTTTATCGCCAGCGCTCACTGCAATTCTCTCGCTTACCCTACGAACCGAAGTCTAAGTAGGCTTATCGCTTCATTCCAACCTACGGCGACCTTGCCGTGGAAAACATCCCTTTCCACGGGTTACATTCTTACACAGCAAAAACGATTTTCTGCTTGCATATCGGCCCGCACAAGCGGTTAATGGAGTGGCAACCTACTCTTTTATCACGCGAGGCAAGATATGAGTAAAGGTCTGGATAGCAAAAAGAACAGTAAGAAGAAGCCCCTGAAAACGGCCGCCGAAAAACGGGCCGACAAAAGGGCAAAGAAACCACAGGCTGATATTACCTGAGTTGTGATGTGACCTAAGTAATGTGCCATGTCGATCGGGTAAACCCGAAAACGGGTTTACCCCCATAACCAACACGTTATCCGTGCACTTCCTCAACCATTTCGAGCACCATCAGCAGGAAAGCATATTCCAACGCAATATCATCATAACGTTTAAAACGACCGGATTTTCCGCCGTGCCCAGCATCCATATCGGTGTACAGCAGCACCAGACGATCGTCCGTTTTAACTTCCCGTAATTTCGCCACCCACTTTGCAGGTTCCCAATACTGAACCTGAGAGTCGTGTAACCCAGTAGTCACCAGCAAATGCGGATAGCGTTGCCCGGTAACGCCGTCATAGGGGCTATATTGCTTGATATAGTCATAATAGATTTGTTCATTCGGATCGCCCCACTCGTCATACTCGCCAGTCGTCAACGGGATAGACTCATCCAGCATTGTCGTCAGCACATCAACGAAGGGAACCTGGGCAACAACGCCCTTAAATAGATCGGGTGCCATATTCACTACCGCGCCCATCAATAGCCCGCCCGCACTGCCCCCCATAGCAAACATGTTGTTCCTGTCGCCATAACCTTTTTCTATCAATGCCTGAGACACATCGATGAAATCGGTGAAGGAATGCATTTTATTGAGCAGGCGACCATCGTCGTACCACTGCTGACCCAGCTCACCGCCACCGCGAATGTGCGTTAAGGCAAAGACAAACCCTCTGTCCAGCAGGCTCAGACGGCTAACGCTAAAATCCGGATCCATGCTATGGCTATAAGCACCATAGCCGTAGACCAGTATCGGGTTCTTGCCTGGGCTGAAATGATCGCGATGATAAACGAGGGAAACGGGAACGTCGACGCCATCCCGAACCGTGATCCACAAACGCTCGCTCCGGTAATTGTCCGGTGAGAAATCTTTCACTTCGGCTTGTTTAAGTAACTGCTGCTCGCCTGTGTCCAGATTCAATTCATACAGCGTGCTGGGCGTTGTCATTGATGAATAGCCATACCGCATCAATGCCGTTTCTGGCGTAGGGTTGTACGATAGCCACGTCACATAGCTCGTATCATTAAACGCGATCGCTTTTTCTTCCTGCGTCTGCCAGTGAATCTGGCGCAAGCGGGTCAAACCGCGCTCCCGTTCTTCAACCACCAGCCAATCACGGAACAGCTCGAAACCTTCCAGTACGCGGTGTTCATGTGGTGCAATCAGCGTTTCCAGCGTTTGCTCATCGGGCCTATCCGAACGGTAGAGGCCAAAATTTTTCCCTTCCCGATTGGAACGCAGATAAAACTTATCCTGATAGTGATCGATGCCATATTCATGATCTTTTCGACGTGGAATGCCTACCTGCGGTAACGCATCCGGGCGCGTCGCGTCAAGCAACAACACCTCGCTCGTCGTCGTGCTACTGAGATAAATGGTGATGTAGTGCTCTGATGTCGTTTTGCTCAGGCTAACGTAATAGGTGTCGTCTTTCTCTTCATAGACCAGCTCATCTAACTCTGGATCGCTTCCCAGACGGTGGCGATAGACCTGATATGGCAACAGCGTTTGCTCATGTTTGCGCACGTAATACAGCACCGTCGAATCCGCCGACCATTCCGCCCCTGCGGTCACATTTTCGATCACATCCGGTAACCACTCGCCGCTGTTTAGATCGCGAAAACGAAGCGTGTACTGCCGACGGGATAAAAAGTCCTCCGAGAGCGCCAGCAGCGTGTTGTCAGGGCTAACCTCAAGCGTGCCGAGACTGTAAAATTCATGCCCTTCTGCACGTTGGTTCCCATCCAGCAGCGTTTCCCATACGTCTGTTGCCTGCTCAGGCTGGCGCAGATAGATGGCGTACTCTTTCCCCTGCTCATAGCGACTTTGGTAGCGATAGCCTTTTCTGACATACGGCACAGACATATCCGTCGACGGAATGCGTTTGACCATTTCGTCATACAGTGCCCGCTTGCGTGCGTCATGAGGTGTCATGACGGCTTCGCTATAGGCGTTTTCCTGCTGCAGATAGTCCAATACCTGTGGATCGGTACGCTGGTCATCACGCAGCCAGTAATAATTGTCGATACGCGTATCGCCATGTGTGCTTAGTGCATGGGGTCTTTTTTCAGCTTGCGGTGTCTTCATGGCGTCGGATCTCGTTGTCTTGACATAAAATTTTCGCTTTGCAAGAAGAGTGGCACGATTGCCCAGTATTGCCAAGCCACGTCCTTATCTCTTGGTGCGCTTTTGCGCATCGCATTCCACTGCCCGCCCTCATTAATGCGCACGCAAACGTTTTCGTTTATACTGCGGCCATTTTTCACTACCCGATCAGGTATAAGGTTATGTTAACAATTGGAACCGCCCTGCGTGCGAATACCACACGAGTGATGCTGCTTGGCTCCGGTGAATTAGGTAAAGAAGTGGCGATTGAGTGTCAGCGCCTGGGAATCGAAGTGATTGCGGTCGATCGCTATGCTGATGCCCCCGCCATGCAGGTTGCGCATCGCAACCATGTTATCAATATGTTGGATGGCGATGCATTAAAAGCGTTGGTTGAAGCCGAACGTCCTGATTACATCGTGCCGGAAATCGAAGCCATCGCAACCGACATGCTGGTAACGCTGGAAAAGCAGGGTCACCATGTTGTTCCTTGTGCCGAAGCGACGCGCCTGACGATGAATCGCGAAGGTATCCGTCGTCTGGCCGCTGAAACACTCGGCGTTCCCACTTCCACCTACCGTTTTGCCGATAGCGAAGAGAACTTTCGCCAGGCAGTAGAGGCGATTGGCTACCCTTGTATTGTTAAGCCGGTCATGAGTTCCTCTGGCAAAGGGCAAAGCCTGATTCGCTCTGCTGAGCAGTTAGATCAGGCGTGGCACTATGCCCAGCAGGGTGGACGAGCAGGCGGCGGACGCGTCATCGTGGAAGGGCTGGTTAATTTTGATTTTGAGATCACCTTACTGACTATCCATGCGGTTGACGGCATTCATTTCTGTGCGCCAATCGGTCATCGACAGGAAGACGGCGACTATCGTGAATCCTGGCAACCACAGCAGATGAGTGCACTGGCGCAGGAACGCGGGCAAAAGATAGCCAGCGATGTCGTGAAAGCGCTCGGCGGCTATGGCCTGTTCGGCGTGGAGCTTTTCGTCTGCGGCGATGAGGTTATTTTCAGTGAAGTCTCCCCTCGCCCGCACGATACCGGCATGGTGACGATGATCTCTCAGGATCTGTCCGAGTTTGCACTGCACGTGCGTGCTTTCCTGGGGCTACCCATTGGCGCAGTTCGTCAGTATGGCGCTTCAGCTTCCGCCGTGATTTTACCGGAACTGGATAGCAACAACGTGCGTTATCAGGGGCTGGAAGGCGCATTGCTGCCTCATACGCAAATTCGCCTGTTTGGTAAACCGGATATCAGCGGCAAGCGCCGTATGGGTGTCGCGTTAGCCAGTGCGGAAACCACGGATGATGCGGTAGCCATCGCCAAGCGCGTTGCCGCGGGCGTAAAAATCAGCGGCTGATACATTTCATTGATCGCAGGGTGACGGACAAGAATGTCCGTCATAAAAAAGGCCACTCGCAGTGAGTGGCCTTCGTCATTCAGTCACGAGCAAACTTAAGCTTTTGCACCTGCAACGGCTTCACGCGCCAGTTCAGTAATACGTGCGTAATCACCGCTTTCCAACGCGTCGTTCGGCACCAGCCATGAACCACCCACGCACAGCACGCTTTTCAGCGCCAGATAGTCGCGGTAGTTATTCGGCGTAATGCCACCCGTTGGGCAGAAACGAATCTGAGCAAACGGACCTGCGATCGCTTGGAGCGCTTTCACGCCGCCGTTAGCTTCCGCTGGGAAAAATTTGAACTCACGCAGGCCGTAATCCATACCCAGCATCAGTTCAGATACGGTGCTGATACCCGGGATCAACGGGATGTTGCCTTCCGTTGCGGCTTTCAGCAGCGGCTCGGTCAGGCCTGGGCTGATGGCAAACTGCGCACCCGCCTCAACCACCGCAGCCAGTTGCTCAGGGTTTGTGACCGTACCCGCACCCACGATAGCTTCCGGTACTTCTTTGGCAATCGCGCGAATCGCTTCGATGGCACAGTCGGTACGCAATGTCAGTTCCAGAACGCGAACGCCGCCCGCGACTAACGCTTTTGCCATCGGCACCGCGTGTTCCAGTTTGTTGACCACAATCACAGGAACAACGGGACCCGTTGTCAAAATCTGTTCCGCGCTCGTTTTCCAGTTTTTCATCAAAAGTTATCTCCAGTCATGCCCGAAGGCATCATTAATTATATAGCGCGCCCCTGCCACAGGGATCTGCGTCGCCGCAGATGTCCGACCGCACCGTGAGCCATACATTAAAAACTGTGGGAGGCCAACCGTTGTCGGCCAGCCCCCCATTACTGACGTATTACCAAAAAATTATTCAAACTCATTCCAAGAACGGCCATCGCGGGTAATCATCGCCACAGATGCCACCGGCCCCCAGCTTCCTGCCTGATACGGCTTCGGTGCATCGTTGTCCATCGCCCACGCATCCATGATGGAGTCCACCCATTTCCAGGCTTCTTCAACTTCATCACGACGGACAAACAGCGCCTGAATCCCACGCATGGTTTCCAGCAGCAGACGCTCGTAAGCATCGGCCAAATGCTGCTGATTAAAGGTTTCCGAGAAGCTCAGATCCAGCTTCACCGTTTGCAGGCGGTGCTTATGCTCTAACCCCGGAATTTTGTTCAGAATCTGGATTTCCACACCTTCATCCGGCTGCAAGCGAATAATCAGCTTGTTCTGCGGCAGTTGTTGGTAGGAATCATGGAACAGGTTCAGCGCAGGGTTCTTAAAGTACACCACCACTTCTGAACATTTGGTCGGCAGGCGTTTACCGGTACGAAGGTAGAACGGCACACCAGACCAGCGCCAGTCATCAATATCAACGCGAATCGAGACGAAGGTTTCCGTGCTGCTGCTTTTGTTCGCGCCCTCTTCTTCCAGATAGCCCGGCACTTTATGCCCCTGAACAAAACCAGACGTGTATTGTCCGCGAACAGTGGTTTCATGCACGTTGGAGCGATCGATACGACGCAGTGAACGCAGCACTTTCACTTTTTCATCACGGATGCGGTCGGTCGTCAAATCAGACGGCGGCGACATCGCAATCATCGTGAGAATCTGTAACAGGTGGTTCTGGATCATATCGCGCATCTGGCCGGCTTTATCGAAATAGCCCCAGCGCCCTTCAATCCCGACTTCCTCGGCTACCGTGATCTGCACATGGTCGATCGTCCGGTTGTCCCAGTTTGAGGAGAACAGCGAGTTGGCAAAACGCAGCGCCAGCAGGTTCAGAACGGTCTCTTTACCCAGATAGTGGTCGATGCGGTAAACCTGACACTCGTTAAAGAATTCCGCGACCTGATCGTTAATGACACGAGAAGACGCCAGATCGGTACCCAGCGGTTTTTCCATTACCACGCGCGCGGGCTCTTTATTCAGCCCTGCGGTTCCCAACCCTTTGCAGATCGCACCGAATGTACTCGGTGGCATGGCAAAATAGTTGATGGTGGTACGATTTTTCTGGTCAAGCATCTTGCCCAGCTTATTGAAGGCTTTGGTGTCTTCTACATCAAGATTGCAGAAATCCAGCCGACTGCTTAGTGTTTCCCACAACTTATCGTCGATGGCTTCTTTCATAAAGGTGTCAAGTGCTTCACGCACGACGCGCGTATACTCCGCTTTATCCCAATCCGCACGGCCCACCCCAATAATTCGGGTGTCCGCATGGATGTGACCTGCTTTTTCCAACTGGTAAAGGGAAGGCAGCAATTTACGACGTGCCAGATCGCCCTTAGCTCCGAAAATAACCAGATCGCACGCTTGGGCTGTTGAAGTTACCGCCATGTTCATCTCCTCGTTGCAGGATGCTGTAATTTTATTACAGCGATAATGTACTCTTTTTGACTACAGCCAGTAAACCCATCATAAAAATGCCAAATAATGGTCGGGATTGACTGAAAACCATGCATAAATCAGTCTGTGCAGTGGCTGAAGTCACTTATGCATTCGCCCTAAAACGAAATTTTCCGTCGTTTCTGACAGTCGATTACTTTTCTGAAAGTTAGACACATGTCATGTTCTGGCAAAAAAAGGGCCCAACTTAACCTGTTGCCCTCTGCCAACCACTACAGGGTCGTAGTATATTTTCACGACTTACATTTTTTCACGTAATGCATGCCAGTGTACCTTTAGTTGAAATTGGAAAAAACTTACATGGCCCTTGTCGTATGAATATGCTGGAAAAAATCCAGAGCCACCTGGAACTCTTAAGCAAATCAGAAAGAAAAGTTGCTGAAGTGATCCTGAGCACGCCACAAACAGCCATTCACTCCAGCATCGCGACCTTAGCCAAAATGGCCGATGTCAGCGAGCCAACGGTTAATCGTTTCTGTCGCCGCCTTGAAACTAAAGGTTTTCCCGATTTTAAACTACATCTGGCGCAAAGTCTGGCAAACGGCACACCGTATGTGAACCGTAACGTTGAAGAAGATGACAGCGTTGATGCCTATACCAGTAAAATTTTTGAATCCGCCATGGCTGGCCTGGAGCAGGTGAAATCCAGTCTGGATGTCGCCGCTGTCAACCGCGCTGTGGATTTGCTGACACAGGCGAAGAAAATCTCTTTCTTTGGCCTGGGCGCTTCCGCCGCTGTCGCACATGATGCGATGAACAAATTTTTCCGCTTCAATATCCCCGTCGTCTATTTCGATGACATCGTTATGCAGCGTATGAGCTGTATGAATTCCAGCGACGGCGACGTCGTGGTATTGATCTCCCACACGGGCAGAACCAAAAGCCTGGTCGACATGGCGCAACTGGCACGCGAGAACGACGCGACCGTTATCGCCATCACCTCGGATGGCACGCCGCTGGCGCGTGAGGCGTCGTTGGCCTTGCGACTTGATGTGCCCGAAGATACCGATGTCTACATGCCGATGGTGTCCCGTATCGCTCAGTTAACATTGATCGACGTTCTGGCGACCGGGTTCACGCTGCGCCGCGGGGAAAAATTTCGTGATAACCTGAAACGGGTCAAAGAGGCCCTGCGTGAATCTCGCTTTGATAAAGACGAGCGATTGATTAATCCCTTCAGGTGATAGATAAGTTTATGTTGTGCTTTGTTTTTGAGTTATACCTTATACCCTAAACAATTCGAGTTTCAGGAAGGCGGCAAGCGAGGGAGTCCCGGTGAGCTTACTCAAGTAAGTGATTC
>NZ_JACDSF010000012.1:20319-34491 GCF_013449685.1 Pectobacterium brasiliense | reverse complement strand
GCAACTTGAAGTATGACGGGTAATGAAAAATGAGCGGTATCATCAACCTGTTTCATCTTGATATGGTCACAGACTACAGGCATGGAAAGATGGCAGGGATTACCTGTACAGTATGATAATCAGACTCAACACAATGTTCGGATAACGCAGGTGAAATAGTTTTGTTGTAAAGTGACATTTTACACCGTTATTCGACGCTTAATCGCAACACTACAGCTTCACAAGTGAACGGAGTTATACATGTCCAGACGGCTCAGAAGAACCAAAATTGTCACCACCCTGGGGCCCGCTACCGACCGTGATAATAATCTCGAAAAGATTATCAGTGCGGGCGCGAACGTAGTACGCATGAATTTTTCTCACGGCACACCAGAAGATCATCTATTACGTGCCAACAAAGTTCGTGAAATTGCGGCTAAATTAGGCCGCCATGTTGCCATTCTTGGCGATCTACAGGGTCCCAAAATTCGTGTTTCTACCTTCAAAGAAGGTAAAATTTTCCTGAATATCGGCGACAAATTCTTGCTGGATGCCAACTTAGCGAAAGGCGAAGGCGATAAAGAAAAAGTCGGAATCGATTACAAAGGCTTGCCGAGCGACGTGGTACCGGGCGATATCCTGTTACTGGATGATGGCCGAGTGCAGTTGAAAGTCCTTCAGGTTGAAGGTCTGAAAGTGTATACCGAAGTCACCGTTGGCGGTCCGCTGTCCAACAATAAAGGCATTAACAAACTCGGCGGCGGTCTGTCTGCCGAAGCCCTGACGGAAAAAGATAAAGCCGACATTATTACTGCCGCAAAAATTGGCGTCGACTATCTGGCCGTCTCTTTCCCTCGTACCGGTGAAGATCTCAACTACGCACGTCGCCTCGCGCGTGATGCGGGTTGTCACGCCAAGATCGTATCAAAAGTTGAACGCGCGGAAGCCGTCTGTTCAGATGCCGCAATGGATGACATTATTCTGGCTTCCGACGTGGTAATGGTGGCGAGGGGCGATCTGGGCGTTGAAATCGGCGACCCAGAGCTGGTGGGGATTCAGAAGAAATTGATCCGTCGCGCCCGTCAGTTGAACCGTGCGGTCATTACCGCTACGCAGATGATGGAATCGATGATCACCAACCCGATGCCAACGCGTGCAGAGGTGATGGACGTCGCTAACGCTGTGTTGGATGGCACCGATGCCGTGATGTTGTCAGCAGAAACCGCGGCGGGCCAATATCCGGCTGAAACCGTTGCGGCTATGGCGAAAGTGTGTTTAGGCGCGGAGAAGATCCCAAGCATCAATGTTTCCAAGCACCGCCTTGACGTACAGTTTGATAACACCGAAGAATCCATCGCGATGTCTTCCATGTACGCCGCCAACCACCTGAAAGGGGTAACAGCGCTGATCGCCATGACGGAATCGGGTCGTACCGCCCTGATGATGTCCCGTATCAGTTCCGGTCTGCCGATTTTCGCTATGTCTCGTCATGAGCACACGCTAAACCTGACCGCACTGTATCGTGGCGTTACTCCCGTGCATTTCGACAGCTACACGGACGGCGTTGCTGCCGCCAATGATGCAGTGATCCTGCTGCGCGATAAAGGATTCCTGATGTCTGGGGATCTGGTCATCGTCACACAGGGTGACATCATGGGTACAGTGGGCACCACCAACACGATCCGCATCCTGCGCGTGGAATAATCCTTGTCACAACCGTCCGCGGCTGAGTGAGCGGACGGTTGTGATAGCGCGAAGCGTTAGACCAAAAAAGTGTAATAGCAAAAAGCCGGACGATTTCTCGTCCGGCTTTTTTATCTCTGCGGCCTATCAGCCCACTGTTATCTACCGTATAGACTAGTCGCGGTATAAATCATCCCGACAGTACGGTTCAATTTCACCCGGCTTGCGGGTTTTTAGTAGTTTCAGAATCCAGGTGTACTGCTCAGGATTCGGTTTGACCAGAATTTCCACTTCTTCATTCATACGCCGTGCAATATATGCGTCATCTGCATCCGCCAAGTCATCCATCGGCGGGCGAATAAACACATCGAGGCAGCCGTCTTTAGCGTTATATACTGGGAACAACGGCACGATGTCAGCGCGACACACTTTCATCAGTCGTCCAACGGCAGGCAGCGTTGCCTTATAGGTCGCAAAGAAGTCAACGAATTCGCTGTGCTCTGCGCCATGATCCTGATCGGGCAGATAATAGCCCCAACACCCAGAGCGCACAGAGCTGATAAACGGTTTAATACCATCATTACGCGCATGGATGCGGCCACCAAAACGACGACGTAACCGATTCCACCAGTAATCCACCAGCGCATTCTTCTGGTTGTGAAACATGGCGGCCATACGCTGGCCGCGTGAGGTCAGCAGCATCGCGGGGATATCAACCCCCCAACCGTGCGGAACCAGAAAAATCACGTTCTTTTCTTGTTCCTTAATGCGATCCAGAATGTCTTCGCCATGCCAGCGAACGTATTTTTCGATTTTCTTCGGGTTACGAATTCCCACTTCCACCATCATGATCATCGACTGAGGAGCCGTCGTAAACATGTCATCGATGATAGCTTCGCGCTGTGCTTCCATTAATTCCGGCATGCAATACAGCAAATTAATGCGGGCACGGCGGCGTGCGCCTTTTGATATTCTCCCAACAAAACGCCCTAACCCACCCAGCACCGGATTTCTTAATCGCGCGGGAACATAGGCAGCGAGCGCCATCACACCAACGCCTAACCAAACGCCCCAATAGCGCGGATGAAAAAAGGCGCGTTGAAACTGGGGAACAAATTCAGCGTTCGATTTTTTTTCTTTTTCCATGCCTAAACTCTTCAGATCAATCAATAAACATAATCATCATTGCCGCGCGGCGTTTAGCAACACCGACAACAGTTACGCAAAAACACGTCTGCTCAATAATAAAAAATCAGGAACCGGTGCTCTATCACTTGTTCTATAAATGAAAATGCCGGCAGCAAGCCACCGGCATAACATGCAGTCAGTAGAATTAATCAAACTTAAGCTGCGGCACGACCTCTTTCACCTGCGCCAGATAATCACTACGCTCTTTACCCGCCAGCCCTTCAGAACGTGGCAGTTTAGCCGTTAACGGGTTTACTGCCTGCTGGTTGATCCAAAATTCGTAGTGCAGATGCGGGCCAGTAGAACGACCGGTGTTACCGGACAACCCGATACGATCGCCACGCTTCACTTTCTGGCCAGATTTTACCAATATACGATTCAAATGCATAAAGTGAGTCGTATACTGACGACCATGGCGGATGACGACATAGTTACCGGCCGCGCCACTGCGTTTCGCAATCACAACTTCACCGTCACCAACGGCCAGAACCGGTGTACCGACTGGCATAGCAAAATCGACACCTTTGTGCGGTGCAACACGCCCTGTCACTGGGTTTAAACGGCGCGGATTAAAGTTAGAGGAAACACGGAATTGTTTCATGGTCGGGAAACGCATAAAGCCACGCGTCAAACCGGAACCTTCACGATCGTAGAATTTACCGTCTTCTGCACGAATCGCGTAATAATCTTTGCCTCCGGTATTCAAGCGAACGCCGATCAGCTCACTCTGTTCACTTTTACCATCGAGTATTTCGCGTGACATCAAAACAGAAAACGTATCGTCCTTGCGTAGCTTACGGAAATCCAGTTGCCATTGTAGCGCTTTGATGACGTCACGAACTTCTGCACTGGTCAAACCGGCATTTTGCGCACTGCTGACAAAACTGCCCGTAACTCGACCATTCAGAACGCTATTGCGCCACTCGCCTTTCAGCATTTCAATGCGTTCTTTGAAATCGTCACCGACGCGCTCATAAATGCGCGTTTCACGGCGGGACATCTGCCAGGTCAGGCTTTGCAGGTCGCCATTTTCGCCCAGTGTCCATGAGATTTGCTGACCGATCTTCAGATTACGCAAATCTTTATTCTGCTCGGCGAGTTGGGTAACGTCCGCCATATCAATGCCGTACTGCGTCAAAATGCTGCTTAAGGTATCGCCCGTAGACACCACATACTCGTGCGAACTGCCTTCATCGGCAACTTTATCATCCAGTTCATCCTGTGGAATATCGTCATCTGGCGAGGGCTGGTCTATCGGTTCACTGGCTTCAGGTGTCAGCGTTCGCAGTTGGCTGGTTTCCAGATCGATATCTTTCACGATGACGGGAGCATCATCGACGTGGGGATAAACAAAAGGCCGCCAAACGGCAACGGCCAATGTCACAACGGTAAGCGACCCCAGCATGACACGATGGGGTCGAGGTAAGCTGTTATACGCCAGAGCGATAGTTCGGACTATCTGCTGCACTTATTCGTATCCTCATGATTTTTCCTCCAGACAGCTC
The DNA here is from genome assembly GCF_013449685.1 of Pectobacterium brasiliense. GTDB lineage: Bacteria > Pseudomonadota > Gammaproteobacteria > Enterobacterales > Enterobacteriaceae > Pectobacterium > Pectobacterium brasiliense_A. The sequence goes on along the minus strand of NZ_JACDSF010000012.1, from coordinate 30,136 downwards.
ACATACTGGTTCGATAGCTGCAACAAAAAATCGGCATAGCTATCTCTACCCAGTGCAATAGTGCTTCCCAATGGATCGAGCACACCCGAGCGCACGTCAGTTCCCTTGGCAACAGCATTAATAACGGCTGGTCTGAATTGTGGTTCAGCAAAAATACATACGGCTTTGTGCTCAACCAACTGTGTTCGTATTTGATGTAAACGCTGTGCTCCGGGTTGGATTTCGGGGTTAACTGTGAAGTGACCCAGGGGGCTTAACCCATAGTGTTTCTCAAAATAACCATAGGCATCATGAAACACGAAATACCCTTTACCCTGCACAGGCGCTAGCATCTTAACAATTTTTTCATCTGCTTGCCCGATTTTATCCGTGAAATAAAGCAGATTCGCGTCTAGTTTGTCCTTATTCTGAGGCATAAGTTCCAATAATTTTGCATGAATGGCAATTGCCGCCTGTTTTGTCATCTCCGGCGACAGCCAAATGTGCATATTGTACTCACCATGATGGTGGCCATCGTCGCCGTCATCATGGGCGGCATGGCTATGATCGTGCTCCTTTCCATGGTCATCATGCGCCTGGTCATGGTCATCCTCATGATCGTGTCCAGCTTCTTTTTCCAACCCAGATTTAATCGCTGGTAGCGCGGAAAGCGTAATCTGCTTTTCAGGTGAAACTTTCGCTAACGGCTTTGCGAGAAAGGCTTCCATTTCCGGCCCAACCCAAATCACCAGTTCTGCGGACTGTAAACGCTGGACATCAGACGGGCGCAAGGCATAATCGTGGGGCGATGCGCCATCAGGTAACAAAACCTCCGTTGGCGTCACGCCATCGGCAATAGCCGACGCAATGAATCCCAAAGGACGAATTGACGTAATGACCGCAGCGGATGCCGCGCTGATTGACATCCCGCTTGCGAGTAGCGCGCTGGCAACAAACACACTTTTTAACCATTTTTTTTGCTGAATAGATTGCTGCATGAAAGTCGATCCCATCGATTTTTATGGTGTTGTTTGTTATATTATAACGTTACATGAGTTATGCAAACCAAATTCTATGTCCACATTGGTATCACTTAATAATATTTCAGTGACATTTGGCAGCCGAAAAGTTCTGTCAGATATCTCTCTTACCTTGCAAGCAGGTCGAATTCTGACGCTGCTCGGGCCGAATGGCGCAGGGAAATCGACGCTGGTGCGCGTGGTATTGGGTCTACTGTCCCCCACCTCCGGTTCGCTGGTACGCGATCCCGCGTTGCGTATCGGCTACGTTCCGCAAAAGCTGCATCTGGATACTACCCTGCCCTTAACCGTCAGCCGTTTTATGCAACTGCGGCCCGGCGTAAAAAAGCAGGATATTTTACCGGCGCTTAAGCGGGTTCAGGCGGCTCATCTGCTGGAACAGCCGATGCAGAAACTTTCCGGTGGCGAAACCCAACGTGTGCTGTTGGCGCGCGCGCTGCTCAACCAGCCCCAACTACTGGTACTGGATGAGCCGACGCAGGGGGTCGACGTCAATGGGCAACTGGCGCTGTACGATCTGATTAACCAATTGCGGCAGGAATTCCACTGCGGCGTGTTGATGGTGTCACACGATCTCCATTTGGTAATGGCGAAAACCGATGAAGTCCTGTGCCTTAATCAACATGTTTGCTGCTCCGGCACGCCTGAGGTCGTTTCCCTTCATCCCGAATTTTTAGCGATGTTCGGTCACCGTGGCGCGGAGCAATTGGCGATTTACCGCCACCATCATAATCATCGTCACGATCTGCAAGGACGTATTATTTTGAAGCGACAAGGTGGAAACGACGCATGATAGAACTGCTGTTTCCCGGTTGGCTGGCGGGGATTTTGCTGGCGATTGCCGCAGGGCCGCTCGGCTCATTCGTCGTCTGGCGACGGATGTCTTACTTCGGCGACACGCTGGCGCACGCGTCGTTACTCGGCATCGCCTTCGGCCTGCTGCTGAACATCAACCTGTTTGCTGCCGTTATTGCCGTGACGCTCATTCTGGCGTTGGGGCTTGTCTGGCTGGAGCGACGGCCCTATCTGGCTATCGATACGTTACTCGGCATCATGGCACACAGCGCGCTGTCGCTTGGATTGGTAGTCGTCAGCCTGATGAATAACGTGCGCGTGGACTTGATGGCTTATCTGTTTGGCGATTTGCTCTCTGTCACAACAGAGGATCTGTGGGTGATCGCCGCAGGTGTCATCGTTGTGGTGGCCATTATCTGCTGGCAATGGCGCGCACTCCTTTCTATGACGATCAGCCCGGAGCTGGCGCACGTGGATGGTGTGAAGCTACAGCGCACCAAGCTGCTCTTGATGCTGACCACCGCGTTAACGATTGGTATCGCCATGAAATTTGTTGGTGCGCTGATCATTACGTCACTGCTGATTATTCCTGCGGCAAGCGCCAGACGCTTCGCACGAACGCCTGAACAAATGGCAAGCATCGCGATTATTGTAGGAATGATTGCCGTAACGGGCGGTTTGGCATTTTCAGCTGGCTACAATACGCCCGCTGGGCCGTCTGTGGTGCTGTGCGCATCGCTGCTGTTTATTGTCAGCCTGATTAAGCGACAACCCGCCTAGAGAATCAATAGCAAAAAGCCCTTCCGAATACGTGATTCAGAAGGGCTTTATAGTTTGAAGGCTGTACGAATAGCGTTTATTGCCGGTTAGCCATATCTGGAATAATTAAATCACCCCGCAAGACATACGATCCCAGCACATCCTGTGTTTTCTCATTAAGCCAAGACACGATTCTGGCCGCCACCGCATCCATCGAATATTCAATGGCCGGTATCGCCGGAATGCCCGGAATATCGAGAGACCCCGCCAGGCTGAATACCATGATGTCTTTTGGCACGGATTTGTTAAACGCCTGAAGCTGCGTAATAACCCGTTTGGCTTCCAGCTCATCCGCCACCAGAAGCGCATTGAAATTCAGCGTCGTACTGTTATTAAGCAACACTTGCAGTGCCACCGACGACGATGAAGATGCATCCATAAAGATCAGGTTGCGGTTGAACGGTAGGAAGTTATTTTCCAGCGCCCGCTTATACCCTAAAAGCACCTGATCCGCTGAGCTGCTGGCGGCGGGATTGATCAGCGCAATTTGCCGTCTTCCTTGTCGAATCAGGTAATTACACGCAGTTTCTATGGCGAAAGCGTGATCGAATTGCAGGCTATTCGTGGTATCCGTTTCCATGCAATCAATCAGAATAATGTTCTTATCGGCCAGATTCAGCGGAAAACGCGCGCCAATGATTAAAATGTCATCACACAGGCCGCTGGTCAGCTCATCAAGCACGTTCATCACTTCAGCCCTGCTGCTGGCAAAACGCAACAAGAGATGCTTTTGATGTCGGCTAAAGTGTTTTTCCAGCGCATAAAGGTAGCCGGTCGTCTGGTTGATGTTGTCCTGAGCACAAATGACGCCAATACATCCGGTTGATTGACTTAACAGCGATTGGGCGATGACATTCGGCCGATATTTAAGCTCATCAACCGCTTTTAACACCGCAAGGCGGCTTGCTTCCTTTACGCCGCGTGAACCACTCAACACACGGGAGACTGTGGCTTTAGACACCCCAGCTAAACGCGATACATCGTTGATTGTAGACATCATTTTCCCCTGGAAAACGCTAAATCTGACTCAAAACCCTGAATACCAACCGCGCATTGCGTTGCTTCGCATTATAACCGTTTCTATCCAGCATGGAAACCGATTATCCATTTAACATCCAATACGCATTTCTGCCAATAAGATGTGATGTAAATCTAATTAATACCGCCAGAAATCATTACATCTTGACGGTCATCACACTTCTCTTTTCTTTACATGGAAAACGGTTTCCATATGATATCCAATCATCTTAGCAATAACTTTTTACATTGTGCGTGGCGGAAAATGCGGTCCGCAGCGGAAGAAAGATAACAGGTATAGGCTCACGTTTATAAAAGACTGCCACACGCGACATTTCCATAAGAGTTTTAGATACAATGGGTTACGGCGCACAACGTGGCGATAACATACTTGGTGACGAGCTGTCGCTGCTACGGCGACACACGAAAAAAGGTGTTCACATGAGTTCCGTATATCAATCAATCATTGCCGCTATCGAACAATCGATTACCCCGCTGGCTGGGCGTTTAGGGCAACAAAAGTATGTGATCGCTATCCGCGATGGCTTTACCGCCGCACTACCTTTTATGATCATCGGCTCATTTATGCTGGTGTTTATTTTCCCTCCCTTTTCCGCCGATACCACTGTCGGATTCGCCCGTATCTGGCTCGATTTTTCTATCACCTATCGCGCACAGCTGATGCTGCCTTTCGAGCTGAGTATGGGGCTCATGACCTTTTTCATCTCCGTGGGTGTGGGTGCCAGTCTGGGACGACAGCTTAATCTCGATTCCGTCATGTCCGGTCTACTGGCGTTTATGGCTTTCCTGCTTGTCGCCGCGCCTTACGCCGATGACAAGCTTTCCACCGAGTATCTGTCAGGACAAGGGATCTTCACCGCCTTACTGACGTCTATCTATGCCACCCAAGTTTATGCAGCGCTAAAAAAGCACAACATTACTATTCGCTTACCGAAAGAAGTCCCGACGGGGGTCGCCCGCTCGTTTGAAATCCTCATTCCCGTGTTGGTGATTGTCGCAACGCTGCATCCGCTCAATCTCTTCATTGAAGCGCAAACAGGCATGATCATTCCCGAAGCGATTATGCACCTGCTGGCACCGCTGGTGTCTGCCTCAGACTCGCTGCCTGCCATTCTTCTGTCCGTGCTGCTGTGCCAGCTTTTCTGGTTTTCGGGGATCCACGGTTCGTTGATTGTCACGGGCATCATGAATCCATTCTGGATGACCAATCTGGCCGTGAATCAGGCCGCGCTGGCAGCCGGCGAAGTCTTACCACATATCTATTTACAGGGCTTTTGGGATCACTACTTGTTGATTGGCGGCGTCGGTTCGACGCTACCGCTGGCATTTCTGCTGTTACGCAGCAAGGTCACGCACTTGCGCACCATCGGCAGAATGGGTGTCGTACCCAGCTTCTTTAACATCAACGAGCCGATCATGTTCGGCGCGCCCATCATCATGAACCCAATACTGTTCCTCCCCTTTGTCTTCGTACCGATGGTTAACGCCGTGCTGGCTTACACCGCAACCAAGATGGGATGGCTGGCGCAGGTAGTGTCGTTGACGCCGTGGACAACACCGGCCCCCATTGGTGCATCGTGGGCTGCAAACTGGAGTTTCAGCCCGCTAATTATGTGCCTACTGTGCATGGTATTTTCCGCGCTGATGTATTTACCGTTCCTGCGGGCTTATGAACGCACATTAATGAAAACTGAGGAACAAAAAATACAGGGCGATCTGTCACTGACGAAAACAGTAAGCAGTAATTAATGGGGTTAATAAAAACAGTAATAGATATTAAATAGAAGAAAGAAAATAAAGCGTTCAGGGTCGGGTGTTTTTATTATTCACATCCACCGACCTAGACGACATTCAAGAACGCGGCATAGAAAATACATGCTGCGAATATTCGTTCACATAAAAATAGGTCATATGATGATTACATTAGAAGATGCAGTAATGGAAATTATCGTCAATGCTGGACAATCGCGTAGCCTGTGTTTTGAGGCGCTACACGCCGCGCGTAAAGGTAACATTGATGAAGCCAAGAATCTATTGAAGGAAGCCGATGATTACTCGCGAAAAGCCCACCATATGCAGACCCAGCTGATTGAGCAGGATGCGGGAGAAGCCAGACAGCCGATGACATTAATTATGGTGCATGCCCAAGACCATTTAATGACATCACTGCTTGCCCGCGAATTATCAGAAGAAATTATTCATCTTTACCAGAGACAATAGTCCATTTTAATACCCTTATAGGGAGGATCGATTACGTCAGTTATTTAATTAAACTGCACCTGTAAAAAATAACAATCACCTTGTTCTGAGCGCCGTACCATTATTCACGTCAATCAGAGCGGGATGGTTATTGTCTGAAAATAACTTACCGAATTGAGATGACGATGACAAATTCCAAAAAACTGCCCGTTACACTGGCGGTGCTGGCGGCCCTTTGCTCCGGTTCCGCATTCGCACAAGACGTTATTACTCAAGAGCAATTAGATCGTATCGTTGCTCAGGCCGTAGAAAAAGCGCTGGCTGAGCGTCAGGCAAAATTAGACGCGATTGCCAGTAAACAGGTCGACCCGCTGACCACGCCGGACGCCCCCAAGACACCTGACATGGCGATACCTTATGGCATCAACTTCACAGGCTATGCGCGTTATGGGGCGCAATTCCAGGGCGGCGACCAGAAATATGTTGCGGTTGACGGCTCCTATAATGGTGCCTCCGCGCTGGGGCGTCTGGGCAACGAAGGCAATGGCGGTGAATTCCAGCTTTCCAAGGCCTTCAAGAGTGACAACGGCGCAATCTGGGATGTCGTCGTGATGATCGACCATTGGGGCGACGAAGTTAACCTGAAAAAAGCCTATGCGGGCGTCACCAACCTTTTTGCTTCTCAGCCAAACGCTTATCTCTGGGCCGGACGTGATTTCCACCAGCGCCCACAGCAAGGTATTAACGACTACTTCTGGATGAACCATGACGGTCAGGGCGCGGGGATAAAGAACTTTGATCTCGGCGGTATTCAATTCGATGTCGCGGCCGTCGCGGCCGTGGAATCCTGTAACCCTGAAATAATCACGAATAATGCGAACCCTTCACGCATCAGCTGTACTGGCAGTTCTGGTACGGGTGATAAAGGCAATTACGCGCTGACGTCCAAAGTGCATGGCATCAAGCTGGGGCCGTTGGATCTCGCGCTGTACGCAAACTATGGTTTTGACTCGAAAGCAGTAGATAACGATGCGCGTCTGAAAGCCTGGCAAGGCGGCGCGGTCCTGAGCCACACGGGGAAAAATAGCCTCAATCAGTTTATCACTCGCTATTCGAACAATGCGGATAACAGCGTTTACAACAAAACCGACAACCTGAAAACCTTCTATGCCAGCTTTGAAGGCAAATACAAATTCACGCCGCAAACGCAGGTCGAATACCTGCTGGCCTACCACGACTACTCGAATGACTCAGCCAGTCAGGACGATCGTCGTAACTACAATGCCATCGTTCGCCCGATGTATTTCTGGAATGATGTGCATTCCACCTGGCTTGAAGCGGGCTACCAGCATGTAGATTACGGTCAGGGAGGTGATAACAAAGGGTGGAAACTGACGCTTTCCCAGAATGTCTCGATCGCCATGGGGCCGGAGTTCAGACCGATGCTGCGCTTCTATGTCACCGGCGGTGAAGTGGATAACAAGCACACCGCGCGGACAACAACCGGCGTCAACACGCAGTTGGATTCGTTCAACGTTGGGGCAATGTGGGAAGCCTGGTTCTAATCACATAAATTCAGGGAGACCGCGTGGTCTCCCTGAGTATGGAGAGCATTTCTTAAGCGATACGTTTTTTCACACGTTAACTTAACTCTTCACGCGTTAAGCCAAAATGACGATAGGCATGCTGCGTCGCCATTCGACCACGCGGCGTACGCTGAATGAACCCTTGCTGAATCAGAAACGGCTCCAGCACGTCTTCAATGGTTTCGCGCTCTTCGCCAATCGCTGCCGCTAAATTATCCAGCCCAACCGGGCCGCCCATGAATTTATCGATGATCGCCAACAGCAGCTTACGATCCATGTAGTCAAACCCTTCGGTATCCACCGCCAGCATATCCAGCGCCTGCGTCGCCACTGTTCCGGTAATCGCCCCTTCCGATTTAACTTCGGAGAAATCGCGCACCCGTCGCAATAGTCGGTTAGCAATACGCGGCGTCCCCCGCGCGCGCCGCGCCACTTCAAGCGCACCCTCGGAGGTCAGATCCAGCCCTAAACACTGTGCGCTGCGACCCACGATATACTGTAAATCCGCCACATTATAAAATTCCAAACGCTGCACAATACCAAAGCGATCACGCAGCGGCGAGGTTAACGACCCCGCACGCGTCGTTGCGCCAATCAACGTGAAAGGAGGAAGATCGAGTTTAATTGAGCGGGCAGCAGGCCCTTCACCGATCATGATATCCAACTGATAATCTTCCATCGCCGGATACAGCACTTCTTCCACCACGGGTGACAAGCGATGGATTTCATCGATGAACAGCACATCATGCGGTTCGAGATTGGTCAGCAGTGCGGCGAGGTCGCCGGCTTTTTCCAGCACCGGGCCCGACGTCGTGCGCATATTCACGCCCATCTCGTTAGCAACGATGTTCGCCAGCGTCGTTTTCCCCAGACCAGGAGGACCAAAAATGAGCAGATGATCCAGCGCATCCCCACGTTTGCGCGCAGCCTGGATAAAAATTTCCATCTGCTCGCGCACTTGCGGCTGCCCTACATATTCGGTCAGCAGCTTAGGTCGCATCGCGCGGTCGAGAAATTCTTCTTCGGGAACGGCGTCAGCGGAAATTAAACGATCGGCTTCTATCATGAATACCTCACAGCGCCGCGCGCAGTGCATCCCTGATCAGAGTTTCACAGTCAGCATCGGGACGCGCAATCTTGGAAATCATGCGGCTGGCTTCCTGTGGTTTATAGCCCAGCGCAACCAGTGCTGCTGCGGCTTCTGTTTCTGGATCGCTCACACGGCTGTCTGCGGCAGCGGGCGATGCCAGCGGAATATCGCTGACCGGATTGAACAGATCGCCGCTCAAGCCTTTGAAGCGATCCTTCATTTCAACAACTAATCTTTCCGCCGTTTTCTTACCAACGCCTGGCAGTTTAATCAACGCGCCAATTTCTTCGCGCTCAACCGCACTGACAAATTGCGTCGCGGACATCCCAGAGAGGATCGCCAGTGCCAGCTTCGGCCCGACGCCATTCACTTTAATCAGCTCACGGAATAGCGCCCTCTCCTGCTTATCATTAAAACCGAACAGCAGTTGCGCATCTTCGCGGACAACAAAATGGGTAAAGATGATCGCTTCCTGATTGAGTTCAGGGAGTTCGTAAAAGCACGTCATCGGCATATGGACTTCGTAACCCACGCCGTTAGCTTCTATCAGCACCTGCGGCGGCTGTTTTTCCAGAATAATGCCTCTGAGACGACCTATCACGTTGCACTTCCTTTTACGTAGGGAAAGAATGGCTTGAAGTATGACGAGTATATAACATAAAAAAGGCTGGATGAATATCCAGCCCCCTGTTTCAGCGCAGTCTTCCTGCCAGCGGGTTCACTTTCACCGCCGCGGTTCGCAGCAGGCTCTGGTTAAAGTGGCAGTGAGTAATGGCAATCGCCAGCGCGTCGGCGGCATCCGCCTGCGGACTGGCTGACAGTTTCAGCAGTGAGCGAACCATATGCTGCACCTGCTTTTTATCCGCCGCGCCCGTTCCGACCACGGTTTGTTTCACCAACCGCGCCGCGTACTCAAACACGGGCAGTTCCTGATTCACGCCCGCGACGATAGCCACACCGCGCGCCTGCCCCAGCTTCAAGGCTGAGTCTGGGTTTTTCGCCATGAACACCTGCTCAATCGCCATACAATCTGGACGAAATTGCGTAATGATTTCACTGACACCCGCGTATATCAGTTTAAGCCGCGTGGGCATATCATCCACCACGGTACGGATACAGCCGCTGCCGAGATACGTCAGATGACGTCCCTGCTGACGGATAATGCCATAACCCGTCACGCGCGAACCGGGGTCGATGCCTACTATTATTGTCATCGTGCCGCTCCGCCGATTCGCCCGTGTAGATAACTGTACTCGTCATACTTCAAGTTA
>NZ_JACDSF010000012.1:0-20296 GCF_013449685.1 Pectobacterium brasiliense | reverse complement strand
AAACTCGAATTATTTAGAGTATATTTTTACTTTGCATTACCGATCTGCCATTACAGCAGTTCGGCCACCTCATCGGAGATCTCACCGTTGTGGTAAACTTCCTGCACATCGTCGCAGTCTTCCAGCATGTCGATCAGACGCATCAGCTTCGGTGCCGTTTCTGCATCCATATCCGCTTTGGTAGACGGAATCATCGACACTTCAGCCGACTCCGCTTTCAGGCCAGCTGCATCTAACGCGTCCTTCACATCACCGAACGTTTCCCACGGCGTGAAGACGTCAATCGCACCGTCGTCGTACGTCACGACATCATCGGCACCGGCTTCCAGCGCCGCATACATCACCGCATCTTCATCCAGACCCGGCGCGTAAGAAATAACGCCTTTCTTGGTGAAGAGGTACGAAACGGAGCCATCGGTACCCAGGTTGCCGCCAGTTTTCGTAAACGCGTGACGCACTTCGGAAACGGTACGGTTACGGTTGTCACTCAGGCATTCCACCATGACAGCAGTGCCGCCCGGGCCGTAGCCTTCATAAATGATGGTTTCCATGTTGGCATCATCGTCACCGCCGACGCCACGGGCAATCGCGCGGTTCAGCGTATCGCGCGTCATGTTGTTGGACAGAGCTTTATCGATCGCAGCGCGCAGACGTGGGTTAGAACCCGGATCGCCACCGCCCAGACGGGCTGCGGTAACCAGTTCGCGGATAATCTTGGTAAAAATTTTACCGCGTTTGGCGTCCTGTGCTGCTTTACGATGCTTTGTGTTAGCCCACTTACTATGACCTGCCATAAAAATCTCCGAAAAAAGCCTGTTCAGGCCGGATAAATAACAAATTCCTCAATCGCCTGCCGGTTGCTCCAGGACTTGGTCAACAGTGCCGCGTGGGGCACATCCAACCACTGGTAAGCAAGATGCTCGGATAATTGCACCTCGCGCTCAGCAGGTAACGCCAGACAAAACCAGTGTTCGGTATTGTGCGTAACCCCCGGCGCATAGCGACGTCTCAAATGAGCAAATAGCTCAAACTCAATACAGCGCTGACAGTCAAAGAGTGATAACGCTTCTGCGGATATATCGATGTTAACTTCTTCTTTGACTTCACGCTGTGCGGCATACGACGCGCTTTCCCCTTCTTCTATGCTGCCAGTTACCGACTGCCAGAATTCAGGATCGTCACGCCGCTGCAACATCAGCACCCGCCCAGTGTCACGGGCATAGATCACCACCAGAACCGAAACGGGTCGCTTGTATACCATCTTACTCGTTCTCGGATTTTCCATCCTGAGCCGCTTTCCCTTTCACAACAACCGCAATGGCAAGCTCTTCCAGCGAAGCCGGGTTGGCGAAGCTTGGGGCTTCCGTCATCAGACACGCTGCTGCCGTCGTTTTCGGGAAGGCGATAACGTCACGAATGTTATCGGTACCCGTCAGCAACATCACCAGACGGTCAAGGCCAAACGCCAGACCCGCGTGCGGCGGTGTACCGTATTTCAATGCATCCAGCAGGAAGCCAAACTTCTCACGCTGCTCTTGTTCGGTAATGCCCAAAATGCTGAACACGGTTTGTTGCATCTCACCACTGTGAATACGCACGGAACCGCCGCCCACTTCATAACCGTTAATGACCATGTCATACGCGTTGGCGATTGCCGAAACCGGGCTGTCAGCAAGTTCAGAAGGCAACATGTCACGCGGTGCGGTAAACGGATGGTGCATCGCAGCAAGACCGCCTTCGCCATCTTCTTCAAACATCGGGAAATCGACAACCCACAGCGGTTCCCAGCTATTGTCTTTCGTCAGGCTCAGATCGCGACCCAGCTTGAGACGCAGCGCGCCCAGCGCATCGGTCACCACTTTCGCGCTGTCCGCACCAAAGAACAGAATGTCGCCATCTTGTGCCGCAGTACGATCCAACACGGCAGACAGAACGTCTTCACTCAGGAATTTGGCTACTGGGCTTTGAACGCCTTCCAGCCCCTTGGCACGCTCGTTGACCTTGATGTAAGCCAAACCTTTCGCGCCGTAGATTTCAATAAACTTGCCGTATTCATCAATCTGCTTACGACTCAGCTGTGCGCCGCCCGGTACGCGGATAGCGGCAACGCGGCCTTTAGCATCGTTTGCCGGGCCGGAGAAGACTTTGAATTCAATGTCTTTAACCAGATCGGCAACGTCGACCAGTTCCAGCGGGTTACGCAAATCTGGCTTGTCGGAACCGAAACGGCGCATGGCTTCTGCAAACGTCATGATCGGGAAATCGCCCAGATCGACGCCTTTCACGTCCTGCCACAGTTCACGTACCAGTTTCTCCATCACCTCACGCACCTGTGGCGCGGTCATGAAAGAGGTTTCCACATCGATCTGGGTAAATTCTGGCTGTCTGTCGGCACGCAGGTCTTCGTCACGGAAGCATTTGACGATCTGATAGTAGCGGTCAAAACCGGACATCATCAGCAGCTGTTTGAACAGCTGTGGGGACTGCGGCAGCGCATAAAATTTGCCTTTATGTACGCGGCTTGGCACCAGATAGTCACGCGCGCCTTCCGGTGTCGCTTTGGTCAACATCGGGGTTTCGATGTCCAGGAAGCCGTGGTCGTCCATAAAACGACGCACAAAACTGGTGATACGGGCGCGTGTTTTTAGGCGCTGCGCCATTTCAGGACGGCGCAAATCCAGATAGCGGAATTTGAGACGCGCTTCTTCGGTATTGGTCTGGTTGGAGTCCAACGGCAGCGCTTCAGAACGGTTAACGATCGTCAGTGCGGTGGCAAAAATCTCGACTTCACCCGTCGCCATATCTTTGTTGATTTGGCTTTCTGGACGGGCACGTACGACACCGGTAAGTTGGATGCAGAACTCGTTACGCAACTCGGATGCCAGTTTAAATGCGTCCTGACGATCCGGGTCAAAAAACACCTGAACCAGCCCTTCGCGGTCACGCATATCAATAAAAATCAAACCACCCAGATCGCGGCGGCGGTTAACCCAACCGCACAATGTCACTTCCTGGCCCACATGGGACGAATTCAACTGCCCGCAATAATTAGTACGCATCACGATGTCCTTTTACTCATCCGCCAGCTCACACGTTCTCACGGTAGATTACTTTTCACGGTAGATCTCACAGTGCAAAAACAGTGGCATTTTCGCTGCACGGCATGGTTTTTCTGGGTTACTGTCCGATGAAAAAAGGCGGCTATTATAAAGGATATTCGCCCGAACGATAAGCATGAAGGTAACGCTCTGCGACGCTGCCGCCTACTCTTTTTACGAAATTTCCTTTCCGGTTAACGGAATGTTCACTAATCCGCATAGAGTTGTTGCAAAACTGAACGTCTGAGGAAGCCCCAATCATCGGCCCAAAGACGCAGAACTCGTCGACCCACATCGCATGAGGATTTGCGGAAACCGGCCTTCCCTTTTAGTAAAACCTGCTAAAATTACCAAGTACCTGCTGATTTTTATAAAAATTTTAATAAAAAGCGCTTTCCCATTGCTGGCAAATGCGTATGGTTTACATGGAGAACAGCTATGTATTCATTTGTTGCTCGTCAACCCATTTTAAATCAACACCTCCAAACCGTTGCTTACGAGCTACTTTTTCGCATGGACGTCACCAATAGATTTCCTGACGTGAGTCCTGAATTTGCAACCGCACAGCTTATATCCGATCAGTTCTTAACCAATCCGTTGACAAGGTCCGTGGTCGAACAGCCTTACTACATTAATTTTCCCCATCAGATGCTGATCAATGGCCAGGCGGAAGTATTGCCACAGGAAAAAGTTGTTATTGAAATCCTTGAAAATTCGATCCCCAACAATGATCTCTTTGCTGCCGTAAAAAAGCTAAAAAGAAAGGGCTTCAAAATTGCGCTCGATGATTTTTCGATGGATTCAGAATGGGATCGGTTTTTGCCTTACGTTGATATCATCAAATTCGATTTAACCCTGTCGACCTTTAGCGACATCGACAATTTCATCAAAAGAGCCATGCAGCGCAAGTTAATCTATCTGGCCGAGAAGGTCGAGACGCATGAGCAGTACCTGCAAAGTAAGAAGCTGGGTATCTCTCTGTTTCAGGGCTATTTTTTCAGTCGTCCTGAAATGATCAAATCGAAAAAATTGGTCAGTAACTCCAGCAATACCGTCAGACTGCTGAGAGAAGTCAATAAACCTGAGCTCAACTATGCCACGATCGAAGAATTGGTCTGTGCCGATCTGTCGCTTTATTATAAATTAATGCGCCACATCACCAATATCAAATACAACACCCGCTTTGGCATCACGGCAACGTCAATGTCTTTCCGTTCCATGGCAATGCTGCTTGGGCAACACGAGCTTAAACGTTTTGTCTCGTTAATTAGCATTACCAACAGTAATGAAAATAAACCCTGTGAGCTTTACCGTACCAGCTTAATTCGCGCCAGGTTTTTCGAATTATTGTATGCCTATTTTAATGTGAAAGAGGATACCACCGAGGCATTTTTGTGCGGATTATTATCACTGATCGATGCCGTATTAGATTCACCCATGCCATTGCTGCTCTCACAAATCGCTCTATCAGAAAAAATTAACCAGAGCTTATTGAATCATACCGGTGAACTCGCAGTTTATCTGACGTTAATCACAAAATACGAACAGCAAGAGTGGGAAGTACTTGAGCAACTCTTGCCCCAGCTAGGTCTCGATAGAGAAGATTTCTTTGCCATGGTAATGGAGGCCACACAGTGGGCGGACGAGATTTTATAAACGATTTCTCTCGGTTCACTCGCGCTGCCCTGACAATTACGCGATAATCGTCGCCATTCTGCTTGAGATTCAATGACGTTATGGTGCGATGATGTATATCGGATTACCGCAATGGCAGCATCCCGCCTGGAGTCGGCTGGGATTAAACGATCTTGCCGACTACAGCCGCTATTTTACCTGTGTGGAAGGGAACACGACGTTTTATGCGTTGCCTTCACGCGAGGTTGTCGAGCGCTGGCGTGATATGACGCATGATGACTTCCGTTTTTGCTTTAAGTTTCCCTCAACGATCAGCCATAAAACTGCCTTGCAGAATTGTGATAGCGATGTCGGGCTTTTTTATCAGTGCCTTGAGCCGATTTCCCACCGTATCGGGCAGCTCTGGCTACAGCTTCCCGCCACCTTCGGCCCTGCGCAACTACCCGTTTTATGGCGTTTTCTTGATACCTTGCCAAAGGGATTTAGCTACGGTGTCGAAGTCCGTCACCCGCTGTTTTTTGCCAAAGGCGATGAAGAGCGCGCGCTGAATCAGGGGCTACAGCAGCGCAACATCAACCGCGTAATCCTCGACAGTCGCCCAGTTCACCACGCCGTGCCAGACAGTGCAGCTATGCGTGAAGCCCAGCGAAAGAAACCTCGCGTGCCAGTACATGCCGTGCTGACCGCCACGCAGCCGCTGATTCGCTTTATCGGCAGTGAAAAACAGGACGAAAATCTTCGCTGGTTCGAGTCATGGCGTAACAAGTTGCCGCAATGGCGTGAGGCAAATCCCTTTTTCTTTATCCATACACCAGATATCGGTGATGCCCCGCCGCTGGCGCAGCAGCTTTGGCCATTACTCGCCGAGATCGACCCAACCTTGCCGCCCCAGCCGGATTGGCCACAGCAGGCGACGCTCTTTTGAAGGACTTAATATCCCCATGAGTTAATTCATTTTGTTATAAACAATTTTGTAGCGTAATCCATTTCCGCTAAAAAAATCGGCCTTTTCAGGCGACAGTTACGTTAGGTAAAGCTATTATTCTGCAAGCCGTTTTCGGTTAGGTCACGGAGTAAAAAATGGTAAGTGCGCTCTATATCGTGCTTGGCGCAATCTTGTTAATAAAGCTGTCTATTGATGTTATGAAACTCAGAATGCAGTATCGCGTGGCGTATGGCGACGGCGGATTTTATGAATTGCAAACGGCGATCCGAGTACATGGCAATGCGGTGGAATACATTCCGATTGCGGCGATTCTGCTGGTGCTGATGGAAATGAACGGCGCCCTTATCATCATGATCCACTTCTGCGGCATTTTATTGATTACGGGACGTTTAGTTCACTACTACGGCCTTCGGCATCGCGAATTCCGCTGGCGGCGTTCAGGCATGGCGGCAACCTATGCCTCGCTCATTCTGATGATTGCAGCAAACCTCTATTATCTCCCCTGGGATCTGGTTTTCACGCTGTACTGATGGCGTGAGGCAAAAACTATCCCCGCCTCTCTCGGGCGCACAGACATTATGCGTCCGGGAATCAAAAACAGTGTCCACACCCTGCGTCTACACCACGTGAAAGGTGAAGGCTACCGTGTATTCTGCTAGAATACGCGCCTCTTTATTACTCTCAGTGCACTTTCTGCCATGCCAAACCGCGATATGCTTTTCTCTGTGCCAATTGCCAATTTAGGCGACTGGACATTCGACGAACGCGTTGCCGACGTATTCCCCGATATGATCCAACGTTCCGTGCCCGGCTATTCCAACATCATTTCGATGATTGGCATGCTGGCAGAACGCTTCGTCCGCCCGGATAGTCACATTTACGATCTAGGATGCTCGTTGGGCGCAGCCACGCTGTCTATGCGACGTAATATCTCTGTGCCGGGTTGCAAAATTATCGCGGTAGACAACTCTCCGGCCATGGTGAAACGCTGCCGCAGCCACATTGACGCTTTCCGTTCCGATACGCCCGTCGAGATTATAGAAGCCGATATTCTGAATATTGATATCGAAAATGCGTCTATGGTGGTGCTGAACTTTACCCTTCAGTTTCTGGAACCTTCCCAGCGTCAGGTGCTCATCAACCGCATTTATCAGGGTTTGAATCCCGGCGGTGTGCTCGTGCTCTCAGAGAAATTCAATTTTGCGGACAAAGACGTCGGTGAATTGCTGTTTAACATGCATCTCGATTTCAAACGGGCAAATGGCTACAGCGAGTTAGAAATCAGTCAGAAACGCAGCATGCTGGAAAACGTCATGCTGACCGATTCGGTAGAAACCCATAAGGCCCGACTGGCAGATGCTGGTTTTGAGCACAGCGAAATTTGGTTTCAGTGTTTTAATTTTGGTTCGTTATTAGCCGTGAAAGCAGAGGAAAAGGCGTGATCGATTTCGGCAGTTTTTATCAACAAATCGCAAAAAGCCCGCTCAGCCACTGGCTTAACACGCTGCCTTCACAGCTCAGCAGTTGGCAGCAGGAATCCTTGCACGGCAAGTTCAAACTCTGGTTTAACTCGCTGGAACATCTTCCGTCGCTGACGCCAACCTCTCTGGATTTGAACGACAGCGTTACGGCACGCATGGAGCCCGATATTTCCGAAGGCCAGCGAGAAGGCATTGAAAAGCTGCTGCGTAACCTGATGCCCTGGCGTAAAGGTCCTTTTTCGCTTTACGGCGTGGATATCAATACAGAATGGCGTTCGGACTGGAAATGGCAGCGTGTTCTGCCACACATCAGCCCGCTGAAGAATCGCCTGATTCTGGATGTGGGCTGCGGCAGCGGCTATCACCTGTGGCGGATGGTTGGTGAAGGCGCCACGATGGCCGTCGGCATCGATCCCATGCAGCTGTTTTTATGCCAGTTTGAAGCTGTGCGTAAGTTGCTCGGCGACGATCAACGGGCGCACGTTTTACCACTCGGTATTGAGCAACTCCCCGAACTTGCCGCGTTTGACACCGTGTTTTCGATGGGCGTGCTCTACCACCGTCGTTCCCCACTCGATCACCTGTGGCAATTGAAGAATCAACTGGTGGCAGGTGGTGAACTGGTGCTGGAAACGCTGGTTATTGAAGGCGATGAAAATCAGGTGCTGGTTCCGGGAGAACGCTATGCGCAAATGCGCAATGTGTATTTCATCCCTTCTGCCGCAGCCTTGACCACATGGCTTGAGAAATGCGGATTTGTTGATGTTCGCGTCGTGGATATCTGTACCACGACCACGCAGGAACAACGGCGGACAGACTGGATGATCACAGAATCGCTGGCTGAATTCCTCGATCCTGAAGATCCGACGAAAACGGCGGAAGGCTACCCCGCTCCGGTACGGGCCGTTCTGGTTGCCCGTAAACCTGGCGTCTACCAGCCCTAAACTAGCGCGCTCGACAAAAAAAACCCCAGCAACACGCTGGGGCTTGGTACTTGCCATGCACACCTTATGGTATGCGGCGCGGCAAAATTGAAGAATGATAATGTGGTGTTTAGAACAACACTGTCTCTCAATCACCACACCATTAAATACCTGACATCATGACACGTACTGCATTTCACGGTCTGGGCTGACTGCCCGCTTCATGGCTTCCACCACATCACCATCCACGCAATAGTGGCTAAATTCATCTAGTTCCGTATCAGAACACATCGACACACCGATTTTGCGATAGCGCATCGGAGAAGGTGTCCACTGACCTGCGGAACTGTGCAGTTCTCGGATACCGGCCTGCTGAAATTTGTGCACGTTAGTCAACCGCACGCCGGAACCCGCCATAATAATTGGACCGCGACTGGCCTGTGTTAGTTCACGTAATAACCGCAGCCCATTTTCCGCCGTCTGCTGCTGCCCAGAGGTCAATATGCGCGATACGCCAAGTTCAGTGAGCTGCTCCAGTGCAATATATGGGTTCAGACACATATCGAACGCGCGATGAAAGGTCACCGCCATTCCTTGGGCCGCCACCATAATTTCACGCATTTTGGGCAAATCAATGTGCCCTTCCTCACTGAGTGCGCCGACGACGACACCGGGAAAACCCATCTCACGAATCTGCTCAATGTCGTATTTGATGGCAGCAAATTCCGTCGCACTGTAGCAAAAATCACCCCCTCGCGGGCGCACAATCGGGTGGACAGGAATCACGACCTTTTCACGCGCGCCACGCAGCGCACCATAGGATGGCGTTAACCCGCCTTCTCGCTGTCCTGCACAGAGTTCAATCCTGTCAGCCCCAGACTGCTCTGCTGTTATCGCGCAATCAACGCTATAACAGCATACTTCCAGTTTCGTCATCGCTGCTCCTCCATGTAAACTCCCAGACCACTTTTCTTAATTATCGAAAAATCGACGAATCATCACGCCGATTAAAGTAATAACTATGGCATTCGCATTCATATCGTGAGGAGACAGGAGTCACAATGAACGCGATACATTGCCGAAATAAACATGACATAATCCACAGTTTTATTAATCTTTTACATAGCAAAAGAAATTGGCTTGAATAAAGTGACACGTACTCTACCTTCCAGCCAATGTTATCTTTCTGATTACGCTACGTTCGAGCCATACGCTATTTTTATAGCGTCGACATTTCGCTTGCGACAACATCGCGTATATCAAATGGATGAAACTTTATTGTCACTTTCCCGTTGGTTACTGCAAATGTCGGATTAGGAATTCGCTCTTTTTCGCCTTGCGGAGAACTGAATTTAAGTTTGATGCCCGGCGTACGCAGCGCATCATCAGACAAGCAGGCTAGCGCACGCTGATGTAGCGTTTCCGCCTCCCCGGGCAGCACCAGTTCCACATGCTCCCAACCTTCATGCGGATAATGCTTTTTCCCCGGCCACGGTAGTTCAACACAGGTAATCTGCCAAGGGCCTACCGTGATGGCATTGTCCAGAATAAACAAATAGATTGTGCGATCATTGATTTGGTTTTCAGACAGCAGGTTACCGACCTTTAGCAACGCCGCTTTCCATGATTCAGCCGTCGTATTCTGATGGCAGCGCAACGAAATATGATCGGCATGAAATGCGCCTAAATCCAGCTGTAACACATCGGCAAATTCCTGTAACGCCTGCTCAAAACGCGCTAAATCCGTTATCAAATCATCGGGTAACATATCGGGCAACACTCCTCGCGGCATTTCACATTATCAATCACCATTTGCGCAGTGAGAATATCATACCCATGACGCATTCTAATTAAATTCTATTTCTACCTATGTACGTTTATTTACACCTTCATTACGTGAAACGCATTAAATGCAAAGAAAGGTAACCATGCTGCCTGATTAATAAACAAAAATATTTTTTACCTAGTGTAATCTGCGATACTTCTCGCAATCTATTCTGGGAGGAGTCTTAAATAATAACCGCCCTATTGAACGCCGAAAAGAAAACGTATAAATTAAGAAGATAAATAATAACGCAGAGATATCACCATGGTTTTACTCATTATATCCATCGCGCTTATCGCTATTGCGGCATATGCTATTTTTCGTCATTTTAAAACCAGAGACTCACATAAAATTGGTGCAAATAGTCGGTCAAAAAAACGTTAAGATCGCGATTTGATTTATTTTTATTCTACCTAAAACTACTTTTTCTTTTTTGTCGCGTTCTCCTTATCCATTTTTTCATCTCATCCCCCTTCTTTTACCTCCTGCTTGCCGGGTATTTTTTCGCCTGAACATCCCTTTGCCTCACCCCGTCTGCTGACGAGGAAAGGCAAATATGGTATAAGCAAGGCTTAATTTTTTATTTAAGGTAAACCGGTGAATATTCAGGCTCTTCTCTCCGAAAAAGTCAGCCAGGCGTTAACCGCCGCGGGCGCGCCAGCAGACAGCGAAGCTCAGATTCGTCAGTCGGCAAAAGCACAGTTTGGTGATTATCAGGCCAATAGCGTTATGGCCGTGGCAAAAAAACTGGGCATGCCGCCGCGACAATTGGCCGAAAAAGTCGTCCAACTTTTGGCGCTGGAGGGCATTGCGGAAAAAACAGAAATCGCAGGCCCGGGATTTATTAATATTTTTCTCGATAAGCAGTGGGTTGCGAGCCAGGTTGAGAACGCCCTGAATGCACCAAAACTGGGTTTAACCCCCGTTGAGCCTCAAACGATCGTGATTGACTACTCTGCCCCTAATGTCGCGAAGGAAATGCACGTCGGTCACCTGCGCTCAACCATTATTGGTGATGCGTCAGCCCGTACGCTGGCGTTTTTAGGCCATAACGTGATTCGTGCGAACCACGTTGGTGACTGGGGTACGCAGTTCGGCATGCTGATCGCCTACCTTGAAAAAATGCAAAACGAAAGCGCCAGCGAGATGGATCTCTCCGATCTTGAAGCGTTCTATCGTGAAGCGAAGAAACACTACGATGAAGATGCCGATTTCGCCGAACGCGCGCGCGCTTACGTGGTGAAATTGCAGGGTGGTGATGAGTATTGCCGTCAGATGTGGCGCAAGCTCGTCGATATCACCATGACGCAGAACCAGATCAACTATGAACGCCTCAATGTCACGCTGACCAAACAGGATGTTATGGGTGAAAGCCTGTATAACAGTATGCTGCCGGGCATTGTTGCTGACCTGAAAGCAAAAGGTCTTGCGGTTGAGAGCGAAGGCGCAACGGTCGTTTTCCTTGATGAATATAAAAACAAGGAAGGCGAACCGATGGGTGTCATCATCCAGAAAAAGGATGGCGGCTACCTCTATACCACAACGGACATCGCCTGTGCCAAATACCGTTATGAAACCCTGAACGCCGATCGCGTGCTTTACTATATCGATTCCCGCCAGCATCAACATTTGATGCAGGCCTGGACCATCGTGCGTAAAGCCGGTTACGTACCTGATTCTGTCAGCCTGGAACACCATATGTTCGGCATGATGCTGGGCAAAGACGGGAAACCATTCAAAACGCGTGCAGGCGGAACGATCAAGCTGTCCGAGCTGTTGGATGAAGCCTACGATCGTGCATTGACGCTCATCGCAGAGAAAAACCCACAGATGGAAAGCGATGAATTAACTGCGCTGGCGAAAGTGGTTTCTATCGGCGCGATCAAATACGCCGACCTGTCGAAGAGCCGTACCACGGACTACGTTTTCGATTGGGACAACATGCTGGCGTTTGAAGGCAATACCGCGCCTTACATGCAATACGCCTATACGCGCGTCGCGTCTATTTTCAAGCGTGCAGGCATACAGGAAGACAGCTTAACGCAGCCGATTACGCTGAGCGATGAGCGTGAATTTGCGCTTGCCACGCGGCTACTGCAATTTGAAGAAACCATCACCTCCGTCGCCCGTGAAGGCACGCCGCATGTGATGTGTAGCTACCTGTACGATCTAGCGGGCCTGTTCTCTGGCTTCTACGAGCACTGTCCGATTCTCAATGCCGAAAATGACGACGTGCGTCAAAGCCGTCTGAGACTGGCGCTGCTGACGGCGAAAACGTTGAAGCAGGGTCTGGATACGCTCGGCATCGAAACCGTCGAGAAGATGTAATTCTCCATCGACTGAAAACGTATTCATTGGAAACACAAACGCCATTGGTGCTGCCACCAATGGCGTTTTTTTATTCAATAACATTGTCACACGCTACGGCGGGCGAAATCCCGAGGACGGAACCCCAACAGCGCCAGCGTGGCAAAATAGGAACCTGCCCCTGCGACCACGACCAGCAACAAGCGCAGGATTCGCATTGTCATATTGCCGTCATCCCACGCGGGCATCCACCACAGCATACCCAACAAAACCAGCGACATCACAATCACTGCCGTCAACAGACGAACCAGAAATCCCCGCCAACCCGGCAGCGGCTGGAAAATGTCCTGCTTACGCAGTTGCCAATACAGCAAGCCAGCATTCAGACAGGAAGCCAGGCCAATAGACAATGCCAGACCCGCATGTTGCAGCGGACCGATAAAGATCAGGTTCATAACTTGCGTCAGGATCAGCGTGACTATCGCTATTTTGACTGGCGTCTTGATATCCTGCCGAGAATAAAAACCGGGCACGAGTACTTTGACGACAATCAGTCCCATCAGCCCAACCGAGTAGGCAATCAGCGCTCGCTGGGTCATCAGCGCGTCAAAGGCACTAAATTTGCCGTACTGGAACAGCGACACGGTTAAAGGCTTAGCCAAAATGCCTAATGCCAACGCGCTCGGGAGCGCCAACAGGAAACACAGGCGGAGCCCCCAATCCATCAGGCGGGAGTATTCGTCATGATTACCACTGGCAAAACTCTTCGCCAGCGACGGCAGTAGGATCGTCCCTAATGCCACGCCGAGAACGCCGGAAGGAAACTCCATCAGGCGGTCAGCGTAATACATCCATGACACTGCCCCTTCGCTGAGGAAAGAGGCGAAAATAGTATTGATGATGAGCGAAATCTGGCTTACCGACACCCCCAGAACCGCAGGCCCCATCAGTTTCATCACTCGCCAGACGCTCGGGTCACGCCATTTCAAGCGCGGCAATACCAGCATGCCAATCTTTTTCAGATGCGGTAACTGATAGCCGAGTTGCAGTAAACCGCCAACCAAAACCGCCCAAGCCAGCGCCATCACCGGTGGGTTAAAATACGGGGCGGCAAACAGCGAGAAGCCAATCATGCTGACGTTAAGCAATGTCGGAGCAAACGCGGGCACCGAGAAACGGTTCCAGGTATTGAGCACCGAGCCGACCATAGAAGTCAGCGAGATCAGCAGGATGTAGGGAAACGTGACTCTTAATAGATCCGAAGTGAGCGCAAAGCGCTCTGGCGTCGCGGCAAAACCGGGCGCGGTCACCATGATGACCCACGGTGCGGCGACCATCCCTGCCACGGTGACTAACGCAAGAATCAGCGTCAGCATGCCAGAGACATAAGCGAGGAACGTGCGCGTAGCCTCGTCGCCCTGCTGGCTTTTATATTCGGCCAGAATCGGCACAAAGGCCTGTGAAAATGCGCCTTCCGCAAAAATTCGCCGGAGCAGGTTAGGCAGCTTGAACGCCACAAAGAAGGCGTCCGTCGCCATACCAGCACCAAAAATACGGGCGACGATGGCATCGCGCACAAAACCTAAAACGCGCGATAACATGGTCATGGAACTGACGGCAGCCAGTGATTTAAGTAGATTCATCGATTATGTTCTGAACGGTTCAGGACCGATTATTAACCCGTTGAGGTTATCCTGATTGCGAGGTGCGACTAGTCTACGCATTGCTCGTGTAATAGCTACCGCATATTGTCATAACCGCTGAACTTTTCAGCTTTTTCCCAGCAATTTTTCAATCATACGCTGGGACAGCAACGCCTGGTTACCTGATGTTTCCGCTGGTTTCCGTTGTTCAACGGCCGCGATGAAATGCTGCACCGCACCGACAAATCCGCGTTGTTCCAGCGTGGTCTGCCAGGAGGGTACGGCTGGGCGGATCGTTATTCCTTCACGATCTTCGCGCCATTCACGCATCTCATCGACCTGATAGAGTCCACCTTGGGTAACAGCCTGAACCCATTCGCGCTGGCTTCCAGCCTGACGATGCATGCTGGTCGTCACCTGACAACCTCCGCTCTGGAAATGGTGCTCGGCATACAGCAGTTGACCGTCCGCATTCGCATGCAGCACGCCATCAATCAGTTGAGCATCGCCGCCCGCTAGCCAGAGCGCTGTGTCCACCACATGCAGATAATCATCCAGCAGAGTAAAACGGACATCCTGCGGACCAACGCCATTAATCCGATGTTTGTCCATACGCAGCGATGACGGTTGATCCAACCGCTGTTTTAGCTGCTGATAACACGGTGCGAAACGACGATTAAAACCAACCATCAGAATTTTTTGTCGTTGCTCTGCCAATTCGACCAGCGCTTCCGCCTGCGTAAGCCGATCTGCCAGCGGTTTATCTACGTAGACATCGACGCCCGCGTTAAGCAGTTGGCTCACAACGGAAAAATGGCTGGCGGTGCTGCTGTGAACGAAAACCGCATCGCACTGTGCTGCCAGTTCATCCAGTGCAGAGAAACTCGTCATCCGGTAGTGCTGACAAATTCGCTGCGTCTTTTGCCAATCGGGAGAAAACGCGCCGACCAGTTCCCAGCGTTCAGCCTGACTGAGGATCGGCAAATAGGCTTTCTGCGCGATGGATCCCAGCCCAACGACGCCGATACGCGGACGTCGGGCGGAGACGCTCGATTCTGAAATACTATTTTCTGAAACGCTGTGTTCTGCAACACGTTCCGCAAACGTAAACTGAGGTTTCATGACGAGCTTTCTCCCTGATACCAGTTCATTACGCTAACAGCGCGGCGAGCTGACGTTTGAGTTCAGCGACCTCTTTTTCTAACACCTCGACACGTTCGGCCAGCGATGAGTTGTCACTTGCACTTTCCGTTTTGGGAGCGGTAGCATCACTAACCTCGCCGCTGAAAAGGTGCTGGTAGCGGCTTTCCCGTTTCCCTGCTTCCCGCGCCAGTCGGACGACAAACGGCCCATCCTCACGCTGTTGTAGTTGTTCAAGAGTAGACTCAGCTTCACCAACATCAGAAAATTCATACAGTCGTGCCGCACGCATACGCAGTTCGCCCGGCGTCTGTGGACCGCGCAGAAGTAGCGTCGTCACCAGCGCCACTTCCGCAGGCGAGAGCTTCAGGTCACCAAACTCTGAATTACAAAAACGGTGTTCATACTTCACGACACGATTACCAAACCCGCTGAGCGTGCGCAGGAAATGCTTCTTCACGAGTAAATCCAGCGTTTGCTGGACCTCGCTTTCACTCAGTTCCATCACGGGTTCGCGGTTGGTTTTCTGATTACAGGCCGTGGTGATGCCATTTAACGACATTGGGTATTGATCCGGTGTCGTGATCTGCTTTTCCAGCATGCAACCCATCACGCGCGCTTCACGAGCATCCAATTGGTATTTCATCATTTTTCCTTAACGCGGAGACTTCCACTCGGCGTTGGTCAACGCGGTTAATACATGGTCCTGCCATTTGCCATCAATGAGCAGATAATTCTTCGCATAGCCTTCACGTTCAAACCCCAAACGTGTCAATAACCCCCCACTGCGCTGGTTATGTGGCATATAGTTAGCCATGATGCGATGCATATGCTGCTGACGCTGCATATAACGTATTGCCGGTTGCAGCGCTTCATACATCAGCCCCTGCCCCTGCCATTTTTGACCAAGTGAATAGCCCAGATAGCAGGCGTGAAACGATCCCCGCAGCACGTTGCTAAAATTCGCCACGCCATACACTTCATTTTCATTCGGATCCAGCAGGAGGAAGTAATAGGCGCTGCCCTGCTTATGCATATCGTTAATCACGCTCAAGCGCGCTTGCCAGCCCGATGGGTAGCAATGGCTCGCGTCTCTTATCGGTTCCCACGGCTTAAGAAAATCACGGTTTTCAGAATAGTATTCGGCCAGACGCCATGCATCGCGTTCATGGGCCAGACGCACCACCAGCCTGTCAGTTGTCAATTGCACTCTTGCCGGCGTTGAACGGTAGCCAAACATTTTTCCCCCTGTCTCTCCATGTTATCGATAAGTAGAATTCATCGCCGCTGAAAACGTGACTATTCCGCATAAGCAGAAAATATCGGTATTTCTGATAATCCTTACTATAACCACATAAATTCATTGACGTAAAATCCCCGTCGCCGAGTTATTGCGCAGTTGAGTCAGGAAAAGCATTTTTTCTCGCCAAAATGTTACCAGGGTAACGTTAAATCGATAAAAAAATATTATCCAACAATAGGCTATACCAAAGTCGAATTAGAGTACAAAATAGTCACGTCTGTTATTTTCCTCCTTTCTTCGTTGTGGTGAAACATGCCTCTGATGTCGCAAGCTCGGAGCTTGGGTAAATATTTTTTATTACTCGATAATATGCTAGTGGTTTTGGGATTCTTCGTTGTCTTTCCCCTTATTTCCATTCGTTTTGTCGACGATCTCGGCTGGGCCGCATTATTAGTCGGTATCGCATTGGGATTGCGCCAGTTTATTCAGCAAGGGCTCGGTATTTTTGGCGGCGCTATTGCTGACCGTTTTGGTGCCAAACCGATGATTATTACCGGGATGCTGCTACGTGCCTCCGGTTTTGTCTTCATGGCGATTGCCGATGAACCCTGGTTGCTCTGGTTGTCTTGTGCGCTATCCGGCCTTGGCGGTACGCTATTCGATCCGCCACGTACCGCTCTGGTCATCAAGCTGGTTCGTCCGCAGGAACGCGGTCGGTTCTACTCCCTGTTAATGATGCAGGATAGCGCCGGTGCCGTTATCGGTGCCCTCATCGGCAGTTGGCTGCTCCAGTATGATTTCGAGATCGTCTGCTGGGCGGGCGCGGTCATCTTTGTGCTTGCCGCTGCACTCAATGCCTGGCTGCTGCCGGCCTACCGCATCTCGACGGTCAAAACACCAATACTGGAAGGCCTGACACGCGTGATTCGCGACCGCCGTTTCCTGATGTATGTGTTAACGCTGACGGGTTACTACATGCTGGCCGTTCAGGTTTTGCTGATGCTGCCCATTATGGTCAACGAGCTCGCCGGAACGCCGTCTGCGGTGAAATGGATGTACGCCATTGAAGCGGTGCTATCGCTAACGCTGCTGTACCCTATCGCCCGCTGGAGTGAGAAGCGCTTCCGGCTGGAACAACGTCTGATGGCGGGGCTTTTCATTATGTCCGTCAGTATGTTCCCGATCGGGATGACGACGGAGTTGCAAACCCTGCTGCTGCTGATCAGCCTGTTTTATGTAGGGTCGATTATTGCCGAACCTGCGCGTGAAACCTTAAGCGCTTCTCTGGCAGACTCCCGAGCCAGAGGCAGCTATATGGGGTTCAGCCGGCTTGGATTGGCACTGGGTGGCGCGATAGGTTACAGCGGCGGCGGCTGGTTATTCGATACCGGACACGCACTGAATCAACCGGAACTGCCATGGTTCATGCTCGGCACCATCGGGTTCCTGACGTTAGCCGCACTGTATTGGCAGTTCAACCAACGCCGCATTGAGCCCGCGATGCTGGGTGGTCATTAGTCTATAGTTTTACTCCGCCGCTTCGTTCTGAAGCGGCATTATCCGCCATTTCAGTGCTATCCTATTGTTTACCCTGCGCATCAGGCGCACGCTGCCCGTGCAGAATCGTGTTGATTATTCACATAAAGCGATCGTTCATGTGAATAGACTACCGTAGGAATGAATTGTGCGCGTAAATAGCATCAAGAGGTCAGAATAATGAAAAAATCAGGATGGATGGCAGCGGCCGCAGTCCTGCTTGCTTTTACACTCAGTGGCTGTAATAAACTCACGCAATACACACTCAGTGAGCAAGAAGTGAATGAGTACCTGCAAACACACAATGATTATCAGAAACAGTTGGGCGTGCCCGGCGTGGTGGATGCCCATATCGTGTTGACCGAACTATCTAGCCAAATCGGTCGGGCAGAGCCGGGGAAAGTGACGCTGACGGGCAATGCGAAGGTCGATATTTCGTCCCTGTTGGGCAATCAGGCTGCCGACATGAAGCTGACGCTGAAAGCACAGCCGGTTTTTGATAAAGCGCAGGGAGCGATTTACCTGAAAGATATGGAACTGGTTGATTACACCGTACAGCCGGAAAAAATGCAGGCGATAATGAAAACGCTAAGCCCGTATCTTAATCAATCGCTAAAAAGCTATTTTGACCAGAAACCAGCTTACGTATTAAATGCAGATAAGAGCACAACGGAGTCGATGGCGAAGAAGATGGCGAAAGGCATCGAAATCAAACCCGGCCAGATCGTTATCCTGTTTACTGACTAATACTGACTCGCCGATAGCACACGTCATGTTTGCTATCGGCGCACTAGATTTCATACTGCAGGGTTTCATACTGCGAAGTTTCATACCGCGGTATTATTCTTCCGCTTCCGATTCGTCTTCTTCGTCGCTTTCACTCAGTTCATCTCGCATCGCTTCCAGCGCTTCACGGCACACTATCGCCAGCGTACGATAAAATGCCGTGGTGGCGTGGCTTTCTACTTTCCCGAGAAAACGATCGCTCCACGGTAAAAGATACTCATCGAACAGGGTAATCTGTGCCGCTGTTTCGTCTTCTTGTGCCTGATCTTCCAGCCATGACGCGGCAAGCAACAAGCTACCAAAATGCCCAACCGCACCACCGTCATTTAACGGCATGCCACGCTGTTGCAAAAAGGTACGAATTTCCGCGTCATCAGCATCACTTTCATAGGACGAACGCAGCGGTGACACTGAGCCATTTTCACTATCGAACAGCGCCTGATAATCCACCGCCATTGCGGGCAAATCCAGCCCCTTTTGCAAACGCTCCAACAACGCATCCTGCTCCAGCGGCCAGTGCTGCGCCAGTTTTCCGTCTTTAATCAGCGTGAATAACGGTGTCAGCAAAGGATCCTGTGGCTGGCGATAAAACAGCGTACCCAATAGGCGGCACACAATAGAAAATTCGTTCATTCATAATCCTATTTATTGTTAAGTGGCACTATCTTTAACTAACGCTTTTAAGTGACAGCGTCACAAATCAGCAAGTTCAGCGATAGCAGGCATTCCACGCTGTTCGAGGAAATCCAACACGCGCCGAGGACTGACGTTCAATATCCGTTCCTGTGGAAAATTCACTTCCTGCAAAATACGTTCGCAGTGGGTAAAGTCTCCCAGAGAAAACGCAATATGGGAATCGGAACCTAAAGAAAGTAACCCACCTGCATCACGAACGGCTTCCGCAATCGCCCGACAGTTTGGCTCACTACCTTGGCGTGAATGCATGAAAGAAGAATTATTCAGCTCCAGCGCCACGTTGTATTTCGCCGCAGCTTCCGCAATCGCGCGTATATCGACAGGAAATTTCGGGTTGCCGGGGTGACTAATGATATGCGCGTCGCCACGTGCCATGGTCGCGATCATCGCCGTAGTATGTGTATCTTTATCCTGTGGTGGAAAAACCGGCTCATGAAAGCCTGCGATAATCACATCCACCTGATCCAACATCGGTCCGGTGCAGTCGATATCGCCCTCGATGTTTTTAATATTTGCTTCGATACCGCGCAGGATGCCAACGCCATCCACCAGACGTGGCCAAACGCGCATATTCATGAAGTGCCAGTAATGCGGTGCATCCGCCATATCCGGGCCATGATCGGTGATGGCAAACAGGCGGATATTTTTCTGCTGTGCTTCAGCGATGTAATCATGCAAGGTACTGTAAGCATGTGTGCTGGCAACGGTGTGCATATGTAAATCGACGGGATACATAGGTTCTCCTGGGTCAATGTTTGCGAATCAGCATACCATTTCGAGGGCTAGTCCGCAGCCAGTGAACGGAATGACAACCCATGATTAACACAGCTGAAACATTAGTTTTTGGCGAATGACGAGGGAATGCGCGAGGGCGAGAATGAAAAGCGGTGAGCAAAGCAACAAATTGCGTTAACTTTAGCTAATTGCGCGCATTGAATGCAGAAGTTTGTTGACGCTGTTCGGCAATTTCCCTACATTAGCGCCGTCCGCTGCTATGCGATACGGCGAGACCACGGTGAGGTGTCCGAGAGGCTGAA
>NZ_JACDSF010000119.1 GCF_013449685.1 Pectobacterium brasiliense | reverse complement strand
CACACAGATTGTCTGATGAAAATACTGAGCAAGCGCACCTGTTGATGTCATGAGTGTAGACTCATGCTGACGCGAGCGTGCCAGGTTGATGACCTGGTGCGGATTTTTCGTGTCCCCATCGTCTAGAGGCCTAGGACACTGCCCTTTCACGGCTGTAACAGGGGTTCGAATCCCCTTGGGGACGCCAATCCGATAATGAGTGAAAGACATTATCATGAATATCTTAAAGATGATTCTTCGGAGTCATGTTTACGATATTGCTCTTTAACAATCTGGAACAA
>NZ_JACDSF010000118.1 GCF_013449685.1 Pectobacterium brasiliense | reverse complement strand
GTGACATTTATTTAACTCATCGTTGTTTTTAGTAGAGGAGGCCTCATGCGAAAACCCATTTATCACGTATTTGTCACCCAGGAAAGTCAACCCGATGCACAGGGCGAAATAAACACGTATTGGACCAGGGTTGGCGTGGCGTTTGCTCATAACGGTAAGTCTGGCCTGAATATCATGCTGACACCCGGTATTGCTGTCTCCGGCAAGCTGGTGCTGCTTGAACCCAGAGAAGATAGCGGCATTTCGCAGGATACCGCCTCTGCTTAATCCGCTTTTGACCTTCCTCCGGCAGGGGCTTGGTATACACCCNNCCACCACAGCCTTTCTTACGCTGTCGATGCAGTGCGCCACCAGCATTCACCCGTCCACGGCGCTTGATGTGGCGCGGGTCGAATCCAGCTTGAATCCGTACGCCATCGCTGAGATTCTGCCCGGTGGCAAAGGCGTGACTTCACATTCCCCCGCCAGCAGGGATGAGGCCGCCAACATCATTAGACAGCTGACGGCACAGGGCCGACGCTATTCGGTCGGGCTGATGCAAATCACCAGCACCAATTTCCGTCATTACGGCGTGACCGCCCGCGACCTTCTTGACCCCTGTACCAACCTGTCCGTCTTTGAGCACATCCTCAGCGACTGCTACCGCCGCGGCGGTTCCCTCAAGCGTGCACTCAGTTGCTACTACTCGGGAAATTTCACGACCGGCCAACAGCCGGAATCCGCGTTTAACCAGACCAGCTACATCCAGCGCATCGGCTACGCCGTACCGTCAACGCGGGAAGACCGGCAGCGACCTCCCGCCGAAAAGCTCGTGCCGGAAATCCATTACCCCACCGCTGTAATGCGTGGCGAGCTTACCGATAACGCTGCGCCAGTTCTGACATCCCTGCGCTACCCCAACGCCGTGATACGCGGCGCGTTACCCATCCCCTGCTCCCAGGAGGAACAATGATGAAACGAAAGCCCGTCCTCACGTCCTTGCTAATGACAACCCCTGTGCTGGCAGCAGACAGCGGGTTTAATAAAGCCAATGAGACGCTGAGCAACACTTCCACCGGCCTGCTCGGGCTGGCTGCCGTCACTATCACGCTGGCCACCATGTGGGTGGGATACAAAGTGTTGTTTGACGGCAAGAGCCTGCATGAC
>NZ_JACDSF010000117.1 GCF_013449685.1 Pectobacterium brasiliense | reverse complement strand
CAAAGGCCCCGAGCTGTTCTTCAACTTGGCGACGCAGGGGCTGAGTGAGGGCGAATATGTCCGGCGCTTCCACTACGCGGAGCGGGTGAGTACGGCGGAAGTCGAGCTGAAAGATTACAGCTTCAAGACACCGGCTTACGGGCTGTCGCACAAGAAAATGAGCGGCGAGCTGGCGCACCAGCGCGAAAGCTATCAGCATTACGACTATCCGGGGCGC
>NZ_JACDSF010000116.1 GCF_013449685.1 Pectobacterium brasiliense | reverse complement strand
CTGTTACGCAAGGTGCTTAAGAGCGTTGATGTGATAGTCAGCATTGATATTCACGGTGACATACGCCGCATGAGTGATGTTTATTTTAAACCTCTTCATCTCAAAGACATGAGAGGTGTATTCAGTAAAGGGCTTCAATAAATAAATTATCGAATTACGCAACCCTCGTTTAAATATGAAGGTGACCGAAATGAAAAAAACGATATCTTCCGCATTATTGCTCTGCATTATGGCGTCATGTTCAACCTCGGTCATGGCCGCTGACGCCTGTGAAGTGGTGTTATGCATGTACGGTAAAGCCACCGGGAACGGCGGCGGCAATGAATGCCATTCTGCTGAACGTGCATTCTTTAATATCGTCAAAAAGAACAAGCACGGTTTTCTGCCCGACCATACTGCCGATGCCAGAAAATCGTTCTTACTTGAGTGTGATTCGGCAGACCCGGCAATTATCAGCCAGATTATCAATAAATTTGGTCGCATGCGTGGTTAATTAACGGAGGTAGTCATCATGACAAAACCGGGTTTTATTCAGCATCCCTGGACACATCAGCGTGGGGATTTCATGCGCGCAGCCTGTGTTATTGAGCACATTGAAAATGAGGCGATGCACGGATGCGGCCTTTATTATGAAATTTATCACTACCGGGTTGTCTGCCGGTTATTGCAGTTGATGCAAACGCTGAATGCCACCGACAGAATAACGCTGACAGAGGAAGCCAACCGGCGAGGGTTTACGCTGGATGAAACCAGCATTAAAGAAAGTCGTCAGTGTTATTCCGACATCATCAGGGAAATCCGCGAGAGCCACTATTAATCCCTGTTTTAATTTTATTCGCAGGTCCCCTATAGCGCCAAAACATTTCAGCCGAATCAGACTTAAGGCGTGGCGGTTTTCAGGTTTTTACGGCCCAGCACATTTTTCGCGAATTAAGGAGTGAAGAAATGCGGGCCGTAAAAATGAGGCAGCGGACAGAATTATTTTCGCGGGCTAAGGAGCGAAAATAGTTCAGGCACCGCGCCTCACCGGCAAACAGCCG
>NZ_JACDSF010000115.1 GCF_013449685.1 Pectobacterium brasiliense | reverse complement strand
ATGTTCGGTTAAGGTAAAACTGCTACCGGGCATCAGCATGGCGGCATTGGATTCACCAGAGCCGGTCATTGCATTCGCGCGTAACGCATCCAGCCGATAGCCGGTAAAGGCCTTGCCGCTCGGG
This sequence comes from Pectobacterium brasiliense, assembly GCF_013449685.1. Taxonomy (GTDB): domain Bacteria; phylum Pseudomonadota; class Gammaproteobacteria; order Enterobacterales; family Enterobacteriaceae; genus Pectobacterium; species Pectobacterium brasiliense_A. The sequence continues at coordinate 79 of NZ_JACDSF010000115.1, read as the reverse complement.
TCTTGCTTGAAGCGGCCGGGGTAGTCGAAGTGCTGATAGCTTTCGCGCTGGTGCACTAATTCGCCGCTCATCTTGCTGT
>NZ_JACDSF010000114.1 GCF_013449685.1 Pectobacterium brasiliense | reverse complement strand
TAACGCGACCGAATCCGGTCAGACCATTGCGGTCACCGGTAAGGTCGATAACGACGTCAACGCCGGCGACGCCGTTACGGTTAAAGTCGGTACCGAGACCTATCAGACCACCGTCAATACCGACGGCAAAACCTGGAGCGTGAATGTTCCAGGCTCGGTGCTGGCAGCCAATGGTGATGTGAGTGCGACCGTCACAACGCGTGATACCGCAGGC
>NZ_JACDSF010000113.1 GCF_013449685.1 Pectobacterium brasiliense | reverse complement strand
GGAATCGAACCAAGGACACGAGGATTTTCAATCCTCTGCTCTACCGACTGAGCTATCCGGGCAACGGGGCGCATTAAACCGTATTGGCCACGTGGCGTCAATGGGTTTCTGTCACAAAGCGGAGCGCCTTTCAGGCAATTGTATTATTTGCTAGCCAGTTTCTGGCGATCCTTTCAGCACGCTTATACCCGTCCAAGTTGCATGTGCGTTGGCTTCGCTCAGTC
>NZ_JACDSF010000112.1 GCF_013449685.1 Pectobacterium brasiliense | reverse complement strand
GAATATGTATTCTGAACATAAGGCGACATTTATTGAGAACTGGCCGAAAGAGTTGTTGGATTTATCGTTTTTGAGTGAGGGGTTTGAACTTCATGAGCGAGACGTTATTGCCATCGGAGCCAATACTCATGATTTTATGAATGCCAGAGGGCTACTGGAAAAACCACAATATTCTGCACAATTACGTGAAGATATCGAATATGCCTTGTCGGTGTTGAATAAACCGATCTTTTTGCGATTCGGAGGTGTTAGCTACCACGATGATACGCGTCCTCGGTTAGAGACGGTTGATGGCGTGATTGAACAACTCGCGGTCTCAAATCGTCGTGTCGCCTCCTATCTTTGGGATTGCCTGCAATCGTCAACGCCCGTTTGGCTGTATCTGAGAGAGTGGCGTGATATTCCCCGCTGGGGAGAATTCAGGTGCTTTATCAAAGAGGGCAAAGTGATTGGCGTTTCTCAATATCACTGTCTGGAATACTTTCCGTTTATCAAAGAAAAGGAAAACGAAATACGCCTTCAACTCATCGCTTTTTTACAAAAGCTCTTACCTGTATTACACGTTGATTCCGTGGTCGCAGATGTGGCGATAACTTATCAGGACAGCGAGTTTGCTACCACGCTGATTGAGCTCAACCCGTTTATTCAGCGGACGGATGCCTGCCTTTTTTCCTGGGTAAGTGGTGGTGATTTTAATGGCCGTATTCGCATCAATCTAAGTGATGCAGATGCGCAAGCGGAAAAAAAAAGAAGACCCTATTTATTATAGGAGGGAGTATGGGAAAGCCAGTGGCAATACTTGGACACATGCACGTTTGCCCGAAAGTCGAGCCCGGCCCAGTGCCACACGTGGGCGGACCGATTATTGATGCCGGACAGTCGATTGTTACTATCAACGGGATCCCTGTTGCTGTGGTAGGTGGTAAAACATTGTGTACAGGAGTCGGGATACCAGATGGATTGGTCGCGGGCTCATCTATATTCACTATAGAAGGTAAGCCCGTCGTAAGAATGGGAGATAGTTGTGCCCACGGTGGTAAAATCGTGCAAGGATGGCCTACAGTGAC
>NZ_JACDSF010000111.1:475-694 GCF_013449685.1 Pectobacterium brasiliense | reverse complement strand
ATCAAGATGAATTCAGGTGGCAGCCCAGGCTGTGGCTCTGGTTGGGCAGGTCAACTGCCCTCATTACCGGGAACGGTTGAGGTGATTGCGCTGCCCCAACTGCCCAAAATACCGCCTCTTGAAAAACCGGTCTGTATTCCCTGTCTACTGCGTGCCATGGCGCAGGGCGATGCATTGATACAGGGAGAATAAGATGCTACCTGAAACTATCTGGCACCG
>NZ_JACDSF010000111.1:0-270 GCF_013449685.1 Pectobacterium brasiliense | reverse complement strand
CACCAGAGGATGAAAGATTACTGGCGACGCTTGTTCAGCAGGGGCACGTGGTTGGCCTGTTGGAGAGCGACCAATCCCTTAGCGCTTTGCAAAAGCAACTGGCTTTGGGTGTGAGGGTGATTGAACCCGCAGGGCAATTTAGCCAACTGCTGCGGTTCTACACGCCGTACGCGTTGCCTCTGCTTGTTGAACAACACGACGCCCCGTGGCTCGGTGGGCTGTTTGGCGGGATCGATCGCTGGTGGTTACGAGAATGCGACGGCAGTTGGC
>NZ_JACDSF010000110.1 GCF_013449685.1 Pectobacterium brasiliense | reverse complement strand
GCTGCCACCTGAATTCATCTTGATACCGGGGCCGACCAGCGTCACGCCGCTGGGATCGATCTTCACGAAGCTTCCTCCCACTTTGAGCGTCAGCTCCGCGCCCGCTTCAAGAACCACCTTAGCCCCCGCTTTTACATGCACTTCCTCACCCGCCTCGACCAGCAAAGCCTGCCCCAGTTTCTGATGCATCGACGCATCAACGGTCAGCGAGAGAGCTCCTTTCACGTGGTCACGTTTCTCGTTCTCCACCGTCAGGTGATCGTTGGCTTTAACGCGGGTGACTCGCTCATTATCAATCTCCGTGTGGGCATCATGTTTGATGTGCCAGACCACATCGTTCTCAACGAGCGCCTTGAGATCTTTCTGCCCGTGAATATAAATCTCCTCCTGACCGGCCTGATCCTCAAAGCGCAATTCATTAAATCCTTCTCCCTGATGCGTCTTCGTGCGCAGTAAAGTGCGTGTCTTATTGGCAGGCAGGTCGTAAGGAGGACAGTTAGTGACGTGGAAAGTACGCCCGGTGACAA
>NZ_JACDSF010000011.1 GCF_013449685.1 Pectobacterium brasiliense | reverse complement strand
CACTACCCGTGATACCGCAGGTAATGTCACGACTGCCAATACCAGCCACGTTTACGGTGTCGATACCGTTGCGCCAGTGGCGTCTATTACCATTGACGATGTCACCTCGGACAACGTGATTAACGTCAGCGAATCGGGCCAGACGATTGCGGTCACCGGTCAGGTCGGCAATGAAGTCAAAGCCGGTGATGCGATCACGGTGAAAGTCGGCACCGAGACCTATCAGACTACGGTGAATACCGATGGCAAAACCTGGAGTGTGAACGTTCCGGGATCGGTGCTGGCAGCGAACGGCGATGTGAGTGCCACGGTCACCACCCGTGATACCGCAGGTAACGTC
>NZ_JACDSF010000109.1 GCF_013449685.1 Pectobacterium brasiliense | reverse complement strand
CGGCGTTGACATCGTTATCGACCTGACCGGTGACCGTAATCGTCTGACCCGATTCGGTCGCATTAATCACGTTATCGCTGGTGACATTGTCAATAGATATCGATGCGGTTGGTGCAACGGTATCGACGCCATAAGTATGGCTGGTGTTGGCAGTAGTCACGTTACCGGCGGTATCACGCGTTGTGACCGACGCAGAGACATCACCGTTAGCAGCGAGTACAGAACCGGGAACATTGACGCTCCAGGTTTTACCGTCCGTATTCACCGTGGTCTG
>NZ_JACDSF010000108.1 GCF_013449685.1 Pectobacterium brasiliense | reverse complement strand
GACCCTGTAAATCATTCTGTGTAACTGCCACCCCTATTAATTAAAGGTGACCTTCAATGCGGTCGCCGAACTCGATAATAAAACGGCTCATCGCCAGCCGCCAGTTCTGGATCGGCATGCTCCATTTTTTCGACGCCGACTGGATCGCAAGGTAAATCACTTTTCGCACCGAGTCATCTGTCGGGAACGCCTTGCGTTTCTTTATTGCCTGGCGGATCACGCTGTTCAGTGACTCGATGGCATTCGTGGTGTAGATCGCTTTGCGGATATCCGGCGGGTAACCGAAGAACGTATTCAGATTCTCCCAGTGCGCACGCCAGCTTTTGCTGATCTGCGGATATTTATCGTCCCAGAGGCCTGCGAAGTCTTCCAGCGCCTGCAATGCGCCTTCTTCCGTCGGTGACTGGTAGACGGCTTTCAGCCCGCTGGTGACACCTTTGTAGTCCTTCCATGACACGTATTTCAGGCTGTTACGCACCATGTGGATGATGCAAAGCTGAATATGCGTCTGGGGATATACGCTGTTTATGGCATCGGGGAAGCCCTTCAGGCCATCGACACAGGCAATCAGGATATCCTGAAGACCCCGATTTTTGAGTTCAGTCAGGACATTAAGCCAGAACTTTGCGCCTTCATTTTCCGCTATCCACATGCCCAGCAGCTCCTTTTGACCTTCGGTATTAATACCCAGCGCGAGGAAGACGGCTTTGTTAATGACAGAACCATTGTGACGAACCTTTACCACGATACAGTCAAGATAAACAATGGGATAGAGAGACTCCAGAGGCCGATTTTGCCATTCGATAACCTGCTCTTTAACCGCGTCGGTGACTTTCGATATCAACGCAGGTGAGACATCAGCATCGTACATTTCTTTGAAGGTGGCGACGATCTCACGGGTCGTCATACCTTTGGCGTACAGGGACAAAATCTGGCTGTCCATCTGCGTGATACGCGTCTGGTTTTTCTTTATCAACTGCGGCTCGAAGGAATTTTCACGGTCACGTGGTGTGTTTAGCTCGATTTCGCCGTCATCGCACAGAAGCGTTTTGGATGAATAGCCGTTGCGGGTATTCGAGCCTGATTTTGGGGCATTCTTCTCGTGCCCGAGGTGCTCTGTCAGTTCAGCATTCAGTGCTGTTTCAACGGTTAACTTCGTCAGCATACGAGAAAAAGCATTGAGGTCAGCTTCGGTTTTGATGCCTTTCGCCAGTTCGGCAGCGAGTGCCTTAAGTTTCTTTTCGTCCATAATTTGCCTGTCTCCTCAGTTGGAGTGAACATATCAAAAACAGGCAATTACACAATTTTAATTACAGGCTC
>NZ_JACDSF010000107.1 GCF_013449685.1 Pectobacterium brasiliense | reverse complement strand
TACGAGAATGCGACGGCAGTTGGCGCGAACTGAGTCTATCGATTCCTCCCACTGAACCTGTTCTGGTGAGATTGACGCCTGAGTTATATCAAGCGTTGCAAGGTTCGCCTGACGAGCATCGCCTGCTCGCTCTGTGGCAAGAGGGGGATAGCATCAGACATTTCCCGCCCTGCGAAAGAATGAGCATGGTCCGCAAGGCGCTGAGAAAAGCGGAGCAGGCCGGAGCGGTAGATGGCCAACGTCGGTTATGGGCATTCGCCTATCTGGAAGGTGGGCGTCAGGCGTTGGAAGAACAAAAGGGACGAACATGAGCGTGGCAAGCGGTTTGACAAGAGTCATCTCGGGGCTGATCACAGCGATATGGCAGATACTGCCGCGCTGGGGGCGGTGGACGGC
>NZ_JACDSF010000106.1:1990-2945 GCF_013449685.1 Pectobacterium brasiliense | reverse complement strand
TTTTCTGGGCTGCACCATCGTCACCTGTCTTCGATGGATGAGCGGCACCGGGCGTTATGGGCTGCGTGCCTTTAGGTAGTTCTATCGTTTCCTTATCATCTTGCGGCGTGCCTTTATCTTTGCTTTTTGCTTCATCAGATTTTTGTTGTGGTTTTTTATCGCTGCTGGATTCACTAATCGATGAATGATGCATTGTGATATCGCAATACGAAACAAAAGTGCGTTATTCTCAGAACACGCCTTACACTTACCGTCCTTTTATGGCTGACGTGATAAACGAGACTATGCAGACAGAAGAACAGCGCCGAGCGTTTGGTCAACGACTTAAAGCATTGCGTAACCAGCAACGCCGGACACAGAAGGAAGTGGCTGCCCTGATTGGGTTGCAGCGTTCCCAGTACAACAAGTACGAGTCGGGGATGCACATTCCTCCGGCAGATAAGCTCATTCAACTCGCTGAGCTGTTCGCCACAACGATTGATTATCTCTTACTTGACTCACATGATGAACGGACGCCGATTAGCAATACACGACTCATGGAGCGGTTTAAGGCGCTGGCTCAGTGCCCACCAGATGAGCAGGAGATGGTGATTAAGCTGATAGATGCCGTGATTATGAAGCACCGTATCGAATCGGCGATACGCCCGATTGATCAGGAGAAAAACAGCTAACACAAACGATTTTTCAGCGCGGGGCTGATGCGCGGCCCCCACCACTCTCCGCACAGTGACGTTCAAGTGCTGCAATTCAAAGCCAACAATGCGGCAATAAACGGGTTCCTTACAAAAATACGTCAAGATTTATTTTGATTCGATAATCGATACATTATATATTCGTATTACGATATAAAGGTGAGTCATTTTCAAAACACACCTGACACTTGGAGCACCTGATGGCTGACATGGTAGATAAGATTATGCAGACCGAAGACCAGCGCCGAGCGTTTGGTCAACGA
>NZ_JACDSF010000106.1:1612-1973 GCF_013449685.1 Pectobacterium brasiliense | reverse complement strand
GTCGGGGATGCACATTCCTCCGGCTGACAAGCTCATTCAACTGGCCAAGTTGTTCACCACGACCATTGATTATCTGCTACTCGGCTCGTATGACGAGCAGACACCGATTAGGAACACGCGATTAATGGAACGGTTTAAAACACTGACTCAGTGCCAGCCGGAAGAGCAGGAGGCGGTGATTAAGCTGATTGATGCGGTGATTGTGAAGCATCAGGTTGAGTCAACGAACCGTCCTCTTGACCAGAAGAAGAGCAGCTAGTGTAAACGATTTTTTAACGCGGGGCTGACGTGCGCGAACACGGCAACCCCGCTAACCACAACCAACTGGAAGGAGTTGACCATGGCTGACGCGCATTCTACG
>NZ_JACDSF010000106.1:0-1529 GCF_013449685.1 Pectobacterium brasiliense | reverse complement strand
GGGCAGTGGCTAAAAGACGCCGGATTTACCACCGGACAACCGCTCAAGCTGCGCATCATGCCCGGCTGCATTGTGATTACTACGCAGGATATCCATGAACTGTGGGGCAATCTGCACGCCCTGAGCATTGCGCCATTTGATGAGTACGCCGTCACAAGCTGGCTCAACCATTTTCCCGGCGGGCTGGATATGGAGAGAGCACGATGAGTATTCATTACGCATTCCAGCGCGGCGAACTGCCGGAACTCACGCTGACAGGCCACGCACTGCAACAGGCGGGCTTTGCCGCCGAGACGCTGTTTCGTATTGGCCTGCACCGCAATGGCTTAATGCTGACACGACTGGATGAGGATATCGATATCGCGGCGCTGCTGGCTGAACTGGACGGCAACGAGACGGAAGGTGCGGACTGGGTGGGTGACAACGGGGAACTGACGCTGGCAGGCGACTGGCTCACCCTGAGCGGGTTACTCGGCCAGCCGTTAAGCCTTGAAGTGCTGCCCGGTAAAATAACCATTCGGGCAGAACAGGGAAGTATGCTGGCGTAATAATACCAACCGCTAAAAATAAAAAGCCGGAAGGATCGGGTGATCGCTTCCGGCCTCTTATAAAAATTAACCAGTTAGTTAATCATTAAGATAAATTAAATTTAAAAACATCTTCTTTAAAATCAGAAAACTTATCTATCCTATTAAAAACTGATACTAATCTTACAAATTCATCTGGGTAATTATTTTTAAAAACAGAACTATTCTTCCATTCTAATACCAATGGCTTATATTCATTATCTATTGGAATCATAAAATCATATAACGCATCCGCATTCCTTCCGAAGTAAGGCCCAAAATCAAATTCTTTTGAAAAAAAATCATAAATATCATTTGGCGTCTTTTGTTTATCACCATCTAGAATAATAACCTTCATATCATTGACCTTTACATTTCTTCCAGCGGCCTAATTCTTCCGCTGAGTCATAATGGTTAGATGTAACGTAAACTAAACCATCATTAGAATATAAAACACGAGTACCGGGTTGCTTAGCTCTCGACATGCTATTATTCAAACCCACATCAGCTTCATACCACACCCGACCAGGAGCTTTTGGTAATATACCGGTTGAGTTCTCAAATATATCTCCACCGATTTGCCCGCCGGGGACATAATTGCCTAATGCCTTACCTCTTGACCATCCCGCTGCTTCAGCCTGAGCTTTAGTTACGTAGTTACTTGGTAATTTCCCTGTGCTTTTTAGACTTTCAACGATGCTATTGGAACTTTCTGCTGTTTGGTAGAATTGCTTTAATAAAGCTCCCTGCGCAGAACTCCCCGCATACGTGCCGCCAGAAAGGGATGCATTAGTGAACTGTAAACCAAATGGATCAACCCACTCCAATGGATTGTGGACGTAGGCTTGCAGCCTTATTCCCCCAGCGATCCCCAGGGGATCAGGCGACAAGTACTGCGCTGTATCCGGATCAAAATAACGGTGCCGATTATAATATAATCCCGTTTCTGCATCAAACAACTGA
>NZ_JACDSF010000105.1 GCF_013449685.1 Pectobacterium brasiliense | reverse complement strand
GGCGGCATTTCATCCAGCGTCCGGCCTAATATCTCGTGCGCTAACCTGTTCGCCAGCACGATATCCGACCGTTCGACCTCGATATACTCGATAACCGTGCCACGGTGTTCAACCTGCTTCACTTCCCGCTGATACTGGTGCAACAGCGCGATGCTCTGTATCAGGGTCAGGTATTTCATATGGTCGCGGCGCGTGCGGGTTTTGTCGCTCAGGAACGTGAGCTGGCTGGCGAACGGGTTCACCACCTTAAGCGGACGTAACAGCCGCTGGGCGTTCTGGTGCAGTTCAGTGAGATAACCTTTCTCGTTCTCCATCAGCAACCCTTCCAG
>NZ_JACDSF010000104.1 GCF_013449685.1 Pectobacterium brasiliense | reverse complement strand
CGGGCGTACTTTCCACGCCACCAACCCCTCGCCGTATCCGCTGCCTGCCAATAAGACACGAACCGTGCTGCGCACGAAGACGCATCAGGGAGAAGGATTTAATGAATTGCGCTTCGAAGATCAGGCCGGTCAGGAGGAGATTTATCTTCACGGGCAGAAAGACCTCAAGGCGCTCGTTGAGAATGATGTGGTCTGGCACATCAAACATGATGCCCACACGGAGATTGATAATGAGCGAGTTATCCGCATTAAAGCTAACGATCATCTGACGGTGGAGAACGAAAAACGTGACCACGTGAAGGGCGCTCTCTCGCTGACCGTTGATGCGNNNNGAAACTGGGGCAAGCGTTACTGGTCGAGGCGGGTGAGGAAGTGCATGTCAAAGCGGGGGCTAAGGTAGTTCTTGAAGCGGGCGCGGAGCTGACGCTGAAAGTCGGGGGAAGCTTCGTGAAGATTGACCCCAGTGGCGTGAGCATCGTTGGCCCGGCTATCAATATTAACTCAGGGGGCAGCGCGGGTAGTGGTTCGGGTTGGGCCGGACAGAGCCCTATTCTGCCGGGCGGTGTTGCCGTCCCCCCTGCTCCACCCGCGACATTACCTGCACCCGCCATTCATAAAAGCATGGAATCGATGTCACCGTTGGTCAAACCTTGCCCCCTTGCGAAGGGAGGCAAAGCATGAGTCTGAATACGTGGCAAGCACAACATAGCGGCACCCTCTTTGCTATTGTCGACGGCGCGTTAGATCGCGCGGCGGTATCCCGTTTCTATGAACTCAGCCAGGGTGAAGCTTTCCCCCTCTTTGCGGGGACGGAATTTGACGAACAAGCGGCACTGGGCCCCTGGCTGTTGTCTACTCCTTCACCTGCATTCGTGGCGGATTCTCCGGCACTGAGTGGATTTTATCTGGTCAGTGAACAGTCTCTTGACGTCGTTCGCCACCATTGGCAAAGCCTGATATTGGCTATCCGTGAAGGAGAGGCGGTCTGGTTTCGTTTCTCTGAGCCTCGTATTTTTCTGCCGATGTTCTGCGCGATGAGCCCTGAAGAACAGGATGCCGTTATGGGCCCCTGCAATGGGATCTGGATCAACGAAAACGGGTTTACGCGTAATCCAGATACGCCATTTCATCCCCCGTTAAAAAGCCCCTGGTTTCACATTCGTCCGCCTCATCTGGCAGCGTTGTATGACGACGATCGCCATGCCTATATTCTTCGTCGGCGTCTGTGGCAGACCATGACGAGCATGATGGCACGTCATCCCGATCCGGCCGGGGCTATTTTGTCCGTTCTCAGGCAAGCCAATACGGAGAGGCTTCAGGAAGACGTGCTCGATGGAGTGGTAGCTGGAGCCTTGGCCTTGCAGGTCGGGCTTCCTCTGGAGAGTATTCGCACGCCGCTGATGCTGACCGAAGCTGAATTCGCGCAGGTCAACCACTGGATGGTGCAGCATAATGCATTGATAGGAGTTAACTAATGGCAGCCGATCCCTACTGTATTCCCTGCGAACATTACGATTGCTGGATAGAAATTGAGGTGCGTGATGAACACAATCGTTCGTTTAAAGGGCTAAAAGCGACACTCACCGACGATACCGGCAAGTCCGAAACGGTCACCCTTAAAGAAGGGCCTGTCGTCGTACAGGGTTTTGCGGTGGGTCCCATCACCGTGAAGCTGGAGACGCAGCCCTGGCTCAAGGCAGCGCAATCACGTGAAGTATTGAAGGACGGGCAAAGTGCCGTCCCTGCCTATGTGGCAGAGAAAGCGGGATACGATGACACGCCACGTGAACATATTAAGGCGACCACCGGTGACCTGTGCCTGACTGCGCCAGAACAACCGTTGCCAGAGGCGCATCAGGAAGGCAAAGCCAGTAGCGTCCGTTTCTTTACTAAACACTCCTACGTTATCGAAGTCAAAGGCTACCAGATCAACGTGCTGCGCATCGGCGTGTTCTTCGATGGCACGGGGAATAACACCTATAACGCCGAGTCTGGCCTTAAAAAGGTAGAACAATGGCTGGCTGAAACCTGCGCCGATCCGGCACAGCGGGAGAAAGAGCTGCGTGGCTGCCAGATGGGTCGGCTTCCGGTGAGTGACAGTGCGGCGAACGATATTACTAATGTGGGGAAACTCTACGATCAATATATCTTTGGGGCTAAGACATTGAGCGCCCATAGCTATATCAGCGGCATTGGCACTCGCGATCCGGTTGCAGGAAAAGAGGGGCTGGAATACCGATCGGACAATATGCTGACAAAAGGGCTGGATCTGGATTTTGGCAGTGAAAATACTTCAATCGTTGGCAAGGTGAATCAGGCCTGTGAGCAGGGAATTGTGGCAGCAGTTAAGCGTGATTTAAGAGAAACCCTGCCCAATATTGAATACATCCACCGTATTGTTTTTGATGTGTTTGGCTTTAGCCGTGGGGCGGCAGCGGCACGCCATTTTGTCAATGTCATCGACCAGAAAACCGATCATCCACTGGTGCAGGCAATCGCCAATACGCCCACTATCCGGCTGAAAGCGGGGTTTGACTGGGCCAGTCGGGACGATGTACGTATCACGTTTGTCGGGATTTTTGATACGGTGGCTTCATCGTACCATCCCAGTCTCAATATCCGCTTGCAGGATGACTGCGCCGAGCGGGTGGTGCATTTAACCGCACTGGATGAAGTGCGAAAGCACTTCCCCTTAACACGCGTCACACCCACGGCCATTGGCACCAGCATCCCGCCGCATTTTACCGAGCTGGCGCTGCCGGGTGCGCACTCGGATATCGGCGGTGGGTATTACAGCCGCTGGAGCCTGCCTAACCCGAACAGTGACCCGGCGCTGACCGAGTGCCTCGAACTGGAGCGCTTTATGAGCGAGGAGGAAACTTCCACGCCAGATACAGAAAGCCGCGCCTACCACCAAGCACGCGCCTATGCTGAGGAGAAAATTGCGCAGGGCTGGGTGGATCGGCTTCACCCGCATTTACTGCGTGCGGCCACGCCACCCGTGGGGGCAATCAGTTTGATCCCCTATTCTTTTATCCGCAAGCGGGGTAAGGATGATGTCTGGCCGAAAAAAGCCGTCTATGTGGAGGTGGTAATGAGCCGCGTGGTAGAAGGAGAATACTCACGTATTCCGTTACATATGATGGTGGAAGCTGGGCGTGCTGCTGGGGTGCCGTTTAAGGTGTGGGATGCCAATGATCCTTTAATGACCGTGGAATCTCTGGCCGCTAAGTTACCGGCGGTTAATTTGGCTAAACTTGATGGGCTCTGGACTTTAGCTGCAACTGAAAAGGGTGTGATAAAGAACCTGAGTCAGCAGCTCTCTGCGGAGGTTTATCGGGCGTTGCGTCGTGACTACGTGCACCGCAGCGCCAGTAACCAGGGTATATCCAGTCCCGCAGGAACCCACAGACAGGAAACCACCGTGAGCAAGGAACGGCGGCATATCATCGGCAATGTGGAGGCATGATGTTGAGATCTTTTATTATGGTCGTGGGGCTTTGTGTCTCGTTGGCAGCCTGCTCAAGTCCACATGTCAAAACACCGGTTAACTGGCGTTATGGTACGGGCAGCAATATTGACAGTTTTTGTACGACGAAAGCCACTTTCTATCATAACGGGAAAATCGTATCCAGTTATCCCGGTGGAGGATGTAACGCTGGCGCACCATACAAAGATATCATTGATAGAAAATATTACTGGGCTGGGGGTGGCGGGTTACCTACCGAGGATGTTCCCGTCCCTGACAGAGCGTCGATAGAAATGGTGTCCTTCTACGATCGTAAGCGGTACCG
>NZ_JACDSF010000103.1 GCF_013449685.1 Pectobacterium brasiliense | reverse complement strand
TTCGATTCCCGTCGTAGCCACCATCTTTTTTGCGGGAGTGGCGAAATTGGTAGACGCACCAGATTTAGGTTCTGGCGCCGCAAGGTGTGCGAGTTCAAGTCTCGCCTCCCGCACCATATCATCTTGTCGGTCTGACATCGCTTTTCGAAGCTTGTTAGTGTTTTGTAGTGATTGGGGTATCGCCAAGCGGTAAGGCACCGGTTTTTGATACCGGCATTCCCTGGTTCGAATCCAGGTACCCCAGCCATTTCAAAACATATGCTGAAAAATTCGTTGTCCTGTTGGGGTATCGCCAAGCGGTAAGGCACTGGTTTTTGATACCAGCATTCCCTGGTTCGAATCCAGGTACCCCAGCCATCTACTTGATAGTAGAAGATTTGTTGAAGTGAAGTAACATTAGCAGTACATTTGGCTACGTAGCTCAGCTGGTTAG
>NZ_JACDSF010000102.1 GCF_013449685.1 Pectobacterium brasiliense | reverse complement strand
TACTATTTGGCGAAGCTATTTAGAAGCTAACGCCGCTTGCTCAGCGGCTATTTCATTACTTTTTATATATTAATTTTTCATGACAGTTACGACATACAATCGTATTCCTTAAAATTAAATTATAGTTATACTTTATTTAACACAACACCTTGCGGTTAAGTTTTCCATGCGACTTTTTGATAAAATTTTACTTAGGCCTTCTATTAATAGTTTTGGGTGTCAATTTTGAATTTTCATATTTTTCAAAACCTAAGTCATCTGTCAATGATAATCCATTTCTAAGATGAGAATAAACAATATCACTTATGTCTTTCTTCAACTTATCCAACTCTTTATTATCATTTACTTCAAAAAACTCACGAAGGAAAGGAATTGATGTAACATCCTCTCTGTTTATTTCTCTATGTGATGAACCGATTTCAGTGTTAGAATATTTATATTTCACCTCATCCCTATATAAATAAACTATTGTTCTTTCTCGCTTATCATCGTAATAAAAATTAATACCAAATGGTTGATTGTTTTTTTCATATATAAACTCAAGAGAGTTTGATATATTATTATACCCACAGAATTTAGAACTTCTCATTATTAACCCCTTATATTTAATTAAAATAACCTCTTTTAGTTTTTTATTGTGCTATTTATAGCATCTAATAATAAATAAAAAATTATACAGAATAAAACAATAGGCAGCCGCATGTAATTAGCGGGTTAACTGACGAACGGCTGATGCGAGAGAAAGAGGCAGGGCAAGATCATGAACGTTTTT
>NZ_JACDSF010000101.1 GCF_013449685.1 Pectobacterium brasiliense | reverse complement strand
AAATACCACCGGACATGGTGCCTCTCATTAGTCAGGAACAGACAGGGGATAAAAACAGGGAAGGACCCCTGTTTTTGTTGGTGGGGGATCTTACTGAGTGACGGATTTTCTTTTTTGGGCTTCCTGCTGAAACAGCGTCTCGAATTTTTCCCTGATGCCGGGTTTGCCTGTCTGGGCAAACATGAGTGCTGCCCGGTGCGCAAACTCGCAGTTGTCGCTTGCCTCGCCATCCTTGAGGCATTGCGTATAGACCTTATAGGTTTCATCGGGATGTTCTTTATACCAGGCTTCTGATTTCGTCTCTTTACAACCGGATAAGACGAGAATGCCTGACATGACGCATAAGGTTAATACGGGTTTTAACATGTTAACCTCCCTATAGAGAGTTCAGATCGGCAACGGGCGCAGTTAATTGCTGTTGCTCAAAGGCTTTCTGTTTTTGCTGTTCCAGCAGCGTTGTTCGCTGTTCAGCCTGTTTGACTGACATTTCCCATTGGCTAGTCAGCGCATTTAATTGTACGCTTTTGGCCGCGATGGCGTTAGCCAGGTCCTGCGACTCTTTCGAATCCTGCGCATTAGCAATACGGTCCGATAAATCTGATATATCGTCGAGCGTGCCCGTGATCTTGTTTTCAACCTCGGACGTATTTTCTATTGCTACAGCCTGATTCAGGATCATCTGTTTGCAACTGTCCAGATAGCGTTGTGAAGCGCTGGACGGGTTACAGGTATCGAACGTTTTATATTTGTTATACAAGCTATTAAGTTCAGACGAATATGACCCGCTTTGGTTGCTCAGCAGGTCATCCAGTGAAATACCGTTTTGACGAAGATTATCGATATCGGTTTTCAGACTTTTGGCCTCGCGGAGAAATGCCTGAACGTCCCGCACGCCCGTTGCCGTGGCTAATTGCTGCTTGTAGGCATCAAGTTCACTTCTATAGTGGGTAACGGTTTCCTGCCACTGCTGGAGTTTCTGGATCCACTGATTCATGGATTCGGTATTCTGTACGGCGTCGAATACCGGTATTCCGGCGCTCATCGCCTGGGTGGAAATCAACAACGATAATGCCAGTATGATATCTCTGAATCGCATTTTCATTACCTCCGTCGTGAATATTACAGGGCTTGTTCAAGGAAGGCGGCTTTCCAGTCATCAGGCTGCATACCTTCCTGATACAGGGTGTCGAACAGTTTCAGGTTGTCTTCGCTCCCGCTCAGCATTTTGGTAAGTTTCCCGAGACCCGTTAAATCCATTTTCGCCATCGCCACAAAAGGCCGGGTTTCACCTGCGCGTAACGGCGTTTTCAGAACCAACATGTAGTGCTCACCCGGATCGAGGTTTCTGACGGTGTCGTACACGTTTTCCGGCACTTTCATCTTTTCCACGTAATCCGCCCGGCTGGCCTTCGGGTTGGCGAGAAAAATTTGCGTGCTGCACTGCTCGATAATCGCCGGAGCAATCGGGTGTTTGACGATTTCGTCAGGTGACTGGGTGGCGGGGACGAAGATGCCGTTCAGCTTGCGGATCACTTTCAGCATATTGAGCGAGAAGCGGGAGAATTCGACATCGGCCAGCCATTTCCAGAACTCGTCCATGAACATCACCAGCCGGCGACCATCCAGCAGACCGGTGACGCGATAAAGCAGATAAAACGTGATGGGGCCGCGAATATCGTCATCATCGAGAAATTCCGTACCGTCGATACCAAAATTTTCGACGTCGCTGATGTTGAAGGTGTCCTCCTCATTGTCGAATACCCAGCCGAACTCGCCGCCCTGCGCCCACTGTTTAAGGCGAATACGTAACCCGTTGAGGCGGGCATCGGTGGTTGGCGGCTCCGGCAGGACTTCCAGCAGTCGGGTGATACCGAACTTGCGGTATTCCGGCGGGTAGTCGAGCATAATGGTATCTACGGCGGCACTGATCCGCTCCTCATCGCGCGGATCGAGCGGCTTGCCGTTGCGGCCGCACAGCATGCGCACCAGTCGTTTGATAAAGCTGATATTCCGCCGGGTTGGGGCAAGCGAAAACGGGTTAAACCCGGTGGGCGTGCCGGTACGGATACGGAAGTAGCGTCCGCCCATCTGGCGTATTGCCATCTCCGCCGCCCGGTCCTTGTCGAAATACACCGTGGTGAACCGCTGGATTGTGGCTGAGGCGGAGAACGTCGCCGGATTGCGGTACTTCTGCATAAGTTGCTGCATGACGGTCATCAGCATCGTTTTCCCGGAGCCAGTTTTACCGATAATCGCCGTATTACCCGGCGTTTTTTCGTTGAAGTCATCCCGTCCGCTCTGGCTGTCGTGCAGGTTCAGGTAATACCCGCCACCGCCAGGGGATTTGAGGATGGCGATGGCATCGCCCCAGGGATTGTCGTTTCGTTTATGAGGATGAAAATTGTGCAGGCTCGCCAGGTCGGCAAAGTTCTGGCTGCTGACGGCCACCAGACGGGGGCGCAGCGTATACACCCCCGGCAGTTGCGCCAGGTACGCGGCGGGCAGCGACAGCGTGGACAGCGTTGTCATGATGCCGAGGTCGGCGAAGGGCTGCGCCAGCGCGTTGGTGTCCTTCACCACCTGCTCTGGGCTGTCTGAAGATACCAGCAGGGAGAAGTGGTATTTCCCGCAGGAGACATGCCCGGACTGGAGCAGGTCGCGCAATACAATCAGCTCTTCGCGCTGCGAGATGGCGTCGTCGTCCGCCGAATTCAGGCGCTTTTCCGCCAGGCGAATATGCTTCTGCGCCTCATCGCGGGCCATGCAGGTGAAGGACTGCGTCAGCACATACTCGCTTTCGGCATACAGCAGCGCGTCCAGCAGGCCGGTCGCGGTCTCCGGCGAATAATCTTTGATTTCCAGACTGCGGAAAAAACGGGAGCCGCCGACGGTCTGGCACTCGGCGGTGTCGGTGGTAAAAAAGACATCCGGCGTGCTTAATGTTTCATAAAACGGCGCAGGCGTGACCGCCACCTTTTGCCACTGGCCGGTGAGCAGACGGTGATAAAAGGACAACTGGGCGGAATACACCCGCCCGTTGTCTTCATACATCCCCAGCGGCGTCGCCGTATAGCGGGACAGCGCCGATGCCAGTGCCTCCCGGTATTCCAGCATCACTTTCAGAGCATCATCCAGCGCCGCTTTGCGTTTACCGGACGGCTGCGCCTTCATGGCCTTTTTCTCCAGCGGAGAGAAGGGCGCGTAGCAGAGGGTGAAAAACAGCCGGTGCCGCCAGAACGGTTTTTCGCTGATCGGCTGGTAATACAGCCGGGTCACTTCATCAGAAAAGGGAATGCCTGAATTCGCGTCAAAGACATCGTGGTACTTTTCCCGGATACGGTGAAGATAGAAGGTAACCGGCAGACCTTCGTACCCACGAATAACGTTATTGAGATGCGTCGCCATTAACGTCAGATGATGTTCGTCCTCACATTCAAAAACGGTGCCCTCCAGCTCCCAGCTGGCAACCAAATCACCCTGGCGGTTTCTGATGACGTGCGGATGAATATGGGAGGAATACGGAATGTATTTATCCAGCGTAATGCGCTCATTTAACTTCATTTTTTCAATAAACTCCGAGACGTCGACAGCGTCATAGCGGTTTGCCAGCAGGGCATTGGCACCAAAATGTTTATTGGTGCCAAACCGGCCACGGGTTTTAAAGGCCAGCCAGAGCAGCCCGAAATAGTGAATATCGGTTCTGGCCTTTGCCTTCATCTCCAGCCAGGCGGGAATAAGCAGTAATATCAGGTAATAGCTGACATAGACCGCCAGCAGGACGATGGCCCCGCTGACCATCACGAACGGCACGAGAGGAATGCCGGCTATGGCGGCAGGCCGCGTCAGCGCTTTGTTCAGCGTAGCCATTGTCACCTCCCTTATGATGCCCAGTAGGCACCGAAACCTGACGCACCGACGATAAGGATGGCGCCAATGATGACGTTGCGCATGTCATGCAGGCTCTTGCCGTCAAA
>NZ_JACDSF010000100.1 GCF_013449685.1 Pectobacterium brasiliense | reverse complement strand
CTGTTACGCAAGGTGCTTAAGAGCATTGATGTGATAGTCAGCATTGATATTCACGGTGACATACGCCGCATGAGTGATATTTATTTTAAACCCCTTCATCTTAATGGCATGAGAGGTGTATTCAGTAAAGAACTTCAATAAATAACTTATCGAATTACGCAACACTCGTTTGAATATGAAGGTGACTGAAATGAAAAAAGCAATATCCTCCGCATTATTACTCTGCATTATGGCGTCATATTCCACCTCCGTCATGGCCGCTGACGCCTGTGAAGTGGTGTTATGCATGTACGGTAAAGCCACCGGGAACGGCGGCGGCAATGAATGCCATTCTGCTGAACGTGCATTCTTTAATATCGTCAAAAAGAACAAACACGGTTTTCTGCCCGACCACACTGCCGATGCCAGAAAATCATTTTTACTTGAATGTGACTCGGCAGACCCGAAAATTACCAGCCAGATAATCAGTAAATTTGGCCGCATGCGTGGTTAATTAGCCGAGGTAGTCATCATGACAAAACCGGGTTTTATTCAGCATCCCTGGACACGTCAGCGCGGAGATTCCATGAGCGCAGCCTGTGTTATTGAGCACCTTGAGAATGAGGCGATGCACGGATGCGGCCTTTATTATGAAATTTATCACTACCGGGTTATATGCAGGTTATTGCAATTACTGCAAACGCTGAACGCCACCGACAGAATAACGCTGACAAAAGAAGCTAACCGGCGTGGCTTTACTCTCGATGAAACCAGCATTAAAGAAAGTCGTCAGTGTTATTCAGACATCATCAGGGAAATCCGCGAGAGCCAATATTAATCCCTGCCTTAGTTTTATTGGCAGGTCTCCTATAGTGCCAAAATATTTCAGCCGAATCAGGCTTAAGGCGTGGCGGTTTTCAGGTTTTTAAGGCCCCACATTTTTCGCGGATTAAGGAGTGAAGAAATGCGGCCGTAAAAATGAGGCAGCGGACAGAATTATTTTCGCGGGTTAAGGAGCGAAAATAGTTCAGGCGCCGCGCCTCACCGGCAAACAGCCG
>NZ_JACDSF010000010.1:71683-130339 GCF_013449685.1 Pectobacterium brasiliense | reverse complement strand
TTCTTATAAATCACACTGTTACTTAGCAACATAATCTGTTCTCTGGTTCACTAGAGCCCAGGCCACTCTGGCATTCTTGTTCGCCAGCGCCACTACGGCTTTATTCACACCGCTCCGAACAATAATACCTTTCAGCCACCTCTGGATTGCGCTACACCGTTCATCTGGGAGATTAACCGTACGATAAACCACGGAGCGGGCACCATGAATAAGCAAGCCGCGCAGATAACCATCACCACGTTTGGTTATTCCCAGAAGTCTGGTTTTACCTCCGCTGCTGTGCTCACAGGGCACTAACCCCAGATAACTGGCAAAATGTCGGCCATTAGTAAAATCCCTACTGTCACCCAGAGCTATCGCCAGTGCCGATGCGCCTAATGGCCCAATACCCGGAATATTCTCCAACCGGCGTGTATCCTCGTTTTGTGCACTCATCTGCTTCAGGCGTACATCCAGCGTTTTAATTCGTTGCTGGCAGTCTTGAAGCTCCAGCAACATCTCTTGGAATAGTTCCCGCTGAGCGTGGTGAGTTCATTTTCTGCATCTTCCAGATAATAAGGTAGGCAGGCCATGACTTTATGGGCGGCTTCCGGTATAGCGATACCATATTCCAGACTCAGCCCCCTGATCTGATTAATCAGCGCTGTTCTGTTTTTCATCAGCAGCTGACGAACCCAGTGCAGACATTGAATATCCTGCTGCTCAATGCTTTTTCCCGGTATATAGCGCATTCCTGGACGACTGTCAGCCTCAACGATAGCGGTAGCGTCATTTTTGTCGTTTTTATTTCCCATTCGGAAGGGCGACACGTACTGCGGACTGATTTGTCTGACGTCATGCCCGAATGTTTTAAACTGGCGGGACCAGTAATTTGCGCTACCACACGCTTCCATCACAATTCTGGACGAGGGTTGCTGAGCAATAAAAGCCATCAGCTTTTCGCGGGTGATCATTTTGTTAGCTTTCTTCTCACCCTGTATAGAAACGATATGTACTTGGAAAACTCGCTTTGCCAGGTCAATTCCGATAATTTATTCCATGGGACACCTCTTCATTTTGCTGTTAGTTTGCACTTACAGCATGGTTCACTGAAGCCGGTATGGGGAGGTGTCCATTTCATTATTGCATATTACCGCTCCACTTTAGCTAAACCATGTTGATTGCCGGGGAACGGCGAAGCGGCATTCATAAATCGCTTTACCTGTTCCAGTAACTGCCACATATACCGGCACTGATGGTTACGCGTTATGGCTTCGTATCACGACAGCCAGAGCAATTCGATTGTATTCAGCCTTCGCTTTATTGAATGAATACATCAGCCAAACTTGCGAACCGCCTCGCGCGCCTAAGCAATAGAGGAAAAATCGCATACGCATCTCGGTCCCAGTCTGGTAACGTCGTCTGACGCCAAATAACGGCCACCAGTGATAAGATAGCGCATTCGCGGGTGATGTTTTTCATCCGTCAGTCAGTATACTTCTGGCATTCCATTTCAATGCTCAGGTGATGGGCCATCAGCAAGGTTGACCATCACTGCGCCGTCACCTGAACGAACAAAAGCGTTAAGACTGAGTAAAATCAATATGAATGAAGCCACAGAGAAGGACTTCACTGCCCACACTCCCATGATGCAGCAGTACTTTAGGTTAAAGGCTGAACATCCGGAAATCCTGCTGTTTTACCGCATGGGCGATTTTTACGAGCTGTTCTATGACGATGCCAAGCGGGCTTCTCAACTGCTGGATATCTCGCTGACGAAGCGCGGTGCCTCCGCAGGGGAACCGATACCGATGGCGGGCGTTCCTCATCATGCCGTTGAAAACTACCTTGCCAGACTGGTGCAAATGGGCGAATCCGTCGCTATCTGCGAACAGGTTGGCGATCCCGCCACCAGCAAAGGTCCGGTAGAACGCAAAGTTGTACGTATCGTCACGCCAGGAACCATCAGTGACGAAGCGCTATTGCAGGAAAAGCAGGATAACCTGCTAGCCGCAATCTGGCAGGACGGTCGGGGGTTCGGTTATGCCACTCTGGATATCAGCTCAGGACGTTTCCGCGTGAGCGAACCAGACGATCGGGAAACCATGGCGGCTGAGTTACAGCGCACCAATCCGGCAGAGTTACTCTACCCCGAATCTTTCGAGTCCATGGATTTGATCGAAAATCGCCACGGGCTGCGCCGTCGTCCGCTGTGGGAGTTTGAACCGGATACCGCACGCCAGCAGCTTAACCTGCAATTTGGCACCCGCGATCTGACCGGTTTCGGCGTAGAGCAGGCCAAGCTCGCATTACGGGCCGCTGGCTGCCTGCTGCAATACGCAAAAGACACCCAGCGCACCTCGCTGCCGCATATCCGCGGGATTACCATGGAGCGCCAGCAGGACGGCATCATCATGGACGCAGCCACCCGCCGTAACCTTGAACTGACGCAGAATCTGTCCGGCGGCGTGGAGAATACGCTGGCCGCTGTACTGGACTGCACCGTGACGGCAATGGGCAGCCGAATGCTGAAGCGCTGGATTCATATGCCCAGCCGCGATATTGATGCGCTCACACAGCGCCAGCAGGCCATCAGCGCGTTGCAGGACATCACGCCCGATCTGCAACCCTATCTGCGACAGGTCGGCGATCTGGAGCGTATTCTGGCACGGCTCGCGTTGCGCACGGCACGCCCGCGCGATCTGGCTCGTATGCGCCACGCTTTCCAGCAGTTCCCCGATATTCGTGAGCAGCTTGCGCCACTGGATACCGATTCCGTTCGTCGTCTGGTCAGCCTGATTGGGCAATTTGATGAGCTACGTGATTTACTGGAACGCGCCGTTGTCGAAGCACCGCCCGTGCTGGTACGTGACGGCGGTGTCATCGCGCCGGGCTACCATGCAGAGCTGGATGAGTGGCGCGCGCTGGCTGACGGTGCCAGCGATTATCTGGATCGTCTGGAAATTCGCGAACGCGAAAAACTGGGGCTCGATACGCTAAAAGTCGGCTTCAATGGCGTACACGGCTATTACATTCAGGTCAGCCGTGGTCAAAGCCATCTGGTGCCGATCCACTATGTACGCCGCCAGACGCTAAAAAACGCCGAACGCTATATCATCCCCGAACTGAAAGAGTACGAAGACAAGGTTCTGACCTCGAAGGGAAAAGCGCTGGCGCTGGAAAAAGCGCTCTATGATGAGCTTTTCGATCTGCTGTTGCCTCATCTCGCCGAACTTCAGCAAAGCGCCGCCGCGTTGGCAGAATTGGACGTTCTGACGAATCTGGCTGAACGTGCCGATACGCTGAATTACGTCTGCCCGACGCTGAGTGATAAGCCCGGCATCAAAATTACGGGCGGTCGTCACCCCGTCGTCGAGCAGGTGCTTCGTGAGCCGTTTATTTCTAACCCCCTATCGCTAGCACCACAGCGTCGTATGCTGATTATCACCGGCCCCAACATGGGCGGGAAAAGTACCTATATGCGTCAGGCCGCACTGATTGTGCTGATGGCGCATATCGGCTGCTTTGTGCCTGCGGATCAGGCGGTCATTGGCCCCGTCGATCGTATTTTCACTCGTGTGGGTGCCGCCGACGATCTGGCTTCCGGCCGCTCTACCTTCATGGTCGAAATGACAGAAACAGCGAATATTCTGCACAATGCCACGGAAAACAGCCTAGTATTGATGGACGAAATCGGTCGCGGAACCTCAACTTATGACGGCCTGTCGCTGGCCTGGGCCTGTGCCGAAAATCTGGCGAACCGCATCAAAGCGATGACGCTGTTTGCAACACACTACTTTGAACTGACCACTCTGCCGGAAAAAATGGAAGGCGTGGTGAATGTGCATTTAGATGCGCGCGAACACGGTGATACCATCGCCTTCATGCACAGCGTACAAGATGGCGCAGCCAGCAAAAGTTATGGCCTTGCCGTCGCCGCACTGGCTGGCGTACCAAAAGAAGTGATTAAGCGCGCGCGCCAGAAGCTGAAGGAGCTGGAAACGCTATCGAATAATGCGTCATCCAGCCATATCGATGGCGCACAGCTAGCGCTGCTGAGTAATGACGAACCGTCACCAGCAATGGAAGCGCTGGAAGCCATCGATCCTGATGCGCTCACGCCGCGTCAGGCATTGGATTGGCTTTATCAGCTAAAGAAAATGCTCTAACGCGTAATCGATACAAAAAGGCACTGGAATCAGTGCCTTTTCTTTTTAACGCTGCGTTAGTCTATCTGTGTATTGCAGTTTGCTCGCGCGTTCATGCGGGCGTTATCGCTGCTGTTAGGGACCACCGCTTTCACCCTCTGCCCTTCTTCCATTGATGGAATCACGGCAAAATGCGCGGTAAAGGAAACCAGCACCGGTTCACCTGCCGATGCCGTCGTACGAAGATACAGCCTTTCCAGCACGGCATTACTCGCCACCACAAACGTTTTTCCGGTTGCGCAGTCAGAGAACGTTGCTGCATCCGCCAGATAGCGGTACATGCCCTTCATCGACATCGGCGTATCCGGCAATGCCTGCTTGGTTGCCGTCAGTTGGCGAGGAAGAGAAGAATTAATGGGCAACCCTTGCTGATCCAGCATTTCAAGAGAGTTATCAACCGGGCGGAAGTAACGTTTTTCGCCCGCGCTATCCGTCAACACCAGCTTGTCTGCGGTACGTCGCCATTGCCCATAGGACGCGAACGTGTTGTTGCCCTCTCGTGTCGTTTGATACTGTTCGCGAAGAACAAAAGTCCCGTCTTTTTCCAAAAACAGTGACGTATCAATCCCTCCGCAGTCCGCGCAGGGTAAAACGCCACGATAACTTTGTGCCATTGGTTTAAGGGGTTCTTCCTGAACTTGCGAGCGGGTATGACACCCGATCAACCCAGAAATCCCTGCAATCAACAGCACACCGATAGCCAGTTTTTTCATCATTATTTTCCTGCCGTCTCTGCCCTGTTTTTATCGTTCTTACTCAACGATCTGGAATATATCCAATCTGTTATCATCCCTGAGTCTGAGGAATTTTCCACTCAGAAAATGCTATTTCCAGACTATTCTTATCGTCAGACAACCAGATCGTGCCGTCCTGTATCGTTGCCTGCAATGACATAGTGCGCTGAACCAGTCCGGCAAGCTGAGCCAGCTGATTATCATCCAGAAAACGGATAGCCAGATTCTTGTACCCGGAGACCTTACTCGATATCGCATTCCACCAAACCTGCGCCGCACGCTCACTATAGGCGTATAGCACCACGGAACGGGACTGGTTGCAGGCTTTCTTGAGCCGTTTTTCATCCGGCAGGCCCAGCTCAATCCACAATTCCAGTTCCATCGTATCGTTACGTCGCCAGATTTCCGGCTCATCATCTGCGCTGAGCCCTTTGGTAAAACGCAGATTTTCATCAGCATGGCAAATCCACGCTAAAAGCCGCAGCATCATACGCTGCTCGGTTTCAGACGGATGCTGCGCTATCGTCAGGTTCGCGTCGTGAAAAAAATTCCGATCCATATCGGCAATATTGATTGCTGCTTTGTAAACCGTTGCTTTTAATGCCATCAGTGACCTCGTATTTATTCCCCCCTAGTTTACTTGAGTTAGCGCCATCCTCACAGTAAAGGTGATATCTGCCACGTAACCGATAGATTAGGCCTCTAAGGACTACTGATATCCTGTTAGTGCCTATGCTATAGTCGGTTTGATAAATAGAGTTTATCTTCGTAGGCTTACAACATCGCGCACCGCAGCTAGTGATGATGCATGAATATCTACCGAGCTAAGCTTTTAAGGGAGGATATAGTGCAAGAATACTGTGAATTAGTACGTCGCTTATACGCAGAGATCGCCAGTGGCGATCTGGGCTATATACCCGATTCGCTGGGTTGTGTTTTAAAAACCCTGGATGGCATTGCCGCGAATGATGCGTTGCCATCCTCCGTCAGGGAACAGGCCGCTTTTGCCGCCGCTAACTTATTGGTGAGTGATTATGTCAATGAGTAATGAATATCAACCCATCAACTGTGATGATTACGACAGCCTGGAAGCCACCTGTCAGCAGAATTTGACGCTGACGCTGGAACTACGCAATGGTGAAGTTGTGACCGGTAAAGCCAGTGATATGATCTCACGTAAGCAGGTCGAATATCTGGTGATTGAAGCCTCAGGCACAACGCGCGAGCTACGTCTCGACCACATCGTCAGTTTCAGTCATCCTGAAATCGGGAAGGTCGTCGTCAGCGAATCCTGACAGATTTCTCCTTTCATTCAGCGGCAAACGCTGAACCAACGCTTCCAAAACGGACAACGCAGGTTGTCCGTTTTTATTTCAGCGCTTGCCTCAGCGTCAGGCTTTTCCCTCAGTTTTTTCCCTAGCTTATTTTTCCCAAACTTACTTTTCCCAAACAATGCGCCATACAGGCTGGTTTTCTCTCGCCTGCCCTTCTCGCGTGACGAATCGTCCCACTGCCGCAATCAGTTGCTCGTTGTAGAACACCAGCGGCGTACGGTCGCGCCACCAGGGCGGGACGCTCAGCTCCTGCCAGAGTTTCTTGATTTGTCGCCCGTGGGCTCTGCCGACAATATGCACAGTTCCTTGGGTCGAAAAACGGATACTCACTGACTCATCGTTTTCCGGCGCGCGAATCTCCACGCCGCTATCGGCCAGTGACAGCGTGCCCAGATTATCGGGTAGCGACAACGGGCATGACGGCGACTGCCACGGGATAATTTGGTCTTTGAGTGACGGCATCAGCGGCAGCAGATAGAGATGCTGACGAAAACGACGGATCTGCATCTGATTCAGTTGCAATACCGGTTCCGCATCCTGACGGCTCGTCGCCACCTCATCCCAGAGGCGTTGTAGCTGTTCACGCGCGGGCATCATCGCCCCTCGCTGCGCCAGCCAGCGACGCAGGAGAGCAAAACGACGCACCGGACTTAGCGTTACCAGACCGTCAATATTCAGCGCGCCATCCGGCTGGCATAACGCCTGCAATGACTCCTCCAGTAGCTCATCTAGCAGCTGTTCCTGTTCGGCACAAAGCTCGGCGCTACGCGCGACGGCGGAGGAGAAATGCGGCCAGCGCTGCGTCAATCGCGGCAAGATCTGACGACGTAGAAAATTGCGGTCGAAACGTTCATCCTGATTGCTGTCGTCTTCAATCCAGTCAAGCTGATGCCGCTGCGCATAGGCTTCCAACTGCAAGCGAGAAATGCCTAACAGCGGACGTACAAGACGATGATGACCGAGCGTACTTTGAGCCGCCATCGCAGATAACCCAGCAGGCCCGCTTCCGCGTTTAAGCGCCAGTAAAAAAGTTTCGCTCTGGTCGTCAAGGTGCTGCGCCGTCAGCAAGGTTTCCCCGTCTTGCAGATGCGCTCGCAAAGCCTGATAACGTGCCGTTCGGGCCGCGGCTTCGATACCGCCGTTCTGCGCCTCAACCGTTACCAACAGCGAGGCAAAGGGCACCTGCCAGCGTTCACACTGCTGACGACAATGTCCAGCCCAGCTATCAGCCAGCGGATTTAAGCCATGGTGAATATAAGCCGCACGAATGGGTAGCCCAAAACGCTGACGCAGAGCCACCAGCAGATGCAATAGCACGCTAGAATCCAGACCACCGCTGTAGGCCAGCAGGATCGACCCGCATCCGGCTGTTTGCGTCGCGATAGTCTGGAGCAATCGATCATCAGGTTCGGTGCGGTCCACGGTATCAGATCTCATACAGTTCTAAAGGCAAGCCGTCAGGATCGGAGAAAAAGGTGAAGCGCTGCTGCGTTTCAGGATCGATCCGGACAGGTTCACACATAACGCCAGCCTGTTCCAGCGAGGCGACAGCTTGTTCAATGTCAGCCACCGCAAAAGCCAGATGGCGCAGGCCGCAGGCTTCCGGGCGGCTCACGCGCGCAGGTGGGTGGGGGAAAGAAAATAGTTCAATGGTATAACGCCCATTCAGCGAGAGATCCCCTTTCCACGACTGCCGCGCTTCACGGTAGACTTCGTTATTCAACGTAAACCCCAGCACATCACAGTAAAACGCCTTGCTGCGTGCATAGTCAGAGGCAATCACCGCAATGTGATGGACATCGAGCAGCTTCAGCATGCTTCAAACCCTCATAGCAAAAAATCCGCTGTCATTTCTGACAACGGATTTTCAAAGTAACGCCAGAATCGCCTGATTGATAACACATCAATCAGACAATCTCCTTATCAGCAATCACCGCTGTACTTAACAGTAACCATAGTTCATCAAACGCTGATAACGGCGGTTCAACAGCTCTTCTTCTGTCAGGCCATCGAGGTCGAGCAGATCGGCCAGCAGCTGTGCTTTCAGAGATTCTGCCATCGCTGGGACGTTACGGTGCGCCGAACCCAACGGCTCAGGGATCACGGTATCGATCAGTTTCAGCTCTTTCAGACGCGGCGCAATAATGCCCATGGCTTCTGCTGCCAACGGCGCTTTATCTGCGCTCTTCCACAGGATAGACGCACAGCCTTCCGGTGAAATCACCGAGTAGGTGCTGTACTGCAGCATGTTGACCTTGTCGCCCACGCCGATAGCCAATGCACCACCGGAACCACCTTCACCGATAACGGTACAGATGATTGGCACACGCAGCGTCGACATTTCACGCAGGTTGCGCGCGATAGCCTCAGACTGACCGCGTTCTTCTGCGCCCACACCCGGATAAGCTCCCGGCGTGTCGATGAAGGTGATGATCGGCATCTTGAAGCGATCGGCCATTTCCATCAGGCGCAGCGCTTTGCGATAGCCTTCCGGTGCAGGCATGCCGAAATTACGGCGAATCTTTTCTTTGGTCTCACGCCCTTTCTGATGACCAATGATCATCACCGGACGCCCATCCAAACGAGCAATCCCGCCAACAATGGCTTTATCATCGGCATAGGCACGATCGCCAGCCAACTCATCAAAGTCGGTAAAGATATGCTTAATATAATCAAGCGTATAAGGACGTTGTGGATGGCGCGCTAATTGCGCAACCTGCCAGGCACCCAAATCGGCGAAGATTTTGCGCGTCAGTTCAACGCTCTTCTCACGCAGGCGCTGGACTTCTTCGTCCAGATTAATATCTAATTTTTCGTCTTGACGGCTGACTGCGGTCAGCGAGTCAATTTTCGCTTCCAACTCTGCAATCGGCTGCTCAAAATCAAGAAAATTCAGACTCATAGTATTCCTATATTAGTCAAATTCCAGTTCCACCTGCTCATTACCCACTAATGTGCGCAGCTCGTTCAGTAGCGCATCGGCAGGCGTTACACGCCATGCTGCGCCGAAACGTAGTCGGGCGCGCGCATCTTCACGCTGGTAATAGAGATGCACTGGGATCGTCCCCGATCGGTGGGGTTCCAACGATTGGCGGAGACGGTTTAATAGCTGGTCATCAATTTGCCTGTCAGTCAGCGAGATAGCAAGCCCGCGCGCGTATTTTTCCCGCGCTTCACTGATATCCATTAACTCTCGGACGGTCATTTTAAGCCCGCCGCTGAAGTCATCAAAGCTGACCTGTCCACTGGCGATAAGGATACGGTCTTTCTCAAGTAAATGCTGATATTTTTCCAATGCATCGGTAAACAGCATTATCTCAAGACGACCGGAACGATCGTCCAATGTACAGACACCAATACGGTTACCCCGCTTGGTGACCATGACGCGGGCCGCTAACACCAGCCCAACGGCAGTGGTCATTTTACCCCGATCCGTCGGGTGCATATCTTTCAAACGCACGCCACCGGCATAGCGTTCAATTTCCTTAATATATTGCGTGATCGGGTGGCCGGTCAGGTACAGCCCCAGCGTTTCCCGTTCACCATCCAGCACCACCTGCTCCGGCCACGGCGGCACCGTACTGTAGGATTGCTCAACCTGTTCAGGCGCATCGGCCAGCACGCCGAACATATCCACCTGACCAATCGCTTCCGCTTTCGCATGCTGATCGGCAGCCTTCAGCGCATCAGGCAATGAATTCATCAACGCGGCGCGATGCGGCCCCAGACGGTCAAACGCCCCAGACATAATCAGCTTTTCCAGCACGCGGCGGTTCAGCTTTTTAATGTCAGTACGCGCGCAGAGATCAAACAGCTCTCTAAAATAGCCGCCCTCATTACGCGCTTCGATAATCGCCTCAATCGGGCCTTCACCCACGCCTTTAATCGCACCGATGCCGTAAACAATCTCGCCATCGTCATTAACGTGGAAGTGATACAGCCCGCTGTTGATATCCGGAGGCAGGATTTTTAACCCCATCCGCCAGCATTCATCAACCAGGCCGACCACTTTATCCGTGTTGTCCATATCGGCCGTCATTACGGCCGCCATGAATTCTGCCGGATAGTGCGCCTTCAGCCATAGCGTTTGGTAAGACACCAACGCATAGGCCGCGGAGTGAGATTTATTAAAGCCATAACCGGCGAATTTTTCCACCAGGTCAAAAATCTTAACCGCCAATTCGCCGTTCACGCCGCGAGATTTGGCACCATCTTCGAAGCCACCACGCTGCTTCGCCATTTCGACTGGGTTCTTTTTCCCCATCGCACGACGCAGCATATCCGCGCCGCCCAGCGTATAGCCTGCCAGAACCTGCGCAATCTGCATGACCTGTTCCTGATACAGGATAATGCCGTAGGTCGGCTCCAGCACAGGCTTAAGTGACTCGTGCTGCCATTCGATATCAGGATACGAAATCGCTTCACGACCGTGCTTACGGTCGATGAAGTTATCTACCATGCCGGATTGCAACGGGCCGGGGCGGAACAACGCCACCAGTGCGATCATATCTTCAAAGCAGTCGGGCTTAAGGCGTTTGATCAGGTCTTTCATGCCGCGCGATTCAAGCTGGAATACCGCTGTGGTTTCCGAGCGTTGCAGCATGTCGAAGCTTTTCTTATCGTCGAGCGGAATCGCCGCAATATCAATCGGCTCCAGCCCTTGCTTCGCGCGACGGGCGTTAATCATCCCCAGCGCCCAGTCGATGATGGTCAGCGTACGCAGGCCAAGGAAGTCGAACTTCACCAGCCCAGCATATTCCACGTCGTTCTTATCGAACTGGGTAACCGGATGGTTCCCTTCCGCATCGCAATACAGCGGCGCGAAATCGGTAATCTTGGTGGGGGATATCACCACCCCACCCGCATGTTTACCCGCGTTACGCGTTACCCCTTCGAGCTTACGCGCCATATCGATGAGAGCCTTAACTTCCTCATCGGCTTCATAAATTTCCGGCAGTTGCGGTTCAGCTGCAAACGCTTTTTCGAGCGTCATGCCCGGATCGGGCGGCACCAGCTTTGAAATACGATCGACAAACCCATAAGGGTGCCCAAGCACGCGCCCTACGTCACGAATAACCGCTTTCGCCGCCATCGTACCGAAGGTGATAATCTGCGATACCGCATCACGCCCGTACATTTCCGCGACGTGATCGATGACCTTGTCGCGTTTTTCCATACAGAAATCGACGTCAAAGTCAGGCATGGAAACACGTTCAGGATTGAGGAAGCGTTCGAACAGCAGGTCGAATTCCAGCGGATCCAGATCGGTGATTTTCAGCGCATAGGCCACTAACGAACCCGCACCGGAACCACGTCCCGGTCCAACAGGCACATCGTTATCCTTCGACCACTGAATAAATTCCATTACGATCAGGAAGTAGCCGGGGAATCCCATCTGGTTGATAACGCCCAGCTCAATATCCAGACGCTCATCATATTCAGGCCGGCGCTCAGCGCGCACTTCCGGATCGGGGAACAGGAATTCGAGACGCTCCTCCAACCCCTTTTTCGAGCACTGAACCAGAAAATCTTCCGTACTCATGTCGCCCGTTGGGAACTGCGGCAGGAAATATTCACCCAGACGAATCGTTACGTTACAACGCTTGGCAATTTCAACGCTGTTCGCCAGCGCTTCGGGGATATCCGCAAACAGCTCGCACATTTCCTCTTCGGAACGCATGTACTGCTGTGGGCTGTAATTGCGTGGACGCTTGGGATCGTCAAGCGTGTAGCCATCATGAATGGCCACACGGATTTCGTGAGCGTCAAAATCATCGGTGCTGATAAAACACACTTCATTGGTTGCCACCACGGGCACCCCGTGCTTCGTCGCCAATTCGACGGCAGCATGCAAATAGCTTTCTTCATCGGGGCGGGACGTGCGGATCAGTTCCAGATAGTAACGCTGGGGGAAGTGTTCCTGATAGAAGGCCAGACACTGTTCGGCCTGCGTCTGGTTACCACGCAGCAAAAATCGACCGACATCACCCCGGCGGCCGCCAGACAGTAAAATCAGCCCTTCCTGATGTTCAACAAGCCAATCCCGGTCAATCGTCGGCCCGGCAGCGCCATAACCTCGTTGATAAGCATGGGAAATCAACAGCGTAAGATTTTGGTAGCCAGCATTATTCATGGCCAGGACGGTAAGATGCGCGAGCTCATCCCCCAATTCGTCGCTTTCGACACAGAAATCTGCGCCGATAATGGGCTTGATTCCCGCGCCATGCGCGCCGCCATAGAATTTAACCAGCCCACACAGGTTGGTAAAATCAGTAATCGCCAGCGCTGGCATCCCGAGTGCCGCCGCTTTTTTTACCAGCGGACCGACTTTGGCTAGCCCATCGATCATGGAATAGTCACTGTGCACACGCAGGTGAACAAAACGTGGTTCGGCCATCTCCAGATCCCAGAATTTATCGATTAGTCAGCATGGCAACGGCACGCTTACGTGCCCACGCCATACCGAGAGTTAATGATGATGTTTACGCCAGACCTAATGCACGTCTGACTGGCGCGAAGCTCCGACGGTGAAACTCAGTGGCGCCCAGTGCGGCCAGTTTCTCCAGATGAAAAGCCGTTGGATAGCCTTTGTGTTGGGCAAAACCATAAGCGGGGAAGCGTTGATCCAACTCGACCATCTCACGATCGCGAGTCACTTTCGCCATAATCGAGGCCGCGCTGATTTCTGCCACGCGGCTATCCCCTTTTACGACCGCCTGAGCGGGCATCGGCAAAGCCGGGCAACGATTGCCATCAATGAGAACAAAATCAGGCACGACAGACAACCCGGCAACCGCACGCTGCATTGCCAGCATGGTAGCATGCAGGATATTCAATTGGTCAATCTCTTCCGGCTCCGCACGGCCAAGGCTCCACGCCAATGCCTTCTCTTTGATTTCATCATAGAGCGACAGTCGACGTTTTTCACTCAGCTTTTTGGAGTCCGCCAGCCCGACAATTGGCCTAGTCGGGTCAAGAATCACCGCAGCCGTCACGACCGCACCAACCAAAGGGCCACGGCCCACTTCATCAACACCAGCGATACAGCTCGCCTGCGGATAGACGAATATTTCACTCATGGTCTTATTAACATGGTTTATTAACACGGCTTGACTAATTCCAGCACCGCCTGAGCCGCTTGCTCATCGGCGTTACAGCGGATTTGCTGATGCAAATCCACAAACGTCGCGCGTAGCTCAGCCATTTTTTCTGTATCGGCAAACAGAGGCAGCAGCGCAGCGGCCAGCTTGTCCGGCGTACAGTCCGTCTGTAGCTGTTCGGCCACCAGCTCACGTCCCGCCAGTAAATTCGGCAGAGACACCCACGGTGTTTTGACCAGGCGCTGCGCCAGCCAGAAGGTAAAGGGCTTCATGCGATACCCTACAACCATCGGACATTTAGCCAGCATGCACTCCAGCGCTGCCGTACCCGATGCCAATAGAGCGGCATCACTGGCAATCATCGCTTCTCGCGCTTGCCCATCCAGCAGATGGACGCGTAGATCGGGCGCCACGCTACTTTTTATCCGCTCGAACTGTTCACGGCGCTTGCTGTTGACCAGCGGAACCACGATTTCCAGATCGGGAAAATGCTGGCGCAGTAGCACAGCCGTATTGAGAAAATCTTCACTAAGCATTTCAACTTCTGCACCGCGACTGCCCGGCAGCAACGCCAGACAAGGCACATCCGGTGCAATTCCCAACGTCGCGCGCGCTGCTAGTTTATCGGGATACAGCGGCATCGCATCAGCCATCGTATGGCCGATAAAGCGGCAAGGTACATTGAAACGATCGTAAAACGCTTTTTCAAAAGGCAAAAAAGCCAGCACCAGATTGGTCGCTTTACCT
Organism: Pectobacterium brasiliense; assembly: GCF_013449685.1. GTDB lineage: Bacteria > Pseudomonadota > Gammaproteobacteria > Enterobacterales > Enterobacteriaceae > Pectobacterium > Pectobacterium brasiliense_A. Next base: position 116,237 of record NZ_JACDSF010000010.1, on the reverse strand, counting down.
ATTTTGAAAACGCGTTTTTGACGCCATGCCCATACGGAAGGGCTGACGTAGTGAATGGTATTGATACCGCGCTTTTTGAGGTTGCCCTCTAGCGTGATATTGAAATCAGGGGCATCAATGCCTACGAAAACATCGGGTTGAAGCTCGCTAAAGCGCTGGGTTAAATCTCGCCGAATTTTCAGCAGGCGGGGAAGTCGTCCAAGCACCTCAACAATGCCCATGACAGCTAGCTCTTCCATCTCGTACCAGGCTTCACAGCCTTCGGCCTGCATACGTGGCCCAGCAACGCCGACAAATCGCGCATCAGGCACCTTTTCTTTAAGCGCTCGGATCAGGCCTGCGCCAAGGATGTCGCCGGAAGTTTCTCCGGCGACCAGCCCAATAGTCAAAGGACGTGATGACATAGATTAACGAATGATGCCGCGAGTAGAACGGGCAAAGAAATCGGTAAACGCCTGCACAGCCGGGTGTTCAGCCGCCAGCGCTTCAATTTCCGGTTTCACTTCGTCCAGTGTTCTGCCGCTGCGGTAGAGGAGCTTGTACGCGTTACGAATCGCGTGCAGGGTGTCTTTTTCGAATCCACGACGCTTCAGGCCTTCAATATTCAGGCCAAACGGCGTGGCATGGTTACCCTGTGCGATCACATATGGCGGCACGTCTTGCGCCACACCGGAACATCCACCAACCATGACGTGAGCACCGATAATGCAGAACTGGTGCACGGCCGTCATCCCACCGATAATCGCAAAATCATCGACGGAAACGTGGCCACCCAGCGTCGCGTTATTCGCCAGAATACAACGATTGCCCACTACGCAGTCATGTGCGATATGCGTGTTGATCATCAACAGGTTATCGCTACCGACTTTAGTCAACCCGCCGCCCTGTGTCGTGCCACGATGAATCGTGACGCTTTCACGGATGCGGTTACGATCGCCAATCTCAACGCGGGTCGGTTCCCCGGCATATTTGAGATCCTGATTCACTTCACCAATTGACGTGAACTGATAGATTTCGTTGTCGCGACCAATTTTAGTGACGCCATTGACGACGACATGTGATTTCAGCACCGTCCCCGCACCGATCTCAACCTGAGAACCGATATAGCAGAACGGGCCAATATGAACGCCAGCACCAATAATGGCACCGTCTTCAACAATCGAACTAGGGTGAATAAAGGCGGTTTGATCAATCACGTTATCAGGACTCCCGACGGCGAGCACACATCATTGACGCTTCACAGGCCACTTCGCCATCAACTTTGGCAACACCTTTAAAGCGCGCAACGCCGCGACGCTCTTTGATGAATTCAACTTCAAGGATCATTTGATCGCCTGGCTGCACGGGGCGCTTAAAGCGCGCTTCGTCTACAGCGGCGAAATAGTACAGCTCACCCGGTTCCAGTTTACCTACGCTTTTAAACGCAAGAATACCAGTGGCCTGAGCCATGGCTTCCAGAATCAGCACGCCGGGGAAAATTGGTTTGCCCGGGAAATGGCCCTGGAAGAAGGGTTCGTTGAAAGAGACGTTTTTCACCGCCCGCAGAAACTTCCCTTCTTCAAAATCCAGTACCCGATCAACCAGCAAAAACGGGAAACGGTGCGGTAATAATTCTAAAATCTCTTCAATATGCAGAGTATGAGTGTCAGTAGTCAAAATACTCTTCCTGTCCATAAAAACTGATGCCATCAACAACACGGCCTGCGCAGACCCTAAATTAGGTGTCTTCAGGCAGGCCGCAAATAAAACGCGAGTGATTAAACGTTATCGACTTTTCGTTCAACGGCTTTCAACCGTTTGCTTATCTCATCAATATTCATCACCAGCGCTGCAGTTTTGCGCCACACTTTGTTGGGTTGCAAAGGAATGCCCGAAGAGTATACCCCAGGTTCTGTGATGGGTCGCATGACCATCCCCATTCCCGTTACCGTCACTTTATCGCAGATCTCCATGTGCCCGTTAATTACGCTGGCACCACCGATCATGCAATAACGACCAATTTTCAAGCTCCCCGCCATAATGACGCCACCCGCTACCGCGGTATTGTCGCCAATCACAACGTTGTGCGCAATCTGACATTGGTTATCAATGATAACACCATTACCAATGACCGTATCATCCAACGCACCACGATCGATGGTTGTGCTCGCACCGATCTCAACCCGATCGCCAATTCTGACTGTACCCAGCTGTGGGATCTTCACCCAGTTGCCGCGATCGTTAGCATAGCCAAAGCCGTCAGAACCGATCACGGTTCCCGACTGGATCAGGCAATGCTCACCCAGCTCAACACGGTGATAAATCGTTACATTTGCCCATAAACGCGTACCGGCACCAATGCGGGCATCTTTACCGATAAAACAGCCAGGGCCAATGACAACACCATCACCCAGCTGTGCGCCAGATTCGATAACGGCATTTGCACCAATGGACACGTTCTGACCCAGCGTCGCGTCTGGAGCAATAACCGCACTCGGTGCAATATCGGTTGCTGGTTGCGGTGTCGTATCCAACAGTTGCGCCATACGCGCATAGGTCAGATAGGGATTCTTCACTACCAGCGCCGCAACCTGACAGTAAGGTAAATCCGCTTCCGTCAGCACGACCACTGACGCTTGCGTCCCGGCCAGTTGCTCACGGTAACGACTGTCGGAAAGAAACGTAATTTGCCCAGTTTTTGCTGAATGCATAGAAGCAACACCGGTGATGACGATATCGCCATCACCGTGTAATTGTGCATCCAACTGTTGAGCTAACGCGTCCAGTCGAATTGAATACATGTATTATTTAACCTGTTTCAGCACATCGGCAGTAATGTCTTTCGCATTGGCGACATACGCAACAGCGTTAGCGTCAATCACAACATCATAACCTTCTTTGGTTGCAACGGCTTTCACGGCATCCTGAATACGGCTCAGGATTTTGTTACGTTCTTCCATCTGACGGCGGCGGTTGTCTTGATCAAAAGCCTGCGCTTTAGTCGAGAACTGCTCGCGCTGCGCCATGACGTCCTTCTCCATTTTGCTGCGATCGCTCGCTTTCATGGTAGAACCATCACGTTGCAGTTTCTGCATCTTGCCCTGTAAATCGTTTTCCATCGATTGCAGTTCAGAAGCACGACCTTTGAATTCATTTTCCAGCTGTTTGCCAACGGTTTCACGCTGCGGCAGCTGTTGGAAAATGCTGGAAACGTTAACAACGGCAATTTTGTCAGCAGCCTGAACGCTGGCTGAAGCAGCCAATGCTAAACCGAGGCCTGCGGCACATAACCACTTTTTCACTATAAACTCCTCAACCTAACCTAATTTGTGTCTTAACACTTTAATTATGAGCATCGCGTCATGGTATGAAGGTCTTATGTTCGACCATTCATACCCATGAACTATTCATATCAACGAAAGGCTCATCTCAACGAATCATGATGCGACATTCCCTGCATACGACCTATTGACGTCACACTACCAGGTTTTACCAATGTTAAACTGGAATTGTTCCGACTTGTCTCCATCGTACTTTTTAACCGGCTGGGCATAGGAGAAGACCAATGGCCCAAGCGGAGACATCCATTGCAACGCGATACCGCTGGAAACACGGAAGTTGCTCGCTTTGCTGTAATCCGGCACACCTGCGTCAATTGTTTCCTGTGTATTTTTCCAGTTGGTATCCCATACCGTACCGCCATCCACAAAGAAGGACGTACGGACGGAGCTCGCGTATTTGTCACTGATAAATGGCGTCGGCACGATCAGTTCCGCACTCAATACCGCCATTGCGTTGCCGCCAACAGCGTCATCTATATTGCTTGAGTCAATCGGGCAACTGGAGTAAGAGTTAAACCCAGAGCCAACAAGGTTCGCTGGACATTTATAATACGCTGCTTTAGGACCAATCGTATTCGACTGGAAGCCACGTACCGTACTGGAACCACCCGCATAGAAGTTGTCGTAGAATGGCACCTCTTTGCTACCGATACCATCCGCAAAACCTGCACGCGTCCGGCCCATCACCACCCAGTTACCGCTGTCGCTCAACGGGTAGTAGCTCGCTGAATCAAACGTCAGTTTGTAGTATTCGTTATCCGAACCCGGTACGGCAATCTTGGCATTCGCAGATGCACGTGTGCCTTTCGTCGGGAAGTAGCCGCGATCCAGATTGTTATACGACCATCCGGTATTCAGGAAGAAGTCGTTCGCTTTGAAGTCAGCGCTGGATTTGACATTCTCGCCAACCACAGATGGATTAACGCCCACGGAATCCAGATAACGCCACATTGCCACCTGCGGTCTCATATCCGACAGATCGTTATGTACATAATCCAGACCGACACGCAGTGAGTTATTCTCGTTAATCGGGAAGCCCAAAGTGCTACCAACGCCATAACTCACGTTAGTGTAGTCGGACAGATCGGCGTCTGATGCCTCAAATTTGTTATAGAATATGCGGCCACCGAGGCTAACGCCATCGACGGTAAAGTACGGGTCGGTCAGTGACAGCTCAACATACGTCTGGTAGTCGTTTTTAGTCCCGCTGATACCAACGGAGTTACCCGTTCCCAGCCAGTTGTCCTGTTGGACCCCAGCCTGGAAGCTCACGCCACTTTCTGTACCGAAACCAACACCAAAGTTGAATGTCCCCGTATTACGCTCTTTGACTTTATACGTGACATCAACCTGATCGGCCACGCCGGGAACACGCTGCGTTTCTACATCAACGCTTTCAAAGTATCCCAGTCGGTTTAAACGCTCTTTGCCCTGCTCAACCAGATCGTTGCCTAACCAAGCACCTTCCATCTGACGCATTTCACGGCGCAGAACGGAGTCTTTAGACGTGTCGTTACCGTCAAAGCGAATATGACGCACATAGAAACGGTTACCGGCATCAACGTTGATGTTTAATTTCACCGTCTTGCCTGCATCATTAATTTCCGGCTGTGTGACCACACGCGGATAGGCATAACCATAACGACCCAGCAGCTTCTTGATGTCCTCTTCCATCCGGGTCACTTTCGTCCCGTTGTAGAGTTCACCCGGTTCAATCTTCGTCAACCCTTCGATTTCCGCAGAGTGACCAGCCAGATTGCCTTTCACCGCTACGCCGGACAGCTTGTACTGCTCGCCTTCCGTCATATTGATGGTGATGTAGATGCCTTTTTTATCTGGCGTCAGGCTCACCTGTGTGGAATCGATGTTGAAACGCGCATAGCCGCGATCCAGATAGAAACTCCGTAACGTTTCCAGATCGCCAGACAGTTTTTGTTTCTGGTATTTACGATCGCCGACCACGTTCCACCACGGCACTTCATCACGCAGTTGGAAACGAGAGATCAATTCGTCGGAACTGAACGCTTTGTTACCGACAATATTAATCTGCTGGATCTTGGCGGAAACGCCTTCCGTGAAGACCAGTTTCAGGTCTACGCGGTTACGCGGGAGTGGCGTGACAACGGCTTTAACCGACGCACTGTACTTGCCCACGCTGTAGTAGAAATCTTCCAGTCCTTTTTCGATGCTGGTGAGCGCAGTGCGGTCTAACGCTTCACCGACGCGCACGCCAGAGGCCTCCAGGTTTTCTTTCAGCATGTCGTCTTTGACTGACTTATTGCCGGAAAACGTGACGCTGGCGATGGTTGGACGTTCTTTCACCTGCACAATCAGCGTTTCGCCATCGCGCAGGACACGAACATCTTCAAAATTTCCGGTCGCAAACAAGGCACGGATGGTGTTACCGATATCATCGTCACCGATGGTATCACCAACGCGGACTGGCATACTGAGTAATGCCGCCCCGACGGCAACCCTTTGCAGGCCCTCGAAATGAATGTCCTTCACTACGAACCCGTCTGCACCGTATACGGTTGCGCTGCTAAACAGCAGCGACGCTATGAGCAACTTTTTGATCGCCATCGTTGTTATGCGTTTTTCCTAACCTAATCCCGCGCCTAGAGACGAGAGAAATCATTGAAAAGTGCGAGTCCCATTAACAACATCAGCAACACTGTACCAATGCGATAGCTAACGTCCTGCACACGCTCAGAAACCGGCCTGCCCTTCAACTTTTCAACCGCAAGAAAGAGCAGGTGTCCACCATCCAATACCGGCAGAGGGAACAGATTGATGATCCCCAAATTGACGCTGATTAAGGCCAAAAACATCAGGTAATAAATCAATCCATAATCTGCTGACATTCCTGCGCCCTGAGCAATCGAAATGGGACCACTCAGGTTGTTCAGCTTAACATCCCCCATAACCAGTTTCCCTAACATACTGACGGTCAATTTCATCAGTTGCCAGGTTTTATCTGTTGCCTGGTAGATCGCACTGAACGGCCCATACTGGCGCACAGTCCTGTATTCTTCAGGCAGCGGCGTCACACTTGGCATAACGCCTGCCAACCCTTCAACTCTGCCACTTCCCACAGATTTGCTGTCTGGCGTTAACGTCAACGGGACGGTTGAGCCGTTGCGCTCCACCTCCAGAGCAATAGAGTGTCCGGGGTTGTCACGCACGGCGATAACAAAATTACGCCATTGCGCTAGCGCATGCCCGTCGACTTTAACGATCCTATCTCCGACTTGCAAACCTGCTTTTTCCGCCGCCGACCCGACCTGCACCTGATGCAGTACCGGCTCAATTTGCGGCCCACGCGGAATAATCCCGAGCGAAGCGGCAGGATCTTGCTTATCAGGCTCAAACTGCCACTCGCGTAAATCCAGCGTTTTCTGAACGACACGATCAGAGCCTAAAGATGCGGTTCCGATCACAACATCGCTATCGCCGATTTTACCGATCAGGGCCAGACGCGCAGTATCCCAATCAGGCGTTTCGATACCGTCAACGGACTTTAGTTCCGTTCCCGCCGACATTTCCGCCTGCGCCGCAATGGAGTTGGGCAGTATTTCACCCACTACCGGACGCACGCCCGGTACGCCGAGAATAAACACCAACCAATACGCCACAATGGCAAACAGGAAATTGGCAATCGGACCCGCGCTAACGATAGCCGCACGCTGCCAGACCGTTTTGCTATTAAATGATTGGTGACGAAATTCTGGCGCAACGGTGTCGACGCGCTCATCTAGCATCTTCACGTAGCCGCCAAGTGGGATCAGCGCAATCACGAATTCTGTACCGGTACGATCGCGACGACGCCATAGCGCGCGTCCGAAACCGACGGAGAAGCGTTCGACCTTCACACCACAGCGGCGCGCTACCCAGAAATGTCCAAATTCATGGACAGTGACCAGCACACCCAGTGCGATGATAAACGCGGCAAGATTCCAGAGAAAACTCAGCATAAATAGCTCTACCGCTTTATTCTAAGCCACTTTAAACAGCAGCAGCATCAGGCAAGAGAACACAGGAACCGCAGCAGTCAGGCTGTCGATACGATCGAGCACACCACCGTGCCCCGGAATCAAATGGCTACTGTCTTTGATGCCCGCCTCGCGTTTGAACATGCTTTCTGTCAAATCCCCCAACACCGAGGCCAACGCAGCGGCGATAGAACAAATCAACAACGTCGATGGCGCGACCGTTAATGGCGCATACAGGCTAAACAGCACAGAGATGAGCGCCGAGGTTGCCAGGCCACCAAGAAAGCCTTCCCAGGTTTTGCCCGGCGAAACTTTTGGCGCGAGTTTACGCTTACCAAACAGTTTACCGAACATGTAGGCACCGCTGTCCGCGCCCCACACCAGCAGCATGACGTACAGCAGCCACCAGGCACCAGCAAATGGGTTAATCGCGTAATTGTAATGACGAAGCGCGACCATGCCCCAGAAAAACGGCACGATCGTCATGATACCGAACACCAGTCGCAATGTACGTGAATGACGCCAGAATGAGGCGGAAGCCGGATAGAACAGCACCAACAGCAGCGCGACACCCCACCACACCAGTGATGACCAGAGCGCGATACTGATTTGCGGAATATGGACGGAATAATGGTAGGCCGGGAGTGATAACAGCATCAGCGCCAGCAAGAAACCACACAGGATCGCGAGCCACAGGCGTTGACCATAAGAGGCAAACCCTGCCAACTGACCCCATTCCCATGCCGCCAGCATACAGACAGCCAGCGTAACAAGCGTGAATCCCAGAGGAGGCAGCAAGAAAAGTGCTGCAATAACAATCGGGATCAAAATAAAAGCAGTAATCAGGCGATACTTCAGCAAAAGTTCCCCCTAGGATGCATCAGCATCGATAGGTGTTGTTCCCCCGAAGCGGCGCTCGCGTTGTGCAAAAGCATTCAGCGCACCTTCAAAGACTTGTTCATCGAAATCAGGCCAGAGGACATCAGTAAAGTAAAGTTCAGCATAAGCAATTTGCCACAGAAGAAAATTACTGATGCGGTGTTCTCCACCGGTTCTGATCACCAAATCAACCGGAGCCAGATCATGCAGACAGATGTACTGACATAATGACGCTTCATTAATGCTATCAGGGCGTAGAATGCCTTCCTGCACCTGCTCTGCAAGTTGCCGTACTCCCTGAATAATATCCCAACGGCCGCCATAATTCGCGGCAATATTCAGTGTGAGCCCCTGATTCTTTTCTGTCAGTGCTTCTGAACGGCGGATTCGCTCTTGTAAACGCGGACTGAAGCGGCCGATATCGCCAATGACCCGCAAGCGAACATTGTGTTTGTGCAGGCTTTTCACTTCACTGTCCAGCGCTCTAACAAACAGTTCCATGAGTGCGGAAACTTCCTGCGCCGGACGGTTCCAGTTTTCACTGCTAAATGCGTAAAGTGTCAGCGCGTCCAGCCCTTGGCTCACTGCAAAACTGACTGAACGCCGCACAGCCTTTACACCAGCCTGATGGCCAAAAATCCGCATTTTCCCCCGGTTTTTTGCCCAGCGACCATTGCCATCCATGATAATGGCAACATGCCGCGGCCCGGCGGGTGGCAGATCGTTAGTATTTTTTTGATTATCGGACGGCATAACGCGTACTTATTTCCTCAAGCAAGAAATACAACAGTCCTTCCGTAACATCAGACCCCGTTAGCGCAAAAAAAGCCGTGAACGATCACGGCTTAGCTTCACGGTCGATTAAACTACTTTCGCATAATCAACCATTGAGTGGCGCAGACTATACCACCTCCACCGCACATGAACAAATTGTGCCACGGCGCTATCCCGCTATCGCGCGTAATGTGTCAGGGTCTGTGTTGCGACCTGTCTGGCCCAGCGGTCGATAAACAGAACATCATCAACGCTGGTGGGTTCTGGTAATGTAAGTTGTTCAATAACATGCCGATTTACCGCCGCAATATCCGTAAAACGGATCTGCGACTGCAAAAATGCCGCTACCGCAATTTCATTTGCGGCGTTTAATGCCGTGGTGGCAGACTGACCATGATTACAGGCATCAATCGCGAGCTGTAAACAAGGATAGCGTGCATAGTCCGGTGCCAAAAATGTCAGCGCGCCAATATGGCAAAAATCTAACGTTTTTGCACCCGATGTCACACGTTCGGGATAAGCCATTGCATGGGCAATCGGCGTGCGCATATCGGGCGATCCCAACTGCGCCAGAACGCTGCCATCACGGTAACGCACCATCGAGTGAATCACCGACTGCGGATGAATAATGACTTCCATCTGTTCGGCAGAAGCATTAAACAACCAGCGCGCTTCGATATACTCCAGCCCTTTGTTCATCATCGTTGCAGAATCGACCGAAATTTTGCGCCCCATTGACCAGTTTGGATGCGCACACGCCTGATCTGGCGTCATGTCTGCCAGCGCCGACACTGGCGTTTCACGAAACGGCCCACCAGAACCGGTCAGAACAATACGTTCGACCCCATGCTGTGACAATGAAGCGTAGCCTAATTGACGCTGAATTTGCTCAGGTAAACTCTGAAAAATCGCATTATGTTCGCTATCAATCGGTAAAAGCTGTGCGCCACTGTGCGCCACGGCGTCCATGAACAGACGTCCGCAGGTAACCAGTGATTCTTTATTCGCCAACAAAACCTGTTTTCCGGCATGGATTGCCGCTAGTGTTGGCAATAACCCCGCCGCACCCACAATCGCGGCCATGACCTGATCAACACCCTCTAATGCAGCAAGGTCACACGCGGCCTGCTCACCAGCCAGCACTTCCGTTTTGCAACCATATTCCGCCAACTGCTGGCGCAGGGCAGTTGCTGAAGCTTCATCAGCCATTGAGGCATAGGCGGGTTGGAAAGTGAGGCACTGCTCCAGCATCAACTTGACGTTGTACCCAGCGGATAACGCGCGAACAGCAAATTTATCGGGATTGGCTTTAATGACGGCCAGCGAACTGACGCCAATAGAGCCAGTGGAACCAAGAATTGTCAGTTGCTTCATTAAAAATGCTCTGAATAACCGGATTTGATGACAGGAAGGTACACGAGTCTGAGACGATTACTATGATATATCTCTGCTGCCGATCACAGTCACGACAGCCGCAGGCACATACACAGCAAAAAATTGTTTACTACCCAGAGGGGCTAGCCTTCACCCATTGATTACATAATACGCATTATATAAAAATAAAGCGCCGCCGGAAAAAACATCCTGCGGCGCAATATTTAACAGGCTGATTAGAACTCCATCAGCTCCGCTTCTTTTTCTGCCAATGCGACGTCCACTTTCTTAATGAAGTTGTCGGTCAATTTCTGCACATCGTCCTGAGCACGACGTTCTTCATCTTCACTGATCGCTTTGTCTTTCAACAGTGCTTTAAACTTGTCGTTAGCATCACGGCGCACGTTGCGTACAGAGATACGCCCCTGTTCTGCTTCGCCACGGACGACTTTGATCAGATCTTTACGACGTTCTTCCGTCAGAGGTGGCAATGGAACACGAATTACGGTGCCAGCAGAAGACGGGTTCAGGCCGAGGTCGGAGGCCATGATCGCTTTCTCAACCGCTGGGCCAAGCGAACGATCGAATACCGAAATCGCCAGCGTGCGGGAGTCTTCTACCACGACGTTAGCGAGTTGGCGCAATGGCGTTGCGCTGCCATAGTATTCAACCTGGATGCCATCAAGAATACTAGGCGATGCACGGCCAGTACGGATTCTGTTGATCTGGTTTTTAAACGCTTCAACACATTTGTCCATGCGCGTTTCAGCATCTTTTCTGATTTCATTAGTCACGTTGTGAACCCTTGAAAACTGGTTGCCTGGCAGGCCATGTCAGTACATGACCCGGTGAATAATTAATGCCAGCGCGCGGCTGGCATGGGCGCAATACTGGGGATATATTACCCCATAATTTGAGTTACTGACTAATCAACGTCCCTTCTTTTTCACCCATGACAACGCGACGCAGTGCGCCAGGCTTGTTCATGTTGAAAACGCGGATCGGTAAATTATGGTCGCGTGCCAGCGTGAACGCGGCAAGATCCATGACTTTCAGCTCACGTTCTAACACGTCTTGATAGGTTAGCGTTTCGTACATCGTCGCTGAAGGATCTTGTACCGGATCGGCAGAATAGACGCCATCGACTTTTGTCGCTTTCAATACGACATCCGCTTCAATCTCAATGCCACGCAGACAAGCCGCAGAATCCGTGGTGAAGAAAGGGTTGCCTGTTCCGGCGGAGAAGATCACTACGCGGTTATTACGCAGCAGGCTAATCGCCTCTGCCCAGCTGTAGTTGTCACAGACGCCATTCAGCGGAATAGCAGACATCAGGCGAGCGTTCACATAGGCACGGTGCAACGCATCACGCATTGCCAGACCATTCATGACGGTCGCCAGCATTCCCATGTGGTCGCCCACAACGCGGTTCATACCCGCTTTAGCCAGACCTGCGCCACGAAACAGGTTACCACCACCGATAACCACACCGACCTGAATGCCTAACTCAACCAGTTCTTTCACTTCCTGAGCCATGCGATCCAGAATGCTCGCATCGATACCAAAACCTTCAGTTCCCTGTAAAGCTTCGCCACTGAGCTTCAGCAGGATTCGTTGATAGACGGGTTTTGCATTGGTTGCCATGGTGTTCTTATCCTACAGGCTGTCGTGGTATTGGGGGGTTTTATAAATCAATACTGTAAAAATCAAAACTGTTCTACTCGACTCCTATCTGAATGCAGGAAACCAAGCGAACTAAAACTCTTTGGGCTGGATAAAAAGGAACCGCCAACTGGCGGCTCTTTTTTTGCTATTAAGACTGCTTACTCATTGCTGCAACTTCAGCAGCAAAGTCAGTCTCAACTTTTTCAATACCTTCACCCACTTCGAAACGGATGAAGTTAGTCACGTCAGCGTTGTGCTCTTTCAGCAGTTGACCAACAGATTTAGCTGGATCCATAACGAAAGGCTGACCCGTCAGAGAAACTTCGCCGGTGAATTTCTTCATACGGCCTTCAACCATTTTCTCTGCGATTTCTTTCGGCTTGCCAGACTGCATCGCGATTTCTAACTGAACCTGGTACTCTTTCTCTACCACTTCAGCAGACACGTCTTCTGGCTTAACGAATTCTGGTTTGCTTGCTGCAACGTGCATAGCCAGGTGTTTAACCAGCTCTTCGTCAGCGCCTTTAGCGGCAACCAGAACACCGATGCGCGCACCGTGCTGGTAGTTACCCAGAACTTCGCCTTCCAGAGCGGAAACGCGACGAATGTTGATGTTCTCACCAATTTTCGCAACCAGTGCAACACGCTCTTCTTCGAACTGTGCTTTCAACACGTCAACGTCAGTGATTTTGCCTGCAACCGCAGCATCCAGCACTTTGTCAGCAAATGCCTGGAAACCACCGTCTTTAGCAACGAAGTCAGTCTGGCAGTTAACTTCCAGGATCACAGCGTAGTTACCGTCGATCTTAGTCTTGATCACGCCATCAGCAGCAACGTTACCTGCTTTCTTAGCTGCTTTAATTGCGCCAGATTTACGCATGTTTTCGATTGCCAGCTCGATGTCGCCATTAGCTTCAACCAGCGCTTTCTTACATTCCATCATGCCCGCAGCGGTACGCTCACGCAGCTCTTTTACCAGGGATGCGGTAATTTCAGCCATTCTAAAATCCTCGGAAGATTTGTTCTGCCTGGTCGTCACGACCAAACAGCTTTAAAAGTGAAAAAGGGGCCATAAAAAGGCCCCTAACCAAACTAGTACTACCTGGTTAATAAGGGCTCAACGAGCCAGACTTATTATTCAGCTTCTACTAAGCCTTCTTCTGCCTGCACAGCCAGATCTTGAGAACGGCCTTCGCGGACAGCAGTAGCAACAGCGCTCAGGTACAGGCTAACTGCACGGATTGCGTCATCGTTACCAGGGATGATGTAGTCAACGCCATCTGGATCGGAGTTGGTATCAACCACTGCGAATACCGGAATACCCAGGTTGTTAGCTTCTTTGATTGCGATGTGCTCGTGATCGGCGTCGATAACGAACAGCGCGTCTGGCAGACCGCCCATATCTTTGATACCGCCCAGGCTGTTTTCCAGCTTGTCCAGTTCACGAGTGCGCATCAGCGCCTCTTTTTTGGTCAGCTTGTCGAACGTGCCGTCTTGAGATTGGGTTTCCAGATCTTTCAAACGTTTGATGGACTGACGAACGGTTTTCCAGTTAGTCAGCATACCGCCCAACCAACGATGGTTCACGAAGAACTGATCGCAGTTGTTGGCTGCATCTTTTACCGCTTCGCTTGCTGCGCGCTTAGTACCAACGAACAGAATTTTGCCCTTGCGAGAAGCAATTTTGCTCAGCTCAGCCAGAGCGTCGTTGAACATTGGTACCGTTTTTTCAAGGTTGATGATGTGAACTTTGTTACGTGCACCGAAGATGAATGGCTTCATTTTCGGGTTCCAGTAACGGGTCTGGTGACCAAAGTGTACGCCAGCCTTGAGCATATCGCGCATGGAAACAGTTGCCATGATTACCTCTATTAATTAAGTATGGGGTTATGCCTCCACATGTCCCATTGCGCCGACCCCATCCGGTGAAACACCTCAGGAGCACCCCGGCGAACGTGCCGACATGTGTGTGTTATTTACACAAAGTGAGTTTAGTCGATGTGGTTGAATACCGTATAACCGATATCCAGCCGGATCATCGGCGCGCTTTATACCATAAATCCCCCAGCGACACCAACATTTGTTATTCAATCGTCCACAAATCAGAATGATAGTTTGGCAAGCCAGCGGCATGGCTGGTAACATAAGTTATTAGTTATCGCTCTTAATTTTTGTGCTTAACAGGCACCTGCGGACAATCATCAATGGCAATTTCAATTAAAACTCCTGAAGACATCGAAAAAATGCGCGTAGCTGGCCGTCTGGCTGCCGAAGTCCTGGAAATCATCGAACCCCACGTGGTACCCGGCGTGAGCACTGCCGAATTAGACAGAATCTGTCACGATCACATCACCAACAAGCAGCAGGCCATTTCTGCTTGTCTGGGCTACCACGGCTTCCCGAAATCCGTCTGCATCTCCATCAATGAAGTGGTGTGCCACGGCATTCCTAGCGAAGAACGCATTTTGAAAGACGGTGATATCGTCAACATCGACGTTACCGTAATCAAAGACGATTTCCACGGCGATACGTCAAAAATGTTTATCGTCGGCAAACCCACCATTCTGGGTGAGCGCCTCTGCCGCATCACGCAGGAAAGCCTCTATCTGGCACTGAAAATGGTTAAGCCGGGCATTCGCCTGCGCACGCTGGGCAAAGCGATCCAGCAGTTTGCGGAAGGGAATAATTTCTCCGTAGTGCGTGAGTATTGCGGTCACGGCATCGGTAAGGGCTTCCACGAAGAGCCACAGGTGCTGCACTACGATGCAGACGACGGTGGCGTCGTGCTGCAAGCGGGTATGGCATTCACGATCGAGCCTATGCTCAATGCCGGTGATTACCGTATTCGTACGATGAAAGACGGCTGGACGGTAAAAACCAAAGATCGCAGCTTGTCGGCACAGTACGAGCATACTATTGTGGTAACCGATAACGGCTGCGAAATAATGACGTTGCGAAAGGATGACACCATCCCCAACATCATCACGCATGAACAGTAAACACTAAGCCGGCAGATGCCGGCTTTTTTTATGGGCTGCGCTATGACAGATAACCGCTTTTCGCCAGACAGTACACCACCTGACGCTGCCTCATCAAACAGCCCTATAGACCCCATTGCACCCGCGCAACTGCCCGCTTCACCGCTGACCTACGCGGATGACATGCTAGATTGTCAGACGTTAAAACAACAGTTGGAACTGTTTCAGCTTTGGCTCGGTTCAGAATTCCGCTCCGGCGTCAGCGCAGAAAAGCTGATTGATGCCAGAACCTTGTTCATCGATCGCCTGTTGCAGCGGCTATGGTATTTCTACGGCTTTGAAAATATCGCGCAAACGTCGCTGGTCGCCGTAGGCGGATATGGCCGCGGTGAGCTACACCCGCTTTCCGATATCGACGTGCTGGTATTGAGCCAGACCGCGCTGAGTGAAGAACATTCCCAGCGCGTCGGCCAATTCATCACCCTACTGTGGGATTTGAAGCTGGAAGTCGGCCATAGCGTCAGAACGCTGGAAGAGTGCTTACAGGAAGGTCGCGCAGATATTTCCGTTGCCACCAACCTGATCGAATCCCGCATGATATGCGGCGACGTCGCCCTCTTTCTCTCGCTGCAAAAAAACGTATTCAGTGATGAATTTTGGCCGTCAGACACGTTTTTCCCGGCAAAAATCGCCGAACAACAAGAGCGCCATCAGCGCTACCACAGCACCAGCTACAATCTGGAGCCCGACATCAAGAGCAGCCCGGGCGGGCTACGCGACATTCACACGCTGCTGTGGGTCGCGAGACGCCACTTCGGCGCGACGTCGCTCAATGAAATGGTCGGTTTCGGCTTTCTAACCGAGGCGGAACGTAAAGAGCTGAACGAGTGCCAAAGCTTTTTGTGGCGCATCCGCTTCGCCCTGCATCTGATCCTGCCGCGTTACGACAACCGTCTGCTGTTCGACAGGCAGTTGAACGTCGCACAGCTGCTGCAATATCAGGGCGAAGGCAACACGCCAGTCGAGCGCATGATGAAGGATTTCTACCGTATGACGCGTCGCGTCAGCGAGTTGAACCAGATGCTGTTGCAGCTCTTTGACGAAGCGATTCTGGCGCTGGACGCGAGTGAAAAGCCCCGCCCGATTGACGATGAATTTCAGCTACGCGGCAATCTGCTGGACCTGCGCGATGAAAACCTGTTTATCAAAAAGCCGGAAGCCATCATGCGCATGTTCTACCTGATGGTACGCAACCGTGACATCAGCGGTATTTATTCCACCACGCTGCGCCAGTTGCGTCATGCTCGTCGCCATCTCGCCAGCCCGCTTTGCACCATCCCAGAAGCGCGCCAGCTGTTCATGAATATTCTGCGCCATCCGCATGCAGTAAGCCGTGCGCTGCTGCCAATGCATCGCCACAGCGTACTGTGGGCATATATGCCGCTGTGGGGGAACATCGTCGGTCAGATGCAGTTCGATCTGTTTCACGCCTATACGGTGGATGAGCACACGATCCGCGTTCTGCTCAAGCTGGAGAGCTTCGCCGACGAGGATACGCGACCACAGCACCCGCTGTGCGTCGAGCTCTACCCTCGCCTGCCGCAGCCCGAATTATTGCTGCTGGCCGCGCTGTTCCACGATATCGCAAAAGGCCGCGGGGGCGATCACTCGGAACTGGGCGCGCAGGATGTGCTGGAGTTTGCCGCGCTGCACGGGCTGAATTCGCGTGAAGCTCAGTTGGTTTCCTGGCTGGTGCGCTGCCACCTGCTGATGTCCGTCACCGCACAGCGTCGTGACATTCAGGATCCCACCGTCATTCAGCAATTTGCTACGGAAGTGCAGAGCGAAACTCGTCTGCGCTATCTGGTTAGCCTGACAGTTGCCGATATCTGCGCCACCAATGAAACGCTGTGGAATAGCTGGAAACAGAGCCTGTTGCGTGAACTCTACTTCGCGACGGAGAAACAGCTGCGCCGCGGCATGCAAAATACGCCAGATTTACGCGAACGCGTCCGGCATCACCGCTTGCAGGCACTGGCGCTGCTGCGTATGGACAATATTGATGAAGAAGCGCTGCACCACATCTGGAGCCGCTGCCGGGCCGATTATTTCCTGCGCCATTCGCCAAATCAGCTTGCCTGGCACGCGCGCCACTTGCTGGAGCATGATGTCAACAAACCGCTGGTGCTGATCAGCCATCAGGCCAGCCGTGGCGGTACAGAGATCTTTATCTGGAGCCCGGACAGGCCTTATCTTTTCGCGGCGGTCGCCGGTGAACTGGATAGACGCAACCTCAGCGTGCACGATGCGCAGATTTTTACCAGCCGCGACGGCATGGCGATGGATACGTTCATTGTGCTGGAACCGGACGGCAGCCCGCTGGCGCAGGATCGGCATGAAATGATACGCCACGCGCTGGAACAGGCGCTGACACATCGGCACTATCAACACCCGCGCGTGCGCCGACCATCTCCCAAGTTGCGTCATTTCAGCGTGCCAACCGAAGTCAACTTTCTGCCGACACATACGGACAGACGCAGCTACATGGAGCTCAGCGCGCTTGACCAACCAGGGCTGCTGGCACGTATCGGTGAAATTTTTGCCGATCTCAACCTGTCGCTGCACGGCGCACGCATTTCCACGATCGGCGAGCGGGTAGAGGATCTTTTCATTCTGGCCGACAGCGACAGGCGGGCATTAAAGCCGGATTTACGCCTTAAATTGCAAGAACGGTTGACAGAAGCCCTTAACCCAAACGATAAAGTACCATTGAGTTAATTTTTACAATCAGGAAAGAGAAATCAGGATGCACCAACAATTACAGAACATCATTGAGACGGCTTTCGAGCGTCGCGCTGAAATCACTCCGGCAAACGCAGACACCGTCACGCGTGAAGCCGTCAATCAGGCTATCAGTCTGCTGGATAGCGGCGCCCTGCGCGTTGCAGAGAAAATCGACGGCCAGTGGGTTACCCATCAGTGGCTGAAGAAAGCCGTGCTGCTCTCTTTCCGCATTAACGATAACCAAGTAATGGAAGGCGCGGAAACTCGTTATTACGACAAAGTGCCGATGAAATTTGCAAACTATGATGAAGCCCGTTTCCAGCGTGAAGGGTTCCGCGTAGTGCCTCCCGCCAGCGTGCGTCAAGGTGCGTTTATTGCACGTAATACCGTACTGATGCCGTCTTACGTCAACATCGGTGCTTACGTTGATGAAGGCACCATGGTGGATACGTGGGCAACCGTCGGTTCTTGTGCTCAGATCGGTAAAAACGTTCACCTGTCCGGCGGCGTCGGCATCGGCGGCGTTCTGGAGCCGCTGCAGGCTAACCCGACTATCATCGAAGACAACTGCTTCATCGGCGCGCGTTCTGAAGTGGTAGAAGGCGTGATCGTAGAAGAAGGTTCCGTCATCTCCATGGGCGTGTTCATCGGCCAAAGCACCCGTATTTACGATCGTGAAACTGGCGAAATCCACTATGGCCGCGTACCGGCTGGCTCCGTTGTGGTTTCCGGCAACCTGCCGTCCAAAGATGGCAGCTACAGCCTGTACTGTGCTGTTATTGTGAAGAAAGTGGATGCAAAAACCCGCGGCAAAGTGGGTATCAATGAGTTATTACGCACCATCGACTAAACTAGAAGCGGCGGGTTAATCACCCGCCGTTTTTTTATGTACGAACGATAATCAGGACTATCTAAAAACCGAGAAGGTGACGCTATGTATGACAATCTAAAAAGCCTGGGCATTACCAATCCCGATGATATCGATCGCTATAGCCTGCGTCAGGAAGCGAACAACGACATCCTGAAGATCTATTTCCGTAAAGATAAGGGCGAGTTTTTCGCTAAAAGCGTGAAGTTCAAGTATCCGCGCCAGCGCAAGACCGTTGTGGCAGATAACTCTGGACAGGGCTACAAAGAGATCAACGAGATCAGCCCGAATCTGCGCTATGTGATTGATGAATTAGACAAGATCTGCCAGCAGGAACAGGTTGAAGTCGATCTGAAACGCAAAATCCTTGACGATCTGCGTCATCTGGAAAGCGTCGTTTCCAACAAAATTACCGAAATCGAAGCGGATTTAGAGAAGCTGACCAAGAATCGCTAAGCGCGATTATCTCAACAGACCGCAACGAAAACGGGAGCACATCAGGCTCCCGTTTGTCATTTCAGCACGGCATCATTGCGCATCAACTAAATCCGCCCATGCTTCAACCCACGGGCATGACATCACTTCTGGTTCTGGATGCTCGACAGCATCAATTTCCAAAACATCACCCAGGCGCTTAGCACCGATTTCCTGCAACAGCGCATCGAAAAGATGGCCACCCGCGCAGAAGTTCGGGTAACTGCTGTCACCCAGCGCAATCACGCCATAGCGCAGCGCGGGCTGGTAACCGCCTTTTTCACGCAGTGCGGCGTAAAGCGGAACAATAGAATCAGGCAACTGGCCTTGTCCCGTCGTCGACGTGACAACTAAAACCGTCTGCTCGCGGTAGTCCAGCCAGGATTCCAGCGTCGCATCTTCAAAGACCTTAACTTCGTGTCCACGATCTCTGAGAATATTTTCGGCTTCTTCGGCCACCAGCAATGCATTCCCGTAGACCGTACCAACAAAAATACCAATCTGCGCCATGCTTCTGACTCCCTTTTTAATTCGATATATGTAATACAAAAATAAGACGGTGGTAATAAGACCGCTATTACTCGACGAAATGCTCGCTATCCTGACCTGAGTCGGCAGGAAACTCAACCCCTTCAAACTCAGGGAGAATCCCCTGCCAGCCAAACTGAGTCATCACCCCCTGCCACGGCGCATCCCAACGCGCCTGCAACGTCAATGGCTGCCCACTCACCGGATGATTCAGCTGCAACTCGCTGGCATGCAGCATGAGCCTGCCGCAGGAGAAGTGCGATTCCATACCGCGATTGTGTCGCAAGTCGCCGTGCGCGGTATCGCCGATAATCGGATGGTGGATATGTGACATATGTCGGCGGAGTTGGTGCTTGCGTCCGGTCTGTGGTTTCAGCTCCATCAGACTGTAGCGTGCCGTTGGGTAGCGGCCGATGGCAACCGGCATCTCGACCTGCGCCAGAGAACGGTAATGCGTGACAGCAGGCTGCGGTGCCTTATCAGGATTGGTAAACTTGTCGGCGATCTTGTCCAGCTCTTCGGTGAGCGCATAATCGATCACACCATCATCCAGCACATAGCCCCGCACAACGGCATGATACATTTTCTGCATCTGATGCGATTCAAACTGCTGGGATAACGCACGTGCGACCTCGCTGGACAGCGCGAGCAGCAACACACCGGATGTCGGCCTGTCGAGACGATGAACGGTATACACGTGCTGGCCGATCTGATCGCGCACGGTCTGCATCACCACGACTTTTTCTTTGCGATCCAGCCAGCTACGATGGACTAACCAGCCACTGGGTTTATTGACGGCAACCAGATGCTCATCCTGATAAATAATCTCAAGCATCGTGCGCTGTGCCATCCTGTGCATCCGGGCGGAACAGCTCATCAAGCAGCCCGATACGCAACAGAACCGCCGCCGTCTCTTCTGGCGACCCTTCCAGCGCTTCTTCAAAATAAGGCAGTAAAACCAGCTCAGCGGGCAGTGCTAGCTCGCTGTCCAATAAGGCATGCATGCGCGGCAAAAAGACCCACTGCAACCACTCTTCGGGTTTCATGGTATCGAGGCTGAAGGGCTCCGTGCTGTTAAACGCCTCCTCTTCCGGCGGAACAACCTGCCAGAAAGGGCTTTCCCTCAATGCGCGCTCAATATCGAATAATGACTGACGAACCTGGTTCTCTCTACTCATGCGGTTTCTCGCCCTTGACGCGAACAGTAATGGCGGCAAAGCATAGCACTGATATCAGCCTGACCCAATCGTCGCATTTTGGCTATATGCTATCGATGATAACCCCTCAATCCGATCGTCAGAGGCAAAAAATTGGGGGTACTGATTGCTCAGTACCCCCGGTTCGTTTTATAGCTATCCCGCTACACATGTGCATCCCTGCTCATCCGTGAAAACTTTTCCTTTTTGGTCGTCCTAACCCACAATCCTTGCTGGCGTCCCACTTTCTTCCTGACGTTTCCATCCTGTATCTTCCGTGATTCCATCCCTTTAGGCTCCTGCCCCACCGATATTCCTAATCGGCTCTCGGTCTCCTTCCTGGAGGTGTCCCTGATTTCATCCTGAAACCATGTTTCTTCCTGAAAACTGTTCTTCTTCCTGAAAACAACGCTTCGTCCTGAAACGACTGTTTCTTCCTAAAACAGTGTTTATCCTTAAAACAGCGTTTCTTCCTAAAACAATGCCTCTTCCTGAAACCATGTTTCTTCCTGAAAATAACCCAAGTGCAGTAACGTTATTTTGTTACCTATAGTAACGATTACACACACTGTAACCGGTTACTAACTTAAGTAATAAGATGTATTAATTGTCAGCTTTCAGCAAGGGGTAATTGACAGTGTTTCTCAACACCCCTTAAGTAACACTGCGGATTTTTATTATAATTAGCTAATTAGTAATGAAAAAATAAAAATGAAACCTATTTTCAACATTAAAGATAAGATATTTCTTACAGATAATGTAAGAGATCTCTCACAAGGCGGAAAGTGAAATTCGATTAACCATTAGACCGCTAATGGATTAAGACCAGAAAGAAACACCGCTAGCGTTGGCGCTAAGGTCTGACGTTTTTTAGTGCCGAATTCTTCCAGGATGATTTCTCCGGAAACATTACACAGCGACACCATTGTCAGCTCTGAATCGGTCGTTGCTAAAAACAGCGTCGGCGTGAGCTTAAGGCGCTTCTGCGTTAATAAATGACCAATCAGATTCTCCTGCATCCGAGTGAAATCCTCTTCGCTCCATACCTGCAACAGCTGGCACGATAGCGAATCAAACTGCGCCGTCATATCCCCAGCATACTGCGCGGTGTAAAAAGCATGGACATCAGGATGCAGGCTGATTTCCAGCGCACGCTCAACACCATCCAATGCGGCTGAAGGCACAAAAGGCTGTGGCAACCAGTAAACAGTATCGTCATGATTTTCGACAATACACGGGGAAGGTATACCGTAAAGCGCTTCACTGGCGGGCAAATGCCCCTTTTCCTGCTGCCAGCAGGCAACATAGCGCTGGGTGAACGCCGTCAGCGCTGAAACGACCTCATGCTCCATAATTTTTCTCATCACTCTTTTAGTCAGGTTACACTATTCGCCATCACACTTATCACATCAAGGTAACAGCATGTCCGTCTATGACAAGCATCAAGCCCTGAGCGGGCTGACACTGGGCAAACCCACTCCCTATCATGAACGCTATGATGCCGCACTTCTGCAACCCGTACCACGTAGCCTGAACCGCGATCCACTCGGCATTTATCCTGACAGCCTGCCTTTTCATGGTGCAGATATCTGGACGCTCTATGAACTTTCCTGGCTGAACAATCGCGGTGTGCCTCAGGTGGCCGTTGGTGAAATGCATCTCAATGCGGAAAGCCTGAATCTGATTGAATCAAAAAGTTTTAAGCTGTATCTGAACAGCTTTAATCAGACGGCATTCGACAGTTGGGAAAGCGTACGCGCAACGTTAGCCAAGGATCTGGCGCATTGCGCACAAGGGGATGTCAGCATCACGCTTTTCAAACTCAGCGAGCTTGAAGGCCAGCAGATAGCGGGGTTCACAGGCGAGTGCATCGACGACCAAGATATTCAGATCGACAGCTACGACTTCAACGCCGACTATCTGGCAGCCAACGAACAGGACGCGCCTGTTGTTGAAGAAACGCTGGTCAGCCACCTGCTGAAATCCAACTGTTTGATCACCCATCAGCCCGACTGGGGCTCAGTACAGATTCAGTACTGTGGCAAGCGCATCAACCGTGAAGCGCTGCTGCGCTACATTGTCTCATTTCGTCATCATAACGAATTTCACGAACAGTGTGTGGAACGAATTTTTAACGACATCATGCGCTACTACCAGCCGGAAAAACTCAGCGTGTATGCCCGTTATACCCGCCGCGGCGGGCTGGACATCAATCCGTGGCGCAGCAACACACCGTTTAACGCGCCAAATGGACGCCTGCCGCGCCAGTAACCGACCGATGAATCGCAGGCTTGCACGATAATATGCGTAGCGTCACGCAAGTTAGGGGAGAGACTGCCGCCAACATTGGAAAAAATGATGGCAGCGCGTTAAGGTGGTGTGCCAGACAACAAAAGATCCATAACGTCTGAACGGTGCTCAAGTAGGTTTCATTTAGGCTCGCGGTATTTAACGCATGCGCGTAGCGCCTTAAATGAATGACATTCGTGCCGTGCTGCTGAAACGTCGAGCGTGTAACAACGGAACGTGCTCTCGGCAGCCAGCATGGCATCGCGAATTATATTGCGTTTCAAGGAGCAAAATTGATTACACATATAAGCCCATTGGGATCGATGGATTTGTTATCGCAGTTGGAAGTGGACATGCTGAAAAGCACAGCCAGCAGCGATCTCTACCGTTTGTTTCGCAACTGTTCCCTCGCCGTACTGAATTCCGGTAGCCAGACAGATAACAGCAAAGAGCTGCTGTCTCGTTATGAAGATTTTGATATCAACGTGCTGCGCCGCGAACGCGGCGTTAAACTGGAATTGGTGAACCCGCCGGAAGACGCCTTCGTTGACGGCAACATCATTCGCGCCTTGCAGGCTAACCTGTTCGCCGTATTGCGCGACATTCTGTTCGTCAATGGCCAAATCGCCAGCGCAGGTCGCTATCAGAACCTGAATCTGGAAAATTCCGCCCATATCACCAATCTGGTGTTCTCTATCCTGCGTAATGCCAGAGCGCTCCACGTCGGGGAAGAACCAAACATGGTGGTCTGCTGGGGCGGCCACTCGATTAATGAGATCGAATACCAGTATGGCCGTAAGGTAGGCAGTCAGCTCGGCCTGCGTGAACTGAATATCTGCACGGGCTGCGGTCCGGGCGCGATGGAAGCGCCAATGAAAGGTGCCGCCGTCGGTCACGCGCAGCAGCGCTATAAAGAAGGACGCTTCATCGGCATGACTGAACCGTCCATCATTGCCGCTGAACCACCGAATCCACTGGTCAATGAACTGATTATCATGCCGGATATCGAAAAGCGTCTGGAAGCCTTTGTCCGTATCGGACACGGCATCATCATTTTCCCCGGCGGGGTCGGAACGGCGGAAGAGTTCCTCTATCTTCTGGGCATTATGATGAACCCGGAAAACAGCGAGCAGGTGCTGCCGATTATCCTGACCGGGCCCGAGGAAAGTGCAGACTATTTCCGCGTGCTGGACGAATTCATTGTTAGCACGCTGGGCCGTCAGGCACGTCGTTACTACTCGATCATCATTAATGATGCCGCAGAAGTCGCCCGTCAGATGAAGAAAGCGATGCCGCAGGTGAAAGAAAGCCGCCGCCACACGGGCGATGCCTACAGTTTTAACTGGTCACTGCGCATCGCACCCGATCTGCAACTGCCCTTTGAGCCGACACATGAAAACATGGCCGACCTCAACCTGCATCCGAATCAGCCCGCTGAAGAGTTGGCTGCCGCGCTGCGTCGGGCGTTCTCCGGCATTGTGGCTGGCAATGTGAAGGAAGTCGGTATTCAGGCGATTGAGCAACGTGGGCCGTACAAAATTCACGGCGACCCGCAGATGATGAAAAGCATGGATACGCTGCTACAGGGCTTTGTCGCACAACAGCGCATGAAGCTGCCCGGCAGCGCCTATATCCCCTGCTACGAAATCTGCGCCTAACGGTTCACCGATCGTACCAACGCGGGGAAGCCTGGCTTCCCCCTCTTATCACATCAGGAATTACGCGATGTCCGTCCATTTGCTGATTGTCGACGCGCTCAATCTGATACGTCGCATTCATGCGGTACAAGGTTCGCCTTGTATCACGGCATGCCAACATGCGCTGCATCAACTCATACAAAACAGTCAGCCTACGCATGCTGTCGCCGTCTTTGATGATGAAGATCGCGATACCAGTTGGCGTCACCAGCTCCTACCGGACTACAAGGCAGGACGCACGCCAATGCCGGAGAATCTGAAGCAGGAACTCCCGCAGATTAAAGCGGCATTTGCCGCCGTTGGCGTAGCAAGCTGGCATAGTCCCGGCAATGAAGCCGATGATCTGGCGGCTACGCTGGCCGCCAAGCTGTCATCCGCGGGTCATCAGGCAACGATAGTGTCGACTGACAAAGGGTATTGCCAGCTACTGGCACCACACATTCAGATCAGGGATTACTTTCAGAAACGCTGGCTGGATCTGCCGTTTATCGAACAGGAATTTGGTGTGTCACCGCAGCAGCTTACAGACTACTGGGGGCTGGCGGGCATTAGCAGCAGTAAGATTCCGGGCGTCGCAGGAATCGGCCCTAAAAGTGCCACACAGCTTTTGCAACAGGCAGGGAGTCTGGAGGCGTTGTATCAGCAGTTGGATACCGTACCGGAGAAGTGGCGTAATAAGCTGGAACAGCATAAGGAAATGGCACTGATCAGCCGTCAGGTTGCGACGCTGCGTACCGATTTAACGCTTAATGGCAATCTTCAACAGTTGAGGCTGCCGGTGCAGAATAGCGCTCAGCCGCATTCTCACTAGCGGATGAAGACGGATGCGTACCTGAGTGGCCTCAGATACGCACCTGTTCGAGACTATCGCTCGTCGCGACGGCCGGGCACCGCGCTCCAGAAACGACGAACATGCACGGTGATTTCTTCACGATCATGATACAAATGCTTGGCATGCACTTCAGCATTAACACCATTTTCGCTCAGGCGCTCACGCAGCATGGCCAGATTCTGTGACACCTCTTCATAGCGCTTCTTCATCGGCAATTTCAGATTGAATATCGCTTCACGACACCAGCCCTTGATTAGCCAATCACTCATCAGGCTGGTGACTTTCGCAGGCTTCTCCACCATATCGCACACCAGCCAATACACGTTATTACGCGGTACTTCGAAGCGGAAACCATCCGCCTGATGATGCATCACCTGTCCGGTATCCATCAGGCTCGGTGCCATTGGTCCGTTGTCTACCGCATAAACCATCATGCTGCGTTTAACCAGTTGGTAGGTCCAGCCGCCGGGGCAGGCACCTAAATCCACCGCGTACATGCCGCTGCCCAGACGCTCATCCCACTCGTCGGCAGGAATAAAGACGTGAAACGCTTCTTCCAGTTTAAGAGTCGAACGGCTTGGTGCATCAGAAGGGAACTTGAGGCGTGGGATCCCCATATAAAACGGTGAATTGTTATTGCTATAAGAGTAACCGGCATAGCAGCAGCCGGGCGCAATGAACAGCACATGGAGCACCGGACGATCTGCTTTTTCATAACCCAGCAGAATTTTGTGTTCGCGCAATGCCGCGCGCAGCGGCACGGTGAATTTACGGCAGAACTTCATCAGCTCTTTGCTTTCATTGGTATCGGGAACTTCGACGCGCAGCTCTCCCGCGCGTTCAATGGCTCCCGTCAGCATACCAACGATGGGCGTGATGCGGTCTTCTGGCGGCAGGTCGCGCAGCAGTTCACCGCTCACGAACATCTGGCGAGCAAAAATCAGCTCATGAAACGGCAGCGTTTTGACCAGACGTTCGGCATCTTCATGCTGGTAGCATTCAAACACGACGTAGCCACTGTTCTCTTTTACCCGTGCGAAGCCGAACGCATTATGCTGCGTGGCTTTTTCCGTTATTTCTGCCGCACACTCTTTCTCAAACCCAGGACGACAATACAAAATGACTTTATTCATGGCGTTCAGCCTTTCTCTTCAGACGCAGTGCGCCAATCAATAGTAATATCCACCCCACCAGAAAACAGGCTCCGCCAATCGGCGTCACATAAACCCACAGTTTCAGGTGAGAAAGCGCCAGACAGTACAAACTTCCGCTGAAGAGTACCGTTCCTAACGCCAGAAAAACGCTGCTCCAGTAAAACCACAGATTGGTTCGCTGTTGCATCGCAACCGCTAGCGCCAAAATCGCCAGCGTGTGAAATGCCTGATATTCAAGGCCGGTTTTCAACCAACCCAGCTCCGTTACACCCAGCGTTTTGCTGAGAACGTGAGAGCCAAACGCGCCCAGCGCGACAAAAGTGAAGCCACTGATAGCAGCAAACACCAGCATGAAACGACTATTCATCGTTATTACCTATACGTTATTACCTATAAACGAGGTTGCTGACAAAGACCGACAAGCGGTAGTAACGGATAGATCGTAAAGTCGCTGTGAACACATCCCTGTGCGCTCGGATTGCGCAGATATGAATCTCATCCATGAGATTCACCCTTTCAGGGCCGTCGCTAGCGACGTTCAAAAACGTTCCTGACGTTTTTGTCCCTGGCGCAAACGCTTTACTCTTCTACTCCGTTACTCCCGTTTTCGTTCGGCAAATAGATCTGTCATCAGCCTGATACGTAGTTACCTACGTGAGTTATTCGGTTAATCAGCCAGCTGACACGGCTTCAGCGCGTGCCGTTGTCATAGCGGAAGCGAAATTTTTCCTGTTCGCTGGCTGCCCGCGCCAGAATCCAATGGCGAAAGGCGGCTATTTTACCCAGTTCTGCCTGACTGTCATGACATACCAGATAAAAAGCATTCCGGCTGACCAACACATCGTTAAACGGGCACACCAGTCGCCCCGCTTCGATTTCCGTCTGCGCCATCACATTATTTGCCAGCGCGACGCCCTGCCCGTGAATCGCCGCCTGCAATACCATCGCGCTGTGGCTGAAAATCGGCCCTTGCTGCACGTTAATCTGCACGCCAAGCTGGCGCGTATAGGACAGCCAGTCACGACGCGATGCATCATGCAGCAATGTATGTGCAACCAGATCGTCCGGCGTTTTTAACGGATGATTCCCCGTCAGCAGCACCGGCGAGCAAACTGGCAACAGATATTCGGCGTACAGCTTTTCTACCCGCAGCCCCGGCCAGTTTCCCCGGCCGTAGAAAATCGCGACATCCACATCATCCGCCAGACGATCTTCATCACGGTCCACCGCCTGAATACGCACATCAATCCCTGGGTAGTCGGAGTTAAAACTCGAAAGACGCGGCACCAGCCAATGAATGGCAAAGCTGGGCAGCAGGCTGACCGTTAACGCGCCTTTGGCGCTGCGGGATTGCAGCTTACGGGTTGCCTCATTCAAAGAGGAGAAGATCTCTTTGATATCAAGATAGTAACTTTGCCCTTCTTCCGTCAGTAGCAAGGAGCGATTACGACGGCGGAATAATTTAAGCCCCAGGAAATCTTCCAGTGACTTAATCTGGTGGCTGACGGCAGCCTGCGTAACAAACAGTTCTTCTGCCGCTTTGGTAAAACTTAAATGGCGAGCCGCCGCATCAAAAACGCGCAATGCGTTGAGCGGAGGGAGACGTTTTGACATGAATGAAATCTTTTGGTTTACGCTAAATCAGCGATTTATCAGGCACATTCGTACCCAATAACGCTTAAGATGCAGAAAGGCGACAATCGGAAATCGCCCCAGCCGAGCCGCTGTCTACACGATCAAAATAATCGACAGCGACCAACCTCTCCACAACGAAAAGATGACGGGTACATATATTAGTTTTTGTAATCCGAGACATTATAATTTGTCCGTTGAGGATGTACCAGCAAATACCTATATTAGCGCAACTTCCTGGGCCGGAACGAAAAGTGCGGAGGGGTGACCTGAGGTGCTTTTGGCTTGTGGTTGTGATGTTGTGTTTGCTATTTGTTTGTCTGCCTTTTGCAGATGTGGTAGCGAGTCTACCCTATTCACTTCCTGTACATTTACCCTGTCTGTCCAAAGTGATTTTTTGTGTAGCACCGCAAATTGCGGTGCTTTTTTTGCTTACGATTCACGCCTGAATGCCATGGCACGCTGATCTAGCATCTGGCACAGCTTAACAGGCAACGTGTGATGATGGGCAAGCGGCACTATTTCCCTTTCGCCATTTCTTTCACATTATCACGGTTAATTTGCTGCTGCTGACCGTAGGCATCGGTATAGCTGATCATACCCGTCTCATCGTCAACCTTCGGTTTCCCCTCTGCGACGATGGTACGACCGTCATTGGTATGCATGACGTAATTACTGGAACAGGCTGCCAGAGAAAACGCCATCACGATAGCGGCAAAAATAGAAATTTTATTCTTCATAGTTAACCCTCAATGAATTTAAATGTCTTCTAGTTAACCTTATTCATCAGGAAATCCTGAAAATTAACACTTTAAAGCGTAGCAATAGTTGCTTTTTTTTCCATAAAATCGCATTAGGCATAGTCCTAAACTTGTCTCTCTCGACAAAATGGGACAGGATCTGCCCTCCAAAAGAGGATGCTCATGACACCGTTTAACCCCGCCACCTTCCGCCAACAGTTCCCCGCACTCCAGCATTCGACTGTCTATCTTGATAGCGCCGCGACCGCACTGAAGCCGCAGCCCGTTATTGATGCTGTGCAGGCGTTCTATGGCAGCGAGAGTGGTACGGTGCATCGCAGCCAGCATCGCGGCGCGCAGGCCTTAACCCAGCGTTTTGAAGGCGCTCGTGAGCAAGTTGCCGCGTTGCTCCACGCAGACGATCCGCGTTCCATTGTCTGGACCAGAGGCACGACGGAAGCGATCAATCTGGTCGCGCAGAGCTATGCGCGCCCTCGCCTTCAACCGGGCGACGAGATCGTCGTGAGCGAAGCGGAACATCACGCTAACCTCATTCCGTGGCTGATGGTGGCGCAGCAAACGGGCGCGAATATCGTGAAGTTACCGATAGGCGCGGACTGGTTACCAGATATCGAACAACTCGCCACGCTGATCACGCCAAAAACCCGCCTGCTGGCGCTGGGACAGATGTCAAACGTGACAGGCGGCCAGCCCGATCTGGCGCGTGCGATTGCGCTAGCTCACCGCTATGGTGCAGTCGTGATGGTTGACGGCGCGCAGGGCATCGTTCACTGCCCGCCCGATGTACAGGCGCTGGATATCGATTTCTACGCGTTTTCCGGGCACAAGCTTTATGCCCCAACCGGGATTGGCGTGCTGTACGGCAAAACCGCCTTGCTGGAAAGCATGCTGCCATGGCAAGGCGGCGGGAAGATGATGACGCAGGTGTCCTTTGACGGTTTCAAACCGCAAGCGATTCCACAGCGCTTTGAAGCGGGAACGCCGCACATTGCCGGCGTGCTTGGCCTGTCTGCGGCACTCGACTGGCTGACTACGCTGGATTGGCACGCCGCAGAGCAGCATAGCCAGCAGTTAGCGCAGCTTGCCGAAACGTATTTAGTGCAGTTCCCCGGCTTTCGCAGCTTCCGTAGCCCGCATTCCAGCGTGCTGTCCTTTGATATTGCCGATGTGCACCACAGCGATCTGGTTACGCTGCTAGCCGAAAGCGGTATCGCACTGCGTGCCGGACATCACTGTGCGCAGCCGCTCATGGACGCGCTCGGCGTCAGCGGCACGCTCCGCGCCTCGTTTGCCCCGTATAACAACCAACAAGATGTTGCTGCGCTGATCGCCGCGGTAGGCAACGCCCTTGAATTACTGATCGACTAAACCATGACCCAGACAACTGACACTATGCATCCTTTTGACTACATGCATCCTTTTGGTCACCACACCACTGTCGCCGACCTGCTGGCGCGCTTCGATGCCTGCCGCGCATGGGAAGATCGCTATCGGCAGCTCATTTTGCTGGCAAAGGCATTACCAACGTTGCCAGACGAGCTGAAAACCGAGGAGATTTCATTATCCGGCTGTGAAAATCGCGTCTGGCTGGGTTATCAACGTCAGGAAGACGGCAGGCTACATTTTTACGGCGACAGCGACGGGCGCATTGTGCGGGGATTACTGGCGGTCTTGTTAACCGCCGTAGAGGGAGAAACGCCAGAAGCGCTATTGCAGCACGATCCGCTGGCGCTGTTCGATAAGCTAGGGCTTCGCGCGCAGCTCAGCGCTTCGCGTTCAAGCGGACTGGCGGCGCTGGCCGCCAGAATCAAGGAGATTGCTGAACAAGAGGCTGCGGACCAATAGCGGTATTCGCGCTATTTATTTCTGCGGCGCAGACGCTCTTTCCCTTTTCGCTATCATCTTCTTCAGCGCATGAGATACCGCAACAAACCCAAAGGTTGCGGTGACCATCGTCGCAGCGCCAAAGCCTGACGCACAATCCATACGCATCACCCCATCAGCCGTACTGCGCGACGCGCAAACGGAACCGTCAGGCTGCGGATAAACCAGCGGTTCACTGGAAAACACGCAGTCGATGCCCAGCTTTCCTTTGCTGTTCTTCACCACGTTAAAATCGTGCTTTAACCGCTCACGCAGCTTGGCGGCCAGCGGATCCTGAATCGTTTTCGCCAGATCGACGACTTCAATGCGGGTCGGATCGATCTGCCCGCCCGCACCGCCGGTTGTCACCACCGGGATCTTATAGCGGCGGCAGTAGGAGAGCAGCGCCGCCTTCGGGCGCACGCTGTCGATGGCGTCAATCACATAGCTGAAGTTCTGGTCGAGCAGCTCGGCCACGTTTTCCGCGCTGATAAAATCGTCCACGCAGGTGACGCGACATTCCGGGTTGATCGCCAGAATACGTTCGGCCATCACTTCCGTCTTTGACTGTCCGGTGTGCTGACGCAGCGCGTGAATCTGCCGGTTGGTGTTACTGACGCACACATCATCCATATCGATCAACGTGATCGCGCCGATGCCGGTACGTGCCAGCGCCTCAGCCGCCCAGGAGCCGACGCCACCAATACCAATCACGCAAACGTGAGCCTGAGAAAACAGCGCCAGCGCCTGTTGACCATATAACCGCGCGGTGCCGCCGAAGCGTTGCAAATAGGCTTCGGATAATTGCGTACTCATTCAACCAACCTTACGAAAACAAAATCACAGGAAAATAAAACCACGAGAAAAAGCGGCTCAGGATAGCGCTAAACCCGCACGACATCCACCAGACAGCTCATGGCGTTCGGTCCCTGCGTCAGCGGCGACGTGCCGATATCCAGCGTCAGTACATTCGCATTGCCAGACTGCTCAACCGGATGCCACGTTTTCTGGCCGAAGCCGGGCTCAAACCAGGCACCAGTGGACATAATCACCACGCCCGGCGTGACGCCGTCGGTAATCTGTACGCCCGCCAGAATACGGCCACGCGCGTTTCTGACTTCCACCTGCGAGCGA
This sequence comes from Pectobacterium brasiliense, assembly GCF_013449685.1. GTDB lineage: Bacteria > Pseudomonadota > Gammaproteobacteria > Enterobacterales > Enterobacteriaceae > Pectobacterium > Pectobacterium brasiliense_A. Next base: position 84,043 of record NZ_JACDSF010000010.1, on the reverse strand, counting down.
TCGACGATATCCCGCGCAGCGGCATCCTTAGGGTGCATGTAAAGCGTCTCTTTTCCTGCGGTCTTATTTGCGGCAACCTGCGGTGTAGCAGCCAGTTGGCTGTGCAAACGGTCGGACGGCTGAATGGAAATAAAGTGCAGCGGCCACTCTTCCGTGCTTTTGGCACCCAGCCATTCAACCGGAGGCTGCCATTCAGGATGCGGCGCAAAATCCGCATAGCCATAGCTGGCGATGGCAGAGCTAAACAGTTCAATTTTACCGCTTGGCGTACTCAAGGCATGCTGCTGCGGATCGCGGCGGAAATCCTCAAAGAACACAAACGGCTTTTCATCCATCGGGATTTCGACATGTCCCTGCTGCCAGAAATCCTCAAATGACGGCCAGCGGTCAGCGGTATCTCGCTGCCTTGCTCGACACTCGTCATAAAGATGTTCCAGCCACTGCCGTTCACTGCGATTTTGCGTGAACGCGTCGCCATAACCCAGACGCTCCGCCAGCTCGCTGAATATATCCACGTCATTACGCGCCTGATGCTGCGGCGTAATTGCCTGATGCATGGCAAAAATAAAGCGATCGCGGGATGAGCCGCCGATGTCATTACGCTCCAGCGTGGTGGTAACAGGCAGCACGATGTCCGCCATCCGCGCCGCTGGCGTCCAGACGATATCCTGCACAATCACCGTATCCGGTTTGCGCCAGCCGTCCACCAGACGGTTCAACTGCTGGTGATGATGGAACGGGTTACCGCCCGCCCAGTGAATCAGGTGGATATCAGGATAAGTATGGGTTTCGCCCTGAAAGGTATAAGGCGTTCCCGGATGCAAGAGCATATCGGCGATACGCGCCACGGGGATCGCCTTCCCCGCGTTCGGGGTTGACGGAGAAGCCGGCGCAGGCGTTGAAATACGCTCGTTGCCGACGCTGTTCATCGAACCGTGGCCGAAGGAGAACCCGCCGCCTGGTAACCCCACCTGTCCCAGCATGGAAGACAGCGCAATCATCATCCAGTAAGGCTGTTCACCACGATGGGCGCGCTGCACGGAGTAAGAACAGGTAATAAAGCTGCGTACGCCGATCAGTTGCTGCGCCAGACGTCGGATGCGCTCGGCGGGAATGCCTGTAATATCGCTGGCCCATTCGGGGGTTTTCACCACGCCGTCACCGCGACCATGTAAATAGTCACTCAGTTGTTCGTAGCCAACACAGTAGCGTTGCAGGAAATCCTTATCGTCAGCGCCCAAACGCTGAATCTCATAGCCCAATGCCAGCATCAAGGCGACATCGGTATTCGGACGGATAGGAATCCACTCGGCATTCACAAATTCAGGGCAGTCATCGCGCATCGGACTGATGTTGATGACCGGAATTCCTTTCGCCACCAGCGCTTCCAGCGCGGGCTTAAGCGTGTGGTGCCCGGCCCCACCGGATGCCACCTGTGCGTTTTTCAGCGCCAGACCGCCAAACGCGAGGAAAATATCACAATGCTCGGCGACGCTGCGCCATTCGGTGACCTTGCCCGTCAGCGGATGAAAGGTGCCAATCACGTACGGCAGGAAGAACTGCGCCGCACCCCAGCTGTAATTGCCCTGCTGATCGACCGCGCCGCCGCCGGAGAAATAGAAGCGTCGAACCTGAGAACGCGCATGGTGATAGCGCCCGGCAGACGACCAGCCGTAAGAACCGGCAAAAAGGCCGTCCGCACCGTAGCGATCGCGGATACGGCGATTTTCCTGCGCGACCAGATCGAGCGCAACGTCCCAATCCACTTCAACAAAATCTTCCCGACCACGCAGCGTTCTGTCGCTGTTTTCGCGTTTCTGAAGCCAGGAGCGACGCACCGAAGGCCGACGGATACGTCGGTCGGAATACACCAGCGGCACGATGGAATCGAGCATGGCGGACGGTGCCGGATCGTCGGCAAATGGCTCGCAGCGAATCAGCTTGCCGTCTTCAACCACAGCGGTAAACGCGCCCCAGTGCGCAAGATGTGGATAACATTTAATCGCCATGACAACCTCAGGATAAGTAATTAGCAGGCTGGATAATAACTCGAATTATCGGTGTCCCCAACAGCAAGAAGCGTGAATAGCTTATGCGTAATGTGACATTACTTATCCATATTTAAACGTTCGTTTAAAACACACGTTGGGCTAGGGTTTAACCAGAAAATAAAGAGGTGGCTCAGGATAATGCCGATCGCTTAAGAACCGAGATACACGGAGCGACCACGGGGCGAGGTATCCCTACGGGAACCTCATCCCCGTGTTTCTCCTAAAATGAGGCTTAAGTGATCCGCTTTAAAATTCAGGCAGTTTTATTATTTTTTCGTTATTCAAACCAGGAACACAGCATGAAACCCATTACGCCATACAGCAACGCTAATGACGCTATTTTACTGCCCCGATGTTGACTTAATTCAGCCTGATTTCTCTTCCTCCTGAAGAGAACGGTTTTTTGTCACCCAAAACACATCATTCAAAACACGCCATTAAAAAAATAAAGGCGGAGCGCACAACGCTGCCCTCTGCATACGGATGGGAAATATGAAAAAAAATCTATTCTTGTCAGCGTTGATTCTGACGTCCTCGCTCTTCGGCCTTGCCGCACAGGCAGAAACGCTGACGCCAAAGCGCGGCGGCACGCTGAACTTTTTGGCCGAACCTGAGCCGCCTGTATTAACCAGTCTGGTCAGCACCAGCGGCGCGGTGATGAAGGTCAACGCCAAGGTGATTGAAGGTCTGCTGAATTACGATTTCGATATGAAGCCGACCCCGCAGTTGGCAACCAGTTGGTCAGTAAGTCCAGACGGCAAACAATATACGTTCCATTTACGTAAAGGCGTGAAATGGCACGATGGGCAAGACTTCACTTCTGCGGACGTCGCATTTTCCATTCTGACCGTCAAAAAATACAATTCACGCGGTCAGGGCACGTTTGCTAACGTCACCGAAGTGAAAACCCCGGATCCGTATACCGCGATCCTTGAACTGTCAAAACCCGCACCTTACCTGCTGAGCGCGTTCTCCGCTAACGAAGCGCCTATCGTGCCGAAACACTTATACGAAGGCACAGACATTCTGTCGAATCCCCACAATACCGCACCGATTGGAACCGGCCCGTTCGTCTTCAAAGAATGGGTTCGTGGCAGCCATATCCTGTATGAACGTAACCCAAACTACTGGGACAGCCCTAAGCCTTACGTCGATAAACTGGTGGTGAAGATTATTCCCGATGCCGCCACTCGCACGATTGCGCTTGAAACCGGCGCGCTCGATCTGGGAAGCGACTCTCCCGTTCCGCTGAGTGAAATTGAACGCATCAAGAAAAACCCCAAGCTGGGCATTGAAACCGCTGGCTACGGTTACAGCCCAACGCAAACCCGCATTGAGTTCAATCTGGATAACCCTTACCTGAAGAATCTGAAGGTTCGCCAGGCCATTGCGCACAGCATCAATATTGATGTGTTGAAAAATGTGGTGTGGTACGGCTATGCGGTCAGTTCACCGACGCCGATTACGCCAGAACTGGCGCAGTTCCATGATGCAACGCCGTCACCTTATGGCTTCGATATTGCCAAAGCGAACAAACTACTGGACGAAGCCGGCTTCCCACGTCAGGCAAACGGTATCCGCTTCACGCTGGTACATGATTTCATGCCTTATGGCGATAGCTTCAAACGCGTGGCGGAATACCTCAAATCCGCACTGGCCAAAGTGGGGATTGACGTCACCATTCGCTCACAGGATTTCGCCACCTTCGTTAAGCGCGTTTATACCGACCGCGACTTTGACTTCAACAATGGTTCCATCTCGAACCTGTTCGATCCTGCCGTGGGCGTACAGCGCCTGTACTGGTCAAAAACCTATCAACCGGGCGTGCCTTTCGGCAACGGCTCACATTACAGCAATCCAGAAGTAGACCGTTTGCTTGAGCAGGCCTCGGTAGAAACCGATCCTGAAAAACGCGTGGAGCTGTACAAGCAGTTCCAGCGCATCATCGCCACGGATATTCCCGATTTGAACCTGCTCCAAATTAAGCGCCAGACGATTTACAACAAGCGCGTACATAACGTCGTCACAGATATTCAGGGCGTCAACGGCAGTCTGGCCGACGTGTGGCTGGATCAGTAATCGTAATACGGCATTCTCCTGCGCGGGCAGGGGAACTCTCATGAAGGTATGTGATGAATAAAGTAGAACGAATCGGGCGCGTACTGTGGCGTACCCTGCTTCACGCGCTGCCAACAGCGATTGGCATTATCATTCTGGTGTTTTTCCTGTTGCAGCTAGTGCCGGGAGACGCCGTTGATGTGCTGGCTGGAGAGGCAGGCAATGCAACCGAAGCGACCATGGCACACCTGCGCGCTCAGTTCGGTCTCGATCAGCCCATACTGCAACAGCTTTCGGTTTATTTGGGCAATTTGGCTCAGTTCAGCCTCGGCTTTTCGCCTCGCTACAACGCGCCGGTAATGGATCTGATCCTGTCACGGCTGCCGGGCACGCTGTTCCTGATGCTGCTGTCACAGGTCTTCGCCATCGTGATCGGCATAACGCTGGGAACGATCATGGCGGTGTGGGCGGGTAAATGGCCCGATCGCCTGCTCTCGCTGATCGCGCTGCTGCTCTACTCCACGCCGGGGTTCTGGATCGGCCTGATGACGCTGATTCTGTTTTCCGTTCATCTTGATTGGCTACCAAGCGGCGGCAATATCACCATCGGCGCGAACCTCACTGGCTGGGCATATTTCAAGGATATGTTGCAGCATGCCATCCTGCCGGTTGTGGCACTGAGCAGCTTTTTTATCGCCATTTACGCCCGCCTGACCCGCGCGGCCATGTTGGAAATTGCCCAGCAGGATTTCGTGCGCACCGCACATGCCAAAGGGCTGTCGCCGCTGTGGGTTACCGTCAGGCACATTCTACGCTGTGCGCTGCTGCCTATCACGACCGTTGCCGGTATGCACTTCGGCAATCTGCTGGGCGGAGCGGCGGTGGTCGAGACGGTCTTTAGCTGGCCGGGACTGGGCCGTCTGGCGCTGGAAGCGGTAATGGCACGTGACTTCAACGTCTTGTTAGGCGTCCTGCTGCTTTCCGCCTTCTTAGTCATTTTGGCTAACGTGCTGGTGGACTTACTGCAATCCTGGCTCGATCCCCGAATTAAGGCGCGCTGATATGAATCACCTTTCTCCTGAAAATCTCACACCGAAGAAAGCCGCAGCGGACGGCGTTAGCTCAGTAGCAACTCGCCCGTTAAAAATGCCTTTTCGCCTGTCACCGGAGGTACGTGCATTTATCCGCAACCCCGCCGGGATGGCTGGCCTGCTGTTGCTGATTACGGTATTTCTGATGGCCGCTTTCGCACCGTTGCTGTATCCCGGCGATCCGCTGGATATGGTCGCTCAGCCTTTCTTGTGGCCGGGCGAAAACCCTGATTTCCCATTGGGAACCGATTCGATGGGTCGGGATGTCGCCGCCGGAATCGTCCACGGTTCACAGGTTTCTTTGCAGATCGGCTTCTCGGCGGTCATCGTCAGTCTGTTAATTGGCACCGTCGTCGGTGCGCTGGCGGGCTATTTTGGCGGTCGAGTTGATGACCTGCTGGTTCACATCACCGAACTGTTCCAGACCTTCCCGACCTTTTTGCTGGTCGTGGTGCTGGTCGCCATCGGTTCGCCTTCGGTGACGCTGATTTCACTGGCCATCGGTATTGCCTCCTGGCCGACGATTGCACGTCTGGTGCGTGCCGAGTTTCGCTCGCTACGCGAAAGCGATTTTGTATTAGCCGCACGCAGTCAGGGATTTTCCAGCCTGCGTATTATCTTTCAGGAAATGCTGCCGAACGCGCTGCCGTCGATCATCGTCACCACGTCGGTCATGGTCGCCTCGGCCATTTTGATTGAATCCGCCCTCTCCTTCTTGGGCTTTGGCGATCCGAACCGCGTGAGCTGGGGCAGCATGATCGGCGCTGGCCGGGAATCGTTGCGTACCGCCTGGTTTCTTACCGCCTTGCCCGGCACCGCACTGGTCTTAACCGTGCTGTCACTGAATCTGGTGGGCGACGCGTTGAACGATGCCCTGAATCCACGGTTACGGGGGAGAAGCGCATGAAGCCGCTGGTCGATATTCAAGATTTACGCGTTGATTTTCCCGGTCATCAGGCCGTTCGAGGACTAAATCTGACGATTAACGCCGGAGAAACGCTGGCGCTGGTCGGCGAATCCGGCTGCGGTAAATCCGCGACGGCGCTGTCCCTGATGCGATTGGTCGCCGAACCGGGAACAATCAGCGGCCGCATCCTGTTTGATGGACAGGATCTGCTGACCCTGCCAGACCGGCAGATGCGCCAGCTACGTGGCAATGCGCTGTCGATGATTTTTCAGGAACCGATGACCTCGCTCAATCCAGTACTTTCCATCGGGCAACAGATTAGCGAAACACTGCGGTTGCATGAAACGCTGACGCCCGCACAAGCACGGACGCGCGCCATCGAGCTGTTGGATCTGGTCAAGATCCCTGAACCGGCACGCCGGGTGGATGACTATCCACATAACCTGTCTGGCGGACAGCGTCAGCGCGTCATGATCGCTATGGCAGTGGCTTGCCGTCCGCGTCTGCTCATTGCCGATGAACCGACCACGGCGCTGGACGTCACCATTCAGGCACAGATTCTGGCGCTGCTGGACAACCTGCGTCGTGAATTCTCGATGAGCCTGCTGCTGATTACCCACGATCTTGGGCTGGTGGCGCAATGGGCCGACCGTGTAGCGGTGATGTATGCCGGGCAAAAGGTAGAAGAAGCACAGGCAGCCGACCTGTTTCAGTCATCCACACACCGTTTCGCCCCCAAGCACAGCTACACGCGCGGGCTGTTAGCGACATCGCTGCACATGGATCAGGACAGGCACTACCGCACCCATCGGCTGGCGGAAATCCATCACGCGCCAACGGATGAAGGCTTTACGCTGCTGACGCCGCCCACCTTAATTCACCGAACCACCGATACGAGCCAGCCACCGCTGCTCTCGCTGAAAAATATTCATACTCGCTATTCAACCGCACAAGGCAAGGTGCTAGCCGTTGACGATGTGTCACTGACCATTTTGCCCGGAGAAACGCTCGGTCTGGTGGGCGAATCCGGCTGTGGTAAATCCACCCTGTCCAAAACCATTCTGCGCCTGCTACCGCCTTCACACGGGCAGATCGTGTTCGATGGGCAAGACATTACGACGCTAAAAGAATCACGGCTGAAAGCGCTGCGTCAGCGGGTACAGATGATTTTTCAAGACCCTTACGCGTCGCTGAATCCACGCCACAGCATTCAGCATATCCTTGAAACGCCGCTGATTGTGCACAGCCTTGGCGATCGTGCGCAGCGACAGCAGGCGATCAAAAATATCATCGATCGTGTCGGTCTGCCGCAAAGCAGCCTGAGCCGCTATCCCCATGAGTTTTCCGGCGGGCAACGCCAGCGTATCGGTATTGCCCGTGCGCTGGTGGTACGTCCTTCGCTAGTGATTTGCGACGAGCCGGTGTCCGCACTCGATGTCTCTATTCAGGCGCAGATCCTCAATCTGTTGGTTGAGTTAAAAAACGAAATGGGCCTGTCGCTGCTATTTATTTCCCACGATCTCGCGGTAGTACGCTATATCGCCGACCGGGTCATGGTGATGCAAAACGGGCGCTGCGTGGAAAGTGGCGATCACCACAGCATCTGGCATCAGCCACAGCACCCGTACACCCGCAAACTGATCGATGCCGTCCCCAGCGGCGGGCAGCGCGAAACGCCTGTATCTCCACAGTTGATGAGCAGGCAGGCGCATGGATAAGCACAGTGAACGCCAAGTGAATACATCAACCGCTATTGATCAAGCCGCGATGGAATCGGTCATTCAGGATTTCTTACCTGAGCTGATTGCGATTCGTCACCATATTCATCAGCACCCAGAAATCGGCTTTGAAGAGGTTGCTACCGCGCAATTGGTGGCAGAAAAGCTGACAGCATGGGGGCTTTCTGTCACAACCGGCATCGGTGGAACGGGGGTGGTCGCCACCCTACATGGCCGTTATCCCGGTGAAGACAGCATCGGCCTGCGGGCAGACATGGATGCGCTGTATATCAATGAGAAAACGGACCTACCCTATGCCTCGGTGCATGCTGGGAAAATGCATGCCTGCGGACACGATGGGCACACCACCATGCTGCTGGGTGCCGCACGCTATTTGTCTCAGTACCCCGACTTTGCTGGCACGGTACATTTTATTTTCCAGCCCGCGGAAGAAGGATTAGGTGGCGGACTTGCCATGCTCAATGACGGCCTGCTGACCAGGTTCCCCTGCAACCGGCTGTTTGGCCTGCATAACAAGCCCGGTATCGAGGTAGGTCAATTCGCGATTCTCAGCGGCCCTATGCTGGCGGCCAGCGACACCTGGCAGGTCACGTTTCACGGCACAGGCGGACACGGCGGTTCAGGCGTACACCTTTCTATCGACCCGACGCTGCCCGCCGCGCAATTTATGCTTGGCCTGCAAACCATCGTCAGCCGCAACGTCCCTGCGATGGAGGCAGCAGTGCTCAGCATCGGTCATATTCAGGGCGGTGATATCCATGCCCCGAACGTTATCCCGGATAGCGTCATCCTTAAAGGAACCGGACGGAGCTATTCGCCGAGCGTGCGCCACCTGCTGGAAACGCGCCTGCGAGAGCTGGCACACAGCACTGCGCAGGGCTTTGGCGCAACGGCCGACGTGCATTATGAACGGCAGTATCCCGCGCTGGTTAACGACACGCACGCCACGCAGTTAGCCGTTAACGCTGCCGCGCAGGTCGTGGGATTCGAACAGGTTAACACCGCAATGACGCCGCTGCTGGGTGCAGAAGATTTTGCCTACATGCTGGAGCAACGCCCCGGCGCCTTCATGATGCTGGGGAACAGCGACAAAAATGCGCCCAACGTGCATCACCTACATACCCCGCACTACGACTTTAATGATGCGCTGATCCCATTAGGGATCCGCTATTGGGCGACATTGGTTTATCAAGAACTGGGTTTACCAAGGACTGACGTTATCAGTAACCGAGTCTAGCGGGAGCGCATTTCCCCACGGCCTCAATCTAACAATGCATGACGTCGGTACATCCGACGGCAAGCGTGAGCAAAAAGGATGAATCATGGTGGCGTTATTGAAAACTAAAGATCAAAGCAAAGAAAAAGAGGCTGACATTAAGCAGCGTATCCTGCGTGAGGCCATCACGATCTTCGCCTGCAAAGGCAGTGAGCTAACGACGATTCGCGAAATAACGGAAGCCACCAACGTGAATGTGGCATCGGTGAATTATTACTTTGGTTCGAAAGAAGGGTTACTGCGTGCCGTATTGGACAACGTTCTCGGCCCGTTGAATGACGAAAGAACGCATCTGCTGGATGAGGTGGAAAAGGCTAATCACGGTGATGAACTGCCCGTTGCAGCGCTGCTGGATGCACTCTTGCGCCCGCTGGTTAAAACGGCTCGCACGCCCGACGGCGGGCGCATTGTCGTTCGCCTGTTACAACATCTGCGGGCTACGCCGGGTCTGGAAGTCACCGCACTGCTGTCGGCGCAGTTCGATCACGTCGCTCACCGTTTTATCGATGCCTTTTCTCGTGCGCTACCAGCGCTATCGCGCGCGGAAGTGATCTGGCGTTATGAATTTGCCCGCGGTGCCGCCATGCACGTGCTAACCGACGCCGATCCGCGTTCTGGCCGTCTGGCGTTGCTCTCCAAAGGGCTGTGTGACAACCGCGATGACGATCGCGTGTTATCGCACCTATTACGTTTTGTCGAGGCGGGTTTTACCGCCAAACCACTGACTGAGACATCCCTTCAGTCCTGATTTTTCGTTATTCGTAACACGTTTAAACCGACAGGAAACAGACATGAGCAGAGAAAAAATTGAAGGGTCATTCGTTGCCCTCATTACACCTTTCAATGACGATGGCAGCGTGGATTTCGGCGCATTTGAAGCGTTATTAAAATTCCAAGAAGACAACGGCACGGCTGCCGTTTTGATTATGGGTTCAACCGGGGAAGTGTCCATGCTGTCCCCAGATGAGAGGAAAGCGATCATCCGCCGAACCGCGCAATACAGCACCAGCAAAATGAAGCTGTTCTATGGCTGTACCGGTAACAATACCGATACCACCATTGACTATGTGCGCTATGCACATGACAACGGCGCAGACGGTGCCATTATCGCCGCCCCCGCCTATATTTGTGCCAGTGAGAGTGACATCGAAAGCTACTTTCTGGAAATTGCAGATGCGACCGATTTGCCATTAGGGATTTATAACAACCCGCCACGTGTAAAAACGGATCTGCACTGGACATCGCTGCTACGTATTTTCCAACACCCAAACTACGTCATTCATAAAGAATCCACCACCCGCGTGGGTCAGGTTGCACAAGTGCTGGCAGGCAATCCCGATGTGTCGGTAATGTGCTGCGACTCGCCCAATCTGGGTTTAGTCGTGCCAACAATGTCACTGGGAGGCCATGGAACCGCCAACATGACAGGCAATATTGCACCGGCAGAACTGGCCGAAATTTCTCGTCCGTGGAAAAACGGCGAGGATGCAGAACGCTTCCGTAAGGCGTATCAGCATTTGCTGCCGCTGCTGCACTATACCTACTCGGCAATCAATCCCGTGGCGGTGAAATCGTTGATGAAGGCAGTCGGATTACCAGCAGGCAGCCTGCGTCGTCCACTGCGGGGTTTGCAGGGCGAAGCGTTGGAGTCAGGCGTTCGTATCGTGAACGAATTAGGATTGAGCAGCAAATACGGCTTTAACCGCTGATTCTGTTCTGGCGCGTGGAGAGCAAGTGTTTCATCTCAGAAGTGGTTCATCTTAATGCCACTTCTGAGATTTCAGACGAAAGCACGATTACTGTGGATTGTTGACTAACAGCGATCCTGAACCGTTCGTCGGGCTGCTTTGCGCGTTCTTCAACACCCAGACTCGGCCATAGTGGTTGTAGAAACCCGCCGAGTGACCAGCATCCGGCCCAATGCCCTGATACATATCGAAGTGCTGGCCTTTAATCGCCCCACCGACATCCAGTGCGATCATCAAGCGCATTTCATACTTGCCGGTGAATTTACCCACGTTATCCAGCAGCGGCACTTCCATTAACAGAGCCGTACCTGCTGGGATCAGCGAACGGTCAGAGGCAACGGAGGCTTTCGCCACCAGCGGCACGGCGCTAGCCCCTTTGACGGGAGCAGACATCATTGGCTTAAAGAACACAAAAGAAGGATTCTGCTCAAACAGTTCACGCACTTCATATTCGGAATGCTGCTCCGCCCACTTGCGGATGGCCTGCATCGACATCTCTTCACGCGGCACTTCACCACGATCGATCAGCACCTTACCAATACTGCGGTAGGCATGGCCATTTTTGCCAGCGTAACCAAAGAACGTCAGCGGACGTCCATCGCCAAAATCAATATAGGCGCTGCCCTGCACTTCCATCATGAAGTTATCGACCAGCGAGTTAGTCCAAGCGAGAACCAGCCGTTCATCCAGCGCACCTGAATAAATACCGGCGCGATCTGGTAGCCGACGGCTATTTTTGCCCTTTGACGGCATGGCATATAAAGGATGGCGGAATTCCCCCTGACGGGTATGACGCGCCTGCAATACCGGCGTGTAATAACCGGTGAACTGCACGTTACCAAAGTTATCAACGCCTTCCATCTGCCAGGCATTCAGACCAAACTTGCTCAGCTCGCGGGTATCGGCACCGGACATCATCCAGTTTTCAATCGCCTGAAAGGTCGTATTATTGCGCGAGTACAGATTAGGTGACGCCGACCGAATTTCAGAAACCTGAGTCATAAAATCCCGTGCGTTGACCGGTTTTCCTTTGGCATTAGGTTCATTCACCAATTCCAGAGGCTGGTTGAGGTGACCATCTTTATATTGCTGCCCGCGATCGGTTGGCCTGGATTGGCACCCCGCCAGAATGGCAATGACCACTGCGGTCAGCACGTATTTTCCCCACCGTCCCTTCATCTTTGCGCTCGCTTTTTACATCAAAAAATTTACCGTCGAACGATAACAAACGGCTATCGAGAAAGGAATGGGAGAGCACATAAATCCACGGGTCAAACAAATGCCACTCTGCACACGGCATCGTAAAAAATCGATTTTTCTGTTAATCGTCGTATTCCGTTCACAAAACCATCCATTCGGTGACAAATCAACCCACTCGATGATAAATTAATCACCCAACAACCCAATGCTGCGTTTTTTACAGAAATAGGTTGCATCAATGTTCATGACGAGTATAGTGCGCATCCACGGACGCGGGGTGGAGCAGCCTG
>NZ_JACDSF010000010.1:0-71544 GCF_013449685.1 Pectobacterium brasiliense | reverse complement strand
CGAATCCGGCCCCCGCAACCAATTAAGGTTCTTTAAATTAAGAACCGCGCGATAAGCACCTTAACGGGTGCTTTTTTGTTTTCTACGCATTATGTGTTTCTACGAACTACCTATTTATACGAACTACCTGTTTCTACGTACCGTACCCCAGGCATCATTCCCTCTGAACCGCGCCAGTTAGGCGCGGTCATCGTATGACATCAGCAACATCAACTACTGCTGAGCCTGACTGGCAAAGTAGGCCTTAATTCCTGCAAAAATGGATTCGGCAATCTGCTGCTGGAAATGGCTGGTACGTAGCTTGCGCTCTTCTTCCAGATTGCTGATAAATGCCGTCTCAACCAGAACAGACGGAATATCCGGCGCTTTCAATACCGCAAATCCAGCCTGATCGACACTGTTTTTATGCAGACGATTCACCCTGCCCAGTCGGGTCAGGATCTCTTTACCAAACTTCAGGCTGTCGCCAATCGTCACGGTCTGCACCAGATCGAACATGGTGTGATCCAGATAGCGGTCGCCGCTCATGCTCACGCCACCGATCAAATCCGATTCGTTCTGGGTCTCTGCCAGAAATCTGGCGGCAGTACTGGTTGCCCCTTTTTTCGACAGGGCAAAAACCGACGATCCTCTTGCCGATCGATTGGTAAACGCATCCGCATGAATCGAAATGAACAGATCGGCACGCTGCTTGCGCGCTTTCGCCACCCGTACGCGCAGCGGAATAAACACATCTTCATTACGCGTCATATAGGCTTTCATGTTGGATTCATTGTCGATCAGCTTACGCAAGCGGCGGGCAATCTGTAGCACGATGTCTTTCTCGCGCGTTTTATTCTTGCCAATCGCGCCGGGATCTTCACCGCCGTGACCGGGATCGAGCATGATAATCAGCGGACGATCCCGTCCAGCTTTCCCGGCTTTCGGCGCTTCTGCTGGCAGCGTGCGTTCCAGATCGCCTTTGTTGTAATCCTCCAGCAGCGCCAGCAGCGGGTCGTCTTCGTTGTCGTAGCGCCCTGCGGCGGGATATAAATCCAGTACCAGTCGGTGCTTGAATTCAGCCACTGGCCCCAGCGTAAAGACTTTGGTCGTCGCCTGCAACTTGAGCTCCAACACCAGGCGCACCGTGGTTTTATCAAACTGGCCGATGCGCGCTTCTTTAATCAGCGGGTCGTTATCTGACTTAAACTGGCTGGCGATCTCCTTCAGCACGCTGTTCAGATGAACATTTTCGATATCCACCACGATGCGTTCAGGATTACTCAGACTAAACTGTTTATATTTCAGCGGGTGATTGGATTCCAGCGTGACGCGGGTATAGGCGGAGGACGGCCAGACGCGCACGGCCACGACCTGTGTCGTCGCTGCCATTCCTACACCACTTACGCTTAACAGCCAGGTTGCTGCTGCGCTTTGTAATAGACGCCGTCGAGTCAGATGATGATTCGAATGAGACATGCCGCTCCGATCTGATTGCTGTGCGCTATCCTGCATTGTTGTGTTGCGAATGCTCGGGATAGGCCATTAAAAAATGAATAAAGGTAAAAATTGTCAAAAACTTTAACGAATCTGCTCCACGCTGTCATGCAAAAATCCTGTGCATGCCCGTCATACTTCAAGCCGCATGTGCGTTGGCTTCTCTTGCTCACCCCAGTCACTTACTTATATAAGCTCCTAGGGACTCGCGCGGTTGCCGCCTTCACGCAACTCGAATTATTTAGGGCATGGTAGCAAGATGAAACAGAATCCTGACTTTTCTGGTTAATACTTCCTCTTGCCTTTTACGTCATAAAGAATAAAAATACATAAATTACGAATAAAAATGCAAAGAGGGCTCGTAGTGAAGGAACGGAGTACAGAACTGGTTCAGGGCTTCCGCCATTCAGTTCCCTATATCAATGCCCACCGTGGCAAAACGTTTGTCATCATGTTAGGTGGCGAAGCCATTGAACATGCCAACTTCTCTAGCATCGTAAATGATATCGGGCTGCTACACAGTCTGGGGATCAAGCTGGTGGTCGTTTATGGTGCTCGCCCGCAGATCGATGCCAACCTGACAACGCATCACTACGAACCTCTCTACCATAAAAATACCCGCATCACCGACAGCACCACGCTGGAGCTGGTCAAGCAGGCGGCGGGAATGCTGCAGTTGGACATCACCGCCCGGCTGTCGATGAGTCTGAACAACACGCCGCTACAAGGTGCCCACATTAATGTCGTCAGCGGTAACTTTATTATCGCGCAGCCACTTGGCGTGGATGATGGTGTGGACTACTGCCACAGCGGCCGTATTCGCCGCATTGATGAAGAAGCCGTTCACCGCCAACTGAATAGCGGTGCCATCGTGCTGCTCGGCCCGGTTGCGGTTTCAGTCACCGGTGAGAGTTTCAATTTAACCTCGGAAGAGGTTGCAACCCAGCTCGCCATTAAGCTGAAAGCGGAAAAGATGATCGGTTTCTGCTCCTCGCAGGGCGTGACTAACGAAGAAGGTAACATCATTTCAGAACTGTTCCCCGACGATGCACAGCAGCGTATTGATGCACTGGAACAGGCTGGTGATTACCATTCGGGTACGGTCCGGTTCCTGCGCGGTGCGGTCAAAGCCTGCCGCAGCGGCGTACGCCGTAGCCACCTGATCAGCTATCAGGACGACGGCGCGCTGCTGCAAGAGCTGTTCTCACGCGACGGCATCGGTACACAGATCGTGATGGAAAGCGCCGAGCAGGTTCGCCGTGCGACCATCAATGATATTGGCGGTATTCTGGAACTGATTCGCCCGCTGGAAGAACAAGGCATTCTGGTCAGACGCTCGCGTGAGCAGTTGGAAATGGAGATCGACAAATTCACCGTCGTGGTACGCGATAACCTGACTATCGCCTGCGCCGCACTGTATCCGTTCCCGGAAGAAAGCATCGGCGAAATGGCCTGCGTCGCGGTTCACCCGGATTACCGCAGTTCATCACGCGGCGATATGCTGTTACTGCGCGTTGCCGCTCAGGCGCGTCAGCAGGGTCTGCAAAAGCTGTTCGTGCTGACGACACACAGCATCCACTGGTTCCAGGAGCGCGGCTTTTTACCCGCCGAAGTGGAAATGCTGCCGAAGAAAAAGCAGGCGCTGTATAACTACCAGCGTCGCTCGAAGATTCTGGTGCTAGATCTCTGAGTTATCCCACTCGATAACACTTCTCGTGGCCGATCGTAAAATCGGCCACGCTATTTTTATCCGCTTATGGCCGCTTGCCAAACTCACCGCTCACGTTGTTCATTTCAATAAGCCATCAGACAGGGATATCATGCCAATTTGTCAACGCAATTCACACCTGCAGCGTATCGTACTTCCCTAACTGAATGGCATCTTACTAGCAGAAGAGCGCACCATTAATGCGCTAATTCTCTCTTCCAGGCCGCTATAGCGCTGCGTTGGCGTTTTCACCGCGCGACAGAGAATGCGAACATCGGTATAGAGTGACAAACGCTGGCGCGCACGCGTGATGGCGGTATACACCAGCTCCCGCGTCAGCACCGGTAAATAGTGGTTCGGCAGCACCAGCGCCGTATGATCAAACTCCGATCCCTGCGATTTATGCACCGTCATCGCATAGGCCGTTTCATGCGGCGGCAGACGGCTTGGCGTAACGTCTTTGGTTTCGCCATTTGGCAACGGGAAAAATACGCGCAGCTCTCCGTTGTCTCCCATCATGGCAATACCGATATCCCCATTGAACAGGCCTAATGCGGCATCGTTACGTTCAATCATGACCGGTCGGCCGAGATACCAGCGGTTAAGCGGATTACGGCTACGCTGAATCAGCCCAGCCTGATGCAAAGCCTGCTCAATGCGCTGATTCAGCCCTGCTACGCCAAATGGCCCTTCGCGCAATGCGCACAGTTGGCGATAGCGCTGGAAAGCAAGCAGCACAGCGTCCGGCGTGGCTCCCGCCACCACAAGCTGTAGATAATCACGATACCCTTCGACACACTGTGCCAGCATGGCCTGATACTCCTCAGCCGCGGTTAACGGGCTACAGGTAATATCGGCAAACTCGCCGTTTAACACAGCACGCACACGAGCGTCATCACCGCCGTTCACCGCCAGCGCCAGTTGGCCAATACCGGAATGCGGATCGAAACGGTAGCTCCGGCGCAATAGACAGATACTGTCACTGACCGTCGTCTGTCCTTCAGGACCACTTTCATCCAGCTTACAACCCGTCAGCCGCTGCAATTGCTGCGCCCGCGCGCGGCTATAGCCAACCTCGGCAAAACGACAGATATCGCCCAACACCGCCCCCGCCTCGACGGACGCCAGTTGATCGCGGTCACCCAGAAAGATAATTCTGGCGTGTGGCGGAAGCGCAGCGATCACATTCGCCATCATCGGCAGATCGACCATCGACGCCTCATCCACAATCAGTACATCCAGATGCAGCGGGTTGTCCTGATGGTGACGCAGGCGCTGACTGTCTGTCACCGCCCCCAACAGCCGGTGCAGGGTTGTCGCTTCCTGCGGAAACGCATCACGCAGCAGAGGATCCACCGCAAGACGGTGCAGGGCTTGCCCCAGCGACTCCGTGAGCCGCGCAGCCGCTTTCCCAGTCGGTGCCGCCAGTTGAATACGTAACGTCTCTCTCGTATTCAGCTCAATTAGCGCCGCCAGCAATTTGGCCACCGTCGTGGTTTTCCCCGTTCCTGGCCCGCCGGAAATCACCGCAATGCGGCGCGTCAAGGCGACAGCGGCGGCGACCTTCTGCCAGTTAACCTCTTCGCCCACGTCAGGAAACAGCCGATCCAGAACCGCTCGGATCGCGGGTTCATCGACGGGGATCGTATCGCGCTCGCTGGCGATAAACCGCGCCACGCGGCCTTCACTCTGCCAGCTACGCTGTAAGTACAGCTTTTCGCCTTGCAACACCAGCGGCGTCGGCTGGCTGCCGTCGCTGACGGCATCGGACGCCAGTAGACGCTGCCGCCATGCGGCAACCGTGTTTAGCCGTGCCTCCGCAAGAAGCTGTTGAGCCAGCTCAGGCTCGCGGCCGTCAAACAGCGTCTGGGCCTGCAAGTTCTCCAGCGGCAAACACACGTGCCCTGCGCCCGAATGTGCACTCAGGCAGGCGGCGGCCAACAGCAGATCGGGCTTTGTCTCATCTGCCAGCATTCTGGCGAACTGAACATCCAGCGGGCGCAGTAACCGCCGCGTCAGTGCCGTTTCAAGTAACGCAATCATGAGGGAATTCCTGTATCAGCATCGTCAGGCGTCTTTCCCTTAAAGAGCGCATCAAGCCCGAAAACAAATTCAGCAGAGGGACGACAGGCAAAGATGCCATTGCCGGGGTGAGACGCTTCAACGCCGCGTAAAAACAGATAAAACACCCCGCCAAAGTGGCGCTCATAGTCATAATCCGCAATGCGATGACGCAGATAGCGGTGCAAAGCCAGCGTGTAGAGCTGGTATTGCAAGTCATAGCGATGCTCGGCCATCGACTGCATCATGGCCGTTTGGGTGTATGCACTGGCGTCAGGGCCGAGCCAATTGGACTTATAGTCCAGCAGGTAATAGCGTCCTTCCCAGCGGAACACCAGATCGATAAACCCTTTCAGCATGCCTTTCACCTGCTGAAAAGAGAGCGCCGGACAGCGTGCAGATAGCGGGTCGTGATGTTTCGCCAGCCGATCGAGCTGCGCCGCCTGTATTGGCGTATCAATCGGTATATAGAACTGTAATTCGGCCTGCTTATCGACGTTCTCCAGTGCCGATAGCACGATCCCTTGCTCATTAAGCGGCGTATGCAAAAGCGTATCCATCCACGCCTTTAACACCGGGTGCCAGTGCGCTTCAAATCCCTGTAGCTGCAACTGCTCGGCTAGCCAGTCATCCTCAACGGGCTGAGTAAAATCCAGCGTTTCAAACAGGCTATGCAAAAACGTTCCCGGACTCGCGCCGCGCGGGAACGTATGCGGCGTCAGTTGCGTTTCATCCGCCTCCTGACGCTCGCCTATCGCTTCGATATCCAGACGCGGCACCAGATCCTGCGCGCTTGCAGAACCCTGCTGCTGAAGCCCCGAATAGCTGGTTACTCGCCAGCCGTCGCGCAACTGGCGTTCGATGTGGCGAGCCCGCAGCTCTGCCAGTTCCGGTCTATCCGGCTGCCAACGCTGTTCTTCCGTCGCCTGTAGCGGTGTTAGTGCGACACCGTCGCCAACCATGCCTTCCAGCTCGCTGACTAACGTGGCAGCTTCAGCTTCTTTACCGCGCTGGAGTAAATAGCCCAGCGCGCTCTGGTGCATATCGCTGCTGCCGTCTTTCTTACGCGACCGCTGAACGGGCGCAACACCCACGCTACAGTGGTAGATAGAACGGGTTAGCGCGACATACAGCAAACGTAAATCTTCCGCCAGCCGCTCTTCTTCCGCTAGCGTCTGGCTTTCTTCATTATTTTGCAGATCCAACACGGCCTGATAGCTTTCGCGATCGTGATAAATCCCCTGATCCTGCACGCGGAAGTTACTGATGAAAGGCAGCCATACCAGCGGGTATTCGAGCCCTTTTGATTTGTGGATCGTCACGATCTGCACCAGGTGACGATCGCTTTCCAGACGTAGCTGCTGGTTCTCTGCCTGCGGATTAGGTTGGACAATCTGCTGTGATAACCAGCGCACCAGCGCATGTTCGCTATCAAGGGTTGCAGAGGCATCCTGCAATAACTCACCGATATGCAGAATATCGGTAATGCGGCGTTCACCCTCCGCACTCGCCAGCAGGTTCTCCGCCAGTTGATGTTGACTCATCAGCGCACGCAGCATCGGCAGTACGCCGCGCTGACGCCACAGAGCACGGTAGCCCGCAAATTCATCGACCAACGCATCCCACGCGGCTTCGCTTTGCCCTAATGCATCAACCTGTTCGGCATCCAGCCCCATCAGAGCCGTCGCCATCGCGCTGCGTAACGTGCGCTCCTGTTCCGGTGCCAGCACCGCCTGCAACAGCCACAACATATCGCTGGCTTCCGGCGTGCTGAATACGCTGTCGCGATTGGACAGATATACAGAGGGAATGGACAAACGGCTCAGCGCGTCACGAATCAGCGAGGCTTCACGCCGGCTACGCACCAGCACACTCATGTCGGATGCCCTGACCAAACGGCGGGAGTCGTCAGTAACCAGCCAGGCTTCATTGCGCTGACTGGCCGCCAGCCAGTCACGAATCTGCGCCGCACACTGACGCGCCATCTGCTGTTGATAATCTCCTACGCCAATCGGTTCCGAACCCGTTAGCCAGAATTGCAGCGCAGGCTGAGGCAGCCCTGCAACCTCAAACACCAAACCGCGCTTAGACTCAGCAGGCTTAACCGGCAGGAAAGGGATGTTTTGAAAAATAAAAGGAGAGTCGAGGCGTTCAAACAGACGATTAACGCCATGTACCATCTGGTGCGACGAGCGCCAGTTCGTACCCAGCGTATAATGCGCGGCGACTTCTCCGCGCGCGTGCATGTAGGTAAAAATATCCGCACCGCGAAACGCATAAATAGCCTGCTTAGGGTCACCGATCAGCAATAGCCCACACTGCGGCTGCCCGACGTACAACGTTCTGAAAATACGGTACTGTTGAGGATCGGTATCCTGAAATTCATCGATCATCGCCACCGGATAGCGTTCGCGAATGGCGCTGGCAAGCTGTTCCCCGCCAGGCTGTTGCAACGCAACATCCAAACGACTCAGCAAATCGTCAAACCCCAGTTCTGCACGCTGCCGTTTTTCCTCACTCACCGACTCGCGGATCGCCGACAGCGCGCGAACAATGACTAAATCGCGCAGCGACAGCGGCGCTTCAAGCAGCCGTTCGGTCTCCTCAAAGAGAGTATGAACAGGCGGTTCGCCTTTCTTCGTTTTCTCGATTAGCGTTTGCTGGGCAAATCTCACCAGATCTTTCGGCAGTTGGTAATCCAGCGTCGGCTGCTCTGCCCACAGCGTGACTTTCTGTAGCCAGTTGGGAAGATGCTTACTGCTGTAGCTGCGTTTATCGACGCCAGAAGCACTAATCAGCGCTTCCAGGTCCGCTGCTGACGCCAGCCAGCGTTGTTTGTACGCGTCGATCGTCGCCACGATCTTCTCATGGCGGCTCTGCAACGTTTCGCCCTCTTCTGGCGGCAAGCGAAACACAGGCGCTTCACCGTGCAGATAGGGAGCCAGATCGGCCAGCAGGTTTTCCGGCCCTTTCCACTCCAGACCGACAATACGTGCGACCTCTACCGGCAACGGATAGCAATAACGACGCCAAAAGTCGGCACAGGCCTGGCGGCGCAGCGGCTGTTCATCTTCTATCAGCACCTGTTCGAAAAGCACGCCGGATTCAAACGCATTGGTACTGAGCATACGCTGGCAGAAGCCGTGGATCGTGTAGATCGCCGCTTCATCCATTTGGCGTTCTGCCGCCAGCAATACGTCGGCCGCATCGCGGTGATCCGAAATCTCCGCCAGCAGCTGCGCTAGCGACGTATCTTTAGGCTTATCTGCTTCTTCACCCTGCGCGCTTTTACGCAGGCAGGCGATGCGCAACGCGTGAATTCTGGCACGAATACGCTCCCGCAATTCTTCGGTCGCCGCCTCCGTAAAGGTCACAACCAGAATTTCCTCGACCAGTAGTGGACGTGGATACGCGGCTTGTTTCCCCAGCCCCAGCAGCAGGCGCAGGTAAAGCGCAGCCAGCGTATAGGTTTTCCCCGTTCCGGCCGACGCCTCAATCAACCGCTCCCCGAGGAGCGGCAACGTCATAACGTCTAATGATTGCGGCGCGGCATTTTTCATTCTGCTGAAACCTTACCGACCGCTGTCGATGCTGCTGGCGCAGGGATCATCGTAGGCGCTTTCTCACGCGGTAACGTTTTCTGCAATGAAGACGCATCCGCGTAGGTGTGCCATCCCTTCGGTGCGGCATAGTCGGCTTTACCATGATGGCTACCGGACACCTGCGACAGAATAGCCAGACCTTCTGGCTTCAGCGCCTTCTGGAAGAAGTCTGCCAGTTGCGTCACCGTCAGCGGTTTGATTTGTTCGAGCAGTTTCTCACGCGAGTCAAAAGCAAAGTTTTCCTGATCCAGATCTTTACGCAGTCGGCCAGCTTCTTCGCCTAAGGTTTGCGGGCGCTGATTCAGTTCATTCATCACGCCTTGCTTATACTGCGTGAACTCTTCTTCACTCATTTCACGCAGTCGTTTTTGCGCTTTCAGGTAAAAATCTTCATAGCGCTGATACAGATAAGCAGGCTGTTTGCTGTTGCTTTGCAGCAGGAAGGCAATGCCCATCTGTCGGCCGATCGTCGTTGGGAAGGCAAACACCGCGTAACCCAGTTGCTCTTCCGTTCTCAGTTGGCTGTAGAACCAAGGCTGAACGATCTGCCCCAGCACCGAGCTATACGCCATGCTTTCCGTTTCCGAATACCCCGTCGGTACATATACTGCTGCTAACGCAGAATCCGTGCTGCTGCCCGGGCGTTGCAGATTAGCAAGCTGCGGCTTACTGACTTTGACATCATCGCTACGCGACAGATTCTCGCCACCAGCCTTCAGATGCGCCTTCAGCGTATTCGCCAGCTCGGTAACTCGCTCTGGTGCCAGATTGCCGACGACCAGCATTTCCGGCGTAGCTTTTTGCAGCAGGTCTTTGCGGTAGTTAACCATGTCCTGTAAACGGATATCCTTCAGCAGGTTACGACGTTCTGCGCGCTCAAAGTAAGGCAATTGCGATATCGCCTGAACCGGCTGTAACGCCTGTTCAAAAGCTTTTGATTTCTCTACCGCATCCAATTGCTGTATGTACCAGGACTTTGCCTGCTCCAGCTGTGCTTCCGTCGAGGTAAAGGAGGCGTAGCCATCCGCCAACGTCAGCAGCAACCGTGGCAAATGCTGGGTATAGCCATTGGCGCTAATCACCAGACCATCATTGCTGCGGGTGGAGAAACTGATGCCGCCAATCGAAGCCTGATAGCTGAGTTCATCCAGCGCCAGACCGGCCAGATAATCGTTTAACGCAAACAGCACCTGATTACGGGCGGTACTGCGCGCTTCCTGATTACGCAGGAACAGCGTGATTTCCGCTTTCGGCTCATCAGCGAAGTAGTGGCTTGGCATATACAGCACGCGCAGCCCCGGCTGGTTCAGCAGAAGTGTCGGTTTAGGGATCGCCTTATCGGCTTTGATCAGGGAGAAATCATCCGGGATATAGGGATTGATCGTCGGCAACGACAGTGACATTTTCTGCCCCAGCGTTTTCCATTTTGCGAATGTTTCTGACGGGATTTTATTCATCTCGTACAGCGCATCGACAAAATAGGCCACTTTATTATGCGGCTCATTCGGGCTGATGACCCAGACGCGCGCGTTCTGCGGCGTCATCTCGTCCAGTCGTGCGGCGATAGCCTTCGGATCGTAGCGATCCGCAACATACTGCGCATCCAGCGTATGTTCGACCGGCACACGCAGCATGGTATCCACCAACCATTCGATGTAGTCCATATCACGGCTGATGGACGGGTAGCGGAAATCCAGATCCAGAACATGCGCGATCTCATCAAAATAGCGCTGCTGAATCCCTTCTGTGCGAATTTGTTGCAGGTAACGGAATATCGCAGCGATCACTTCATCACGCTGTGCCAGACCTTTATCGGTCAGCGAGGCTGAAATCGCGAACATGCCGCCATTACGGTCGATGATCGGCGAAGAACCCGCACCGATAGACTCAACCAGCCCTTCCTTTTGCAACCAGTCAGAGAGCGTATTCTGGCTGCGGTTGCCAAGCAGATAGCTTATGTAGGTATCCGTCTTGCTGCGAAATTCCTGGCTAATATCGCTGACGCGAAACTCAATGCGCAGCTGTTTTCTCGGCTGAGCAGGAACATAGTGAATCATTACGCCGCGCTGCTTTTCCGTCGTCACAGGAACGGTAACCGCAGGAACGCTGGCGTTGTGATTAGGAATGCGCCCGAAGGTATCAACCGCCAGTTTCGCCAGTTCAGGCAGAGGTTGATTACTGTAAATCACCCCTTTCATCAGGTTGGCGGAGTAGTATTGCTGATAGAACTTCACCAGCTCATCATGCAGTTTGCTGCCGGGTTTATCGCTCAGGGTTTCAAGATTGCCACCCGAAAAACGCGCGCTTGGGTGCGCCGGGTTCAGCGTTTCCGCCCCTACCTGCGCCATGCGGTGACCATCGCGCGAACGCGCCATCGTTAATTCCGCATTGACCGCATTACGCTCACGATCGGCATTCACCGGATCGAGCAGCGGTTCCGCAATCGCATCCGCCATCCGATCTACGGCTGGCCGCAGTGCATCATTTTCCACTTCCAGATAAAACGCCGTGCGGTAAGACGCCGTGCTGGCATTGTGGCTACCGCCATGCTTTTTCAAAAACTCGGACAGCGCCTCTGGCTCTGGGTAACGTTTCGATCCCATCAGCACCATGTGTTCGAGGTAATGCGCTAATCCTAGTTGATTATTGGGATCGTCCAACGAGCCAATAGGCAACGCCAGTGATGCCAGCGATTTGGGTGCCTGCGGATCGGAAACCAGCAGAACGGTCATTCCATTATCCAGTTTGATCGCCTGATATTGCCGCGGATCTTTTTCGCTTTTTCGAATCGTCTGAGCCAGCGGCTGCCAGCCCGTCTCAGCCCAACTCGCCGGAAGCCAGAATGTGAATAAAAGAAACCACCCGGTAATCCAGACCCACTGTTTACGCATGTTACGCATGCAATTCTCCAACCTCATATCCATCACTTTTCACGTTGCAGTGCGTTATCTTCTCGCACCTCGAAATCGACCCGGGCATTACCCAAAACAAACTCATCACGCCAGATTAGAGCGGAACGGTGGCAGTAGCCAAATTTGCGCCGCTTCAATCACCTCATTCATTCGTTTTTCATCCAACTCACGGATAATGCGTTGCAGGTAATAATCCTCCCCCTCCCCCCGCATTCCCATGTTGCCCTGCCAGGCTTGCAGTAAACGGGTGCGCGCTTTGTTCTGCGCCTCCTCATCCGACCGCAGGCTATCGCTTTCGCGATCATAACATTCAGCCAGCCAGGCGCTCCCCGCTTTATTGAGCAATAACAGCGGCTTGCTCATTCCCTGACGATAGCCATCCAGCATGACGGCCAAATGTTCTTTGGCCTGCAATTCCGACAAGGCAGCAAAGCGCCACGCCGTGTCTTCCCGCCCATACAGTCGACTTTCACCCTGCCCGCCCGTTGCACAGTAGGCCAGATGTTCCAACCACAGCGTAATGCCATCCTTCATAGAAAGCGTGCCCGGACGCCAGCGCAGCAAACCATCCGGCTGCACCTGATTCAGCCAGCCACTGACGCGCACGCCGTCGAGGAGGATATCGACTTCCCGACTCACCGACAGCGACGACGTTAATTCATCACGCACGCGCGTAGCCAACTGCGCCATCTCCTGCTGCTGTTCCTGCCAGTAAATTTCGCCGAACGCACCATAGGGCAACTCACCCGCGGCTCTGGCACGGCGATACAGTTTTTCGGTATCGCCTTCATTAATCAAGGTATTAAGCAACTCGCTATTCAACTGATAGCGGTTAAGGCTATCAACCACAAAGGGCTCTTCATCCAACAGCTCATCGCTGTGCAGCATAAAACTCACACCAAGTCGCAGTTGAAAAAAGGCTCGCACAGGATGACGATAAAAACGCTTCAAATCGTCCAGACTGACATCCCTATCACTCGCTCTTGCGGACAGCGCTTCGCGATCGAAATCAGGCTGAGCTTCCCCTTTTCGGTTCGCCGCCGCCAGCCACTCGGCCGCAAAACTCAACGGCTGCGGTGCAGACAGGAAGTTATTCGCATCAAAAGGCATACGGCTATGTTCGCGGCAAAGGTGCTTCACCACGCGCTCCGCGCTGCTATCGATATCCAGCGTTTCATCGCCCGGCAGGACGTAACTTTGCGCGATATATTCCGTCAGTTCGCTGACCAATACGGAAGGATAGCGACGCGTATTATCCTGGATCGAGCGCCCGATATAGCTGATATAGAGTTTGTGCTGCGCCGACAAAAGCGCCTCAAGAAACAGATAGCGGTCATCATCACGTCGGCTACGATCGCCGCGCTTGATTTTCCGCCCCATGAGATCGAACCCGAGCGGTGGCAGCGTTCGAGGATAAACGCCGTCATTCATGCCCAACAAACACACGACCTTGAACGGAATGGAACGCATCGGCATCAGCGTACAAAAATTGATCGAACCAGCAAGAAAACGCTGGCTGAGCCGCTCCTGATCGAGACGCCGCGACAGTTCATCACGTAACCGGGAGATTGGCACCTGTTGCGGATAATGCGCCATCGTGCCCATACCAATCACGTACTGCCACTGTTTTTCAACTAACGCCAGCGCTGCTTCGGTCTCACTGTCAGCGTCAAAGAAGGTTTCGATCAGCTCTCGACATAACGGTAACCAGTCGACAAGCACGCGCGGCTGAGACAGGCGCTGACGCCAATGGTGGATCTGCATCAGCAATTCGGCCAGTTGACCGGCCAGTTCCGCAATCAATCCGCTGGATTCATCATAAGGCAGCACACCCTGCCAGTCGCCGACCTGACTGTCCATCGCATAGCCCAGCAGCATTCTCGTCAGGCCAAAACGCCACGTATGTTGCCCTGTTGGCGGCAGCATCAGATCGCGCACGTTGTCGTCATCCAGTCCCCAGCGCACACCGGATTCCACCACCCACAGGCGCAGACGCCTTAGCCCTTCTTCCTGAATACCGAAACGCGCGGCCAGCGCGGGCACTTCAAGCAATGCCAAAACCTGTTCCGCCGTAAAACGGCTCGTCGGTAAATCCAGCAGGCTGATTACCGCCTGCAAGGCGGGATGCGCATGCCGCGCACGCTGATCGGAGATGGCAAAAGGCAGGTAGCGGTTATCTGGCGCGTTGCCAAACACCGCCTGAATAAACGGCGTATAGCTGTCGATATCCGCCATCATCACAATAACATCGCGCGGCATCAGTTCAGGATCGTCAGCCATCATGGCCAGCAGCCGATCGTGAAGCACTTCAACTTCACGCTGCGGGCTGTGGCAGGCGTGAAAATCGATCGAACGATCGTCGAGAGCCAGCAGGCGTTTTTGCATGCTGGTGTTCTGCGTTTCATGGCTGACGGCCACTACGGCGTAGTCTTCCAGCTCAAGAATGTCGCGCTGCAAGGTTTGCAGCAGATTTTCGCCATCCGACTCAACAAAAGCGTCGATCTCCTGCACGCTATCCAAATCAGCCAGCAGATAGAGGTTATCGCGCCCCAGCTTTCCCCACGATGCCAGCAGCGGATTATTAATCGACTGTTTCCCGTCGTCGTTGAACAATGCTTCTGCCTGTGAAGGATCGCGAAAGAGCGGGCGGGTTTCATCAGTCTGTTCGCCATCAAAGCGATGTAAGCGGCGGTTGCGGGCTTTTAGCTTCGCCAGAAATTTATAATCCTGAATGTCACTCCAGTAATGGCGACAAGGATTGGTAAATAGCAGGTGCACATCAATATGACGCGCCAGCGCGTTCAGCGCCTGTAAATAGATGGGGGGTAACGCCGAAATACCGCAGATAAAAACGCGTGGCGGCAGGCCTTTCGGGCACGTTTTTGCCTGTTCTAACGCAGCAATAAAGCGTTGATACAGAATAGCATGGTGCCATTCGGGCTGCGCCAGTTCACGCGTATAATCCACCAGCGCGCGCCACAGTGCGGACTGCCACAGCTGATTCCCGCCGAGATCGTCAACCTGCTTCCCTTCTTGCCATGCCTTGATCCATTCTGGGCGATAAATCAGGTATTGATCGAAAAGATCCGCTACGCGTCCGGCAAGCTGATGCAGCTTGCGCTGGTTATCGTCATCCTGCAAATAGTGGTTAAGGGCCGCAAAATCAGGCTGAGCTAACAAATCGGGAAGCAAATGCATGAGCTTCCACGTCATCGCATCCTTGCTGAAGGCGCTTTCTTTTGGAATATCCGGCAGCACATGGCGACACATATTCCACAAAAAAACACCGGGCAGCGGGAATTGAATATTGGCAGCAATCCCGAAGTGTCCAGCCAGTTCAATTTGCAGCCACTGCGCCATCCCCGGACTTTGAACTAAAATCACTTCCTGCTGGAAGGGATCCGCAAGCGGCTGACGTTTTATCAGCTCAACCATCAGTCTTTTCAAGATATCTAACTGATTAGAGTGATAGATTCTAAACATTCTGGCTCCTGCTCGCCGCGGCTTACGATTTATAGTTCATAGTTTACCCAGGTATGCCTACCCAACAGGCGATGACAGGCAAAACCAACGGTTTAGTGTAGCCTGATAGCGACGTGGCGTCATGACTCTTGCCGTTACCTGACGGCATTCTCCGTTCTGGAGCTGCTCTGACACACTAAACTGCCAGTTTTTACTCGCAAGAGACGCGGCATTATCAATATCAGACGGATTATACCGTACACCCGCTTCATAGGCCTCCAACTGCTGCATCGCAAATCGCCAAGCCTGACGCTGCTGCAACTGGTGTTGAAATGACTGCTGCAAGATTTGGTGATATTGCAGTAGCCCCAGCAGCGACACGGCAAACAGCAGCGCCGCTACCAGCGTCTCCGGCAGGCTAAAGCCAGATTGATGGCTCACAATCCCCTTGTTCAGCGCGCTATTCCGTTGCATCACAGCGTGTCACCTCCTTATCAGGACAAAAATCCAGCCAGCCGTTACCCAATGGTTGAATCGCAATCTGGTTCGACGACAGTGCCGAAAAGGATACCCGTTGGTACAACGTCAACGGTCGCGCTGAAGCGGGAAGCGTTCCTTCGCCACGCAGTAATCCTTGTTCCCCATCCGAGGCCGCACGCAGACACACCACAAGCTGTTCTGCCGACAGCCGCTGACACTGCCAGTTTTCTGTTAGCGTTCCCCAACGCTGCCCCCTTCCCCAGTTCAGCGAGGACAATGCCTGATTGAACGCTCGCAGATAGTGCCGTTCATCGTTCCCCACCTGAATAGCAGCATCAAGCTGGCGCTGCAAGCCAGACATCAATAGCAGACCGATAATGGCAATGAGCAGCACCATAGCTAGCGTTCCACTTCCTTCCTGATATCCCTTTCTCATTGGTTGCGACCAAGAATAAGGCGAGTGGTATGCTGCCGAACGGCAGGACGCTTGGCCCAATAGCCAGCGAGCTGTAATTCATATAACGCCGCCTCATTTTGTCCAGACAGGCGCTGTAACCGGAACACCGTGAGCACCACCTCCTGCGGATCAAACAGCTTCTCCCATCTGTCGCCCTGACAGTTATGCGCCCCGCTCTGAATTTCCAACGACCGACCGCGCAGGCGATAGCCAAAAGACTCGGCATCCTGCTGTTCCCCACCATCCCAAACCCCATTTCGGTTCAGATCGTAAGAGACATTCAGACAGCTGTTTTCCGCCTCGCCCGGATACTTCCCTATGCTCATTGCCTTTCCCTGACAGGTTCCCGCACAAAAACCGGCCCGACGAATATCTTTCTCAACCCCCATCGCCACCTGACTGAACAATTGCTCCAGCCGGAAAAGCTGTGCACTATCCTGACTTTGACCGCGCAGCAGAGGGTACAACTGCGCCGCCGACAGCATAATCAGGCTACCTAAACTCAGTGCTAACAGGATTTCCGGCAGAGTGAATCCACGCTGCTTACACCTCAGCCTTGGTTGCCTCAATTTTGTTCGTTTCAACACGAGCGGTTTCAGCATAGGGGAATCGCCAGGACAACCTGCGCCTCGCTGCACAGACGCATTCGTCCTCTCACCGAGATGATGAGGCGTAGCTGACCCGCAGAATTCGACAACGAGATGTGCCCGGCCTGTGCCGCATTACGCAAGCCAAAGAACGTAAAAACGTTGCTTGTGAACTTTGTCAGCACAACATCCTGCGTGCGGCGAACGAACTGCCCCGGATGATTCTCACGGCACGTCTCCTCTGCCTGCTTTTCATTCTTCCCCGCCACCATGCACCATAGCTCTCCCTGCGGTATGAGCTTCGCCGTGCGGGTTTCGTTATGCCAGTAGGCATTCGCCTGAACCCGACTCAAAAAGTCCAGCAGTTGCTGCGCACTCTGCTCCAGACGGATTGCCTGCTGATACTGCATCCAGCCATGCAAACCACCGCCCGCCATTAGCGCCACAATCGTCAGCACCACCAATAATTCAAGCAAGGTGAACCCTCGCCGTTGCCGATTCCCTGTTTTCATGGCGTCAGGATAGTGAGTCTTATCTGTAAAAACAGCGTGTTAACCGCGTTATACGCGGCGGCTCGCAATGTTTTACTGCAACGGTGTAACAACAGAAAAAGCGTGCGGGGAGGTAGGGAAAACGAGGGAATAGCAGGAGAAACCACGCGGTGAAGGAGGTAATGTCACACCCCGAGTAAGTCGGTGACAAGGAGGAATCGAATTCAGGATGAGGAGATCGAAATGAAATCAATAACAGTGAGAGAAAATGGGATCTTGGCTCTGGAAGTGGCAAATCGTTACTTTAGTACGGTTAACCTTGGTATGTCAGTTTCCCCAATGAATCAGGATGATGTTGACTGGTGCATTGCTCTTGCCAGAGAAAGCGATTTCGATATTGACTGGCGTTTGGCAAAAATGAGTCTTTACGCTGATAGTGAATTCGGGTTTATCTTTAAGATCGATGCTCACATACCAACAACAAAACCTGACGGGGCTTGTGTTTGTTCGTTCAACACAATAAACCATATATTAAGCATTGAGTTACTTCAGAATTTCTCAAAAAGGGGTTCTATTCTGGATGGGAAAATGTTGACCTATTGTTTGGTCATCATCCTATTTTTTCTTATCAAGGTGGAAGGTGAAGGCCTTTATATTCAAAGCCTAGTCAATGAAAAAGTTGCTGATTATTATATCAAAAGTCATCAATTTTTAGATGTAAGCGGAGATAAATCTATCCTCTTTCGCTCGGCAGATGATTTACTCAACTGGTTCATATCGTATTCAAATCGGAGATAGCACATTGAGGAAGAGTAAATAATGCGCGACAATGTGGCTAATAAATCGTCATTTTGCGAGGTGGTTATGAATAAAGAGCCGACAGATTACCGTGCAACAGTGTCATCTCGACAGATGAAATCTCATGCTGGCCGCAAAATGCAAATGACCAGTGAGGAAGAATTATTTACTCTCATGTTTATCGCAGCAGATGGGATTAAAAACTCCCCAGCACCATCGATTCAGGAAGCGGTGGGTCCGTTGCACGAAGAGAAATAATAAAAAAGGCCGCATTACGCGGCCCTCGAAAACATGAGAGAGGCTTTAGATCGCAACCGGTGCTTTGATGGCGGGATGTGGGTCGTATCCCTCGATTTCAAAGTCCTCGAAGCGGTAGTCGAACAACGTATCCGGACGGCGCTTAATCACCAGTTTAGGCAGCGCGCGTGGTTCACGGCTCAACTGTAGATTCGTCTGTTCCAGATGGTTGTTGTACAGATGCGTGTCGCCGCCAGTCCAGACGAAATCACCGACATCCAGATCGCACTGCTGCGCCACCATATGCACCAGCAGCGCATAGCTGGCGATATTGAACGGCAGACCGAGGAAGATATCGCACGAGCGCTGATAAAGCTGGCAAGAGAGTTTGCCATCCGCCACGTAGAACTGGAAAAACGCGTGACACGGTGCCAACGCCATTTTGTCCAGCTCACCCACGTTCCAGGCAGACACGATAATACGGCGAGAATCTGGATCTTGTCTCAACTGGGTCAGAACATTCTTCAACTGGTCGATCTCACGACCGTCGGCAGCCCCCCACGAACGCCACTGTTTTCCATAAACCGGCCCCAAATCGCCGTTCTCATCCGCCCATTCATCCCAAATACTGACTTTATTTTCATGCAGATAAGCAACATTGGTATCGCCGTTCAGGAACCAGAGCAGCTCATGAATAATCGAACGCAGGTGGCATTTTTTGGTGGTAACCAGCGGAAACCCGTCCTGCAAGTTGAAACGCATCTGATGGCCGAAAATAGAACGCGTGCCCGTGCCGGTACGGTCGGCTTTCGGCGTGCCCTCTTCAAGCA
Organism: Pectobacterium brasiliense; assembly: GCF_013449685.1. Lineage (GTDB taxonomy): Bacteria > Pseudomonadota > Gammaproteobacteria > Enterobacterales > Enterobacteriaceae > Pectobacterium > Pectobacterium brasiliense_A. The sequence continues at coordinate 52,443 of NZ_JACDSF010000010.1, read as the reverse complement.
CTTTTTTCATCAGATCCAGATACTGTTTCATACTACCTCACCACAAATATTAAAGAAGGACGGCGGATTATTGCTGCGCAGGCTGACGGCGGTAGGCCCAGACCATCATCAGAATACCAGCGATCACCATCGGCAGAGACAGAATTTGCCCCATGCTGAACAGGCCACCGAACAGCCCCAGCTGCGCATCCGGCTGGCGGAAGAATTCAGTAATGATTCGGAACATGCCATAACCGATAAGGAAAAGCCCTGAAACGCTGCCCATCGGCCGAGATTTACGAATAAAGAGATTCAGAATGATAAACAGCGCCACACCTTCCAACATCATTTGATACAGCTGGGAAGGATGACGCGGCAGCATACCGTACTGATTGAAAATCGCCTGCCATTGCGGGTTACTGACGGCCAGCGCCATATCTTCGCCGCGCGAACCAGGAAACAGCATGGCCCACGGCGTATCCGTCGTCACGCGTCCCCACAGTTCGCCATTGATGAAGTTGCCCAGTCGGCCAGCACCAAGCCCGAAAGGAATCAGAGGGGCAATAAAATCAGCAACCTGGAAGAAATGGCGTTTGGTGCGATGAGCGAACCACAGCATGACGCAGATAACGCCCATTAAGCCGCCGTGGAACGACATGCCGCCATCCCAGACTTTGAAAAGATAGAGCGGGTTTTCAAGAAATGACGGGAAGGCATAAAACAGGACATAGCCCAGACGCCCGCCGACGAAGACCCCAAGGAACCCCATATACAGCAGGTTTTCGACTTCATCTTTGGTCCAGCCGCTCCCCGGTTTATTCGCCCGACGCACCGCCAACCACATGGCAAATACAAAACCCACCAGATACATCAGCCCATACCAGTGCAGCGCCAGCGGGCCGATTGAGAAAATCACGGGATCAAACTGAGGAAACGCCAGATAGCTTGTCGTCATCATTCACCACATATTTTATTGTGTTATCCCTACTTTTGGGATTGTCATTGATAGGCAAAAGGCAGGAGAATGAATCCGTTCCTGCGAACCGCGGTGGCGAATCATAGCATACGCGCCCACGCTCGTTGATCGCGGAGGGGAAAAGTTCTGTAAAACATTGAGTCGTTGTTAAACATTTACTCGCAATTAAATCTTAATGTCTCCGTCAATACCGCACCGCGACGGATTAGCGTCCACCGCGAATCAAGCCGCCCAATCCGCGCTCTTCCATGAAGATCGCGGCCCACTGTCGAACTTCCGTCGCACTCTGCGCACCGAGTAGTTGCTTCACCAACGCCTGCGATTCCGCCAACGTAATTTGGCGCAGCAGATATTTAATTCGCGCAACGCTACGTCCGTTCATACTGAGCGAGCGATACCCCAACCCCGTCAGCAGCAGTGCGCCGAGCGCTTCGCCCGCCATTTCACCACACACGGAAAGCGGAATATTATGCCGCTCACACTCGACGGCAATCATATTCAACGCCTGCAACATGGAAGGATGCAGACTGTCATAAAGCGATGCCACATGAGCGTTGTTACGATCTACCGCCAGCAGATACTGCGTCAGATCGTTCGTACCAACCGAAACAAAATCGATGCAGGAAGCCAGATGAGGGAGCAGGAACAGCATCGACGGGACTTCAATCATGATCCCAATTCGCGGCTTGGGCTGCGGGAAGCCCAGCAATTCTTCTACTTCGCCTGCGGCCTGATCGATCAGGCGACGTGCTTCGCTGATTTCATCCAGACTGCTGATCATCGGCAGCAGGATATTGAGATTGCCAATATGCGCGTTGGCACGCAGCATCGCGCGCACCTGAATCAGAAAGATTTCAGGCTGATCGAGCGTAATACGAATGCCGCGCCAGCCAAGGCACGGGTTCTCTTCGCTAATAGGCAGATAAGGCAACGGCTTGTCCGCGCCGATATCCAGCGTGCGCAGCATCACGGGGCGCGTAGGGTAAAGCGCCAACATGCTTTGATATTGCGCCATCTGCTCATCTTCAGACGGAAATCCGCTTTGCAACATAAACGGGATTTCCGTGCGATACAGCCCCACGCCATCAACCTGATTGATAAAACGTTTTTCGTGTTCAGCGCTGAGCCCAGCATTCAGCATGACCTGCATACGTTCGCCGCTTTTCAGTACAGCAGGCTGTTCCATCTCGCCTTCGGCCAGGCGAGTCAGCTCATTTTCTTCCGTCAACAGACGCTGGTATTCCTGTACCAGCACGGGTTCAGGATCGACCAGCAGCTCACCGCGATAGCCGTCGATAATCAACTGTCGCTGATGCAGCAGATCGGGCTGGATGTCTGCGCCCACCAGCGTCGGAATGCCCATGGCACGGACGAGAATCGCCGCATGCGAATTCGCGGCACCGTCATAGACAACAACGCCCGCCAGACGCTCCGGCGGCAGTTCCGCCAGCAGCGTGGCGGTTAATTCATCCGCCACGAGGATAAAGCGCTCAGGCCATTGCCCCATGATTTGCGCGTTATCGTCGAGGTGGAACAACAGCCGTTGCCCCAACGCACGCAGATCGCCCGCCCGTTCGCGTAAATAAGTATCCTGCAAATTGGTGAATTGCGCGGCAAAGCGCTCGATCACCAGCTTCACGGCCCACTCGGCGGCATTGCCCGCATCCACTTCCTGAAAGAGTTCTCGCTTGAGCCGCGCATCGTTTAGCAAGTGCGAGTACAAATCGAAAATCGCCGCGCTCTCTTTCTGCGCGCTGGCGCTAAACCGCTTGCTGAAGCGACGGAATTCCGCCGTGGCCTCTTCCAGCGCCTGCGTTAAACGGGATCGCTCACGCTCGCTGTCCAGACTCGATGCGGGGAAAACCTGTTCCAGAGAAGGCTGAGTACAATCCTGCCAGCCGGGGGCAATCGCCACGCCGGGTGCCGCCACCAGCGCCTTAACGCGCGTCTGACGGTATTGACCGAAGAGCGTTTTTATCTGTGAAAGGGAAAGAATAGCAGCCATCTGCGTGGCCAGCGTCACCATGAACGATTCTTCGTTTTTATCAAACTGACGATGTTCACGCTGCTGCACCACCAGTACGCCCAGCAGGTGGCGACGGTAGATAATGGGAACACCAAGAAAAGAGCGGAAATGTTGCTCTTTCACGGCAGGGATATATTTGAAACTAGGGTGTGCACGCGCGTCGGCCAGATTGATGGGCTCAGCACGTTGCCCGACTAGCCCGACAATACCTTGCCCAAACGCCAGCGTAACCGTGCGCCCGCGCGGCTTTTTCAACCCGCGCGTTGCCATCAGGTAATAACATTGACGATCGTGATCGGCCAGATAAATGGAACAGACTTCCGTGTCCATAGCCTGACAGGTCTCATTGACCAGAATGTCCAGCGCATCACTAAGGCGGGCCGTTGCCGCAACGTTTTCGACAATTTCTCGCAAGCGCGTGAGCATAATGTGCCTGAATTACCCTCTTTTTCGCCGAGGACCAGATGGGGTAACCACCCGAGCCGCAACACTCTCCTGAAGCAGTATCACCGGATTGATAAATTCCTTCATCACGCGACGATACACATCTCGCTTAAAAGAGACGACCTGACGTACCGGATACCAGTAACTCACCCAGCGCCAGCCATCAAATTCCGGCGTGCCGCTGCTCTGCATATTGATATCCGACTCATTACATATCAACTGTAGCAAAAACCATTTCTGCTTTTGGCCGATACAGACCGGTTTTGTATCCCAACGCACCAAACGCTTTGGTAATTTATAGCGTAACCAGTTACGGGTAGATGCCAATACGCGCACATCCTTTTTTCTTAACCCGACTTCTTCAAACAGTTCGCGGTACATCGCCTGCTCAGCACTTTCACCGGGGTTAATTCCCCCCTGCGGAAACTGCCAGGAGTGCTGACCATAGCGCCGGGCCCACATCACCTGCCCCTGCCGATTACAAATTACAATACCAACGTTTGGGCGGTAGCCATCATCATCGATCACCGACTACCTCGATAAACATCAATGCAAAGATGACCTGATTGTTTCACACTCCCGTCAGGCGGTAAACCACTGCTTAGAAAGCATGTGATACGAATAAAAGTAAGATAACCCACAGATAAGATCAAAGTTATAAACATGTGAAGACCAGAATCGGCAATTTATTCACTTTTTCTGTGGACATCTTTGTGCAGAACCCATGAAGAAGTGAGTAAAACTCATTTTTCATGAAGAAAAAACATTAATGCGAATTAAAAAATAATGCTTTTTATTCATTAAATTACAAACCACCTGACGTAAAAAAGCAGACCCTTATTTTTTGTTCAAATGGCATACAACGTATGATTGGCGAAAGATTGCACTATGACGATTTTATCCACAGGGAATACCTCAAAGTCAGGCAATAAATAGGCAAAAACAGCAAAAAGGTCAGGAGTCAAGGCTGTAAATCGAACCAGTAATTCATGTTTATGTGGGTTATCCAAGAAATCTGTGGATAACCTAGTGTAAGATCCTGTTTATTGTCGGTGGCTATACGTGCACAGTTTGCCAAACGGTGTTAAGTGATCGCCATCACACTAAAAAAAAGCACTACGAATCATGCTATTATTGTTTTTCTCCACAGTCTTGCAGGCTGTGCACTGGTATTCTCTGTCTGTTGTATTTTTTTTGAGCGAAAAATATCGAGCTATACACTATGAATTCACCCACGGTTCACACGACTGCGCCGCCAAATGAGCACACGTTGCTGGAACGCGCGCAATTCCTCGCCGGTTATAATCTCGCGGAATTAGCGGACATCGCCCGCCTGCCCCTTCCCGCTAACCTAAAACGTGATAAAGGCTGGATTGGTATCTTGCTGGAGCGTTTTCTGGGTGCAAGCGCGGGCAGCAAACCCAAGCAGGATTTCCCCGACATCGGCGTTGAACTCAAAACCATTCCTATTGATGAACAGGGCAAACCGCTGGAAACCACGTTCGTCTGCGTCGCACCATTAACAGGCAACAGCGGCGTGACGTGGGAAAGCAGTCACGTACGACACAAGCTCGCGCGGGTACTGTGGATTCCGGTGGAAGGCTCGCGGCACATTCCGCTGGGGGAACGCCGTATTGGCACACCGTTGATCTGGAGTCCCAATGAAGAAGAAGAGGAACAACTGCGCTGCGATTGGGAAGAGTTGATGGATCTGATCGTGCTTGGCCGGGTAGAAAGCATCACCGCTCGGCATGGCGAAGTGCTACAGCTACGCCCCAAAGCGGCAAATAGCCGGGCATTAACCGAGGCGATTGGCGAATTTGGTCAACCGATTCTGACCTTGCCACGCGGGTTCTATCTGAAAAAAACCTTTACCACGCCGCTACTGGCTCGCCACTTTATGCAGCTCAGCCGTTGAATTTCATTAGCACAATACTTCATCAGCGCCCCGCTTCATCGTACACTAGCCTTATACGCCGCACTCTATTACGTAGCAATCGTGCGACAAGGAAAGCGATCTGGGAAAAGCCTGACGCCGACCCAGAGTAAAAAACCAGGGCAAAAGGGACGCCAGCACACGGCTGCTATGCGAAGTATGAACGTTATATCTCTACGACATCACACTTTCGCTTGCCTACGCCCCGAGCTGGCAGAGTATAATATCGTTTACGTTTCGTTTAAGGTGTATTGATATAATGTTTGATTGGATTGTTGATCCGAACGCATGGTTAGCATTGGGAACGCTGACTATTCTGGAAATCGTTCTTGGGATCGATAACATTATTTTCCTGTCTCTGGTTGTCGCCAAACTGCCTAAAGCCCAGCAAAACAAAGCTCGCCGCATCGGGCTGATGGGGGCGATGTTAATGCGTTTGGGACTGCTCGCTTCTATTGCCTGGGTCATGCGTCTTACCGACCCGCTGTTTACCGTCGCTGGCAATGAAATCTCCACACGTGACCTAATCCTGTTCTTCGGGGGGCTCTTCCTGATCTGGAAGTCGAGCAAGGAAATTCACGAAACCGTCGAAGGCGGTTCAGAAGACCATACTTCCAAGGTGCACTCTTTCTTTGGCGCGATTGTGCAGATCATGATGCTGGATATTATCTTCAGCCTGGATTCGGTGATCACTGCTGTCGGCCTGTCTGACCATCTGTTTATTATGATGGCAGCAGTTGTTATTGCCGTTCTCGTGATGATGTTCTCTGCGCGCCCTATCGGCGAGTTTGTTGAACGCCATCCGTCCGTCAAAATGCTGGCCTTGTCATTCCTGATCCTGGTCGGGTTCACCCTGATTCTGGAAAGTTTCGACATTCACGTACCGAAAGGCTACATCTACTTCGCTATGTTCTTCTCAATGTCCGTCGAGGCGTTGAACCTGCTGCGCAGTAAAAAAGAAAAAACAGCACACTGATCGCTGCATAGCGAGCGCTCACGATAAAGACGTCATAATCAGGCGGCAACCTGCCGCCTGATTACACAATAATTAATTCCCTCCAAACACATTTTTTCCATTATTCCTACGTTATCCCCCGCAACCATTTGCTAGACTCACCTTAGATTTTGGCATTTATGAACGGGTTAATATGATGAAAGTACGGATGAAAATGGCAATCACACTGGCGTTATTATTCACTCTGGCAGGCTGTTCCAGTGACTACGTGATGGCGACAAAAGAGGGGCAAATGCTCCTGACGCAGGGAAAACCCGTGCTGGATAACGATACCGGGTTGCTCAGCTATACCGATGAGCAAGGTAATCAGAAGCAAATCAACAGCGATCAAATCTCCCAGATCGTGCAGCGCTAACGGCAACGTTAGCCCGATATTCACCCCATCGAACGACGCTCTTCGGCAAAATCCTGCTGAAGGGCAACAGAAGAGACTTCCCCACTCGCCACGGCTTCGTTTATAGTCGAATTCAGGTGTGTTTTCCCAAACTCATTGGAATCGCAGCAAATCATGCGGAAATGACGGGAAAAGCGCCTGCTATTTTCAGACATAAGGAAGCTGGCAATGCAATATCACCGTATTCCCCATAGTTCTTTAGAAGTGAGCGTGCTGGGTCTTGGTACGATGACCTTTGGCGAACAGAACAGCGAAGCAGACGCTCATGCTCAGTTAGATCACGCCATTGCCGCAGGTGTTAACCTGATTGACACAGCAGAAATGTACGCCGTTCCTCCGCGTCCGGAAACACAGGGGCTAACCGAGAGCTATATCGGTTCCTGGCTGAAATCCCGTGGCGGACGTGAAAAATTGATTGTGGCCAGTAAAGTCTCCGGCCCCGTGCGCGGAAACGATCACAGCATCCGGCCACAGCAGGCGCTGGATCGAAAAAACATCCGTGCCGCGCTGGATGCCAGCCTACAACGGCTGAACACCGACTATATCGACCTCTATCAGCTGCATTGGCCACAGCGCCAGACCAACTGTTTTGGCAAGCTGAACTATCAATATACTGATAACAAATCGCAATATACTGACGACAAACCGGTCGTTACGCTGCTGGAAACGCTGGAAGCGCTGAATGAACAGGTGCGTGCCGGTAAGATTCGCTACATCGGCGTCTCCAACGAAACCCCGTGGGGCGTGATGCGCTATCTGCATCTGGCGGAAAAACACGATCTGCCACGCATCGTGTCAATTCAGAACCCCTACAGCCTGCTAAACCGCAGTTTTGAAGTCGGCCTAGCGGAAATCAGCCAACATGAAGGCGTAGAGCTGCTCGCCTATTCGTCACTGGCGTTCGGTACGCTGACGGGTAAATACCTGAATGGCGCAAAACCTGCTAACGCACGCAACACGTTGTTTAGTCGCTTCACCCGCTATACCGGCCCGCAGGCGCAGGCAGCGGTTGCTGAGTACGTGGCGCTGGCGCAAAAGCACGGCCTGAATCCGGCGCAAATGGCATTGGCGTTTGTGCGTCAGCAGCCGTTCGTTGCCAGCACGCTGCTGGGTGCGACCACGCTGGAGCAGTTGCAAATCAACCTCGACAGCCAGAACCTGACGCTGGACGGCGAGATCCTTGACGAGCTGGAAGCGATCCATCGTCGTTTTACGTTCCCGGCACCATAACGACAAAACCGAGCATTACTTGATGCTCGGTTTTCTTTCTTTGTCTGTACTCGACTTGCACACTTACTTCAACGTCTGCAACAGACTCTTGCGCTGGTTTTCCAGCGATGTGACGCGGCTACATACGTCATTGCCGAAGCGCTGGAACTCCAGTTCCTGATTGTTCCATTCGGCCTGAATCGCTTTCTGCAAACCACCGAGGTTGCCCATCATCGCCTGTAGTGGGTTGCCGCCGCTGGACATCTGTTTCACGCCCATTTCGTTCAGGCTGTCCTGCAAGACGCCGCCCATGCTTTGCTGCACGAGCTGCTTGCCATCTTGCTCAACTTGCTTAATCGCCTGATGGTGAAACGTCAGGCCATCGGTGCGGTGTTCGATAATTCGGTTCATCTGCTGCTTGAGCTGTTTATCCAGCGTAGTCAGACGATTGCGCACATTGCTGTCGCTGCCAAGCTCCTGCACGATGACGTTATCCAGCGCGACTCGCGCTTTTTCAAGATGCTGCTGCGCGCCCTGATCGATCCACGGCAGCTGCTGGCGTAAATCTGCCTGATAGGCTTTGGCCTTCTGGCGCTGTTCGGCATTCAGAGTCAGCGGCGTACCGTTACGGACGATATCGCCCTGCGGGGAGAGTTGTAAATTGCCGCTGGCACCCACGACCTGTACGTGTTGCGGACTGATAATGATGTCGTCCTGCGGGTTCACGTTGCACTGGTAGGCTGCCTGCGCTTGCCAGGACAGCAACATCAATAAACCCAGGGTTATTTTACGCGACATATTTTCTCCTGAAGAAAACAACGGCAGTAGCGGGAGAGCGGTAATCCGCCCGTTGAAGAGGCGGATAACGCCTGAGCCAGAATCAGCTCAGGCATGCCTTGATAAGACCAAGGATTACAGCAGGTGTTCTGGCAGATCCCACCAGATATCGAACAGGTTGCTGACTTTCACGTCCGTCAGTTTCTGCTCTTCCAACCAGCGGCTAACCAGTTGGCGATGCTCTTCGGTGCAGTGACCAATTTTTTGCAGACAGATCAGACCTTCCCAGAGCAAATAACCGCTGCCTTCAAATGCCAGTCCTTGTGGTTCAATGACGTCGTCAACGAACTTATCCATCAGTTGATCGATATCTTCTACGCTAGTGCCTTCTGGAAAGCGGAAGCTGACAGAAAAACCTAATTCCTGAAACTCATCGATATGAAGCTTTTTACGTAAACGACGGCTACGAGCTTGTGCCATTTTATTTTATCCTCTCAAACATCAGATCCCACACGCCATGCCCCAAACGCTGGCCGCGCGCTTCAAATTTCGTCAACGGACGGGACTCCGGCCGCTCAACGTACTCATTATTATTGGAAAGATTACGGTACTCGGTGACAGAGGTCATCACTTCGAGCATATGTTGCGCATAAGGTTCCCAGTCTGTTGCCATATGGAACACGCCGCCGACTTTCAGCTTACGCTGTACCAGTTGGACGAAAGGTACCTGAACGATACGGCGTTTATTATGGCGGGCTTTATGCCACGGGTCTGGGAAGAAGAGTTGAACCATAGACAGTGAGCCATCCGGGATCATATTCATCAGCACATCGACCGCATCGTGACACATCACGCGCAGATTGCTGATTCCCGCCTCCTGTGCGGCAGCGAGACACGCCCCCACGCCCGGCAGGTGAACTTCGATGCCGAGGAAATTCTGCTCAGGATGCTGTGCCGCCATCGTCACCAGCGAGGCGCCCATCCCAAACCCAATTTCCAGCACTACCGGGGCGTCACGACCAAATAGCGCGTTAAAATCGACCAGCTCGGTCTGATATTCCACGCCCATCACCGGCCAGTAGTTATCCAGCGCCAGCTGTTGCCCGTTCGTCAAACGCCCCTGACGGCGGACAAAACTGCGGATACGACGCATCGGGCGCCCATTTTCATCAAATTCCGGTGAAATGACGTTGTTAATCATAAAGAGTGCTTACTTGCTGTCCGATTTCATTAAGGAAACGCGCATTATGCAAGGATACCGTGGTTTAGCAAGCCCACTGCCTCGGAAAGTTCCGGTTTACAGCACATTCACTCTGTGCTGGAATCGCTATCAAACTTTTTACCTGCCGGATAGTGACCCCATTTTATGATGCAAGCGCAACAGTTCGCCCATCAGGTGCTGGACTGGTATCAACGCTATGGCCGCAAAACCCTGCCGTGGCAGCTTGAGAAAACTCCCTATAAAGTATGGCTATCCGAAGTGATGTTGCAACAAACGCAGGTCACCACGGTTATTCCCTATTTCCAACGCTTTATGGAACGCTTTCCGAACGTAAACGCACTGGCGGCAGCGCCGCTGGACGAAGTGCTCCACTTGTGGACCGGGCTGGGCTACTACGCCCGCGCGCGCAACCTGCACAAAGCGGCACAGACCATCGTGTCACGTCACGGCGGCGAGTTCCCCACCACCTTTGATGAAGTCGCGGCATTACCAGGCGTCGGACGTTCCACCGCTGGCGCGGTGCTGTCGCTCGCTCTCGGCCAGCATTACCCCATTCTCGACGGTAACGTGAAGCGCGTGCTGGCACGCTGCTACGCCGTTGACGGCTGGCCGGGCAAGAAAGAGGTCGAAAAGAAACTGTGGGCACGAAGTGAAGACGTCACGCCAGCCGAGGGCGTCAGCCAGTTTAATCAGGCGATGATGGATCTCGGTGCGATGGTCTGCACCCGCAGTCGCCCCAAGTGCGAGCTGTGCCCGCTGAACACCGGCTGCATTGCCTATGCCAACCACAGCTGGGCGCAATACCCCGGCAAGAAACCGAAGCAGACGCTGCCGGAGAAAACCGGCTGGTTCCTGCTGATGCAACAAAGTTCTCAGGTCTGGCTGCAACAGCGACCTGCCGTCGGCCTGTGGGGCGGGCTATTTTGCTTCCCACAGTTCAGCGAACGTCGGGAATTGGAACTCTGGCTGCAACAACGCGGTCTGAATCCTGATGGATTGCAACAGCTTGTCGCGTTTCGCCATACATTTAGCCATTTTCATCTGGATATCGTTCCGCTCTGGCTGGACGTATCGCAGACCGATCGCTCACAAAACCGGTCCTGCATGGATGACGGTGCAGGTCTCTGGTATAACTTAGCGCAGCCGCCGTCTGTCGGACTGGCCGCCCCGGTAGAACGCTTGCTGAGGGAGTTGGCTCACCCGCAGTCAACACATTTGAAAGCCTGCGAAATTGATGAGGAAGAAGCATGAGCAGAACGATTTTTTGTACTTTTTTACAACGCGACGCCGAAGGGCAGGATTTCCAGCTCTATCCGGGCGATCTGGGCAAGCGCATCTATAACGACATTTCCAAAGAAGCCTGGGCGCAGTGGCAAACCAAGCAAACCATGCTGATCAACGAGAAAAAACTCAGCATGATGAATGTTGACGACCGTAAGCTGCTGGAACAGGAAATGATCAAATTCCTGTTTGAAGGGAAGGACGTACACATCGAAGGCTATACGCCTCCGAGCCACTGAGATTGCGGGCTTTCGGGCCCGCTTACGTCCCCATTCCGACACGGCTTGTTATATGAAGAAAATGTTAGCTCTGCTGGTGATTGCACCACTGCTGGTTTCCTGTTCAGGAAACAAAGGGAATGCCAACGACGAAGAGTTTCTCAAGGATACCAACGCCTTCGATATTTTGATGGGCCAGTTCGCCAACAACATCGAAAATATCTGGGGGATGAATGAAGTACTGATCGCCGGCCCGAAAGACTACGTCAAATACACCGATCAATATAAGACGCGTAGCCACATCAACTTTGATGCCGGTTCAATCACGATCGAAACCATTTCGGCAACCAATTCCGTTGCCAGCTTGCGCCAGGCGATTATCACGACCCTGCTGATGGGCGATGACGCCAGTAACACCGATCTGTATTCCGACGCTAACGATATTCAAATCAGCCGCGAACCGCTGTTGTACGGACAGGTGCTGGACAACACCGGACAGCCGATCCGCTGGGAAGGCCGTGCCGCCAGCTTTGCAGATTACCTGCTCCAGAACCGTCTGCAAAAACGCACCTCCGGCATGCACGTTATCTGGTCGGTCACGATGCAGCTTGTCCCTAACCATCTGGATAAGCGTGCGCACAAATACCTGCCGCTGGTGCGTAAAGCCTCCGAGCGTTACGGTATTGAAGAGTCGCTGATTCTGGCGATTATGCAGACAGAATCGAGCTTCAACCCTTACGCCGTCAGCCGTTCCGATGCGCTGGGTCTAATGCAGGTGGTACAGCACAGCGCAGGACGTGACGTCTTCAAGATGAAAGGGAAATGGGGACAACCGAGTCGCAGCTATCTGTTCGATCCAGAACAAAACATCGACGCAGGTACCGCCTATCTGTCGATTCTGAAGAACAGCTATCTGGCCGGCATCGAGAACCCGACGTCGAAACGCTATGCCGTCATCACCGCGTATAACGGTGGCGCAGGCAGCGTGTTACGCGTCTTCTCCAGCGATCGCGATCGCGCCGTGGGCATTATCAACAACATGTCACCGAGCGATGTCTACCAGACGCTGACAACGAAGCACCCGTCTGGTGAATCACGTCGCTATCTGTACAAAGTGAACACGGCACAGAAAAATTACCGCCGCTAATTCACGCGCACCACAGAACGCCGTGCTACCGGGTTTACTCCGGTAGCACGGTTTCATCAGACCAGATATCTACAATAACGTTGTTGATAAACACGATGACCGCGATCCCTTTACCGTTGATTACCGCACTTCTGCTGGTTATTTTGTTTTTTCGCATCCAGTTTCTGGCTATTCACAACCATTCCCATAACAAGAACACTAAAAAACGCAGTGCAACGGCAGAAGCGATACTCATCGGCGTAAGCTGTCTTGCCCTGACGCTGGTGGCGTTACGCTGGGGCAGTCATGTTGCCTTACCCGCGTTTATTCAACCCGCGATTGCCGCATTAATTCCGCCGCTGCTATGGCTGTGCCTTTTCCCCCACGGCGACAAGGCATCTGAGGACATAACCCGCAGACGCCGACATTCTCTCTGGCATCTGTTACCGCCTTTACTCATCCTTGGCGCAGGCGCGATCCAGAACAGAACACCCGTTCCGCTTATCGATCTGATGCTGGTGAGTATTTACTTCGGTTATGGGGCAGCGCTGATTTACCGCGCTCGCCGTCTACAAACGTCATCACCCAAGTGGAAAAGCGCGCCGTTTATCGCCGGGCTGTATGTGCTTATCTCCGGCGCTATCGACACCGTCATTGCTCTGGATATCGCGTTCTACAGCGGCAATAGCGCAGCAACCATCATCACCGCATTCCACATCATCATGCTGGCGATATTGACCCTGCTGATCGTCACATACCGCACGTCACCGCAGGCAGGGCTTGTCGCGACGCCTGACCAGAAGCATGAAGCCATACCCGCCACCGAAGACGAGCACCAGCTCGCGAAAGCGTTAGATGATTTCATCCGCACTCACGCGCTGTACACCGATCCGGGCATGACGCTTCAGCGTCTGAGCAGGCGCATGGGCATACCGCTCAGACGCCTGTCCGAAACCATCAACCGCGTTCACGGTCGTAATTTCTCGCAGGTAATGAACGAATACCGCATCGAGGAGGCTAAGCGCCTCCTCAGCCAAACGGATGACCGAATCACCGATATCATGCTGGCCAGCGGGTTTCAGACTAAATCAAACTTCAACCGCGAATTTTTGCGGCTAACGGGGGTAAGTCCGAGCGTCTGGCGTAGTCAGTACCCACTTCAGGAACAGACTACGGCTTCCGCCACGCCGCCTGAAGAAAATCGCTGACATCCTTCCCAACTTCCTGATGGATCTGTTCACGCGAACGCTCACCGCCATCGAGACAAATCATGCCGTCGCCCGGGTTCTCGGCGTTGATAATCTCAACAGCACCCGGCTTACAAAGCTGCATAAAACTAAAATGCGTTGCGTCGGCAATTGCTTTATACGCTGAATGCGCTGGCGACAGCTTCTGCGCCAAATCGTGAGATTCCAGCCTGGCGGGTAATTCCTCATTGGGATACCCCGCCGCCATAATCAAGATAGGAATGTTTATTGCCGCCAGACTCTCTGCGGTAAACCCTCGCGCCAGCCCCATATCCAGCGAGACCACCGCGCTAATACGTGGATCGGCAAGTGACTTATCAAGCTGTGCCCGCGATGTGGCACTTTTTGCGACCTGCATCTCTTCATAGACTTTGCAGGACGCCAGCCCAGCGTGCGTCAGACAATCTTTCTCAAATTGCTCCGTACTGAAACGCCCACCAGCCAGCGCCAACACCGTCCATCCACCGAGTGAATGCCCCACGGCGGCAATGCGCTTCGCATCAACCTGCCCCGTCTTCTCTGGCATAGAGAGTAATGCCGTAATCACCCGGCTGAGGTCATGAGGCCGTTGCCACAGTGCCTGAGCGTTCTCAGGGCGCATGTCTTGCGTCGTGGTTCCAGGGTGATTGGGCGCAGCGACAATATAGCCTTGTTTAACCAACACCTGCGCCAGCCAGAATTGATTAAACCAACTCCCGCCGTAGCCATGTGAAACCACAATCAAAGGGTGTTCACCGAGTTCAGGCACAGCATTTCTACTCACAGCAATGCCGGGAAAAGCAACATTTTCACCCATGGTCGTGGTCTGTGAGGATGATGATGCAGGATAAAAGACGGCGACGTCTAACGGCCTGTTAGTGGCCTCATCCGCTAACGTGATGTGTTGAAACCCAATGCCCGCGTTTGCCATAACGGCAAAACTGAGTAGTAAATTCGTTATCAACCCTATCGTGATACGCCATGTCATGCCTATTTCTCCAAGTTTTTTGCTTTGTGAAAAATAGCATTTATAACAATAGCTTTCTTCTCTGTGCGACCTAAAACGCTATTTAGTCCTTCTCTGTGGTACATAAATTTGTCGCTCACAAAAAACTGCGGCCAGCATGTGCTGGCCGCATTCCCTGATAGTGGCGCAAAATTTACCTGCCTTCTTCCTACTTTTGGACATCAGCTTAGGTATATAGCCAAAAAAGTCTGTTATCGCTTAATTTTTTTGAATTGCTGTGTAGTCGCCGTTAATGCGGTTTCTGTCGGCAGCCGCTCCATAGAGCTGGCACCGTAAAAGCCATCGCACTGCGGGCAGTGATCCATAATGAATTGTGCGTCCTGCGGTGTTGAAATCGGTCCGCCGTGGCACAGTACAATCACATCCTTACGGATGGATTTCGCTTCATCCGCCCAGTGATTAATCAACGGCACGCAATCCGCCAGATTAAGCGCGGTTTCCGCGCCAATGTTGCCACCGGTGGTTAACCCCATGTGCGGCACAATAATATCCGCCCCCGCTTTCGTCATCGCGACGGCATCTGCCGCACTGAACACGTAAGGCGTGGTCAGCATGTCTTTTTCATGTGCCAGACGAATCATGTCCACTTCCAGCGCATATCCCATGCCAGTTTCTTCCAGATTGGCGCGGAAATTACCGTCAATCAGCCCAACGGTTGGGAAGTTCTGCACGCCAGAAAAACCCAGCGCTTTCAGGTCATCCAGAAATTTATCAAACTGACAGAAAGGATCGGTTCCGTTTACACCCGCCAGTACCGGCGTGTGCTTCACAACGGGCAGCACCTCTTTCGCCATATCCACGACAATCTCATTCGCATTGCCGTAAGCCAACAGGCCAGCCAGCGAACCTCGTCCCGCCATGCGATAGCGCCCGGAGTTGTAGATCACGATCAGATCGATACCGCCCGCTTCTTCACATTTCGCGGAAAGGCCTGTACCTGCACCACCGCCGATAATCGGTTCGCGGCGCGCGATCATTTCGCGGAATTTTGCCAGCAGTTCCTGACGATTCATGCCTGACATTATGCTTCTCCCTTCTTATTTCACTAACGCCCTAAACGCATCGACTGCGGCTTGGGCAAATAAAGGATCGTTAATATGGAAAGGCAGACGAATAATCTGTCGTTTTGCCGTTTTCTGCACAACACGCTCCAGCGTGCTGATAAATGCGTCACGGGCTTCTGGGTGCCAGAATGCTTGATCCGGTGCATCCAGCGCGGAGAAGCCGCCTTCCGGAATCAGGAAGCGCACCTCGCCTTCACAGCAGTTCAGCTTCTCCCCAATCCAGCGCGCCATCGCGATATTTTCATCTATCGTCGTCCGCATCAGGGTGACCTGCGCGTTGTGGTTGTAGAAAAGGCGATGCGCGTATTTCTCCGGCACGCTGGCGGGAGAACCAAAATTCACCATGTCCAGCGCGCCGCAGGACGCCACGTAAGGCACCTGCGTCTTGGCTATCACATCAAACCGTTCCGGCGCGCAGGCCAGCACGCCATCAAACAGTAAATCGCACACCTCTGTCGTGGTGAGATCGAGCACACCAGTAAGCAAATTGCTATCCACCAGCTTTTCCATCGCCTTCCCACCGCTGCCCGTCGCGTGAAAGACCAGACAGTCAAACTCGGCTTCCAGCAATGCACTGGCTTCCTGAATACATGGCGTCGTGACACCAAACATGGTCAGGCCAATCGCGGGCTTATCGTCATGATGCTCCTGAATATGAAACGTCACGGCGCCGGCGATCTGGTGTGCGGCATTGCCGAGAACCTGACGAGAAATACGGTTCAGGCCCGCCACATCGGTAACGGAATACATCATGCTGATATCGCTGGCACCGATATAACCGGAGATATCGCCGGAGGCCATCGTCGAGACCATCAGCTTCGGCATACCAATCGGTAATGCCTGCATCGCAGGCGTAATCAGCGCGGTTCCGCCGGAGCCGCCGAGACCCAGCACCCCAGCAATATCATCGCGGGACAGCATGAAGTGCTCAAACGCAACGGCCATGGCGCTAATTGCCTGACCTCTGTCATGGCAAAACACCGCCGATGCGCCCTGCGGATGGTAAGAGGCCACCGTTGCGGCGCTGATATCTGTCGCCTCTGACCCCCGTTTATCTGCTGACGGTGGTGTCGTTGACAGATCGACCATGACGGTTTTTAAGCCCGTAGCGGCAATCAGGTCGCGGACGTAAACCTGTTCTTTTCCTTTAGTATCAGCGGTACTTGCAATATAAACGCGGCCAACTTCACTTCCCACTTGGTATCCCTCCCACCGTTAGCGAAACAATTAATAGATTGATATAAAGACAATTATATTAAAATAAAAACAGAAAAGATTAATTTATCGCCATATTGAGACTTGAGTATCAGAAAGACAAACCATTAAATATTCAAATGAGACAAAAGTCTCAAAATGTTATGTATGGCATTACATTAACAGTAAGAAATCTTGACATGGCACAAGAATCACTCAATTTGCTATAGTTCACGCGACAACGCCGTCCGGCCCGAAAATTCAATGAGGTCTATGTGATTGAACGGGATGAAAAACTGACATCAACGAGGGCGAAAACCCGTCGTTTACTAATTGATACTGCTATAAATATGTTCGATCAAGGCATATTCCCTTCCATTACGGATGTTGCTGCTGCGGCTCAACTTTCACGCGCGACGGCCTACCGCTATTTTCCGACGCAAAGTGCGTTAGTCTCCGCCGTTGTCGGTGAAAGCCTCGGCCCGATTCTGGCATGGCACCCGACACAGCCGGATGCCAGCGAACGCGTTACCGAACTGCTACGCTTTGCTTACCCAAGGATGCTGGAACATGAAGGTGCGCTGCGTGCCGCACTGCACCTGTCACTGCAACAATGGGCCGATCGACGTTCCAATCGCCTGCATACGGACACGCTGACGCGTGGTAATCGTAAACGCCTGCTCAAAATAGCCACTGAACCGCTGGAAGGAAAAATCACGCCGGAAGCACAACAGCGGGTGATTTATGCCTTATCGCTTATTTATGGTTCGGAGGTTTTCCTGGTGCTGAAAGATATCTGGCATCTGGAAGAAGACGGCATTCAGGATGTCACGCAGTGGGTCGCCAAAGCCATTTTACGGCAGGCGGAAGAAGACGCCGCACAGGCAGCTTCACAGAAAACCTAACGAACATATTTATGCTGCGTCCCGCCCTATCACCGGATACGCAGCAACGGAAGAATATTCTTTACCAAGGGAACACATGATGCTGAAAGGTAAACGCGCGATTGTCACTGGCGGTGGTCGTGATTTTGGACAAGCGGTATCCGTCTGGCTGGCTCGCGAAGGGGTGAAGGTCGATCTTTGCGCCCGCAAACTGGCCGATGCACAGGCCAGCGTCGACATTATTCATCAGGAAGGCGGCACGGCACGCGCGTATCAGTGCGATATTGCTAATCCTGATTCGGTCAGAGATTTTTCCGCACAACTGCTGGAAGACAGCACGCCCGTCGATATTCTGGTACTCAGCGCCGCCCAATGGCTGGAAGGCGCATTGGGGGAAGGAGACACCGATGCAGATATCGTCAGCACCATCAATTCTGGCCTGACCGGTTCTATCCTGCTCACTAAAGCGCTATTGCCAAGCTTACGCCGTTCACAGGGTGCCGACATTCTGGCGATGGTTTCCGTCTGCGGCATCCCGCAGTTCCACGACTCTATCGCCCACCCCGCCTTCTTCGCCGCCAAGCACGGTATGAGCGGTTTTAGTCAGAATCTGGCGCATCATGTCGCGCAGGAAAATATTCGTGTAACGGGGTTTTATCCGCCAGATTTTGAGGTCACTGGCTTTGATGACAACGCCGACTCCGCTAGCGGGGAAAAAATGGGCGAGCACCTGCTGAACGCCCGCTCGGTATGGGAAGCCATGCGTTTCGTGCTCATCCAACCGCGCAGTTGCCATATCAACGCTATCCATTTTCAGGGGCCAACGCGCGCAGATCTTGGCGTGTAACCCATCACCTTTTACGCGCATCCCGCTCCGGTATTTATCACATAATCGGAGCGGTGAAGGGGGTTCCCTACCTAACGCCCCACGCTCCCCCACACATCATGCTCTGACACACTTTCCCACTATCCATTTTTTGCCACAGCACACAGGAAAAGGTAGCATCGCTGCCGTTGTTTTCTGCCATACGGCGGACAGGAATGTCCGACATAAAAAAATGCCACAGGCGAAAACATAATCAATTGAATTCGAAATAATAATAGCGAACGCGTCGCCAAGAGATGCGTGATAGACAGGAAAGCACGGACACCAATGACACAACATTTCTCCCCTCATGGCGAGCGTCATGCCGCCGAGCAACGTCTCCACGAAAAGGGTTATCACCAGAGTCTCGGTAATCGCCATGTGCAGATGATCGCCATTGGCGGCTCCATCGGCACCGGGCTATTCCTTGGCGCAGGTGCGCGTCTGCAAATGGCAGGGCCAGCGCTGGCGTTGGTCTATCTGGTTTGCGGTATCTTCTCCTTTTTCATCCTGCGCGCGCTGGGTGAACTGATCGTGCATCGCCCCACCAGCGGCAGCTTCGTGTCGTACTCACGTGAGTTTCTGGGTGAAAAGGCCTCCTATGTGGCAGGCTGGATGTACTTCCTCAACTGGGCGATGACTGGGATTGTCGACATCACCGCCGTCGCGCTCTACATGCACTACTGGGGCACATTTGCCGATGTCCCACAGTGGCTGTTCGCGCTGAGTGCACTGTCCATCGTCACGCTGATGAACCTGATCGGTGTGAAGTGGTTTGCCGAAATGGAGTTCTGGTTCGCACTAATTAAGGTCGCAGCCATCGCCATCTTTCTGGTAGTCGGCACAGTCTATCTCGGCACGGGCAGCCCGCTGGATGGCAGCACGCCCGGCCTGCACCTGATTACCGATAACGGCGGCCTGTTCCCGCACGGCATTCTGCCCGCTCTGGTGCTGGTCCAAGGGGTGATATTTGCCTTTGCCGGTATTGAGATCATCGGCACCACCGCAGGCGAATGTAAGAACCCAGAGCAGGTGTTGCCGAAAGCGGTCAATAGCGTCATCTGGCGCATCGGCCTGTTCTACGTCGGCTCTGTCGCGCTGTTGGTCTGCCTGCTGCCGTGGAACGCGTATCAGGCCGGACAAAGCCCGTTTGTGACGTTCTTCAGCAAGTTGGGCGTGCCCTATATCGGCACGATCATGAATATCGTGGTGCTGTCCGCCGCGCTGTCCAGCCTGAACTCCGGCTTGTACTCGACGGGGCGCATCCTGCGCTCGCTGTCGCTGGGTGGTTCGGCTCCCGCGTTCCTGTCGAAAATGAGCAACCAGTCCGTACCCTATACCGGTATTTTAGTCACGGTCGGCATCCACATTATCGGCGTGGTGCTGAACTACGTGGTGCCGTCGCAGGTGTTCGAGATCGTACTGAATATCGCCTCGCTCGGCATTATCTGTTCCTGGGCATTCATCATTCTGTGCCAGATGCAGTTGCGTAAAGCGATTCGTCAGGGGAAAGCCAAGCCGGTGGCGTTCAAAATGCCCGGTGCGCCTGTGACATCATGGCTGACGCTGGCTTTTCTGGTGAGTGTGCTGGGATTGATGGCGTTTGATTACCCGAACGGCACCTGGACGGTTGCGACAATTCCGGTACTGGCGATCATGCTGATTATCGGCTGGCGTGGGCTGAAAAAGCAGCGAGAAGCCGTGACGCTCGCCGACCAGCAGGAATCCAGCCTGCGTTAAGGTTAAGACAGAAAAAACTCAGGCTCGTTTCCGAGCCTGAGTGTCTTAGCTTACCGCTATCCGTAATTACTCTTCTACTACGTAACCGTACAGGCGCTTGCTGCCATCTTCTTCTGCGATGCTGTAAACGCCCTGCAATTCTGGGGAAAAGCCCGGCAGCAGGTTAATGCCCGCTTCCAGCGCCAGAAAATAGCGCTGTACCGCCCCGCCCCAGGTTTCCCCCGGCACGACACACAGTACACCTGGCGGATACGGCAATGCCCCTTCCGCCGCGATGCGTCCTTCTGCTTCGTCGATAGGAATCAGCTCGATATTCCCGCGCACAAATTCCCTGTTGGCATCCTGCGGCAACATCACCACGGACGGAAACTCGGTTTTGCGGAACATCGCTTTTTGCAGATCTTTCACGTTGTGCTGAGCGTAAAAATCATGCATTTCCTGACACAGCCGACGCAGCCGGTAACCGCGATAACGCTCTTTGTATTTTTGATACAGGCTAGGCAGCACTTCGCTCAGCGGTGCATCGCGAGCGATCAGCGTTTCGAAATGCACCAGCGCATTCACCAGCTCCTGCATTTTTGCAGCGTCTTCCGCTGGCGTTAGCAGGAACAGGATCGAGTTCATGTCGCATTTTTCAGGGATGATGCCGTGCTCGCGCAGGTAGTTGGCCAGAATCGTCGCCGGAATACCAAATTCGGTATAATCGCCGCTGATCGCATCAATACCCGGCGTCGTCAGCAGTAACTTGCAAGGATCGATAAAATACTGATCCTCAGCGTATCCTTCGAACGCATGCCATTTCTCGCCCGGCTCAAAGTTGAAAAAGCGCACGTCCTGCGCGATGGTCTCCGTGTCGTGATCCTGCCAAAGCGCGCCGCCCACCGTCACAGGCACGAACGGTTTGATGAGCGAACAACGCGTCAGCAACTGCTTACGCGCCTCAATGCCCAGCTTCACGCAATCCATCCACATCCGACGCCCGCTTGCCCCTTCATGCATTTTGGCATTGACGTCTAGCGCGGCGAACAGCGGGTAAAACGGACTGGTCGACGCATGCAGCATAAAAGCGTTATTCAGCTGTTTATGGTTGCAGAAACGACGCTGGCCTTTGATGTGGGTATCTTTCTTGTGGATCTGCGAGGTCTGGGAGAAGCCAGCCTGCTGCTTATGCACCGACTGCGTCACGAAAATCCCCGGATCGTTCTCATTCAGATCCAGCAACAGCGGCGAACACTGCTCCATCATCGGGATAAACTGCTCATAACCGACCCAGGCGGAGTCAAACAGAATGTAGTCGCACAGGTGCCCGATGCTATCGACCACCTGACGCGCGTTATAAATCGTGCCGTCATAGGTGCCAAGTTGGATCACAGCCAGACGGAACGGGCGCGGCTCGTTGGCGCGTTCCGGCGCAACTTCCGCGATCAGCTTGCGCAGATAGGCTTCATCAAAACAGTGCGCATCCACGCCGCCGATAAAGCCGAACGGGTTGCGCACGGTTTCCAGATAAACTGGCGTCGCGCCCGCCTGAATCAGCGCACCGTGATGGTTAGATTTATGGTTGTTGCGATCAAACAGTACCAGATCGCCGCGCGCCAGCAGCGCGTTCGTCACCACTTTGTTCGCCGAGGAGGTACCGTTCAACACGAAATAGGTTTTATCGGCGTTAAACACGCGCGCAGCGTGCTTCTGAGCCTTCTTCGCCGCCCCTTCGTGGATCAGCAAATCGCCCAGTTTGACGTCCGCGTTACAGATGTCCGAACGAAACACGTTCTCACCGTAAAACTCAAAAAACTGACGCCCCGCCGGATGCTTGCGGAAGAACTGGCCGCCTTGATGCCCCGGACAGGCAAACGTCGTGTTTTTCATGTTGACGTATTTGGTCAGCGTATCGAAAAACGGTGGCAACAGCGTATCCTGATAGGCTTTCGCCGCGCGCTCCAGCACGTTGGCGTGCTCGCCGTCGTCATCAAGAAGCAGCCATTCGCTACCCGCTGGCAGAACATCTAACTCTTTATCTTCATCAGGCTCTTCGACAAACGCCGGAATGCTAAAACCGGTGTGCTGCAATATCGACAGAATGCCGCTACGGGCTTCCTCAATAGAAACCACGACCGCCGCCACATCCGTGAAGTCAGTCTGACTCAACGCGACAATCTCGCGCGTTGTGATTAAACGGGTGGCAACCGCTGCATTCGCCGCAATTTTTAACTGTTTCATGTAACCAAACCCAAACGGTTAAAGGTAAGTGTACGTGCCTGGAAGACACCGTTCAGGGATAACAATCCCGACCAATCACAATGCCAATCAATAACGACAAGCGTATGATCCCTACAGGTAAACTGTAGGCTAAGAATGGAAAAACTGGAGCCAGCACCATCCGATAGACATCAGTAAAAGCAGAGCCGTACTCTATTTTTACTCATGCCTAACAGCGAGCGAACGAACGCCTCACCGCATGGTGAAGGAGGATAATCGACAGGAAGAAAAGTAAACCGCGCAGCGGTGGGAAGAAGAAACGCGCAGTGACGTCATCAGCGAGCTGGCGCGAGCGTTTTGCACCATGAGCAATGAATCTGACATATCGGCGATCCTCTTTAGCTATACGCTAACTACGCTTAAAGGGGCGTTCAGGTGAACGAGACGTTAAAAAACCGCGCAATAGTGGCATTATTCTTCATCAAATTCAACAATCCAGCCCGCACTCAACGCGGTAAAAAGTGCAACGAAACATGCCGAGCGTATACGGGAAGACGCATTACTAGGCTATACCCTAAATAATTCGAGTTTCAGGCAGGCGGCAAGGGAAGGAGTCCCGATGAGCTTACTCAGGTAAGTGATTCGGGTGACTGAGCGAAGCCAACGCACATGCAACTTGAAGTATGACGGGTATAAGCGTGCTGAAAGGATCGCCAGAAACTGGCTAGCAAATAATACAATTGCCTGAAAATAGCGCAGGCGCTCCGCTTTGTGACAGAAACCCATTGACGCCACGTGGCCAATACGGTTTAATGCGCCCCGTTGCCCGGATAGCTCAGTCGGTAGAGCAGAGGATTGAAAATCCTCGTGTCCTTGGTTCGATTCCGAGTCCGGGCACCACTTGCATCAAAGCACGCTGGTTAAGAATGAGAAGCTTAACGGGCGGTTAATACAGGGTTCGGTCATAAAATCGTTCCTGTGCAGAGATAATCGAAAGGCTGCACTGTGAATAAGAACTGAAATCCTCAAGATAGGGAATCTGTTAGCGCAGATTCCCTTTTCTCGTCAGCGTATGGTTACAGCGAATTACACTACTGTCAAGTCATGTAAAACGGGTTGCGCATAAATATCCGTATGTAACGCCAGCTCTTTTTCCAGCGTCCGTCCCACGATTTCCATGTTCAGTTCGACATATTCCATTGTTGTGCTCACATTTCGATGTCCCAGTAGATCCTTGACCAGCAGCAGATTACGCTCAGGTGCTTTCATCAACTCCGTCGCTAACGTGTGTCGGAAACGATGTGCTGACACCAGAAATCCACAATCCCGGGATAATCTGTTGAAAAAAGATCGGATGGTTTGCTGTGCTCTCTTTTCATCGTACTGATATTCATCTTTATGCCGGCGAGATTTCATAAAGCGGGTGACATCAAACAAAATATCGGAGGGTTCAGCCCCAGCCAGTTTTGCTCGCGCCAGTAGTGATGCCAGCCTCGCACGCAGTTGACGAACGGCAGGAACACGCCATTCGCGATGCGTTTTGCTCCCCTCCAGACGCAGCTCAATGTATCCCTCATCCAGATTAATATCCTGCAGCCGAATATGTAGCAATTGATTCTGCCTCATCCCTGTGTAGCGGAGCGTATCGAGCACGGTGAGCCAGTACCAGGCTGGATAAAGTGCGCATCGCTGCCCCCAGGTAGCATGAGGCTCTTCCGCTTCTATCCGCTGCATGAGTAGATAAATAGCGGTGAGTTGTTCACGCGTTAACGTCTTCTTCTTCTTTTTCTCTTTTTGAACAACCGTATCGTTAAAGGGATTCTTGTCCTGCTCTATTAATTTTCGCTCTATCGCAAAATTAAATATTGCCCGCATATGTGCCACTTTGTTATTCCATGTATGCGTCGATAAGTTGCGCTCTTTTAATAGATTCCTGCGCCATTTCAACACATCCCGGTGTGTTATTTGGGTAGGAAAAACTGACTCACCAATAAATCGACTAAAAGCATTCACTACCTTCCGATAACTAATCTCTGTTGCCTCACGTAAATTATGTGAGAAAAAATATTCATCAACGATTTCGTCCCAGGTCATTGACTTATCTGACATATACATTCCTTTCTAATAAAGAGCACAAAATGCACCTTTGCTGTGTGCAGACTAAACATTAGCCCGCTAATGAGATTGCCCATACGTCACGGCAGAATCAATAATGTGCTCTCGTCAGGAATACGATTCCCCCGGTAAAGTGATGACGCTTTAACCAGATAACCGTTAATGTTTTGATACGACCCGGTCCCGGACGGGGTACTGTATATTCTTGCCTGCAGGAAGCGCTTGCCATCAGCAACACGGTGGACACCCAGGCGCTCAAACGATGACTGTAATGCATTACGCTTCCCCTTATTTCCGCACTCCTTCTGAAACTGATAAAATATCTCAGGCACACACAAGAAGACGAACCCGGCAACAATGTGAGCACGTGCGCCTTCTTCATTTATTCTTATTTTCCCGTCAATTAGACCTGCTGATAACCACTCCAGGAATATCGCGCCTTTATTATTATCTTCTCGAGTTTTTTCGTTATTTTCTGACGGAGAAATAGCGGATGTTTCAGTCCCAGTCAGCGGAGCAATTTCATTCTCCTTTTGGCTGTTTATTTCACCCGTGACAGGGATATCTATAGCGGGAGCCTCTTCAACGCCCGGCTCTGGTGACTCCCCTATGCCGGAAAAAAGACTCAGAAGCGCCTGAGTATCATTCTGAGTCGGCTCCGGAGCCTGATCTGTCACTGGTTGTTTTTCAGCAACTGAGGCTGAACCCTCTGGTACCGCTGAATCCAGCACCGAAACCAGCTCAGGCTGAAGTAATGGCTCATCTTTTTGCAGTGTGGCTTCAGAGGCGGGAAGCGAAGGTGACACATGACCGTTCACAGCAACGGCTGAACTACTATCAGGCAGCGCTGATGTCAGAGCTGAAGCGACTAAAGGCTCCGGTGGCAAAATCGCTGTCTCAGCGCTCGCCAGCGGTGCCGGTGGCAGCATACCGGTTAGCGGCGGCGCACCACATTTTTCTGCGGCCGACTGTAACAGTTCATCAATCAGTGTGATCGTTGCGGGCCTCCCCTGCATACGCTGAGCCAGGCAATCGAACGCATCAGGAATGCCCGATAACCAGGGAAGTGCAGATAATGGCAGTAACTGACCGGCCAGCAGCGATACTCTCCCCTGCGCATAGGATGGAGGCAATTTATCGATACAATGTCGAAAGCGAAATGGCCTCCCCGGAATAGTAAATCCCGGCATCCAGCATTCCCCACCATCCAGCTCCCCTTCCCACTCACAAAGCAAGGGCAAGTGATAAAATAAAGCCGACCAGAAGACCACCGCATTCCAAAGTAACCCCTGCGCGGCTTGTTCCTCCGGCGGGATACCCGGTGGCAAGGTTCTCCCCTTGGCCAACCTGACGGCGTACGTAGCGAACTGCACGGTCAAATCACCAAACGCGCCGGCATACGCCCAGATCCCCTCTTTCGACGCCGGCAGGTTCTGAACTCGACTGAGTAATGAAAACAGAGGGGCCAGATAGCACTGTCGATAGAATGCCGTCGGCAATGCATGGTTATCGTTGAGCTGCTGGAGAAAATTTTGCCGCTTTGGAGACGTAATCAACGCATCAGCGGGAAGAGGGAGATGATATCCGGGCGGGCAAGCAGATTCAGGCGAAATAGCTTCACTTCGGGGAACATTATCCGTTCCAACAATAAAATTTTTTATTCGGTTGAACATGATTGCCTCCTGCCAGTAAGCGCCACAGTCTTGAGCGGCTCACAGACCAGAGGCAAGAAAAAACTCTTTTTGCATTTTAAAAATTATTTGGATTAATCGTTGATCGATATAACAGTGTCTTGTTGCAAGATAGTCAGCGAAAAACGGGCATGAACCAACAGGAGCAAAATATAAAAACCCTGGGAGTATCTTTCGAATATTTAATGCCTTAAAAAATTTTAGAACCCATCTTCATAAGCCCACTCGTAACTGAGGTAAAAAGTGAGGGCAAGTTAATTACCTATGACGAAAGAATCTTATCGATTAAATCGGGCTTTAATGTATTCCTCGACCAGGGCCATAATCGTTCCTAGGCTTCCACTGAAGGGAAATGATTTACACCTTTCAGCACCTTTTATCCTGTCCGCGTGTTGTGATACATGTTTTAAAATACTCTACACGCACGCTCTCCCGTGTTTATTCTCAGAGATCCATCAAGACTCATTTTTATGATCTATTGAAGCCTGAACGCTTTGCTGGGACGACGGTTCCGATACTGACAATTTTTTGAGTTGAGTAAACATTGCTCATTTTAAGAGGTTGATGCACTATCAGATTAATCTTAACGCTGCTTAACGCAGCGTCAATGTGCAGGGAGACGCATGCCGTTACGCTTCCCTGATTATCCGGAATGGAGGAGGGTAGTAGCAATGGACGTTAAGCCAGATATCATAGCGTGGCTGTTAAAGCAACAGGACTGGTTTCAGGAGCTCGCGGAACGACTCATTCAGCAGGGCGGCCTGACAGCCGATGATCTTCAGCAGGTTGTCGCCTTACTCAAAACGCCCCAGGGACAGAAAAAAACGGTACACCGGACATTCCCAGGTCTGGCGTCTGCAGATCAGGGGGCTGGAACACTCAGGATAAGCCGGATCGAAGCAGTAAAGGGGATTGAGAACCTCGCTCCCCGTTTACCGCTCGACTTCGGTACAGGGAACCTGACAGTCATATACGGCCATAACGGCTCCGGTAAATCCAGCTACACTCGCGTACTCAAACGCATATCTGGGAAGCCCAGAGCTGCTCAGCTTAAGTCTAATGTCTTTCATCCATTACCACCCGAGCGAAGCTGCCACATTAAATGGGTGGCAAATGGAATTGCCGATGAAGCGGACTGGTCACCTGACAGCGCTGCAATCGATGTCCTCAAGGGAATCGACATCTTTGATACGGATGAAGCTCAGCACTACCTCACCCAGGAGAGCGCCGCAACGTATATACCCGGAGTGGTGGGGCTTTTTGAACAGCTTGCTCAGTACCTGAAGCAGGTGCGCGATAAACTCAGTAGTGAGCAGTCCCAGCTTGTCAGCAAACTTCCCGGACTGCCCGCTGTTTATCAGCATTGTCGTAGTGCCGCCATTTATCGTGCACTGAGTACAGCAACTGTGGAAAATATCGCGGCGATGACGAGCTGGTCTGAGGCGGATGAACAGGTACTAAGTGCCTTGAATGAGCGTCTGAGCGTTCAGGATCCTGCCGAGAGTGCGCGAAACAAGCTTGCAGTTAAAACATCCGTAATTCAGATCATCTCTAAACTTGAGCAGACTGCACAGGCATTCAGCCAAGCAGCTATTGACGGAATCCGGGCATTACGCGTTGATGCCATCAGCAAGCGCGCTGTTGCGCTTGACAGCGAACGGGTTAAAAATGGCTTATTGGAGGGCATAGGCTCGCCTGTATGGCGAGCTATGTGGGAAGCCGCACGCGAGTACTCCCAGCAACCATATCCGGATAAGGCATTTCCGGTAACAGACGAAGCACGCTGTATCTTATGCCATCAAGAATTGTCAGCAGAAGCTCGGCAGCGTCTGAACGAACTCGAAGCTTTCGTGCAATCCCGTCTTGAGGTCGATGCAGCCTCAGCTGAGCGTCTTTATGCTCAGGCTCTCAGCGGGCTCAACATTCCCCCCACTGCAGTTGAAATTGCAACTCTCTGTGCCGGAGCTGCAATTCAGGAAGAATGGAATCAATACCTCACCGGAATCTGGAATGCCGCCTCCATCAGCTACCGGGCACTCACTGAGCATGAAGCCTCTCAGAATGCAGTTCCCTTGGCTGATTTGACCGATGCTATCACGAAATTATGTGTGTACCGCGACAGGCTTCAGGGAGAAGCAGAGCAGTTTCAGAAAGACGCGGCAGGATTTGATCGTGCCAAAGCTTTGCAGGATAAAAACGAAGCTGAAGCTCGCAGGTGGTTATCCAGTCAGGCCGCGGCTATCAAGGCTGAAATTGAGCGGTTAAGAAAAATTAGTGAATTTGATGCATGGATATCACTTGCCGGTTCCCGAGCCTTGTCGACTAAATCTGCTGAAATTACCCAGAAAGTCGTCACCGAGGCCTATGCCGCTAGATTCAACAGCGAGCTGAATGTTCTTGGTGCCCCTAGCTTGCAGGTCGAGCTTGTGAAAATAAGAACGGAAAATGCGAAGGTTCTGCATCAGCTCCAGCTAAAAGGGGCGCAACGGGATAAACTGCACAATGTCCTGAGTGAGGGAGAACGCCGGGTGATCTCACTAGCCGCATTTTTAGCAGATGTCAGCGACAGGCCTGGCTCTGCCCCATTCATTTTTGATGACCCTATTTCATCGCTGGATCACGAATTTGAGTGGCACGTTGCTAAACGCCTCGTTGAACTCGCTAAATCGCGTCAGGTGATTATATTAACTCACAGGCTTTCCCTGTACGGCGTAATTGAAGATTTGGCAAAAAAGGAGGGGGAACCGTGGAAAAAACTGCACCATAAATCGATATGCATTGAATCATTTGATGGTGCTGCTGGCCATCCTGCCGATCAGGAAGTCTGGAATGCAAACACTAAAACAGCTAATAACATACTGCTGACCAGGCTGGACACAGCCTACGAGGCTGGAAAAGAGCATGGCGCTATGGCGTACCGCGGGTTGTCTCAGGGTGTTTGCAGTGATTTTCGTAAACTCATTGAACGTTCTGTCGAAGAGGACTTGTTTAACGGGGTCGTTATACGTCATCGAAGAGGAATTCAGACTGAAGGAAGGCTTCCATTTGTTCAGGATATATCGACAGAAGACTGTAAATTGATTGAGGGCCTCATGACTAAATACAGTTGTTATGAGCACAGCCAGTCGACAGAGATGCCTGCTTTTATACCGGAGTATAATGAACTTAAGGACGATATAAGCAAGTTGAAAGACTGGCGTGAAAAGCTTAAAACAAGACGCACCTCGAATAAATAACCCCCTCACCGAACCCAGTCACTTTACTCACTAAATAAAAGGCTGCTGGGTTCGGTAAAGAGGAACACCCTCTCGCTGGATGTGAATCGCCACGGATAATATGAATGGAGTGTGCGGTAAGGCACTTCGGGCAGATGATAGTTATTGAACTTGCCGCGCCACCAATCAGCCATGCCAAGCGGACAGTCTGTGCGGTAGCGGTAGTGCTAGATCAGCGCGGCGACACTGCATGTCGGAAATACCGAAACGTTCTAACTAGTTCAACTTCGATTGACACAGAGCACAATGTTGGCAACTTCCGCTTTTGGCACTGAGCTGACTGCCAGACCTAGTTGACCCACAAGTAACATGCGTGCCAAATTAAGTTCGAGTCAGTAAAAATTATTCAGCATTTCATTGTTCTTTAGGAAAAAAAGTGTTGTCGATAAATGGCATATTGTCAGGCTCTTCCTTCTCACAGAGCAGCTTCAGCAGTTCATTTCGCACCAAAAGTTTCCGGGCCCGGGTTGTCGCCACATACAGCAAATTAGTTTCATCCGTCCTGGCGGCTTCAGATAACAACGGGTCGGTAATATCTGAGAAGTCGTCGTTTAGAATCACCGTATCCCATTCGAGCCCTTTACTACGGTGCGCAGTCGATACCACAACATCAGCATCTTTTTCATTCGTCGTCGCCTGACGGCGTAAGACCTGTAATTTTTGCGGGAGCGGGAAATATTTATCAAGTAAACCGATCGCCTGATTCATTTCGACGTCGCTGGTTGCCTTGGCGATCGATTTATACTCTTCAAAATCCCGGTATTCACGGCTAAGACGTGGTGTACGCATCCGTTCTGGCATATCGACTGAAAACCAGTACAAATCTTCCAGTTCTTCCGTTTTATAGCCTTCAATACCCCCTACCCAATACACGAGCTTCTCTTTCATGCTCTCGTAAAGCGCCGCACCGATAACACCGGCAACCGTACGGCTGAGCACCGTATAACGCGAAACGTCCGCAGGCAGCCGATCAACCACATCGTCATTACCGCCATTACCAATCACTGGGTGTGTTTCCTCCTGACGCGCCAGCAATACATTCGCCATTTCGGCAACCGCCGGGCCAAATCGAAAACTCTGCGTCAGCCACAAACGGTCGGCACCTTCAAGTGCTGGCGCATTCAGCGCGTTATCGGCTCCACGGAAACGGTAAATTTGCTGATGGCGATCGCCAACCAGGACGACATTACAGCTCTGAGTGAGTACCAGCGAACTGATGACAGGATTGGCATCCTGAGCTTCATCAAACAGGATCGTGTCCCAACGTTTTGACAAATCGGGCGCTGACAACTGGAACAATTTCAGATAGGTATCATGCGTGACAGGAAACGTCGAATCGATGCGACTCATCTCATTCCACAGAAACTGAGCCGCCCCCAATATCTTGCTAGCATCCAATCCTTCGCGATCGTTCTCATCCGGAAGATGCTCATAACTGAGTACTGGGGAAGCGCTACACAGGAAATGGTTCAGCGCAGTCAACGCCATTCTGACCAGCGGCCAGTGGCGGGTATTTAGCTTCCGGCCAATGTCGGTAATGCGCAAATTGGGTGTTAATCTCGGCTTTAGATGCTTACCAAATTTCATCCAGGCCAGTTGATGAGAGGTCTTACATTCGACGTTGAAGGGAAATTTACGTTCAGCTTCATCACGGACGGCTCTGTTATAGGCGAGATAAAGCATTCTACGGTCAGGATTGGCTTGAGCGTAGCGAACCAGCGTTGTCGTTTTACCCGTTCCAGCAAACGCGTTAACGACCAGATGTCGCCCTTTCCAGTTGATAACAGCGAATTGCTCTGGCGTATCCGAGTAAGCCATGCCTGTACCCTATGGTGAAAAATCATGCTGGTACAGTGCGTGAAAGTATATAGTCCCGCCATTAAAAACCAATTCTTCACGTTGGAAATTTTTAGATTCGGGAAAAGGGTTTTCGCATGTTTTTTATCACCATGCGCGATATAAAAATTACTCTATTTATAAAAAATAAGGTAAAAAAAGATGACAGAAGAAATAGCCAACATATTGGCTAATGCAAAAATCCCTTCATCAACCACATTCATTCCATATCGCTATAGTGATGATGATAAAACGACGTTAGATATCATCACTGATGCGGAAAAAACCACTATTATATCTACACAGGCGATAAAACTCTTTCAGTTAATAAGTACTATTCCTAATGCACTACACCTTGATGGTTATAGTAACGATGCAACGTTGAATGGAACGGCATTACTTAGCATTAGCATGAACGAATCATCCAAAATAATCGAACTCACATCAACAAAAGATAACGACTTAACCCGGAAAGAAATTAGCATTTTGAAAAAAACAATAGAAAACGCGGTAAAGAATCAGGCTGACCACATCACTGCATTTATCCTCTTAAAGTAAAAAAAAGCCGTGAAATCACGGCCATTCATAAAATTCACTTAATCTTCAGCATCAAGTCAATAAACGATTTTGAGACTTTTCTCGGGTCATCCGTCCACATCAGCGTATAGTTATTTTCTTTAAGTTGATTAATAAACGTCTGTATATCCTTAGCACTCCCATTTGTATGTAAATATAGCTTTCGCAAAGTTTTTTCCCGCGGACGTTGATCCTCTGGCAGTTTTTTCACACCTACCAAAATCGTTTTTTTAGCATCATCAACAATATCACTGATCTTGTTATGTACTTGTGGCCAAACAGTCCTTAGTGTTTCAATTTTCTTTTGCTCAGCCAATTGCTGCGGAATACTTTTATTTAATTCATCTAAAAGATGCGAAAAACTGAAATCTCCCTTTCCGGGAGTTAATTGAAGCTCATCCGTCATAACTCGCTCTTGTTCAGCATTAAAATACACGGTGAAGTCACCCTGTCGCCGACTACCGTAGAGTTTTAGCGTTAACAACGTATTCATGTTTCTCAAAAAGACGAAAAGATGCTCTCCAGATGATTTTTTATCTTCCTGAGAGAAGAACACCATAAAAACAAAATGTCCACGACCAATCGCAAGCTCAAAAGCGATTGTAGGTTCATGCCTTACCCATGCCGATGAATAGATCGCATGCAATTGATTAAAGTTAAATTTCACGCTCATATTTAGTATCCCTTTACCAGACCCATCCTGTGCTGCCAACATTCATTTTAAATGAAATCGCCTTCGACAACCTCTGAGTAAGCTCTAATTGATGTAGTTACCACAAACTTGTAACGAACAATACAAAGAATTTATGTTAATTCTTACTCGGGATACTTTTGAAAATGATTCTTTCCAGACTCCATAGTGGAACGCTGGCATGATGGAATAAAGCACGAGCCGAACATTTAGCTTCGTTGAACTCAGTGATGCTAACTCCCTCTTTATCTTTCAGCCGAAACCCCCGATGCCAATCATAACTACTTGTAGATTTACTGTTTGCCGATGGTAATTTGGAGTGTGACAATAAGGAGATACATTACCGAAAATCCAGAGAACTGCGAACAATGAATGTATTAGAAGCACAAAACATACTGCGTTTTACAGACGAAGAAGAGCCGGTTATGTTGCCTGCCTCGGTGCTTTCAAAACTCGATTTAACCGATATTCCCGATGGTTGTGGTTTCCAAGTCGGGACTGTTGAGGGAAATATGCATAAGCTCGCCTGGAACGGAACTATCTATCGGCGAGCAGGAAAGCTGGTCGGAGAAGTCGATCATACTTGGTCGCGGAAATATTGGTATTCTCCTCTTGGACTTGAGCAATATCTAGATCTTGTTCGCAGGGCTGTTGAGGCTCGCCAAAAATCGAGTGGTGATGTCGAAGTCACTTACCAAGATGATGATGGCGCTTATGTCGCTTTACGTTTTGAAGTATCGATATTGGACACCAACCTCGGAGCAGCTTATACCGCCGTGCGCACAATTGCGGATCAAATAGAAGAGGCCGCAGAAGGTGCCGCTGATGAGGTAGGTAAGCGCATCGCTGAAATCGCAGCACGTCTCTCAGGATGGGGGAGTGATAGTTTGGACGCCCTTGTAAAGGCTGTCGAAAATGCTTCGACCGCTCAAGATAAAGGTCGATCACTTGAGGAGTTATGCAGCCAGTTGTTCGAGACAGTGCCTGGTATGACAGTTACCCAGCGAATTTTGACAGAGACAGAAGAGATCGACATCTCGATCGTGAATGGCAGTGACGAGCCACGACTTAGGCGTGAAGGCGCTATTATTCTAGCCGAATGTAAAAATTGGTCAGGAAAGTGTGGCAAAAACGAGTTCGTCGTATTCCGCGCCAAATTGGAAAACCGTAGTCAAAGAACAACTCTTGGTTTTCTAATTTCATGGAATGGCTTCACAGAAACGGTGACGAAGGAAATGCTTCGAGGGAGCCGCGAAGAACTGTTGATCGTACCGCTCGCGGGCGATGACTTGCGAAGAGCTGTGCGAGACAACAACTTCGCAGAGGTAATGTTACGAGCGTGGGACAAAGCA
Source organism: Pectobacterium brasiliense (assembly GCF_013449685.1). Lineage (GTDB taxonomy): Bacteria > Pseudomonadota > Gammaproteobacteria > Enterobacterales > Enterobacteriaceae > Pectobacterium > Pectobacterium brasiliense_A. Next base: position 18,105 of record NZ_JACDSF010000010.1, on the reverse strand, counting down.
GTCGCGCTGTGACTAATTTTCGGTTCATCGGCAGCTTTCGATGATTGATATTGGTGATGTGAAGGCTGTTATGAGGTAGGTTCCCGAAATTCTAGGGTACCCAAGATTAGGTGGCAGTATAAAGCTGAGCGTGAGGAGCTATGAGCGAATTCAACCGGATGACAATCGTTGCTGCCGCGGAGGTAATCTCCGACACCAACTCGCATAGTGACATCGACGTTCTTGAAATGCAGTGGGGGATATCGGACCGTGGAGGTGGGGCGAGCAAATCAGCTAGAGTAGTGAATTTATCAAAAGCCGCTATCAACGACGAAATTGAGGTCTATACCGAGAACGGTGTCGTCACCCTGCGTCGAGCACTCGTAGAAACTGCGTTAAAGTTTTCATCCCGTGCAAAGGACTTCGCATCTTGGGCAAAACTTAAAGCGGGACTTCGACTAGACGGTTTTGATGTAGTCGAGCCAGGTGAAGCCAAGCTGGGTTTTTCCTGGAACAACCAGAATGCTGGTATATCTGCTCAACTCATCCGAATGCTACCGGCTGATATTCCTGAGTTAAATATTAGGGAGGCTGAAAGTGAAGTTGTTATGTTATTAGACAAGCACGGATTTCAGGTTGCCAAAGGTCATCTTTCGCAGGCGATGTCGACCTTTCAGCGAGGTGAATGGTCCGCGGCAAATGGAGCACTTAGAAATTTCTTTGAAAACTACCTCAACGAAATCGCTGACCTGCTCGGTTGTGACCTAAAGCTCGGAAGTAAGGACAAGAGAGATTTTCTCGGTTCTGGTGTACAACCGCCCTTCTTTTTCACCGATTACAACGAGTGGAACCCTAACAATCAGAAGCAGCAATATGTACAAGGCCTGATGAATAGGATGCATCCGCATGGCGGCCATCCAGGTCTATCGGAGGAGGAGGATGCAACTTTCCGTATGCAAATAAATCTTGTGACTGCTAGGCTCTTCCTTCGCAGACTTGATCAGAGGCTCTCGCTGGGTACATACACCCGAACATAGGCAGCCCCGCGACGATTGAGCTCACGCTGAGTACCAGCGATTCGCAATAGGGCGGCAGCTTTCTGGTTAGAATTTATATCGACTGTCCATCTGCATCGAGGCCGAAAATTGCCGTAAGGATAGAAAAACAGATATAACCGCTCATTTGGGGACGGAGCTGCTCAGTTGCACGCTCCAGTAACTGTGTAATAATCCGTGAATGTTCTTCGTTTCCAGATTGTTATCCCTACATATACCCAGAAAAATAGCCAGTCAGTAGCTTAACTGACTGGCATTATTCCTGTAGGGCTTTCTATTTTTTAAGCCGCCAACTGGTGAACCACAGCCACTGGTTGACTGGAGGTATTTAACCGCGATACCACATGTTCTGACTCTTCCCTAATCCACTCAATTGCATCGACCATAACATCATAATAATCCGATGCATTCGGGCGTGTAGGATCATTGACCTCCGTATCCCCCGTAAAACTCTTCATTACAGCACCATTGCGATAATGAACATCTGCGCGGAAAGTCACTGGTACATAAATTCCCGCGGCTATAGCATCGACATGCTGGGTCAGAAAATCATCCTCAAACTCCATGATATCGATGTCATCAATAGACTGCTGAGACATGTACAAACGTATTTCACCAGCGCTGCCACGCCAACGCCGTATCTGTTTTTCCTCGAAATTACAGTTGCTGACAAACTGCGTCAGCGTTTCTGCACACTGATGAGAAACATCACGCAACGATCGCTCCAGGTGATCCATGAAGCGGAACCAATAGCGTTCACTCTGCCGAAATTGCGCCAGAGTCACGTACTCATCCGGCAAACTGTCGCTTTGTCCAGAGGCTTCACGAAACGTCGCTTCATCCAGTTCGTAGAGAGGCATGATGTCAGCGCGCAGCAACTGGTCGGTTCGACCACTGATTTGCGGGTGAACCCGGGGAAGATACAAATATCCATGATCTACCCCGTTACCATTAGCCTGCCAGTTCGTAGCGTTTATCCACAACGTCAGAACTTTCCTGCTGCGCTCACGCTTAGCATCGTCTGTATCAAGGCGTTCCAGCATGGTTTCCATCACGGCCGTCAGTTGCTCGTTTTCAAACAACGTTTGCGTATTAACGTAAGTATGGCCAGCGTTCTCATCCAACTGCCAGCATATGTCGTCATAATCCGGCGCATAGCCTAATGTCCGCTGATACGCCTGCTGAATATATTCATGAATAATGCACATCGTGTACTCCTGTCAAAATAGTGATGGCAGGAGGCCCGGCAGGGCGTTCCCCCTGCCGGGTAAAGTTAAGTAATCAGTCAAGCAACCAGACGTAACGCTGGCGCCGGTGAGTAGTCATCACGTTGCAGACGTCGACGTTCGTCACGCAACCAGGCTATCGCCTGCTGCACAACATCACCGTAGTCTGCTACTGTCAGCCGGTCCACATTCACAACTTCTTTCTGAACGGAAAAACAACCAATGATGGCACCATTGTGATAGTGAATCCGGCTCTCCAACGCAACGAGGTGTATCTCGCGGCGGCAAACCCGTTTGACGAACTCAACAGGATCTGCCGTACTCATGCTCTCTGGATTAACCGTTCCCAGATTCACCGTGATAAACCCAAAGTCCGTATCAAAACGTCGGACAACCCGTTCATCAATATCACAACGCCGTTGCAATGCAGCCAACTGCGCCACGCAATGCTCTCCCGTCTGCGCCAACGTGCGACTCAGCCAGGATTCAAATCGTGACCAGTGCTGCATCGTTTGCGCCAGCTGCGAACGGAGGATGACATCATCAGTATGTCGATCGCCTTGAGCCGTCAGTCGGATAAAATCGTCGTCAGACAAATCCAGCAAGGCAGACGGCTCACCAGGTAACAGACAATCAACCCGACCACTGCTCTCCGGAGACGTCCTCGGTAATAGCCGTGTATTACCACTGGCTGTGGCCAGCGCATCCAGCCCCAAAATCCACAGGGTCAGAATGCGCTCACTCAGTTGGCAACGCGCACGTAACTGACGATTGCCTGGAATGTTATCGAGCATAAACTGCATAACAGGTAACAATCGCTGGCTATGAAACACGATATCCGTATTCATGTAGTCCTGCAGATCGTTACTGATATCCGCCTGCCACTCATCCTGATGCAGGAAGAGGTTCATGTGTTTCAGGTATGTCTGTTGAATAAACTGCTCTGTCAGCATGATGCTCCTTACAAATAAAGTAAGGGCGCTTCCCCTTCCAGGGGAAACGCCCGGTTGGGGTTAAATTGTTATATCAAGCGACGTTCTGTTGCGTTTGCCGCTCCTGCTCATGAGCCCACTTACGTTCCCAGCCAAACATCATCCAGAAAGGCGTACGCCAGGTCTGACGGAGCTCCATACTCAGGCTGTTCCCGACAATCACAATCGCAGGTATGCCACATAAAGCCAGTTGTACATACGCCATCATCGCCGCGACAGGATCGATATCGACGCAGACAGCAGCCATCTGTTTCTGTGGATTGAAGCCCGCTTCAAGCATGGCTTGCGCCATCGCGACAATCAGCCCACCGGCTCCGCATGCAGGGTCTGAGACAGTAATGAAATCCCGTTCCCCGCTGGTAAGTGCAGGCAAACCATCAGCCAGTTGCATTTTCGCCATCATGTAACCAATAGAGTAAGGGGTGAAATACTGCCCCCGGCGTCGATCGCCAAGCTCGAGCTCCATGAATACAGATCCAAGAAAATCCGAAGGACTGAATTCCATGCCTTCGACCAGCGTGTTGAAAAGTGCAGGGAAACGACGCTGATCAACTGCCTTGTAACGTTTTATTCGCCGCATGTAGTCATCTTCGATTTCCTGCACAAAATGGCACCTGTTATGTAACGCCGCTGCCGACATGTGAATAAAATCGCTGAAGACCGTCCAACGGTTCTCATACGGTGCAATTTCGTGAAACTGGCGGATAAACGTTGCCCGATGCGGATTGGGACGTCCCTGGTTTCTGACCCAGGGGAGCGCGGCGAGATTTCCCGGATCATCCGGGTCACCTCCTTCTTCCTCATCGTTAGCTGCAACCTCATCGATTGATTCGGCAGACGGTGGCGGTAGCAACAACGTGCCAAGCTCCGGAGCCTCCAGAACAACGTCGCTATCATCGATGTCGCTGGCGACACGATGAACAGCCAGGCTTCCGGGATTCAGTGAGAAACGCGCCAATGCATCAGCAACGCTATTCAACTCTAGTGTGAACAATGCCGTCGGCATATCACACCGAGGCCATTCGTAGATACGGGCCAGCGCATTTACCGCATTACCCGGTGAAATGTTGTAACGCAAGTGCTGATGCACTACGCTGTCACACACTAACGTCGTATCATCCAACTGCTGGCCATAGTGAGTAGTTAACAGATGTTCTGCCTGTCTCTGCCAATGCTGAACATCATCAAACGGCAATGTGGCCAACCGCTGTTTTTCCAGCCAATCAACCGCCTTGCCTGCTTCAGAAGCAGATTTAAACAGTATCCACGGGTCTGAACCCAACTCACCATTCCACATCGACGGACCAGCAAGATGTATCCCTGCCAGTGCGGCAAGAAATGCACGTCCCACATCAGCAACAAGACTCTCTTGCAGGTATTCATCCAGTTCCGGAACATCATTCCCCGTGAAACAACGGCGCCCCAGTCGAGTGGGATGTCCAGTAGCACTGACGAGCAACGCTATAAGACTATCTAGATTACCCTGCTCACTATCAGGTAATTCAATGCGATCGCTTTCGGGCAGGTAAACCGCCGGACGTTGTGCATTGAACAGAACAGGAACCCCGGATGCAAACTGCCACTGCCCTACCCGCTCCATTCCAGGTACGGGAGACGGTGGCCACGGCCAGCCGGGTTGCAACATGTCGGATAATCCCTCGCACTGTTCAACGTTGATAACCCGAAACAGTGAAAGTGACGGTTTGTAGCGGACGACGGTGGTCGGTCGCTGCCCCGGAGTGATTCTTCCGCCCAGAGAGCGTAAATCATCACCCGTCAGCCAACGATTTGATACCAGGCCGTTTTGCAACGCCGATTGCCAGAGCAATAAAGCGTTAATGCCGGTGAAGCGTTGTCCGCTTAATGCGTGTTCCGGTATCCCCTGGCGAATAACACTCTGTCTCCACGGCGTTTTACCCGCGTTGACACTCTGCATCAGACGTTCTGTTAACAGCCGGCAAATATCACCGGCATCCCTCAATGTGAAAGTTTTCATCATGGTCTCCATCAAAAATCGGGACCATCCCCTGAGGGATGGCTCCCTCAGGAAAAATCAAAAATCAGAGTACAGTGGTGAATAGTTGCAGAATTGCGTGCCCCGCAATAACGGCTTGCTGGTACAACTGCACAAACTGCTCATGATGCAGATAGGCCCAGACAACAGAGGATGTAATTATCCCTGTCGCCGACATAGCGATCAGAAACTGGTTACGCCGGCGGCGAAACAGTGCTTCTTTCTCTGCGACTTGCGTATGTAAAAACAGCCCTAGCGTTTGCAGTTCCGCGAAACGGCTAAACTCCTCACGTCTTAGCGCATCACAGGCCGCATCAAAACGTTCCAGCTCTGTCGGGTGCTGATCCTCAAGAAATCGGCGATAACCACCATCGCGTATCGTTTTGTAATGACGGTCAAACTCGGCCTGCAACCAGCTATAAAAATGACTGCGCGTGCGCTCAATAGCTCCTGACTCTCGCGTTAGCGACTTCATTGCGCCTTGCGTTGCTAGGGCCGATTCTTGGTGTTCATTAATGGTCAGTAAACTCATGGTATGGACTCCGAAAAAAAAGACGGGTCCACCCCTGCGGGTGTCCCCGTCAGGGTTAGTAAGATGCTGTGTTAACCGGTCAGGCTGATATGAATAACATCATTCTCATAGCGCAGATAAAACTGCTGCCACAACGATGTCGATTCATTGCCGTCACCGGTTAAACAAAAATAGCCGGTCGTTATTTCTGAGCGAGTGCTCGCAGCCAGTGCTTTTAATGCATGACGAATCAGACGATGTAGCCGTTCAGTCTCGCATGCCGGCTCGGGCGTAAACGCGACGAGTCTTTCCCAGGCGCTGTCATCAATTGCAACGGCCGGAGATGATTGCGGCCGCCCAGTCATGCTGCTTCATCATTCTGAGCAGCTGACGAAATCGTCACGACAGCGGGCATCCTTTCAGGTTTAGATCGTTGGCGCACATTACGTAATAACTTCTGGTGCATGGCCAATGCGGTATCAACCGCTTCGTCCTCGTTATCCATATAACGTTCGCCATAAAACGCTTGCGGAGTCTCTTCACCGAAATATTGCAACTCCACACCAGGTTTATAATTGTGGCGGTGCTTCAGTACGACAGCACGCCCGCTACATTGATGATCATCGGCGAGCAACCATTTACCGGTGTAAATTATTCGATGAGTCGACGCTTCCATAGGCTCAGAACGCTGACGCCATGTCTGATAAAGCCAGACAAGTGCGCGAGCGGACAATTTGCACATCCAGCGCACGACGAACCATAGCCCCGTGGACAAAACAATCAGTATGTGTAAAGGCATTGGCATAACCTCTCCTTTCAATGCGTTAATCCGCGAAGTGCGAGGACAACAGCTAAAAGCACCAGAGAACCGGCGACTTTCAGCAACGTGAGATAACCGAGCAGTTTCAGTAGTGCATTTCTGTCTCGCCGAAAACATTCCCGGCGAATCAACTGACACAATGCGTCTTCCTGCTCTGGTGTAAACGAAGCATCCTGAGCGGGAGCTTCTTGAGTGATATCAATGTGAGACATGAACTCTCCTTTTTGGTGACAAAAAAAGGGAGAGTCATCCCGTAGCGGGAGAAGGCTCTCCCCGTGGGGTAACGTCTGATTAGACGAAAGTATTTAATTTATGTGGTTATAACCAGCCGCGTTCAGCAAACGACACCATTTTGATGACACGTGCCTCACGCTCGGTATAAGCAGTAGTACTGTGGGGTGTTAATTCGCGCATAAAAGACCTTTTACGGGCGAATGCTTTCCCCCTGGTGGCGGAAAGCATTGCCACTGGGGGAAAGGTAAATCTGTATTCAATTGACCCGACCGAGCCACTTAATGTAGCCATCGAAATCACCGTCGCCATCCAAGCAAGAAGAGAATTCCCAGCAAGTATGCTTACCCTCCTGGACGCCATTCTGAAAGGCTTTGTCCCAAAACCCTTGAGCAACTTTGTTGCCCAGTGAAATCACATCATTAAAATAATGACTGTAATTCTCAGGGATAAAATTCAGCCCAACGGTTTCGCCAAGACAGTGTGCGATTTCGAAAATCTGATAGTCATTGTCTGTAAAACCATCCTCATCAGGAGAACAGTTGATTCGAAGTGCGTCGAATGCATCAATCTCCATCAATTTTCCCTCTATGTCAGAAATCACACACAGCAGGTCAACGGCAGAATGACGATTACGAGCAAGACGATTAAGTAAAGTATTCATAATGGATAAATCCTCTCTTCTATTTGAAAAGGGATTTATCCCCCATAGGGGAAAAATCCCCATATGGGTTAAGTTGAATAGCGCTAACAACCTTTTTGAACCAGCCGTGCTGCTAGCTGGTCATACGTTAGGCTATCGCTAATGACGAGCAAGTATTCTTCTGCATATTTGATGCCGTCCGGATACAAGGTGATACGATCATCTCCCAACCATGACGGAACTTCATCAGAAAAAAACCAACTGCTATCTGGGTAAACAAAAACAATGCCATTAGCCATTGTGGCTATCCCTGTTCAAAACACGAGATGCACATTCGATGATGTCACCCAATACCATTAGCAATTGCGGCATGGTCAAAGGTGTACCTTCCGCGATAATCCCGAGCTTCACTGCGCCTTCGCCAATTGCATTGGCGAAAAGAGCACGCTGATGAAGAAGATCATCAACAGATTCGGTAGCCAAATCACGATAACTGCTGTTGTCTGAACCGAACTCCGGCGTTATTGCATTCGCTTCCGCATGAGTGCGAGCGTAACGCAGCAAATCGTCGAATGCGTCCTGGATTTGCTTGCCTTCTGTGTCCGATATCATTGGCAATCAGTTATCTTTGAAATCGAGTAGCACCCCATGAAGGGCGCATAACGTCACCATTAACCCGAATGCATCCGTTGTTACTTGGACTCGGAACCGAGATGCGTAAACATTATAAAGTTTATCACCGTCAGGAACGGCATATACCGGGGTTTCCAGATCGTCGGTCACCTGAGGGTGCCAGTCATTCCAGCTACCACTGCTAACATGGAGCTTAGACTGCCAGACCTCAATAATGTACTGAACGAATACGTCGTAAGTCTCTTTCGACATGAAAGAGTAGAAAGTTTCAAAGGCTGACGCTTTGTTAATCTGAGTCATGGATAAATCCTTTCTAAATTCAATGTGAAAGGGATCTATCCCCAGCGGGATAAATCCCGCATGGGTTAAGTAACGATATGTCTGTCGGTCAGTAGAACGTCCGGCCTTCATACCAGTTGCGTTCGACATCTACACTGAGCGCGTAAAGGTAGTAGTCAATGAGCCAAATGCTCGCATTAGGGCTCTCATGAACACGGGCAGCATCCTTCAGGCCTTTATTAAAATAGTGCTGCCACAGGGCAGCATTAATAGAAATGCCGAGCTCAAGAATATCTGCGAAGTATTTGTCAAAAAAAGTGCGCGGTAGCAGTTCCAGGCTGATAATTTCACCGGCCTGCCGTGCAACCCACGCGATACTTTTTTCGTCAGGAGTCATACACGCTAAATCGTCCCACTCAATCATGTCATCAATTCTGATACGCATGAACGAAGCAGCTGTCATCAGTTCGGACTCAAGACGTATCAGCGCAGTCGCTTCCATCAATACAGACTCAATATCAGAGACAATCCTGATGAGGTCTGTTGTGGAACGTTGTAAAAATTCATCATCACGTCGCAGGATCGCCAGGCGCGAGACGAAAGGTTTCGTGTTGAAATCGTGCATCGATAAATCCTTTTTTCGGTTCAAAACGAAAAGGGATTTATCTCCACTGGGGATAAATCCCCATGTGGGTATGTTTTAAGTCACTGGAAGCGATAACGCAGCGTTGCTAACTGTTTTGCCAGCAATTGCGCAGCCTTGATTGCCTCGTGACGCTGTGAAAACGTATTATCGGCGCAGGCATGAGAGTCGAACTGGTAAGATTTTGAGCCTAACCATCCAGTACAGCTTTCTATCTGATAGCTCCATTCCGAATCGCTTCGAAAAACCAGCGCACGGAATCTCATATGTCCAGATCGATTAGGTATCCACTCACCAATAAACGCATCGTTACGCTGTGTGTTTTTCTTCAGCAGCGCAGACAGACGCTCAGTAAAATTACTCGTACGACGTAAGACCATTTGCATGATGTTCTCCTGATAAAACGGGAGAACATCTACCCTGACGGGAAGATATTTTTCCCGTTAGGTTGCTGGCTTAAAGTCGGTGTTAGAAAGAGTCTTCCGGATATGCCTGTTCTGTCGAAACCGTAACCGGTTCAACAGCGGTATCCATCGGTTCATCTTGCTGAGGTTTATGCTGAAAACCGCCGATTCTGCTCAAATAAAAAAAGCAGAAGACGATGACAACACTTCCCCAGATGAGTAACAGCTGAAGGAAACTGTAGGTCTTATAAACATGCTGCCGCGTTTTCACCTTTTTTTTCAGTGAAAGCAACAACTGACCTGCCCAGTATCCATCACGATATGCAGTAGAAGAGTTCAAGTTCATTGTGGTTGCTCCAAAATAAAATATTTGGAAAACCACACCCCAGCAATCGGGAAGTAGCTTCCCGTAGGGATTGAGAGATAGTTAGTAAAATCGGACCTTCATCACCACGCTCGCAACGTCGTTTAAACTACCTGGTGATATCTGCTTCCAAAGGCTGGCAGATTTACCACACGCAACTGAGCGTGTTCTTCCTTGCAGGCTACAGAAGTGTTCTTTTGTGACTACCCGAAAGCGATCCTCACAAGTCACCGGATCATTGGTGGTCGTCAGAGACGACAGGTTAGCCCGTTCAACATACTCAAAGATGGAATTAAATTCAATATATTCCCAACTATTCCTGAACCATTAAATTATTCGTATCAGATACGAATAAAGCATTGAACTGTTTTCAGAAAGAATATTTAATCGTATCTGATACGAATAAGATGGGGTAGTGTGCGTATTTCAAGAAATCAACGTGATGTCTTGTTTCTGCTGTATGCAATTGAGCAGAAAAAAGGCCATCAACACTTTGTAACAGCTACAGCCTTATTCTCTATGATAAGTAGAAACCGTAGCGCGACATTATATCAAAATCATTTAAGAACGTCCTGTCATACTCTACATAAAAATGGTTTTGTTGAACAGTATAGAGACGAACAATTAAAATTATCCTATGCGTTAACAGAACAAGGAAGATTGGCAGCCTTGACGATTTACAATGAAACTGCCAAAAATCCTTCTTGAAATTCTCTCACTGAGAGGGATCAACTTTATTATAAACGCGGGCAACATAACGACCTCGGCCATCACCGTGCCCCAAATCCATGGAAACTAATGCATCAGCCTCCTCTTTACTAAATCCATTTTTAAGATGTAGCTTTGTTGCATCTTGGGTATAAGCATATCTAAGGCTATGAGGTGCATATTTTCCGACAAGCCCCGCTTCCCTAACGATATTACGATACTGTTCAATTGCCAAATGCAACGCAGGACGATTAATCAACCGCCCGTTATTTTCGCTCGTAATATGTATTGCATTATTCACTGCATTGATTAACTTGTCCCGTTCAATAATTGTCGTATCTCTTGGCCTCCCTCCTTTCGTGCCATAAACAATCCGGACTTTCTCATTACCATTTTGTAATGCCTTCTGCCATGTTTTAAGAGACTTAACTGATTGAATAGTTTCCTCAGTCCGTAAACCAAGAAGGCGGGATAATTCCATTGCAGCTGCTGCACCTTTATCTGCAGCACTCACCTTTTCTAAAATCCCTTGATATACATTATCTGGAATAGCGACTTTTGAACCGTCACGACTCGCGCCAGAAATACCCAATGCTTGATTACTCAGCTTTTCGTTTTCTGGATTAGCCATAATGGTCTTACCGGCTGCACGCAGAATGGATCGTATTGCTGACATTTCATTTTGCAACGTCCTGATTGAAATTTTCTCGTCCTGACGACTTCTGATATACATTTCAATATGACGAGGCTTAATATTCTTTGCATCCCTAATCTGCACATTCAAACGCTTTAACCTTTCCGCAAAACGATCGGCTATTTTCATACGGTCATTAAGTGTTTTAAAACTGCCGCCACCGTCCCGCGCTAACGTCACGAGATTCTTGTTTAACTTAGCCATATAGTCCTCCAGTTCTAATGAAGTGAGTTATGTATTCCGTCCCGTGTGAACGGAATACATAACTCACCGGCTCCCTTCTAAAAGAGAGTAAAAATAGGTACTTCATCCCCGACGACACGGTTTGATTTTGCGCATCCTGCGTCTCAGCAGACATCTGTGCATCGGGGGCGAAATGTTGAATTGTTGCAAGGCACCCTGGGTGTTACCCATTCGCGGCTTACGCCGGGCTGACTCTCGTCAGTCTACCTCCACACGCCAGTTTGGTTGCTGGCGTCGCCATCGATGTCGTGCTGATTACCTCCTCTATCTAATAGAAATGTCTTCATGATGATGTTTTTCATACATTCGGACTGTTTGTTAAATGAACGACCATTAAACGGTTAGTAAAACGTCTTTATACGTACTAAAAACCGTTACTACGTGTTGGTCAGATGGTAGAAGAATCGTCTATCGGGCAGTGCGTAAGCTCTGACCGTATTACGCGCTCGCGCGTCACTTGGTATTCGCGTTGCTCATGCACAAGTGACGCCGCGCAGCTTCGACCTTCCATTGCGACTCCCGTAAGCGGCCAAATGTACCAAATGGCCTTATACGTGCGTGCAAAGGTCGGACGTCGCTCTAGACGTATTCGTATCTTGAATCGTGCGTAAAACAGAAAACTTCGAACAACAGCAAATTGTTGCTGAAGCTATCAGGCTGCACTCGCTAAGACGAGTCAGTATTTGAGTGGATAAACGGACCTTCATCACCACGCTCGCAACGGCGTTTAAACTACCTGGTGATATCTGCTTCCAAAGGCTGGCAGATTTACCACACGCAACTGAGCGTGTTCTTCCTTGCAGGCTACAGAAGTGTTCTTTTGTGACTACCCGAAGGCGATCCTCACGAGCCACTAGATCATTGGTGATCGTCCGAGTGGACGATGGTACAGCGAAAATGATACTAACAACGCAATTCGAGATCGTCAAATAGTTACCCACATACCCACCGACAAAGTCGGCTCGACACTCGCCGACCGCTCCCGTTCGCCCGCGCCTTTGGTGGGCGCAGACTCACTGGCTTATTTGTCCGTGGATATGTGGATAACAACAAAATTAATTATTCAGAACATCAATGAATAGAATCTCTTTCTTTCCAGATATCGGGTTTATCATCAATATTCCCAACAGAAACACGTAAGAAACCTATTTTTGCCAGAGACAATATTTTATTTAATTTTTTGTCTCGCTCAATCCGCTTTTCTCTTTGATGAGTCGCATCATCAAGTTCGATGACACAAACTACCTTATTTGTTTTCTTTGAAACAAGGACGTAATCTAAAGCCATATTATTTACTATTGCTGAAAAACGTCGATACTCTTCATCCGACAAGGTTCCTTTGGGTATTGTAGTCAACTGGCCTAAAGAAACCTGGCAATGAATTTCACAATAATTACCATGCCATGCGGTTAAATTATCATAGAACTTCCGTTCACACTCAGTTAAAAAGTAACCTTTCCTATTAATACAAGCACCACTATTAATCACTCCCCAGAAAAGAGCATCTCTTGTTTCCCATTTTTTAGGAGTAGTATCGAAAACAGATAAATCACTATATTCTATGTTAGCATCGTCCTTGAAGGTTGGAGGAGTTTTCTTCCCCTTGTTATTTGGATGCTTATTTAAAAGCCCAAAAACCAAAATAATAATTAGAAAAACAATCGCAATGAAATCCATTCCAACACCACAAAAAAGCGTTAAATTAAAAACGCCCAACCGATACCATGTTGAGCGTACATACCTTACTTAAATTCAGAAACAACTCTTTTTCTGGCATTCCACATAACATCATCTGAATGATATGTGCTCAATGGTATAAGTTCGTTCTTAACACTAGGCCATAACGTAAGTCCAGCTTCCATATTATTCAAAACATCCTGACTTATTACCCATGCAGAAAAAATCACCTCATGCTCTTTGAGGTAAGAAAGAAACTCTTTCATTTGTCGAAGGCCACTATCCCCTTCTAAAGCAAAGCGACCGCGATTAAAAACAAACCATTCGCCTGTAACAGAGGATTCAATAACATAACCGGGAAGATAATACATGGTGCTAGGCTTATCCTCCACCAAGAGATATACTTTAGGTGAATCCAATTTACTCAAAAACTCGACATAATCTAATGCATCATAGGATTCAAACAACCGGGATGTATTTGACATATTTATTCCTTATATTGCCACGATAATGATATTACACAGCCTTTGCTTTAAGGTATTAAAGAGAAGAATAACCTGGCTGATATTGAACTCCGCACTCGTGTTGTAGTCAGGCAGTATTCCTTTTCATACCCATTTATTTATCATACAACGTCTTCAGAGCAGTGATAACATTTCGTTTATTCATGTCTTTTTATAGCACGTTTTTTACGCTATAGTGGTGCTATCATGGTTACACCAGAGGATAAGTCATGAGTATTGTAGCCGAAAAAACGACAGGCAAAAGCGCACGCTTGCGTAAGCAGGGTAGAGCCATCGTTGTAACAATTCCTAAGGAGATCGCCCTGGCGATGAACTGGAAAGAAGGCGAAGATGTGATTTTTGTTCAGGATAATGATGCGCTGAAAATCATGCCCCAGACAGTAAAACCTCGTAAGCGCAGGATGTCTCCTGACGAACTGGTGTCTGATTTAAGTGCTGAAGATATCCAGACACTAAGGGAGGCGACACAGCCATTTCAGCAACTGAAACCTACAGGACGGGAGATCTTTTGATGGCCCGAACACCAAAAAGAGGTGAAATATGGTTAGTCAATCCAGACCCCATTGCAGGTAAAGAGATTGCCGGACCACACTATTTTCTTGTGATATCTGTTGATGCCGTGAACAAGGAAACCGGCGTTACCGCTTGCGCAGCGATAACATCAGGCGCAGGATCCTTGCGCGAAAAGAACATCGTAGTTTATATCGGGGGTGGTGACAGCGAGAAAGGAAAAGTGACCGGGGTTATCCTTTGCCACCAGTTGAACTCTCTTGATTTCCAGGCCAGAGGGGCCAAGTATATTGATACGGTTTCACCCCAGGTCATGGCTGATGTCGAAATCACACTGGCGAACATATTGGGCATATGAAAAATAGATTCATTTAAATCCGGTCTTGTAGCGGCAGACATCTCTTGCGAAACGGTGTGTAATCTCTATCAATTTAATGGATTTACGCTCCTGGTCAGGTTAAAATGTAACCATGAGATATTCCATTGAGAAGGATATTCAGATGCAAAGCACAGCAAAGAACCAAGCCTATCAGCGTGGACTCAAGGCGGCAGGTATCTGGAAAGGCACAAAAAACCGCCTGAAGCAATGTGATGCGGTCTGTGTTGCTTGGGCTACCCAGAACCATTTACCGAAGTTGGTTGGCCATATTCCTGTTACTGCATTTTTAACCTTATCCATTGCAGCGATTCTGTTTGGTGGATTTATTATTGGTGGTATGTTTCTTTTGCTTTGGGCTGTTTTTTTGATCAGTCCTAAAAAAGGTTTAACAGACAGAAATGCTCATGACGATGAGTATTTCGATGATTATTGGTGGTGGTGGAGAAAGAAATAGCCGATATATTACATCGGCTATTTTACTAGCAATCAATTCAAAATTCTTTTTGCCCCTTTTTGTGACACTGCGCTACTAGCAACTTCACCTGCGCTACCTCCTGTTTTTTGTGCGTCCTGTACACCGCTTTTCATCGCACTAGCTAAATCACCGACACGAACACCAGCCCACGATAACGCCCCCACCCAAAGAGTCGGTAGAACGATAAACATCGTTCCCATCACAAAGTTCATGACCATATCGTCAGAAGTATTTTGAAACCCTGCCAGATTAAATCGGCTGTGGGTATCCGAGCTGTAGAGTGCTTCAAGTAACCAACTGTCGAGCCACCTAGCCAGTTCCCACCAGAACGTAAGGAAATTCAGCGCGAATATCACAAATGTTAGGGTAACCACAACCTTGAATTCATAGACACCAAAAGCCAGAATCAGCGGCAGCATGACGCAGACAGCCATCAACAATATGGCCTGAACCATCGGTAGCGCCTGGCGCATTGCATCAAATGCCGGAAATGCTCCCAGACTTCCCAACGCGCCGCCGGCAATGGCACCAAACCGATTGACGGTATTCATCGTAGTGAAGTCCGCATTACCCCCGTAACCAGCGTAAACCTGCCCCCCTTGAGAGATATTTAGGCTCTGAGGACTCACCAGGCGCCTGATCACCGCTTCTTTATAGTCAGCCGTGCTTTTCCCCATCATTTTCAGTGCAGCAGAAAGACGCAGCCACATACCAGGATCAGCTTGATTGACTACCCTATCCTGCAAACCGGTATCCGCTGTGGACCACCATTCATTACAGGTGGGGTAACCACCCCGCCCCGTATTCGGCCGACCACTGTCCCTGGCATCGCTCCAGGGAAAATTTGACCGCGGCATTTTTGAGTTCAGTTCACCATAATAGCGGGAACGAAATGTTGAGCTGCCTAGCCATTCGATGTCCTTCAGCACATCCTTATCCGTTGTAGCCCCCTGGTCTTGCTGCTTCCACGTGTATAGCGCGAGCGCATAGCAGTCGTTGGTAAAGTCCTGCAGTTCTTCAGCCAGAGCCGGATTGCTGATGCTGGTCCTCTGCACCTCAAAACGAACCTGGCGCAAATCCGGTCGACAAGGAATGGTTGCGACCGCAGCCTGCGTTACGCCTTTTGACAGGCGATGTACGACAGCCCACCAAAAGGGTACCGCAGCTGTCTGATCGCCGAGGCTGGATACCACACTTGAATATCCACTTTCATCCGGAGACTGCGTTGTCCAGGTTCCACACATTTTCGCCCGAGACGTATCATATTGCATGGTACTCAGGCTCAGATTAATCAGCGGAACGCAGCAAGCCAGCATCACAAAGAACGCACCGTACAACGCGTTCTCGATACGGGGCAGTGACAGCATCCCTTTATTGCCCTCATCCTCCCCTTCTTCCCTGACCTTCATCCAGATACCAACAACTTTAAACGCCAGCGGCGCAGCAAAAAGCCCGGTACCAATCAGAATATTCCACAGGCCATTATTAATGACCCAGCCCAACAGTGTCAGAAAATACTCGAGATAGCTGTTCGCGGTCATCGCGCCGCCCCTGTATCGATATACATGGCATATTCACATGCCAGTAAAAACATCGCGCTCACGATGGCCATCCGTTTCAGCGACGCTTTATACTCAGGCTTACATCCTGGCGCATGCCAGATTTTCCAGAGTCCCCATCCCAGCGCGCTGTACAGCATCAACCGCCAGACCAGCCAGCCAGTGCTCGTTCGCTGCATCCAGTGGCGTAGCGCTACGAATTCATCCGAATAGGACAAGCCAATGCTCGCGATCAGAAATGCAATAAACATAACGCCAGAGCAGAATGCCAGCGCGAGCAGCAGCACGTTGGTTCCCTGGCGTAGTCGCTTAATGGCGGATTGAGGCTGCGCCTTTTTAGATTCAGACATAGTTAGTTGCTCTGGGCGGGAATCGTCATCTGGTTGAAGCGTGTATCCGTATTGTCCTGGATTTGCTTCTGCGGATTGGTTTCTACACGATTGTTTTCCCGTTCGATGATAGTCAGCACTGAGTTACGTGCCAGCTCGCGCTTGAGTTCCATCTCGTTCTTCAGTGCATTAATTTCCCGATCGAGCGACTCAATACGCCGGGTTCCCTCATCAACAGCGGCTTCCTGAGCCGCGGCATTTGGCTCAGACATTCCAGTCATCAGCATACGGCGCATCAGTAATGCCGTCTCGACCGTATCCGCCATCGCCAGTTCGCTTGCCAGTCGGCCGGTTAACGCCGCATTATCCGGATCGCGTTGTAATGCCCGGATAACACCACTGGTGATAGTCAGACTCCCTGCCTTCAGCTTGGCCAGGTTCGCAGCCGTTGGTTTCTCCACCCCGTTAACCATTTTCACAAGTTGTTCCAGATTGGTTTTCGTTGCGTCTTCCAACATGGGGGCGAATCCTGTTCCTGCCTGAGTAGTTCCGGGTTGTTGGCCTTCATCCCCACTCGTGCAATCAGTGGCAACCTTACACGTCCGCATCGAGCGATCGCCAAGTACCTGAACAACCGCTTTTGCGGCTTCCTCCGAGTTAGGGAATTTTTGGCAAACTGATCCCATGCAATTACTGGCACTGACAGAAGATGTACTCAACACGGGCTGGCTGTTCATCATGTTATAGCCCGCAGACGCCAAATCATGAGTTGGACGAATAGCTGGTTGCCCTTTACCGCCACGTCGTTGGCCACCAATCCAGTTTTGGCCATTATTGCCGGTCAATTTTTGGGAGTCGTTATCCGTTTGAACGGCATCCGCTTTTCCACTGTTAACCAGTTGCTTATATTCATCTGCCTGTGCCGATTGGGTCCATTTACTGGAGTCAGAAAAATCCATCATCCGTTTGGTCATGTTTTGGCAGTTAAGCATGGCCTTA
The DNA here is from genome assembly GCF_013449685.1 of Pectobacterium brasiliense. GTDB lineage: Bacteria > Pseudomonadota > Gammaproteobacteria > Enterobacterales > Enterobacteriaceae > Pectobacterium > Pectobacterium brasiliense_A. Next base: position 214 of record NZ_JACDSF010000010.1, on the reverse strand, counting down.
TCAAATGCAACATTTGCCTGAAGCACACCGTTAGTTAGCATGTCATAGAGTCCCGGACTCGCTCGTTGAATAATGGCGCCGGGTAAACTGGAGACTGCACCAGTCGCACCTTGAATAACTTCCCCCATCAGGTTTTTGAATCCGGATGTCACCCCATTCAACTGATTGCCGACCGTTGTTTTCAGATCGAAATTACCGCACTGCAGATCCGAGC
>NZ_JACDSF010000001.1 GCF_013449685.1 Pectobacterium brasiliense | reverse complement strand
CTTATCTACTGGTTCGCATAATGTATATTATGTTAAATAGTCTTTAGCGGTTAACAACTTCATATCTCACGAGCCCTTTCTAACAAATCAATATATATGACCAGTGAGATGGTTCATTTCATTGAGTTGTAAACTTTGAAGGCGGGATTTTTTTCAAAAATCTCAGCAACAAAATCCATGAATACAATCGCTCGTTTTGGTAAAAGTCGATTAGCAACATAAACGGCTTGAATGGGAACGGGCGGTGCAGTGTAATCAGTCAGTAATAATTGTAAGTTGCCATTTGCCAGTCCCTCCTCGAACAGCCATTCTGGACCCTGTGCGATCCCAACCCCAGCATTGACAAATTTCTGTACGGCTTCGGGTGAATTGACCCTGAGCCGGCCTGAAATAGGGACATTGATATCCTGAAATCTCCAGGTAGCTCCTGTTGTTAGCAAGGTATAGATCAAACAATCATGTTTTTTTAAATCCTCTGGGGTAGTAGGAGTTCCGTGTTTAGCTAAATACTTGTTACTGGCAACACAGACTCGCTCATACATGCCAAGTCTGCGGGCGCGCATAGCACTGTCCTCCAGATGTCCAATGCGGATTGCGAGCTCAGCCCCTTCATCAACGAGATTGATATAGCGGTCATTAATCTGTAGCTCGAGTGTTAGCTCAGGGTAGCGTTCTAAAAAATCTGGGATGTGTGGGACTAAGAATGTGTGAGCCAATGCTGTGGGGCAAGCAACGCGTAATAGACCTGTAGGTGTAACATTTTCTCTGAAAGAAGACTCTGATTCTTCGACGGCTTCCAGAATACGCCTTGCTTCCAAATAATAACGTTCTCCTTCAGGAGTCAGGGAAAGCTTGCGGGTTGAACGGTGAAGTAATCTGGTCTGCAGATGTTCTTCGAGGGTTGCAACATGACGACTCACGTTCGGTTGCCCTAAGCCTAAATCCCTACCCGCTGCGGAAAAGCTGCCTGTTTCAGCGGTACGGACAAAGCATGTCATCAACAGTAATCTATCCATCTCAAACCCATTTATGCTTTTAATGCATGGAACATATTTAAAAATACAATCTTATCACCATGTGCGCATGAAATTATAGTGGCTATCAAATCGGTCATTCGCCGATTAGTTGTTAAAACTAACAGGAGATTTTCACATGTCTAGATTACAAGGTAAACGCGCACTGATTACGGGTGGAACAAGTGGTATTGGTCTTGAAACAGCGAAGCTGTTTGTGGCAGAAGGTGCACGCGTAATTGTTACTGGTGTTAACCCTGATTCTATCGCAAAGGCGAAAGTAGAACTGGGTAATGATGTGTTAGTCGTGAGTGCTGATTCCGCTGATGTGAACGCACAGAAAGCTCTAGCTCAAACGGTTAAGGAACACTTTGGTGAACTGGATATCGCTTTCCTGAATGCGGGTATATCAATGTATATGCCAATCGAGGCATGGACAGAAGAGATGTTCGACCGCATATATGATATCAACGTTAAAGGTCCTTACTTCCTAATGCAGGCGCTGCTGCCAGTGTTCGCAAGCTCTGCATCAGTGGTCTTTAATACATCAATAAATGCTCACACAGGACCAGTGAACTCTTCTGTCTATGGCTCAACCAAAGCAGCATTGCTGAACATGTCGAAAACACTTTCCAACGAGTTACTTGCTCGTGGGATCCGAATCAACGCAGTGAGCCCTGGCCCAGTTGATACACCGCTTTACGATAAGGCGGGGATCCCAGTGGAATATCATGATCACGTGATGAAAGAGATTGTTGCAACCATCCCTGCGGGTCGTTTTGGTAAGCCTCAGGAAGTGGCACAAGCGGTACTTTATTTCGCATCTGATGCATCTGCCTGGACCGTGGGTTCAGAAATTATCATCGACGGCGGCGTTTCAATCTAAGCCACCAAAATAAGATTTACAATTCATCAAGCCCGCCACTTTTTATAGCGACGGGCTATTATTTTATCTGGAGTTTGAGATGTCCATCCATAACCTAACACTTATTAGCCACCCACTATGTCCCTTTGTGCAGCGTTCAGCGATTGTTCTTCTCGAAAAAAATGTGCCATTTGAACGCGTAAATGTAGACCTATCGGCGAAGCCTGATTGGTTTCTTGCTCTGTCACCAACGGGCAAGGTGCCGTTACTTAAAGTGCGTCAGGCAAATGGTGTAGATGCCATTATTTTTGAGAGCATGGTGATCTGTGAGTACCTTAATGAAACGCAAAACGGTGATTCGATGTATGCTGACGATGCATTAGTCAGAGCCAAACAGCGCGCATGGATCGAGTTTTCTACATCAATGCTTGGCAATGCATGGCAATTTTTAAATGCGACTGATCAGGCCATTGCAGACAGCAAACGCGCGCTGTTCCGTGAGCAGCTTGAACGTATTGAATCTGAATTGAGCTTAGGGCCTTATTTCTCTGGTGCTGAATTCAGTATGGTTGATGCGGTCTACGCGCCTATTTTCCGTTACTTCTCCATCATCGATACATCAGTATCTGAGGCGATTTTTGAGGGACTTCCGCGTACTTGCGCATGGAAAGCTGCACTGGCGAAAAGGGAAAGCGTAAAATCCGCAGTATCATCAGATTATGCAGAACTTTTCCAACATCATCTTCGTCAGCATTCTGCAATTCTCGCTGCCTGAAGATATTAACAAGGAAACCGTGACCTGCTCCCTGTTGATTAAAACACGGCAATGTGAGGCCTGCCGTAAAGCCCGGAAGCTCATCAAGTCGCTGCAACAGGGAGGCATTGTTCGGATAACGGTTCGAAATCGTCTGCTGACAGTGCGTGCACTAGTTTGATAGGACAGGACGGCCAACGCCTCCTTCTCGCTCTTTTTGATGTTTCTCACATCGGTCTGGTTTTGGCTTAATCGACGGAATCCCGTTTATTTGCACCAACATTGCCGCTCGCCCTGCTTTCTTGTAACCTTCTCCCTTGCTACAAGCCTAATCCTGAAAACAAAAACCTGAAACTACTGGACGTTACATGACAGCTCATAATTCTAAAGATCCTTTGCATGGCGTCACGCTTGAAATGCAAGTCAATGCGCTGGTTGCCCGTTTTGGCTGGGCTGAGTTGGGTAAACGGATCAACATCAATTGCTTTAAAAGCGATCCCAGCGTTAAATCCAGTTTAAAGTTTCTGCGTCGGACACCCTGGGCGCGTGCGGAAGTTGAAGCACTGTACCTTGATTCTCTGGACGGTTCCGCTCCCGTAAAACCAGATGATAGCGCTGTTGATCCTTGGGCTAATAGTCGCAGAAATAAGAGCTAACCAACGTGAAAAAGCCAGTCGTATTGATTGCCGCTGCGCTTCTACTTGTCAGTTGCGCGTCTAAACCACCGAGTTCGCTTGTCACCCCCCTTCCCCCGGTTCAACAGCCGCTTCCAGCGAAGTTACAGCAGAATAAGGAACCGATGCGCGGTGTCTGGCTGGCGACCGTTTCCCGTCTCGACTGGCCGCCGGTGGCATCCGTCAATGCCAGCAGCCCTGCTATACGTATCACTCAACAGCAGGAAGCGCTGAAAGGTAAACTGGATAAATTGAAAAGCCTCGGTATCAATACCGTATTTTTTCAGGTTAAGCCTGATGGTACCGCGCTCTGGCCTTCTAAAATATTGCCATGGTCAGATATGTTAACGGGCAAGATTGGTGAGGATCCGAGCTATGATCCGCTACAGTTCATGTTGGATGAAGCGCACAAACGCGGTATGAAAGTCCATGCCTGGTTTAATCCCTATCGCGTCTCCGTTAACACTAAGCCGTCAACCGTGACGGAGCTAAATCGCACCTTGTCGCAAAATCCGGCCAGCGTATTTGTGTTGCATCGTGACTGGATCCGCACGGCAGGCGATCGCTTTGTGCTCGACCCGGGTATTCCGGAAGCACGAAGCTGGATCACCAGTATCGTGGCCGAAGTTGTGGCGCGTTACCCTATTGATGGTGTGCAGTTCGATGATTACTTCTATGCCGAATCATCCGGCTCGATGCTTAACGATAGTGAAACCTTTAAAAAACAGGGTCAGGGATTTGGCTCAAAGGCAGACTGGCGGCGGCACAATACGCAACTGTTGATTGAGCAGGTGTCGCGCACGATCAAGCAGTTGAAACCCGAGGTTGAATTTGGCGTCAGCCCAGCCGGTGTATGGCGCAACCGGTCACATGATGCGGCAGGTTCCGATACGCGAGGCGCGGCCGCCTACGATGAAGCTTATGCCGATACCCGCCTGTGGGTGCAACAAGGGCTACTGGATTACATTGCCCCACAGATCTACTGGCCTTTTGCACGTGACGCGGCGCGTTATGATGTCTTGGTAAAATGGTGGGCGGATGTGGTGAAGCCCACAAACACACGCCTTTATATTGGCGTTGCGCTGTATAAAGTGGGTGAACCTTCAAAGAATGAGCCTGACTGGACGATAAATGGCGGCGTGCCGGAGTTGAAAAAGCAGCTCGATTTGAACGAGTCTATGCCGCAAATCAACGGGACGATTCTGTTTAGAGAGAACTATCTCAATCAACCACAGACCCAGGAAGCGGTTAATTACCTCAGAAGCCGTTGGGGCAGTTAGCTGCTATACGAAAATAAGCCCGCATAAAGCCTGATAACAGACTTAGCGGGCTTTTTTTTAATACTTAAATTTCAAAAACCTTACCGCCTACTGGCACGCCTTGCCCACTCTTGTAATCTGATCGTTAATGTCGATAAATGCCACAGGAATCGTTCAACCCGTTGTGCATGCTCGATAATAAAATGCGATATGGGCAGTCACCAGCGATGGAACGGCATATGACTTTTTACCTGTGCCGCGAAATTATCATGCAATATCATGATAAATAGGTATTTTTCTTGATATTCATGCATGAGAAATGATCTTGGCATAAGGTATTTGACGAGAAGTTTGCTGTGTGATTATCCATCTTCCTGTTCGTTTTTCTCCCAGTGGCAGGAGGATTTTTTTGCTTATTTAATAAGCATGTAAAGTAGCTATGACATCATGATTCGTGGAAATTCAATCAACTAGTTGATTTTTATGTGAAAAAATAAAAGTTTCGAAACGAAATAAATCATTGAGTCGGTGACTGAAAAAACCTATATTGGCCGCGTTTTTCTTATAGTCGTTATGTGTTTAATTCATTTATTCAACTGTGGTTGCCTGCGAGCCCACGGTTGTAGGAGAGATATGATGACGGATAAAGTCCGTATTGACAGTTTAGGTGCGAATTCATTAAACGGAAACAATGAAACCTATTTGGCAAGACAAGCTGAATTTGAATCGAACGTGAGGAGTTATCCACGCAAATTGCCTCTGGCAATTGCGAAAGCCGAAGGCGTGTGGATCACCGATGTTGAGAATAATCAATATCTTGATTGTCTGGCCGGAGCGGGAACGCTGGCGCTTGGACATAACCATCCTGACGTGCTGCAAAGCATCCAACGTGTCATTACTAGCGGCTTGCCGTTACATACCCTTGATCTGACAACGCCGTTGAAAGATCAGTTCTCCGAGTATCTGCTTTCCTTACTGCCTGGCCAAGGCAAAGAGTACTGCCTCCAGTTTACGGGCCCTTCTGGTGCCGATGCTGTTGAAGCTGCGCTGAAACTGGCAAAAAAATACACCGGTCGTGCTGGTGTGATCAGCTTCTCCGGTGGCTACCACGGCATGACGCATGGCGCGCTGTCGGTAACGGGTAACCTGTCGCCGAAAGAAGCGGTCGACGGCATGATGCCTGAAGTCCAGTTTATGCCTTATCCGCACCAGTACCGCTGCCCGCTGGGTATTGGCGGTGAAGCTGGCATTAAAGCATTGACCTACTACTTTGAAAACCTGATCAACGACGTTGAGAGTGGCGTACGCAAACCTGCGGCGGTCATTCTGGAAGCCGTTCAGGGCGAAGGCGGCGTTAACCCGGCACCTGTCGAGTGGTTGCAACGCATCCGTAAAGTCACGCAGGAACACGGCATTCTGTTGATCATCGACGAAGTTCAGGCTGGTTTTGCTCGTACGGGTAAATTCTTTGCCTTTGAACACGCTGGCATTGAGCCAGATATCATCGTGATGTCTAAAGCAGTAGGTGGCGGCTTGCCATTAGCTGTACTGGGTATCAAGAAGCAGTTCGATGCCTGGTCACCGGGCCACCATACCGGTACCTTCCGTGGTAACCAACTGGCGATGGCAACCGGCCTGACGACGTTGAAGCACCTCAAAGACAATCAGGTTGCAAACAAAGTCGCTGAGCAAGGTGAATGGCTGAAAGCCAAACTGGCTGAACTGCAAAAACGTTATCCGGTGATCGGCCACATTCGCGGTCTGGGATTAATGATCGGGATTGAGATTGTTAAGCCTGACGAAGCGCAGGATCACATGGGTTGCTACCCGGCTGACGGCGAACTGTCTGCCCTGTTGCAGAAAAAATGCTTTGAAACGGGTCTGATTCTGGAGCGCGGTGGCCGTCATGGTTGCGTGCTGCGTCTGCTGCCTTCCCTGCTGATCAGCAATGCTGAATTGGAAATCTTCCTGGATAAATTTGAAAACGCCCTGCTGTCTGCTGGCGTGAAGCCAGTCTGAGTGGAGCGAATGACCACGATGTCCCAATTAGTGGAAGCAGAAACAGTGGAAACAAAAATCAACCCGATTCTGGCCTCTTCTGCACAGAGTATCGAAGCCTATCAGGAAGCGATTACGCAGAGTAGCCAAGCCGTCATACAGTGGCTGCAACAGCCTGAAATGTATCAGGGCAAAACCGTTGCTGAACTGCGTGAACGCATCACGCTGGATTTTAATCCGCAGGGCCTGGGTAACCAGGCCGCTATCGAGCGTGCGATTGAGTACTTTTTGAAAGACAGCCTGTCGGTGCATCACCCACAGTGCGTCGCTCACCTGCACTGCCCGAGTTTGGTGGTCAGTCAGGCGGCGGAAGTCTTGATTAACGCCACGAACCAGAGCATGGACTCTTGGGATCAAAGCCCGTCTGCGACCATCATTGAGATGAAGCTGATTGAGTGGCTGCGTACTCAGGTTGGCTATCAGTCTGGCGATGCGGGTGTGTTCACCAGTGGTGGCACCCAGAGTAATCTGATGGGACTGATGCTGGCGCGTGATGCCTTTTTTGCCCGTCAGGGACATTCGATCCAGCAGGATGGATTGGTTGGTAACCTGAAGAAAATTAAAGTGTTCTGTTCCGAAAATGCCCATTTCTCGGTGCAAAAGAACATGGCTTTACTGGGTCTGGGTTATCAATGCGTTACGCTGGTGAAAACCGATCGCTTCGCGCGGATGGATCTGAACGATTTAGCGGAGAAAGTGGCGCAGGCCAAGGCCAACGGCGAACAGATTCTGGCGATTGTCGCGACGGCCGGTACCACTGACGCGGGTGCGATCGATCCTTTACGGGCGATTGCAACACTGGCGGCAGAGCATCAGATTTGGGTACACGTTGATGCAGCCTGGGGCGGCGCACTGCTGCTGTCCGAGAAGTATCGCGATTATCTGGACGGCATTGAATTGGTGGATTCCATTACGTTGGATTTCCACAAACAATTCTTCCAGACCATCAGCTGCGGCGCTTTCTTGTTGAAAGAAGCGCGTCACTATGAGTTGATGCGCTATCAGGCGGCTTACCTGAATTCTGAGTTCGATGAAGCACAGGGCGTCCCTAATCTGGTGTCGAAATCATTGCAGACGACGCGTCGTTTTGATGCGCTGAAACTGTGGATGGGTCTGGAAGCACTGGGCCAACAGCAGTATGCGGCGATCATCGATCACGGCGTTACGCTGGCGCAACAGGTTGCACAGTATGTGGATGAACATGCTTCGCTGGAATTGGTGATGCAGCCACAGTTGGCTAGCGTTCTGTTCCGTTTCCGCCCTCAACAGCTAGTGGCAGCGGATGACGCGACTATCGCACTGCTTAACCAACGTATTGGCGATGCATTGCTGGAATCAGGTCGTGCCAACGTAGGTGTCACCGAATTTAACGGTGTTACCTGCCTGAAACTGACGTTGCTGAACCCAACGGTCAGCCTGGACGATGTCAAAGTTCTGCTGGATCTGGTTGAAAGCACGGCACAGCCTCTGCTGACCGCGTAATTCCCCTGCTTTACCGTACCGCATGGTGAAAAGCCGATAACACTTAACAGGTTATCGGCTTTTTTATTACTGAGTTTTCTGACCGTATGGATGCGCGGCAAATTAATACGAATATCCCGGTTTTTTCGGCAACGTATCCAACTGCGGTTTGATAAACAGGTCGTAAACGTCATCTTTCCAGCGCTCCGGCTGGATTTCGTTCAACGCGACAGAAAGCGATTCGTCGGAAGAACCGAAGTGCTTCTTCAGGACCGCAGCAAGATCTTCCGCGACGGCTTTCTTCTCTTCTTCAGATAGATTTCTTGGGAAGTGTTTGACATCAATATGGGGCATGAGATGGTCCTTTTCAGTGATGAAACAGTACATTGGTTAATATAGCGAGTCAGTTAAGATAGCTAGTGTGCATAAAGACGGCAATAGGGTAGTTCGTCCGATGATAAACAATCTGCTTGAGAAAAATTGGCCTAAACTCATCGAAGTGTGTCATTCAGGCCACTGTTAGCGATCTGCCAGATTCTTATACTGTTCCTGTTTGGCGTGTAACAGCGCTGCCAGTTAACCGGAGATAGGAGCAATAAGATGAAAATAACGCAGATTCGCAATGCGACATTACGACTGGAATTTGGTGGTAAAACGTTTCTGATTGACCCGATGCTGGCACCAAAGGCGACCTATCCCGGCTTCCCGGGAACGGCAAATGCGCATCTGCGTAATCCACTGGTCGATCTTCCTATGCCTATGGCGTCAATTCTGGATGTTGATGCCGTGCTTGTGACGCATACGCACCTCGACCATTGGGATGATGCAGCCATCGACGCTATCCCGAAAACGATGCCGATCTTCAGCCAAAATGCGCAGGATGCTGACATCATTCGGCAGGCGGGGTTTACCTCCGTACGTGTATTGGGTGAGCAGACGGAATACGACGGCATAACGCTGATCAAAACATCCGGCCAACATGGTTCTGATGAAACCTATGCTAATCCACAGATGGCGGAACGACTGGGTGATGTCTGCGGGATTGTCTTTCGACATGCCTATGAAAAATCGTTTTATCTGGCGGGCGATACTGTCTGGAATCAGCATGTTATAGCTGCACTGACTCATCACACGCCCGATGTGGTGGCGCTGAATATTGGCAATGCGGTTATTCCCAGCTTCGGTTCTATTATCATGGGAAAAGAAGATGTACGACGTGTGCATCAGCTTGTACCCAATGCGGCGATAGTCGCAACGCATATGGAAGCGGTGAACCATTGCCTTCTGAGTCGTGCTGAACTGCGTGACTATTTGCACGAAGAAAAACTTCAGTCCGTCGCGCACGTACCGAACGATGGCGAAAGCGTACAATTCTGAACTGGGTAATAACCAGAACCTATTGATGATTTAATGAGGGCTATTATGGCTGTGCTAACCGTTGCGGTGGTTGTCTCCGAGAATTTTAGCCCGTTTCATTTATCCATACCGAGCATGGTTTTCAGCGACATGCTCTATGAAGAAAAACAATTTGAGCTCTTTTTCTGTGCAGAAAAACCAGGCATGGTGGCATCAGAACACGGATTTTCTATCAACGTTGAACACGGATTTTCCGCGTTGGAAAAAGCCGACCTTATCGTAGTCCCGCACTGGAGCCATCCAGAAACGCGCCCTTCTGCACCGCTTCTGGATGCGTTACGCATTGCCGAAGCCCGCAAAGCACAGATCGCAGGATTATGTTTGGGGACTTATGTTCTGGCTTATGCCGGGTTGCTAGATGGCCGCCGCGCCTCGACACATTGGGCGTTTGAGCAGGATTTTATCGCCCGCTTTCTTCATGTGCAGTTGGATACCAACGCGCTCTATGTCGAAGACGAACATCTGATTACGTCTGCGGGCACGGTAGCGGCAATAGACTGCTGCCTTTATCTGGTTCGTCAACATTGCGGCAGCGCTATCGCTAACCGCGCTGCCCGCCGTCTGGTGATCCCGCCTTATCGTGAAGGTGGGCAGGCACAGTTTATCGAACATCCTGTGCCGGAAAATACGCGGGATAGTAAAATCAATCAGATGCTGGACTATCTGCGCAGCCATCTCTGTTCCCCCCACACGTTGGATGCATTGGCAAGCCATGTGCAAATGAGTCGCAGGACATTTACCCGACATTTCTTCCGAGCCACAGGCATGACGGTTAGCGATTGGTTAACGGCGGAACGGCTCCATCATAGCCAGGCATTGCTGGAATCGACTTCTCACTCCATCGAAGCGATTGCGGATAGCGTGGGTTTTCAGTCAGTAGTAACCTTTCGACAGCAATTCAAGCAGCGTTTTAGCGTTAGCCCGACCGACTGGCGTAAAACGTTTCAGGATAAAAGCAGCGTCCGCTGATGCTCATCAGCCTGCCGAAAAATAGCCGGATCATTACTCTCTGTCTATCCACGATAAAACATGGAGAATCCATATAAACACATAATACGAAGCTGATTATGTTCAGCGATCTCGACGGATCGTTACTCGATCATGAGACTTACTGATGGGATGCCGCACAACCGTGGACAACATTCTCCTCTCGTTCTGAGGGGCAATGATTCCTGAACCGTATCGTTGAAACCGGAGTAACGCTTGACCCACGGGGAATTGCGCGGCTAAATGATCGCATGCCTTTCATTATTTATATTGATATCAGGCACAAGTAAAATATGAAAACAGTCAGGGAGAAATAAGAGCATGATTATTTTTGTTACCGGCGCAACGGCTGGGTTTGGTGAGTCAATTACGCGTAAATTCATTAGTGCAGGCCATAAAGTGATCGCGACCGGCCGCCGTCAGGAACGCCTTGATGCGCTAAAGGCGGAACTGGGTGATGCACTGTATCCGTTAAAATTAGATGTACGCGACCGTCAGGCGATTGAACAAGCCGTTGCTGCCCTGCCAGCCGAATGGCGGACAATTGATGTGCTGGTGAACAACGCCGGACTGGCGCTGGGTCTGGAGCCTGCTCATAAAGCCTCGGTAGACGATTGGGAAAACATGATCGATACCAACAACAAAGGGCTGGTATTCATGACGCGCGCGCTGCTGCCCGCCATGGTGGAACGTAATATCGGTCACGTCATCAATATCGGTTCTACCGCGGGAAACTGGCCATATGCCGGTGGTAACGTCTACGGTGCCAGCAAAGCGTTCGTACAGCAGTTTAGCCTGGGATTACGTGCCGATCTGTCTGGTACCCGCATCCGCGTAACGAATATCGAACCGGGTTTGGTCGGTGGAACTGAGTTCTCGGCCGTGCGTTTTAAAGGTAACGATGACAAAGTCAGTAAAACCTATGACAACACGACGCCGCTGACCGCCGAAGATGTATCCGAAGCCGTTTTCTGGGTAGCCACCCTGCCAGCACACGTCAATATCAATACGCTGGAAATGATGCCGGTCAGCCAGTCTTTTGCTGGGTTAAGCGTACACCGCGAAGGCTAATTATTACTGAAACACAAGAATTAAGGGCATGAACAGGGTTTCATGCCCTTTTCTATCGCGTTACACACCGGAGTTTGCCAGATACTGCGTGGTTCCAAATACTGGTGGTTATAGTGCCGTTGAAGCGAAGGATGTATACTTCTCGCTATAGGTAACCTTCCTCTTTGCACAACGCGCGGAGGTTACAGGGAACGGCGGTCGTCTTTTATTGTCTATCGCTTGCCGTGCGCTTTATCGTTCTGCGGCACCGGCGTTTGTTTTTATCATTCGTTCTGTCAAGGTGAAACATGAACCACTACTTTTTTTCTTCTCTGATTCGGGCTCTCATCCCGCTTTCTTTGGTTATCGTTTCTGCTGCCTGGCAGCCTGCCGCACTGGCAGATACGCGCCACATCATTGTTGATTCCGGCGACAGCACGTTATCGAAAGAAGCCGCGCGTCAAAGCAAAGATCAATGGGATTCAACCCGTTCGCTACGTAATAAAGTGAATAACCGCGTTGAGAAAGAATTCGATAAAACGGAAAAAGCGATTGATGGGCGTGAAAAATGCAACGCCAGCTATAACGTCAATGCTTACTGGGAAAGCACGACAGAACGCTGTCTCGACCGCCGCAGTGGCCGCCCCGTTACCCCCTGATTTTTCACCCACGCCTTCTGGCGTGGGTTTCCCCTTTTCTCTTTCCGTTATTTTTGTCGGGTTTCAGCCTGCCCTGGTCGCTGGCTCGCGGGGATCATTCTGGCGGAAAGCAGCGTGATAGCCGCGATGAGTGCAGAAACGATAAATACACCGTGGATAGACGAGGCGACTTGCGATGCCAGCGTATCGAGCTGGTTTACGCTCAGCAGGATGCGCTTAGCGGGATCCATCAGCGTCTGGAGTGGATCGCTCACTTCCGGCAACCGCCAGTGCAGACTGATGTTCAGCGTCGCGCCAAGGATTGCCGTTCCCAGTGCGGAACCCAGCATGCGGGTAAACATGGCAGAGGCCGTTGCAATGCCGCGGATGGAGTAGTCCACCGAGTTTTGTATCGATACCAGAAACGTGGTGCTACTTAGCCCCATTCCTGAACCGATCAAAAATGCCGCGAGCCGCGCCCACATCAGGTTGCTGTCCGGTTGAACCGTTAACAATGTCAGACTGCCGATAATCAGCACAATACCGCCGAGCATTGCCGTAAACCGGTAAGACGTCCACAGCATTAAGCGCCCGCTCAGCGTGCTGGCCAACGGCCAGCCAATCGACATCATCGCCAGTATACTGCCGGCTTCCAGCGGCGTTTTACCCATAACGCCCTGGATAAACGTTGGCAAAAAGGCACTCACGCCCATCATGGCGGCCCCGACGACCAACCCACCGAGATTACCGGCGATAATGACCCGATTGCGCCACAGCGCCAGTGGAAACAGCGGCTCCGGCGTGCGCTTTTCTTGTCGAATCAGCAGAATGCAGCCCACGGCGGAGATCGCAAGCAGCGGGATCACCCAGTAGCCAAACACCTCAGCCTGTAGCAGCGCCATCAGCAAACTGGCGACGGACACAATCAGATAGAACGCCCCCATCCAGTCCAGTTGATGCTGGCGCACAGTATTCATCGTCGGCAGATAACGCGCCAGCAGGAAGATGGAGAACAGCCCAATCGGCACGTTGACCCAGAAAACCAGCGCCCAGTTGAAGTGTTGCACGATAAACGCACCCAGCAGCGGGCCGATAATCGCGGAAAAGCCCCATACGCTGGACAAATAGCCCTGTATTTTCGGGCGCTCGGTTGAGCTATACACATCTGCAACAATGGTGAAGGCAATCGGCGTAATCGCGCCCGCGCCCAGCCCTTGCAAGGTACGGAAGACGATCAGCCAGCCCATCTGCGTCGAAAATCCGCATAGAATCGACCCCAGCAGGAACACGATCATGCCGAAGAAGAATATCTTTTTGCGGCCATACAGATCGGCCAATCGGCCATAAATTGGAATACTGATCGACTGCGTCAGCAAATAACCCGCAAAGACCCAGCCCAATAGGGAAAACCCGCCTAAGTCGGCGATGATGGTCGGCAGCGCGGTGGCGACAATCGTCACTTCAATCGCGGCCGTGAACATCGCCAACATACAGGCAATTAAAATCCAATGGCGATGTGGGACAGGTGTTTGCTGCGGGTTATTCTCTGTTTTCATTATATTTTCAGGATAAGAAGAAAAACTGCCTGTGAGTATAACAGGTGGCGTGGCGGAGAAAATTTATTCCCGCAGAGAAGCGGGAATAGAAGAGGAAAGAAATTAGTAACTGACGGCAGAAAGATCGATATAAGACGAGAGATCCCGCTGTTCGGCGCGTGGCAAGTAAGGCAGTTCACCCAACTGTGGTGCCGGAATTTTTTTCCGCAGAACGTGAATGATTTCTGCGTAATTCGCCAGTCCGGGGTTAATACGGTTAGCGACCCACCCGACCAGCGGTAAACCATCGTTGATGATCGCCTGTGCAGTCAGCAGCGCATGGCTGATGCAGCCCAGTTTGATGCCAACAACCAGCACGACAGGCAGTTGTTCCTGCACCACCCATTCGGAATACGGACGCAGATCGTTCATGACGGTTCGCCATCCGCCTGTCCCTTCAACCACCACGATATCCGCCGTCTCGCCTATGTGGCGCAGGCCTTGCGTCATCGTGCAGTAATCAATGGTGCTTTCACTGGCACTGATTTCATCTTCCCGCAGTGCGATAGGGTTAACCATGTTATAGGGCAATTCGAGCGTCGAGGCTGCCTGTAGCAACAGTGCGTCTTTATTACGCAGGCCCGCTTCCGTCTCTTCGCACCCTTTTGCTATCGGTTTATAGCCCGCAACCGATTTGCCTGCCAGCGCCAGTTTTTGCAGTAGCGCCTTGGATACCACCGTTTTGCCAACGGCGGTATCAGTACCAGTGACAAAAATACGTTTCAACATGGGATAACTCCAGACCACCTGAATACCAAAAAACAAGCACAGCCAAAATGCTTTCCAAGCGTGGAAGTCTAGGCTATGCCTCATTCGGGCGGTTTGCGTTAGCGCAATGTTTTGTTGCTCTACGCCTTTATGGTTATCCCTGTAGCAGTTTAACCAGTAGCGATCCGTTATAGAGCGCGTCTTTTACCAGTGCCGCTCCGGGCATCGTCCCCTGATTGTAGAACTGGGTCGCTTCCACCTGAATGTTGTGGCTATACGGCGGGAATGACTGCTGTTGAATGCAGCCTAAAATGGCGGGG
Source organism: Pectobacterium brasiliense (assembly GCF_013449685.1). Lineage (GTDB taxonomy): Bacteria > Pseudomonadota > Gammaproteobacteria > Enterobacterales > Enterobacteriaceae > Pectobacterium > Pectobacterium brasiliense_A. The sequence goes on along the minus strand of NZ_JACDSF010000001.1, from coordinate 193,316 downwards.
TGCAAAATGCTGGCTGCTTTATTCAGGGGGGAGCCCACCAGAATTTTATCGGGATTAAAGAGATTCACCATGATGGCGACAATGCGGCCTACGTTATGGCCGACATCGTTAATGATATCTTTGGCTAACTGATCGCCTTTGAGCGCGGCGTCACACAGGTTCTCAACGCTAAGCGGCGAACCGTGCAGAAGTGAACTCATGGAGGTATTCATGCGCTGTTGCGCCAGTTCCAGCATATTTTCCGTGCTGGCGACGGTTTCCAGACAGCCGTGATTGCCGCAATAGCAACGCTTGCCATACGGATCGACCTGCGTGTGCCCTATTTCGACCAGATTTCGACTCCCGGCGTGCAGAATACGGCCACCAGTAATCACGCCCGCGCCGACGTTATGGTCGATCACCACCTGAATCACATTTTGGCAATCGCGCGATGCGCCGTATAGCGCTTCAGCCATCGTCCAAGCGCAGATATAGTGCTGCAAATACACGGGCAACCCCGTGCGCTGTTCCAGAGCTGGGCCAATCGCCATTTCCTCAACGTCATAAAACGGCATCCGGTGAATGATGCCCTTGCTGGCATCAATCATACCCGGCGCGGTAATGGCGATTGCGGTTAGTCGCTCCAACCTCTTCTGATGACGAATAAAAAATTGGTCAATCTCATTCAGAATACGCTCAAGCAGCGGCTGCGATGACGTAGCGGGAAGCGGGATTTCCTCTTCCACAACCAGCTTGCTGCTGAGATCGCGCAGTGCCAATAACAGGGTATTGCGGCTGATACGTGCGGAAAGATAGTGCCAGGCTTCGGTATCCAGAATCAGGCCGATTGCGGGACGCCCTCTGCTGCCCACATCCTGGTATTCGGTTTCCTGTACCAGATGGGCTTCCAGCAGTTCGCGGACGATTTTGGTAATACTGGCGGGCGCGAGCTGAGCACGTTTGGACAGTTCGATACGTGATATCGGGCCGTACTTATCGATCAACCGATACACTGCACCGGCATTCATTTGTTTGATTTGATCGATGTGTCCTGGTTGACCGTCGGCTATCACAAACCTAGCTCCTACTGATTCGCATTATTGTAGGCACTGCTGTTGAAAAATTTATCTTTATTATTGCGGCATGACTATTTTTCACGCTGCAAAATAAAAAAACTGCGGGTATGGTGGGGCTTTTCACTAAACTCGTCAAATATTTGATTCGTTATGTGATTTAGCACGCATATTTTAACGATTATCCGCCCAGCATCAGCGACATCAGCACTTTCGCAGCAGCACTTTGCGGCTGATGTCGTGCCGTCACCAGCCAGACTTCCGTTGTGGCGTCCTCTTCTTCCAGCAGCAAATATTTCACGCCATCGACCCGAATACGCAAAAACGACGCTGGCAAGATGGACACGCCCAATCCCGCGGATACCAATCCGACGATGGTCATCGCCTCGCCCACTTCCTGCGTAATGTAGGGGCTGATGCCATAGCGTTTCAGCAGCGTCAGCGTATCGTCATACAGCGCCGTTCCAACCGCGCGCGAGAAGAAAACGAACGGCTCATTTGCCAACTGTGTGATGTTGATTGCTCGCCCCGCGTCCTGCTGCGCTAACGGATGGGACTCCTGCACGACAGCGATCAACGGTTCACGCAGCAGCAACTGATGATCCAGCGCGTCCGGCAACGGATTATTGCGCATAATACCGATATCAAGCTTACCGTTCAGCAGCGGTTCAATTTGCTGCTTGGTGTTAAGCTCCATCATCTGAATATGCACTTCCGGGTATGTTTGGCGAAAACGCAGCAGGCTGCTGGAGATCTTTTTGATAAACGGAGCGGACGAGGTAAAGCCGATGGTTAATTCCCCAATTTCGCCACGTTGAATGCGGGACGCCCGTTCCGCTGCCTGATCAACCTGACTGATAATCGACCAGGCCTCTTTCAGGAACATCTCGCCTGCTGGCGTGAGCTGGACATTCCGGTTGTTGCGCGCCAATAATTTCGCCCCCACCTGCTCCTCCAGAATCTGAATCTGTTGGCTTAGTGGCGGCTGTGAAATGCGTAATCGTTCTGCGGCTCGGCCAAAATGTAGCTCTTCCGCGACCGCGATAAAATAGCGAAGGTGACGTAGTTCGATATTCATACTTTAAACATATCAATCATGATTATTAATATATTATACAAAATAATATCACTCTTCTATGATCCTCTCATTGTTGTTTTACGCCTGATTTACCCTTTCCGGTAAGGAATTATTGTGAGTAACCTGCCATCTTCTGCACCGAACGACTGGCCTCTTTCTACGGTCGACGATGCGGATGATATTGCCCCGAAATTTTCTGGTAAAACGCCCTATATCACGCGTGACACGCCACAATTTATGCGCGTCACGCTGGCGCTGTTTTCTGCCGGGTTAGCAACGTTTGCGCTGCTGTATTGCGTTCAGCCGCTGCTGCCGGTGCTCTCTCAGGATTTCGGTATTTCTCCGGCGACCAGCAGTCTGTCGCTTTCCGTCTCAACGGTGATGCTGGCGTTTGGGTTGCTGTTTACCGGACCACTCTCTGACACCATCGGTCGTAAGAATGTGATGGTCGTGTCCTTGATGCTGGCTGCGCTCTGTACTGTGATTTGCGCTTTTATGACCAGTTGGAACGGCGTATTGGTCATGCGAGCCATGATGGGTCTGTCGCTAAGCGGTGTCGCGGCCGTCGCCATGAGCTACCTGAGTGAAGAAATTCACCCCAGCGTGCTGGCATTTTCTATGGGGTTATATATCAGCGGTAACTCCATTGGCGGCATGAGCGGACGTCTGGTGAGCGGCGTCTTGACGGACTATTTCCCGTGGCGAGTCGCCATCGGTACGATCGGCGTACTGGCGCTCATTGCTGCGATAACATTCTGGCGTATTCTGCCCGACTCACGCCATTTCCGACCCGGTTCGCTGCGTCCAAAAACGCTGCTGCTGAATAGCAAACTGCACTGGCGCGATGCGGGCTTGCCGCTGCTGTTCCTTGAGGGATTTTTGCTGATGGGCGCGTTCGTTACCCTGTTCAACTACATTGGGTATCGGTTGTTGGCTCCGCCTTATTTACTCAGTCAGGCGGTGGTTGGCTTACTCTCCGTGGTTTATCTCACCGGAAGTTACAGCTCACCAAAAGCCGGAGCATTAACGGCCCGCTACGGACGCGGCCCGGTGCTAAGCGTTGCAATCCTCTTGATGCTAGCGGGATTGGGAATGACGGCACTGAGCCCGCTCTTCGCGATTTTTGGCGGGATGATGCTCTTTACCGCCGGTTTCTTCGCCGCCCACTCGGTAGCCAGCAGTTGGATTGGCCAACGGGCACGGCGCGCGAAAGGTCAGGCGTCATCCATGTATCTCTTTTCTTACTATCTGGGCTCCAGTCTGGCCGGTACGCTGGGGGGATTCTTCTGGCATTCATTCGGTTGGATGGGGATCACCGCGTTCCTGAGCGCCCTGTTACTTCTCGCGCTGGTCGTTAGCCTGATACTCAAGCATCGCCTTTAAACGCCTTTCTTACCGGAGTTTGCCTGAATCAGGTAAACTCCGCGCTGTTTCTACATTCTCCCTCTACGCCCCGTCAACCCTGCCTGAAATAATACCGATCACGATTGCTGAAGTGTCCATTTATCAGTATAAAGATAAGTATGTTGTAACTAAAGTGAGTTTTACTATGAACCGCTATACGCTAATCGATCGCATGAACCACTGCTTCCAGACGTTAGAGAAGAAACTTGCGCTGATGCAGCAACAGTTTGCCGAGTATCGGCTTCTGGCTGGGCGCGTCTACTCCCTTCCCCATGTGGAAAAAGGAACGGAGCACGATCCTATCGAGCATATCGCCGTCACGCAGTACGTTGGACAAGAGGCGCGTGATAAAGGGCTAGTGCATTTTCAGCGACTGTTCATTCACCACTACCCGGAAACGCTCAGCAGCAAAAGCGCTATCCGCTTGCCGGGCGCACTCTGCTTTTCCGTCAACGCCGTGCAATATCAGCAGGCACAGTGGCTCATTGCGGAAATTAACGCACTGAAAAAAGAGCTGGAACAGATTATTACCGTCGAGTCGGAGCTAGAGCCGGAACAGCGCTTTGAGTTCGTCCACACGCATTTGAAAGGATTGATCACGCTTAGCGCTTATCGTTCGCTGACGCTCATAACGAATCCGGCGTCAGTCCGTTTTGGCTGGGCGAATAAGCATGTCATCAAAAATATGACGCGTGTGGAACTGCTGGAGAAACTCACCAAGAGCCTGAATGCGGCAAAGCATACGACGCCGTATACCAAAGTGCAGTGGATTGAACATATCGAGCAGGAAATTGACGCGGTCTTGTCGCTGCCGGAAGACGCCATTTTGAAAATTAAACGCCCGGTCAAAGTCCAGCCTATCGCCCGTGTGTGGTATCCCGAACAGCAAAAACAGGTTCAGCATCCCAGCCCGTCTCCCCTGCTTGTGCTTTGTCAGCAGGAATCCGGCAGCGATATTCCCATTATCGGCGAACTCAATCCTTATGACGCCAATAACATCAAGCATAAACACAAACCGAAAGCGGCCGAACTTCGCCTGCTCATTCCGCGTTTGCACCTGTATACCGATGCGCCGGAATGAAAAAGAAAAAGCCTGCGGGTAAACACCGGCAGGCTACAGAATAAAATGCGGACTATCGCGCCATTACTTTTTCAGGCTACCGACCATCTCTTCCGGTCGAACCCACTCATCAAACTGTGCTTCGGTTAGGTAGTTCAGTTTGAGCGCAGCTGCCTTCAGCGTCAGCCCTTCTTTGTGCGCTTTTTTGGCAATTTCTGCCGCTTTGTCATAGCCGATGTGCGTGTTCAGCGCCGTCACCAGCATCAGCGATTCGTTCAGCAACTGATTGATGCGATCGCGATTCGGCTCGATCCCCACCGCACAGTGCTCATCGAAGCTCTTCATGCCATCAGCCAGCAGGCGAATCGACTGCAGGAAGTTATGAATCACCATGGGACGATAGACGTTCAGCTCAAAATTACCGGACGCCCCGCCGATATTCACGGCGACATCGTTGCCCATCACCTGGCAGCACAGCATCGTCAGCGCTTCACACTGAGTCGGGTTGACCTTGCCTGGCATGATGGAGCTACCCGGCTCGTTTTCAGGAATGCTCAGTTCGCCGATACCACAGCGCGGGCCGGATGCCAGCCAGCGCACATCATTGGCAATCTTCATTAACGATGCCGCCAGCCCCTTCAAGGCACCGTGCCCGTGAACCAATGCATCACAGGTCGCCAGCGCTTCGAATTTATTCGGCGAGGTCACAAACGGTTGACCGGTCAGTTTCGCCAGTTCTGCTGCCACGCGCACCGCGTATTCGGGATGCGTGTTTAGCCCTGTTCCGACCGCAGTACCGCCCAGCGCCAGCTCACAAATGTGTGGCACGCTGTTTTCGATATGCTTAAGGTTATGCTGCAACATCGCGGCCCAGCCGGAAATTTCCTGCCCCAGCGTCAGCGGTGTGGCATCCTGTAAATGCGTACGGCCGATCTTGACGATATCCTTAAACTGCTCCGCCTTGGACGCCAGCGTGGCGTGTAACGCTTTCAATTCAGGAATCAGGTGTTCGTTGATCGCGACAACAGCGGCGACATGCATCGCCGTCGGGAAGACGTCGTTGGAACTCTGACTTTTGTTGACATCGTCATTCGGATGAACCAGACGATTGTTGCCCCGCTCTCCCCCCAGCAGTTCACTGGCGCGGTTAGCCAACACCTCGTTCATATTCATATTGCTTTGCGTGCCAGACCCCGTCTGCCAGATCGCTAACGGGAATTCCCCAGCATGCTGGCCAGCCAACACTTCGTCCGCCGCCTGAATAATCGCATTTCCCCGATCGTTAGGCAGAAGCGTGAGATCCATGTTGACGCGGGCTGCCGCGCGCTTGGTTTGCGCCAGTGCATAAATCAGCGCGCGAGGCATTTTCTCTTCAGAAATACGGAAGTGTTCCAGCGATCGCTGTGTCTGTGCGCCCCATAACCGTTCAGCAGGCACATCAATCGGTCCCATTGAGTCTTTTTCACTACGCGTCGTGCTCATTACCTTTCCTCCTTAAAACACCCATTCAACTAGTAGAAGACATTGAATCACATCGCTGGGCCTATTCTGGATCACACTCACTGGCCTTATCACGCTTATTGGTCTACTAACACTGTCTGGCATCGCGCTACATAAAACATTACCATGAAGCGAAGAAGATGCAGTGTATTCATAATCACTCAAGTAATTAACAGTCAGCATCACAGAAATTAACAATTAATGTAATAGCAGGGAGCCAATATGCAAAAAATGCTCAATTGCGTCCAGCACTACGCCTGGGGCAGCAAACACGCCTTAACTGAGCTATATGGCATTGATAACCCTAATAATTTACCGATGGCGGAACTTTGGATGGGTGCCCATCCTAAAAGCAGTTCGGCGATTATTGATGAAAAAGGCAACACCCGCAGCCTGCGAGAAGTGATTGCTGAAGACTCGACTACCCATCTTGGCGCAACGATCGCACAACGTTTTGGCGAATTGCCCTTTTTGTTCAAGGTATTGTGTGCGGAACAGCCACTTTCCATTCAGGTTCACCCCAGTAAATCGTCGGCAGAACAAGGCTTTGCGAAAGAGAATGCCGCGGGCATCCCGCTCGATGCGGCCGAAAGAAACTACAAAGATGCCAATCACAAACCGGAATTGGTCTACGCATTAACGCCCTTTCAGGCCATGAATGGGTTCCGAGAATTATCTGAAATTGTGCAGTTGCTGGAGCCAGTTGCCAGCGCACATCCGTCCATCTCCGCGTTTTTACAACAGCCCGATGCGAAGAATCTCGCCATGCTGTTCACAAACCTGCTGAGTATGGAAGGTGAGCAAAAATCGCGGGCGCTCGGCGTCTTGAAGGCCGCGCTAAATAGTCAAAATGACGAACCGTGGGCGACCATCCGCGCGATCACACAATACTATTCCGACGACAGCGGATTGTTCTCTCCGCTGTTGCTGAACGTCATTACGCTCCAACCCGGCGAAGCCATGTTCCTGTTTGCGCAAACACCGCATGCTTATCTGAAAGGCGTGGCATTAGAAGTCATGGCGAACTCAGACAACGTGCTGCGTGCCGGGCTAACACCGAAATACATTGATATTCCAGAATTGCTGGATAATGTCGTGTTCGAAGCCAAACCAGCAAACCAGTTGCTGACGACGCCACACCGACAGGGTAACGAACTCAGTTTCCCTATTCCTGTTGAAGATTTCGCTTTTTCTCTGCACGAACTGAGCCAGAGCCCGCAGACGCTCAGTCAGAATAGTGCCGCCATTGTATTTTGTATTGACGGCCACGCCGTCCTGCAAAAAAATGAGCAGCGGCTCTCGCTACGTCCGGGAGAATCCTGCTTCATTTCCGCCAGTGAATCACCGATAACGGTTGAGGGACAGGGGCGTCTCGCTCGCGTATTTAACCGATAACTTGTTCCATACGCTGCGGTTACCTACGGGTAAGTTGCCAGCGTTTCGCGTTGAAAACGCGCATTTTTTTACTAAAGGATGAATAAAAATGAAGAAGTCGTTAGTCGCCGTGGGCGTTATTGTTGCTCTGGGTGCTGTCTGGACCGGCGCATCCTGGTACACCGGCAAGCAGATGGCTCAGCAAATTGATGGCTTTACCGATACGCTGAATACCAAGCTCAAGCAAGCCTACCCGAACGCGGGCCTGAAAGTGGTCTATCGCGACTATAAGGGCGGCGTATTCAGCAGCACGCTATCCTATGTGCTGCAAGCGGATGGTTCGATAGGCACAGCAGAAGGCACGAAGATCCTTGCGCCCGGTGAAGAACTGGTCTTCAACGAAACCGTGTCTCACGGGCCATTCCCGCTGGCACAGCTTAAGACGTTCAACCTCGTCCCTGCAATGGCGTCTGTCCATACCGAGTTGGCCAACACCCCTGCCGTCAAAGCTTGGTTTGAGTTGACGAAAGATAAGCCGTTCTTTACGGCCGAAACTCGCGTTGCTTACAGCGGTGATACGCAATCACTCGTTACGCTAGCCCCTATCGACCATCAATCGCCAGAACAGAAATTTTCCTTCAGCGGTGCGGAAGCCTTGGTGGATATTGGGCACGATCTGCGCAGCAGCAAGCTGGATACCACCATCAGCAGCGTGAAGATGGAAAGAAAAAATGCCTGGGGTCAAACAGAGAACGTCGATCTCACCGATTTCTCGATCAAGGGAACCAATCAAAAAGGCAAATTCGATCTTGATTTAGGTGATGGTAACCTGTCCTTTAAAGCGATGACGTTTACCGTAGAAGGCGGAGAGCCGGTTACCTTGAACGACTTCTCTTTGCAAAGCAGCGCAACGGAAGATGACAAAAATCTGGCAGGCAAACTGGCCGTGACGCTGGGCTCGTTAGTTATCGGCGACCGCAACCTGGGATCGGGCAATGTGAATATGTCTATCTCACAGCTTGACGGTGCAGCTACCAAACAGTTCTTCACCGCCTATAAGGAAAAAGTGCAGAAACTGTTGCAGGATCCAGCCGCAATGGATCCCGATACTTATCAGCACGAAGTCGCCATGTCGGTTCTGCAATACCTGCCGCAGCTGTTGAAAGGCAACCCAAGCATTGCTATTTCACCGATCAGTTGGAAAAACAGCAAAGGTGAAGGCACGTTCACGCTGGCGCTGGATTTAACCGATCCATTACAGAGCACGGATAAAGCAAACGATGCCACCCTGTCAGATGAAGAAAAAATCATTCGTCAGTCGGTGAAAAAACTCGATGCCAAGCTCAATGTACCGCTGGATATGCTGGCGGAATTAATGGTGCAGGCGGGGCCAAAGCCGGCCAACGATGAAGAGCAAAAGCAGGCGACAGAAATGGCACAGCAGCAAGCGAAAATGATGGCAGACATCGGCCAGATGAATCAGTTTAGCGTCACAAAAGACAACGCGATTACCAGCTCGCTACACTATGCTGATGGCCAAATTGATTTCAACGGCAACAAAATATCGCTAGCCGATTTCATCGCGCCGTATTTCTCCGTTCCAACGGAAGAAGGTGAAGAGTCTCAGCCCGGTGCACAGGAAGAACCCGTCACACCACCGGTACAGTAAGCCAACACATCGTAACATTAGGTGCTAAAACACACGGTGGCCGCATTTGCAGCCGCCGTTTTTTCTGCCCTACACTTTCTGCTTTCCATTGAGATGACACCATGTCCGCGTTGAAACCCTTCATGGAAGCCCATCAGGCTGCGATCTATTTTGTTGCCCTGATAGCGGCAGTGGCAACAGCCCTTGTGGTGCCGGGAACGGAGCAACTGGATGTCGTGATTAATCCGGCGCTGGCGCTGATGCTGTTTGTCACGTTCCTACAAGTGCCGCTGACCACAATCGGAAAAAGCCTCACTCAGGTCAGATTCATCGGCGCGTTGCTTACTGCTAACTTCATCGTGATTCCTTTACTGGTCGCGGCGCTGTTGCCCTTTCTCCCCGTCGAACCGCTGGTGAAGCTAGGCATTATATTGGTGCTACTCGCCCCCTGTATTGACTACGTGGTGACATTCGCGCATCTGGGACGCGCAGATGCCACACGCCTGTTGGCCGCCACGCCTATTTTATTGATACTGCAAATGTTGGCATTGCCCTTCTACCTGACGTTATTTCTCGGTCAGGACGCCTCTGGGCTTATCGTCTTCGCGCCCTTTATCGATGCGTTTATCTGGTTGATTGCCGTGCCTTTAGCCCTGGCCGCGCTTCTGCAATGGCTAGCGGCGCGGCGGCGCACGATAGCAACCTTTTCGGATGCATTGAGCTATCTTCCCGTTCCGGCTACCGCTCTGGTGCTGTTTATCGTCGTTACGGCGGTCATTCCCCAACTGCGCACCACTTGGGCGTCGGTATTACTCGCGGTGCCATTTTATGTGCTCTTCGCGCTACTGGCCCCGCAGCTCGGCTGGTTCACTAGCCAACTGTTCCGGTTGGATTCGGCGGGCGGGCGCGCTGTGGCCTTTAGCGCCAGCACGAGAAATTCGCTGGTTATTCTGCCGCTGGCGTTGGCAATACCCGGCGCACTGCCGCTACTTCCGGCCGTTATCGTCAGCCAAACGTTAGTAGAATTGATCAGCGAGCTCATTTATATCCGAGCTATTCCTAAGTTGAACGCCCGTGCTACGGGTCAGGAAAAGCAGTAACAGGTTGTTTTTGCTTAATGATTGTTCAGAATAGTGGAGTTTTGGCGCTAACTGTTGGCTATTTACCTCGATTTCTTTTTATACTTTGTCGTATGAAAAACAGTAATCAGACAATAACATTATGATTGATTCACTCCTGCCGTTGACGGATATCCACCGCCATTTAGATGGTAATATCCGCGCCCAGACTATTCTGGATCTAGGTCACCAGTACAATATCGCGTTACCCGCCAGCGATCTTGACGCGCTCCGTCCTCACGTTCAGGTCACCAAAAACGAACCTGACTTACTGAGCTTTTTACAAAAGCTCGACTGGGGCGTGGCCGTACTTGGCTCACTGGATGCCTGCCGCCGCGTGGCTTACGAGAACGTTGAAGATGCCATGAAAGCCGGGCTGGATTATGCAGAACTGCGTTTCTCTCCCTACTATATGGCGATGAATCATAAACTGCCGATTGCTGGTGTTGTTGAGGCAGTGATCGACGGCATTACCGCAGGCTGCCGTGATTTCGATACCGATATCCGTCTGATTGGCATCATGAGTCGGACCTTCGGCACCGAGGCCTGCCAGCAAGAACTGGACGCCCTGCTATCCCAGCGCGATCGCATCGTTGCGCTCGATCTGGCCGGTGATGAATTGGGTTACCCAGGTGCTCAATTTACTTCTCATTTCCGACAAGCTCGCGATGCTGGCTGGCGCATTACGGTTCACGCGGGTGAAGCGGCCGGGCCGGAAAGTATCTGGCAGGCGATTAACCATCTGGGTGCAGAGCGCATCGGGCATGGCGTAACCGCGATTATCGATCCGCATCTGATGACACACATGGCGGAGCATGGCATCGGCATCGAATCCTGTCTGACCTCTAACATTCAAACCAGCACCGTGGAATCACTGGATAAACATCCGCTGATTCACTTCCTGCGCTATGAAATCCCCGCCACCATCAACACGGACGATCCTGCGGTTCAGGGCATAGAGATCCGTCACGAATATGAGGTTGCGGCCCCGCTAGCTGGCCTGACGGCGGTAGAAACCCGCAAAGCACAGGAAAACGGCCTGAATATTGCGTTTATCAGCGAGCAGGAAAAGCAGCTGTTACGTGAAAAGGTTCTGCGCAAGCGCGGTGCAATTCAATAAGTTGGGTCAGCCCGCACACGAAAAACGGCTAACTTTTGTTAGCCGTTTGCAGCAATGTATTCCAACGGTCAAACAACGACACAATTTCTTTTTTTCCATGTAGTTACAAGTATTTATTACAAATAACAACGCCCTCGGCCTGTGTAAGACCAAGGGCGTTTTGCATGATGCGAGAGACCGATAATCGCTTACTGACGAGGCGTATCCTGTTCCTTGTTTATCCGCTTAGCATAGCGCTGAGCCAGCGCAGCGCAGACCATCAGTTGAATTTGGTGGAAAATCATCAGCGGCAGTACCATCGCACCGACAGCGGCGGCAGGAAATAGCACGTTTGCCATCGGGATCCCATTCGCTAGGCTCTTCTTCGAACCGCAGAATACGATGGTGATTTCATCGGCGGTATTAAAGCCCATCTTCCGAGCAACCAGCGTATTCACCACCAGCACAATCGCTAGCAGCACAATCGAACAACCGACGACGGCCAGCAATGACCAGACGTTGATCTGTCCCCAAATCCCCTGCACAACCGCCTCGCTGAAAGCGACATACACCACCAAAAGAATTGATGACCGGTCAGTAATATTAATCAGCTTACGGTTACGCTCAACCCACTTGGCAATCAGCGGGCGAGACAGATGACCAATCACGAAAGGCACCATTAGCTGCATGATAATAGAACCAATTGCGTGCAGTGTATCCGTTTCTCCCCCTTGCGTGTGCATCAGCAAACCGACCAGAATCGGCGAGAGAAACACGCCCAAAATACTGGATGCCGAGGCACTACAAATCGCCGCCGCCACGTTACCACCGGCCATTGAGGTATAAGCAATCGCCGACTGCACTGTCGCGGGTAGCGCACACAGATAGAGGAAACCGAGATACAAGGTCGGCGTCAGCACCACTGGCGACAGCAGACTCATACCGATTCCCAGCAGCGGAAACAGAATAAACGTGCTGGCAAACACCACCAGATGCAAACGCCAGTGTCCCATACCCGCACTAATCGCTTCACGCGATAGCTTCGCGCCGTGCATAAAGAACAGCAGAGCAATCGCCGCCGTGGTCAGGCGCTCAAAGAAAACCTTCACGGAGCCTTCAGCAGGAAGAACCGACGCCGTCACCACCACCAAAATCAGAACCAATAAGAATTTATCAATACGTAACCGTTGTAACCACCCCATGCACGACACCTTTCCCCTGGCTTGTTATCAGCCGAATGAACACGCTAACAAGACGGGCGATCCTAAGATCGCCTGTTTAAACAAACCATTAACTATCTGGAATAAAACGCGGTAAATCTAGCTATTTTTCACCGTGACGGCTTTTTTCTGCTCGTGGGAAAGCAACCCGAGCTCGATCAGTTCCATCACCTGAATCGCCTGATGCACGCTGACGGGGTTTTCGCCTTTACCCGTCAGCGCATCGCGCACTGCCGCGTAGTAAGCCGGATAATTACCCGGAATCGTGGCGATCGTTTGCTCTGCCGTGATGCCATCGCGAGACAGTGTCAACACGCCATCGTGTTTATCCTGACCCCAATCGGCCAGCGGTGGACGTTCACCCGCTTTCAGGCGATCTTCCTGTGGGTCAAGACCGTATTTTACAAAGCTGCCGCGTGTGCCATGCACGATATAGCGGGCAGACGCCGCCGCCACCAGCATGCTGGCGTGCAGGACAACCCGGCGTTGTGGGTAAATCAGCGTCGCGTGGAAATAATCAATCGCCTTACTGCCAGGCCTCAACCGTGCCATATCGACCTGAATCGCCACCGGTAAACCAAACAGCTCCAGTGCTTGATCCAGCAAGTGCGGCCCCAGATCGTACCAAATCCCGCTGCCTTCGCTGCCGTCTTCACGCCAGCGCTGGCGAACCTCGGGACGGAAGCGATCGAAATGCGATTCCATATACACCACATTTCCTAACGTTCCCGCCGCCAGCAGCTGTTTCAGCGTCAGAAAATCGCTGTCCCAACGGCGGTTATGGAAAACAGAAAGCATTTTTCCGACACGGTCGGCTATAGCGCCCAAGTCGTATGCTTGTGACAACGTCACCGTAAACGGTTTATCGACAACGACATGCTTGCCCGCTTCCAGCGCCTGTTTCGCCAGCGGAAAGTGCGTGTCATTGGGGGTAGGAATAACAATGAGGTCAATATCGGGATCGTTAAATAACGCCTGAGGATCTTTCTCTACTCGCAGATTTGCCCAATCCGCATGCACTTTTTCAGCACTGCTGCTGGACACAGCCACCAGCTCCATACCCGTCGTACCTGCAATCAACGGCGCGTGGAATGTCTTACTGGCATAGCCATAGCCCAGCAGCCCAACACGAACGGTCTCACTCATGACGATTCCCCTTAGCTTATTTTGACTTTGTGATTTCTCACTCAGTATATACCCGTCATCCGCCAGATTGCAGAGAGGGATAATAGCCAGGGGAATCTGATTCGTTTTCGTTCGTTAGCCGCTCACGGCGCTGGGCATCCGTTCTCCCCACGCCACGGGCAGCGTTTTGGCTGCCGGATAGTTGATTTCACTGCTGCGGCGTCGGAAATCGCTGGGGCTGACGCCGACCCGCTTACGGAACACGCGTGAGAAATACAGTTGATCGTCATACCCCACCACGCGACCAATGTTGGCGATAGATTCCTGCGTCGTCTGCAATAACAGTTTGGCGCGAATCACACGCTGATCTTCACGCCAGCGCAAAATATTAATGCCCACCTGTTCACGGAACAAATGCGCCAGCCGCGACGGTGACAGACAAACGTGCCGCGCGACTTCGTCAATACGCAGTTCTCCGGCCAGATTGCTGGTAATAAACTGGCAGGCTTCTATCACACGCGGATCCATGATTTTCTGCGGGCTCTGTGGATCTTCTTCCATCGCGCGGAGCAGCAGACGCTCCAGCAGATTCATACCCAGTTCTTCCGAAAAACGACGCCCAGAACGCTGCGTCTGCTCGATATTGGCAAACAGCCTGTCAAATTCCAGCAGCAGTTGGTTATTCGGCAGACTCATGCGACCAATGCCGCTGCTTTTGGTATGCCATTCCAGCCAATCCGCCCAGTAGGCGCGCGGGCGAAAATAGACCCAGCGGTGATACCAGCAGTCGCTGCTCGGCGAACGGCCATAAAAATGCTTCGATTTCGGCGGGAACAACAGCAGGTCACCGGGATTACAGAAAAAGGTCTCATCGCCATCAAAGACCTGCCCCTGTCCTTTCATGGTGAGGTTAATAATGTAGCCTTTCATTCCATCGGGACGATCGATAAAGAAGTCGAGCGGCCCTTCTGCCAAAATCGGCGTCAGGCCAGCCACAAGATAAGCGTTGAACGAATATCCCGGCAGCAGCGGATTAGGCTGAGATTCATGCGCCATACGGTGATACATCGAGCCTCCGGTACACGCTAGTAAGAGAGAAAGCGGCAGGCTTTTACCTGCCGCTCGGGCATTTATACCGTTTTCTTCGCCAGCTGTTTGTAGCGGTCGAAGATAACCGCTGCCAGCAGAATCAGGCCGCGCACCACATACTGGGCAAACGGAGAGATGTTCAGCAGGTTCATCGCGTTCTCCACCGTACCCAAAATCAGCACGCCGGCCACCACGTAAGAAATTTTACCGATCCCGCCTTTCAGCGACACACCGCCCAGCACACAGGCAGAAATCACGATCAGCTCATACCCGATGGAGGTCATCGGTTGGCCGCTGGTCATACGCGATGCCAGAATGATCCCGGCAGCTGCCGATACCAGACCGGACAAGGCGAAAATGATGATTTTGGTACGCACGACCGGCACCCCGGCCAGACGCGCAGCCTCTTCATTACCGCCAATCGCCAGCGTATTGCGGCCAAAGGTGGTTTTATTCAGCAGCAGACCAAACAGAATCATACAGCCGATGGTGATCCAGATTGGCGCCGGCAAGCCCAGCCAGTTGGCATAGCCCAGTTCGAAGAAGCGTTCATCTTCAATCCCTACCGCTTTACCATCGGAAATGATGTACGCCAGACCGCGCGCAATCTGCATCGTTGCCAGCGTGGTGATCAGCGCGTTAATCTTCAAGCGGGCAATCACGAAACCGTTAAGCAGACCGAAAGCCACACCTAGCAGCAGACCCGCGCCGACGCCGATCCACAGGCTTTCACTGATATTAATCACCACCGCCGTCGCCACACCGGCACAGGCGATGATTGACGCGACCGACAGGTCAAAGTCACCGGAAGCCAGACAGAACAGCATCCCACAGGCCACCATACCGGACATGGAGATCGCCAGCCCCAGCCCTTTCATATTGATAAACGTCGCGAAGTTCGGGACGAAAATCGCACAGCCAAGAAACAGCACGGCAAACACCACCAGCATGCCGTAGTTATCCCAAATGCGGGACAATCCCATACCGCTTTTCTTCTTTTCTGAGGTTGTAGACGTAACCGTTGACATTATTTTGCTCCTTCGCGGTCAGGCAACCGCAGATTCGATATCGGGGGTTCGTAACATAGCCAGACTGAGCACCTTCTGCTCTGTGGCATCGGTATGCAGCAGTTCGCCAGAGACGGCTCCTTCGCGCATGACGATAATCCGGTCGGCCAGCCCAAGCACTTCTGGTAAATCGCTGGAGGCAAACAGCACCGCGATCCCCTGATTCGCCAGTTCATAGATGACATGATAAATTTCGTGCTTCGCGCCGACGTCGATGCCGCGCGTAGGTTCATCGAGCAAAATGACCTTCATCTCTTCGGACAGCCAGCGGCCAAGAATGGCTTTCTGCTGGTTTCCCCCGGAAAGATTCATAATCAGCTGTTCATCGGACGGCGTTTTGATATTCAACGCCGCAATGCGCTTCGAGGCGTTATCCGCTTCCCACTGATTATTAATAATAAAACCGGCTTTCAGGCTCTTACGCCTTGCGCTGATATTGATGTTGTCGCGTACTGAGTGCACCGGAATGATGCCGTCCGCCTTGCGATCCTCCGGGCAAAGCATCACGCCCTGACGAATCGCATCGATGGGAGAATTCACCACCAGCGGTTCGCCATCCAGCAACACCTGACCACTGGTGATTTTGGTCGCGCCAAACAACCCTTTCATCAGTTCGCTGCGACCAGCCCCCACCAGACCAAATAGCCCGACAATTTCCCCCTGCTTCACGTTCAGGGAAACCGTGGATTTCACGCCCGGCGCTTTTACGTCTTTCAGCGTCAGACGTTCTTCGCCGTGCGGACGCGGCGTATAGCCATAGATATCCCCCAGGTTACGCCCTACCATCGCCTGTACCAGCGACTCATGGTTCACCTGCTGCATATCGTCAAACGTGCGCACGTAGCGGCCATCTTTAAACACGGTAATGGCATCGCTCAGCGCAAAAATTTCTTCCATCCGGTGCGAAACATACAAAATGACCCGGCCTTCACTGCGCAATTCCTTAATCACACGGAAAAGCTGCTCGATTTCACGGGCAGATAGCGAACTGGTCGGCTCATCAAAAGCAATAACCTTGGCGTTACGGGCAAGCGCCTTGGCGATTTCCACCATCTGCCACTGCCCGATAGAGAGGTATTTCAGCGGGGTATCAGGATCGATATCCAGTCCCAAATGCTGCAACTGAAGTTTGGCTTCATAGCGCAGCAGCGAATAGTTCACCATGCCGTATTTATGCGGCAACTGACCTAAGTAGATGTTCTCGGCGACCGTCATTTCCGGCACCAGATGCAGTTCCTGATAAATGATGGCAACGCCCGCATTCAGGGCATCCATCGTGTTGTTGAACTGCACAGGTTTACCCTGAATATGAATTTCGCCCGCTGACGGTGAATAGTTACCGCTCAGGATCTTTAACAGCGTCGACTTGCCCGCCCCGTTTTCCCCCATCAATGCATGGATCTGGCCGGCATGGCAGGAAAAACTGATATCCGAAAGCGCCTTAACACCGGGAAATTCTTTACCAATCCCATGAAACGACAAATAGGGTGACTGTGCTGTCATGTCTGTTTCCTCATAACGATGCAGGGTCAAAAGCGGATAACCTCGACCAGCGTCATGCTGACCGGCGTTATCCGCGTCTTTACGAAATCAGGCGTGATTACATCAGGCCTTTTTTCTCCAGTTCGACCTTAAAGTTGTCACGAGTGATCAGCACCACGTCGGTCACTTCGGTGAATTTCTCCGGCTCAACGCCTTTGGTCACCCAGTCATTCAGCATCTGGATACTCTTGTAACCGTGGATATCCGGGCTCGGCAGCAGTGAACCAAAGAAGCCCGTTGCCTGACCTTTAGACAGCTCGCTCACCGCATCCACGCCGTTGATACCGATACCAATGACGTTTTCAGCTTTAAAGCCCTGACCTTCCGTTGCACGCACGCCACCCAGCACGGTGTTGTCGTTCATGCCGATAATCAGCCAGTTTTTCACGCCCGGATGCTGAACCAGCATGGAGTTAGCGGCGTCAAATGCACCGGGGATATCGTTAGATTTGGTTGGCACTTTGTAGATCTGTTTTTCCGGGAATCCTGCGGTTTTCAGCGCGTCCATGGAGCCAGTCGTGCGGCGACGTGCGGTATCCAGCTCATCAGCGGTAATCGCCATCACAGCGGTTTCCTCTACTTTCCAGCCGCGTTTGGTCATCTCTTTATACAATTCCTGCCCCTGACGCTCGCCAATTTTGGTGGCCGCCATCATCACCAACGGCACGGTATCCATCGGTTGACCTTTGGCATTCACAAACTGGTCATCAACCGCGATCACTTTCAGATCGTAGCTGCGCGCTTTCGCCATAATGGCTGGCCCCAACTTCGGATCCGGCGTACAGATAACGAAGCCTTTCGCTCCACTGGCTGCCAGACTGTCGATTGCGTTCAGGGTCTTTTCACCATCGGGAACCGCAATTTTTATCACATCAAAACCAAGGTCTTTTCCTGCTTTATCAGCGAACTTCCATTCCGTCTGGAACCACGGTTCTTCCGGCTGTTTAACCAGAAAGCCCAGCTTTAAGTTCTCTGCCATAGCTGATTGTGACATAACGGCAGCTAACCCGATTGCTGCCAGTGCCTTAGTGAATTTATGCATGATGTTCTCCGGTGTAATTATCTTTTCATTCGTCAGCAACGCTGAGACGAGTTCGAGTTCCTGGTAGGGTATTTCCGGTCTGGATAAAGGAAAAACACAGACTTAGCACCATTCCTTTACTCAGTAGCATTCAGACGCTTTATGTTTTAGTCGTTATTCCTGGTAAGAATGTAGAGCTTTATCACAGTCCGGAACAATGACAGGTTTGTGCATACATTTAGCGAATTTAACCAATCATTAACCTTTGACCGGCTTCACAAAATGGCTGCTGGCGACAGAAAAATACATACTTCCAGCTAACCGATCCTCACCGCCTCTCGTTATCCCTGCCATCGTAAACACCAACGATCTGGGATTAATGAGGAGCAAAGCATGAGTGCGGGCGCTATTACGATTGGTCTCGACTTCGGCAGTGATTCGGTACGCGCCTTAGCCGTTGACTGCCAAAGCGGGCAAGAGCTGGAAACAGAAGTGGTCTACTACCCCCGCTGGCGCGAGGGGAAATATTGTCAGCCTGCCAACAACCAGTTCCGACATCATCCACTGGACTATATTGAATCGCTGGAACAGGCGGTTAAGGTCATCGTTTCACGCCTGACGAACGAACAACGGCAGAACATCATCGGTATTGGCGTGGACTCCACTGGGTCAACCCCCGCACCGATTGATGAGCAAGGTCAGATCCTTGCCCTACGCCCCGAATTTGCCGACAACCCCAATGCCATGTTCGTGCTGTGGAAAGACCACACCGCAATAGAAGAAGCGGAAGCCATCAACGCGCTGTGCCGGAGCGGCCAATTCCCGGATTACACCCGCTATATCGGCGGCGTTTATTCGTCCGAGTGGTTCTGGGCCAAAATCCTGCATGTTTCCCGTGCCGACGCAGCGGTGCGTCAGTCAGCCGTTTCCTGGATCGAACTGTGCGATTGGGTGCCCGCCCTGCTTTCCGGTACGCAGGCACCCGCCGATATTCGCCGCGGACGGTGCAGCGCCGGACACAAATCACTCTGGCATCCGAGCTGGGGTGGACTGCCGCCGAAAGACTTCTTGCACGCGCTCGATCCCTGCCTGACGGAGACATTACAGTACCCACTGTTTACCGATACCTGGACCGCCGAACAACCGGTCGGCACTATCACCGCCGAGTGGGCACAGCGGCTCGGCATCCCCGAAACGGTCATCCTCTCGGGCGGCGCGTTTGACTGCCACGTCGGCACCGTCGGCGCAGGCGCACAGCCGTATACGCTGGTCAAAGTGATTGGCACGTCCACCTGCGACATTCTGATCGCCGACGACGCGCGCATTGCCGATCGCACCATCGCGGGTATCTGCGGGCAGGTCGACGGCAGCGTGGTTCCCGGCTATATCGGCCTCGAAGCTGGGCAGTCCGCCTTCGGCGACATGTACGCCTGGTTTGGGCGACTGCTGAGCTGGTCGTTACAGGAAGCAGCGAAAGATCATCCTGAACTCAAAACGTCATTACAGGCGATGGAAGGCAAACTGCTGGAGCGACTCACGCACCGCTGGGCGGAGAACCCGACGCTGGATCACCTGCCTGTCGTGCTGGACTGGTTCAACGGCCGCAGAACGCCATTCGCCAATCAGCGCCTGAAAGGCGTGATTACCGGTCTTAATCTGGGCACCGATGCTCCCACGCTGTTCGGCGGTTTTATTGCGGCGACGGCCTTTGGCGCGCGCGCGATTATGGAATGTTTTGAAGATCAGGGTGTTCCCGTCGAGAACGTGTTGGCGCTGGGCGGTATCGCACGGAAATCCCCTGTCATCATGCAGGTGTGTACCGACGTGATGAATCGTCCCTTGCAGATCGTCGCTTCCGATCAGTGCTGTGCGCTCGGCGCGGCGATCTTTGCCGCCGTCGCTGCTGGCGTTCACGGCGATATCCCAACGGCACAGCAGCATATGGCCAGCGGCATCGAGCGCACCTTAATGCCAGACAGCAAGCGCGTCGCCCGTTATCAGCAGCTTTATGAGCGCTATCAGCAGTGGTGCCGCCTCGCGGAACACGCCTATAGCCCAACGTCTACGGCAAAAAACTAATTTTATCCCTCTGGGGATCACGTTACAGGAGTCATCATGGATCATTTTAAGCAGCTTGAAGTCTGGTTCGTCATCGGTAGTCAACACCTCTATGGGCCAGAAACGTTACGTCAGGTAAAAGAGAACGCGGAAAAAGTCGTCGCCGGATTGAATCAACAGGCCAACCTGCCCGTTAAGCTGGTACTGAAACCGCTGGTGAAAACACCGGACGAAATTCTGGCACTGTGTCGCGATGCCAACTATCAGGATAACTGTATCGGCCTGCTGACCTGGCTGCATACCTTCTCTCCGGCCAAAATGTGGATTGGCGGCCTGAGCGTACTCAGTAAACCCCTGCTGCAATTCCACACCCAGTTCAATGCCGAAGTGCCGTGGGACACCATGGACATGGATTTCATGAACCTGAACCAGACCGCGCACGGCGGACGTGAATTTGGCTTCATCGGAGCCCGGATGCGGCAGGCGCATCAGGTTGTCGTCGGCCACTGGCAGGATAAGAACGCCCATGCCCGTATCGGCAAATGGATGCGGGTTGCCGCCGCCATTCAGGAAAGCAAACAGCTGAAGGTTGCGCGCTTTGGTGACAACATGCGTGAAGTCGCCGTCACCGAAGGCGATAAAGTCGGCGCGCAGATCCAATTCGGCTACTCCGTCAGCGCCTGGGGGCTGGGCGATTTAACCGCCGTGGTCGATGCTGTATCCAAAGGCGATATCGATGCGCTGGTCGAAGAGTACGAAGCCAGCTATCAGTTAACCGACGCGGTGAAACTCAACGGCGCGAACCGTCAGAACCTGCTGGATGCGGCACAGATTGAACTCGGGATGAAACGCTTTCTGGAACAAGGCGGTTATCACGCGTTCACCACCGATTTTGAAAACCTGTACGGTTTGAAACAGCTGCCGGGACTAGCGGTGCAGCGCCTGATGCAGCAAGGCTACGGCTTCGGTGGCGAAGGCGACTGGAAAACGGCCGCGCTGCTGCGCATCATGAAAGTGATGGCCGGCGGGTTGTCGGGCGGGACGTCCTTCATGGAGGACTACACCTATAACTTCCAGAACGGTAACGATCTGGTCGTCGGCTCCCACATGCTGGAAGTCTGCCCAACGATTGCGAAAGAACAGAAACCGATTCTGGATGCGCAATACCTTGGTATTGGTGGCAAAGCCGATCCTGCCCGTTTGATTTTCTCCACGCCGGCTGGGCCGTCCCTCAACGCCAGCGTGATCGACATGGGCGACCGTTTCAGAATGTTGGTTAATCTAGTCGATACCATCGAACAGCCGCGCCCGTTGCCGAAACTGCCGGTTGCCCGCGCCATCTGGAAAGCCCAACCGTCGCTGGAAGTGGCGGCCGAAGCCTGGATTCTGGCTGGCGGTGCGCACCACACCGTCTTTAGTCAGGCGTTGGATCTCGAACACATGCGGCTCTACGCCGAGATGCAGAATATTGAACTGCTGGTGATCGACAACGAAACCCGACTCCACGAATTCAAAGATGCGCTGCGCTGGAACGAGGTGTATTACAAACTTTGTAGCCGCTAAGTCCGATCTCTGGGGCCGGTTGTCTATGGATAGGTGTCCGTGAACAATCTGCCCCTTTGCCAGCATTCGTATAGGCCCCCCCCACACTCTGATTTTCCATCGACCTGTCGCCCGACATTGCCCGAAACACATAACCTTTTTCTGTCAATCCGTTATTTTGCATTTTCATTTGTTTGTTATTGAAAAATAAGCGTACTTTATTCCATCGCCCTCTAGACAGGCTTTCTTGCTTGAATATACTTAGTCATCTTAACCACATAACTATTAGACCAATCACCATGACCGTTCATGACTATTTGCTCAAATTCAGGAAAGTCAGCTCAACAGAAAGTCTGGAAAAACTCTTTGATCACCTCAATTATTCTCTGACAGACAGTCAGGAAATCATCAACATGTATCGTGCCGCGGACCATCGGCGGGCTGAATTGGCATCCGGCGGGCGCTTGTTCGATCTCGGCTGCGTGCCAAAATCCGTCTGGCATCACGTTCTGTAGTTGTTAGCAACAAAAAGAATAATTATGCAATAATTTCCTTCCGGGATATTACGCAGAACGCTCAGCTCGTTACTGTATAATAGCCCGGCGCTTCTGTTATTAAGCGACTCTGACCTTCCGCCCCTTGAAGGGGACGGCGATAACCCTACTTTGGGTATGTTGTCGAAAACCCAACAATGCCTGATAATAGTCCGATTTTGTTTTCTAGGCACCGTAATGACCGAATACGCATTGCTCTTTGTTAGCATCCTTCTGGTAAATAATTTCGTCTTAGTGAAGTTTCTTGGGCTGTGCCCCTTTATGGGCGTGTCCAAAAAACTCGAGACGGCAATTGGCATGGGCATGGCGACCACGTTCGTCATGACTGTCGGTTCAATGTTTTCCTGGCTGGTCAACGAATTTATTCTCGTTCCGCTCGATATTCTCTATTTGCGCACCATGGCCTTTATTCTGGTGCTCGCCGTGGTGGTGCAGTTTTCCGAGATGTTCGTGCGCAAAGTCAGCCCTGAGCTGTACCGCCTGCTGGGGATCTTCCTGCCGCTGATTACCACCAATTGTGCGGTGCTTGGCGTTGTTCTGCTCAACATCAACCTGTCACACGGTTTCCTGCAATCGACGATTTATGGTTTCGGCGGCGCAGCGGGCTTCTCGCTGGTGATGGTGCTTTTTGCCGCCATTCGTGAGCGTCTCGCCGTATCGAATATTCCCGCGCCGTTCCGCGGTTCGTCTATCGCGCTGATCACCGCAGGCCTCATGTCGTTGGCGTTTATGGGCTTTACCGGACTGGTGAAATTCTGATGAGCGCTATCTGGATTGCCATTGCGGCATTAAGCGCCCTGGCGCTAGCATTCGGTCTGATACTCGGCTACGCCTCCCGTCGGTTTGAAGTCGAAAACGATCCGATCGTGGAAGAAGTGGAAGCCATGCTGCCACAAAGCCAGTGCGGCCAGTGCGGCTACCCCGGCTGTCGGCCTTACGCCGAAGCGGTCGCGCTGAATGGTGAAAGTATTAATAAATGCGGCCCCGGCGGCGAAGCGATGATGCTGAAGCTGGCTGAAAAGCTGAACGTCGATCCGCAACCGCTGGAAGGTGACGCCGACGTTCAAGCTCCCGCGCGCCAGGTTGCCTGGATCGATGAAAGCAACTGCATCGGCTGCACCAAGTGCATTCAGGCCTGTCCGGTTGATGCCATCATCGGCAGTACCAAAGCGGTACACACCGTCGTCAGCGATTTGTGCACCGGCTGCGATCTCTGCGTTTCCCCTTGCCCGACGGACTGTATCGAATTACGTCCTATCACGCCGACTCCCGCTAACTGGAAATGGGATCTCGATACGATTCCAGTACGCGTTATTCAAGTAGAACGACATGCTTAAGCTGTTTTCCGCCTTTAAAAAAGACAGGATCTGGGATTTCGCCGGAGGCATTCATCCGCCGGAAATGAAAACGCAGTCCAGCCAGACGCCACTGCGCCAGATTCCGCTGCCAGAACAGTTCATTATTCCGCTCAAGCAGCATCTTGGGCCGGAAGGCGAGATCTGCGTCAGCGTCGGCGATAAAGTCCTGCGCGGTCAACCGCTAACGCGGGGAAAAGGCCGCACGTTGCCCGTTCATGCACCAACGTCAGGAACGGTGAACGCGATTCGTCAGCATACAACGGCGCACCCGTCTGGCTTATCCGAACTCAGCATCATCATCGTGCCGGATGGCGAAGATCGCTGGTGCGAACGCCAGACCTTTACAGATTACCGTGAGCATAGCGTCGATACCCTGCTTGCCCATCTGCATCAGGCTGGCATTGCGGGCTTGGGCGGGGCAGGCTTCCCTACCGCGGCCAAGTTACAAGGCGGGATGCACGGGATTGAAACCCTGATTATCAACGGCGCAGAGTGTGAACCCTATATCACCGCCGACGATCGACTCATGCAGGAGTGTGCCGAGGAGATTATTCAGGGCATCGAGATTCTGTCATTCCTGTTGCAGCCGAAACGCATTCTGATTGGGATCGAAGATAACAAACCGGAAGCCATCAGCGCCCTGCGACTGGCCCTGGGCAAACGCAGCGACATACAGCTGCGCGTCATCCCAACCAAGTATCCGTCAGGCGGTGCCAAGCAGCTCACCAAGATTCTGACTGGTAAGGAAGTCCCGTTCGGTAAACACTCCGCCGCCATTGGCGTGCTGATGCAGAACGTCGGAACGGCTTTCGCCATCAAACGCGCCGTGATCGACGGCGAGCCGCTCACTGAACGCGTGGTGACGCTGACTGGTGAAGCCTTGCGCCAGCCCGGCAACGTCTGGGCACGACTGGGGACACCGGTACGTCACCTGCTCAAACAGGGCGGCTTCCACGTCAATAAGCAGCCAATGGTGGTGATGGGCGGTCCGCTGATGGGCTTTACCCTGCCGTCGCTGGATGTCCCTATCGTTAAAATCAGCAACTGCCTGCTCGCGCCGTCGCATACGGAAATGGAGCCGGTTGCTGAAGAACAATCCTGCATTCGCTGTAGCAAATGTGCCGATGCCTGTCCGGCAGGACTTTTACCGCAGCAGCTTTACTGGTTCAGTCGCGGGCAGGAACACGAAAAAGCCCGCAATCACCATCTGTTTGACTGCATCGAATGCGGTGCCTGTGCTTACGTCTGCCCCAGCAATATTCCGCTGGTGCAGTACTACCGTCAGGAAAAGGCCGAAATTCGGGCCATCGACGAAGAGGCACAGCGTGCCGCACAGGCCAAAGTGCGCTTTGATGCTAAACAGGCTCGTCTGGCGCGAGAAAAAGCCGCACGCGAACTGCGCCACAAACAGGCAGCAACTGGCGTATCCACCACGGATAAAGATGCCGTTCAGGCTGCACTGGAGCGCGTTCGCCGTAAGCAAACCACTGCAACAGAGGTCGGTTCGCCTATCGCCGTCATCCCCGATGCAGAGCCGGATAACAGCGCCGCCATCGCCGCGCGGGCTGCCCGCAAGGCATTAGTACGTGAAGAACAAGCACGTGAAAAACAGTTACGTGAAGAACAGTTGCATGAACAACGACAGGCGCAGCAGGAAGCGCCTACGGTCGAGGTTCCCTCTTCCGAGCTTGACGATCCCCGTAAAGCAGCGGTGGCCGCCGCCCTTGCACGTGTTAAAGCGCGTAAGGCTGCGCAGCAGTCTGAGGTAGTAAGCTCAGGAAGCACGGAAGAAGCGACGGCTCCTGCGGTTTCCAACGTGGCGGCAGAACCGATTGCCGTTGTTGAAGTACAAGAGCCAGAAGATCCGCGCAAAGCTGCCGTTGCCGCCGCTATCGCGCGCGTTAAAGCTCGTAAAGCAGCACAGCAATCTGCAACAAACACGGAAGAGCCGGTTCCGTCGGCTGCCTCTGACGTAGTGGCAGAGCCGATTGCCGTTGTTGAAGTACAAGAGCCAGAAGATCCACGTAAGGCTGCCGTTGCTGCCGCTATCGCTCGCGTTAAAGCCCGTAAAGCCGCGCAGGCATCGTCATATCAAGAGGAATAAATGGCTTTTAGAATTGCGAGTTCACCGTTCACACATAACCAGCAGCGCACACAGCGCATCATGCTGCTGGTCATTTTGGCCTGCCTGCCAGGCATGCTGGCGCAGGTCTATTTCTTTGGCTACGGCAACCTAATTCAGGTCGGGCTGGCGTCCGCTACTGCCCTTATTGCAGAAGGTGTGACACTGTCACTGAGGAAGTTCGCCGTACGCTCCACGCTGGCTGATAATTCCGCACTATTGACCGCCGTGCTGCTCGGCATCAGTCTGCCGCCGCTTGCCCCCTGGTGGATGGTGGTCATGGCAACCGCCTTCGCGATCATTATCGCTAAACAGCTGTATGGCGGCTTAGGGCAAAACCCTTTTAACCCCGCGATGATTGGCTATGTTGTGCTGCTGATCTCTTTCCCGGTCCAGATGACAAGCTGGCTGCCGCCCGTGCCGCTACAAACCATTCCCGTCGGTTTCCATGATGCGTTAGTTATCATCTTTACCGGACACACACCTGACGGGTACACCATGCAGCATCTGATACACAACGTTGATGGCGTCAGTCAGGCTACCCCGCTGGACACGTTTAAAACCGGTCTGCGCTCCGGCCAAACGCCGCAGGACATTCTGCAACAGCCGATATTTGCTCAATCGCTGTCCGGTATTGGCTGGCAGTGGGTGAATAGCGGTTTTCTTATCGGCGGACTGTTTTTGCTGATGCGCGGCACCATTCGCTGGCATATTCCGGTCAGTTTCCTGCTGTCGCTGCTGTTCTGCGCCTCGCTAAGCTGGATCATTTCGCCGGAGAAATTCGCGCCACCGATGCTACATCTGCTGTCTGGGGCGACGATGCTCGGTGCCTTTTTCATTGCGACCGATCCCGTTACCGCGTCAACTACCAACCGGGGACGTCTGATTTTCGGGGCACTGATTGGGTTACTGGTCTGGCTGATTCGTACCTACGGTGGCTACCCGGACGGCGTCGCGTTTGCCGTTCTGCTGGCAAACATCACCGTGCCGCTGATCGACTATTACACTAAGCCACGCGCTTACGGCCACCATCGCTGAGGAGACGCCTATGATGACGACAATGCGCCGCCACGCGACAACACTGGCCCTGTTTGCTGCTGGCACTACCGCATTAACTGCGGTAGTGAACATGTTAACGGAACCGACGATCTCGCATCAGGCGATGCTGCAACAAAAGATACTGTTGGATCAGGTGGTTCCCGCCGAGTTATACAACAATGACATGCAAAAAGAGTGTTACGTCGTCACTAATCCTGCACTCAGCTCGTCAGCGCCACACCGCGTGTTTATCGCCCGCCAGAACGGTGAACCGGTTGCAGCCGCACTGGAAAGTACCGCACCGGATGGCTATTCTGGTGCTATTCGACTGCTGGTTGGTGCCGATTTTCACGGTAAGGTACTCGGCGTTCGCGTTACCGAGCATCATGAAACACCGGGACTGGGTGATAAAATCGAAATACGAATTTCTGACTGGATCACCCGATTCAGCGGACAAACGGTACAGGGTGAGCAGGATGCCCGCTGGGCTGTGAAGAAAGAAGGCGGCATGTTTGATCAATTTACCGGCGCCACCATTACGCCGCGCGCCGTCATTAACAGCGTAAAACGCAGCGCCCTTTACCTGCAAACGTTGCCGCCACAAATCAACACGCTGTCCACCTGTGGAGAGAACCAATGAGTCAAACCAAAGCACTTTTCGTTGAAGGGTTATGGAAGAACAACTCGGCACTGGTTCAATTGTTGGGCCTTTGCCCCCTGCTGGCCGTGTCATCCACCGCGACTAACGCGCTGGGATTAGGGCTGGCAACCACGCTGGTTCTTACCTGTACCAACATGGCCGTCTCCGCGCTACGCCGCTGGGTGCCAGCGGAAATCCGTATTCCCATTTACGTCATGATCATCGCCTCGGTGGTCAGCACCGTGCAGATGTTGATCAACGCCTATGCCTATGGCCTATATCAATCTCTGGGGATTTTTATCCCGCTAATCGTGACGAACTGTATCGTTATCGGCCGGGCAGAAGCCTTTGCCTCCAAGAATGCGGTCTTCCCTTCGGCTATTGACGGCCTGGCAATGGGGCTGGGAGCCACCAGCGCACTGGTGGTGCTCGGTTCTCTACGTGAGATTCTGGGTAACGGTACGCTATTCGACGGCGCGGATTTGCTGCTGGGCAGTTGGGCTAAAGCGCTGCGCATTGAGGTTGTTCACCTCGATTCCCCTTTCCTACTGGCGATGCTGCCACCGGGCGCGTTTATTGGTCTGGGGCTGTTGTTGGCCGTGAAATATTTGATCGATGAGAAAATGAAACAACGTCGAGCTCGCGCGGCTGTCACCGAAGAGAAAGCCACGCCGGCAACCGGCACCGTAGGGGAATCGCTGTGAATAAGGCTAAGCGGATTGAGATCTTAACGCGTTTACGCGACAACAATCCCCATCCGACGACTGAATTGCAGTTCAGTACGCCCTTTGAACTGCTGATCGCCGTGCTGCTTTCCGCGCAGGCAACCGATGTTAGCGTCAACAAGGCAACCGCAAAGCTCTACCCTGTCGCCAATACGCCCGAAACCCTGCTTGAGCTCGGCGTAGACGGCGTGAAAGACTACATCAAGACAATCGGCCTGTTTAACAGCAAAGCGGAAAACGTCATCAAAACCTGCCGTTTGTTGCTGGAAAAGCATCAGGGACAGGTTCCAGAAGATCGTGCTGCGCTGGAAGCCTTACCCGGCGTAGGACGAAAAACGGCAAATGTCGTCCTGAACACCGCGTTTGGCTGGCCAACGATTGCCGTTGATACGCACATCTTTCGCGTCAGTAACCGGACAGGATTCGCGCCAGGTAAAAATGTCGAACAGGTAGAGGAAAAACTGCTGAAAGTCGTTCCGGCAGAATTTAAAGTCGACTGCCATCACTGGCTAATCCTGCATGGTCGTTACACCTGTATTGCCCGTAAACCGCGCTGTGGTTCCTGCCTGATTGAAGATTTATGTGAATTTGGCGAAAAGGTCGACGCCTAATCTGTCAAAGTCTGGTGGAATCCCCTTTCGCCAGACCTTCTTCTCCGTTATTCCATACTCCGCCTCGTCTTTCGCTCTCTCATCAGCAAAGCGAGCCGCGTGTTCTCTGCATCTTACGGCTCAGACAACGATGGTCTCAGGCAGTTTATTCGATGCACTGCAGCGTATTCCTCTATCAAAAAGCCTGTATAAAAGTACAAGTAACCACTATTTAAGGCTAATAAGTTATTTTTAATAGAAAATTTAGTGATTGAAAGTCACTTTGAGTGACTATATCGATATTTATCTTATTGTTTGCTATTGATGGATTTTTATACTCACTGCATAGTTAGTGATATGCAAAACATTAAACCGCATATTCATTCATAGTTAATGATATTGTCTTTATTTTAAGTAAAAGGCAGATTATATCCCTTTTATAAAAAATAAATGGGTGAAATCAATATAATCATTTGAAGCAAAAGAAAGTTATGAAATTAAACTCTGCATAACATTTAATTTATAGTTTTATCCAACAACAAAAACCACTTGTAACAAAACATGTCAAATGACTTGCCTGTCCGTAAAATCACGTCAATATAGCGCCGTTTTTCCTCCCCATAACTAGTCAAAAGAGGTTGCAGTTTCACTGTTTCACTCTTGTTATTTTCTCGTTAAAAAAAACGAGATAGGTAAAATCAGAGGTCTTTGTGTCAACAGCAAACAACAACAGCGAATCCCCTGAAAGCGTCAGCATGAACGCTTTCAAACAACCAAAAGCGTTTTATCTCATCTTCAGCATCGAACTGTGGGAGCGTTTTGGTTACTACGGTCTGCAAGGCATTATGGCGGTTTATCTGGTCAAAATGCTGGGCATGTCCGAAACCGATTCCATTACCCTTTTCTCCTCATTCAGCGCACTGGTATACGGTTTCGTCGCCATTGGCGGCTGGCTGGGTGATAAAGTCCTCGGCACTAAACGTGTGATCGTGCTGGGTGCCATCGTGCTGGCGATCGGTTACACCATGATTGCCTACTCAGGCCACAGCGTGGCGTGGGTGTATATCGGCATGGCGACCATTGCCGTCGGTAACGGATTGTTTAAAGCCAACCCGTCAGCCCTGCTGTCTACCAGCTATGCGAAAGACGATCCGCGCCTGGACGGTGCTTTCACCATGTATTATATGGCGGTGAACATCGGCTCCTTCTTTTCTATGCTGGCGACACCGGTACTGGCCGCGAGCTATGGCTGGAGCGTGGCCTTCTCCCTGAGCGTCGTGGGTATGATTCTGACGCTGATTAACTTTATGTTCTGCCGCAAGTGGGTCAGCACACAAGGTTCTCAGCCCGATTTCCAACCGATCAATCTGCAGAAGCTCGCTGTCACGCTCGCAGGTATTGTCGCGCTGGTCGCACTTTCCACTTGGCTGCTGCACAACCAGAGCATCGCACGTTGGATTCTGACGCTGATTTCACTGGCCGTTGTTGCCATCTTCATCAAAGAGATGCTGGCAGTGAGCGGAGCAGAACGCCGGAAAATGATTGTCGCGCTTCTGCTGATGCTGGAAGCGGTGGTCTTCTTTGTGCTGTACAACCAGATGCCAACCTCGCTGAACTTCTTTGCTATTCGCAACGTTGAGCACTCGATTTTAGGCTTTACCTTTGAGCCAGAGCAGTATCAGGCGCTCAACCCGTTCTGGATTATGGTTGCCAGCCCGATTCTGGCGGCGGTTTACAACAAAATGGGCGACCAGTTGCCGATGGCGCATAAATTTGCGGTGGGTATGGTGCTGTGCTCTGGCGCGTTTCTGGTGCTGCCGTGGGGTGCCAGCATGGCAAATGAACAAGGTATTGTGTCCGTCAACTGGCTGATCCTCTGCTATGGCCTGCAAAGTATCGGGGAGTTGATGATTTCCGGTCTGGGTCTGGCGATGGTCGCTCAGTTGGTACCACAGCGCCTGATGGGCTTCATTATGGGTGCCTGGTTCCTGACGTCAGCCGGTGCCGCCATTATCGCAGGCTACGTTGCTAATATGATGGCCGTACCTGAGAACGTCGTAGACCCGCACGCGTCTCTTGAGATTTATAGCAATGTCTTCATGCAGATTGGTATCGTTACAGGCATCATCGCCGTTCTGATGCTGCTGACCGCGCCGAAACTGACGCGTATGACGCAGGATGTCACCGACACGCCAGTAGAGGCCGTCACGACGACAGTCTCTGCCTGATAACTAGCCGGAACACGCCACGTCAATGACGGTATGACGTGTTACTGGTGAAGCGTTAGAGATAGCCAGATGATAAAAAGCCAGACAGTGTCTGGCTTTTTTACGCGGGTTGATCCGTCCTGAATGACGTTTACTTCACGGGCAGCGTCACATCTTTGAACATCGCTTCAATTTCATCATTCGAACGCAGCGCAACGGCAGAATCGACGACATCACGCGTTAAGTGCGGCGCAAAGCGCTGGATGAAATCGTACATGTAGCTGCGCAGGAATGTGCTGCGGCGGAAGCCAATTTTCGTCGTGCTGTAGCTGAAGATGCTGTTCGCGTTGATGGTCACCAGATCGGTTTCCGTCTGCGGATCGACCGCCATATTCGCAATAACCCCGACACCCAACCCTAAACGCACGTAGGTCTTAATCACATCGGCATCCGTTGCGGTAAAGACGATACGCGGCGTAAGGCCAGCGCGGTTAAACGCGGTATCCAGCTCGGAGCGCCCCGTAAAGCCAAAGGTATAGGTGACGATAGGATAAGCGGCCAGTTCTTCGATGGTGATATCGGTCTTAGATGCCAGCGGGTGATCCGGTTTTACCACCACCGCGCGATTCCAGTGGTAGCACGGCAGCATGATCAGATCGTCGTACAAATGCAACGCTTCGGTCGCAATAGCAAAATCCGCAGAGCCTTTCGCAACGGCCTCAGCAATCTGCGTCGGCGAGCCCTGATGCATGTGCAGCGACACGCGAGGATAGCGATCGATGAAACCTTTAATGACGCTTGGCAACGCGTAGCGCGCCTGCGTGTGCGTGGTCGCGACATACAACGACCCTTTATCGGGATAGGTGTGCTCTCCGGCAACCGCTTTGATGGCATCGACTTTCGACAACACTTCACGCGCGATGCGGATGACTTCCTGTCCGGCTGGTGTCACCTGTGTCAGGTGTTTTCCACTACGGGCAAAAATCTGAATGCCCAACTCATCCTCCAGCATGCGGACCTGTTTACTGATCCCCGGCTGAGAGGTGTACAACCCTTCTGCGGTAGAAGACACATTCAGGTTGTGATTAACAACTTCAACAATATAACGAAGCTGTTGTAGTTTCATAATTTATCCCATTCCCAATTGAAGTGTGCGCGTGGCATCTCACAACGTTCTGACGACGTTCCGTTTTATTGATTTTGATTGCGTCTTAACCATCTGGCGCATATTTCCATCAATTAATGTCATTTAATCATAAAAACTATTTTTATATAACCATTTCTGCATGGCGGCAGCGATAAAGAACGCGGTGCATGCGATTATCACCGAGGTAAACCGCATCATTCTCTATCACGGATCAACAATCGTCATGCTACCGCAGGACAATCTTCATGCACCTGTTTTATCGAGATATTTTCTGCGATCAAAAAAGCCAGCCTTACGGCTGGCTTGATTTAGCGATGTTTTACACATAACTCAGTTATGCACGGGGTAACTGAAAGAGGTTACTTCTTCCCTTCAACCCATTTTCCATCGATGTAAAACGCTGACCAGCCCGTTGCCTTGCCGTCTTTCTCTGACGAGACATATTGCTGTTTGGTCTTACGGCTGAAACGCACCTGCGTTTTGTTGCCGTCTTTATCGACCACTGGCGCTTCTGCCAGATAGCGCAATTTTTCCGGTAAACGATCTTTGAATCGCACCAGTTCTTCTACCAGCGGTGCCCGCGTTTCGCGAGATTTCGGGAACGTATTGGCCGCAAGGAAGACCCCTGCTGCGCCATCACGCAAGACGAAATAGGCATCAGACTTCTCGCAAGGCAGCTCAGGTAACGGCACCGGATCTTCTTTCGGTGGCGCAACATCGCCATTACGCAGGATCTTACGCGTGTTACTACAGGTCTCGCTGGTGCACGCCATGTATTTACCGAAACGTCCCATTTTGAGGTGCATTTCGGAGCCACACTTCTCGCACTCAACAATCGGGCCATCATAGCCCTTGATGCGGAACTCACCAGCTTCGATCTCATACCCGTCACAGGCTGGGTTATTCCCGCAAACGTGCAGCTTGCGCTGATTATCAATCAGGTAGCTGTCCATCGCCGTACCACATTTTTCGCAGCGACGACGGGCACGCAAGGCGTTGGTTTCGGCATCGTCGCCTTCCAACACGTTCAGGACTTCAGTTTCCGGTATCAGGTTGATCGTGGTCTTACAGCGCTCTTTCGGCGGCAGTGCATAGCCGGAACAGCCCAGGAACACCCCAGTACTGGCAGTACGGATACCCATTTGACGAGAGCAGGTTGGGCAATCAATGCTGGTTAACACCATCGCATTGGGGCGCATACCGCCTTCTTCAGGATCCTGCTCTGCTTTTTCCAACTGCTGGCTAAATTCGTTGAAGAATTCATCCAGTACCGCTTTCCATTCCGCCTGATTATTGGCGACCTGATCGAGACGGCTTTCCATCCGTGCGGTGAAATCGTAATTCATCAATTCGCGGAAGTTTTCTTCCAGTCGATCGGTAACGATTTCACCCATTTTCTCGGCATAGAAACGGCGGTTCTCCACTCGAACGTAGCCGCGATCCTGAATGGTGGAAATAATAGAAGCATAGGTAGACGGACGGCCAATCCCACGTTTTTCCAGCTCTTTAACCAGAGAAGCATCGCTGTAACGAGCCGGTGGTTTAGTGAAGTGTTGCCCTGGCAGCAGTTTCTGCAGCGACAGCAATTCGCCCACAGCCACGGTCGGCAACGTGCGATCTTCATCATTTTTACGCAGCGCAGGCATGACTTTTGTCCAGCCATCGAAACGCAGCGTACGGCCTTTGGCACGCAGTTGATAATCGGCAGCTTCGACGATTAGCGTGGTGGAGTCGTATTGCGCAGGCGTCATTTGGCAGGCGACGAACTGACGCCAAATCAGTTGATACAGCTTCTGTGCATCGGCTTCCATATCTTTCAGGTTGTCAGCCAGCACGCCAACATCAGAAGGACGAATCGCTTCGTGCGCTTCCTGCGAGTTTTCTTTGCTGCTGTAAAGGTTCGCTGACTCCGGCAGATAGCGCTTGCCAAACTCTTCACCAATATAGCCACGCACCATCGTCAAGGCATCCTGACTGAGGTTCGTTGAGTCGGTACGCATGTAGGTAATGTAACCTGCTTCGTACAGACGCTGCGCCATCATCATGGTCTTTTTCACGCCGAAGCCAAGGCGCGTACTGGCAGCCTGTTGCAGCGTGGAGGTGATGAACGGCGCGCCCGGTTTGCTGCTGGTCGGCTTGTCTTCACGATCGGCAACCACATAACGCGCGTGTTCAAGCAGACTGACCGCCGCATGCGTTTGTTCTTTATTAACCGGTTTAAACGGCTTGCCGTTGTGGTGTGTCACCTGCATTTGCAGTTGAATATCGCTGCCTGCCAACAAATCAGCGTGCAGTTCCCAATATTCTTCCGGCACGAACGCTTTGATTTCGCGCTCGCGATCGACAATCAGGCGCACGGCAACCGACTGTACGCGCCCAGCGGACAGGCCACGGGCAATTTTTTTCCACAGCAGCGGGGAAACCATGTAGCCCACCACGCGATCCATAAACCGACGCGCCTGCTGGGCATTAACGCGGTCAATATTCAACGTATCGGGTTTTTCAAACGCCTGTTTAATGGCATTTTTCGTGATTTCGTTAAACACCACGCGGCTGAAACGCTGATCGTCACCACCAATGATTTCCCGCAGGTGCCAGGCAATGGCTTCCCCTTCGCGGTCAAGGTCGGTTGCGAGATAGATGTGGTCAGCATTTTCCGCCAGCGTTTTTAATTCGGAGACAACCTTCTCCTTACCCGGCAGTATTTCGTAGTTGGCTTTCCAGCCATGATAAGGGTCGACGCCCATACGATTAACTAGCGCGGATTTCTCATCCTTTTTGACTTTCTTTTTCGTTTTATCTTTAGTCGTTGAGTCCGCGCTCTTTTTACTGACTGAGCCACTCGTCGGCAGATCGCGCACATGACCGACGCTGGATTTCACCACGTAGTCATTGCCTAAATACTTATTGATCGTTTTGGCTTTTGCCGGGGACTCGACGATAACGAGAGCTTTACCCATATGTACTATTACCTGCTGAATTCTTCTGAAAATCAGATATTTTTCGGGGCATCCAGAGCGGATTCTACTGACTGCGCAAAATCCCACACTCTACCTGATAAATATTGCCACGCAACCTAATTAGCATGGAAACCCTGTTTTATCCGCTTCCTGCCACACTGAATATCGGCAGGTAAGCGCCTAAAATGTAGTCCATTTGCATTATAATCTACGCTTTACGCTGAAACCGTATCGCAGTACCCTTCCTCTTGATGCGACTTTTGAAATAACCGCATTGTGTTTTGAAATTGCGGTGTTGATTTTAGCAATAGCCTTGTTGATATAGTGCAACGCCCCCTTTTTTCAAGGGTGAGTACAGGAGTAACAATCATGTCACCTGAACATCAGGTTAACGAAGAAAGGCGTCCTATTGACCGCCAGAGCTTATTAATTGAAGCCAATGACATCATTAAGCATCACGATGATTATTTGCATGGCATGGTCGCTGATAGCGTAGAACAAAAAAACGGCGTACTGGTTTTTCGCGGTGAGTTTTTTCTCGATGAGAACGGAATACCGACCTTAAAAAGCACCGCGGTATTTAACATGTTCAAGCATCTTGCGCATGTTTTATCCGAAAAATACGTCTTGATCGATTAAATAGCTTGGTGGATTAAATGCAAATGCCCGCAAATTCGCGGGCATTTGATTGTGTATTCTAGTCATATATACCCTAAATAATTCGAGTTGCGTGAAGGCGGCAACCGAGCGAATCCCCAGGAGCTTACTCAGGTAAGTGACTGGGGTGAGTAAGGGCAGCCAACGCACAAGCAGCTTGAAGTATGACGGGTATAGCAATTACAGCATGGGCTTTGAACCACGTTGCCACCAGCGCAACATCAGTCGTTCTGCGGTATCGCCAGCGCTGCCCGTCAGACGATCCAGCAGGCGTTTACGCCGTGTATAGCGAACGCTTAACACTTCATGACTGGCCATTTCAGCAATCAGCAGATCGTCACTGGTGCCGATAGCGTCAATCAACCCCAAATCTTTCGCCTGAGTACCAAACCAGTGCTCTCCGGTCGCCACCGAATCAATATCCAGCGAAGGACGCATCTGCTGTACAAAATCCTTAAACAGCGTGTGCGTGACATTCAGATCTTCACGGAATTTCTCACGACCTTGTTCGGTGTTCTCACCAAACAACGTCAGCGTACGCTTGAATTCACCCGCCGTGTGCAGCTCAACATCAATGTCTTTGTTTTTCAGCAAACGGTGGAAGTTGGGGATTTGTGCCACAACGCCAATAGACCCTACAATCGCGAACGGTGCCGCTACGATGCGGTCAGCCACGCAGGCCATCATATATCCGCCACTGGCAGCCACTTTATCCACGGAGACCGTCAAACGCACGCCGCCCTGGCGTAAACGCTGCAATTGCGAGGCCGCCAATCCATAACCGTGTACCACACCGCCTGGGCTTTCCAGACGCAGCAAGACCTCATCTTTCGGTTTCGCCACAGCGAGCACGGCGGAGATCTCTTCACGCAGCGAACTGACTTCGCCTGCATCCATACTGCCGTTGAAATCGAGCACGTACAGACACGGTTTAACACTCTTCTCTTCGCCACGTTTGGCGCGCTGTTTGTCTTGCTTCGCGGTTTCTTTTTCTTTCTTCTTTTCTTGTTTAGATAACAGCTTACGCTCGGTGTCGCTCATACAAGCGGTCTGCATTTCACGCTGCATTTCCTGATATTGTTCACCCAAATTCGTGACCTGCAACTCACCTTTATGCGGGCGCTTACGCTGCGTCATCCCGAATGCCAGAACGACTAACGCACCAATCGCCACCACGATGGTGAGTACCTTAGCCAGGAATAAACCGTACAGAGAAAGTAATTCCACAAACACCGTCCTCATTGACTGCGTATTAATTAATGTTGGTTTACTCACCAACCATGGCGTTGACGTCGTGCGCCATTCCCTTCCTATAACCTAACTGATGGCACGCAATATGGCGATGTGATTCCTGTGGTTTTTACGCCTGTTGCTGCTTTTTACAACAGCACAGGGGTAAATAGAGGCAGTCTCATTGAAAACAGTCGACATTTGAGGCATAACACCCCCATTCACCCTGCCCGGATGCGCCGTTATCTGACGTTCCGAGCGACACGACCGACGCATCTCATCGTGCCGACACGCGATGGCAGATCTATTATCTGAAGCGTGGCTGTTTTGCGCCACGGCAAGAGGAATTCATTGTGCATTACCAGCCTAAAATCGATTTACTGCAAAACCGCATCATTCTGGTTACCGGTGCTGGCGACGGCATTGGCCGAGAAGCCGCGCTGACCTACGCTCGCTACGGCGCGCACGTCATCTTATTAGGGCGGACAGAGAGTAAACTTCAGTCGGTTAAACAGCAGATCGAGCAGGAACACGGTACGCCAGCGCACGTGGTTGTCTGCGATATGCTGGCCTTATCCTCCGCGCAGTGCTTTCAACTGGCTGACGAACTGGCACAGGTTGTGCCGCACCTGGATGGGGTTCTCCACAACGCCGGATTACTCGGGGAAATCACCCCTATCAAACAGCAAACGCCTGAGATCTGGCATCAGGTTATGCAGGTCAACGTCAACGCGACCTTTATGCTGACACAGGCGCTGCTGCCTCTATTATTGAAATCGCCTTGTGCTTCTCTGGTTTTCACCAGTTCCAGCGTGGGCCGCGAAGGTCGTGCCGGCTGGGGAGCCTATTCCGTATCCAAATTTGCGACAGAAGGCCTGATGCAAGTGCTGGCCGAAGAGTATCGTTCGCACAATCTGCGCGTGAACTGCATCAATCCTGGCGGAACACGTACAGGAATGCGTGCGTCAGCCTTCCCCAACGAAGATCCAATGAGACTGAAAACGCCAGCAGATATTATGCCGCTGTATCTCTACCTGATGGGCGATGACAGCCGCCGTAAGACGGGGATGAGTTTTGACGCACAGCCGGGCAGAAAAGCCGGTCCAGCCGAATAATAGAGAAGAGCACGCACGATGAGCGATGAACGCCACCAGCAACGCCAACAGCGTCTGAAAGAAAAGGTCGACGCCCGTATTGCCGCCGCGAATGAAACACGCGGTATCCTGATCGTCTTCACCGGTAACGGGAAAGGAAAAACCACAGCGGCCTTTGGTACCGTCACGCGAGCGATAGGCCACGGATTACGGGCAGGTGTGATCCAGTTTATTAAAGGCGAATGGCCTAACGGTGAGAAGAATCTGCTGCAACAGCACGGCGTGGAATTTCAGGTCATGGCGACAGGCTTTACCTGGGATACACAGAATCGCCAGACGGATACCGAAGCGGCACAGCACGTCTGGCAGCATGGCAAACGCATGTTGGCCGATCCACAGCTCGACCTCGTCGTGTTGGACGAACTGACGTATATGATTAGCTATGATTATCTGGATTTAAGTGACGTTGTCACTGCATTAAAGCAACGCCCTGCCGAGCAGACAGTCATTATTACCGGACGAGGTTGCCATCGTGATTTGCTAGAAATGGCTGATACCGTGACGGAAATGCGTCCGGTAAAACATGCGTTTGATAGCGGAATTCAGGCCCAGCAAGGCATTGACTGGTAGCCGTTAGCTTTCATTAGTGATAAGCAGAGCGCAAATGAAAACGGGCAGCGAAAGCTGCCCGTGAAGCGTATAGAGAGAAGATTATCCGTTGCGCTTAGGTTTTGGCGAGGTACGGCGCGCTGGAGCACTGTTGAGCTGGCTGTGACGTTTTACCGCACGACGGATCTGGTTCGCTTTCACTCGGCGGCGTTCGCGCTCAACTGGTAGTTTCGATAC
The DNA here is from genome assembly GCF_013449685.1 of Pectobacterium brasiliense. GTDB lineage: Bacteria > Pseudomonadota > Gammaproteobacteria > Enterobacterales > Enterobacteriaceae > Pectobacterium > Pectobacterium brasiliense_A. Next base: position 154,151 of record NZ_JACDSF010000001.1, on the reverse strand, counting down.
CGTTTCTGCCGGAAGCTGCACGAGCTCACGCAGATAGTTCAGTTGTTCCAACGGCATTTCTGTCCAGCCACCGCGCGGAATGCCTTTCGGCAACGAAATGTCGCCGTAACGCACGCGAATCAGGCGGCTAACCTGCACGCCAACTGCTTCCCACAGACGGCGAACTTCACGGTTGCGCCCTTCGGTCAGCGTCACGTTATACCACTGGTTCAACCCTTCACCGCCCTGATAGCGGATAGTACGGAACGATGCTGGGCCGTCTTCCAGCTGTACACCTTTACTCAGTTGTTTGATCTTTTCATCGTCAACGACACCGAAGACCCGCACGGCATATTCGCGCTCAACTTCACGGCTGGGGTGCATCAGGCGATTGGCTAACTCACCGTCGGTCGTGAACAGTAGCAGACCGGAGGTGTTCACGTCCAGACGCCCTACGGCAACCCAGCGAGAGCCCTGAATTTTTGGTAGACGGTCAAATACCGTCGGGCGGCCATCAGGATCGTTACGGGTGCACAATTCACCTTCCGGTTTATAGTACATCAGTACGCGGCACACAGACTCTTCGGTTTCCTTAACGGTAACCACATGACCATCGATACGGATTTTGGTGGCTTTCGTCACTTCAACGCGATCGCCCAGAGTGGCAATCTTACCGTCAACGCTGACGCGTCCAGCCTGAATGATACCTTCAATTTCGCGGCGTGAACCATGTCCGGCACGCGCCAGAACTTTTTGTAACTTTTCGCTCATTGAGCAACCTCTAGTGTCGCCTTCCCAGGCGTCTGGTATACTTTAAAAAACAACGAGTTAACACCAATCTAGACGTAACTCACTGATATGTAACTATTTAATGGCACACAGCATGGCAAACAATATGTCACACAAGCTGTCACACACAATGATTCGTGGGCGCACATACTACACGAATTTTAGATTAAATGATTCAACTCGTTTCATCCGTATTTCGTTGGGGACTGACAGTTTCAAACAAGCAGAAATGCTGATGACCCAAGTTCGCCCATTTATACCTTTAGTACAAAACGGGACTATGAGCGTCGATGAATTTAAAAGACGCTTGCACGGCTTCAGGGTCGCTACAAAAAAAGATTTTGACGAATATCTTATAAATTGGCTAAAAGGTGGCCTTGAAGAGGCTCAACGGTTACCAGAATTAGGCAGGTATCATAAACAGATTACAGGTGAGCCTTTATCGCCCCTAGACACTGCAAACGAGGCGCGAGGCTACGCCAACTCCCATATGGGGCATATGTATAACGGTAACGATATTTCCGCCAGAATGATGACTGCTGCACTCAAGAAGAGGTTAACGGTTAATGAATCCGACCTTGATCAGATTCACCATATTGCCAGCCAGATAGATATGAATCAGGCCCTTATGTCACAGGCCTATGAGGCATTCTATTCTGGTGATTTGATCCGATACCAACAGCTCCTAGACTCTATGGCTTCTGCTTTGCAGAAAGCAGCTCCAACGGACAAGGCCGTTGTACAAGAATCATTCCCTCAAAATAAAGTTGCACTTGATGAGACATCGCCAGCCATAGGGCCTACTTTGCTAGAGGTGTGGAATGAATATATAAACGATAAAGGTCAAAAGTGGCGGAAACAGACAGCAAACGAGAATCAGCGTTTCTTTGATGTCCTCTACCATGTTGTAGGTAATGTCCCTATCGATAGCGTTACGAAACAGCATATAAGAGATTCTCTCAAGGTTGCGGAGAATCTGCCTACTCGAACTAGACTCCCTTATTCCAGAATGAGTCTTGCCGAGTGCATTGATTACGATGTACCCGAGGATGACCTGATCGCCAGTGAGCACGTCCACAAGCATTTAAAGCTCTGGCGCTCATTGTTCAAAACGTATCTAGTAGATCAGAAAGATATTCTTATCAAATCCCCTACCGATGGGATTAGTTACGAGGTGAAATCTAACCGGGGTGGGAACTACACAGCCAGCGAACTCAGTCGAATCAAAGAGTATCTCTTCGCACTACCAGACAGTGATTATCGGAAATGGTATTTCCTTACACTGGTCCATACGGGTGCCCGACGTAGTGAGATAGCGGAGATCCGTAAGCACCACATACGGAAAGATGATGAAACCGGGCGTTGGTATACCTTTATTGAAGGTGGGAAAACCGAACACGCCCGGCGACAGGTTCCAATCCATAAGGCTATAGAGGCGGGACTCTTGGCCTGTGTGGAAAACCGGAAGGATTCCGACCCTGTGTTTGGTAATCTTCCAAACTATACAACTATTACTTATGATTGGGTGGAATTGCTCAGAGTGCTAGAGATACCAGATTACAACGAGTTTGGACTAAAGCGGCGGGTACATTCACTACGACATACATTTATAAGTAATGCGATAGCATCCGTTGGAAATCAGGCGTTGGTTCAATTTGTCGTGGGTCACAGTAGAACGCAATCTCTCGGTATCACAGCCAGATACACACATACACCACCATTGAAGGCTTTACTTCCAGTCATTGATTGGGCAAGTCGAAAATAATTTATATAATAAAATCATACAGAAAAATTTAAAATAACTGTTTTGTACTGTGCTAAACACAAGCATCTCAAACATTAATAGTTATTGTGAGATATCGGGATAGAGTCCGTCCAAATAATCTGTTAATTAGCCCGGAAATAAAAATAATTCTCATTTCCATTTTTGGTGTTATTTGATAAAATTCTCTGTGAGATCAATCAACTCGCAGAGAGGAAAACTTGTACACTGAGTCCAATCTGCCAGCGTTTAGGCCACCGCTTTTGGATGAGCGTAAACGTATGGCAACCATCCTGAAGTCAGCGGGATTAACACTGACAACTTCGCGTATCAATATCTTATTCCACCTCACCCGAACAGTTATCCCAAGTACAGCTCTCGAACTTTCAAAACTCCTAAGCGTTCCACTTTCAAGCACACACCGAAATCTTTCTGTACTGACTGACGCGGGTTTGGTGGGTTACATCATAGATCGTTCAGGCATATCTCGTTGGTTCCTAATTGCAACGGGAAAGATAAATTTTTGTCCTTGCTGCAATCAGAAATACAGCACCAATTTTCGGCTTTCCTGAATAAAAATTCCTAGTAGGAACCTTAAATCTAAATCCTCGTTGGTGGGCTGATTTAAGTTAATGCTTGCAGTCCCGATATAATATTGATACTGTTATAATGGATTTTTATACGTGAAACTTTGATCGAAAAAAACACCCTCACTTCCCCGCCTACACCCCTTGCTGGAAGAGGCTTCAAGCTATTTCTTAGGTGGCGTTATGCGGTGGTCTGATGGTAATAACTTATAGGGTGGTGTATAGGATCATTTGTGTAAATATAAAGGGGGGTTTTTTGTTAACAACACTACAGTTAGACTCTGCATTTCCACCACCTACGCCATCTAAAACAATCTCACATAAGCATGGTCGCTATCCGCTAGTAGATGGTAATACATTCCACTATGGTGGCTTTGAATATCCGATTAACACTACAGATAAATCAGGTGTGCGATCAGATATTCTTACTCCTATCGTCGATGAGCTTAAGGCTATACAGACAATTTATAGTCGTGTGTTCTTTACTCGTTTTGACTTACGCATACCTAAAGGTACGCCTGTAGAGATCAGCAATAATTGGATGAGACTGTTATTTAAGACATTACATGAACGCCTTAAATCAAAGAACCGCAGACCAAAAGGCATTACTAGCCCAATAAACAATTTTGCCTATGGCTGGGTACGTGAAAAAGAAACGGCTAAACAAGTTCATTATCATTGCTGGATCGCACTACCACATCGAATCATACAGCGACTGGGTGGTCCAACATATGGCGTAGGGAGCGCTATTATTGATATCTGGTGTGACCTTACTAGGGGTGAGCATACACTGGTTGACCTTCTAGGTAAGGATGGCCGTTTTCCGAGTAATTATGTTATTGAACGTGGTAAACCAGAAACGTTGGAAGGCCCAATCAAATGGGTGTCATATCTTGCCAAGGAGCGCGGGAAGTCCCAAACTGGCAAGGGCCATCGTGTACATTCAACGTCAAAGCTAAGAAATAAAAAATAACCATTCCGTAAATGCCCAGCATAACGAGCCATGTTGAATTGTAACCTGTATGTAGTAGGTTGGTATTGGTTACACAATAAAAATCGATTACAGATCGATGTGTAGCGCTTAGCGTGCGTCGCTATCTGTCATCTCAGCTTAAACGTAATTTATTATACATCACTCTCAGTTTTGATTAATAATTAACCGTAGGGCTACTCGATTTAATCGATGTGGCCCTTTTTTATTTTCTCAGATTTATTACTATAAAAACTGAAAATATTATCTACTGGTTCCAATTTCGTTTGATGGTTGGAAGACTCAAACCTAACTCGGTAGCCACCTTAGATTGACTTAGTCCCTTAGCTCTGGCCTCCTGCACACGCCTACGAGTATCTGTAGCTGCTGGGCGACCTAACTTTTTCCCTTCCTTCTTCGCACGCTCCAAGCCCTCTTTAGTTCGTTCTACGATGCGCGACTTCTCAAATTCAGCAAAGGCTGAAAACATTTGTAGCATCAACTTTCCTTCAGCACTGGCAAGGTTGTGTGTTGGCAGGTCCAGCGATACAACATCAATTTTCTTTTCCATCAACATTGCGATAGTTTGTTGTACGTCGATGTTGTCACGGCCTAATCGATCGAGTTTGATAACGACTAACCGATCACCAGACTCCAGCTTATGATTCACCATATCCGCAAAAGCCTTACGTTTCATAGCTTGTACACTACCTGAAACGACTTCTGACACCACGCGATTATCAATCACGTCATAACCAGCCTGACGAATCGCTATGATTTGGTTTTCTGTTGTCTGCTCGCTGGTGGACACACGGCAATATGCAAATGTACGGCTCATAACATTCCCTTAAATGGTATCAACTAACGGTATCATAATTGATCATTGGTATCTTTATGTCAATAAGGTAATTTGATGATACCAATTTTGGGCAGGTTACACTGGTATCTTAAAACGTTCGATTGTTGATACCAATCTGTTGATATTTGCCAAACATTCAATGGGCAGTTCAGAGATATAAATAACTTGCTTGATCAGGCAATCCAAATGTTAACGATATTTGTTTCATCGAACATAGATTCAGCCAGTGGCTTCATGCGTAGGGTAAGAGAGTAAAGCGAGGTAGCAGGAACGCTACCTCTACGCGGGATTTATTGAAAGTCTTTCATTGTGTACTTGTACGACACATTGTCCGAGTTTGCGTACAGTTCGGTTACTCTCAGTTCTGAGTTATTTACAGTAAATTCAACATTGAATTCTACATTGCCAATCCCATTCCAACGATTAGATGTCTGCCCAGATTCGACCCAGATAACATTGTTTCCTGAAAGCTTGCAATCAAATGAAAAACGTTGGTTGTCTGACGGCCGACGGTAAGAAACTTTAAACACATCAAGAATCTTTGTCTTTTCTACTTTGATCGTATTTAAATTACGCCCAAACATCCCTGAAATCGTAGCCTTACAAACTTGCATATCTGAGAACGGCTTTGTAATTGCTGCTGCCATGTTTACTGGTGCTGCTGATTTAACCTTAGCTACATTCGTTGATGTGGGGGCGTTACTTGCTGGTACATCTGCTACTTTAGACGCAGATGACTTGTCAGAACTACCGCTGCAACCCTTGATGACAGCAAAGATAACAATTGCAATAAAGATGAAACCACGAACAGGAGACTCATAGGGTTTTTTAACGCCACAATTAGGGCATGTCTTTGCATCAGATGAAACACCATGTCCACATTCCCGACACGACTTCATTACCATGATAATCTTTCCTTAATCATCAACTTCAACAATATAGCGACCACCTTTATCCTTAATTATATATTTGTACAAATCATCGCAGAAGACTGTGACTGAACCACCAAAAGCTGCCGGATAGGCACCATTCACCTTGTTACATTGATAGCCAGCCTGACGGATCACAGCCTGGCTCTCAGCTTTGAGTTCAGGCGAACCATCACCCGCCATCGCCCCACCACAAACACTAAGTCCCAGAACTACCAAAAGAATTTTTTTCAAACCGGCCTCCATAGAGTTACATAAAAAAACCACATTATCTATAAAATCGATCATAATCATACTATCGATCGTTAAAACTGATCAATATGGTTACTATAATCCGGTGACAACACCCTATCGTGATCACGGATAAGTCAATCAATAGCTACAGGAGGGAATGTAATGAAGAGTTATATATTGGCGCTTCTTAGCTCGCTGTTACCGTTCAATGCCATGGCTGGTCAAATCACAATGAGCAATCCTGAGCAGTCAACAATGAAAAATGGATCAACTTTGTGCGTTTACAGCAACAGTATTTATACGTTCACTTACGTCACTAAATCGAAACACTGTCCGTATAGCAAAACGTTTAACACTGAGGATGAGGAGTAGGAAAAATATTCGTTAAGAGGGAGGATGTTCTTATATGATGCAAGCTGTAAACCGAGCTCTGTGCTCGGTTTTTTTACATTCAAATCTAACTAAGATGCTGTACAACATATCAGTGCTACTGAGTGGGTGTATTCCCTGTCACACAAACAGTCCCAACTCATAGCATGAAAAAAATAAGACATTGTTTTTAATGAATAAATAAAAATAACTGGTCGCCTTCCCAGGCGTCGGGGGGAGTCATAACTGCTGATAAAATTCAGCCGTTACGTAAAAATTGAATGTACGTAAAAATAGTGTGTACGTAAAAATCGTTCGTCATATTAAAAGCTGGCGCGATTATACCGATCTTCGCGCCATTTGTATTCCCATTGTTACCGCTCGTCTATAGGAACGGCGTGACATCACCGGTGCCTTCACGCGCGACGCGTGGCACGGAATCGGTCAAATCGATAACCGTCGTCGGTTGTTGACCCAGCGAACCGCCATGAATAATTAAATCCACCTGTTTTCCCAATCTGTCCTGAATTTCTTCTGGATCGGATTCGGCGAAATCATTTCCCGGCAGCATCAGCGTCGTCGACATCAGCGGTTCATTCAGCGCAGCCAGCAGCTCCAGTGCGATAGGATTGGACGGCACGCGCAGGCCAATGGTTTTACGCTTTTCATTCATTAAGCGGCGAGGAACCTCTTTCGTCGCTTTCAGAATAAACGTGTAATTACCGGGTGTATTATTTTTAATCAACCGAAAAGCCGAGTTATCAACATGGGCATACGTCGACAGTTCGGACAGATCGCGACACATCAGCGTGAAGTTATGATCGCTCCCCAGATCGCGAATCCGGCAGATGCGTTCCAGCGCGTTCTTTTCGCCCAACATACAACCCAACGCGTAACCGGAATCCGTTGGATAAACAATCACCCCACCTTTATGCAAAAATTCCACCGACTGATTGATCAATCGCGGCTGCGGATTCTGCGGGTGAATATAGAAAAACTGGCTCATAACCCTACCTCATACGTCTGACATTTCGCGGCGCTGTTCATTCCAACCCGCTTCATCGTGCAATAAGGATGATTATAGAACGTGTTGGCGGTAAAAGATTGTTATTCCATGATTTGTTATTTCAAAAAGAGCGTCATGGTATCACCGCGGCTATGCGCTGCCAGCTTCCACCAATAGCGGATGGTGCCAAACGGGTTCGACATCGGCAGGTAGCCACAGCTTGCGGCCCAGCTCAATCCAGGCACACGGCAGGTGGAAATCCGATCCTTGCGACGCCATCAGGTTGAAATCTTGCGCATAGCGCCCCAACTGCGTTCGTTCATCCGGTGCCTGTTGGCATTGCGCCACTTCCATCGCGATCCCGCCGCTTTCTGCGAAGGTAGCTAACAGACGCTTTAACCATTTGGCCGTCAAATCGTAGCGCCCCGGATGCGCCAACACCGATACACCGCCGGATTGATGAATCGCCTCGATCGCTTGCGGGATGGTGCACCACTGCGGTGGCACATAACCGATTTTGCCTTTCGCCAGATATTTTTTGAACACCTGATTCATATTCGCTGCGAGGCCCAGTTCGATCAGATAACGTGCAAAATGCGCGCGTGTAATCTGTCCTCCGATCGCCAGACGCTGTGCGCCAGCCAGCGCATCAGGAATGCGGTTTTTTTCCAGACGAGCCGCGATCTGTTCCGCCCGACTCTGCCGACACGCCGCCTGCTGTTGCAACAACCTCGTCAACGCTGGGTGTGCACTATCCATCCCCAATCCGACAATATGGATCTCATGGTTTTCCCACAGCGTGGAGATCTCTACACCGGGAATCAATCTCAGTGGCAGCCCCTGTTGTGCAATCGCATTCTGCGCTTCGTCAAGCCCAGCCGTCGTGTCGTGATCGGTAATCGCCAGCACGCTCACCCGCATGTCTACCGCGCGACTGACCAGCGCCGTCGGCGTTAAAAGGCCATCAGATGCCGTGGTATGGCTATGCAAATCATAAAGTGGGAACGACGATATCGGTTGAGAATCTTCTGGCACAAGCCTATCCATTAACAAAAATCATGCGAAGACCGCATGATGCCATCAATAGGGCGTAAATGGTAATGCCTGCCGTTTCCCTGAGTAATAAAATAATCCTATTGAAGGTGTTGACATTTTATCGCCGAACCAGTTAACTAGTACGCAAGCTCGGTACACAAAAACTGTGTCCGCAATAGACAGTGAGATGATGATAATGGCAACGCAGAAAATGATGAAGCATGGTTGGTGGCGTTCTTCCCTCTCGCGGGTGGACTAATCACGCATCGCTGTTATCACACATGCAGATATTCCCAGGCCCGCTTAACCAAGCGGGCTTTTTATTTGATGGGCACAACATTAAACGGGTAGCAAGAATGCAAACAACACAACCTAAACTGGAACTGCTGCGTATTGAGGCCGTTTACCGTAACGACCCCAGCGCTATCTTCCATCAGCTCTGCGGTGCCAGACCGGCAACGCTGCTGTTAGAGTCGGCTGAAATCGACAGCAAGGAAAACCTGAAAAGCCTGTTGATCGTTGATAGCGCACTGCGCATCACCGCACTGGGCCAGCACGTTTCCATTCAGGCACTGACGGAAAACGGCGCCAGCCTCCTGCCGCTTCTGGATGCCGCGCTGCCAGTGGAAATTATCAACCAACCACGTCCGAACGGCCGTGAACTCACGTTCCCACTGGCAGACGCCATGCAGGACGAAGATGCTCGCCTGCGTTCGCTGTCCGTGTTTGATGCCTTACGTCAGATTCTGACGCTGGTCGCCTGCCCAGCAGACGAACGTGAAGCCATGTTTCTTGGCGGCCTGTTCGCCTACGATCTGGTCGCAGGGTTTGAAGAATTACCCGCACTGAGCCAGCAGCAGCGTTGCCCGGATTTTTGCTTCTATCTGGCAGAAACGCTGCTGGTGCTTGACCACCAAAAGCGTGTAACCGCGCTACAAGCCAGCCTGTTTACACCGAACCATAGCGAAAAGCAGCGTCTGCAACAGCGTCTGGAACAGCTGCAACTTCAGCTCACCCAATCAGCGCCTGCGCTGCCACGTCAGTCCATCGAAGATATGACGCTGAGCTGCAACCAGAGTGATGAAGCCTTCGGGGAAGTCGTCAGTCAGATGCAGGAAGCTATCCGCATCGGTGAAATTTTCCAGGTCGTGCCGTCACGTCGTTTCTCTCTGCCGTGTCCTTCGCCACTGGCCGCCTACCAAACGCTGAAGGATAACAATCCCAGCCCTTACATGTTTTACATGCAGGATCAGGACTTCACGTTGTTCGGTGCCTCGCCGGAAAGCTCGCTGAAATACGATGCCGACAGCCGTCAAATCGAAATCTATCCCATTGCCGGTACTCGCCCGCGCGGTCGCCGTGCCGATGGCTCGCTGGATCGCGATCTCGATAGCCGTATTGAGTTAGAAATGCGTACCGACCATAAAGAGCTGGCTGAGCATTTGATGCTGGTAGATTTAGCCCGTAACGATCTGGCGCGCATCTGTCAGCCGGGTAGCCGTTACGTTGCTGATTTGACCAAAGTTGACCGCTATTCCTTTGTGATGCATCTGGTCTCCCGTGTCGTTGGTACGTTGCGTGAAGATCTGGATGTGCTGCACGCCTATCGCGCCTGCATGAATATGGGCACGCTGAGCGGCGCGCCGAAAGTCCGGGCCATGCAACTGATTGCCGAAAGTGAGAAAACCCGACGCGGCAGCTACGGCGGCGCGGTGGGCTACTTCACCGCTCACGGCGATCTGGACACCTGCATCGTTATCCGCTCCGCCTATGTCGAAGACGGTATTGCCACCGTTCAGGCCGGAGCAGGCGTGGTGCTGGATTCTAACCCTCAGGCCGAAGCCGACGAAACACGTAATAAAGCCCGGGCCGTACTGCGAGCCATTGCCAGCGCGCACCATGCAAAGGAGATTTTCTGATGGCCGACATCTTACTGCTCGATAACATCGATTCATTCACCTACAACCTGGTGGATCAGTTGCGTGCCAGCGGTCATCAGGTCGTGATTTACCGTAACCATCTGCCTGCCGACGTCATCATCGCGCGGTTACAGCAAATGGAGAAACCGATTCTGATGCTCTCCCCCGGCCCCGGCACGCCAGCCGAGGCGGGCTGTATGCCGGAGCTGCTCCAGCGTCTGCGCGGTCAGTTGCCGATTATCGGCATTTGCCTCGGCCATCAGGCCATCGTGGAAGCTTATGGCGGCCATGTCGGTCAGGCGGGTGAAATCCTGCACGGCAAAGCGTCTGCTATCGACCACGATGCCAGCGGCATGTTTAGCGGTTTACCGCATCCATTGCCCGTCGCTCGCTACCACTCGCTGGTCGGCAGCAACATTCCGTCGACGCTGACCGTCAACGCACACTTCAACACGATGGTCATGGCCGTGCGGAACGATGCCGATCGCGTCTGCGGTTTTCAATTCCACCCTGAGTCGATTCTGACCACGCACGGCGCTCGACTGCTGGAACAAACGCTGGACTGGGCGCTGGCTTAACGAGGGATACGATTATGCAACTGTCTTCTACACAACAGTCTCCTAAGACCCGGGAACCGTCTACTGCTCAGGATGTCATTACCATGCAACACATACTGGAAAAATTATACGGCGCGAACCCTATCAGCCGTCAGGAAAGTCAGGCGCTGTTTGGTGCCATTATTCGCGGTGAACTGGAAGCCAGTCAGTTGGCAGCGGCGTTGATTAGCATGAAAGTGCGCGGTGAACATCCCGATGAGATCGCCGGTGCTGCCACGGCTCTGCTGGCCGATGCGCAGCCGTTCCCGCGCCCTGACTATTTATTTGCCGATATCGTCGGCACAGGCGGTGACGGCACCAACAGCATCAACATTTCGACGGCCAGTGCCTTCGTTGCCGCCAGCTGTGGTCTGAAAATCGCCAAGCACGGCAACCGCAGCGTATCCAGCCGTTCCGGTTCCTCTGACTTACTCTCCGCTTTCGGCATTAAGCTGGATATGAGTGCGCAGGATTCCCGTCAGGCGCTGGACGACCTAGGCGTATGTTTCCTGTTTGCTCCGCAATACCATCTGGGCTTCCGTCATGCCATGCCAGTTCGTCAGCAGCTCAAAACCCGCACCGTCTTCAACGTGCTGGGGCCGTTGGTTAACCCCGCTCGTCCACCGCTGGCGCTGATTGGCGTGTATAGCCCCGAATTGGTTCGCCCTATCGCCGAAACGCTGAAAGTACTGGGCTACCAGCGTGCCGCGGTTGTACACGGTGGCGGAATGGATGAAGTCGCGCTTCATGCACCGACGCAGGTTGCCGAGTTGAACCATGGCGAGATCGCAACCTACGAACTGACGCACCGCGATTTCGGGCTGGATGCGTATCCGCTATCGGCATTACAAGGCGGTACGCCAGAAGAAAATCGTGACATTCTCGCGTCACTGCTACAAGGTAAAGGTGAACGTGCGCACGCCGCCGCGGTTGCCGCCAACGTTGCGCTGCTCCTGAGATTATTCGGACAAGAAGATCTGCGCCAAAATGCGCAACAGGCGCTTGAAGTCATTCATAGTGGACAGGCTTATCAGCGCGTTATCGCCCTGTCCGCCAGAGGATAATGGAACCATGCAGGAAACCGTATTACATAAAATTGTGCGCGATAAGGCGCTCTGGGTTGCGGAACGAGAAAAAGCACAGCCGCTGGCCTCTTTTCAGCATGAGATCGTTCCCAGTCAGCGTGATTTTTATCAGGCGCTGAAACAAGACAAGCCCGCCTTTATTCTGGAATGCAAAAAGGCGTCACCGTCGAAGGGATTGATTCGCGATGATTTTGACCCAGTAGCGATAGCGCAGGTCTATAAAGATTACGCGTCTGCTATTTCCGTTTTGACTGACGAAAAGTACTTTCAGGGCGATTTTGCCTTTCTGCCGCAGGTTAGCGCGGCAGTGCATCAACCGGTGTTGTGCAAAGACTTTATTATTTCGCCCTACCAGATCTATCTGGCACGCTACTATCAGGCCGATGCCATTCTGCTGATGCTATCCGTGCTGGACGACGATCAGTATCAGCAACTGGCCGAAGTGGCGCACAGTCTGAAGCTGGGCGTGTTGACAGAAGTCAGTAATGAAGAAGAGCTGCTGCGGGCCATTCAGCTCGAAGCCCGCGTTGTTGGGATCAACAACCGCGACCTGCGCGATCTCTCCATTGACCTCAATCGTACCCGGACGCTCGCACCGCGTCTGCCTGCTGGCGTCACCGTGATCAGTGAATCCGGTATCAACTGCCAGGCACAGATTCGTGAACTTAGCGCCTTTGCTCAGGGCTTCCTGATCGGCAGTTCACTGATGTCTGAGCCGGATCTGAACGGCGCGGTACGGCGCGTTATTTTGGGAGAAAACAAGGTCTGCGGCCTGACGCGCGCAACTGATGCGCAGGCCGCCTATCAAGCGGGTGCGCTCTACGGCGGTTTAATCTTCGTCGCCAGTTCTCCACGCTATATTGACGCCAAACAAGCCGCCGACGTGATGACAGGAGCCCCACTGCGCTATGTCGGTGTTTTCCGCAATGCGCCCGTCGAACACATCGTTGCGATCACAACGCAGTTAGGGTTAGCAGCCGTTCAACTGCACGGTGATGAAGATCAACAGACGATCGACAAACTACGCCAGCAACTCCCCGCGACCTGCCAGATTTGGAAAGCGCTGAGCATCGCGGATGTGCTGCCAGAACGCAATCTCACCCACGTTGATCGCTACCTGTTTGATAACGGCCAAGGTGGCAGCGGGAAAACCTTCAACTGGTCGCTGCTGGCGAATCAATCATTGAATAACGTGCTGCTAGCCGGCGGCCTGAATAGTGATAACTGCGCTCTGGCGGCCCAGCAAGGTTGCGCAGGACTGGATTTCAATTCCGGGGTAGAAAGCGAACCGGGAAAAAAAGACTCACATAAAATTGCGGCGGTTTTTGCGACATTACGTCAGCCGCAGCACTAAAACAGACGGGAAAATTATGACATTACTCAACCCTTATTTCGGTGAATTCGGCGGACAGTTTGTTCCGCAGATCCTCATCCCAGCGTTACGCCAGTTGGAAGAGGCTTTCGTCAGCGCACAAAAAGATCCTGAATTTCAGGCAGAATTTATCGATCTGCTGAAAAACTACGCAGGTCGTCCGACCGCGCTAACCCTGTGTCAAAACCTGACTGCTGGGACAAAAACCAAGTTGTACCTGAAACGCGAAGATCTGCTGCACGGCGGTGCGCACAAAACCAATCAGGTACTCGGACAAGCTCTGCTGGCTAAGCGCATGGGTAAAAGTGAAATCATCGCTGAAACCGGTGCGGGCCAACACGGTGTCGCGACGGCGCTGGCTTGCGCCCTGCTCGGCCTGAAATGCCGCGTTTATATGGGAGCAAAAGACGTTGAGCGCCAGTCGCCGAACGTGTTCCGTATGCGTTTGATGGGGGCAGAAGTGATTCCGGTTCACAGCGGTTCTTCCACGCTGAAAGATGCCTGCAACGAAGCGCTACGTGACTGGTCTGGCAGCTATGAAACAGCACACTATCTGCTGGGAACAGCTGCTGGCCCGCATCCTTATCCGACTATCGTGCGCGAGTTCCAACGCATGATTGGTGAGGAAACCAAAGCCCAGATTCTGGAAAAAGAAGGTCGCTTGCCGGATGCGGTACTGGCCTGTGTCGGCGGTGGCTCTAACGCGATTGGGATGTTCGCTGATTTCATCGACGATACTACCGTCCGTCTGATCGGCGTTGAACCTGGCGGCTTGGGCATTGAATCCGGGCAGCACGGCGCACCGTTAAAACACGGCCGCGTGGGTATTTATTTCGGCATGAAGTCCCCGATGATGCAAACGTCCGACGGACAAATTGAAGAATCTTACTCGATTTCCGCTGGGCTGGATTTCCCGTCCGTAGGGCCGCAGCATGCCTATCTGAACAGCATTGGTCGTGCCGACTATGTCTCGATTACCGATGATGAAGCGCTGGATGCTTTCAAAGCGCTCTGCCGCGGCGAAGGGATTATTCCCGCGCTGGAATCCTCCCACGCGCTGGCGCACGCCTTGAAGATGATCAAAGCGGAACCGGAGAAAGAGCAACTGCTGGTAGTCAACCTGTCCGGCCGTGGTGATAAAGACATCTTTACCGTGCACGATATTTTGAAAGATCGGGGAGAAATCTAATGGAACGCTATCAACAGTTATTTAACCGCCTGTCAGAGAAAAAGGAAGGCGCGTTCGTTCCGTTTGTTACGCTGGGCGATCCCTCTCCCGAGCAGTCACTGAAAATTATCGACACGCTGATTGCGGCAGGTGCCGATGCGTTGGAGCTGGGCGTGCCCTTCTCTGACCCGTTGGCGGATGGCCCAACCATTCAGGATGCCAACCTGCGCGCGTTTGCCGCAGGCGTCACGCCGGACCAATGCTTCGAAATGCTGGCGACCATACGCCAAAAATACCCAGAAATGCCGATTGGCCTGCTGATGTATGCCAATCTGGTCTTCAGCAACGGTATTGATGAATTTTATCAGCGCTGTGCGCAGGTTGGCGTCGATTCGGTGTTAGTGGCGGATGTGCCAGTCGTAGAATCTGCACCTTTCCATGAGGCTGCACTGCGACACGGCATCGCGCCCATTTTTATCTGTCCGCCTAATGCTGATGATGAACTGCTACGCGAGATCGCCTCTTATGGTCGCGGCTATACCTATTTAGTGTCACGTGCAGGCGTGACTGGGGCAGAAAAGCGCGCGCAACTGCCGCTGAATCATCTGGTTGCCAAACTGAACGCGTATCATGCTGCCCCGCCGTTACAAGGATTTGGCATTTCCGATCCCGCTCAAGTACGGGAAACGTTAGCCTCAGGCGCAGCGGGTGCCATTTCTGGCTCCGCAATCGTACGGATTATCGAAAAAAATCTGAACCAGCCTGACATTATGCTGTCCGAGTTACACGCCTTTGTGAGTGAAATGAAAGCCGCTACGTATTTATAACACGTTTCAGGCGCGCGATTTGTGCTTCACACAAGTCCTATCGCGCGCCGAATAATGTTTCAAATTATTTCTTATTTAATTAACCCGAAACACTTCCAATTAGTATTTAGTTTCCACTTTATTATAATTGTAAGAAAGATTTTCAAATTGAAATAATTATTTAATCCCATGCCAATAAAATAAATTAATTACCTCTTAATTTTGAAACCGCATAAATCCCACGAATAAAATACGAAGAAAATCACAGAAATAAAAACATTTCAAAAGATCTCCTTTTAATGATCTCGTTCACATTACTGTAAGAAATAATAAATAGAATGGAACTGCTGAACAAAAGTGGCAGCGCGTTTTTAAAAAATAATTCTCTTTGACTTGGGATAATAAAATGAAAGCTAAAATATTGACGATGGTGGTAACCTCCTTAATCAGCTTAAGCTCCATGGCAGTGACGATTGACTATCGTCATGAAATGAAAGATACAGCAAAGAACGATCATAAAGATCGCCTGCTGATGTCCCACCGTTTTGACAACGGGTTTGGTCTGTCCATGGAAGCAAAATGGGGACAATCTGACAAAGACACTACGCCAAATAAACCGTATAACGAAACCGTCAGTACTGGCACAGAAGTGACTGCCAGCTACCTGTACAAATTCGATAAAACCTTTGGTCTTGAAGCAGGTCTAAACATGGTTTCCTCTTCAAAAGACAATAACTATCGTCCATATATCAAAGGTACAGCCAACATCACCGATTCCCTGTACTATGGCCTGCGCTACCGTGCATCTTACCTGCGTAAAAGTGACAGCATTGGTACTACAGCCCCTTCAGATATGAAAGGCTACACCATCACCAGTACACTGGGTTACAAACTGCCAGCGAATTTTGTCATTGAATACGAATTTGAATACGACAAGAAAACTAAAGCCGGTTCTGTTGGCTACCTCGCTGACAACGAGAACTATGACACGACCCACGATGTTAAACTGGCTTACAAATTCGACAAAAACTGGACACCTTACGTTCAAGTCGGTAACGTTTCTGGTAGCAAAACTACTGACGAGCGTCAAACTCGCTACCGTGTTGGTGTACAATACAATTTCTAATGGCTAACGCCATCTAGATAATTGCTGTAATAAAAATAGCGTTTCTTTATTGGTTTGTTATTTCCTGTCTATCAAAACGGCGACGTTATTTACGTCGCCGTTTTTTATGGCGTACCATCCTTGGCCGCCACCCTTATGGATCATTGCTGACGCAACGTTAAAAATTTCTCACGAAAATTTTTATTCTTCACATCAAACGCAATTAATAATCAGAAGCGATAACCTACGCCAAACATAAAGACCCATGGGTCAAGCGTAGTATGGATGCTTTGCTGATTGTTACCGGCTTTAAATTTCACATCGGTATCAATATCCATCCACCATACAGACATGTTTACCAACCAATTTTTATCCAAGTTGTAATCCAAGCCCGCTTGTGCAGCAACACCCCAGGAATTTTTCAGACTCAGATCGCTCAACTGAGCATTTTTGCCCGTATCATTAAATTTCTCATCGAAGAACATCGTGTAATTCAGGCCAACGCCCAAATAAGGACGTAATTTATCTTGAGTATCACCAAAATAGTACTGCGCGACCAGTGAAGGCGGCAGGTGTTTAACCTCCGCAATCGTCCCCGTTCCTGGTGTGCCGACTTTATGTTTGAACGGCGTGGCGGCCAGCAATTCAACCCCAATATTATCCGTCACCATGTAGCTAAAAGTCAGACCCATTTGCGTATTGTTATTAACCTGAAACTCACCTAAACCCAGTACGTTGTCCGAGCTTTCAGCAGGTCGCACGGTTGCTGAACCCGCCCGAACAATGAAATCACCCGCTTGATGAGCCTGTGCCAATGCAGGCATGAGCGCCGCTGCCAACAATAATAAAGATGTTTTTTTCATTACCCACTCCATTTATAGGGTTTAAATTTCGAGCGAAATATACCCCTAAATAGGTATTCTTGTTTTAAGCCAGATCACATCTTTTAAAGATTTTACGTCCAAATTGAACTGAATCATTTATCGCTAACTCATTAGAATTCATGAAATTGATCCAGATCAATAGTGATGTGGGGATATCGAATACGCCGCAGGTGGCGATAAGCACCACGATAGGTAGCCATGCCATATGACTTCATCGTGAGGCGAAAAGCAGCATTGCATCGTTGACGGGGTGCCACAGCGCGAATTAACAGGTTACAATTGGGAGTTAAGTTCTCTCTGTCGATTTATCTTTTTTCAAGGAGCCTGCATGCCTATCACGGCTAACACGTTGTACCGTGACACGATGAATTTCACCCGTAACCAGTTCATCAGCATCTTAATGCTGTCACTGTTGACGGCATTCATTACTGTCATACTGAATCATGCACTATCGCCTTCTGGAGACGAGTTACAGATTCTGAGCAGTTCCAGCAGCGATCTGTCATCTTCTGTCGAAGCTGGCTTGATGGATATGATTCAGCAGATGACACCGGAACAACAAACCGTGTTACTGAAAATGTCGGCAGCAGGCACCTTTGCTGCGTTAGTGGGCAATGCGCTGCTGACGGGCGGGGTTCTGATGCTGATCCGACTGGTTTCTGACGGACAGCGTACCAGTGCACTGCGCGCGATTGGCGCCTCTGCACCTTTTTTACTGCGTCTGCTTATCTTGATCCTGCTGTGCACTCTGCTCATTCAACTTGGCATGATGCTTCTGGTCATTCCTGGCGTGCTGCTCGCTATTGCGCTGAGTTTGTCACCCGTGATTGTCGTCACGGAAAAAAGCGGGATTTTTAATGCCATTAAAGTGAGTACAAAACTGGCTTACGGTAACCTGCGTGCAACCGCGCCTGCCATCGTGATGTGGCTACTGGCTAAAATCGCTATTTTGCTGATCGTGTCGAAGTTACCGATTTCCTCACCGACCGTGCTCGGCGTGGTTCTGAATGGCTTGGGCAACCTGATTTCCGCGATCCTACTCATTTATCTGTTCCGCCTTTATATGCTGCTGCGCACTTAACTGCCGCTCTCTGCCTATGCCATCGATCTGGTGGCCTAGGTTCTGCCAAATCTCCGTTCGCTATCTACCCAATCGTAATTTTCTGCAAATTATTACAATATCTCGGGAATGGTGTTCCACAATAAAGGATAATGGCATGAGCTATCGGATAACTCTCGCGGGTTATGATTACGACACTGTTGAGTGATGGATTGACATAATGAAGCAACTTCTTGATTTTATACCGTTGGTCGTTTTTTTTGCGGCCTATAAACTTTATGACATCTATATCGCATCGGGTGCACTGATTGCCGCAACGGCGCTGTCACTCGTTGTCACCTGGGTGATGTATCGTAAAATAGAGAAAATGACGCTGGTCACCTTTGCCATGGTCGTCGTTTTCGGTTCGCTAACGCTGGTGTTCCATAACGATCTGTTTATCAAGTGGAAAGTCACCATTATCTATGCGTTATTTTCCGCAGCCCTGCTGGTTAGCCAATTTGTGATGAAACAGACCCTGATTCAGAAAATGTTGGGTAAAGAGTTAACCCTTCCGCAGCCCGTCTGGGGGAAACTGAATTTCGCCTGGGCCATGTTCTTTCTGGTGTGTGGACTGGTTAACATCTATATTGCTTTCTGGTTACCGCAAAATGTTTGGGTTAATTTCAAAGTCTTTGGTCTGACCGGTGTGACGCTGCTGTTTACGCTGATTTGTGGCGTTTATATCTATCGTCACTTGCCTAGCGATCAGGAAAAGTCAGAAGAAGAAAAAAGCGAGCAACAGCAATAGCCAAAGCGAGATAGACACAATGAGCACACAAAACGTGTTACCACAGGGCGAACTGGTTCTCCGCACGCTGGCAATGCCAGCCGATACCAATGCGAACGGAGATATTTTTGGCGGCTGGTTGATGTCGCAAATGGACATCGGCGGCGCGATTCTGGCGAAAGAAATTGCCGAGGGTCGTGTCGTTACCGTACGGGTTGATGGGATGTCATTCTTAAAACCTGTCGCCGTCGGCGATGTGGTTTGCTGCTATGCACGTTGTTTACGTACTGGCCGTAGCTCTATCAACGTCAACGTTGAAGTGTGGGTGAAGAAAGTCTCCTCTGAGCCGATTGGTCAGCGCTATCGGGCGACCGAAGCGTTATTCACCTACGTTGCCGTCGATGAAGAAGGCCATCCGCGCGAACTGCCTGCGGGTAAAGGCAACTTCACGCCAAGCGAGTAACGTTTAGCGTTCATCGGCGTAAGCTGCCTTGAATAGCGATCGATACGAAAACGGGACGTCATCGGCTAAAGATGACGTCCCGTTTCTTCTATGTATTTTTGTACTGGCGTGAATTATTCGACTGCCGCCCCGCCGTCAATTTTAAAGACGATGGTCACAACCAAATCTTTACCCGGTTTACCCGCTTCATAACGCCATTTACGCATGGCCTGTTTGATATCACGTTCGAACATATTACGTGGTTCAGCAGAAAGCACGCGCACGTTGTCAACACGTCCGGACTCGTCCACATCAAACTGCATCTTCACCCGCCCTTCAACGCGCAGAGAAAACGCGCGGGCCGGATACTGAGGCTGTGTGCGGCTCAACGGACGTGGCCCGCTTGACTGCGTGCTTGCTGCGGGTGCCGGTGCCTGCTTCACTGGCGCATTCGTCACATTGCGCGTTGGCTCTGTGCTGGTAAACGGTGAAGGCGGCTGTTTTTCAACCGTCGGTTCACGTTTAACCGGCTTCGGTTGCTCAACCTTCTTCACCGGCTTAGGCTCCGGTTTAGGTTTCGGCGGCTTGGGCTTTGGTTCAGGTAATGGCATAGGAACCGGCTGCGGCAATGGCTCCGGTTCTGGAATGGGTTCCGGCTCTGGTTCTGGCTGCTTAACCGGCTCTGGCTCCGGGGCAGATTTCGCAGCAGGTGCCGCTTCATAGGCCGCAGGGTTCACCATCACCACGCTGATGGGCTTAGATTCCTGCGGTAATTCGATTGAATGATTAAATGATGCGTACAGCAAACCTGCAATCAGTGAACCGTGAAAACCGGCTGAAAGTATGAATGGCCATGAGTAACGGCGGGTCAAAAAAAACTTTTTTTGCGGCATAGTCTGTCTTTATCCTCTTATGCCGCCCAAGTTTAAATGCAAATAGCAATCATATTCAATAACAACCCGTGGAATTGTTAAAAAAACCGAAATCGTGGGGGGGATTACTCTGGCAAATCAACCTATTGTCCTCGCACTATTGTCTTCAAACAACATCACGTATGATGATAGAAACTCGTTTCTCTTACCCGATAGCGTTTGAGCGCTGGGGTCTCAAACCCAGCACCCCAAACGATGAAGGGTACCTTCCCACCTGTGAGGTCGCTATGCTCTACGTCATTTATGCTCAAGATAATGTTGATTCATTAGCAAAACGCCTGTCGGTCAGACCGGACCATCTTGCCCGTTTACAGGCATTGCGCGATCAAGGGCGATTGATTACCGCTGGCCCTTTGCCTGCAATCGACAGCGAGGATCCCGGCCAGGCTGGTTTTAGCGGCTCCGTGATTATCGCCGAATTCACCTCGCTGGATGAGGCAACAGCATGGGCCAACGCCGACCCTTACCTCGCGGCAGGCGTTTATAAACACGTCAGCGTGAAGCCATTCAAAAAAGTGTTTTAAACATCCAATTGATGCAGGTCATGGTTGCATGAAAAAGCCATGGCCCTTTTCGCCCCCGTCAAAAGCTGAAATATTTTAGTCATTTAACAGTGATAGTTTGACCGCTATTCATCTATAGAGGGTCAACAATCATGTTAATGCCTGCGATTTTGCGAAACGGAGTTGCATCTATCCGCCGCCGTCATCGCCTCAGTATTCTCTCCGGATTGTTATTGATCATTGGGTTATTTTCTTTACTGCAATTGGTGTCCGTCGGCGTCATTTCTCAAACGATGACTCAGGTTCGGCAGGATATTTCCGCTAACGAGAGCCTTCGTCAGCAACAAGCGTTAATGGATAAAGCACGGATGGAAGTGATGAATGCCAGCGACAAGCTCAACCGCGCGGGCATTTATTTGTTGGTAGACAAAGAAACGGGGTCTGAAGGGAGCTGGCACAGCCTGATGGATGAAGCGGAAGTGTCTCTCAAACAGGCGCAGGAGCACTACCAATTACTGGGGACGGTCACGACGGCTGAAGCGGACACCGCGGCGTTTATCGATTTGAAAAAGAGCTATAGCCAGCTTTATTCCGGGCTTGTCGAACTGGCCGAAGGAATAAAGACCACTAATCAGATCGATATTTTCTTTGCTGTTCCGGTACAGGCTTACCAAAGCGATTTTACCCAGAAGTATTCACACTATCTGCAAGATACCGATGTGCTGCAAAAGCAGCATGGCCAACAATTTTTATCTTCTCTCGATAACGCCAAAACGATCTTCATTACGGTTCTCGGCCTCTTGCTGGCAATCGCCATCGCCGTGTGGATTGGCGTCAGTCGGATCATTATTCGTCCGCTGACGCACATTATTGCCCATTTAAAACTGATCGCGGCGGGAGACCTTTCGCATGCGGTCAATACAAAGACGCGCGGTACACGCGAAGTTGAACAGCTTAACGCCAGCGTCATTCAAATGCAGGAAGGCTTGGTAACCTTGGTCAATCAGGTTCGCCAGGGCGTTGACCATATGGTGACGCAGGTCGATCGGGTCGCGACAGATAACCATCGGCTTTCTGAACAGGCAAACCGCCAATCCCACGAGCTCAAAATCACCACAGAACATATTATTCAGCTTAGCCAGCATCTGGAACAAAATACCCAGCATACCCAACAGGTTAATTTGCATGCGGAAGATACCAGCAAGATCGCCGCACAGGGTG
This sequence comes from Pectobacterium brasiliense, assembly GCF_013449685.1. Lineage (GTDB taxonomy): Bacteria > Pseudomonadota > Gammaproteobacteria > Enterobacterales > Enterobacteriaceae > Pectobacterium > Pectobacterium brasiliense_A. The sequence goes on along the minus strand of NZ_JACDSF010000001.1, from coordinate 131,770 downwards.
AGACGATGATGAATGACGTCAAGGTGGCAATGTCAGACATTGCAGGCAGGACACGTGAGATGACAGAAGCCATTGGGATGATAGAAAACGTGGCGTTTCAGACGCATATTTTGTCGTTGAACGCCGCCATTGAAGCCGCACGAGCCGGAACGATGGGGAGAGGTTTTGCCGTTGTCGCGCGGGAAGTCGGGATGTTGGCTTCGCAAAGCAGCCATTCTGCACAAAATATTAATGTGCTGATTCGTGATTCAGATAACAGCGTAACCGCAGGAACACGCCTGGTAAACAAACTGAATGACAGCCTGCAACACATCATTCAGACCGCGAAAGACACGGGCACGTTTCTGAGCGAGATTTCGGAGATATCGCACCAGCAGAACGAGAGCATCCATGAAGTCACCACCCGCCTCAGCACGCTGAACGACACCGTCAGGGAAAATGCGGGACAGGTTGAAGCCTCTGCACACACCTTCGCCTCACTGCTGGAGCAAACGGAACGCTTAAATACATCGGTATCGCTGTTTATCCTGCCCTCGACGGAGGCTGATATGAACCCGATGATTGACCAGAGAGAAATAACGCCGCGCATTCCCGTGATGGGATAAGCGGAATGAGATTCGTTATGTGATAAAAAATAGCGACCATACTTCGGGTCGCTATTTTCCTCACTGGCTTACCAGTCGTAGGTTACCGCATAGAGCAATGCTCGTCGTTGCTGCTTTTGTTGCAGATAACGGGCAGAGCGAATATGGCGATACGACCGTGATTGAGCCTCCAACCAGCGACTTCTTCTACGCTGGACCTGACGCAACATCCGCCAGCGGGCCACTTCATTCCGACTGCGTTTCATTATGCAACTCTTGTTAATACACTCGCGCTGGGCATTATACCCCCCTCATTCACGGCGACAATCCGTGAATCCCTTTCTCAACGATTCTCTTCTTACTCATCACTTTTATTCAGAGGAAAGGCATTTCCCCTTTTATAAATCTATGCGTACACTTTGTTAATTCTTTGCAGAAGGGAACCGTGCTGCTTTTATGTCGACATTTTATACCGTAATAAGTTGGTTACTGGTTTTTAGCTACTGGTTGCTGATTGCAGGTGTGACCCTGCGTATTCTGATGAAACGTCGGGCGGTGCCTTCTGCGATGGCTTGGCTGTTGGTGATTTATATTCTGCCACTTGTCGGTATTGTCGCTTATCTTTCGTTTGGCGAGCTCCATCTCGGCAAACGCCGAGCCGAACGTGCCAGCAAAATGTGGCCATCAACAGCAAAATGGCTACGCGAATTAAAAGAATATCGCCGTATTTTTGCGACGGAAAACAGTGAGGTCGCCAGCGCGTTATTTCAGCTGTGTGAGAGACGGCAAGGGGTTGGCGGCGTAAAAGGCAACCAGTTGCAACTGATGACCACGTTTGATGACACCATTAAAGCGTTGCTGCGTGATATTGAACTCGCACGCAACAACATCGAAATGGTGTTCTACATCTGGCAACCCGGCGGCCTGGTTGAGCAAGTCTCCTCTTCGCTTATCGCCGCGGCACGACGCGGGGTACACTGCCGTATTCTGCTGGACTCTGCCGGCAGCGTACAATTTTTCCGCCAGCATCACCCCGAGTTGATGCGCACCGCCGGGATCGACGTGGTCGAAGCCCTGAAAGTTAATCTGTTCCGTGCTTTCCTTCGCCGCATGGATTTGCGCCAGCACCGTAAAATTATCCTAATCGATAACCGCATTGCCTATACCGGCAGCATGAATATGGTCGATCCCCGTTTATTCAAGCAAGATGCCGGCGTTGGGCAATGGATCGACCTGATGGCGCGTATTGAAGGCCCGGTGGCGACCACATTGGGGATTATTTACTGCTGCGACTGGGAAATGGAGACAGGCAAGCGCCTGCTTCCGCCACCGCCGGATGTTAACGTTATGCCGTTCGAACAGGAGAGCGGCCATACCATTCAGGTTATTGCCTCCGGCCCCGGTTACCCAGAAGAAATGATCCATCAGGCGCTGCTGACGTCCGTCTATTCGGCACGTAAGCAATTGATCATGACGACCCCCTACTTCGTACCCAGTGACGATTTACTGCACGCCATCTGTACCGCCGCTCAGCGCGGGGTCGATGTCAGCATTATTGTTCCGCACAAGAATGATTCCGTGCTGGTCGGCTGGGCCAGTCGCGCGTTCTTCACGGAACTGCTGGACGCTGGCGTAAAAATTTATCAGTTCAGGGACGGACTGCTGCACACCAAAAGCGTACTGGTTGATGGACAGCTCAGTCTGGTTGGCACGGTGAATCTGGATATGCGCAGTCTGTGGCTGAATTTTGAAATTACGCTGGTGATTGACGATGCCGGATTCGGCAGTGATTTAGCCTGCGTACAGGAAGACTACATCGCTCGCTCACGCCTGTTAAACGCGACACAGTGGCAAAACCGCCCTTACTGGCAACGTATCGTCGAGCGGCTGTTCTACTTTTTCAGCCCCCTGCTATAAATACGCGTTTTCCCGTGTTCTAATAAGGCTATTGGGAATTAACAGGAATGACGTTATGGATTTGAATAATCGCCTGACCGAAGACGAAGCATTGGAACAGGCCTACGACATCTTTTTGGAACTTGCGGCTGATAACCTCGATCCAGCAGATATTCTGCTGTTCAACCTACAATTCGAAGAGCGTGGTGGCGCAGAGTTATTCGACCCTGCTGAAGACTGGGCCGATCACGTAGATTTCGACCTGAATCCTGACTTTTTTGCCGAAGTCGTCATTGGGCTGGCCGAAGAAGATGGTGAAGAGATCACCGATATTTTTGCCCGCGTGCTAATTTGCCGGGAAAAAGACCACAAACTTTGCCACATTTTGTGGAAAGAATAACTCGTTTCGCCTCAACACAAAGCGTCTAAAAACGCAGATGATTCTATTTACGAAACGAAAACGGTGATAATGGAATAGAAGAGTAAAGCGTCCGCGACAAGGATGTATTCACAGCGTCTTTACGATCTATCCATTATCAACGCTCAACGTACATTGTCAGCAATGCAAGGCGTCTCCCGCAGGAGACGCCTTTTTTACATCAGTAGCCGAGAAAACGGATTACTGTGATTCAGCTTCTGCCACCGGTAACAGTGCCTGCGGATCGACCTTCAAACAGGAAACTGCGTGCGTAAAGCTCCCTTCCAGCAATGGCCGAGTTTTCGAGCACTCAGGGCCGACAACCGGACAGCGCGTGCAGAACACGCAGCCCGATGGCGGATTGATCGGTGAAGGCAAATCCCCTTCTAGCAACTGTATCTGCTTGTTGCGTTCCTGATCGGGATCGGGAATCGGCACGGCAGACATCAGCGCACGCGTATACGGGTGCTGCGGGTTTTGGTAGACCTGATCGTAGGTTCCCAACTCTACGGCATGACCCAGATACATCACCAGCACACGATCGGAAATGTGCTTTACGACCGATAGGTCATGGGCGATAAAAATCAGCGACAGGCGCATTTCGCGCTGTAGCTGACGCAGCAGGTTCACGACCTGCGCCTGAATCGACACGTCCAGCGCCGAAACTGGCTCATCACAGATAATCAGCTTCGGCTCCAGAATCAGCGCGCGCGCGATACCGATACGCTGACATTGCCCGCCAGAGAATTCATGCGGATAGCGGTTGATCAGGTTTGGCAGCAGCCCAACCTTCAGCATCATCGCTTTCACACGATCTTTTACCGTCTGCCGATCCAGTTCTGGATGATAAACCTTCAACGGCTCGGCAATAATCTCACCGATGGTCATACGCGGGTTCAGCGATGCCAGCGGATCCTGGAATATCATCTGAATATCGCTACGTGCGGCGCGCCATTCATCGGCACTCATGCCCAGCAGGTCTTTCCCCAGCCACGTGACCCGTCCGTCCGTCGCTTTTACCAGACCGATAATCGCACGCGCCAGCGTGGACTTGCCGCAACCAGACTCCCCCACCACGCCCAGCGTTTCGCCTTCATATAAACGTAGCGTCACGCCATCCACTGCTTTCAGTTTTTTCGGCGGCTGCCAGAACCACTGCTTATCATCTCTGACATCAAAGTGGACTTTCAGATCGTCCACTTCTAACAACACCTTTTTCTCGTCCGCGTTGTTCATACCACCTCCTCAATCGCTCTAAAGCAGGCGCGCAAGCGGCCATCACCAAAAGATTCCAGCGCTGGTGCGCTATGGCAGAGATCCATCGCATACGGGCAGCGAGGTTGGAACGGACAGCCTTTCGGTAAGCGTAATAAGTTAGGCGGATTGCCCGGAATGGTTGCCAGCACTTCATCTTCCGCATCCAGACGCGGCACGGCGTTGAGCAGGCCAACAGAATACGGGTGGCTCGGATGATAAAAGACATCGCGTGCGACGCCGTATTCCATCGTGCGCCCGGCGTACATCACCAGCACTTTGTCACAAATACCGGCAACAACCCCCAGGTCATGGGTAATCATGATGATGGCGGTATTAAACTCACGTTTCAGCTCGTTCAACAACGTCATAATCTGCGCCTGAACCGTCACATCCAACGCCGTTGTCGGTTCATCGGCAATCAACAGCTTCGGCCGGCACAGCAGCGCCATTGCGATCATCACGCGCTGACGCATCCCGCCGGAAAACTCATGCGGATACATCTTCATACGCTTACGCGCTTCCGGCATTTTGACCGCATCCAGCATTTTGACCGACTCTTCAAACGCTTCGCTTTTGCTCAGGCGTTTGTGCAACATCAGCACTTCCATCAGTTGTTCGCCGACGCGCATGTACGGGTTCAGCGAGGTCATCGGATCCTGGAAGATCATACTGATTTCTTCAGCACGCAGCTTATTCAACTGGTTTTCAGGCAAATTGAGAATCTCTTTGCCACGAAAACGCGCCGAGCCGCCGATACGCCCATTACGCGCTAGCAGCCCCATCAACGCAAACGCGGTTTGTGATTTACCGGAGCCGGATTCACCGACAATCCCCAGCGTTTCACCGGCGTTGAGCGTGAAGTTCAGGTCGTTAACCGCCGTCACATCACCGTCCTGCGTGTTGAACGTTACCCGGAGATCCTGAACATGTAGCAGCGCGTCGTGCGCGCCAGTTAACTCAATCTTGCTCATGTCGATATCCCTCAGCGATCTTTCGGGTCGAGGGCATCACGCAGGCCATCGCCGATAAAGTTAAAACAAAACAGCGTGACAACCAGAAACGCCGCCGGATAGAACAGTAACCACGGCGACACCTCCATCGAGTTCGCACCATCATTCAGCAAGGCGCCCCAACTGCTTAACGGTTCCTGCGTGCCCAGCCCCAGGAAGCTCAGGAAGGATTCGAACAGGATCATACTTGGCACCAGCAGAGAGGCGTAAACGACCACCACGCCCAGCACGTTAGGCACAACGTGGCGTAATACGATACCGCGCGTGGACACACCGGAAACCAGTGCTGCTTCAATGAACTCTTTACGTTTCAGGCTCAGCGTCTGGCCGCGCACGATACGCGCCATATCCAGCCAGGACACCATGCCAATAGCCACGAAGATCAGCAGCATGTTCTGCCCGAAGAACGTCACCAGCAGAATAACAAAGAACATGAACGGGAATGAGTTGAGGATTTCCAGCAGGCGCATCATCACCGAATCCACTTTCCCGCCCAGATAGCCGGACATCGCGCCATACAGCGTTCCGACGATCACCGCAACCAGCGCCGCCGCAACGCCAACCATCAGCGAGACGCGGCCCCCGATGGCAACACGAACCAACAGATCACGACCCGAGGAATCCGTACCAAAATAGTGTCCAGACGTCATATCCGGCGCAGCCGACATCATTCCCCAGTCCGTATCCGCGTAGTCAAATGCCGACAACATCGGGGCGAAGCTCACGAACACGGTAATCACGGCTAAAACAAGCAGACTGGCCAGTGCCGCACGGTTGTGCATAAAGCGCAGGCGCGCATCCTGCCACAAACTGCGCCCTTCAATTTCAGCCTGCTCGGTGAAATTCTCTAACGCTTCAACGTTTTTTCGATTCCAAAACATAACGCCCCCAATTAATAGCGAATTTTCGGATCGATAACAGCGTAGAGCACGTCAATGATCGCATTAAAGAGAATGGTTAAGCCGCCGACCAGAATCGTCAGGCTCAGTACGAGTGAGTAGTCGCGGTTCAGTGCACCGTTTACGAACAGTTGCCCAATACCCGGTAAACCAAAAATGGTTTCAATCACCATCGAACCGGTAATAATCCCTACAAACGCCGGCCCCATATAAGAGAGCACGGGCAGCAGCGCAGGCTTTAACGCATGGCGCAGGACGATGCGGCGCATCGGCAGCCCTTTGGCACGCGCGGTACGAATAAAGTTAGAGTGTAAAACCTCGATCATCGATCCTCGGGTAATACGCGCGATGCTGGCGATATAAGACAAAGACAGTGCCACCATCGGTAAAATCATGTATTTGGGCGCCCCACCGTTCCACCCGCCGCCGGGCAGCCACCGCAGCGTAATGGCGAAAATCAGCACCAGCAACGGCGCGACGACAAAGCTGGGTATCACCACCCCTGTCATGGCAAAGCCCATCACGGTATAGTCCCATTTCGTATTCTGATTCAGTGCGGCGATCACGCCGGCACTCACACCAAAAACGACGGCCAGAACGAATGCCGCAGCGCCCAGTTTTGCAGAAACAGGGAAAGACGTCGCGACCAGATCGTTCACGGAATAGTCTTTGTATTTAAACGAAGGTCCTAAATCACCCTGCACCAATTGCAGCAAGTAGTTACCGTACTGCGTCATAATGGGGTCGTTCAGATGGTATTTGGCTTCAATATTCGCCATCACTTCTGGCGGCAAATTACGCTCACCGGTAAAAGGGCTGCCGGGTGCCAATCGCATCATGAAAAACGAGATGGTGATCAGGATGAATAGTGTCGGAATCGCCTCTAAACAGCGGCGAAGAATAAATTTTAACATTGCTCGTACCTATAAAAGGCTGGCAGCACAAGAGCGCGTGCCAGCCATTATTATTAGTGCTTGATGATATAAAGATCTTTCACGTAAACATTATCCTGCGGATCTTTGCCCGTTAATCCACCCACATAAGGTTTCACCAGTCGGGTATTGGCATAGTAGTAAACAGGTACGATAACTACATCTTTATTTAGCAATGCTTCAGCCTGTTGATATACGACAGCACGCTCTTCTTCGGTTTTCACCTGTAAAGATTTCGCCACCAATGCATCAAATTCTTTGCTCTTATAGTGTGCCTTATTATTGCTGCTGTCCGACAACATACTGTTCAGGAAGGTAGACGGCTCGTTATAGTCGGCACACCACCCGCCACGCGCCAGATCATGCGTTCCCTGTTGGCGAGAGTTGAGGAACGTTTTCCACTCCTGATTTTCCAGTTTCACTTCCACGCCAATGTTCTGCTTCCATATCGAAGACGCTGCAATCGCCATCTTTTTATGAAGATCGGATGAGTTATAGAGCAAATTAAACGTTAGCGGTTTGTCTGCGGTGTAACCGGCTTCCGCCAGCAGTTTCTTCGCTTCTGCGTTACGCTTTTCTTGTGACCAGGTGAACCATTCTGGGGTCTGCGCGTTGAAGCCATCAATATATGGCGGCACAAAACCATAGGCAGGAATATCGCCTTGGTTTTTCACCTTATTGGTCAGAATATCCTGACTTAGACCCAGACGCAGCGCGGTACGCACCCGCACATCGTTAAACGGCGGCTTCTGATTATTGATTTCGTAATAGTAGGTGCATAAGTACGGATCGACTTTCACTTCATTCGGGATTTCTTTCTTCAGCTTTTGGAAGAGTTCGATTGGTAATTGATTGTATGTCATGTCGATTTCACCGCTGCGATAGCGGTTCACGTCCGTCACTTCAGATGCGATCGGCAAATATGTCACCTGATTAATCACGGTGTGGGCGTTATCCCAATATTGCGGGTTGCGCTCCAGCACTATTTTTTCGTTTACGACCCAATCTTTCAGCTTGTAGGCACCGTTGCCGACCCAGTTTTGCGGCTGCGTCCATTTTTCACCGAATTTTTCGATTGCCGCCTTATTCACCGGTGACATGGCGACGTAAACAGGCAGTTTGTAAAAGTAAGGTACCGCTTCGGAGAGCGTCACCTCAAAAGTATGATCGTCGATCGCTTTTACACCCAGCGTATCGGGGGATTTTTTGCCGGCGATGATGTCATCGATATTCAGCAGATGACCATATTGCAGATAGCTGGCGTAAGGCGATGCTGTCTTTGGATCGGCCAGACGCTGCCAGCTATAGACGAAATCTTGTGCGGTAACCGGCTCACCGTTGGACCATTTGGCATCTTTACGCAGGTGGAATGTCCACACTTTAAAGTCTTTGTTATCCCAGCTTTCTGCTACGCCAGGACTGGTTTTGCCGTTAACGTCGGAAATAACCAATCCTTCGAGCAGATCGCGCGACACGTTGGATTCCGGTACACCTTCGATTTTATGCGGGTCAAGAGAGGAAACTTCAGCACCATTGTTACGGACCAACTCCTGTTTTTCTGCTAACTGAACGCCGGCGGGAACGGTCGCGGCGAAGGCAGAAACAGCCATCGTGCTACTTAATGCCGCGATAATAGCGGCCGCTACTCTTTTTTTAGTTGTGATGTGTGTCATTATTTTCTCCTGTAATGTTGTCGTGCTAGTTATCCCAGCACGATTCCTGAATTAGAGCCCGGTGAGAAAACGATTAATCGATTCGACTCACGCCCCATTCCCACATGGCAGGAATGGGTAACCAGAGAATAAACACCAAATTAATCACTGCTTGCTCACTTCATTTGCATCAAACCGTAAATGGCATCGCTACGGATTAATGCTTAATAATATAGAGATCCTTCACCCGTATATTATCCAACGGATCCTTACCGGTAATGCCACCGACATAAGGTTTTACCAGTCGCGAGTTAACGTAGTAATAGACTGGCACAATCGTCGCATCTTTATCCAACTGGGACTCTGCCTGTTGATAAATTTGTGCGCGTTCATCGTCCGTTTTCGCTTGAATAGCCTGTGCCATCAGTGTGTCGAACGCCGCGCTCTTATAATGCGACGTGTTGTTACTGCTGTCTGACAGCATGCTATTCAGGAACGATGTCGGTTCGTTATAGTCCGCACACCATCCAGCACGTGCGACGTCATAATTGCCTTGATGACGCGTGCTGAGATAGGTTTTCCATTCCTGGTTTTCCAGTTTCACGTCAACGCCCAGATTCTGTTTCCACACTGATGCCGCGGCAATCGCCAGCTTTTTGTGCAGATCAGAGGAGTTATAGAGCAAATTAAACGTCAGCGGTTTCTCTGCGGTATAGCCCGCTTCTGCCAGCAGTTTTTTTGCTTCTTCATTACGTTTCGCCTGTGACCAGGTAAACCACTCTGGTGTATGCGCTTTCAGGCCGTCCGTGAAGGGAGGAATATAGCCATAGGCAGGAATGTCGCCCTGGTTTTTCACTTTGTTGGTCAAGATGTTCTGATCAAGCCCCATACGCAACGCCGTGCGTACCCGTACATCATTAAATGGCGGTTTCTGATTATTGATTTCGTAATAATAGGTGCAGAGATAGGGATTGATGTTAACTTCTTGTGGGATTTCTTTTTTTAGCTTCTGAAATAGCTCAATGGGTAATTTATTGTTGGTGACATCAATTTCACCCGCACGGTAGCGATTAACATCCGTCACTTCAGACGCAACCGGCAAGTAGGTGACTTGATTAATCACGGTCTTGGCGTTATCCCAATATTGGCTATTACGCTCCAGCACAAGCCGCTCATTCACGACCCAGGATTTAAGACGGTAAGCACCATTTCCTACCCAGTTTTCCGGCTGAGTCCATTTATCACCAAATTTCTCCACCGTCGTTTTATTGACCGGAGACATCGATGAGTGATTCAGTAATTTATAAAAGTACGGGATTGGTTCGCTTAATGTGACTTCCAGCGTATGGTCGTCGAGGGCTTTTACGCCCAGCGTATCGGGAGATTTCTTGCTGGCGATAATGTCATCAATATTCAGCAGATGACCATATTGTAAGTAGCTGGCGTAAGGAGAAACGGTTTTTGGATCGGCCAGACGCTGCCAGCTATAAACGAAATCTTGCGCAGTAACCGGTTCGCCATTTGACCACTTGGCATCTTTGCGTAAATGGAATGTCCAGACTTTAAAGTCGCTGCTTTCCCACCGCTCAGCGACGCCGGGAATCGGATGTCCATCCGGATCGGAAATCACCAACCCTTCATATAAATCGCGCGCGACGTTGGATTCCGGCACACCTTCTATTTTATGCGGATCCAGTGATGACACCTCAGCGCCATTGTTTCTCACCAGAACCTGCTCTTTCGCCAGCTCAACACCGGCAGGCACAGTCGCAGCCTGAACATTCACGCATGACGCCATCACTGCTGCGGCAATCATACTGGTAACAAAGCATCGTTTTGTTTTACGAGTTTTCACTTTATAAACGCCCCTGTCTTGATACAACGCCATACCGGACTCCATGCGTAAAAATCGCCGTCACATAGAGCAGAAAAGATCGCCCATTATTCAAATAAATCATAAAATTAATTTATAGATGAATAACGAATAGCGGGTCGATACTCGAAGCTATCAAAAGCAGAGACATTCGCCAATATTTTTACATTGATGTTGCTTAATTTTCTTTACTACAGCTCGGAAAACGTTTTATTCCAATCATTTCACATGACCATTAATCCCATGATAAACAATGCTTTTTACGTTTATTTGCAGATATTTTTTAAATATTCAGCAATTTATATATTTTGAACAAAAAAACATCGTAGTGGGTTTTATCATTTTCACAGCACAAAAATGATGATGTATGCTTACCTGTCCGCGTCATTACCTGACTAGAATGTTATTATTTTAACAATTCCGTTACCCATCTTGCACAATAATAGTACACGATGCCCTTACGACAGGCGGCGCGTAGAATAACTCACTCGATCAAGATATAAGCATCGTTTATACGAACACGTTTTATACGCACAGGTCATTCCCACTATGTACACAACGTCGTGCTCGGAATGCGCCCCTAACAATGTCCCACGCCGATGCCGCTCCCTCCCTTACAATCCCTTTTGGGTAGAAAAGCCGCTAATTTTGCCTTGTTAATGATAGTCATTATCAACACCAAGCTGCTGAATGGTGTCAGCTTAAAGAAAATACGATATTGATCACAAAAAAAGCCCCCATAAATGGGTATGCTCATTTCATACCGTAACGGACACGCAGATATTCTTAATTTTTACGCAATTTCAAAACAATATTTTGAAAATTTACGACATCACCAGTTACAGTATTTTAAAAAGTAAAAATCGCGCCACAACGGCGGCTGACAAGCTCGTTGAGTCAATTAATGCGAAATAGGCAGAAAAGAATAGCAAGGTAACGAAAACGCCCCCCGCTCGTTTATCTATACTGTTCTATCCGGCGAACAATTGACTGAAAGAGTTTAACATTTATCAGGAGAGCATTATGGCCGTAACCAACGTTGCTGAACTTAACGCATTGGTCGAAAGAGTGAAAAAGGCACAGCAGGAATTTGCCACTTACACTCAGGAACAAGTGGACAAAATCTTCCGCGCTGCCGCACTCGCTGCATCAGATGCCCGTATCCCACTGGCAAAAATGGCGGTTGCCGAATCTGGCATGGGGATCGTGGAAGACAAAGTCATCAAAAACCACTTCGCATCCGAGTACATTTATAACGCCTACCAGGATGAAAAAACCTGCGGCATCCTCTCTACTGATGACACTTTTGGTACCATTACGATTGCCGAGCCGATTGGCCTGATTTGCGGTATTGTTCCCACCACCAACCCCACGTCTACCGCCATTTTTAAAGCGTTGATCAGCCTGAAGACCCGTAACGGGATCATCTTCTCTCCCCATCCACGTGCAAAAAATGCGACCAATAAAGCCGCTGACATTGTGCTACAAGCGGCAATTGCGGCAGGCGCACCGAAAGACATCATCGGCTGGATCGATCAGCCTTCTGTCGAGCTGTCCAACCAGCTTATGCACCACCCCGATATCAACCTGATTCTGGCGACTGGCGGCCCGGGCATGGTGAAGGCCGCATACAGCTCAGGTAAACCGGCAATCGGCGTAGGTGCAGGTAACACGCCTGTTGTCGTTGACGAAACCGCGGATATCAAGCGTGCCGTGGCGTCTATTCTGATGTCGAAAACCTTCGATAACGGCGTAATTTGTGCGTCAGAACAGTCCGTCATCGTGGTAGACAGCGTCTATGATGCCGTGCGTGAACGTTTTGCCACCCACGGCGGCTACATGCTGAAAGGCAAAGAATTGCATGCCGTACAGGGTATCTTGCTGAAAAACGGTTCACTGAACGCCGACATTGTGGGCCAGCCTGCACCGAAGATCGCAGAAATGGCGGGTATTACTGTCCCTGCGAATACCAAAGTGCTGATTGGTGAAGTGACGGCCGTCGATGAATCCGAACCGTTTGCCCATGAAAAACTGTCTCCAACGCTGGCGATGTATCGTGCGAAAGACTTCAACGATGCCGTCATTAAAGCGGAAAAACTGGTCGCCATGGGTGGCATCGGTCACACATCCTGCCTATATACCGATCAGGACAATCAGCCAGAGCGCGTAAATCATTTCGGTAATATGATGAAAACGGCGCGTATCCTGATTAACACCCCTGCGTCTCAGGGGGGTATCGGCGATCTCTACAACTTCAAACTCGCTCCGTCTCTGACGCTGGGCTGTGGTTCCTGGGGCGGAAACTCCATCTCCGAAAACGTCGGTCCGAAGCACTTGATCAACAAAAAAACGGTAGCCAAGCGAGCAGAGAATATGTTGTGGCATAAACTTCCTAAGTCCATTTATTTCCGTCGCGGCTCACTGCCTATCGCCCTTGAAGAAGTCGCTTCCGATGGTGCAAAACGTGCATTTATCGTGACCGACCGCTTCTTGTTCAATAATGGCTATGTCGATCAAGTGACGTCCGTGTTGAAACAGCACGGGCTGGAAACCGAAGTATTCTTCGAAGTTGAAGCAGACCCTACGCTGAGCATCGTGCGTAAAGGTGCGGAACAAATGCATTCCTTCAAACCGGACGTGATTATTGCGCTGGGCGGTGGTTCTCCAATGGATGCCGCTAAAATCATGTGGGTGATGTATGAGCATCCTACGACGCACTTCGAAGAGCTGGCGCTGCGCTTTATGGATATCCGTAAACGTATCTACAAGTTCCCGAAAATGGGCGTCAAAGCCAAGATGGTGGCGATCACCACTACATCCGGTACCGGTTCTGAAGTGACGCCGTTTGCCGTGGTGACCGACGATGCCACTGGGCAGAAATACCCGTTGGCGGACTACGCGCTGACGCCAGATATGGCGATTGTTGATGCCAATCTGGTCATGAATATGCCGAAATCGCTGTGTGCGTTTGGCGGGCTTGATGCCGTAACCCACTCGCTGGAAGCTTATGTTTCTGTACTGGCAAACGAATATTCAGATGGACAGGCATTACAAGCACTGAAACTGCTGAAGGAAAACCTGCCAGACAGCTACCGCGACGGGGCAAAAAACCCGGTTGCCCGTGAGCGTGTGCACAATGCCGCGACGATTGCAGGGATTGCGTTTGCTAACGCCTTCCTCGGTGTTTGTCACTCCATGGCGCATAAACTGGGCTCAGAGTTCCATATTCCACATGGCCTGGCTAACGCCCTGTTGATCTCAAACGTGATTCGCTATAACGCGAACGACAACCCGACCAAACAGACGACGTTCAGCCAGTATGACCGTCCGCAGGCCCGCCGTCGTTACGCGGAAATCGCCGATCACCTGCGCTTGACAGCACCAAGCGATCGCACTGCGCAGAAAATAGAGAAATTGCTGAACTGGCTGGAAGAAATGAAGACCGAGCTGGGGATCCCAACGTCCATTCGTGAAGCGGGCGTACAGGAAGCCGATTTCCTGGCTAAGGTCGATAAGCTGTCAGAAGATGCGTTCGACGATCAGTGTACTGGCGCTAACCCGCGTTACCCGCTGATTTCCGAACTGAAACAGATTCTGCTGGATACTTACTACGGCCGTCAGTTCTCTGAAGAAGAAAAAACGGAAGCGGCTGAGCCTGCAGCAAAAGCCGCTAAAACCGGCAAGAAAACCGCTCACTAACGTTCTTGTTATTACCGCCTTAGCGTAAAGGCGGTTTATCTCTTAACGATGCCCAACGCTTTTAAGGTTGGGCATTTTTATTACTCGTCCTCAGCATAGATACGCATCACTACACCGTTTATTCATCGCCCTGCCTGTCGGATATTTAATCGACTTACTCGCTTTCTTTACGGGTTAATCCCAGTGCAATTTTATAATGCTTACGGCACACGGAAACATAGCTCTCATTGCCGCCAATAACGACCTGTTCACCTTCGTGAACGGCATTACCTTGTGCATCTAACCGCAATACACAGTTAGCTTTACGGCCGCAATGACAGACCGTTTTTAACTCAATCAGCTTATCTGCCCACGCTAATAAATAGTGACTTCCGGAAAACAAATCGCCACGAAAATCAGTACGCAACCCGTAGCACAATACTGGGATATCTAATTGGTCCACGATATCGGAAAGCTCACTTACCTGCTCACGGGTTAAAAATTGACACTCATCAATTAATACACAATCTACGGGCTGAGCGCGGTGCTCTTTCTCCAGCAATCCAAATAACGATGTCTGCGGATTAAACAATAATGCCGGAGAAGAAAGGCCGATCCGTGAACTGACTATCCCCACGCCATGCCGATTATCTATTTCTGCAGTGAACACCAGCGTGCGCATCCCACGTTCCTGGTAGTTATATGACGACTGCAATAGCGCCGTCGATTTCCCTGCATTCATTGCAGAATAATAAAAATAAAGTTGGGCCACTCGGTTACTCCAAAAGGCAGGCTATATGAACGTCGTGTCGTAAACACTGATTGTAACAACTCGTCTTCACGCTACGCAATGGGCTATTCCTCGGCCACATTTTGTCCATACATCCGCCAGCGACGGTCTGTTATGATAAAAAAGATAAACGTTCCTTATAACAACGGCGCGGCATCAATAAGTCATTCTCTGCCGTTTGAGGTAGAAAAGCGGCATACCAAATGTATTTTTTTGATAACAGGAAAGTATTTATATTTATGTAACATACGATGTGAGTTTTGTTTTAAAAATGATATTTTTTAACAAACTTACAAATTTGACTATTGCAGAAAGGAAAATAGCACTCTATTATCACACCACACGCCACCAATAATATTATTTGAGATTATCACAATGAGCGAAGCACTAAAGATTCTTAACAACATCCGTACTCTGCGTGCCCAGGCAAGAGAATGTACCCTGGATACTTTGGAAGAAATGCTGGAAAAACTGGAAGTCGTGGTTAATGAACGCCGCGAAGAAGATAGCCAGGTTCAGGCTGAAGTTGAAGAACGTGCCCGTAAATTGCAACAATATCGCGAAATGCTGATTGCAGACGGTATTGACCCTAACGAATTATTGCAGTCTTTAGGCTCAGTTAAGGTTGCAGGTAAAAGCAAGCGTGCTGCTCGCCCAGCAAAATATCAATATACTGACGAAAACGGCGAACTTAGAACTTGGACAGGCCAGGGTCGTACACCAGCAGTAATCAAGAAAGCAATCGAAGAGCAAGGTAAATCTTTAGATGATTTCCTGCTGTAATTGTTTATAAGTACTGAATACGAAAAAACCCCCGATAACTATCGGGGGTTTTTCTTTGGTAACGCATATTGCAAAGAGAAAACAGATATGTCGCCATTTTGGCTGCTCTCTGTTTTTTGTAAACAGAGAGCAATCATTACATTCTGTTATTTTTCTTCTGCTTCAATCGTTTCCTGCAGCCACTGCGCAAATTCCTGGCCTAAACCATCATGGCGTAAACCATATTCCACGAATGCCTGCATATAACCTAATTTATTACCACAGTCATGGCTCACACCTTTCAGGTGATACGCTTCTACTGTTTCTTTTTCCATCAACATCGCGATAGCATCGGTTAACTGAATTTCATTACCTGCGCCTGGCGGTGTTTTTTCCAGCAGAGACCAAATATCGGCAGAAAGGACATAACGGCCAACGACGGCTAAATTAGACGGTGCTTCGGAAGCTTTCGGTTTTTCAACCACACCAACCATAGGTGCGCTATCCCCTGCTTTTAATTCCACGCCTTTGCAATCAACCACGCCATAGCTACTTACATTTTCAACAGGCTCAACCATAATCTGGCTACGGCCTGTCGTAGAAAAGCGTTGCAGCATTTCGCTCAGGTTATCTTTCGTCAGATCGGATTCATATTCATCAATAATCACATCCGGCAGAATAACCGCGACAGGCTCATCCCCGACTAACGGATGCGCGCACAATACGGCATGGCCGAGCCCTTTGGCTAACCCCTGACGCACTTGCATAATGGTGACGTGCTTAGGACAGATAGATTGAATCTCTTCCAACAGCTGACGTTTAACGCGTTTTTCCAGTATGGCTTCCAGTTCAAAACTGGTATCGAAATGGTTTTCGATAGAATTCTTAGAAGAGTGTGTAACGAGAATAATTTCATTAATTCCTGCTGCGATACACTCATTAACAACATATTGGATCAGCGGCTTATCTACCAACGGCAGCATTTCTTTAGGAATGGCTTTGGTGGCAGGTAGCATACGCGTCCCTAATCCAGCAACTGGTATGACCGCTTTTTTTACTTTTTTATTCACAATAGACATAAACAGCCTCTTATATACCGTTCAAATAATGAACTTTATTTATCTAATCAAGATAACCGCGAGAGTATAACGACTTTAACAAGAGCACGCTTGTCCCAACGTTACCGTTCAATAAAAATAAGATAACTCCCTACATAGTAGGAAATAAAAAATAATACCTAAAGATAGGTATTACCTGAAACCAGTACCCTCTCACGCCATCAGACTATTCTGTCATCAACATCAGTCGTAAACGGCCGCCGCCGCCCCATATCTGGCATTGCCATGCTTCGCACTGATAATTCAGTTGGTTGAGATAAGCCCCTTCAAGCGTGCCTAAAGGGACGCCGCTATTCAACGCTATCTGCTGTTCATTAACATTCAGTGTCGCGTTTAGCCCAGCGGAAATCAGTATCAACTGTTTTAATTGCTGGTGGTAATACCCCACGAGCAAAGGAAAACGACCGTCAAGGCCCGCCTGCCGCAACAACTGGTTTACCTGCTTTAACAGCGTCGGCAGATACGGCAAACGGTGTTGTTGATCGGCTAAATGCTCCTGAAGCACCCCATTGAACAAGGTTCGAAGCAGTAGCGCCGCCAGCGTCCCACTATTATTAACGCCCTGAGTGACATCAAGGCAATAGAATGCTAACTCAGTTTCCGAAAGCGCAGCAATATCCAGCACCAGCCCCGGCTGTTCCACCGCCGTTAATTGACGATAGTTAACACGGCAACGAGCAAGCGTTTGCTGAACGGGCGGCTGTAGCTGAGCAAGCAGTTTGGTGACCGTTTCAGGAGATTGATTCAGGGAGTCCATATCCTGCATGAGTTGATCCATCTCATTCAACTGTGAGGTGAACATATCGGGATACAGGCAGGACATCACGGCTTCACGCAAACGTGCATAATCACGAATCGGTTTTAGCAACACATCCTGAACACCAAGCCGTAAGACTTTGGCAATATCCGCCATCTGACTGGTCGCAGAAATGATCAGTATTGGCGTGTCGTTATCTTTCAGGCGCAGACGTTCAAGAAACTCAATGCCTCCCATCGTCGGCATATTCAGATCGCAAATCATCAAATCGGGTTGGTAATGTTCAAGGGTACTCAGTGCATCTAATCCATTAATGGCTTCCTGAACTGAAGCCCCAAGAGAAGTCAGATAACCAGCGAGCACAGATCGAAAAACGGCCTCGTCATCAATGACTAAAATATGCTTACCCGCTAGTGGTTGTTCCATCAGTACCCCTTACTTCAAACACCGAATAATCACACCTGCGTTAGCGCCAGTGTGCCGGATAGACGGCACACCCTGCCTTCTTCACTATGACACTTTCACTAGCGGTAACAATTCATCACGCATCTTTTGCACCGCCTTATAACCCGCTTCAATCGCCTCCTGCGCCCGATGAAAATCTAAGGTCGCAATCTGGGGACAATGCGGTTGCAGCAACACATCAGGCGGATCGCCTGCCATCCGTGTCATTTTCAAGCGATTTTCCAGAATCTGGATCGACGTACTCATTATCTCCATCGCCGTTGGCGAACTTTCCGCCGGTTGACGGCGGCCCCGCAGTAAGCGTTCCCGAATTCTGCTACGCCAATCTTGTGGAACATTCTCCACATCAATGTCGGACGCCGTCGGTTTGATCGACAGTAAATCCTGATGATTAAGGCTCGCATCGTGCTGGAGATCAACCGCGATCACGATATCGGCCCCCATTGCTCTCGCCAGAGAAACGGGAACAGGGTTAACCACCGCGCCATCCACCAGCCAGTAATCGTTAAATCGAACGGGGGATAGCAGGCCTGGCATACTGCAAGACGCGCGCATAGCCTGATGCAAATCGCCTTCCGTCAGCCAGAGTTCACGTCCTGTACTAAGATTTGTCGTCACTACGCCATATTTGATATCACAGTCTTCAATCTGTGTTGTGTGTAACAAACGTTTCACACTATTAAAAACACGATCGCCACGCAACAAACTGCCACGCTGCCAAGAGAGATCCATCAGTCGAATCACGTCCCAGTAACCAAACGCTCTCACCCAGCGATCCATCGAAGATAGAGTGTTTGTGGCATACGCCGCACCAACCAGAGCACCAATAGAACAACCCGCCACAACATCAACCTTTACGCCCATTTCGGTTAACGCATTAAACACACCAATATGCGCCCATCCTTTCGCTGCCCCTGATCCCAAGGCTATTCCAATTTTTTTCCGCTGCATGATCGATCCACCTGTCTTCATTTTAGCGCACATTGCTACACGTAGAGCTTCTTAGGTAACATATCGGCATCCTGTATAGTGATCTGTTTATTATCTATCAGTTTTTATCTTAAATTTTCTTCAGGAGACGTCGTGTCAGAATCTTGCCCCTGTTGCAGTGGATTGCAGTATAACGCATGCTGTCAACCCTACATCACGCACGCCGCAACAGCGGCTGAGCCCGCTATATTAATGCGATCGCGCTATACCGCGTATGTTAAACGCGATGTCGATTACCTTATTGCCACCTGGCATCCCGACCTTCAACCCGAGAAATGGCGCGGGTCCCTCGTGGAAAGTTGCCAGAATTCGCAATGGCTCGGCCTTACTATACTGGCAACGTCTCCCGGAAAAACGCCCGATGAGGGCTATGTGGAATTCGCCGCGCGTTATCTATCTGAAAGCGACAACCAGCGAACAGAAGTGATGCGAGAGCGCTCACGCTTCCTTCGGCAGCATAATCGCTGGTACTATATAGACGGCGTTCATTTACAGACAGGCAGAAATGAACCTTGCCCGTGTGGTTCCGGCAAAAAATACAAAAAGTGTTGCGGACAATAGAACACAGGCAATCGCCCACGCGGCCTTATTGCTGCGTTACCATAAGATCGTTATTTTAGTTTTTGGACAGGATCCACACGCTCATGCAATCCCAAAATATACAAAGAAAAGTATTACGAACCATTTGCCCCGACGCAAAAGGGCTCATCGCGAAAATTACGAATATTTGTTATAAGCACGAACTGAACATCGTGCAAAACAATGAGTTTGTCGATCATCGCACTGGTCGCTTTTTCATGCGGACCGAATTGGAAGGGATTTTCAACGACACTACGCTGTTAGCCGATCTGGATAGCGCGCTTCCCGAAGGCTCTTCTCGCGAATTAACCGCAGCAGGACGTCGTCGCATCGTCGTTCTGGTCACGAAAGAAGCCCACTGTCTGGGCGATCTGTTGATGAAAAGTACCTACGGTGGTTTGGACGTAGAAATCTCTGCCGTCATTGGCAACCACGATACTTTGCAGACGCTGGTCGAGCGATTTGATATTCCTTTCCATCTGGTCAGCCATGAAGGACTGACTCGCGAAGAGCACGATCAAAAGATGATCGCGCAGATCGATCAATACAAACCCGATTACGTCGTGCTGGCGAAATATATGCGAGTTCTGACACCGGCGTTTGTTCAGCACTACCCGAATCAGGTGATCAACATTCACCATTCGTTCTTACCCGCCTTTATCGGAGCTCGCCCTTATCATCAGGCTTATGAGCGCGGCGTAAAAATCATTGGCGCAACGGCACACTACGTCAACGATAATCTGGATGAAGGCCCAATCATCATGCAGGACGTCATTCATGTCGACCATACTTATTCGGGCGACGATATGATGCGTGCAGGCCGTGACGTTGAGAAAAATGTTCTGAGTCGTGCGCTGTACCGCGTGCTGGCACAGCGTGTTTTTGTCTACGGTAACCGTACCATTATTCTGTAATTGGTTGATTGGGCATCTTTTTTGTATAAGGATGCGCCGAACGGAATAAAAAAACGGCAACCGCGTTTATTTTTGCTATATACCGCTTTACAGGGGCGCGTCATTTGATATGATGCGTCCCGCTTGAAGCGAAAGCCTCTTGCAGTAAGGCCAGTGGTGGGGTTCCCGAGCGGCCAAAGGGAGCAGACTGTAAATCTGCCGTCACAGACTTCGAAGGTTCGAATCCTTCCCCCACCACCATTTCACAGTATCACTTCTGAATTACATCCCAACACCAAAGTATCAAATTCCCGTTAAGGGAAGGTGAGAACCTTCGACCAAGGTTCGACAAAACCGGTACGGTTTTGAGCAACGCGCAGCGTTATTTCCCCCACTGTCACTCGCACCAACAATCAGCGCGACATATAGAATGAGGGAAAAAATAGCCTTATGCCTTCCCTTTCCAGCGCCCAGGAACATAAGAGAACACAGGGAGCTGCCATGACCAGCGGATTGCCGCCAGACGCACGGCCAAACCAATACTGAATGACGCCAGCAGGTTAATATCGTGATTAACGTTAAGCGACTTTAGCCCAAGATAGAGAAGTGCGACTAAAAGCGAGACGCTGGCGTACAGCTCTTTTTTCAGCACCATGGGCGTACGGTTACAGAAAATATCACGCAATATCCCACCGAAAATTCCGGTTACGATACCCGCCATAACCACCACCGTCGTTGAATAGTTCAGTTGCAGTGCGACGTTGCAGCCAATAACCGTAAAGGCAATCAGCCCCATCGCATCCAGCACCAGAAAGAGCCGGTGCAGATGATGCATGAAGCGCGCAATGATAATCGTGAAAAGGCCTGCACCAATGGTGAGGTAGATATAGCCGGGATGCTGCGTCCAGCCGATGGGATAATTACCAAGAAGAATATCGCGAACGGTGCCACCGCCAAGCGCGGTGATGAAGGCAATCATGCCTACGCCAAAAATATCCATATTACGACGTCCGGCGGCCAGCGCCCCGGACATCCCCTCTGCCGTAATCGCGATCAAATAGATGTAAGTCAGCACACAAGTTATCCTGTGAAATGTGCCACTCCCTCTGTCCGCTTTACCTGAGAGTTTACGCAGCAGTGCTGCTTGCCCCTTCGGTGGGTTGCGTTGCAACCTCTCTCCAGTTGGCTTCAATGGAATTCGCAGTTAGGGTAGCCTGAGCGATTATGGGAGTTTGCGCCTTCGGCGGAGCGTTATAGTATTACTGATACTATACGCCCTCTCTCCTGCGAGGTGCGGAGTATAACGGTCGACAAGCCTCGTGTTCAACTGAATATAAGTGAATCTTATTTTTAACGATTCTCATCTGCGCCAACCGTCTCTGAAGCCACAGCAATAAGCCCATCAACACCGCTCGAAAGCGCAGCCTCACCGTGACGGCATCCCTCATTTTCTGCTACCATCTGGTCACATTTTTTAGCGAATGGCAGCGAACATGAAAGTTGTATCTTTTAATATCAATGGCCTGCGGGCGCGCCCTCATCAGTTGGCCGCCATTATCGAACAACACCAGCCGGATGTGATCGGGTTGCAGGAAACCAAAGTCCACGATGACATGTTTCCGTTAGAGGATGTCAGCCAATACGGCTACCACGTTTATTACCACGGACAAAAAGGTCACTACGGCGTCGCGCTGCTATGTAAAACGCAGCCCATTGCGGTTCGTCGCGGTTTCCCAACGGATGAAGACGATGCACAGCGCCGGATCATCATGGCGGATTTTGCCACCGAGTACGGCACGCTTACGGTCATTAATGGGTATTTCCCACAGGGAGAAAGCCGCGATCATCCGGTAAAATTCCCCGCGAAGACGCGTTTTTATCAGGATCTACAAACCTATCTGGAACAGCACCACAGCGCGACACAACCGCTGATTGTGATGGGTGATGTCAATATTAGCCCTACCGATCTGGATATCGGCATCGGCGAAGAAAACCGTAAGCGCTGGTTGCGTACGGGTAAATGTTCTTTCCTGCCGGAAGAACGTGAATGGATGGCGCGTTTGCAAGGCTGGGGGCTTATCGACACCTTCCGTGCCGCGAATCCAGACAGCAACGATCGTTTTTCGTGGTTTGACTACCGTTCTGCTGGGTTTGATGACAACCGCGGCCTGCGTATTGATCTGATTCTCGCCAGTACGTTCCTGGCCGAACGCTGCGTCGCTACTGGCATTGATTACGATATTCGAGGAATGGAAAAACCATCCGACCATGCACCGATCTGGGCACAGTTCTCGTTGTAGACGTTTTCGTTGTAAAGGCAATGCGTTGTAGACGTAATGCGCAGTAAAAATAACATCACCGCTGTGCATCAAAGCCACAGCGGTGATTAAAATTAGCAGAAATAGTAGTCGTAGTGCTTTTTAATGCACGATTATTGCTTAACCAACTGCCATATCAGGTTATTCGTTCCCAGCGTTTGTTTGTCACGCACGCATTGCAGAATCACCCCTTCGACCTTTAGCACCGCGCCCTCAGAATAGTTACGATTTTCATACACACAGCAGCGCAGGCAGGTGTTATTTTGCTCGCGCACCGCGGTCCCTGCACCCCACACTTCCGGTGGAACAGGAACCACAATATCTGTTCCGCCACGATTAGCCTGTGACAGCGTGGGTAGCACCAGCATCACACTGGCGAGACACAAAGACACTAACGATTTCATTGCTCCTGCTCCTTCGTTTTTTTAGTCTGAGGCTTACGCCGTTTTGAAGCACTTGACGGCGGTGCAGAAAGTCCTTTAAACGCTCTCACCGCGCCGTTCTGTTTCGCTTGCTGAATCAGCGCCTGCAAGGAGTGGGTCAGCGGTTGCATAAAATCCTGATAGCGACATTTCTTCTCGCTGATTTGCGTCAGCGTAGCTTCCCAATGTGCTGTCATGTCAGGATGCGCCGCGCTAGCAGGCAGTGAGTGAATCAACGCCCGCCCCGCTTCACTTGCGTGAATATAGCGGGCTTTCTTAAACAGAAATGTCCGTTTAAACAATAACTCGATAATACCCGCGCGCGTCGCCTCAGTTCCTAACCCATCGGTCGCCCGCAGGATTTTCTTCAGTTCTTTATCCTGCACAAAACGCGCGATGCCCGTCATCGCCGATAGCAGCGTGGCATCGGTAAACGGCCGCGGCGGCTGTGTTTGGCGCTCAACGACCTCGCCGCGTTCACACAGTAACTCATCACCTTTTGCCACCACAGGCAACGGCATGCCTTCGTTTTCTTCGTCCCGCTCTTTGCCACCTAACAACGTGCGCCACCCGGCTTCGGCCAAGAACCGCGCTTTGGCAATAAACTTACCCCCCGCGATATCCAGTTCAATGACACACTTGCGAAACACGGCGTCTGGGCAAAATTGCATGATGTACTGCCGCGCGACTAGACCATACACCTTGCGCTCATTCTCCGTCAGCGAGGCACTTGCACTGCGGGCGGTGGGAATAATCGCGTGGTGAGCATCGACCTTACCATCGTCCCAGCAGCGATTACGTCGATCCACATCCATTACCGGCTGTGGCAACAGATCGGGCTGATGTACAGATATCGCATTCAAGACAGCATGACGCCCGGCAAAATGTTCCTCTGGCAGATAGCGGCAGTCAGAACGCGGGTACGTAATCAGCTTATGGGTTTCATAGAGCTTCTGGCACACGTCGAGCACCTGCTGCGCGCTAAGTCCGAAACGCTTCGCGGCTTCGATCTGTAACGTCGACAGCGAGTAAGGCAACGGCGCGGTTTCTGATTCCCGTTTATCATTATAGCTGGTAACAATCGCAGGCTGGCCTTCGATACGCTTGACGACATGTTCCGCCAACGAGCGATGCAGCAATCGTCCTTCTTCATCCTGATAAGGTTCACAGGACTCGCTGGGCTGCCATAGCGCAACAAAACGCTCATCGGCAGGCGTCACGATATGGGCTTTCACTTCAAAGTAATCTTTGGAAACGAAGTTTTCTATCTCTTCATCTCGGCGCACCACCAGCCCCAGCACCGGCGTCTGCACGCGGCCAACCGACAGCACGCCGTCATAGCCCGCATTGCGCCCTAATATCGTATAGGCACGGGTCATGTTAATGCCGTAGAGCCAATCTGCACGGGAACGCGCCAGCGCCGACACGCACAAAGGGATGAACTCTCGGTTCTCGCGAAGACGAGAAACGGCACGTTCTACCGCCTGTGGGTTGAGATCGTTAACCAGGCAACGACGTACCTGCTGGCGTTTTTCTTCCGGCAGAGAAAGGTATTCCAGCACCTCGTCCACCAGCAGTTGTCCTTCACGATCGGGGTCTCCCGCGTGAATCACTTCGGTAGCATCATTCAGGAGCTTTTTTATGATGTTGAGCTGTTTACTGACCGAGGGCCGCGGCTGCAACAGCCATTTCTGGGGAATGATAGGGAGATCGGCAAGCGACCAGCGGGCATAGCGTGCATCATAAACATCCGGCTGTGCCTGCTCCAGCAGGTGCCCCACGCACCACGTCACAACATCATTCTGGCCGCAGGCAATAAAGCCATCGCCGCGTCGATGCGGTTTGGGTAACACGTCTGCAATCGCCCGCGCGAGGCTGGGCTTTTCGGCAATAAAAAGTCGCATTATTCACCATCGAGCAGACTGGGCATTTCCCGCGTAACTCGCGGGAAAGCACGCTGTAAAACGGGGTGGAAATCGATATTATTCAAGAGATGACGATCAGAAGTAATGAACAAACGCGTCGGTATCAAGCGGCGTGACCGTCGTCGATGCTTTAAGCACCGGCGTCCCCAGATAGAGGAAACCGACAATTTCATCCTGTTCACGGCAGTTGAACGCTTCACGCACCAGCGAATTGTGCGTCCAGGCACCGCTACGCCAGATACCGTTAAAACCCTGCGCCAATGCCGCCATCTGCATGGCCTGAACCGCACAGCCTGCGGAGACAATTTGCTCCCAAAGCGGGACTTTCGGGTTCTCTTCGCAATGCGCAACAACGGTGATAATCAGCGGTGCACGATAAGGTGCCTGACGCGCTTTATCGATACCGGCTTCGTCCAACCCTTCCTGCTGCGCCGCACGCGTCAGTAGCGAGCTAAAACGATCCAAACCGTCATTTTCGATCATAAAAAAGCGCCACGGCTGCATGGCACCATGATCCGGCGCACGCATACCGGCGTGGATAATGTTATTCAATGCGTCACCCGTCGGTGCTGGCGCGGTCAGGCGCGAGGCCGAACGACGATTCAATAGCAATTCAAGAGCATCCATCGCACATCTCCTGTCTGGCAATATAATTTCTGCGGTACAACCCACTTCTACGGTAGAAACGACTGTACGGCAACGTTGCGCGCCACGTTAGCACAAGTAGAAGTTTTGTTACAAGATAACCCCGACAGGGCGCGCTTCTGCGGCGATTTAATGCTGACTTTTTACTGTCCGCTCATTAGGATACTATCACTCCTTGTGCTTCATCACTTGCCAGAGGGCGAGTTGAAGGACGTAGGGCACACGCTGTTTACCCGTTCATGGAGATATCATGCGCACATTGTGGCGAATTTTTAGCGGATTTTTTAAGTGGACATGGCGTCTGCTTAATTTTATCAGAGAATTTATTCTCAATATTTTCCTTATTGCTCTGATTTTAGTTGGTGTTGGGATCTACTCACAGGTAAAAACGACGCCGGAAGAGGCCACGAAGGGTGCGCTGCTGGTCGATCTGACGGGTGTAGTTGTTGATCAACCCACCGTTAACAACAAACTGCGTCAATTAGGACGTGAATTCTTTGGCGCATCGAACAACCGTCGTCAGGAAAACTCACTGTTCGATATTGTCGACAGTATTCGTCAGGCAAAGAGTGACGACAACATCACGGGAGTGGTGCTGGATCTCAGCGACTTTACCGGTGCCGACCAGCCGTCTCTGCAATATATCGGCAAGGCGCTGCGCGAATTTCGCGATAGCGGTAAGCCTATTTATGCGGTCGGCGACAGCTACAACCAGTCTCAATACTATTTGGCCAGTTTTGCCAATACGGTGTCATTGACGCCACAAGGCAGTGTTGATCTACACGGTTTCGCGACCAACAATCTCTACTTCAAGTCCATGCTGGACAAGCTGAAAGTGACCACCAATATCTTCCGCGTGGGAACTTATAAGTCAGCCGTTGAACCGTATCTGCGTGACGATATGTCGCCTGCGGCGCGCGATGCCGATGGTCGTTGGATCAATGCGCTGTGGCAGCAGTATTTAAATACCGTTTCCGCTAACCGCCAGATTACGCCTCAGCAGCTCTTCCCGGGTGCAACCAACATCATTGCAGGCTTGCAGGCCGTCCAGGGCGATACCGCACGCTATGCGCTGGATAACAAGCTGGTCGATGAAGTGGCATCACGTTCCGTGACCGAGCAATCGCTGGTTAAAGCGTTCGGCTGGAATAGCCAGAAGAACAACTTTAATTTCATCAGCATTTACGACTACACCATCAAACCACCGGTGCAAAATAACAACCAGATCGCGGTTGTATTTGCCAATGGCGCCATAATTGATGGCCCGGAAACACCGGGAATGGTCGGTGGCGATACCACGGCGGCACAGATCCGCGCCGCGCGCCTCGATCCTAAAGTCAAAGCGCTGGTACTGCGCGTCAATAGCCCTGGCGGTAGCGTCACCGCGTCGGAGCTGATTCGTTCAGAATTGATGGCGCTCCGTTTGGCAGGTAAACCGATCGTGGTCTCCATGGGCGGTATGGCAGCATCGGGCGGCTACTGGATCTCAACGCCAGCAAACGCAATCATCTCCAGCGCCAGTACGCTGACAGGTTCTATCGGTATTTTTGGCGTGATTACCACGTTCGAAGATTCGCTGGAAAACCTTGGCGTCCACACGGATGGCGTAGCGACCTCGCCACTGGCCGATCTGTCGATCACGAAATCACTGCCACCTGAATTCTCGCAGATGATGCAGTTAAGTATCGAACGCGGTTATAAGAACTTCATTGATATCGTGGCGCAGGCGCGTAAGAAAACGCCTGAGCAAATCGATCAGATCGCGCAAGGTCACGTCTGGATCGGTAGCGACGCGAAAGAAAATGGTTTGGTCGATCAGATCGGTGATTTTGATGATGCCGTGAAGAAAGCGGCTGAGCTGGCAAAACTGGGACAGTATCAGTTGAACTGGTATGCCGAGCAGCCGGGTCTGCTGGACACGATGCTGAATCAGGTGAACGCCTCCGTGTACGCCCTGCTGCCCGTTGCCGTCCAGTCTATGCTGCCAGCACCGGTCGCACAGCTGGCGGAAGCCATGCGGTCACAGCCGTCCATCATGAATAACCTGAACGACCCGCAGAACCGGTACGCATTTTGCCTCACCTGCGGAGAAGTCCGGTAGCGTTTACAGTAGCCGCCAATATGTACCCTAAATAATTCGAGTTGCGTGAAGGCGGCAAGAGAAGGCATCCCGATGAGCTTACTCAGGTAAGTGATTCGGGTGACTGAACGCTGCCAACGCACAAGCAGCTTGAAGTATGACGGGTATAGCCCGGTAATAGTCATTGCTTATGATAGTATTATCGGGCTGTTTTTCCCTCTATAATTCTCGGTTTAATCCTGACTCACACCACCATGCGAAAGAAATCCATTTATGTCGCCTATACGGGCGGCACCATCGGCATGCAGCGCTCTGCTAATGGCTATGTTCCGGTATCCGGTCATTTACAACAGCAGTTGGCAAAAATGCCGGAATTCCACCGCGAAGAGATGCCGTCGTTCACGATTCATGAATATGATCCGTTGATCGATTCGTCTGATATGACGCCAGCGGATTGGCAATCCATCGCGGACGATATTCAAAACCATTACGATGACTACGATGGTTTCGTGATTCTGCATGGTACTGACACGATGGCGTTCACCGCCTCCGCGCTCTCGTTTATGCTGGAAAATCTTGCCAAGCCGGTTATCGTGACAGGGTCACAAATCCCGTTAGCGGAATTGCGCTCGGACGGTCAGACCAACCTGCTGAACGCGCTGTACGTTGCGGCTAATCATCCGATTAATGAAGTCGCCCTCTTCTTCAATAACAAACTGCTGCGCGGCAACCGCACCACCAAAGCTCACGCGGATGGCTTTGATGCCTTCGCCTCCCCCAACTATCCGCCGCTGCTCGAAGCCGGTATCCATATTCGTCGGCTGGCACCGACCGTGGAATGTAACAACTGTCCGCCACTGAAAGTGCATCACATTACGCCACAGCCTATCGGGGTGATTACGATTTACCCCGGCATTTCTGCCGATGTCATCAGCAATTTCCTCCGTCAGCCGGTGAAAGCACTTATCCTGCGCTCCTACGGCGTTGGCAACGCGCCGCAAAGCCCCGGGCTGCTGCACGAATTACGTGAAGCCTCCGCACGCGGTATTGTGGTCGTCAACCTGACGCAGTGCATTTCAGGGCGCGTAAACATGGGCGGCTATGCGACGGGCAATGCGCTGGCGCATGCGGGCGTTATCAGTGGCTTTGATATGACCGTTGAGGCGGCATTGACCAAACTGCATTACTTACTGAGCCAGCAGGACCTAAGCGCCGATGACATTCGCCAGTTGACGCAGCAGAACCTGCATGGGGAATTGAGCGATAAAGACTGAGTTAATCACGGAGTCGTAATGAAGAAAGCATTGCTATTAGTTGATCTGCAAAATGATTTTTGTCCCGACGGTGCATTGGCTGTTAATGAAGGCGACCGCGTCATTGAGGTGGCTAATCGCGCTATTGAAGCCTGCGTAGCCGCTGGCGTTCCAGTAATTGCCAGTCAGGATTGGCACCCCGCGAATCACGGCAGTTTTGCTGTTAATGCGCATACCAAGGTCGGAGAACTCGGTGAGTTAAACGGATGGCCGCAGATCTGGTGGCCCGTTCACTGCGTGCAGGGAACCACCGGCGCTGATTTTCATCCAGCACTGAATCAGTCAGCGATTCAGTGGATCGTACAAAAAGGGACTCAGCCGGAGATCGACAGCTATAGCGCTTTTTTCGATAATGGACATCGGGTGAAAACCGAATTGGATGCGTGGCTACACGCCAACCAGATCACCCATTTGATTATTCTGGGGCTGGCGACCGATTATTGCGTCAAGTTCAGCGTGCTGGATGCGATTGCGCTGGGCTATCACACCGAAGTCTTGGTGGATGGCTGTCGTGGCGTGAATCTTTCGCCTGATGACAGCGAATCTGCGTTACGGGAAATGGCACAGCGTGGGGCGATACTGACGGATATGACGCAGTTTCTTACTACGGTGTCAGCAGCTCACTAGCGCTACTGACAACCGGAATAGCGGCAGCCGTTGCGGCTGCCTGCTTCTGTTTTACGCGTCGGGTTTTAGCGTAATAATAGCGTCAGCGATGTTAAACTCGCGCTTCAGCTCCTGCTTGCTCTTCATCACGATTTCGCCATCAGTGCCAATCGTCATGTGCTCAGCCTGTTCGTTATGGCGAGCCTGCCACATCATCACCATTTGCAGGCAGTTTTCTTTCTGTTCAGCCGTCAACGCGACACCGTCTGGCCATTTGCCCAACTCCACCGCCGTGACTAACCGCTGGTAAATTTCTGGCGTCATGGCGTCGATCAGATCATTGAGTTCCATATCCGGTTTCTGCTCCGAGAAAGATCAGGTTTATTCTTATTGGGTTTCTGTGCTGTGCTAACAGCGTTTTTAGTAGCTGAATCGTTTAAAGCAAGATATTATCTATCTTATCGCCGTCGCACCTATCGCAAACAGATTACCCGTCAACGCGTTCGCCATCAACGTCGTCGATGAAACTCAGTGAAGCCGAATTCACGCAGTAACGTTCGCCCGTGGTTTTCGGGCCATCAGGGAAAACGTGGCCCAGATGCGCATCACACTGCCCGCAGCGGATTTCGATACGGTGCATATTGTGTGAATCATCTTCCAGATAGCGAATCGCCTCTGAAGATACGGGCTGATCGAAGCTCGGCCAGCCACAGCCGGAGTCGTATTTGCTGTCGGAATAAAACAACGGAGCCTGGCAGCACAGGCAGTGATAAGCGCCAGTGCGCTTGTTATGCAGCAATTTGCCTGAAAACGCAGGTTCCGTACCACGTTGCTGGGTGACATAGCGCTGCATCTCTGTCAATTCAGTATTGTCGGATGGGGTACGTGAAGCAGAGTCGTTAGTCATAGGAAGTCTCACGGCGGGTGTTATCAATTCAATTAATCATTGATTATAACAAAAAATTAACAACCTAACAGGCTGTTCTGACCTAATATTAGGAATGTTATTAGCATCAATATTTAATTGTGATGCACATCACATATTGAGATCACACAGGCTTTATATGATGCATTTCACCCTCATATCAGGCTTAGATGTTACTTAGTTACAGGGTCGAGCGGTTTTCGCACAAAGTTTGGTCATAGGTTTGACTTACAGCAACTATTGACACGATTCCGCTTGACGCTCAGCAAGGTTTTTGTAATTTTACAACCAACCTTTTATTCACAAACCAATAGCTGGTGGAATATATGACTATCAAAGTAGGTATCAACGGTTTTGGCCGTATCGGCCGTATTGTTTTTCGCGCTGCGCAAGAGCGTTCTGACATTGAGATCGTTGCAATCAACGACCTGTTAGATGCTGATTACATGGCGTACATGCTGAAGTACGACTCAACTCATGGTCGTTTCAACGGCACCGTTGAAGTTAAAGATGGCCACCTGGTTGTTAACGGCAAAACCATTCGTGTTACCGCAGAGCGCGATCCTGCAAACCTGAAGTGGAACGAAGTCAACGTAGACGTTGTTGCTGAAGCAACTGGCCTGTTCCTGACTGACGACACTGCACGTAAACACATCGCTGCTGGTGCGAAGAAAGTCGTTCTGACTGGTCCATCTAAAGATGATACCCCAATGTTCGTTATGGGCGTAAACCACAAAACTTACGCTGGTCAGGAAATCGTTTCTAACGCATCTTGCACCACCAACTGCCTGGCTCCGCTGGCAAAAGTTATCAACGACAACTTCGGTATCGTTGAAGCACTGATGACCACCGTTCACGCAACCACTGCAACGCAGAAAACGGTTGATGGCCCGTCTCACAAAGACTGGCGCGGCGGCCGCGGCGCAGCACAGAACATCATCCCATCTTCTACCGGTGCTGCTAAAGCAGTAGGTAAAGTGATTCCTGAGCTGAACGGCAAACTGACTGGTATGGCGTTCCGCGTTCCTACCCCGAACGTTTCTGTTGTTGACCTGACTGCACGTCTGGAAAAACCTGCTTCTTACAAAGAAATTTGTGCAGCAATCAAAGCCGCTTCTGAAGGTGAGCTGAAAGGCGTTCTGGGCTACACCGAAGACGAAGTAGTTTCTACCGATTTCAACGGTGAAAAACTGACTTCCGTATTCGATGCTAAAGCGGGTATCGCTCTGAGCGACAACTTTGTGAAACTGGTTTCCTGGTACGATAACGAAACTGGTTACTCAAACAAAGTTCTGGATCTGATCGCTCACATCTCTAAATAAGCGTCAGCGATGATTCTGTGAAAAAAGGGCGACGTGATGTCGCCCTTTTTTATTGTTTATTGCAGATTTCTTTTTACCACGAAAAACAATCAAAAAAAGGCACTATCATGCATAACACAATGTTCTCACTCCCCGTAACGAAGCAAATTAGCGCCACCCTCACCCAGCGTCAGTTGGACCAATTACCCATCATTGTCGTTGATCACCCTGAAGTGCGCGCGGCAGTCGCATTACAAGGTGCGCACCTGCTCAGTTGGCAGCCAACAAACGAAGAGCCGGTGCTCTGGCTAAGCGACAATACGCCTTTTACTCATCACGTTGCTATTCGCGGCGGTGTTCCAATCTGTTTCCCTTGGTTTGGCCCTTTCGCCGATCCTAATCACGGTTTTGCCCGTCTGCTGCCGTGGGAATTTACCGCCCACAGCGAAGATGAACACGGCGTACAGCTCACGTTCACGCTGCAGGATAATGAAGAAACGCGCAAGAGCTGGCCGCATGCGTTCACGCTCATCGCCCGCTTCAAGCTGGGCAAGGAATGTGGCATTGAACTGGAAG
This sequence comes from Pectobacterium brasiliense, assembly GCF_013449685.1. Classification (GTDB taxonomy): domain Bacteria; phylum Pseudomonadota; class Gammaproteobacteria; order Enterobacterales; family Enterobacteriaceae; genus Pectobacterium; species Pectobacterium brasiliense_A. The sequence continues at coordinate 99,106 of NZ_JACDSF010000001.1, read as the reverse complement.
CGCATGGTGATTACAGCATTACCAGCGCGCTGCATACCTATTTCAATATCGGCGATATCAGCAATATCCGCATTGCTGGCCTGGGTGAGTCTTTCATTGATAAAGTGGATCAGGGCAAGCTGGCAACGCAGCAAGGCGATCTGGTCTTTACCGACCGTACAGACCGCATTTATACCCAGCCGCAGGACACCAGTGTGGTACATGACGCAGTGCTGAAACGTACTATCGAAGTGCACCATACGCACCATAGCGATGTCGTGTCATGGAACCCCGGAGCTGAGCTCTCTCGTACGATTAGCGATATGACCGATGAGGGATATAAAACGTTCGTGTGTGTGGAAACTGCGCGCATTAATCAACCGTTTGTCGCATCCGCCAACGCGCCAGCGCGTTTGGCAACGGTTATCCGCATCAAGAAATAATCACCGCTATAGCGATATCCAAACTATTAAGGTGTATGGCGATTTCGCCATACACCTATTCTGCCAATCCTTTCGCCTCAACTACACCACATCCAGATGCTGTTTGCACGTCGGCGGAGGGAAGGCCTGATCTAACTGCGCAATATCTTCATCAGACAACAGCACGTCCAGTGCTTGCGCATTTTCCTGAACATGCGTGACAGAACTTGCTTTAGGTATCGCGATCACGCCCGGTTGACGAATTACCCACGCCAGTAGCAGTTGAGCAGGCGTGATGCTCTGTTCGCGTGCAATGCGGTTCACTACCGGATGCGAGAATAACCCATCACGCAAGCGCCCTGCCTGCGCCAGCGGACAATACGCCATTACCGGAAGCTGCTGTTGCTGACACCACGGTAACAAATCAAACTCAATACCGCGCGATGCCAGATGGTAAAGCACCTGATTGGTCATGCAGCGCTGTCCGCCGTTTAGCGACCAGAGCTCCTGCATATCCTCAAGATCGAGATTGGAGACGCCCCACTGGCCGATTTTTCCCGCCTGCTGTAATCGCTCCATCGCCGCAATCGTATCCACTAACGGGATGCCACCGCGCCAATGTAGCAGATACAGGTCAATGCGCTCGGTTTGCAGTCGCTTCAGGCTGCGTTCACACGCCTGTATCGCTTTTTCGCCTCCCGCATTGTGCGGATAGACTTTCGACACCAGATAAACGCTATCACGGCGGCCACGTATCGCTTCACCGACGACGTCCTCCGCTCTGCCTTCCGCATACATTTCGGCCGTATCAATCAGCGTTAACCCAAGATCGATACCCGCTTGCAGCGCCGTCACTTCCTGCGCTTTCATTCGGGCATCTTCGCCCATGTACCACGTTCCCTGACCGATCGCCGGTACGCGGGTGTCATCTGGAAAACGAATCGCTTTTGTCACACGTTCCTCCCTTGCCTGCCGTCAACCTAACGGGTTTGCCGTCAACCTAACATGGCGTTTGGCGCACCATAAATGTGCAAATGGGGTGATATCACCCCATTATTGTACGGCAGATGCACTATGCTTACGAAGAGCATTAAAAGCGCTCACGAAAAGCATCAGAAGCGATAGCTGACGCCTGCGCTCATTAAGATGCTGTGGTTACTATCAACAATCGGGCTGTCTTTCATTTCGTCAGACAGACGCGTATAACGGCCCACAGCCCAGGCGCTCCAGCTTTGGTTAATTTCATAACCTGCACTCAGTTCAAGATACGGAGCCCAGCCATCACCAGGGCTGTATTGGTTAAAGCCAGAACGCGAAGATTCTTGCGCACTCACACCGTAGTAATACTGGTTCATGTTTTCACTAAACCAGGTCGCACCAATACCTGGAGTGATGCTCAGATCGCCCATTGAGAAACGGTAAAGGTAAGCGGTATCCCACGCGAAGCCGTTGCTGTAATCCAGCGTATCCCCTGCCAGCACGGTACGAATTTCACCCCAGTCGGCAGTATGACGATAAGCCGCCCCCGCCATCAGCGTACTGCGGCGTTTGTCCAACTGCTTCATACGCAGATCGTCGCTATCTCCCGGCTTAAACCCTAAAGGCAGGTAATAGGCCGTTAAAGAGAAACGATTTGCGCCGTCATTCCACAGGTAATATCCACCACCCAGCCCGCGGAAATAAAAATTTTCACTTTCATAATTCAGTACAGGAAGCGGATAAACGTCATTATCAACACCACGGTACACGGACGTTGAGCCCACAGCGCCGAGGCCCAGAGAGACATCGGCGGCATAGGCTGAAGGCAGGACCACAGCACCCGAAATCAGCGCGGCCAGCACACATAGTTGAGGTTTTTTCACAGTTTTCTATTTCCTATTACAGATAAATATCATGAAACATGATAGCCAATTACACACGTTCGCATTCAGGTTATATAAAAATAACATTAACGAATAACCGATATATTCGATAGGTTTTACGTGCGCTAACGTCGGTAAGAGGCTGTGTTCTTAAGGCTGAGCGCCCATTCTCAGTCATGCTACACGGATTTTCCTGAAAGTGAGTCCTTGAAATATCTTAAAAATACGTCTGTGGACTAGAGGAAATTTTACGGATGCAAACTACGCTTTAATACAGAAGGTGACGTCTTCCTGACCAGCAGGAATGAATAAAATCACGACGCCCTGACGCGACAAGTTGGCATAAGGGTTGCTGGACTCAGGAGATTTCTTCTTTCGGAGGGCAATACATTAATAGGCATATATTCCACACGCTCTCTTAATCTGTGCTAATCGACGAAGGACGGGCATCACTATGAACATATTTGATCACTACCGCCAGCGCTACGACGCTGCCAAGGACGAAGAGTTCACTCTGCAGGAATTCCTTACCATCTGTCAGCAGGATCGCAATGCTTATGCGAACGCGGCTGAACGCTTGTTAACGGCTATCGGTGAACCTGTAATGGTGGATACCGCCCAAGAATCACGAATGTCGCGCCTATTCTCAAACCGGGTGATTGCTCGCTACCCTGCTTTTGAAGAATTTTACGGTATGGAAGAGGCCATCGAACAGATTGTCTCTTACCTGAAACATGCCGCGCAGGGATTAGAAGAGAAGAAACAGATTCTGTATCTGTTGGGGCCAGTCGGCGGCGGGAAATCGTCTCTTGCCGAACGCCTGAAAGCGCTAATGCAGCGCGTACCGATTTACATCCTCAGTGCCAACGGCGAACGCAGCCCGGTGAATGATCATCCGCTCTGCCTGTTCAACCCGCAGGAAGATGCCACAATACTTGAGAAAGAGTATGCCATTCCACGGCGCTACCTCGGCACCATCATGTCACCGTGGGCAGCAAAACGCCTTCAGGAATTTGGCGGCGACATTACCAAGTTCAAAGTCGTCAAAGTGTGGCCATCGATTCTGGCGCAAATCGGGATCGCGAAAACCGAGCCCGGTGATGAGAACAATCAGGACATTTCAGCGCTGGTCGGTAAAGTCGATATCCGCAAGCTGGAGCACTATGCTCAGAACGATCCCGATGCCTACGGCTACTCCGGCGCATTGTGCCGGGCGAACCAGGGCATTATGGAATTCGTCGAAATGTTCAAAGCGCCGATCAAGGTTCTTCACCCGCTGCTGACTGCGACACAAGAAGGCAACTATAACGGGACGGAAGGCATTGCCGCCCTGCCGTTCAACGGAATTATTCTGGCGCACTCCAATGAATCCGAATGGGTGCAGTTCCGTAACAACAAGAACAATGAAGCGTTTCTTGACCGCGTGTATATCGTGAAGGTGCCGTACTGCCTGCGCGTGTCTGAAGAGGTCAAGATCTACGACAAGTTGCTGGATCACAGCGAACTGACGCACGCCCCTTGCGCGCCCGGCACGCTGGAAACGCTGGCCCGCTTCTCTATTCTGTCGCGGCTGAAAGATCCTGAAAACTCCAGCATCTACTCCAAGATGCGGGTTTACGACGGCGAAAGCCTGAAAGATACCGATCCGAAGGCGAAGTCCTATCAGGAATATCGCGACTATGCGGGTGTAGATGAGGGAATGAACGGTCTGTCGACCCGCTTCGCATTCAAGATTCTGTCGCGCGTCTTTAACTTCGATCACAGCGAAGTCGCGGCTAACCCAGTGCACCTGTTCTACGTGCTGGAGCAACAGATCGAGCGCGAACAGTTCCCGCAGGAGCTGGCAGATAAGTATTTAGAGCACCTGAAAGGCTATCTGACACCGAAATACGCCGAATTTATCGGTAAAGAGATCCAGACCGCCTACCTCGAATCCTATTCCGAATACGGCCAGAACATTTTTGACCGTTATGTTACCTATGCGGATTTCTGGATTCAGGATCAGGAGTACCGTGACCCAGATACGGGCCAACTGTTTGACCGCGAATCGTTAAACGCCGAGCTGGAAAAGATCGAGAAGCCTGCGGGCATCAGCAACCCTAAAGACTTCCGTAACGAGATCGTCAACTTTGTCCTGCGCGCCCGTGCCAACAATAGCGGCCGGAATCCAAACTGGACCAGTTACGAGAAGCTGCGTACGGTCATTGAGAAGAAGATGTTTTCCAATACGGAAGAGCTGCTGCCTGTGATTTCGTTTAACACCAAAACCTCAACGGATGAACAGAAAAAACATGATGACTTCGTCGATCGCATGATGGAGAAAGGCTACACCCGGAAACAGGTTCGTTTGCTGTGCGAATGGTATCTGCGGGTGAGGAAGTCATCATAATGACGCACGATGCTGGCAACAGCGTTTGGGGGAAACATGGCCTATTTTATTGACCGACGACTGAACGGCAAAAACAAAAGCACGGTGAACCGCCAACGCTTTCTGCGCCGCTATAAGTCGCAAATAAAACAGTCGATTTCCGAGGCCATTAATAAGCGTTCGGTGACCGACATCGAAAGCGGGGAGTCAGTCTCGATCCCCAATGCAGACATCAACGAACCGATGTTCCATCAAGGCCGTGGAGGACGCCGCCACCGCGTCCACCCGGGCAACGATCACTTTGTACAGAACGACAAAATCGAGCGGCCACAAGGAGGTGGCGGCGGTGGTTCCGGTCAGGGGGATGCCAGTAAAGATGGCGAAGGCGAAGATGAATTTGTCTTTCAGATCTCCAAAGACGAATATCTGGACCTGCTGTTTGAAGATCTGGCGCTGCCGAATCTGAAGAAGACCCAGCATCGGCAGATGACCGAGTACAAAACGCACCGCGCCGGGTACACCGCTAACGGCGTTCCTGCCAATATCAGCGTGGTACGTTCGCTGCAAAACTCGCTGGCACGCCGTATGGCGATGACAGCGGGTAAACGGCGCACGTTGCATGAACTGGAAGAGACGCTGGAACAGCTGGCGCATACCGAACCTGCACAATTGCTGGAAGAGGAACGGCTGCGGCAGGAAATTAACGAACTGCGCCAGAAAATCGCCCGCGTGCCGTTTATTGATACGTTTGACCTGCGCTACAGGAACTACGAGCGTCGGGCCGAACCGTCGAGCCAGGCGGTGATGTTCTGTTTGATGGACGTGTCTGGTTCGATGGATCAGGCGACGAAAGACATGGTGAAGCGCTTTTATATTCTGCTGTATCTGTTCCTCAGCCGAAATTATAAAAACGTCGACGTCGTCTACATTCGCCACCATACGCAGGCGAAAGAGGTTGATGAACAGGAGTTCTTCTACTCTCAGGAAACCGGCGGCACCATTGTCTCCAGTGCATTAAAGCTGATGGAGGAAGTGGTTCGCGAGCGTTACGATCCGTCACAGTGGAACATCTATGCGGCACAGGCGTCGGATGGCGATAACTGGGCTGATGACTCACCACTGTGTCACCAGATTCTGGCAAATCAGCTTCTGCCGATGGTGCGTTATTATAGCTATATTGAAATCACCCGGCGTTCACACCAGACGCTCTGGCGCGAATATGAAACGCTGCGCGATACATTCGATAATTTCGCCATGCAGCATATCCGCGATCAGGATGATATCTACCCTGTCTTCCGTGAACTCTTCCGTAAACAAACGGTAGGGCATTGACCCTCCTCTCAATCAGCCAGTTATCTGTTAATGATTAATCGTTAGCTGGCTGATTTTCTCTTTCTGGGCATTTTTCTATAAACATGCATTTAAAATACATGTATTATAAATAGCATTATACCTGCATAGAGAATCGCTTATGAACATTGATAAATTCAAACACCAGCACAACGAAATACTCGAAAGCATTGATACCCTGCGTCGGCTATCACGAGAAGGCGTGACGGAGAACGCCACTGACATCGCCCGCGCCATCGTCGCCATGAGTTCAACCATCAAGCTGCACCTTTCCGCAGAAGATCGCGTGCTTTACCCTTCGCTTCAGCGCAGCGGTGACGCGCAGCTAACGAAGATGAGTCAGCATTATCAGAATGAAATGCAAACCATTGCCGCAGACTACGATGCATTTTCCCGTCGCTGGAATACGGCTTCACAACTGATAGGGCACGATAGGGATTTCCGGGCTGATGCCAATAACGTGTTGCGTAAGGTCTATGAACGTATGCAGAGGGAGAATCACGATTTTTATCCCCGCATTGAAACGGCCTGAGTGGATTAAGCATGTTTGACTAAAGGGCGGAAAATCTCTGCTCCGCCCTATTGATTAGCGCCTTCATACAACCTCGCCACGCTATTTCCCTTCACATCATCGTGACATTGTCACAAAGATAACGCTTTCTTTCCGCCAGTGTGCGCATTACCCTGTCGAACCCATAAAACATAGATTTCTGTTTTTGTTATGCAAAGATTTGTTCTGATTTTACTGACTCTGGTTCTACTCGGCCCTCTGGGTATAGACATTTATTTACCGCTTATTCCCGCCATCGCCGTGGCGCTGAACAGCCCTGAATCGCTGATTCAATCCACCGTCGCACTGTTTATTCTGATCATGGGATTAGGCCAACTGCTAGCAGGGCCGCTGGTCGATAAATACGGTCGACGCCCTATGGCGCTGGCTGGCGTGATTATCTACCTCATCGGTGCGATCATGGCCGCGCTAGCCACCAGCGCCACGCTATTCGTCCTCTCACGTCTTTTTCAGGGGCTGGCCGTCTGCTGTACTGCCGTCGCCATTTTCAGCAGCGTGCGTGACAAACTGAACGGCGACGATGCCGCCAGAACCTATGGCTTTCTTAACGGCACGCTGAACATTGTGCCGGCACTGGCTCCGCTATTAGGCGGGCTGTTGGCCGAAGCCTTCGGCTGGCGTGCTCCCTTCTGGTTCCTCGCGGGCTACAGCGTTCTGGTACTGGCACTCGTCACCCGCTTCCTGCCTGAAACGCGCCCAGACTCAACGCTTCCCGTACACGGCTTGCCGCTGCGCCAATACGCACGTCTGTTATCCGATCGCCAGTTTCTGGGATTCGCCTCAGTCAACGCGGGTGCCATGGGGATGGCATTGACCTATGTCACCTTCTCTCCCGTGGTGTTGATGAATGAGGCTCGGCTCACGCCGCTTGAGTTTTCGATTGCCTTTGGCGTAAACGGTTTTTGGATCATGCTCGTCAGCTTCTTTGCAAATCGCATGATTCGTAAAGTCGGCCGACCGCGCTGCCTGGCTATCGGTAGCCTGCTAATGGGAACTGGGTTTCTTTCGCTGCTTGGCGGCGTCGTTCTCTTACCCGAAGCGATGCAAAACACCTGGCCAACCTACATGCTGCCTGTCGCGCTGGCCTGTGCCGGTCTGGCATTTTTGATCGGGCCGTCCACCAGCTATGCACTGGAGCCTTATTCCAATGAGGCGGGGATTGCGTCGGCGATGGTAGGATTTGTGCAGATGGCGGGCGGCGCGGCGCTGGGCCTGATGGCTATGGCCGTTCCTCTGCCGTCAAAAGTATCACTGGCGCTGGTCATGCTCTGTGCCGCTCTGCTGGCGATATGCGCCCGCCTGCTTACGCGGCACCACAAGAGCAGCATTACATCGCTGCCCCGTACGTAGTTTAAAATATATTTGGGATAATTAGCCGCCGGTAGATTTTTCCAGCGGCTAATTACATATTGAACATCGAATTACCAGCCCGATACTTGTCTTTATCATTCATAATTTCCTTTATACCACAATGAATAGACATAAAATCACTTATTATGGGACATGACATTCATCAAAGAGGTTGCTTTCTATACTCCACATAATTCGAGTATCAGGAAGACGGAAAGTAAGGAAATCCCAATGAGCTAACTCAAGTAAGTGATTCGGGTGACAGAATGAAACCAACGCACATGTAACTTGAAGCATGACGGGGATATAAGCAATGATTAATGCTAAACACTCCTTAGCTTTATTAGTCTGAATATTTAACAAAATATAATCTTGATTAGACCATCATAATAACTTTTGTTCAATTAATTGTTCAAAAGAAAATTCACACCTATATTCCTTTGGTGTTTTTCCATATTCTTGAAAGAATTTTTTATAGAAAAAATTTTCATTTGCAATACCTGACCTCTCTGATACATCTCTAATTGGCAATGCACTTGTTTCAAGTAAATGTGCAGCATATTTAATTCTTTTCATTGTTTGAATATCTTTAAATCCCAAGCCGGTTTTATTTTTTATAAGATGAGAGAGATATTTTTCATTATATCCGAATTCTTTAGCTAACGATTTAAGAGAACAAGTTATAAAATTATCATCAATATAACTAAGAATATCAATAATATCACCCCTTTCCTCCTTTGGAATATTAATCACATGTGGAGCTGGGTTCTCTCTATACATCATAATGAGCTCAAACATAATTAACGACAAATAACAGCTTATTATTTCATTTGAGTAGGAGTTTTTATTATAACACTCAGAGATCAATTGCATGAAAAGCATTCGTATTTTCTTATTATTATTGCTCCGGAAAAATATATAACTTTTGTGGTCGTTGTTTTCAGAAAGTGCAGACGCAATAAAATCAGAAAAGAAACTTCGGTTAGTCAGTTTTTTCAAAAAATTATTTGTGAGAAACTTATGACCAAAATGAATGCTTATTATTATATCGTTTTCACCTAAGAATTCTTTACTTCTAATTACATTACGATCAATAAAGCAAACATCATTTTCACCAAGCGATATACACTTACCATCTACACTCATAGTAGATTTTCCCGAATAGACATAGCTCATGTGCAAACTGGAATGAACATGCTCCAGCACTGATGTAAATCGAGAATTCCTTGTTATTTCAAATGCATGAGTATCAAGATCGGTCAGTTCAAAGTAATAGATGTTTTTCCCATCTATATCCACTTTAGCAATACGGTCATATTTCTTACTAAGCGCTCCTGGATTTTGAAGGTAAAATGCTTCACTTTCTGTAATTTCTCTAATTTTTTCATCTAAAACTGCATCCAGTTTACCAGCGTTTACCATTTACTTTTCCTCTTTTGCCACTTAAAACCACCTACACTCAGCAACATCACATGCTCAACGATGCTAATACGGTACTAAGGTATCAGTTATGTGACTCTTAGCAAGAGATATGGAATTTTGACAGTGCCATCATGTGTTTTTGCCATAGTCTAAGTTACGAAGAGAGTGATTTAATTGCAGTGGTCATGAGATGTTATAAAAAATTAGACATGATTTTTCTTAAATAAGAGAGAACACCGTGGATTACAAAGAGCTTGCAGAAAAAATCTTTATCAGAATTGGTGGTCAAGAAAATATATCACACTTAGCACATTGCGCTACCCGCCTTCGTATCACACTGGCGAACAATGTGAAAATAGATAAAGAGGATATAAAAAATCTCAAAGGCGTTCTTGGCGTTGTCGAGAGTGGTGGGCAACTACAAATTATCTTAGGTCAGCATGTTTCTCATATTTATTCAGAAATAGATAAAATGCTATCTCCTAACGACGTTAAAACAGAGAGGAAAACAAGTAATAAAACGACTAAAAAGAGCATAGTTTCTACTGTACTTGATACGATAACAGGCATCTTCACTCCGGTCCTAAGCGCAATTACTGGCGCAGCGATGGTCAAGGTTTTGTTAATACTATTGACCCTTTCTGAGTTAGTAAAAAAAGATTCTGATATTTATATAACACTTACATTTATTTCTGACACGGCATTCTTTTTTCTTCCAATAATGCTTGCCTATTCAGCAGCACAAAAATTTAAAATGAACCCTTATGTCGCTATGACCTTAGGTGGCGTGTTGATGCATCCAGCACTAACACAGCTTAAAGCCACCAAAGGATCTTTAGCTTTTTTAGGGATAGATATCCCTCTAATTTCATACGGTTCAACAGTTATTCCAATTATACTTGTCATATGGCTAGCCTCATATGTCGAGCGTTTAGCAGATCGCATCTCCCCCAGTTCGTTAGTTTTCTTTCTGAAGCCATTTTTAACTGTTTTGATCATGGCTCCATTAGCACTAACACTTATTGCTCCTCTTGGGGTCTATTTCGGCAGTGGGTTAGGCTTCGCAATTAATTATATAAATTCGAATTTCACCTGGCTTTTACCTGTCATATTCGGAATATTCTCTCCAATATTCATCATGACTGGTATGCATTATGCTGTGACAATTCCTTTAGTGATTACCTCTATTGCTACTTATGGTTTTGACATGGCTGGTGCAGGGTTCTTGATGGCAAATATTGCTCAAGGTGCCGCAGCGCTCGCAGTTGCACGCTTAGCCGTTGATAGGGATTTCAAGTCAATGGCTAATGCTGCTGGTTTTACTGGTCTACTTGGTATCACTGAACCTGCGTTATACGGTGTTAATTTAAAATTTAGAAAGCCTTTTTATGCCGTAATGATTTCTGGTGGGATTGCAGGTCTTTACGTGGGTTTCTTTGGCGTGAAACGTTTAGCACTGGCACCAACAGGATTAACAACCTTACCTATATTTGTAGATCCTGAAAATAGCATTAATTTTGTACATGCAATTATAGGATTATGTATTAGCTTTGTCATGTCTTACTCTTTGACCACTTTATTTATGAGAAAAACAGACATAAAAGTATAGCATTTTTCAATTAAGGAAAAATTATGAAATTAAAATTTAATCACGAATTTTTATTTGGTGGCGCTATTTCTGGAGCGCAGGCTGATGGAGGCTATCTTAGCGACAATAAAGGGCCAGACACTCAGTCCATGCGATTCTTTGATGCTAACTGGTCTCGTGAAGAGAGGGATTTAAAGCGTGGTTCAATAACACACGATAACTTTATTAAGGCTATCAAAGATAATAATCATGCATCTTATCCATGTCGAAATGGCATCAATTTTTATAAAAATTACAGAGACGATATAGCACTATTAGAAGAGTTAGGCATCCAGATATTTCGGACATCAATCGATTGGTCACGTATTTTTCCACATGGGGATGATGAAAATCCTAATGAAATAGGCATTCAATTTTACATTGACCTTTTTAGCTTATGTAAAGAAAAAGGGATAAAGATTTTTGCCACAATCCTGCATTACAATATGCCTGTAGAAATCATTACAAAGTACAATGGATGGAAAAACAGAAAAACAATTGATCTGTATATAAAGTATGTAAATGTTTTATTTTCCCGTTTAGGGGACTTGGTAGATTACTGGCTTCCATTCAATGAAATTAATGCTGCAAAATTTAACCCATTCAATGGAGTTGGGTTAATAAAAGATCAAGAGGATGATATTGAATCTTCTATTTTTCAGTCATTACACCATCAGTTCATTGCAAATGCCAAGGTCGTTGAACTTGCTAAAAAATTACTCCCTGAGGCAAATATAGGCGGGATGATCGCCAGATTTACAACTTATCCAGCCACATCTAGACCAGAAGATGTGATGGAGACAATACTGAAGGAAAAATATTCAAACTATTTTTATACCGATGTAATGGTTCGTGGGAAATACCCTAGATACATGGAAAGATACTTCAAAGAAAATAACATTCACATTTTTTTCGAGGAAGGAGATGAAGAATTACTAAAGGAAAATAAAGTTAACTTTCTTAGTTTTTCATATTACATGTCTATGGTTGCATCCACTGAAAAAGATTGGAAAAAAACAGACGGTAATTTGATTTCAGGAAACCGTAATCCTTATCTACAAGCAAGCGAATGGGGATGGCAGATCGATCCTATTGGTTTAAGGATTACTCTTGACCAATTCTGGGATAGATACGAGATACCATTATTTATTGCTGAAAACGGCATCGGGGCTAAGGATATTCTCACCCCAGAAAATCATGTTCATGATCCTTATAGATCTTCATATATCAGGTCACACCTTGAACAAGTGAAAGAAGCGATTGCTGATGGTGTGATTGTTATTGGATATACGTTGTGGGGTGTAATAGACATCATATCCTGTGGAACAATGGAAATGTCAAAAAGATACGGTGTCATATACGTAGACATCGACGATACAGGTAATGGCACAGGAAATCGATTCAAAAAGGACTCCTTTTATTGGTATAAAAAATACATCGAATCACGAGGAGAGTATTCAGGAAACTAAAGCTAGAGTTATTTAACACAAGGTGTGTCCATACAGATGCACCTATTTCATAGCGTACCCAATAATAACCAGAGAGAACAGCATGAAAAAACCTCAATTAACCATGGTTGCAATCATGGTTATTTTTAGCATACACACTGCCCAGGCAGAAAGTATTACGCTTGAACAAAAAATTGAAAGATTAGAAAAACTTCTTTATCAAAATAAAATAGAAACACAAGAAAACAATCGTCAGATAAAAAAATATCAGCAAGAACTTGCCAAAACAAATACTGAATTAAATAATTATAAAAAAATCATGGCGGTTAGTGACAAATCCATTTCAACGAAAGAAAATATTTATGTACCTATACAGAAAGAAGAGAAAATTGTAGAAAACGTTAATAAACCAATTACGGGAAATTCCACCATTACCATCGATAGAACACGTGAAATCTCAATTGCAGAACTAAGTCAGGCAGTCAAGGAGGAAAATGGTTTTTCATATACAGGATATTTACGCGGTGGGTGGGCATCAGGTAATCGCGGTGCCCCAACATCGTATGCTATAGGTTCTTTAGGCCGTCTCGGTAATGAAAATACTGGTTGGTATGGTTTAGGTTTTGCACAGCGGGTGTATAACTCAAATGGAAAAACAGCCCGTGCCGTTGTGAAGCTCGATGGTAATGTCAGCCAATCAAAGAGCAACGCATTCGTTGATGGCGAAGGCGAAAATATCATGCAATTCGTAGATTTATATCTCGATACTAAAGGCTTTATGACATTTGCACCAGAAGCATCTTTATGGGCAGGCCGTAGATCGTTACCTTCCTATGAAATTCAAATGTTAGACTGGAAAGCTTATAAAGCCGATGCAGCTTCTGGGGTCGGAATTGAAGGGCTGGATGTTGGAAACGGAAATCTTAATCTAGCTTTGCTAAGGAAAGATGTTGATGCCACTGACAAAACAACAGCCCGTACATCTAGCCAGACTGTCAATGTTAACGGTATCGACATTCGTTGGAAAAATATTGCACTAGCAGATAGAACAACACTGGAACTTCAAACGAAATACAATTTCGCCAATAAAAATGATACGCAAAAGAATGATGCCAATGCTGGTCTATATTATGATGTCAAAAAATCCTTTATTTCTACCGCTATTTTAAGACATAAGTGGCAGGATAAAAGTTTCAATGAGATAACCGTACAATATGCAAATAACTCCTTTGCCAGCACATTCTCAGAGTTAGCGGGTGACATTCAGTTCGGATTTGGAAATCGCTACTATGGGGAACATACAGGTGGTACAGCCTATCGGCTCATTGAACAGGGTGAAAATTATTTAACACCGAATGTGATTATGGCTCATTCGTTTGTTTGGACCCAAGGTCAAGATATATATAACCGGTATACGGGTAGCAATACCGATTTCAATGCGTTAAAAGGAGTAATTAGACCCGCCTACATCTGGAATGAAAACAACCAAACAGGCGTCGAACTTGGTGCATTTACCCAAACTAATACCGTTGGTAACGTAAAATACAAACAGAGTGCGTATAAAATCACACCTTATCATGCGATTAAAGTCGATACGAGTATCTTGAACTCTCGTCCGGAAGTAAGATTCTTTGGCAGTTATATCAACATTGAACATAATGATATTGATAAATTTAGTTTTTCCGATGGTCGCCGCAATCAATTCGTAGTTGGTGTCCAGGCAGAGGTGTGGTGGAAATAACGTTAAATTGGCCTCTTTATGTACTGCCCCCAAAAGTTGGACATAATAATCGAGGCATCTCAGAAAGAGTCCATGGAATACATGGACTCTTTTTTGTTTCCTGCAAAAGCTAAATACACGCTTCCACAGCCAAATTATCCATTCTGCTGCATCTTATTCCATGCGCTTCCCTGTTTCTACAACAACCTGTAATACACCAACCAATTGAGTAAGATCCGGTCCTGATTATTCAGATCTTAGGTGAAGAAAAGATTAAGTTTCGCAGCACCATATAGTATTGACTAAAGAGGCTCTTCTGTACTGGTAAAAACAGAGGTCACATGCAGGGTATACGGAATGGTTAAATAACGTATACCCCGTATAAAGGTCTTAGCCTGAGGTCAGCTCATGGCTTTCAGCAAGCAGGTCATGTATTTCATTCGCCGACAACGGCCCAGAGAGAATCACACTAATCCAGTGTTCCTTATTCATGTGATAGGCTGGCAAAATGCCGTCCTTCTGGCGTAGTGACCCTATGTGTTCAGGCCTGACTTTCACGTCAAGTATGTCAACCGAATCATCCGTTTCAAGCCCCAGCTTTGTACCCGGCACGTTCATCACGATACCAAACCATTTGTCACCTTTGTGATGACGAAGTACGGCGTAATCAGGCAAATTACTCCACAGATACTCAGGCTCTGAGTGAAAATGTTCCCGAGCGTACCTGAATAACGTATCTCTTTTCATAACCACTCCTGCAGTGTTGATTTACAGAAAATACACCCGACAGGCATCTTTCGCTGTGTCTGAAGGACCTTGTTTAAAGCCCTCAATCCTGGAGCATTTAAAAAAAACGGTTCCGAGCTAAATGCACATCACTCATATAACGCTGTCTTCAGAGGCGAAATTTTTATCCATCGGGCGAATAAATGACCAGGTTGAATGAATAACCCGCCAGTGGTCTTCTTCTTTCTGGAAAACTTCAATGACGTTGTATTCCATGTCAATCAGGTTCGTTTTTGCATACAGCTGATAGGTGAGTACGGCCATGTCTTTACCCGCCTGAACCCTGGGCTGGCGAAAATCGTAACTGGCAGCGAACAGTTTTCCGTCGATCGATTTCAGGAAGTTTTTGATAGCATCATGGTCATCCACCCTTTCTTTCACTACAGCATCAAAATAAGTAAAGCTGCGTTTTGACCAGAGTGATTCATAGCCGGATGTGTCTCCCTGAAACCACTTGTCTAGTGCCGACCTTTCAAGGCTGATAAGGTGTTCGGCAAGTCTGCGCTCATCATCAGAGTAGTTCTGTTCATAAGTTTGAGTGGATTCTGACATAAAAGCTTCCTTTTAAACTTGCTACCGGAACAGTGCTCATTGGACGATTGCAGGTTTCACGAATAAACCGGTCTCTGATAATCAGGCAATATCAAACTCATCTTTGTGCATAGTTACCCAGTCCCAGAGAGAGAGGGTGCTTATGCCCAGCCTGTTAGCCTCATCGGGTACAGCAGGATATCCGACTTCTGCCTGCCATTCCTGAGCATTGATGACACCGGGTCTGAACCCCATATCCAGCATGGTCTGACTCTCTGCATATTCGTAGCTGACGGCAGAGCCGGTTACCTGGGAAAGCGTTACAGCCACTTCGGACGGAGTGGCTAAGGTATCAGCCAGCTCCAGCTCATATCCATTCATAACATCAGGATTTTCCAGGGAGAAACGTACTGCAGATGCGAGTGTTTCTGATGATATCCAAGCGATTTTAGTACTGGCGGATATGCGGGAAACCAGGCGTCCCGTCTCCAGACCGGCATACATACCCGCGGCTTTTGGAGGAAGCAGGTTTTCCATAAACAATGCGGGTTTCAGAATAGTATATCTCTCAAATCCGGCTCTTCGAACCTCGTCCTGAACCGCCATTTTGTCATTCCAGTAATCGGCTGACCACTTATCCGATTTAAACCAGTCGGCGGTTGCATGCTGACCCGCGCCTGAAACCGTACTCTGAATAAAATGCCGCACGCCGTTTCTTTTTGCCGCGTCGATAAGAGATTTAGCCTGAATGACCTCGCGATGCTGACCTGAGGGATCGGTCAGTTGCAGAGAGAAGACAGCATTCACCCCCTTCAGAGCCCGATCCAGTGAGGCGTTATCGTCAAAATTCCCCTGACATACCTCGGCTCCCATGACGCTGAGCGCCCGAGCCTTTTCGCTGTCTGCATTTGTGGTAAGAGCGCGAACGTGGTATCCGCCGGAGATAAGATTTTTTAAAACCCCCTTTCCCTGCATGCCAGTCGCCCCGGTGACAAGTACAATACGGGAATGATTATCAGACATAGTTCCTCACTTGCTAATTGTTTCCGACAATCATAAAGTGGAGGAAATTCTCCACTTTGTCAATGTCAGTCATTTCATTCAGGGGGCAGTTATGAGGCGGGATGCAGCCTTACGTCGGGAAAAGCTTCTTGATGCAGCAGAAATTGAATTTGGCCTGCGCGGGGTAAATACCCCGCTTGAGGCTGTCGCAGAGCGTGCAGGAGTAGGGCCGGGAACTTTCTATCGCAACTTTCCGGACAGGCAGGCCTTGCTGGATTCACTACTGGACAGATCACTTACGCGAATGGAATTAAGGCAGAGTGAAGAGACGGGTCATTACTCAGCCTGTGCGCTGATTGAACACATGGCTCAGAATCTTGTAACAAGTCCCGTTCTGTCAGAGTACTGGCGATCTGCAGGAAGAGAGTCAGGGGGTGCTAATCTTGGTCGTGAACGATTTATTCGTATGGCTGCTAAATGTCTTGGTGACGAATTAGGACAGGGGAACCTGCGCCATGATCTGCTCCCGGAAGATTTCCCGCTGATATCTTCGATGTTAGGAGCAATACTGTGCGGAAGAGATCTGAGAGAACGTGAAAATATAAAAGAGCGGGTCCTGTCAATTTTGTATACGGGCCTTCTCAGACGTTCTGGTGAATCCTGACCTACTGCACCCCGAGTATGAGCACATGGCGGCAGTGCTGACACCTTTTACAAACCACGCTGGTCGAAGCGCTGCCGGGCAGATTCAACCTCCTCAATCTTACTCATTGTCCAGTCATGCATCACCTTAAATGGATGCAGCAGCGTACGCCCGAGCGGCGTTATTTCGTATTCCACGGCAACAGGGGAAGTAGCGATAACGTGTCTCGTCAGGAGACCATTTCGTTCCAGCCTGCGCAGACACTGTGTAAGAGCCTTCTGTGTAACGCCTTCCAGGCGGTGTTTGATCGCATTAAAGCGTACAGGCCCTGCTTCAATGGTAATAAGTACCATCATGGACCATTTATCGGATATCTGATCAAACAGAGCTCTGGCCGGACAATCGGCAGAAAAGCACTCTGGCGGAACAACAGTTTCATTTTTTTGCATGCAGGTTACCTCTGATATACCTGGGCACTATTAAGTGCCTGATTGACTCTAAGTATAATCTATATACCATGAAAATCTCACTAAAACCTCTACCTCAGTCTCTCAGGCTGCTGTGCAGCCTCAACATTATCCGGGAGTTATATCATGACCAATGTATTGATTTTAAATGGGCACCTTCAGTATTCCTATTCGCAAGGCACTCTGACGGCCAGCCTTATCGAACGTGCCGAATCCTTTTTCCTCAACAAAGGCTGGGCTGTTAAAACGACCATTACTGCAGACTCCTATGATGTGGCCGCCGAGATTGAGAAGTTCAAATGGGCAGACGTGGTGCTCTTGCAGATGCCATTAAACTGGATGGGAATGCCATGGTCGCTGAAAAAGTACGTTGATGACGTATGGGGAGCAGGAATGGCGGGTGAGATGTCTCTCTACGATGGCCGCAGCTCGGAAGATCCGAAGAAAAATTACGGAACGGGAGGACTCCTGAAAGGCCGCTATATGCTTTCCGTGACCGCCAATTCGCCACAGGAAGCGTTCAGTAACCCATCAGAGCACTATTTTGCGGGGCGAAGTGAGGATGACTTACTGTTGCCGATACACCTGCTCTTTAAGTGGGTCGGACTTGGAAAAGTGGAGTCATTCTGGTCATATGATGTGATGAAAAATCCTCAGATAGAGCAGGACTTTGTGCGTTTTGATAATCATCTTAACTTACATTTCTGACGACAGAATTTCACTCCTGAAGATGAGATAGCCTGGAAGTATGTCTATCTCATCACCTGATCCGAAGCATACATTTGTCCCGGCAGTACAGCCATCACGGCTTCCACTCTGATTTCGGGATCAATTGATACGCCCTTATCTCTGGGCTTCAGACCTTCTTCTCCATAAGCATCATAGGCTGCAACACATAATCTTACCTAGGTTCTGGGAACGTTAAAGCGAGCGGATGTTAAGCGATAGCCTTCATCAGTAGCGAAATAGTGCATAACCACTTCGAGGCGCTGTTCAAAGGTATACTTACGTCTGGACATGGGACTCTCCAATTTGAGAGTCCAACTAAATGGGTGCAGTGCATTAAGAGGCCTTCCTGATGGTTAATACCTTTCCACGGACAAATCATCGGCCTCAATCTCCGGTGATTTGTTCGACAGAATATCTGCCAGTACCTTTCCTGACCCGCAGGCCATCGTCCAGCCTAACGTGCCATGCCCGGTATTCAGATACAGATTTTTCAGCGGAGAACGCCCCACCAGCGGCGTGCCGTCTGGCGTCATCGGACGCAGCCCCGTCCAGAATGTCGCTTGTTCAATCGGACCACAATGGGGATACAGATCGCGCACGACCATCTCCAACGTCTCACGCCGTTTAGGATTCAGATCGGTGTTGAAGCCCACCACCTCAGCCATTCCTCCAACGCGGATGCGACGATCGAAACGCGTGATTGCCACTTTGTAGGTTTCATCCAGCACGGTAGAAACTGGCGCGGAGGCATCATCCGCCAGCGGGATCGTCAGTGAATAGCCTTTCAGCGGATAAACCGGAATGTCGAACCACTGCCGCAGTAGCCCCGTAGAATAGGAACCGCAGGCCATCACATAGGCGTCCGCCACGATCATCTCGTCATCACACTGAACGCCCGTTACGTTTTGGCCTTCCACCCGTAGTTGGCGGACGTTACGTCCCAGCTTAAAGGTGACGCCCGCATCGGCAGCCATCGCCGCCAGTTGACGAGTGAACAGTTGACAGTCCCCTGTCTCATCATGTGGTAAGCGCAGCCCGCCGGTCAGTTTCTCCGCCACATTCGCCAGCGCAGGTTCAACGGAGGCCAGCTCATGACGCGTCAGCAGTTGATATGGCACGCCAGCTTCTTCCAGCACGGCGATATCGCGTGTTGCGTTTTCATACTGCTGCTCAGTGCGGAACAGTTGCAGCGTTCCGCCTTGCCGCCCTTCGTATTGGATACCGGTATCTCGCCGCAGCGCTTGCAGACAGTCGCGACTGTATTCCGCCAGACGCACCATCCGCGCTTTATTCGTTTTATAGTGGCGCGCGTCGCAGTTGATCAACATTTGCCACATCCAGCACAGCTGTGCAGCCGTAAAGTCCGGCCGGATGGCCAGCGGCGCATGGCGCTGAAACATCCACTTTATCGCTTTCAGCGGTATGCCCGGCGCAGCCCAAGGCGCGGCGTAGCCAGGAGAAATTTGTCCGGCATTCCCGGCGCTGGTTTCCAACGCGGGCTCCGGCTGTCTGTCGATCACGGTAACATCATGCCCTGCCTGCGCAAGATACCAGGCGGTACTTACGCCAACGACGCCACTTCCCAGAATCACAACCCGCATGCTACCGCTCTCCCTTTCTCTCCGTTAAAGACCGTTTAATCTGCTAGAAAACTATTTATTTAATGGAACAAAACACTAGGTAACAGGTAAAACTGAAGACTACTCTAGCATTTGGGAAGAAATTGTCACCCGCCTCGGCGATAACATTTATGTATTGTTATCTCTTCGATCCGTTGCTTCTCCATTGGGATCGTAACGAAATAACTGTGAAATCATTCACAAAATACGTATTCGTTTTTTAGCTAAAAAACAGAATAAAAGTAAAAAAGGGGAAAATGTTAAAGTCCAAGTTAATTAATAAGTTAGTTAGATTGCTTATTTTTAAATCGTGATAATCATCACAGCAATCGAATAATCGACATCACTGTCAAGACACTCAAGCCCGTAGTTAAATACAAATTTGCGACATTCATCAAAAAAACGCCTTATCAGTTTAATAACATTGTGTTCACACGGTGGTTATTCATATTTCCAGAGGGCGACGATGAAAATTGGATTAGTCATTAGCGGCGGCGACGTTAGCGGAATAAATAACTTCATCTTTCAGGTGAATAGAATGACTGCCTCCGACATCGTCATTTTCGATGGTGGAATTAATGGCCTTATCGATAACTGTTGCAAAGTGCTCACTCGCCGCGATTTAGTGGATTATTCCCTCTCAGCAATGCCCCTGATTACTTCAGGGAGAAAAACCGGAAAGTGTCGAAAAACAGACTATGAGCACATCGTCAAAAACATTCAAAAACAAAAACTCGACGCGCTCATTATGGCTGGAGGAGATGGCTCATTCCAATTTCTAAAAAAACTCAGCCACTATGGTATTCATTGCTATGGCGTAGGAATGACGATTGATAATGATATCTCAGGGAACAGCTATACGATCGGTTTTTCTACCGCCTGTGAGCAAGTAATGAGTGAAGTAGAGAAATTGCGAAATACTGGCCGCGGGTTACAAGGTCGGGTGTTCATGATTGAATTACTCGGCGGGTATTGTGGCGAATTAACCTTGCAGGCGGCATTAAAGAGTAATGCAGATATCGCACTCATTCCAGAATCACCGTGGGATATTGAACAATTATCACAATGTATTCGGGAGAAAATCGCGGAACAAAACAGCGTAATCATTTTATGCTCTGAAGGTTATACCCATGAGTATACTCCTGGCTTTCAGGGCGCTATCGACACCATTATCAAGAAACTAGAGCATAAGATTGGCATCCGTATCCGAAAAACCATTTTGGGATATGGTTTACGAAATGGCGCGCCCACCGGGGAAGAAATTATTCAGGGCACCCTGTTAGCAGAAGAAGTGGTTCGGTGCATTAATACCGGACTAACCAATAAAATCATCATTATCAATAATAACAACAAAGCCATTCCTATCGACCTGGAGGATTCCGAACGACGTTTGGTTGATGTCGACAGTCACTTTTATAAGCTCGCGAAAGCCCATCACCTTATATGAGGCCATGATTATGTTGAAAGTACTTTGCGTTTGCGGTTGTGGATTAGGTTCCAGTTTCGCTATCGAAATGAGTGCGAAATCCGTACTAAAAAAATTAGGTATTGATGCAGAAATAAATCACACCACGATTTCAGAGGCCTCTGCCTTCAATTATGACGTCATCCTAACCCAGAAAATATTTGCTGACATCCTGAATAGTGATGCCAGTGAAGATGAGAAAAAAAGAATCATCATTCTTAATAAATTGACCGACAAAGATGAAATAGAAGAAAAAATTTTAGCGTATATCCAGGCTCATCAATAGCATGAGGTGAAAAATGAACACCGTTATCAATTTCATTGTGAAAGATTTATTAGGCCAGGCATCCATATTAATCGCGCTGATCGCCATGATCGGGTTGATTTTGCAGAAGAAATCAGTAGGAAAAATTGCAGAGGGAACCTTCAAGACGCTGCTGGGTTTCCTCATCATGATGGCAGGGATTAACATCATCGTTGATACCCTGACGTATTTGAACAACATATTTACCCAAGGCTTTGGCATGAAAGGCTACATCACCGATGTCGCCGCCATCGCTGGGTTGGCAAACCGCGAGCTCGGATCAGAAGTCGCGTTGACGCTCATGGTGATCTTTGCCGTTAACATCCTTATCGCGCGAATCACCCCCTTTAAATATATCTTCCTGACGGGACAGGCTCTGCTGTGGATGGCAACCATCGGTACCGTAATTGGCTATAAGGCAGGTTTAACCGGCGCGACACTGATCTTAACCGGAGGCATATTTGGCGGCATTATGGCCGTGCTGATGCCCGCGCTGGCGCAGCCGATTGTCCGTAAAATCACGAATTCCGATGATGTTGCTCTGGGACATTTTTGTACCATCGGGTATCTGGTGCAGGCTGCCGTCGCTCGGGTCGTCGGTAAAAATTCCAAATCCACGGAAGATTTAACGCTGCCTGATCACTTCAAATTCTTGCAGGATACCTACCTGTCGATGGCCGTCGTCATGGTGCCGATGTATCTCATCCCTGCCGTGGCGGCAGGACCGGCCTACATCGCGCAGTACGCCAACGGCGTCAATTATCTGATGTATTCCTTCATGCAATCTATGCAGTTTGTCGCAGGCGTTTTCGTTCTCTACAGCGGTGTACGTCTGCTGCTTAATGAGCTGGTTCCCGCCTTTCGAGGTATCGCCATGCGTCTGGTGCCTAACGCCAAACCCGCGTTGGATTGCCCAGTGCTCTTCCCTTATGCGCCCAACGCTGTGATTGTCGGGTTTCTCGCTACCACCGTCGGTTCTATTCTGGGGATGCTGATCTTCCCGATGTTTGGGCTGGCAATGATTTTGCCGGGTTTATTGACCAACTTCTTTGCGGGCGGAACAGCCGGTATTTTCGGTAACGCGCTGGGAGGACGACGTGGTGCTGTCATTGGCGGCGTGGTTCATGGTCTTTTCATTACCTTATTACCCGCCATTCTGGTGCCATTACTGGAAGTCTTCGGCTTTACCGGCGTCACCTTCAGTGATTCCGATGTCATCGGCACCGGCCTGATATTAGGACATGCCTTCCAGCAAGATTGGTTATTTGTCGCCGCCTTTGTCGCGTTCGTTGCCTTCATTGCTTTTATTGCGAACCGAAAACTCTCGCAATAGCGTACTGGCCTGTCGTCATTATGCAAATAGCTTAAGGAGTCACTATGTTTTCTCTACTCAAACGCTTTTTATCCCCTGGTCCCTCTTCCGACCATCGCGATAATACGGATGACAATCGCGTCAGGGAAATTGAGGAAGAATTAACAGAGCTTGAATCTCGGTTAGCACAAGATCCGGGTCATAGTGAAACGCAAAAAATGCTAATGATTAAATACAATCAGGCCATTCAACTATTTTCTTCTCATCCTGACTATCGGGAGCGCGTTGATCGTATTTTTATTCAGATAGATGAACTCAGAAATACCATTCGGAAAAATATATGAGGATTTATGAGCATAAAAAATTTCCTTTTGCAGCATGATTGCATTCAACTCGGCGTAATATGTGAGACATGGGAAGACGCTATTTATTGCGCCGCGCAACCGTTAATTCGCGCAGGATGTATCACAAAGCACTATCCTATCGCGGTGATAGAAAACACGAAGGAATTCGGCCCTTATTATGTATTTGATGAAGGCATCGCTATTCCCCATGCACGCCCTGAATGTGGCGTTCGGGAGAATTGTTTTAGTTTACTGACGTTACAGACGCCGCTCTCTATTCAGGGCAGTGAACCGGTGGATATTTTAATTATGTTCGGCGGCATTAACAGTGATGCGCATATTACGGAAGGTATCGCCTCAATCGTCAATCTATTAGAAAAGGACGACATGCTCTCTCGTATTCGAAATGCCACTACGGCAGATGATATTGTCGGAGTATTATGAAAAAGCTTATTTTAGTAAATGGTATTCCCGCATCAGGGAAAAGCACGGTAGCACGTATTATTGCGGATGAATTGAGTTTCCCTCGGTTAAGCCTTGATGAAATAAAAGAGCCGTTCATGATGCAGTTCTGCGATGCCATTGATAGAACGTTAAACAGAAAACTGGGAGTCGCCGCCTATCAGGCCATGTTTAATATCGTTAGACAAGCTCCTGAAAATAGCATTCTGATTCTTGATGCTTGGTTCGGTTTTCGCGAAAGATCCGTATTACAGGACTACCTGGCCTCGTGTGGCATCAACCATACGATTGAAATATGGAATGCCATCTCATCCGATCGGGTAGCGGCGCGATATCAAGCCAGAGCTAATGAAAGAATAAAAGGCCATCCCGGCAACGAGTATCTGCCGGAATTAATTTCACTCGCGCATCAGGCGCAGCCGATGGGTATGGGGAAATGTTACACGGTTGATCAGGATAAGGAAATTAATCATCAGGAATTAATTCAATGGATCAAAACACACCTGGATTAATCGCTTATTTATATTGCTTTTTATGAGGGTAATGATTATGAACACCATGACAACAGCTGAACACCGAGGGTATCAATTAATTTGTAACTCAACAGGCGCTATGATGGTTATTGCCTGCGATCAACGTGGCGGTATGCGAACATTATTAGCACCGACATCAGAAGCACAGGCCGCGATTACCAATGAAACATTAGGAAAAACAAAATATGACATCACTCGCTATCTGGCGGCTGAGGCAGGCTGTGTACTGGTTGATCCGATCTGCGCCATACCGGGTCTTATAGACGAAAAGATTTTGCCCCGCGATACCGGCCTGCTCATCGGGCTTGACGCGTCAGGGTGGGAAACAACGCCAGAAGGCTACCGCATCTCCACAATGGTTGAAGGCGTAACGGCACGTAAAGTGCGTGAATGGGGTGCCACCGGCGGAAAAATCATGATCTACCTTCGCCCAGATAGACCTGACGCCAATACCCGTAACCTTGCCACACTCCGTACCGTGATTCAGGACTTTGCACAGGAAGATTTACTGCTTGTCGTTGAGTTTCTGACCTACCCTCTGGAAAATGAATCTCGCGACGCCTATACCCGCCTCTTGCCCGAACTCATTCCGGCAGGCTGCCAGGCTTGTATCGAGCAAGGCGCAAAAGTCTTGAAGATTCCTTATCCTGGATCGGATGAGGCCTGTGCACGCGTGACTGCACTCTGCGGCGACATTCCCTGGGCCGTCCTGTCTGCCGGCGTCGATCACGCCACCTTTCTCCCTCAGGTAGAGAGCGCGTTGAAAAATGGCGCCTCTGGCGTGATTGCCGGACGCTCTCTGTGGAAGGATTGCATCTCGCTCGATCGCAGCGTATCTAAAGAGAAGCTGTCGACGATTGCCGTTTCCCGTCTCAACGATATTCAGGCGCTGTTAAAACGGTATCAACACCGCTAGCCCAAACGGTCTTTCGCGCTCTCTCTGGGAGAGCGCATTTCCCTATCAGCATTTCCCTATCAATAAACAGCGTAATACCGATTTCTTTTTTCTCTTCTCAGCGACCTTTTTCCATCAAACACGCTCAATTCGTCAATTGCCGCGTTGCCAAAGCTCAGCTATAACTAAATGAACAACGATGATTTTTTGACAGGAGCCAGCGGGAAGGCAGTAAACGAGATCTCACGTACAGACTTGTTATGTTAGGGGGCGCGCTGATGGCTATATCAACGGATAATCAGGTAAAAAAAACACTTCGCCTGAGTGATGGACCGGACTGGACGTTTGAGTTATTGCAGGTTTACCTTGATGAGATTGATCGGGTGGCGAAGCTGTACCGTCTGGCGACCTATCCTCATCAGATTGAAGTCATCACTTCAGAACAAATGATGGACGCCTATTCCAGTATAGGCATGCCGATCAACTATGCCCACTGGTCGTTCGGGAAGAAATTTATCGAAACCGAACAGCGTTACAAACACGGGCAGCAGGGGCTGGCATACGAAATCGTCATTAACTCCGATCCCTGTATCGCGTATTTGATGGAAGAAAACACGCTGCCAATGCAGGCGCTGGTGATGGCGCATGCCTGCTACGGGCACAACTCATTCTTCAAAGGCAACTACCTGTTCCGCAGTTGGACCGATGCCAGCTCCATCGTCGATTACCTGCTGTTTGCCCGGCAGTATATCGCGCAATGCGAAGAGCGTTATGGTGTGGACGAGGTGGAACGCCTGTTAGATTCCTGCCATGCGCTCATGAATTACGGCGTTGACCGCTATAAGCGCCCGCAGAAGATTTCGCTCGAAGAGGAAAAGTCCCGCCAGAAAAGCCGTGAGGCCTACCTGCAAAGCCAGGTTAACGATCTCTGGAAGACATTACCGCGTCGTGAACAAGGTGCCGCCCCAGAGCAAGCCAGACGTTTTCCGCAAGAACCGCAGGAAAATCTGCTCTATTTTATGGAGAAAAACGCGCCGCTGCTGGAGCCTTGGCAACGTGAGGTTCTGCGTATCGTGCGCAAAGTCAGCCAGTATTTTTATCCGCAGAAGCAGACTCAGGTGATGAATGAAGGCTGGGCGACGTTCTGGCACTACACCATTCTGAACCATCTCTATGACGAAGGCCGGGTCACCGAGCGCTTCATGCTGGAGTTCCTGCACAGCCATACCAACGTGATCTATCAGCCGCCGTACAATAGTCCTTATTACAACGGGATTAATCCGTATGCGCTGGGCTTCGCGATGTTTCAGGACATCAAACGTATTTGTCAGTCACCGACCGACGAAGACCGCTACTGGTTCCCCGATATCGCGGGCAAAGACTGGCTCGATACGCTGCATTTTGCGATGCAGAACTTCAAGGACGAGAGTTTCATCAGCCAGTTCCTGTCGCCTAAATTGATGCGTGATTTCCGGCTGTTTACGGTGCTGGACGACGATCGCAATAATTATCTGGAAATTGCTGCGATTCACGACGAAGAAGGCTATCGTTTGATCCGACAAGAGCTCTCCGCCCAGTACAACCTGAGCCATCTGGAACCGAACATTCAGGTCTGGAACGTGGATTTACGCGGTAATCGGGCGCTGACGCTGCGCTATGTTCCGCATAATCGCGCACCGCTGGATAAAAGTAGCCAGGAAGTGTTGAAGCACGTCCACCGCCTGTGGGGATTTGACGTCTATCTGGAGCAGGCTAACACGGATGGCAGCATCGAATTGATTGAACGCTGCCCGCCGCGTAACGGGACTACATCCACATAACGGAACTCGGTTCGCAGGTCAGCGACACGACCAAAGACAAAGGGGATTCAGGCAACAACCTGAATCCCCTTTTCACAATGAAACTGCGGTATGAGCCTTAGCGGCGTACTTCTGCGATATCCCGCGGGATAGCACTCTGCATACTGTGCCAGATCGCTCCGCTTTCTTTACCGTAATGTCTGACGACATCCATCACCTGATCGTAGCGCTCTTCGCTACGCAACGCTTCCAACCGACCGTAAAAATCCACCGCCAGCTTGCGGGCTTCCGGATTGGAAAAATAATAACGCCCTACGCGAATATACAGCCCTTTCAGGCCGTTCAGGATCAGACCATAAATCGGATTGCCAGAGGCAAAGGCCAAACCACGGAACACGTTGTAGTCAAGCTGCGCAAAAGCTTCTGCGCTATCGTCTACCGCACTTGCCTGAGTTAATACCTCACGCACTTTTTCCGGGTTATGGCGTAACGCCGTCCGAATAAAAATAGCAGCGATGTTGGTGCGCACGGCCAGCAGGTTATCGATCAGTTGCGGCACGCTATCGTGATCGAGTCGCGCCAGCGTTTCCAGAATATTGAGCCCGGAGGTTTCCCAAAAATTGTTAATCTTTGTGGGTTTCCCGTGCTGTATCGTCAGCCAGCCATCGCGGGCCAGGCGCTGAAGGACTTCACGCAGGGTCGTACGGGTCACGCCAATCAGTTCGGAAAGCTCTCTTTCCGCGGGCAAAATAGAGCCAGGAGGAAAGCGGTTATTCCATATACTTTCGATAATGTATTCTTCCGCGAATCCAGCCGGACTTTGCGCCTTTATAACCATGTGTTTGATAATCCGTAGCGGTGATTGCCGAAAAAAGCTAAGTCATAATACCAGACGAAAGAATCATGATATAGCGCCGCACTCGGGCACCGAACCCTTTCAATGAAAAATTGTGACTGCAAACCGCTCTCTCGCGGCGTAAAACAGTAGACTTCTGCCCGTTTGTAAAGTTTTTACGATATGATAAAAACCATCAAACTATTCTAACGAATAAGGATTCCTCTTCCATTATGATCGGCATGCCCCTTCACCGCGCGCTGTTAAAAAATTTCCTGGGATACGCGCCAGACTGGTACAAACTGACTATTTTTTGCTTTTTGCTGATTAATCCGCTGCTGTTCTATTTTGTCAGCCCGTTTTGGGCCGGTTGGTTACTCGTTGTGGAGTTTATTTTTACGCTAGGCATGGCGCTGAAGTGTTACCCGCTACAGCCTGGCGGCCTGCTAGCACTACAGGCCATCCTCATCGGTATGACCAGCCCGCAGCAGGTCTGGCATGAGGTCACGGGGAATATTGAAGTCCTCATGCTGCTGGTGTTTATGGTGGCAGGCATCTACTTCATGAAGCAACTGCTGCTCTTTGTGTTTACCAAATTGTTGCTGCGCATCCATTCCAAGACGCTGCTTTCGCTTGCGTTCTGTATCGCCGCTGCCTTTCTTTCCGCGTTCCTTGATGCGCTGACCGTGATTGCCGTTGTTATCAGCGTCGCTATCGGGTTTTATGGTATTTATCACCGCTTCGCTTCCCAACAGGGTGAAGACGAGGCCGATATCAGCGATGACAGCACGCTAAGCAGCGAGGAGCATCATCGTACGTTGGAACAATTCCGGGCATTCTTGCGCAGTCTGCTCATGCACGCTGGTGTCGGTACGGCATTGGGCGGCGTGATGACGATGGTTGGCGAACCTCAGAACCTGATTATCGCGAAAAGCGCCGGCTGGGATTTCGTCAGCTTCTTCCTGCACATGTCACCCGTGACCGTCCCGGTGTTTATTTGCGGTATCCTGACCTGCGTGCTGGTTGAGCGTTTTAAACTCTTCGGCTATGGCGTAGTTCTGCCAGACAACGTGCGTCGCGTGCTTGAAGATTACGATCGGGACATGACAGAAAAGCGCACGCCGCAGGATAAAACGCGTTTACTCGTGCAGGCGGTGATTGGCATCTGGCTCATCATCGCGCTGGCGTTTCATCTAGCTGAGGTCGGGTTAATTGGCCTTTCTGTAATTATTATGGCGACGACGTTCTGCGGCGTGACTGAAGAACATGCGATTGGTAAAGCGTTTCAGGATGCCATGCCGTTTACCGCATTGCTGACAGTTTTCTTTGCCATCGTCGCCGTCATTATCGATCAGCACCTATTTTCACCGATTATCCATTACGTCCTGCAATCTTCTGAAAGTGCGCAACTGACGCAGTTTTATCTGTTCAACGGTCTGCTCTCATCGATATCGGATAATGTCTTCGTTGGTTCGGTTTACATTAACGAAGCGCGCAGTGCCTTTGAGAACGGCCATATATCGCTTTCTCAGTTCGAGTTGCTCGCCGTGGCAATCAATACCGGCACCAATCTGCCTTCTGTCGCAACACCGAATGGGCAAGCCGCGTTTCTGTTCTTGCTGACATCCTCCCTGGCACCACTGATTCGTTTATCTTACGGACGCATGGTGGTGATGGCGCTGCCCTACACGATTGTGATGACGCTGGTCGGGTTGTTTTGTATTGAGTTCACGCTGGTACCGTTTACTGACTTTTTGATAAATAATCACTGGATTTCTTTGCCAGATTTGACCATATCGGGCAGTCACTCATAATCACGATCGTGTATAGTAATCGCGGCAGCGACAATTTCGGCCTTGATGATGTTATCAATACCCTTTTCGCCGCCGCAGAATGACAGAAAAGCATCAAATAAACATATCGTTACGTTTTGCACAGTGAAATGATGGCAGTGAAGTCAGAACGGTTTACACTGCTGCTTTAATCATGTTTAGCATGGAATATTTTTATGTTGCGATTTCTTAATCGTTGCTCACGCGGGCGTGGTGCGTGGCTGCTGCTAGCGTTTACTGCTTTAGCGCTGGAATTGACCGCGCTCTATTTTCAGCATGTGATGTTATTAAAACCGTGCGTGCTGTGTATCTATCAGCGCTGTGCGCTGTGGGGCGTGTTCGCGGCAGGTATTGTTGGTGCTATCGCGCCATCAACGGCGTTGCGTTACCCAGCCATCGCGCTATGGATATACAGTTCTTACGAAGGGGTCCGACTGGCATGGAAACACACGGATATTTTGTTAAATCCGTCGCCGTTTACCACCTGTGATTTCTTTGTCAGCTTCCCGTCATGGCTGCCTTTGGACAAATGGCTTCCGGCCATTTTCAATGCGACAGGTGATTGCTCAGTACGTCAGTGGGAATTCCTTTCCATGGAAATGCCACAATGGCTGCTTGGCATCTTCGCCGCTTATCTGTTGGTTGCCGTGCTGGTCTTAATCGCTCAGCCTTTCCGACCTAAGCGTCGCGACCTCTTCAGCCGCTGATCATATACCCTAAATAATTCGAGTTTCAGGACAAACGTAAACGTTTGAACAACGCAAGGCGTTGGCCCGTTAGGGCGAGGCTTATTTATAAGCCTTGTAACGCGGCAAGTGAAGAAATCCCGATGAGCTTACTCAGGTAAGTGATTCGGGTGACTGACAAACCAGCCGGAGGCTGGTTTGAACGCTGCTTGCAGCGGCCCCAAAGGGGCGAGGCACACGCAAGTGTGCCGAGTAGCGTAGCCAACGCACATGCAACTTGAAGTATGACGGGTATAGACCGAAAAGCCCGACGAAAGTCGGGCTTTTGGTAACTGTTTCTACGCTTACAGGCTTGTGCCACCTCTCACGGCTGTGGTCTGTAGATATCGCGATAATGGCCTAATCTTTCGTTAAAAAAAGGCCTTTTTTCCTGCGGGATTCTTCGTGATATTTCATCTGCATCGATCTTTTTTGCCTGACTTTCCATAAAAGCGATAGTGGAAGCCGCAAAATCGGTATACTGCTCACTGTACTCAAGAATAATTTTCTCAAAGTTAATCACATGCTCTCCCTCCTGCTGGTTACGTGGCTCTAAAATTATACAACACGCTGGCGATTGCATAGCGGAAACACTTGCTATTCCTTCTGTAGCTCATCAGAAACCAGTAAAACTTATTGCTTCCTAATACATTTCTACACACGATGAGAAAAAATGCTTAGAAAAAACAATAAATAAGTATTTCAGTCAAACTGTGTGACGAAAGTCATTATTTTACAATTTGGATTCAGACTTATTGGCTGACGGCTCATCGCCTAAAGGAAGATCAACACCATGCCGGGGCAACATTGTATCGAGCGCTTTATCAATTCCTTTTCGTGCTACTGCAGTAGGTTCATCGCTAAGTAGCGCAAAGCCGCCAACAATTATGACCGTCGTCACCACGGTTGCCAGAAGACCTGGAACGCCAGAAACCAGCCAGCGGCCCACTTTTTTCCCGAAGCCTGGCTTTTGTAGATGATCGCTATAATCTGAAGCGCGCTCACCCCATTTTAACCAAATGTCCTGTTCAAGTTTTTTAATGCGATCGGCGTAAGAAAGATCGACTCGATTACTTACTCTCGTTGTCAGCTCATCAACCATAGCCTGAGCTTTGTCACGGTAAGACTGCAAACGACCGGGGGATATAACAATGTGGTCATGAAACTGTTGCAGCTCTTTTTCTATCTGAGCTTCACTGAGCCCAAGCTCCTGCCGAGATTTAACCGCAAGTTCGTCTTTATCACCTTTATACATGGCATAGGCAATAAGCTGTTCTGGATCATTGGGGTCTTTTACAAGTTCTGAAAACACCCATCTCTTTGGTTGCTGAGACATTTTTCTTCCTGAAAACAAAAACGCCCCAATAAGGGGCGAAGTCCATGTGAAATGACGAAGTTACCCTTTTCGTACCTTGTTAAAGGCATCCTTGAATATTTCACGTCCCTGAGCCTGAGATAATACAGCACCTGTTGAACCACTTTTTACAACAGAATTAGCTGATGAAGTTATTCGTTGTGCTGCCACATCCGCAACTGCGGATCTGGAAATATTGCGAATTTCTTCAGGGCTGAGAGTTGGTATGCGATATACATTGCTCATTTTTCAACTCCTTTTAAACCTGTCACAAGTTTATCAAATGATAAAGAATTCGCATCTTTTTTATTCTATTAGTGAGTAATCAAACACTATCGCGCCCATTCCGGCTTATTCAGGATATGGTCCTGCCAGTCCACCACCTCACTCTCACGCACGGCGATATGACGCACGGAGATGCGCTCACGGTGCATGGCCGTTTTATTACCGCAGACCAGCGGGTGCCACTGCGGTAAATCTTCACGTTCATGAATCAGGCGATAAGCACAGGTCGCGGGTAGCCAGTTAAACGTCAGCAGGTTTTCACGCGTCAGCTTAATGCAGTCCGGCTCGTACTCGAAGCGTTTCTCATAGTTACGACACTGGCAGCTTTTAATATTCAGTTGATTACAGGCGACGTTGGTAAAGTAGATCTCCTCCGTATCCTCATCAATCAATTTATGCAAACAGCACTGACCGCAGCCATCGCACAGCGACTCCCATTCATCGTCAGACATCTCAGACAACGTTTTTTGCTGCCAAAAAGGGCGTTCAGTCATGTCTCTTCCCGTTACCTTAGTTGTTAAATCGATAGCGTTGTAAATAAAGATGCGTGATTCTGGCAGGCGCAGCGGGGAAATGTTGCTGCCCGTCTTCAACACGGGCAGCCAGAGGCGTTAGATAATACGCGTACTTAACGTCCGGTCATTGACCGTAATCGTCAGCATATCGCCAGACAGGATCGGACCGACCCCTTTTGGCGTACCCGTTAAAATAATATCGCCCGCGCGCAGCGTAAAGAAACGGCTCATGTAAGCAATCAGCGGCAGAATCGGCGTAATCATATCACGCGTGTTGCCCTGCTGGCGCACTTCATCATTCACTTTTACACCCAGATCGGTTTGCTGCGGATCGCCAAACTCGGCAACCGGAATGAAACCGGAGATCGGGCAAGAACCATCGAACGCTTTGGCTTTCTCCCACGGTTGCCCCGCCTTTTTAAAGTCGGACTGCAAATCACGCAGCGTCAGATCCAGTGCCACACCATAGCCCGCAATCGCCCGAGCGACGCGTTCTTCATTCGCCTGCTTTAACGGCGTACCGATCAGTACAGCCAGCTCAACTTCGTGGTGAACCGAACCCAGATTTTTGGGAATGGCAACGGGCTGGCGTAAGTCACACAGTGCGGTTTCAGGCTTGATGAATAAAACGGGCTCGCTCGGGGTCGCATTTCCCATTTCTTTGATGTGTTCTGAGTAGTTACTTCCTACGCAAACGACTTTATTTACTGGAAAATCAAGCAGCGCGCCCTGCCAGTCTCTGTGTTGATACATGGGTATTCTCCTGCCCTGTCTGTTGGATTATCGCTGCTTTCGTGGCACAGAACACGGCCAAAAGGAAAACAGCTATATAAGAACACGATGGTGCAAAACCATCGTTATATCATCGTAACGGGGGTTACCCCAATAGATTTCAGGCGAGCAAGGCAGGGGATCCGATGAGGGAGAAACGAAGTCCTATCCCATCAAAAAATCGAATCAATTAAATTGTGGCGGGATAAAGTTCAAAAGATGAATATTTATCGCGCGGAATATCCTGCAAATGGCTGAGATATTCCACGCCAAATTATGTTTTCGGTTTTATCTGAAAATGCACTTTGGTATTATTTTTTTACATTTATACCGGCGTGGTTAATAAGCTCTCGACCGGTGGAGGAACTTGCAGATAAAAACCCTGCTCCTGTAGCGCAAATTTCACTTTTTCTATATCGGCATTCGCCAGTTTTTTACGCCCATCCAGCGGTAAGAGCATGGACAAGTGCGGCGTGCCAAAACTTCTCATTAATTCTTCTGGCACGCGTGAGAAATCGTCTTTTTTTTCAACATAAAGATAGGTCTGATCGCGTTTAGCACTTCGATAGATCACACAAAACATTTTTTTTACTCTATTTGATGGGAATGCCATCTTGCCTGTATATAATTGTGACTATAACATGCTTACAGCGCTCTGGAATATCATGCCTTAAATGTTACTCTAGGGATTAAAAGATGCTGAAACTGAGTCAGGATAGATGTCACAAACGCCAATAGAGCTAAAAGGCAGCAGCTTTACCTTATCGGTTGTTCATTTGCATGATTCCCAACCCGAGGTAATTTACCAGGCACTACAGGAAAAAATAGAGCAAGCGCCTGCTTTCCTGAAAAATGCCCCCGTTGTCATTAATGTTGCTGCATTAACAGCGGAAACCGACTGGATAAAATTACAGCAGGCGATTTCATCAACCGGCCTGCATGTCGTTGGCGTCAGCGGATGCACCGACGACGTATTAAAGAAAACTATTGTGCAGGCAGGGCTTCCCCTTCTGAGCGAAGGTAAAGTACAACGCCGGGTCGTCGAGCCCGTCGCCGCCGTTCCTGCCGCAGTGAAAACGAAAGTCATCAACACCCCCGTTCGATCCGGCCAACAAATTTACGCTCGGAACTGTGACTTAATCGTCATAAGCAGCGTGAGCGCGGGTGCTGAGGTGATTGCCGATGGCAATATTCATATTTATGGCATGATGCGCGGCCGAGCCCTCGCAGGCGTTTCTGGCGATGTTCATAGCCAGATATTCTGTACGCATCTGGCCGCAGAACTGGTCTCAATTGCTGGCCGTTACTGGCTAAGCGACCAAATTCCTGAACCGTATTTTGGGCAGCCAGCACGGATTAATCTGAACCAGCTGGACAATGTTTTAACGATAAAACCTCTAGACTAGAATCTCCCAAGGAAACATTTATGGCACGCATCATTGTTGTTACATCGGGTAAAGGGGGCGTTGGCAAGACCACATCAAGCGCAGCCATTGCTACCGGTTTAGCCCAGAAAGGAAAAAAAACGGTTGTCATCGATTTTGACATTGGTCTGCGTAACCTCGACCTGATCATGGGATGCGAGCGTCGCGTAGTGTATGACTTTGTCAATGTTATTCAAGGTGATGCCACGCTGAATCAGGCACTGATCAAAGATAAGAGAACCGATAATCTCTACATTCTGCCAGCATCACAAACACGTGATAAAGATGCGTTAACGCATGAAGGCGTAGAGAAAGTGCTCAACGATCTGGGTGAGATGGAATTCGATTTTATCGTGTGTGATTCACCCGCGGGGATTGAAACCGGTGCGTTGATGGCACTCTATTTCGCAGATGAAGCGATTATCACCACCAACCCGGAAGTCTCTTCTGTTCGCGACTCCGACCGTATTCTGGGTATTCTGTCTTCTAAATCACGTCGTGCCGAGCGTTCTGAAGATCCAATCAAAGAGCATTTGCTATTGACGCGCTACAACCCAGGTCGGGTGAGCCGTGGCGATATGCTGAGTATGGAAGACGTTCTTGATATCCTGCGGATCCCGCTGGTTGGCGTAATTCCAGAAGACCAATCCGTACTCCGTGCTTCTAACCAAGGTGAACCCGTGATTCTCGATACTGAAGCCGATGCTGGTAAGGCTTACGCAGACACCGTTGAACGTCTGCTTGGCGAAGAGCGTCCTTTCCGTTTTGTTGAAGAAGAGAAGAAGGGTTTCCTTAAACGACTTTTTGGGGGATAAATTATGGCTTTACTGGACTTCTTTCTGTCCCGCAAAAAAACGACAGCCAATATTGCCAAGGAACGGCTGCAAATTATTGTCGCGGAGCGACGCCGGGGAGATAGCGAACCCCATTATCTGCCGCAATTAAAGCGAGATATTCTTGAGGTTATCTGTCGATATGTACAGATTGATCCTGAGATGGTGACCGTTCAGCTTGAGCAAAAAGGAGATGATATTTCCGTGCTTGAGTTGAACGTTACCTTACCGGAAGCGGAAGAAACGCCTAAATGATTTTTCTGCTGTAGTATCCCCTGCTTTTACGCAGGGGATATCTATTCCCGTCTTACATCAAATTAAGTGCATTTCATTTCGCAACAAACTGTATATTCAGCCAGTATTTTGTTTCTTGTTGTATTTTTTCACCGTATTCTTATCACCCTATTTGCTGCTTTTCTCATGATTGCTTCATCACAGCAAATAAGGCGTATTGATAAGACGTATTTACCGATGATTAATAATCTTGCACAATTTCACGCAGTTCATCACCATATAACTGGCCGCGCCAGCCAGACAACATTTCCGGCATTCCCGTATCTTGCCCGCTTAATTTCCAGTGCCAATTCAGCAGACGATTAATTTGGCGACGTGAGGCCAATAGCTCGGCGGATAATCCACTCTGTTCGCTCACACGCTGCACCAGTGCTTTAATATCTTTAAACACTTTTTTATAGCTGGGATAGTCGATCAAATTATTCACCGGCGGTGGGCAATCCGCATCAGCAATACCGTCCGTCTGTGCAACACAGTCCAGCAGCGTTTTGCCGTGGTAGCGGATTTCAGGGCCGCTCAGCCCCAGCGAACTCAGTTCACCCAGCGACGTCGGCAGACAACGCGCCACCTGCAACAGATTCTCTTCACGAACGACAAAATTCACCGCGCTGTCTCGCTCACGAGCTTTACGCAAACGCCACTCGGCCAGACGCTGAAGGCAAGCCAGATTCCGGCCACGCAGTTGCCAGGCGTTGCCAAATTCGCGATAGGCCAGCGCAGGTGCCAGGATATCCTGTTTACGCTGACACAGCAGGAGACATTCATCCAGCGCCGCGTTCATCCACCCTGCTGCTTGCGTATCAGCCACCAGTTGAATGGCCATCGGCAACAAATAGAACACATCGGCAGCAGCGTAATCACACTGTTTTTCGCTCAGCGGACGTGCAAGCCAGTCCGTTCTCGACTCACTTTTATCCAGCGTCACGCCCATGTAGTCGGCCACTAGCGCAGCAAAACCATACGAAAGCGGCTTACCTAAAAATGCGGCCAGAATCTGTGTATCGATGAAAGGCGTAGGCAGTGTTCCAAACGCATTGAGAAACACCTCCAGATCTTCACTGCTCGCATGCAGGAATTTAGTGACCTGTTCGTCACGCAGTAACGCCTGAAAGGGTGCCCAGTCGGTAATCGTTAGCGGGTCGATGAGTGAAAGCTGTTCGCCGTCATACAATTGAATCAACCCTAATTGCGGATAATACGTGCGGGTTCTGACGAACTCCGTGTCCAATGCCACCTGCGGAAAGCGTCGCGCCTGGGTGCAAACCTGTTGTAACCCAATGTCGGAAGTGATCAACTGATAATTCAAAACGTCATTCTCTTGGTTGTTTTTACTTTACGGTTCTGGGTCAAATCCGTATCGCCGTAAAAAAGAACGCCGGATGAACCGGCGTGAAAACATCATATCGCGTCCTGCCTCTCTCTGGCAGTCGTTTTTCGTAGAAAATCGTCAGGCGGCAGCATCTTTCTTTGCCGTTTTCTCACCGCGTAACTCGCGCCGCAGAATTTTCCCCACGTTAGATTTCGGCAAATCGTCGCAGAATTCGATCTCTTTAGGCACTTTGTAGCCAGTAAGGTTACGTCGGCAGTGAGTAATGAGTTCCTCTTTCGTTAACGCGTTGTCGCGTCTGACGACAAAGGCTTTGACTGCTTCACCGGAGACCTCATTCTCCACCCCAACCACCGCGGATTCAGACACGTTGGGATGACGGCTGATCACATCTTCAATTTCGGTCGGATAGACGTTAAAGCCGGAAACCAGAATCATGTCTTTCTTACGGTCGATGACTCGCAGGAATCCCTCATCATCGGACGTGACAATATCACCCGTTGCCAGCCAGCCATCTTTTAACACTTCATCCGTAGCGGCAGGCTGCTGCCAGTACCCTAACATCACCTGCGGCCCACGCACCCACAGCTCACCGGATTCCCCCGGACCTGCGTCGTTACCATTATCATCAATGATTCTGACATCCGTTGATGGCATCGGTAGCCCAATACTGCCGCTGTAATGCTTCAGATCGTACGGGTTGCCCGATACGACCGGAGAACTCTCTGTCAACCCGTAGCCTTCGAGCAGATGTTTACCGGTCAATTTTTCCCAGCGCTCGGCCACCGACTGCTGTACTGACGCGCCGCCTCCCGCGGACAGCCGCAGTGCCGAAAAATCCAATTCGTGGAATTCTTTATTGTTGAGCAACGCGTTAAATAACGTATTCACGCCAGTGATTGCGGTAAATGGATACTGTTTCAGCTCTTTCACCACCGCTGGAATATCGCGGGGGTTAGTAATCAGGAGATTCTTCCCACCGAGTTCAAAGAACAGCAGCCCATTCACCATCAGCGCATAGATGTGATACAGCGGGAGTGCGGTCACTACCAGTTCAGTTCCTTCACGCAAAACAGCACCGTATGCGCCTTTACACTGCTCAAGATTCGCCAACATATTGCGGTGTGTGAGCATGGCGCCTTTAGCGACGCCCGTGGTACCGCCGGTATATTGCAGAAATGCCAAATCGGAGTTGATCATATCGGGACGAATATACTGCTGGCGGCGCCCTTCCTGCAAAACACGACGAAATGATATCGCATCCGGCAGATGGTATTTGGGCACCAGCCGTTTAATGTATTTCACCACAAAGTTAACTAACGTGCCTTTTGCCGTAGAGAGCTGGTCACCCATGCGGGTCAAAATGACGTGCTTCACTGCCGTGTTATGGACAATTTTTTCCAACGTATGCGCAAAGTTAGATACGATAACAATCGTACTGGCGCCGCTGTCTTTTAGCTGATGTTCCAGCTCACGCGGCGTATACAGTGGGTTAACGTTGACAACCACCATACCCGCACGCAACACGCCAAATAGCGCAACGGGATATTGCAGCAAATTGGGCATCATCAATGCTACGCGATCGCCTTTCTGCAATTTAAGCTGATTTTGCAAATAGGCCGCAAATGCTCGGCTCCGCTCTTCCAACTTGCGAAACGTCATCACTTCACCCATGTTGACAAACGCGGGCCGATCGGCATAGCGCTTCACGCCATTTTCAAACATGTCAATCAACGACGAATAGCGATCCGGATCGATTTCCGCTGGCACATCCGCCGGATAGCGTGATAACCAAATTTTTTCCAAGACGTCACTCCCGAGATATTTTTTTAGTGGCATCGTCGTCGCCCTCAGAGGCTTGTTATTAACATTATTTTAACTCAGCCTACCAGTTAGCTAACAAACAATGTTAAGGTTGCGAGATCGATCACTAATTTATTCTTTATTCAAAAAAAATCAGGCAACCTGCGTCGCCTGATCTCAATAGTCCTGCTGAATAGATTCTTATTCTGTCACGACATTCTCAATCCGCGCCGGACCAGACCACCCGCCGTCAAATCCCCACCCTGAGCCCCAGCCGTAGCCGTAACCTGCTCGCCATCCCCACGGGCCATAGCCATAGCCGCCGGGTGGCACCATCAGACGCTGTACGACATTCCAGCGTTTGTAGCCTTGCGCGTCGATCACGACATAACGATAGGGTTTATCACCAATAGCGCCCTGTTCGGTGCCGACAATTGGCCCGACAACGGTGACCAGTTGGTCTTTAACATCGACAGGTTCCAGAAAGCGATTCACATAGGCGATAAAGCGCCCTTCTGACGGCATATCCAACCGCGGTTTTGCGCCGCTATCCAGCGGCATGCTGGCAATTTCCAACCGCGTTTTATTCGCTTCATTGCGGATGCTAACCACTCGTCCGCCAAAGCGTGATTCCTGACCGACATAAATCTGCGGCGCATTCATCACACGCACCAAATCGTCCTGCGGCGTTGGCGACGTGCCTTTAATGGCATCCGGCACCGTGACACAGCCAGAAAGCAGCAGCGCTGTCGCAACCACTATACAGAAGCGTGTTTTTTTCTGATTTATACGCATTTTTTTCATGTGCACAACCATGACACAATCTCCGTCTCAGATATCTGATAGTTAGACTGCTTAGCATCAAATAAGTTGCTGTTTATACACGTCATACTTCAAGCCTGACAGGCATTCGGACTACTCGCGTCCGGGCAATTTCTTCCAGGTCACTTCATTACGCAGGTAGCGCGGTTGCGCATTTTCAACGCTGACCGCTTTTCCTGCCTGCCAGAGCTGACAGGCCAACGGCAGCATGTCCTGCGCCTGAGGCAGCAGCACGTCACCCTTCGCTAATACCAGTGAGGAATGGCTGACCAGTTCAGGATAGGTTTCCCATCCGGTGCCTACCGTGGCCCATTCACCTGACAGCGCGGCAGTTAACGCCTGCACCTGTTCAGGTTTCAAGACCGCTTCCTCGGACTCGCCCTGCCAGCTACCGTCAGCATCACGCTGATAGCAGCCCCAGTACACTTCACCCATTCGCGCATCAATGGCCGCCAGCACCTGCTTTGCCTGCGTGAGACGGAAAGCGCCCTGTGCCATCGTCGCCAGTGACGAGATGCCAAGCAGCGGTAAATCAGCTCCCAGCGCCAGCCCTTGGGCAATGCCAATACCAATCCGTACGCCGGTAAAACTTCCCGGCCCCTGACCAAAGGCCAGTGCATCAAGATCCTTGAGCGTCAGGCCGCTATCGGCCAGCACCTGCTGCACCATCGGCAGAATACGTTGTGTGTGTTCACGGGGACAAATTTCGAACAGAGAATGAATTTCACCTTCATTCCAGAGTGCGACGGAACAGGCTTCCGTTGCGGTATCAAGCGCTAGAATTCGCGTAGACATGCCAACCTCAGGCAGGATAAATAAATCTTAATAACCCGTATCATAGCATAAGCCCCTGTCGTGCCGCAGCCCTTCCCACCATCGGTCAAAACCATGCGGCAATCACCAGTTGGGAATTATGTGTTACGCGTCAGGAAAGTAATCGCCTGCCCAATATCGCGAGTTCGCGGCGTCGGCGGCAGGCTGTTAAGGAATACGGCACCATACGGACGCATCACCAGTCGATTATCGCAAATCACAATCACACCGCGATCCTCAACATCACGGATGAGGCGGCCCACGCCTTGCTTCAGGGTAATCACCGCATCGGGAACCTGCACATCGTCGAAAGGCTCACCACCGCGCAGGCGGCAGTCTTCAATACGCGCCTTCAGCAGCGGATCGTCCGGTGAGGTAAACGGCAGTTTATCGATAATGACGCAGGAGAGCGTATCGCCACGCACATCCACCCCTTCCCAGAAGCTGCTGGTCGCCACCAGCAAGGCATTACCTGCCGCTACAAACTGCGACAGCAATTGCGCCTTGCCAGTTTCACCCTGTAACAGCACCGGTAACGTCAACGTGGCGCGGAATTCAGCCGCCAAATCGCGCATCATCTGATGCGAGGTACACAGCATAAAGCAGCGCCCCTGATTCGCCTCAATCAACGGCCGCAGCATTGCCGCCAGCCTTTTCGCCGCACCGGGACGATTGGTTTCCGGCAAATTGCGGGGGACGCAAAGCAGCGCCTGATTGGCATAATCAAACGGGCTGGGTAACAGGAGCGTATTCGCGTTATCCAGCCCCAGCCTATCGGTGAAGTGGAAAAGTTGATCGTTAACAGACAGGGTCGCGGAGGTAAACACCCAGGCCGCAGGCTTCTCTTTTATCAGTTCACGAAAGCGATCGGAGACGGACAGCGGCGTCAGCGCCAACACGAAATGACGTGAATTACATTCATACCAGTAGCTGTAACCCGGTAACTGCACGTCTTTCAGCCGTTTCAGGCGGTTGCGATAGAGCGTGGCGCGCTCAAAGGCGGCATCCAGCAGCGCTGAACGCCCGAGCGACAGTTTCGCGACGTCGTAACACAGCTCCAGCGCATCATCCAGCAGCACCAGCGCACGCTGAAGCGACGGCTGTTCGAGTACATCACGCAGATTACCGCGAAACCCCGGATCGCCGAGCGCCAACCGAAAATCCTGCGTACTCTGCGTCAGGCGATCGGCACTTTTTTGCAGTTGAGAGGCGTCGCGCACTTCGGTGCGGTAAGCAATGATGATGTCTTTCGCCAGATCCAGCAGTTGGCGGCTGGAAAGCTGCTGGCCGAAATATTGGCTGGCGATATCGGGAATCTGGTGGGCTTCATCGAAAATGACGACGTCGCTTTCTGGGATCAGCTCCGCAAAACCACTCTCCTTCACCACCATATCGGCCAGATAGAGATGGTGGTTAACCACCACGATATCGGCATCCATCGCCTTGCGCCGCGCTTTCACCACGAAGCACTCTTTATAGTGCGGGCAGTCGCTGCCCAGACAGTTATCGTTGGTGCTGGTCACTAACGGCCAGATCGCGCTGTCTTCCGCGACGCCTGAACAGGTCGTGACATCGCCTTCCGTCGTTTCCGACGACCAGCCACGCAGCCGAACCAGTTCGCTCAGCGTTTCACCGGGTAAATCACCGCCCCCCAGCGATTGCTGTTCGAGCCGTTCCAGACAAAGGTAATTCGAGCGACCTTTCAGCAGCGCTAATTTGCCTTTGTACTTCAGCGCCTGCGCAATCGTCGGTAAATCGCGGCTATAGAGCTGATCCTGTAGCGCTTTCGAACCGGTTGAAATGATGACTTTTTTATCTGAACGCAGGGCGGGCGCAAGGTAGGCATAGGTTTTACCGGTTCCGGTTCCCGCTTCCACCACCAGCGCTGTTTTATCGGCGATGG
This sequence comes from Pectobacterium brasiliense, assembly GCF_013449685.1. Classification (GTDB taxonomy): domain Bacteria; phylum Pseudomonadota; class Gammaproteobacteria; order Enterobacterales; family Enterobacteriaceae; genus Pectobacterium; species Pectobacterium brasiliense_A. The sequence goes on along the minus strand of NZ_JACDSF010000001.1, from coordinate 56,560 downwards.
CCCGCATGACGGCCTGCGCCATCTGCCGCTGTGGTTCACGCGGTTTGAAGCCAGTGATCGCTTTGGCCAGCACGCCGTCATTAGCAAAATCATCAATTACACGATCGTTCGTCACGCCTGCTCTCTTGTTGAAGGGAATGCTGTCTCTGTAAGCCGCTAACCGTTTCAGGTCGTGGCAAAATATCGCGCTGATTATGCCAAGAGTCACCCGACGCTACCACCTTAAATCAGGAAAGCGTGCCGCAACCTGCTGTGTTAGGCTTGGCGGCTGGTATTGATTGATGTCACTATTTTAACTATCCCCACAATTTTTAGTTATCACCACAATGGAGAAACCCCACCTCATGGCGATCACACGAATTAATCCTGAAGCCCGCTGGTCAGACGCCGTCATCCACAACAACACGCTCTATTACACCAGCGTGCCGGAAAATCTGGATGATGACGCACAGGCGCAAACGGAAAACGCGCTGGCCGCGTTAGATGCGATTCTGCAACAGGCGGGAACGGATAAGAGCAAACTGTTGGACGTGACGATTTTTCTCGTTGATGCGGATGATTTTGCTGCGATGAACGCCGCGTGGGATGCCTGGGTCGTGGCGGGCAGCGCACCTGTACGCTGCACCGTGCAGGCTAAATTGATGCACCCGAAATTCAAAGTCGAAATCAAAGCGATTGCGGCAATATAAGCTATCACCACTTTTATACCCTAAATAATTCGAGTTTCAGGAAGGCGGCAAGCGAGGGAATCCCGANNAACGCACATGCAACTTGAAGTATGACGGGTATAGAGGAAGAAAGGTGGTTACTGCTCTTCCTCTTCTTCCCCATCGTCAAAATCGTGCTCTTCGTCGCTGTCATTACTGTCATTAAATGCGTCATCCTCTTCGTCAAACATCATCGCGACGGTGTCACCTTGATGATTCTGGCGGATCTCCGCAGCAACCAGTGCTATCGCCTGGCCGCTGCTCATCCCCTCAGACATGAGTTCCTGAATACGCTCTACAGCATCTTGCTGCTGCTTGTGCGTCAGTGCGGGCATACCTGCAATCATGATAACTTCCTGGTTGGTAAATTTGGACGTATCATCGCATGCCCGCGTCGGCATACACCAGTATTTCTGCTTTGTGGTACGCTATGGGCAGGAAAATCGACGCGCTATCAACATAGCCATACTGTAGACACAACACGAAAAACATGATTGCCGCCAATACGACTCACGTAACCGACACCAGCGATTCGACCGCTGCGACAGGTTCCGCCGCTATTTATCACGCGCTGCCTTACTATCCGACCGTGCTGCTCGATCGCTTTGCGCCCTTTTCCCAACAGCCGTGGGCGATGTTGCTGCATTCTGGGTTTGCCGATCATCCGCATAATCGCTTCGATATTATGGTCGCTGATCCGCGAGTCACACTTTGCACACGCGGAGGCAAAACGGAAATCATGCGTGACGGTGTCACGAACATCGTAAACGGCGATCCCTTTGATCTACTGCAAGCGCAGCTTGATTCACTCGCGTTGTCCACGGACACACATCCTGATTTCCCTTTTCAGGGGGGCGCACTTGGCCTGTTCGGATACGATTTGGGACGTCAGATTGAAACGTTGCCCGCACAGGCCGAGCAAGATATCGATTTGCCGGATATGGCGGTGGGTCTCTACGACTGGGCGCTGGTTGCCGATCATCATCGGCAGACGTTAACGCTGATCGTACATCATTCCCTTCAGGCGAGGCTCGACGGGCTAGCGACTCCGCCCGTTGATACCCCGAAAGCCGATTTCAGCCTCACCAGCAATTGGCAACCGAACATGTCACGCAACGCATATGGCGAAAAATTCCGCAAAATACAGGACTACCTTCTGGCGGGCGATTGCTATCAGGTCAATCTGGCACAGCGCTTTTCTGCGGCTTACGCTGGTGATGAATGGCAGGCATTTTTACGATTGTCAGCAGGCAATAAGGCGCCCTTTTCCGCCTTCATGCGTCTGCCAGAAAATACCGTCATCAGTGTATCGCCGGAACGTTTTCTCTGGCTGGAAAATCACCGCATTCAAACGCGCCCGATTAAAGGCACTCTGCCACGCCTCGCAAACCCAGAGGCTGATAAACAACAGGCGGTGCGGCTCGCTAATTCGGAGAAAGATCGCTCAGAAAATCTGATGATTGTCGATCTTCTGCGTAACGACATCGGTCGCGTCGCGGTCCCGGGCAGCGTCCGCGTGCCGGAGTTGTTCGTCGTCGAACCTTTCCCCGCCGTGCACCATCTGGTCAGCACGATTGAAGCACAGCTCCCGGAAGATTGCCCTGCAACCACGCTGCTACGCGCCTGTTTCCCCGGCGGTTCGATTACTGGCGCACCCAAAATCCGCGCGATGCAGATTATTGAAGAACTGGAACCTCAGCGCCGCAATGCCTACTGCGGCAGCATCGGTTACATCAGTCTGTGCGGCACTATGGATACTAATATCACCATCAGGACGTTACTCACCGAACGCGGCAGAATTTACTGCTGGGCGGGCGGCGGCATCGTCGCCGACAGTCAGGAACAGGCTGAATATCAGGAAACATTTGATAAAGTGGGTCGCATCCTTCCCCTGCTGGATGGATCCCAGACAATTCAGGTACCGAATAAATGAGTGAGATCGCCTTACCGCCAACGGCTTTTGTACTGAACGACTTTATTACGCGCTTTCAGTTACAGCTTCCGCCATCGCTGCGGCCTGTGCACCAGCAGCGTCAGGCTGCGGTTCTGGTGCCAATTATTTGTCACCCTACACCCACGCTGTTATTGACCCGACGTTCTGCCGAACTGCGTAAGCATGCAGGACAAGTGGCGTTCCCTGGCGGAGCGGCGGATAAAGAAGATCGTTCCATCATCGAAACGGCGCTGCGTGAAGCGCAGGAAGAAGTGGCTATCCCACCGGAAAACGTCCAGGTGCTGGGCGTATTACCGCCGCTGGACAGCGTCAGTGGATTTCAGGTCACACCGGTTGTCGGGCTGATCGCCCCACAGACGCGCTTTTATCCCAATGAAGACGAAGTCGCTGAACTGTTTGAAATGCCGCTGGATGAGGCCTTCGCGTTGACACGCTATTACCCACTGGATATTGAGCGCAAGCAGCAGCGTCATCGGGTTTATCTTTCCTGGTATCAGCAGCAGTTTGTCTGGGGGCTAACCGCCGCCATCATCCACCAGCTCGCCTTACAGATTTCTGACAGGCCCTAAGCTCAATGCCGCGTTCAGCGGCTTTTGGCTCACCACTTCTTTTCCCTCGCCAAATATCCTTATTTAAAAAGCGGCCTTTGCGATCAAAAAGCAATCAATTGTATAAATTACAATTACTTAATTCACATTTAGGATAAGTTAAATTATGTGATGACATAAGTTTATTTCATGCGAAAAAGAAAGCCACACAACATATTCCACACTACAATAGCGCGATTTGACGAGTTTTATTCTAATCTTTGGGTATATATCCACTAAAATTCAGGTCATGTCTCGCTGGAACCGAAATCATCAGATAATTTGCAGCATAACTATCTGATTATGATGAAGGAACCGGATGTAGGCGACCGGATAACAAAGAGTGGGTACGACCCTGAGTCTTTGAGGAGTTTCGCGTGATAAGCGTTTTCGACATGTTTAAGATCGGTATTGGCCCCTCTAGCTCTCATACGGTTGGACCGATGAAAGCCGGTAAGCAATTTGTCGATGAATTGATCACCCAGGATCGACTGACCGCCACCACGCGCATTGCCGTCGATGTGTATGGCTCGCTGTCTCTGACGGGTAAAGGCCACCATACGGATATCGCTATCATTATGGGACTGGCGGGCAACATGCCGGATACCGTTGATATTGATGCCATTCCCGGTTTCATCCGCGATGTTGAGCAACGCGAACGCCTGCTGCTGGCTAACGGGCAACACGAGGTAGATTTCCCACGCGAAGGTGGCATGGTTTTCCGCAGTGAAAATCTGCCGCTGCACGAAAACGGCATGACCATCACCGCCTTTGCCGGCAATAAAGAAATTTATAGCAAAACCTATTACTCCATCGGCGGCGGCTTCATTGTCGATGCAGAGAATTTTGGCAAAGACAGCGCCACGGATGTATCCGTTCCCTATACGTTCAATTCCGCCAAAGAGATGCTGGATCACTGCAAACAAAGTGGCCTGTCGCTTTCTGGGATGGTGATGCGTAACGAGCTGGCGCTGCACAGCCGTCAGGACATTGACGCCTACTTTGCCGATATCTGGCAGACGATGCGTGCCTGTATCGATCGCGGCATGAACACCGAAGGTGTTTTACCCGGACCGTTGCGCGTGCCACGTCGTGCCTCTGCGCTACGCCGTATGCTGGTGTCTTCCGATAAGCTGTCCAACGATCCGATGAACGTGGTGGACTGGGTCAATATGTTCGCGCTGGCGGTGAATGAAGAAAACGCCGCAGGTGGCCGTGTGGTTACCGCGCCAACGAACGGCGCGTGCGGCATCGTCCCTGCTGTCCTCGCTTATTACGACCACTTCATCGAGCCGGTTAGCCCGACCATTTATATTCGTTATTTCCTCGCAGCAGGCGCGGTAGGCATTCTGTACAAAATGAACGCCTCCATCTCCGGTGCTGAGGTAGGCTGTCAGGGCGAAGTGGGCGTCGCCTGCTCCATGGCCGCCGCTGGACTGGCAGAGCTGATGGGTGCGAGCCCGGAACAGGTTTGCGTCGCCGCCGAGATCGGCATGGAACACAATCTGGGTTTAACCTGCGATCCGGTCGCTGGCCAAGTACAGGTTCCGTGCATCGAACGTAACGCGATTGCTTCCGTTAAGGCGATTAACGCCGCCCGCATGGCAACCCGCCGCACCAGCGAAGCACGCGTCTCGCTGGATAAGGTGATTGAAACCATGTACGAAACAGGTAAAGACATGAACGCTAAATACCGTGAAACCTCACGGGGCGGACTGGCGATTAAAGTACAGTGTGATTAAAGTACAGTGTGATTAAAAAGCCGTGTGATTAGCCCGCACCCCACTTCTGTTTTTATTTCCACCGATTAAAAAGCCCCGCCAATTGGCGGGGCTTCATTTTGTCATCTACTTACGCAGAACGGTTTACGCATCTTCATCCTCTTCCCGATCGATGATGCGTTCTACACGCACCAGTTCAATACGGTATTCGGACACGTCGATGATGTGGAAGCGCAGGTGGTACAACTCAATGATGGCACCGACTTTCGGGAACTCATCACTATGCGCTAACAGCATTCCTGCCAGTGATGCATACTCTTCCTTCGGATCAACCAGCTCGCTGCTATCCACTACTTGTTGCAAGGCGTGTAGATCCGTTCCGCCTTTCACCAACCAGCCTTCGCCGTCAGGGATGATATCCAGCGTTTCGTCTTCATCCGGGAACTCACCCGCAATCGCTTCCAGCACGTCCAGCGGCGTAACCAACCCTTGCACCACGCCAAATTCGTTGGCGATGATGACCAGGCTACCTTTCGCACGACGCAGAACGGGCAGCAGGTTAATCACATCCAGCGTTTCCGGCACGACGATTGGCGGGTTAGCCGCAGCAAAGCTTTCCACATCAGTCTGCGTTTCCAGCGCCACCAGCAGATCCTTGGCGCGGACGACGCCGATAAGCTCATCCAGCGAGCCACGACAGATTGGGAACAGGCTGTGAGGCGTATCCAGCAATTGCATACGGATCTGTTCGACAGAACTTGCGCTATCCACCCAGGAAATTTCAGTACGCGGCGTCATCACGCTGCGCAGCGAACGCGAGGCTAATGTCAGCACACCGCTGATCATATTGCGCTCTTCCTCGGCAAACTCCTCTGTAGTGAGTTTCTTCTGCGGTTCATCCGCATCCACATCGTCCGTATTTTTCCGTGAGCCCATCAGGCGCAAAATAGCCTCTGCGGTACGTTCACGCAAAGGACGGTGTGACTGATGCTTCATAAAGTTATGACGGGCAATTTGGTTAAACAGCTCGATCAGGATAGAGAAGCCAATCGCCGCGTACAGATAACCTTTCGGAATGTGGAAGCCAAGACCTTCCGCCATCAGGCTCAAACCAATCATCAGCAAGAAACTGAGACACAGGACAACCACCGTTGGATGCTCATTGACGAATCGGGTCAACGGTTTAGAAGCAATCAGCATGACGCCCATCGCAATGATCACCGCCGTCATCATGATCCCCAGGTTATCCACCATGCCCACCGCAGTAATCACGGCATCCAGCGAGAACACGGCATCCAGCACGACGATCTGTGCCACAACGGCCCAGAAGCTCGCATGGGCGCGATTGCCATTGCCGTCGTGCGTTTTATTTTCTAGCCGTTCATGCAGCTCCATCGTCGCTTTGAACAAGAGGAACACGCCACCGAACAGCAAAATCAGGTCACGGCCCGAGAAGCTGAAATCGCCAAAGCTAAACAGTGGACGCGTCAGGGTGACCATCCAGGAAATCAAAGACAACAGCCCCAGACGCATTAGCAGCGCCAGGCTTAAACCGATAATGCGGGCTTTATCTCGCTGTTTGGGGGGTAACTTATCCGCCAAAATGGCGATAAACACCAAGTTGTCGATACCCAGAACAATTTCCAGTACCACCAGTGTCAATAAGCCTGCCCAGATTGAAGGATCTAGCAAAAATTCCATGTCAGACTCCAGAAAATGAACGAGCAGATGACATCAATGCATGAGCCGCATTGAATGGTAATAAAAAGAGTTGGTGTGAATCAGAGAGATTCTGAATGTGGTCTGAGTGACCAGCTGAGTACAGAAAACCGCCAGCATTAGCGGGAAAACAAAGAACGTTTTGTCGGTGACAGTCCATGGGAAGGGCTGATGCCCGGTGCTCCTAAGCAATTTAAGGGATGTTTACTCTAACAGGTTGTTACCAATTTTCACAAAGAATTTCTTACGGCCGACTTCGCATTGATAATGCGTCTAAATCTTCCCATTCAGCGCCCTTTTAACCCGTGGTTTAACTGGTCAGCATTAGAGCATCATCACACTATTTATTTTTTCGATAAGTAAAATAAATCTGTCAGTCACGATTTCTCGCCTGACAACCTGGAGGAACACAGTGAATGTCATGAATCCACGGTAAAATTTTTTCTTGCAGCCATACTAATACCGCGACGGTTAACGTTCAGCTCGTGAACGCGAACCCGGTTTCCTGACACATTGACTCTTTTTTGATCGTGAACGTGAGGAGGTAGCAAGTGAGTATTGCAATCATGTTATGCACTCACGGCGCCACTGCGGGACCGCTGTTAAAGACAGCAGAAATGATTCTTGGCGAGCAAAGTAATGTCGCCTGGATTGATTTCGTTCCTGGAGAAAACGCCGAAACATTGATAGAAAAATATCAGGAAAAACTCACGCAGTTAGACACATCACAAGGCGTGCTGTTTCTCGTTGATACCTGGGGCGGCAGCCCATTCAACGCGGCCAGCCGCCTCGTCACCAACAAAGAAAACCATGATGTTATCGCCGGCGTGAATATTCCCATGCTAGCAGAAACCTTTATGGCCCGGGATGATAATCCGTCCTTCTCCGATCTGGTTTCTATCGCGCTGGAAACCGGCAGAGATGGTGTAAAAGCCCTGAAACATCAGGAAAAATCCAACGTCGCGCCCCCTTCTCCTCCACCAACACCAAAAGCCAACGCTGTACCCACACCGGCAGGACCCGGCGAACACATGAAGATTGGACTGGCTCGTATCGACGACCGCCTGATTCATGGTCAGGTCGCCACCCGCTGGACGAAAGAAACCAATGTTTCGCGCATTATTGTTGTCAGCGATGAAGTCGCCGCCGATCACGTGCGTAAAACGTTGCTGACTCAGGTTGCGCCACCGGGCGTTACCGCGCACGTGGTGGATGTGGCAAAAGCCGTTCGTGTTTATGACAATCCGAAGTATGCCGCCGACCGCGTGATGCTGCTGTTCACCAATCCGACGGATGTATTAACGCTGATCGAAAATGGCGTAAATATCACCTCGGTCAATATTGGCGGGATGGCATTCAAGCAGGGGAAAACGCAGGTCAATAATGCCGTCTCTATCGATGAGAAGGACATTGCGGCGTTCCGTGAATTAGATAAACGCGGTATTGAATTGGAGGTTCGGAAAGTATCAACCGATTCCCGAATTAAAATGATGGACTTAATTAACAAAATGCCGCGTTGATACCTATCGTGCTACGACGGTTATTAACGCTAATGTCACCATCAATAATAGCTTTATAGACCTGACGATTTTCAAGATATGCATTTATGTCGATATTGAGAAGCTTTATGTCGGCATAGGAAATCAACGGGGATGGCGATTTATTTTTACTCAGACACATTTTATAGGAGAAGTACGATGGAGATTACCACACTTCAAATTGTGCTGATATTTCTCGTCGCGTGTGTTTCGGGGATGGGTTCGATTCTTGATGAATTCCAGTTCCACCGTCCACTCGTCGCCTGTACGCTGATTGGTGCAGTGTTAGGTGATTTAAAAACGGGGATCATTATCGGCGGTACGCTGGAAATGATCGCGTTAGGCTGGATGAACATCGGTGCGGCCGTAGCGCCAGATGCGGCGCTGGCGTCCATTATCTCAACCATTCTGGTCATTGCCGGCGGTCAGGGGATCGGCGCAGGGATTGCTTTAGCCATTCCGCTCGCTGCCGCTGGGCAAGTATTAACCATCATTGTTCGTACCATCACCGTTGCGTTCCAGCATGCGGCAGACAGCGCGGCAGAGCGAGGTAATCTAACGGCTATCAGTTGGATTCACGTTTCTGCCCTACTGCTACAGGCTATGCGTATCGCGATTCCTGCGGTAATCGTTGCTGTTTCCGTTGGTACCGACGCCGTTCACGCGCTGTTGAACTCCATCCCGGAAGTGGTGACCAACGGCCTGAATATCGCCGGGGGCATGATTGTTGTTGTCGGCTACGCGATGGTCATCAACATGATGCGCGCGGGCTACTTGATGCCGTTCTTCTATCTTGGCTTCGTTACCGCCGCGTTCACCCAGTTTAACCTGGTGGCGCTGGGCGTAATTGGTATTGTGATGGCGGTGCTGTATATCCAGCTCAGCCCGAAATATAACAAGATTCAAGGCCAGCCGGTTTCATCAGGCAATAACAACCTTGATAACGAACTGGATTAACAGGAGTGAGAAAAATGGTCGAAAATACGAATGTCAAAAAACTCACTGACAGCGACATCCGCGCGGTCTTTATCCGTTCCAACCTGTTTCAAGGTTCCTGGAACTTTGAACGTATGCAGGCGCTCGGCTTCTGTTTTTCCATGGTGCCGGTGATTCGCCGTCTTTATCCTGAAAATTCGGAAGAGCGTAAACAGGCAATCAAACGCCATTTGGAGTTCTTCAATACGCAGCCTTTTGTTGCCGCGCCGATACTCGGCGTAACCATGGCGATGGAAGAGCAACGTGCGAACGGTGCTCCTATCGATGACGCGGCAATAAACGGTCTGAAAGTCGGGCTGATGGGGCCACTGGCTGGCGTCGGCGACCCGATATTCTGGGGCACTGCACGTCCGGTATTCGCTGCGCTCGGCGCAGGGATTGCCATGAGCGGCAGCCTGTTGGGGCCGATTCTCTTCTTCGTCCTGTTTAACCTGGTTCGCCTGCTGGTGCGTTACTATGGCGTCGCCTACGGCTACCGCAAAGGGATAGATATCGTCAGCGATATGGGCGGTGGTTTCCTGCAAAAAATGACGGAGGCCGCCTCTATTCTCGGCTTGTTCGTCATGGGGGCATTAGTCAATAAATGGACTCACGTCAACATCCCGATGGTGGTGTCGACAGTGACGAATCAGAACGGGGAAACCACAGTGACCACCGTTCAATCCATCCTTGACCAGCTCATGCCGGGACTTGTTCCCCTACTGCTGACGTTCGGCTGTATGTGGCTGTTACGGCGCAAGGTCAACGCGCTGTGGCTTATCATGGGCTTCTTCGCCATTGGTATCTTCGGGTACTGGATCGGCCTGCTCGGCGTGTAATGTTCAGTGGCTGGGTGCCAATACGCCCAGCCATTTTTATTCACGGACACAAATAGTTAACGGGCAAGGATAATACGGATGACGATGACGGATATCACGCTAGTGGTGTTGATTGCATTAGCACTGGTTTATGCCATCTACGATGAGTTCATCATGGATAAACTCAAAGGGAAAACACAGATCCTCGTCCCCTTAAAGCGGATGAATCGACTCGATACGCTGATTTTTATCGGCTTAGTCGGCATTCTTATTTATCAGAATGTGATGAGCAATGGTGCCATTATCACCACCTATCTTTTGATTTCGCTGGCCTTCATGGCGTGCTATCTGGCTTATATTCGCCGTCCCAAACTGGTTTTTAAATCAACCGGGTTCTTTTATGCGAATATATTCATTCCTTATATCAGAATTAAAAATATGAATTTATCTGAGGATGGCGTATTAGTTATCGAACTTGAGAAGCGTCGTTTATTGATACAGGTTGCACAGCTCGACGATTTAGAGAGAATATATAAATTTATGATTGAAAATCAATGAGGTAAGCTTACGTTTAAATTATTTAAAATAACGTTGACTATACACCTCATGTTTAGATGGTATTTTAACCACAATCACTCTGGCGTTATTTTATACGGCCCTTCATTGCCAATGTTCAAATGAAAATAATTATCAATTGCATTATTAACACTTAAAACTTTTAGTGTTGTTTGCACCATAAATAATATGGTAAGGTTGCGCCGTCATTGGGGAGTAGCCGATTTCTGATTAGTCATTATTCATAATCACTCGTCAGAAATGCTCGTATCAACATACTCGTTCTATCTCCATATTATCGGAGCATAAACGTGGTGCGGGCGGCCAAGCGTGATTGGCAGGCGAGACCATAGACACGTGGCATCATCATTCGGGTTGGGGATGATCTGCGTGTATATGGTTAATCGTCCAGCCGAGGCTACTTAAAATGAACATGTCAGCAACACTTATCCTAGCATTGGGTATGTCAATGGATGCCTTCGCCGCGTCAATCGGTAAAGGTGCCGTCCTGCATAATCCCCGTTTCCGCGATGCCATTCGTACTGGCCTCATTTTTGGTGTTATCGAAGCTATCACTCCGCTCATCGGCTGGGCACTCGGTTTTTTTGCCAGCCAATATATTCTCGAATGGGATCACTGGGTTGCCTTTACGCTGTTACTGATTCTGGGTGGCCGCATGATTGTTGAAGGCCTCAAAGGTTCTTCGGACTGCCGCTGCGAAAAAGTCAAAAATCATAGTCTGGCGCTACTGATCTGTACTGCCGTCGCCACCAGCCTGGATGCCATGGCAATCGGCGTCGGTCTGGCCTTCCTTCAGGTCAATATTTTCCATACTGCGATGGTGATAGGCTGCGCCACCATGATTATGGTGACGCTCGGAATGATGATTGGCCGCTATATCGGCCCGATTCTCGGTAAAAAAGCAGAAGTGATGGGCGGGCTGGTTCTGATTGGTATCGGCTGCAATATCCTGTACGAACACCTCGGCTACGCCGCCTGATATACCCGTCATGCTTCAGATCAACGGGCAGACCGACTATCGCGCTGCCCGTTTTTATTCTTCTCGATTACGCAACTACCGCGTCGCTATCAACACGCTGATGCAAGCGGACAATAAAGTCTGTTTCACAACTAAACGCGGTGGCCGCCTGCAGCCGCTCGCTGACGTCTGGCGTTGCCCGCCAGGCAAAGGGCGTCATTTGCAATAATGCGGCAGCCTCACTCCCGGATAGCTGCATCGGATACGCGAGCGTTTGCTGATCCATAAGCTGAAAGCCTGCGAACACTTCATCTTTGCTCGGATGTAATAACACCTCATCGTAGACTTCTGCTTTCAGTTGATAAAGATGCCGTGGCCCCGGAGATACCGTCACCACCCAACCGCCAACCTTAACCGTGCGCTGTAATTCCGCGTCATTACACGGCGCATAGATCTTTACCACAGCATCAAGGGATTGATTCTGGAAAGGTAACCGCTGGCTGGAAGCCACGCAAAATTCAACGTTGTCATACCGCTTTGCCGCACGCTGAATCGCCGCTTTGGAAACATCCAGCCCGTATATCGTCATCGTTCTGCGCGATGTGAGACGGTGGGCCAGCTCGGCAGTGTAATACCCTTCGCCACAGCCGATATCCAGCAGCGCCGCAGCGTCATCCGCCGTAATACGATCTACGTGCTGCGCAACGGCGTCACGTAGCGGTTGGTAGTGACCGGCCTCTAGAAAGCAGCGCCGCGCCTGCATCATTTCAGCACTGTCGCCAGGCTGTTTTGATCGCTTAAACTGTACTGGCAACAGGTTAACGTACCCTTCTTTTGCACAGTCAAAGCTATGTTTACCACACGTCCATTGCCGCGGGTGTCGCTCCAGAGGTAACTGGCATAGCGGACACTGATAACTCATCGGCACATTTTCCTCATTAAAAACGTCTTCATTGCATGACGGGTGTAGATAAAAGTATCACGGGTGCAGATAAAATGCAGACAACAAAAAACCCGCACCATGGCGGGTTTTGCAACAGAGCTGTAAACTTACAGCGCAGTGACGTTTACTGCAGAAGGACCTTTCTGGCCATCCTGAATTTCGAATTCTACGTTCTGGCCTTCAGCCAGAGTTTTGAAGCCGTTGCCTTGAATTGCAGAGAAGTGTACGAATACATCTTTGCTGCCGTCAGCAGGAGTGATGAAACCAAAGCCTTTAGACTCGTTGAACCACTTAACCTGACCTTTAATCTTTGCCATTTCAAATATTTCCTTTAATTGTTTAAACCGCCAAAAAGGCGTTATACAGACAAACCAAAGTCGTTACTGCTTGAGGCACTAAGATAAGGATCGGCAGAGAAGCAGCATGCAACACTAAAGGTTGTACTTAAGTCTTCTTTACTGAAAATGCCATTCATATACAGAACTGTACCTCGTTTTACCCATGAGCGTTATTACACACTATGTAAACGATGGCAAGGGCTTTTTTATCAGTCGTGGACATGCCGCACAAATTCGCGTCATCCTTGATTCATTAATACACGATAATACTCGCTGAGACCTATATTCACAGGCGACTTTTGGTACGACACAATAAGCGTATGTCAGATTCTACTATGAAAAAATACGCGACTACCGCTGCATTTTTGGCGCAGCGGTATCGGCAATCATAACAAAAAGCTATAATTGGCGCCCTGCTATGAAAGGATATTGACTATTAACAAAAAGGCATGCCCGACTACAGTCACGCTTATATCAATCTTTAAAATCGATTGTCATTTCTATGCTATCTATATCTTTTCCATTAATACATTACATAATAGAAATTATTTACAACCTAACATTTCGTCACGTTAGTAATTAACTGCTTTTAACCAGCAGAACTAATAATACCACCAAAAAAGTCAATAAAACGAAACTTGCTAGCTTCCAACGTCGCTCTGATTTTGTGCTCATATCGCTTACAATCCTTTTGTATAAATATAAAATAGAGACATCTCTCACATTCTTTATGGTTTATCGGCAGTCGTCGACATTTTTTTAAGGACGCATCAAATTTCTCTCTTCTTTTGGCGTAAATTTCACCATACGTATAACTATGTATAGTCGCGCGACAGTTCACTGCTGTTACCGTTAGACTTTCGTTGTAACCTTAAGTACGATTCATTAAATTAAAGCAACATTTCTGTTATCAAAGGGGCATGATGCGTTCCTTACCCGCGCAAGTGCGTGCTACGTGCCTGCGAATAGTGATTTCTTGTGTCATGAGACACCCTCCAATATTCACTCCCTGCCCTTCTCTGCCTCTTGACTTGAATGATATTGATAATTATTCTCAATTAACACTTTCACGGTTTGTAAGGATATCCGCATGATTGGTTTTCACGCTCATTTACCTGCCCTATTCCGTCGCATCGCGCTGCCGTGCGCTTTACTGCTTTTAGCCAGTACCTCCGCTCCGGCGGCTGAAAAGCTTAAAGTCATCACGACCTTTACCATCATTCAGGATATCGCACAGAATATCGCGGGCGACGCGGCGACGGTTGAGTCCATCATCAAACCCGGTGCGGAGATTCATGATTATCAACCGACACCACGTGATATTGTTAAAACACAGTCTGCACAGTTGGTGCTGTGGAACGGCATGAATCTCGAACGTTGGTTTACGCGCTTTTTCGAGAACGTGAAAAATGTGCACGCTGTTGTGGTGACAGAAGGCATCACCCCGCTTCCTATCCGCGAAGGGGCCTATCATGGCAACCCAAACCCGCATGCCTGGATGTCGCCCTCCAACGCATTAATCTATATTGAAAATATCCGCAAAGGCCTAGTACAAGCCGATCCCGTGAACGCAGAGACGTATAACCGTAATGCCAAAGCCTATGCGGAAAAAATTAAGGCTCTCGACGCGCCGCTGCGTGAACGTCTTGCCCGTATCCCAGAACCGCAGCGCTGGTTAGTCACCAGTGAAGGGGCGTTCAGCTATCTGGCAAAAGATTATCAGTTCAATGAAGTCTACCTCTGGCCAATCAATGCCGACGAACAAGGTTCACCGCAGCAGGTGCGTCGGGTTATCGATACCGTGCGTGAGAAGGCTATCCCTGTCGTATTCAGTGAAAGCACCGTTTCCGATAAGCCGGCAAAACAGGTCAGTAAAGAAACGGGGGCGAAATATGGCGGCGTGCTGTATGTTGATTCTCTGTCTACAGAGAAAGGCCCAGTGCCAACCTATATCGACCTGTTAAAAGTGACGGTGGAAACTATCGCTAAAGGATTTAATCAATGAGTAGTGATCGAGCAGTACAGTCATTAGCAGTCAATGATGTTTCGGTTACTTACAGCAACGGGCATCAGGCTATTCGCCATGCCTCGTTTTCCCTGAGTGGCGGTACGATCTGCGCCTTGGTTGGCGTAAACGGCAGTGGAAAATCAACGTTGTTCAAAAGCATCATGGGGTTGGTCAAACCCACCTCAGGGCAGGTACTGCTCAACCAGCAACCGATCTACCAGGCACTGAAACAGAATCTGGTTGCTTATGTTCCACAAACAGAAGACGTGGACTGGAATTTCCCCGTTTTGGTTTCCGACGTGGTCATGATGGGACGCTACGGGAGAATGAATTTCCTGCGTATTCCCAGTAAACAGGACCGCGCTATTGTCGCGGAGTCGCTGGAGCGCGTCGGGCTATCAGCGCTGCAACATCGCCAGATCGGTGAGCTTTCAGGTGGACAGAAAAAGCGCGTCTTTCTGGCACGGGCGCTGGCTCAACAAGGCAGCGTGTTGCTGCTAGATGAGCCTTTCACCGGCGTAGACGTTAAAACAGAGAACGCGATTATCGACCTGCTTCGCACCTTGCGCGATGAAGGGCATTTGATTTTGGTGGCAACCCATAACCTCGGTAGCGTTCCTGAGTTTTGTGACAACGTTATTTTGGTCAACCGCACCGTTTTAGCCGCAGGGCCGACGCATAGCACCTTTACCCAAAGCAATTTGGAGAAAACGTTCGGTGGCGTGCTGCGACATATCAACCTCGGGGGATCTCATCTTCACGATGATAACGATGTCCGTTCGGTGACGGTGTTAACAGACGATGAACGTCCAGCCGTGTTCTATGGGTCGACCAAGAGCGATCCTCCTGCATCACGCGTGATACCGGAGGAGAAAAAGCCCTGATGATCGATATCCTGTTGCAGCCATTCAGCTATAATTACATGGTCAAGGCGATCTGGGTCAGCGCGATTGTCGGCGGCGTGTGTGCTTTTCTTTCGGCATACCTGATGCTGAAAGGCTGGTCGCTGATGGGCGATGCGCTCTCCCACTCCGTCGTCCCCGGTGTCGCAGGAGCCTATGCGCTGGGCTTGCCCTACGCGGCAGGTGCATTTTTTACCGGCATGCTCGCCGCGCTGGCGATGACCCTGATTCGTCACATTACCCGATTGCGTGAAGATGCGATTATCGGCTTTATTTTCTCCACGTTTTTCGCCGTCGGCCTGCTGATTATTTCGCTCAACCCGACATCGGTTAACGTGCAATCCATCATTTTTGGCAATATTTTAGGTATTGCTGACGAAGATATTCTGCAAGTTGAAATCATCATCGGCGTAACGTTCGTGATTCTGTGCCTGCTGTGGAAAGATCTGCTGGCCGTGTTCTTTGATGAGAACCATGCCCGCTCCATTGGCCTTTCCCCGCTGAAGCTAAAAATTCTGTTCTTTACGCTGCTGAGTGCCTGTACGGTCGCTGCGTTGCAAACTGTCGGGGCGATTTTGGTGATCGCGATGGTGATTACGCCGGGTGCCACGGCTTACCTGCTCACCGATAGATTTGGTCGTCTGGTTGTCATTTCTATTGCACTGGGTGCGATCACCAGCGCCGTCGGGGCGTATCTAAGTTTCTTCCTTGATGGTGCAACCGGCGGCGTGATTGTCACGTTGCAAACCGTCGTCTTCCTGTTGGCGTTTGTCTTTGCACCCAAGCACGGGTTGCTAGCATCGCGCCGCCTGCGGTTACGCGATCAATCAGGAGATGCATTATGACGCTCATTAGCTGGCTCATCGATCCCCTGTCCTACCCGTTCATGCAGCGTGCGTTACTCGCCGCCGTCGTCACCGGTACGGTCTGCGCCGTGCTCTCGTGTTATCTGGTGCTGAAAGGCTGGTCACTAATGGGTGATGCTATTTCCCATGCGGTGCTGCCAGGCATCGTTGTTGCGTTTTTACTGGGGATCCCATTAGTCATCGGGGCTTTCGTTTCCGGTATTTTTTGTGCGGTCGCAACGGGCTACGTGAAGGAACACAGCCGGGTCAAAGAAGACACAGTTATGGGGATCATCTTTTCCGGCATGTTTGCGCTGGGGCTTGTGATGTTTGCGCGCATCGATACCGATCAGCACCTGAACCATATTCTGTTTGGTAACGTGCTGGGCATCACTCAGCAAGAGCTGACGCAAATCTTACTGATCGCTGGGGTGACGCTGGCCATCATCTTGTTAAAGCGCCGAGATTTTATGCTGTACTGCTTCGATCCCAATCATGCTCGCGTCATTGGTCTGCCCGTTAAGCTGCTGCACTACGGATTGCTGAGCCTGCTGGCGATGACGATTGTCGCATCCTTACAGGCCGTCGGCGTTATTCTGGTGATTGCGATGCTGATTGCGCCGGGCATTATTGCCTTCATGGTCTGTAAGCGCTTCGAGCGGATGGTTCTCGTCGCCACGCTGGTTTCCGTCATTTCCTGTATTGCCGGCACCCTGATCAGTTTCTACATCGATGGCGCCACAGGCCCTTGTATCGTCATCGTTCAGGCCCTGTTCTTTACGCTAGCACTGACCTACCACCAGCTTAAATTGCGTCGTCAGGCAACCTCTCAGGCTATCACCGACGCACTGTAATCCTTTTTTCTATAAGTCCTTTAGCATGACGTAACCGGAAAATAACCACCGGTTACGTCACTTATCCCTATTTTATTTTTTCATCAAACAGATTGAGCGCCATCCTAACTCCGTGATGTTTAATTCCGACTATACTTGTTTCGCGCTATCTCCACCGATCGGTTATCACTGTGCTATATACCTGTAATACTTCAAGCTGCATGTGCGTTGGCTGCGTTCGCTCACCCGAATCACTTACTTGAGTAAGCTCATCGGGATGAAATGAGAGACATCCTGTCTCTCACCGAAGGCCAGCCGTTGGCTGGTCAAATTCGTTCCCGACGAATTTGTCCTTCTCTTGCCGCCTTCCCGTAACTCGAATTATTTGAGGTATAGATTCCATTTTTATTGCGCTCAATGGGTTACCGTAAACGAATCACCCCAGTGAACAGCAGGGTATCAGGCAACATCAACGGGAGGATGACCTTATGTGGCAAGCTATCAGCCGACTTTTGGAAGAACATCACGGTGCTGCGGATATTCAGGAACGTCGCGAATTATCCGGCGGTGAAATACATCCAGCCTGGTACATCCGTTACGGCGAGCATGACGTCTTCGTAAAATGCGATAGTCGTGAAATGCTGCCCAAATTCACGGCTGAAGCCGATCAACTTCATTTGCTGAGCCGCAGTAATACGGTGCGTGTCCCCACCGTCTATGGGGTCGGTAGCTCACGCGATAACAGTTTCCTGCTTCTGCAATATCTTCCCGTCAAACCGTTGGATGCGCACAGCGCCTGGTGCCTGGGTGAACAGTTAGCTCGCCTGCACCAGTGGAGCGACCAGCCACAATTTGGGCTGGATTTCGATAATGACCTCTCAACAACGCCTCAGCCAAACAGCTGGCAGCGGCGCTGGGCGACCTTTTTTGCCGAACAGCGTATTGGCTGGCAGTTGCAGTTGGCGGCGGAAAAAGGGATGCATTTCGGTCACATTGAAACGCTGATCGCACGCGTTGAGGAACGTTTGGCAGGACATCAGCCTCAGCCGTCGCTCCTGCACGGTGACCTATGGCCAGATAACTGTGCGAATAGTCAGGACGGGGCTTATCTGTTCGATCCGGCCTGCTATTGGGGAGACAGAGAATGTGATTTGGCGATGCTGCCGCGCTATCCATCCCTGCCCCCACAGATTTATGACGGTTACCAGAGCGTATGGCCACTGGATAAAGGCTTTATCGATCGCCAGCCCATTTACCAGATTTATTATCTGCTTAACCGCGCCAATCTTTTCGGCGTCAAGCATATTGTTGACGCGCAACAGCTCATTGAACGGCAGCTTTTGATCTAAGGCGGGACAGTTGCACTAAGAGGAAGTGTTTGCTCTAAAGGTGAGAAGAATACGGCGTCTGGCGCAATCATTGCGCCAGACCGTCAATCAGACTGGCAATCCTAATAAACGTAACACCAGATAGCCAATAGCCGCGACAATCATCGGCAGGATATAAAGCGGAAAGAATTGCACAAAAATCGTGTGTCCAGGAAAAACAACACGTGATTCCAACGTCTCACGCGTATTCCCGCAATCACCTTTCATCTTTTCCAGAATCAGTTGATCTTCAATGCCTTCCTTAATGGCCTTCGCCTGACGCGACATGCGGGCACCCGACACCTGCAAAGCCAGGCCAACAAAAATCAGGATGTAGAGCAGCCAAAACATCAGCGTCGCCCCACTGAAAAAACGCGTAAAATCGGGTACTGGCGAGTTGTACCAGAAAATATTCAGGAAAGGCGTATTAAAGCGCACCATATCGACCATCAGGTGCACAAAATCCAGAAGAACAGCATCAATACCCTGTTTTTTCTGGGTATAAGCATAAAGATAATTAGCTAGCGAGACGAAGGTTGAAAGCAGCGCGGGAATAAAAAGGATCCATCCGGCAATGCGTTTAACGACGGCAATACGGCCAGCCTGTTGATACGTCATGAGAACCCCTTCTTAGCGACGCAACATCGGTAATATATCGTTTTAGTACGACGGGTAGCCTACTGTAACTTTACGCGCAGTCAACACTTTATCTCCCGCACCGCCTGATCGGCCACAATAGCGATTGACTCCGTCATACATCACGCTACGTGTACATTAAGCCCTTCCAAGGGCTCCCCCTGACACTCAGTACTTCACGTTGTTCACAATGCTCGCATCGTGCCCTGAAACTCAACTTATTTAAGGTATAGTCTACCCGTAAATTTTCTTTTCCTTTGCTGACGGAGCCAGTGGTATGTCCTTTGATTCTTCTATACGCGCGGCGATTTTCGATATGGATGGGCTGCTGATTGATTCAGAACCGTTGTGGGACAAAGCCGAACTGGAGGTTATCGCCTCGCTTGGCGTCGATATTTCACTACGAGAATCCATGAAAGATACTCTGGGTTTACGCATCGATATGGTGGTCGAACTCTGGTATCAACGCGCTCCCTGGGCGACACCGGCCCGAGACGAGGTTGTCCGCCGTATTATCGATCGCGCCATTGAACTCGTTGCCGAACAGCGTCCTCTCCTGCCCGGCGTCGAACATGCGCTGCAACTGTGTCGCGAACAGAATCTCAAAATCGGGCTGGCTTCCGCTTCGCCGCTCCGCATGCAGCAGCAGGTGCTACGAATGTTTAATCTGGAGCACTACTTTGATGTCTTAATGTCAGCCGAGACACTGCCGTATAGCAAGCCTCATCCAGACGTGTATTTGAATGCGGCAAACGGACTCGGCGTTCCTCCGACACAGTGTGTGACGCTGGAAGACTCGGTGAACGGCATGATCGCAACCAAAGCGGCACGTATGCGTTCAATCGTTATTCCACAGGCTGAGTTTCGCGATGACGCACGCTGGGCGCTAGCCGATTATAAGCTGGACTCTCTGAATCAGTTGACTACTGAGCAGTTAGTCTAGGGATTAGGAATAAAGAAGTAGAAGAATAGAAAAGCGGACATCGCGGGATATAACGAAAGCGTGATCAGTCTATTGGCTGACCACGCTTGGAAGCATTACAGGAAATCCGCTCGCTTAGGCGAGAAAGCATCGATCAGGACACTGCCGTCTTCCAGCGAGACCACGCCGTGCATCTCGTTTTTCACTGCCAGATAGGCGTC
The DNA here is from genome assembly GCF_013449685.1 of Pectobacterium brasiliense. GTDB lineage: Bacteria > Pseudomonadota > Gammaproteobacteria > Enterobacterales > Enterobacteriaceae > Pectobacterium > Pectobacterium brasiliense_A. The sequence goes on along the minus strand of NZ_JACDSF010000001.1, from coordinate 35,992 downwards.
GCCGGTTTTCAGGATACGTTTCTCACCTTCGATCACGACTTCAAAGCTGCCAGCAGCAACATAAGCAATCTGATCGTGAATCTCATGGAAGTGCGGCGTACCAATCGCACCTTTATCAAAGTGCACGTAAACCATCATCAGCTCATCGCTCCACGTCATGATTTTACGTTTAATGCCACCGCCCAGCTCTTCCCACGGCGTTTCATCATCAATAAAGTATCTTCTCATCGTTATCTCTCCTCTAACGCTTTTATTGCCCATACCTTCTATTGCGTCAACAAAGCGTGCACGACAACGAGGGTATGATTATGGATTGCGACATTTTAGCCACATCAGTACCAGAAAAAACATAAAATAAGCAAAACCATGACGGCCCTCAAGAAATAAATAAAACATTATTTCATTTTTATTGAATTCGCATCCCATCCAAACTATCATCCCGCATAACAAGAAAGAACCGGGCAGGTTGAGGAACAGGTGACGTTGTCACTGCCACGCGACATCATCTGTTTCGCCCGGCGCTTTCACCAGAAACAGTGAGTAATGAAACGGCAGTTTTCCACATGATGGGTCAGCAGCAGGAACCCGTCATAGCGTAATAAAAACGAGCGGGCGGTGGTTTCACTGATCTGGTCGATGCATTCCGGTGTTAGCACCAGACGCTACACCTTTATCTGGGGCATGGTTGGCGAGAATCAGGTTTTCGGTGACATGGATCACGTCAAGGTTAGCGAGTTACGTTAATCGCTTTCAACCGGAATTACCGGTGTTCCCTACAGTAACAGCTAACGACTAAGTATTTTGTCGCTTATAGAGAGATTACAGATATGATTTTAAATTCTTTTGATTTGCAAGGTAAAGTTGCTCTGATCACGGGTTGTGATACGGGTTTGGGTCAAGGCATGGCTATCGGTCTGGCACAAGCAGGCTGTGATATCGTCGGCGTCAACATCGTTGAACCGAAAGACACGATCGAAAAAGTCACCGCACTGGGACGTCGCTTCCTCAGCCTGACCGCCGACATGAGCAATGTCTCTGGTCATGCAGAACTGGTAGAGAAAGCTGTTGCTGAATTTGGCCACGTTGACATTCTAGTCAACAACGCCGGTATCATCCGTCGTGAAGATGCGATCGATTTCAGCGAAAAAAACTGGGACGACGTAATGAACCTGAACATTAAGAGCGTTTTCTTTATGTCTCAGACCGTTGCTCGCCAGTTCATCAAGCAAGGTAAAGGCGGTAAGATCATCAATATCGCTTCTATGCTGTCCTTCCAGGGTGGTATCCGCGTACCTTCTTATACCGCATCAAAAAGCGCCGTTATGGGTATAACCCGTCTGATGGCGAACGAGTGGGCAAAACACGGTATCAACGTCAACGCCATTGCACCGGGATATATGGCTACCAACAATACCCAGCAACTGCGTGCCGATGAAGAACGCAGCAAAGAAATTCTGGATCGTATCCCAGCTGGCCGTTGGGGTTTACCACAGGATCTGATGGGCCCATCGGTCTTCCTGGCATCCAGCGCATCTGACTACATCAATGGTTACACGATTGCCGTTGATGGTGGCTGGCTGGCACGCTAAGCGCAATTTTTCTTAGCGGCATTTCGCCGACCGACGATGAAAAGCACAATTTCGGTTGTGCTTTTTATTTGTTTTTCAAGTTGTTATTTCGTTTTTCATGATTCTTTTTCCTGCCAAAATCCTTTCTTAAAAAAAATCAAAACAACGTTCCGACTTTGATCACACTTTCGATATTGCGTGCATGACGACAAGGTTAATAGCGCAATATAATCAATCAAAACAGTGTTTCTATTTATAAGGAACTGTTCCACGGTTCCATAAGAAGGTACTCCATGAGTATTTTTGAAAGCTTATACACCAGCAGGAAATCGCAGCTCGACGAATGGGTTGCAGCACTTGATAGCCACATTGCCTGCATTCAGGATAAAGGCCGCAGCCAGAGTCAACCTACGCCATTATTGGCAGATGGCTTTGATGTGGAAAGTTATGCGCCGGTCGTATGGCAATTCCCTGATGGACATAGCGCACCTATTTCTAATTTTGCCAGCCAGCAAAATTGGCTAAGAACGCTATGTGCCATGAGCGTTGTTACAGGTAATGAGCGTTACCAGCAGCACGCTATCGCACAAAGCGAATATTTCTTGGATCATTTCGTTGATGATAATAGCGGCCTGTTCTTCTGGGGCGGTCACCGCTTTATTAACCTGGATACGCTAGCAGGCGAAGGGCCAGAGTCCAAAGCTCAGGTGCATGAATTAAAGCACCACCTTCCCTATTACGCGTTGTTGCACCGTGTCAATGCGGAAAAGACGCTGAATTTCTTTCAGGGTTTCTGGAACGCGCACGTCGAGGACTGGGATTCACTGGATCTGGGTCGTCATGGTGATTACAGCAAAAAACGTGATCCAAACGTTTTCCTGCATGCCCGCCATGATGTCGTCGATCCGGCACAGTGGCCTATTCTGCCATTAACGAAAGGGCTAACTTTTGTTAATGCTGGCACAGACCTGATTTATGCCGCGTTCAAATACGCAGAATACACAGGCGATAGCCACGCCGCGGCCTGGGGTAAGCATCTTTATCGCCAATACGTTTTGGCACGCAACCCAGAAACCGGTATGCCGGTGTATCAGTTCAGTTCACCACAGCAGCGCCAGCCTGTACCCGAAGACGACAACCAGACACAGTCCTGGTTTGGCGATCGTGCTCAACGTCAGTTTGGTTCAGAGTTTTGTGAAATCGCGCGCGAAGCCAATGTACTGTTCCGTGACATGCGCCCACTACTTATTGATAACCCACTGGCAATGCTGGATATTCTCCGCACACAGCCTGATGCAGAAATGCTGAACTGGGTTATTTCAGGGTTAAAAAATTACTATCAGTACGCCTACGATGTCACCAGCAATACACTGCGCCCGATGTGGAACAACGGCCAGGACATGACTGGCTACCGTTTTAAACGCGATGGCTATTATGGTAAAGCGGGTACGGAATTAAAACCGTTTGCATTAGAAGGTGACTATTTATTACCGCTGGTTCGTGCTTACCGCCTGAGTGGCGATGAGGATCTGTACGCACTGGTTAACACCATGCTGACGCGGCTGAATAAAGAAGACATTCAGCACATCGCCAGCCCGTTACTCTTGTTGACCGTCATTGAACTGGCCGATCACAAACAATCAGAATCCTGGGCACATTACGCCGCGCAACTGGCTGGCGTTCTGTTTGAACAACACTTTCATCATGGTTTGTTCGTTCGCTCCGCACAGCATCGTTATGTTCGTCTGGATGATAGCTATCCGCTGGCTTTACTGACTTTCGTTGCCGCTTGTCGCAACAAATTAAACGATATCCCGCCGTATCTGACACAAGGTGGATATGTTCACGGTGATTTTCACGTTAACGGGGAAAATAGAATTGTTTATGACGTGGAATTAATTTATCCAGAGTTATTAACAGCTTAATTTTATGTTTTTTTTAATGGTTCACAATTAATCAATAGGTAAGCATTATGAATGAAAACAGAATGCTGGGGTTAGCCTATATCTCCCCCTATATTATAGGGCTGATAGTTTTTACCGCTTTCCCCTTTGTTTCGTCATTTATCCTCAGTTTTACTGAGTATGATTTGATAAATCCGCCTGAATTTACGGGGTTAGAAAACTATCACCGTATGTTCCTGGAGGATGATCTCTTTTGGAAATCCATGGGCGTCACCTTTGCCTATGTATTTCTGACCATTCCATTGAAATTAATCTTCGCACTGTTAATTGCGTTTGTACTTAATTTCAAATTACGTGGTATCGGCTTCTTCCGTACTGCTTACTATGTGCCTTCTATTCTGGGCAGCAGCGTGGCCATTGCCGTTCTGTGGCGTGCACTGTTCGCCATCGATGGATTGTTAAACAGCTTCCTCGGTGTGTTTGGCTTTGATGCCATCAACTGGCTGGGCGAACCGTCGCTGGCACTGATGTCAGTAACGCTGTTGCGTGTATGGCAGTTCGGTTCCGCCATGGTTATCTTCCTGGCTGCATTGCAGAACGTTCCGCAGTCTCAGTATGAAGCGGCAATGATCGACGGTGCATCCAAATGGCAAATGTTCCTGAAAGTAACGGTACCGCTGATTACGCCAGTTATTTTCTTTAACTTTATCATGCAGACCACTCAGGCATTCCAGGAGTTTACGGCACCTTACGTCATTACTGGCGGTGGTCCAACGCACTATACCTACCTGTTCTCGCTCTATATCTACGATACGGCGTTCAAGTATTTCGATATGGGCTACGGTGCTGCCTTGGCATGGGTTCTGTTCTTGGTTGTTGCAGTATTCGCGTCTATCTCCTTTAAGTCGTCGAAATACTGGGTGTTCTACTCCGCTGATAAAGGAGGAAAAAATGGCTGACATGCATTCAAACCTGACTACAGCACAAGAAGTTGCTGCTGCAGAAGTACGCCGCACGCTGCGTAAAGAAAAACTCAGTGCCGCCATCCGTTACGTGATACTGCTGTTTGTTGGTTTACTGATGCTTTATCCACTGGCGTGGATGTTCTCAGCGTCGTTCAAACCAAACCATGAGATTTTCACCACGTTGGGTCTGTGGCCTACTCACGCCACCTGGGACGGTTTCGTTAACGGTTGGAAAACCGGTACGGAATACAATTTCGGTCACTACATGATTAACACGTTCCAGTACGTGATTCCGAAAGTGGTTCTGACCGTTATTTCCTCGGTGATTGTGGCTTATGGCTTCGCTCGCTTTGACATTCCGTGGAAGAACTTCTGGTTTGCCACGCTGATTGCCACCATGCTGTTGCCAAGCACCGTGTTGCTGATTCCACAGTACCTCATGTTCCGTGAAATGGGCATGCTGAACAGTTACCTGCCACTGTATTTGCCAGTAGCGTTTGCAACACAAGGGTTCTTTGTGTTCATGCTGATCCAGTTCCTGCGTGGTGTACCACGTGATATGGAAGAAGCCGCTCAGATCGATGGCTGTAACTCTTTCCAGGTACTGTGGTATGTGGTCGTGCCGATTCTGAAACCAGCCATCATCTCTGTTGCGCTGTTCCAGTTCATGTGGTCAATGAACGACTTCATCGGTCCGCTGATTTATGTCTATAGCGTGGATAAATATCCGATTGCGCTGGCGCTGAAAATGTCTATCGACGTTACTGAAGGCGCTCCGTGGAATGAAATCCTGGCCATGTCCAGCATCTCCATTCTGCCATCCATTATTGTTTTCTTCCTGGCACAGCGTTACTTCGTACAAGGCGTGACCAGCAGCGGAATTAAAGGTTAATAGAGGATTTATCATGGCTGAAGTTATTTTCAAAAAGCTGGAAAAAGTATACAGCAACGGTTTCAAAGCGGTTCACGGTATCGACCTGACCATTAAAGACGGTGAATTCATGGTTATCGTCGGCCCGTCTGGCTGTGCGAAATCCACTACGCTGCGTATGCTGGCGGGTCTGGAAACCATCAGCGGCGGTGAAGTTCGCATCGGTGAGCGCGTTGTTAACAATCTGGCGCCGAAAGAGCGCGGGATTGCTATGGTGTTCCAGAACTATGCCCTCTACCCTCACATGACGGTAAAAGAGAATCTGGCGTTTGGTCTGAAGCTGAGCAAACTGCCTAAAGAGCAAATTGAAGCGCAGGTCGCTGAAGCGGCCAAAATTCTGGAGCTGGAAGAACTGCTGGATCGTCTGCCGCGCCAGTTGTCTGGTGGTCAAGCACAGCGTGTGGCCGTAGGCCGCGCCATCGTTAAAAAGCCAGATGTGTTCCTGTTTGACGAACCGTTGTCTAACCTGGACGCCAAACTGCGTGCTTCCATGCGTATCCGTATTTCTGACCTGCATAAGCAGTTGAAGAAAAGCGGTAAAGCGGCGACAAGTGTATATGTTACCCACGATCAGACTGAAGCAATGACCATGGGTGACCGTATCTGCGTGATGAAGCTCGGTCACATCATGCAGGTCGATACGCCGGATAACCTGTACCACTTCCCTGTCAACATGTTCGTTGCTGGCTTCATTGGCTCACCAGAAATGAACATTAAGCCGTGCAAACTGGTCGAGAAAGACGGTCAGGTTGGCGTTGTGGTTGGGAATAACGCGCTGGTGTTAAATGCTGCAAAACAAGACAAAGTCCGCGGCTATATCGGACAAGATGTCTTCTTTGGTGTTCGCCCAGACTATGTTTCCGTGTCAGATACGCCATTTGAAGGCAGCCACTCACAGGGTGAGTTGGTTCGCGTAGAAAACATGGGCCACGAATTCTTTATGTACATTAAAGTCGATGGCTTTGAATTAACCAGCCGCATTCCTTATGACGAAGGTCGGCTGATTATCGAGAAGGGACTGCATCGTCCGGTATATTTCCAGTTCGACATGGAAAAATGCCATATTTTTGATGCAAAAACAGAAAAAAATATCTCTCTTTAACAGGAGTAGTAACCGATGAAAAAAGCGATCCTACACACATTAATAGCTTCATCTCTGGCGTCGTTAGTGGCAATGCCCTCTTTAGCCGCTGATAATGTGGAATTAAGAATGTCTTGGTGGGGCGGCAACAGCCGTCACCAACAGACGCTCAAAGCCATTGAGGAGTTCCATAAGCAGCATCCAAACATCACCGTGAAAGCGGAATACACTGGCTGGGATGGTCACCTGTCTCGTCTGACTACACAGATTGCCGGTAACACCGAGCCAGATGTGATGCAGACTAACTGGAACTGGTTGCCGATATTCTCTAAAAACGGTACGGGTTTTTATGACCTGAACAAAGTAAAAGATACGCTGGATCTGACACAGTTCGAACCGAAAGAACTGCAAAACACCACGGTCGAAGGGAAGCTAAACGGTATTCCAATTTCCGTTACAGCTCGCGTCTTCTATTTCAACACCGAAAGCTGGAAAAAAGCGGGACTGGAATATCCGAAAACGTGGGACGAATTGCTGAACGCCGGTAAAGTGTTCAAAGAAAAACTGGGCGACCAATACTACCCTATCGTATTGGAACACCAGGATTCTCTGGCTCTGCTGAACTCTTATATGGTTCAGAAGTACAACATTCCAGCGATTGATGTAAAAGGTCAGAAATTCGCCTATACCGATGCACAATGGGTTGAATTCTTTGGCATGTATAAAAAGCTGATCGACAGCCATGTCATGCCTGATGCGAAATACTATGCGTCTTTCGGTAAGAGCAACATGTATGAAATGAAGCCATGGATCAACGGCGAGTGGTCTGGTACTTACATGTGGAACTCCACCATTACCAAGTACTCTGACAACCTGCAACCACCAGCAAAACTGGAATTGGGTAACTACCCAATGCTGCCAGGTGCGAAAGATGCCGGCTTGTTCTTCAAACCTGCACAGATGCTGTCTATCGGTAAATCAACTAAGCACCCTAAAGAGTCTGCTCAGTTGATCAACTTCCTGCTGAACAGCAAAGAAGGGGCTCAGGCTCTGGGTCTGGAACGTGGTGTACCGTTGAGTAAAGCCGCTGTGGCTCAGTTGACTGCTGATGGCGTGATTAAAGATGATGCGCCAGCCGTTGCCGGGTTGAAACTGGCGCTGTCTCTGCCGCATGACGTTGCCGTTGCCCCTTATTTCGACGACCCGCAAATCGTTTCTCTGTTTGGTGATACCATCCAGTCTATCGATTATGGTCAGAAATCAGTGGAAGACGCAGCGAAATACTTCCAGCGTCAATCAGATCGTATTCTAAAACGTGCAATGAAGTAATGTTGCACACCTTTTAGACGCTTATTCATCCCTGCCGCACTGACGGCAGGGATTTTTCATTTAAATTAAAACAACCGCCCTATCCAATTCGATCTCCCTCACAATTTGAAACCCCATTTTACTTTTTGTTACCCAAGACGATCTCGATCACAGAACGTAGTTTAATAATAAATAAAATAGAACTTGTCCCAAAAAGAGTAACGCGTCTTTCGAAATAAAGCATTAGAACCATCCTAACCAATAGGGAATATAACAATGAAAGTTAAATTACTAGCTCTGGCAGTTACCTCATTAATTAGCGTGAATGCAATGGCGGTAACCATCGATTACCGTCATGAAATGAAAGATACCCCGAAAAATGATCACCGCGATCGTTTGTCAATGTCACACCGTTTTGCCAATGGTTTTGGTTTATCTGTTGAAGCAAAATGGAGACAATCTGGTAAAGACACCACGCCAAATAAACCCTTTAATGAAACCGTCAGCAACGGTACGGAAGTGGTTGCCAGCTATGTTTATAATTTCAACAAAACGTTTTCTTTAGAACCAGGTTTTTCTTTAGATTCAAGCTCTACGTCTAACAACTATCGTCCTTATCTGCGCGGTAAAGTCAATATTACCGATGACCTGTCCACCTCACTGCGCTACCGCCCATACTATAAGCGTAACAGCGGCAATATCGGAGGAGCGAACACATCGGAAAACGGATATAACTTAACCGCAGTTGTTAGCTATAAGTTCCTGAAAGATTTCCAGGTTGATTACGAGCTGGACTACAAAAAAACCAATAAAGCTGGCGCTATCATTCATGATAATGAAACATATAACTTCGATCATGATGTAAAATTGTCTTATAAATTGGATAAAAACTGGAAGCCTTATATGGCTATTGGTAACGTAGCTGACGACTCCAATAAAGATACCGACCATCGTCAAACTCGTTACCGTGTGGGTGTGCAATACAGCTTCTAATAACGGCCTTATTGTTTAAATAAGCGTTATAAGTTGGCAAAAGGGATGTTAGTGTTAATTGACTCACTTAATTTTATCATTAACGTCCCTTTATTATTATGTCCGTTGTAGGTTAAGCAAGTTAGTTACGTTTCATTGTTACATGTGGTGTCGTTAAATGCGTTTTAGCTGTTGAAATTGCTGTGTCTGATTTACCCTCTTCGTGTATGAATGTTATTTCTTTATTAAAGTTTGCGGTTCAGGGTAGTCATTTTTTCTCCGATGTGATGGCTACCCTATTTTTTTTTACCATCGCCCAACAATTTCCCTCCTCCTTCCCTTTGTCAGGTGATCTATCATGATTGTTCGTTCTCTGCTTGTCGGGGCCATTATGATGTCTGTAAATGGATTAAGTCACGCCCAACCTGTTTTTCCTGTCTGGCCACACGGCGAAGCGCCAGGTGCCTCTTCTTCAACGGTACAGCCGCAAGTGGTCGAGCGGAGCAAAGATCCCTCTCTTCCCGATCGGGCAGCAACTGGGATTCGCAGCCCCGAAATTACCGTTTATCCGGCAGAGAAGTCCAATGGTATGGCGTTACTCATTACGCCTGGCGGTTCTTACCAGCGCGTCGTGTTGGATAAGGAAGGTAGCGATCTGGCACCGTTCTTTAATCAACAGGGCTACACCCTTTTCGTGATGACCTATCGCATGCCTGGTGAAGACCATAAAGAAGGCGCTGACGCCCCGTTAGCTGATGCCCAACGTGCAATCAGAACCCTGAGAGCCAACGCAGAGAAGTGGCACATAAACCCACAGCGTATCGGTATTATGGGATTCTCCGCAGGTGGTCATGTTGCTGCCAGCCTGGGGACCCGATTCGCCCAGTCTGTTTACCCCGCAACGGATGCCATTGATAGCGTAAGCGCACGCCCTGATTTCATGGTGCTGATGTACCCCGTTATTTCAATGCAGGCGAATATTGCGCATGCAGGTTCGCGCAAACAGTTAATCGGCGAGCAGCCGACGGAAGCGCAGGTGCTGCGTTATTCTCCGGAGAAGCAGGTTACCGCTCAGACGCCCCCCACGTTTCTGGTGCATGCCGTTGACGACCCGTCAGTATCGGTTGATAACAGTCTAGTGATGTTCAGCGCGCTGCGGGAAAAACAGATTCCCGTCGAAATGCATCTGTTTGAAAAAGGGAAACACGGTTTCGGCCTGCGCGGTACCAAAGGGCTTCCAGCGGCTGCCTGGCCTCAGTTGCTGGACAATTGGCTGCGTGTTTTACCGGTAAGTAACGAACCGTCGAAATAAATCGTTACGCCGTCACTACTTCCGCAGACAGGGATAATCTCTTATACTGTATAAAATAACAGTTTTATTTGAGAAGTTTCATGACTGCGGAAGGACACCTGCTGTTTTCTGTTGCCTGCGCGATTCTGGCTAAGAAAGTTGAGCTATCGCCAGCACTGGCTACTGGAGACTGGTGGCACATTATTCCCGGTGCGCTCCTTACCGCGCTGCTGCCCGATATTGATCACCCTAAATCCGTCCTCGGGCAGCGCCTGAAATGGCTTTCTTCGCCCATTGCCCGCCTCTTTGGTCATCGTGGGTTTACGCACAGCCTCCTTGCCATCGCCGCCGGTATTTTCTTTATTCAGACGCGCCTGCCGCCAGACTGGCTGATTCCGACCGATGCCTACCATGCCATGATCGTCGGTTATCTGAGCCACATTCTCGCGGATATGCTGACGCCCTCTGGCGTTCCTCTGCTCTGGCCCTGTCGCTGGCGTTTCCGCTTGCCGATTTTAAACAGCCAAAAAGGCAATCAATTGGAACGCTTTCTGTGTCTTGCCTGTATCGGTTTTTCGCTGTATCAGCCACAAAAGAATCTGGATTGCTGCACCTATGAGCAGTCGTTTCGCTTTTTACAGTCCGCGCAAACCTACCTCTTTCAATACGTGAAGTAACAGCGTTACTTACCGTCAGACATATCCCTGTAACATGATGGCAAAAGACCTGCTATCCTGTGCGCGTTTGTTATTTTTCATCGCAAAAAATCACGCTACCTCCGCCGATCTGCATTATCGCGCGAGATTGTAGGCAGCGTGACGCGACTCACTAATAGGGAGCAAAGCCGGATGAATTTTCCGCTACTCATAAATATTCTGCTATTTGTCGTATTACTGCTCGGATTAGGTTACGCCAGCCGTAACCCATCCTGGAGTCTGGCAAAGAAAGTGTTGCTGGGTTTGGTTGTCGGGGTACTATTTGGTCTGGCACTGCATCTGATTTATGGTGGTGACAACCCGGTTGTTAAGCAGTCCATTTCATGGTTTAACATCGTGGGTAATGGCTATGTGCAGCTGTTACAGATGATCGTCATGCCGCTGGTCTTTATCTCCATCCTCAATTCCGTTGCCAAGCTGCATAATGCCTCATCATTAGGGAAAATCAGCGTACTGACACTTTCTACCCTGTTGATCACCACGCTGATTTCCGCGTTGGTCGGTGTTTTTGTGACTAACCTGTTTGGCCTGACGGCAACCGGACTGGTGCAAGGTGCGCAAGAAACCGCGCGATTAACGGCGATTGAAAGCAACTATGCTGGAAAAGTCGCTGACCTTAACGTGCCTCAGCTTATCCTATCATTCATTCCTAAAAACCCGTTTGCTGAGCTGACCGGCGCGAACCCGACGTCTATCATCAGCGTCGTCGTCTTCGCCGCATTCCTTGGCGTTGCGGCGTTACAGCTGCTGAAAGATGACGCGGTCAAAGGCGAACGCGTTTTAACCGCCATTGACACGCTGCAATCCTGGATAATGAAGCTCGTTCGTCTGGTGATGAAGTTGACCCCCTACGGCGTCATGGCGCTGATGACCAAAATGGTCGCCAGTTCTAACCTGCAAGACATCCTCAAGCTGGGCAGCTTCGTTGTCGCGTCCTATCTGGGACTGGCGATGATGTTCGGCGTCCATGCGCTGATCCTGTCGTTCACAGGCATCAATCCGGCTCGTTTTTATCGCAAAGTCTGGCCTGTCCTAACGTTCGCGTTTACCAGTCGTTCCAGCGCGGCGACGATTCCACTCAGCATTGAGGCGCAAACGCGCCGTATTGGCGTACCGCAATCTATCGCCAGCTTTGCCGCCTCTTTCGGCACGACAATCGGTCAGAACGGCTGTGCGGGGCTTTACCCAGCAATGCTGGCCGTGATGGTCGCGCCAACAGTTGGCATCAACCCGTTGGAGCCTGTCTGGATCGCGACGCTGGTCGGTATCGTCACCATCAGTTCTGCTGGCGTAGCCGGTGTGGGCGGCGGTGCCACCTTTGCCGCATTAATCGTTCTGCCCGCGATGGGGTTGCCGGTAACGCTTGTCGCGTTGCTCATCTCCATTGAGCCGCTGATCGACATGGGCCGTACCGCACTTAACGTCAGCGGATCTATGACCGCCGGTACCGCCACCAGCCAGTTGATGAAGCAGACGGACAAAACGGTTTTCAACGCACAGGATGACGCTGAGTTGACGCACCGCTAAGCCACACTTGCTGCACAAAAGAAAACGCCGACGGCTTGATGCTATCGGCGTTTTTTTATGACGGACCGTTGCTGCACAACGTTGAAAAACGGTCCCTACATTTTTTATGACACTTTTCTAATAACGATATCGTGCCATCGGGCTAGTTAGCGCTGCGGGTTAGTATCGTAAGCCTGGCAGCTCTGGAAGCCTTTATTGAGAACATGGCCCATTTCGTTGTAGCTAACGAAATAGTTCTGCGCTGTGCCATCACGGTTTTTCAGCAGATAATCGCTACAGGTGCCTTTGGCATTTACCAGACGTTTTTCTACTCCGCTACCTGCAAGTTGATGAACCTGCTGCTTCGTCATTCCCACTTTCACATCTTTCACCACAGGCTCATTGACATAGCTTTCTGCCTTGTTATAAGCCGAACATCCCGCCAGCATGACAGCACCAGTTGCCGCAATACATATCAGTAATCTGTTATTCTTCATCTCATCACCTCATTATTAATGGGTCACCCTAAGGCTAGTCGGCGGCGACCCCTTTTTCAAATCATAACGCAGAGATGTAACCTATTGGCCGATAGTCAAAAACCGGTTATCTATAGGGAAAATGACTACCTGACAGCTTATTCTTTTTCTTCACGCCAATTCGTTTTACACTCAGGGTATCGTAATAATTCTTTTGCAGTATCAATAAGTTCAAGAGGGGATGGCATGTCATTACAAAACGACATTATCACTGCGCTGGGAGTGAAAAGTAGCATCGATCCAGCACAGGAAATCCGTGTTAGCGTTGATTTTTTAAAGAATTATCTGAATGCTCACCCGTTCGTTACGTCGTTAGTTTTGGGTATTAGCGGCGGTCAGGACTCTACGCTGACCGGTAAACTGTGCCAGACGGCTATCACGGAATTACGTAATGAGACCGGAAATTCTCGCTATCAGTTCATCGCCGTTCGGCTGCCTTACGGCGTGCAGGCGGATGAAGCCGACTGTCAGGATGCCATCGCGTTTATCCAACCAGACCGCGTACTAACCGTCAATATCAAGCCGGCGATTGAAGCCAGTGAAGCCACCTTGCGCGCCATTGGCGTGGAGCTTTCCGATTTTGTAAAAGGCAACGAGAAAGCCAGAGAACGCATGAAAGCGCAGTACAGCATCGCAGGCATGAATGCTGGGCTTGTCGTTGGCACCGATCATGCAGCAGAGGCGGTAACGGGTTTTTTCACCAAATACGGTGATGGCGGTACAGATATCAACCCGATTTTCCGGTTGAATAAGCGTCAGGGCAAAGCGCTGCTGCGCGAACTTGGCTGCCCTTCTCATCTTTATACCAAAGCCCCTACCGCCGATCTGGAAGAAGACCGCCCGTCTCTCCCAGATGAAGTCGCGCTGGGTGTGACCTATGAAAAGATCGACGATTATCTGGAAGGCAAGCAGGTTGAAGCTAAGGATGCGGCCATCATCGAAAACTGGTATCGCAAAACTGAACACAAGCGTCGTCCGCCGATTACCGTTTTTGATGACTTCTGGCGATAAACCATCGTGATGAGCAAACCAGATGAAGATAACGGCGTCTGGTTTGCTTTTAGTTTCTTCTGCACAGACTTCATGACCAGGTATGAATATGACACCACAGCGCGCCACACTCACGGGCTTACTGGCGATCGTTTTATGGAGCACATCCGTCGGGCTTATCCGTAGCCTGACAGAAGCACTCGGCCCCATCGGCGGTGCGGCGATGATTTACTCCACCAGCACGCTATGTCTATTGGCCTTTTACGGTTTTCCCCGCATTAAGACGCTGCCCAGAGTCTATTTATTCGCAGGCGGCGCGATGTTTGTCTGCTACGAGATATTTCTGTCGCTGTCCATCGGGCTAGCGGATAGCCGCATGCAGGCGATAGAAATAGGGATGATTAACTATTTATGGCCCAGTTTGACCGTGTTCTTTTCTCTTTTTATCAATCAGCAGAAAAGTCGTTTCCTGCTCTGGCCCGGTCTTGCACTCTCGCTGGGCGGCATCGTGTGGATTATGGAAGGAGAAAGCGACTGGACACCAGAACTGCTGTGGAACAACATCTTAGCTAACCCGTTGGCCTACAGCCTGGCGTTTTCTGCGGCCCTGACCTGGGCGCTCTACTGCAACATCACCAGGCGTTACGGACAGGGTAAAAGCGGCGTCTCGCTGTTCTTTTTCGTCGCCTCATTCCTACTCTGGGTTCAGTATGCCTTCAGTGCCGAAGGGGCGATTTCATTAACCTTACCCAGTTCGCTGCAACTGCTATTTATGGGCACATCGACCGCATTAGCCTATTCCGTCTGGAATATCGGTATTCAGCATGGCAACCTGACGTTGCTGGCAACCGCCTCTTATTTCACGCCCGTGCTTTCTACACTATTGGCCGCGCTCTGGCTCAATATCACGCCCGCTATATCATTCTGGCAAGGTGTCGTCATGGTCACAGCAGGTTCGCTACTCTGCTGGTATGCGACACGCTCATCCCCGAGCTGACAGGTTGGTTCGGTCAGGCCTGATTACGACCTTCCTCGGCGAGGGGCCTCCTCGCCTTTTTCCCTCTGCTTTACTACATAGATGTGACTTCAGTGGTTCCCCTTGCAATAAATTGCATTTAAAATACATCTATTATGATTTCATCAGGACATGACGCACATGGCGAGAAAACCCCTGGGAAAATACCGACAGCGGGAGATCCGTACCGTTGGATTGATGATCGAGCTGTATGAAAAGCATCATCCTGAAACCGGCGATAACGCGCAGCATAAAGACTTATTCAACTACGCCATCAAGCGTCTGGAACGCTGTCAATTCGGTGAAGATAAACCCGCGTGTAAACATTGCCCCATTCACTGCTATCAACCCGCCCGACGTGAGGCGATCAAAGCGATTATGCGCTGGTCGGGGCCGCGGATGTTGTTGCGTCACCCGATTCTGGCAATACGCCATTTAATTGACGATCATCGGCCAGTGCCGGACTATCCGAAGAAAGAGACAGCGCCAAAAACGCCAAATGGACGAGCAACGCGTTTAGCCTCGCAGCATATGGCACCAGCAGATACCGAATCGACGTCGAAATAGGCAAAATGAGGCGAGTAAGATAGGAAAAGGCCGCTTGCGCGGCCTTTTTGGGTGACACTGTTACTCTTTGGGAGAGGCGTTCTCTACCCTGCTTTTTAGCTTTTGCCCCGGACGGAACGTGACCACACGGCGCGCCGTAATCGGAATATCTTCGCCAGTTTTTGGGTTACGTCCCGGACGTTGGTTCTTGTCTCGCAAATCAAAATTGCCAAAACCTGACAACTTGACCTGCTCGCCATTTTCCAAAGCGCGACGAACTTCTTCAAAAAACAGCTCGACTAGCTCTTTGGCATCCCGTTTGCTCAGCCCGAGCTTCTCAAACAGGTATTCTGACATTTCAGCTTTAGTAAGCGCCATAGGTTCAATCCCTCAAGGATGCTTGGAATCGCTGTTTTAATGCTGCTACGCATTCTGCAACGGTAGCGGCAATTTCCTCTTCTGCCAGTGTACGCGTGGTATCTTGCAGGGTCAGACTGATAGCCAGACTCTTATAACCTTCCGCTACGCCCTTCCCTCGGTACACATCGAATAAGTTTACGCCAACTAACTGATTTGCGCCAACTTTCTTACACTCAGCCACAATATCGCCCGCAGGAACATTTTCAGCGACCACAACGGCGATATCGCGACGGTTCGCTGGGAAGCGGGAAACCTCGTTCGCCTCAGGCAATACGCGATCTGCGACCTTATCCCATAACAATTCGAACACCACGGTGCGCCCGTTAAGATCCAACTTGCGCTCCAGTTCTGGGTGAATAACGCCAATAAATCCAATGCGTTCTCCGCACAGATAAATAGCAGCACTTTGTCCTGGATGCAATGCCGGATTATTTTCGGCCTTGAACTCAATCTCAGACAACTTGCCCGTCAATGCCAGTACCGCTTCCAAATCGCCTTTTAAATCATAGAAGTCAACGGCCTGACGCGCCAGATCCCAATGCTCTTCATAACGCGTGCCAGTAATCACACCCGCCAGCATCAGATCTTGACGAATCCCCAGGTCAGCACGGGTGTCCGGTACAAAACGGAGACCGCTTTCAAACAGGCGCAGGCGGCTTTGTTGACGGTTTTGGTTATACACCGCCGCGCTCAGCAAGCCGCTCCACAGCGATAAACGCATCACCGACATCTCTGCGGAAATCGGGCTCGGCAGGCTCAGCGACGCTTCATTAGGGTGGATTAATCCCTGAATTTTCGGGTCAACAAAACTGTAAGTAATTGCTTCCTGGTAGCCGTGATCGACTAATAATGTCTTCACGCGCTTCAATGACAGTGACGCTTCGCGATGCGAGGTCATAATCAACGGAGCCTGGGTCGGAATATTCGGAATATTGTTGTAGCCGTAAATACGCGCGACTTCTTCAACCAGATCTTCTTCAATTTCCATGTCGAAGCGCCAGCTCGGTGCCGTCGCCTGCCAACCTGCATCGGTTTTCGCGACGTTACAACCCAAACGCTGCAGAATATCGCTCACCTGCTCATCGGCAATCACATGGCCAATCAGGCGATCCAATTTCTCACGGCGCAGCGTAATCGTTGCACGAGTTGGCAAATCTGCCTCGCTAGTCACATCAACGACCGGACCCGCTTCGCCACCACAGATATCGATCAGCAGGCGAGTCGCACGCTCAATGGCTTTGTGCTGTAACGCCGGATCGACGCCACGCTCGTAGCGGTGAGACGCATCGGTGTGCAAACCGTGACGACGTGCGCGTCCGGTAATCGACAGCGGATTGAAGTAAGCGCATTCCAGCAGAACATTTTGCGTTTCTTCATTGACGCCAGAATGCTCGCCGCCAAAGATACCACCCATCGCCAGCGCACTCTGCTGGTCAGCGATAACCAGCGTATCCGCGTTCAGCTTCGCTTCGTTACCATCCAGCAGCGTCAGCGTTTCGCCTTCTGTCGCCATACGCACGATAATGCCGCCGTTGAGGCGATCAAGATCGAATGCGTGCATTGGTTGACCGAGCTCCAGCAGAACGTAGTTCGTTACATCAACCACCGGATCGATAGAACGAATACCGCAGCGGCGCAGCTTTTCGCGCATCCACAGTGGCGTTGCCGTCTTAACGTTGATGCCTTTCACCACACGGCCTAAGTAACGCGGACATGCCTGCGGCGCATCGACCTGAATCGGGAAGGTATCCTGAATCGTCGCAGCAACGGGCTCAATAGTCGGTTCATTCAACGCCAGTTGATTCAACACAGCCACATCACGTGCCACACCGATAATGCCTAAGCAATCAGCACGGTTTGGCGTCACGCTGATTTCAATCGCGTTGTCATCCAGCTTCAGGTACTCACGAATATCCGTGCCAATCGGCGCGTCTGCTGGCAGTTCAATGATGCCATCGTGGTCGTCGGAAATACCTAACTCGGAAAATGAGCACAGCATGCCTTCAGACGGTTCACCACGCAACTTGGCGGCTTTAATTTTGAAATCGCCCGGCAAGACGGCACCGACCGTCGCCACCGCCACTTTCAGGCCCTGACGGCAGTTCGGCGCGCCACAGACGATGTCCAGCAGGCGCTCGCCGCCGACATTGATTTTCGTCACACGCAGTTTGTCTGCGTTCGGGTGCTGCCCACATTCAACCACTTCACCAACAAACACGCCGTGGAATGCGCCAGCAACAGGCTCAACGCCATCCACTTCCAGCCCTGCCATCGTGATCTGTTCAGATAGCGTTTCACTGTCAACCGCTGGGTTTACCCACTCGCGTAACCAGAGTTCACTGAATTTCATGATGTATACCCGCCTTACTTAAACTGTTTGAGGAAACGCAGATCGTTTTCGAAGAATGCACGCAGATCGGTCACGCCATAGCGCAGCATCGTCAGACGCTCCATGCCCATACCGAACGCGAAACCGGAATACACTTCTGGGTCGATACCGACATTACGCAGGACGTTCGGGTGCACCATACCGCAGCCCAGGACTTCCAGCCATTTGCCGTTTTTACCCATCACATCCACTTCAGCAGACGGTTCGGTAAACGGGAAATAAGACGGACGGAAGCGAACCTGCAAATCTTCCTCAAAGAAATTACGCAGGAAATCATGCAACGTGCCTTTCAGGTTGGTGAAACTGATGTCTTTATCGACGATCAATCCTTCCATCTGATGGAACATCGGCGTGTGGGTCTGATCGTAATCGTTACGATAAACGCGACCTGGCGCGATGATACGGATAGGCGGTTGCTGCTTTTCCATGGTACGAATCTGAACGCCAGACGTCTGTGTACGCAGCAGGCGTGTCGCATCAAACCAGAACGTGTCGTGGTCAGCACGCGCAGGGTGGTGCCCTGGAATATTTAGCGCATCAAAGTTGTGATAATCGTCTTCGATTTCTGGCCCGGTTACCACGGAAAAGCCCAGCTCGCCGAAGAAGGTTTCGATACGATCGATGGTACGGGTCACCGGATGCAAGCCACCATTTTCAATGGTGCGGCCCGGCAGGGAAACATCAATGGTTTCTTGCGCCAGACGCGCATTTAACTCAGCGGATTCCAGCATGTGCTTACGGGCATTCAGCGCGTCCTGAACGTCTTGTTTAGCTTGGTTAATGACAGCACCAGCCGCAGGGCGCTCTTCAGCCGGCAACTCGCGCAGCGAGGTCATCTGAAGGGTTAAGTGACCTTTTTTGCCCAGATATTCGACACGCACATTTTCCAGTGCGGCAACATCCTGAGCCTCTTCTATAGCTGTTCTGGCTTTGGCAACCAGCTCTGCGAGATGTGGCATTGTGTTCCTCTTTTTCTGCCTATGTGGCCAACGGTCATGATTGAAGAATGTCGTTTTAATCAAAACGATAAATGTTACTAAAAACAAGAGTAAAAACCGATTATTGTAAACAAAAAAGCCTCCCTATGGGGAGGCTTAAGCGCTACTTTTCGTTTCTTTTCTTACGCGCAAAGCCCCCTGAATTCAGGCGCTAAAGTAAAAAAAGAAACGGAAAATAGCAGCGTTCATACTTGCGTTACCTTTGTCTTATAAATAATAAAAACGAAAAGTGTAGAGCTCGACGAAAAGAGGGAGCCAAAGCTCCCTCTTTCAACTGACTTACGCCAGTGCTGCTTTCGCTTTTTCGACCAGCGCGCTGAACGCTAACTTATCGAATACTGCGATATCAGCCAGAATCTTACGGTCAATTTCAACAGAAGCTTTTTTCAGGCCGTTGATGAATTTGCTGTAAGACAAACCGTTTTGACGAGCTGCCGCATTGATACGTGCAATCCACAGCTGACGGAATTGACGTTTACGTTGACGACGGTCGCGGTAAGCGTATTGACCAGCTTTGATTACTGCCTGGAAGGCAACACGATAAACACGCGAACGGGCACCGTAGTAACCTTTCGCTTGTTTCAATATTTTCTTGTGACGTGCACGGGCAACTACACCACGTTTTACGCGAGCCATATGCTCTCTCCTAAAGTCTTATTCTGAATTAAAAAAAGGTTACTTATGCGTACGGCAGACATGCGATAACAAGACCCAGATCCCCTTTGGAGACCAGACCTTTTGGACGCAGGTGACGTTTACGCTTAGTTGACTTTTTGGTCAGAATATGACGCAGGTTAGCATGCTTACGCTTAAAGCCACCGCTTGCGGTTTTTTTAAAGCGTTTAGCGGCGCCACGTACTGTTTTGATCTTTGGCATTGTTATTTCCACTTCGCATTGTTAATAAAACGAATCAGATAAGGCGAACAAAGCCGTACAACACAGAGGTTGTACGGTCTTGCTACTTGAATGCCTTACTGTTTCTTCTTCGGTGCTAGCACCATGATCATCTGACGGCCTTCGATCTTCGTTGGGAAGGATTCGACCACTGCCAGTTCACTCAGATCGTCACGAACGCGGTTAAGCACTTCCATACCAATCTGTTGATGCGCCATTTCACGACCGCGGAAACGCAGTGTGATTTTAGCTTTGTCACCATCTTCAAGAAAGCGAATCAGGTTGCGTAGTTTGACCTGATAGTCGCCATCATCGGTACCAGGTCGGAATTTAATTTCCTTGACCTGAATAACTTTTTGTTTTTTCTTCTGTTCCTTTGTAGCTTTACTCTTCTCATAAAGGAACTTGCCGTAATCCATAATTCGGCAAACCGGCGGCTCGGCGTTCGGACTGATTTCAACTAAATCAACACCTGCTTCTTCGGCTTTTTCTAATGCTTCATTTAGACTTACGATGCCCAGCTGTTCGCCTTCGACGCCTGATAGACGTACCTCGTGTGCGCGAATCTCTCTGTTGATGCGATTAGGACGCGCCGGTTGAACTCGTTTTCCGCCTTTAATACTTATACCTCCAATTGATGAAGACTACGGCTGCGAATCTCTTGTTGCAGCTTACTGATGACTTCACTGACATCCATGCTCCCCAGGTCTTTACCACGACGAGTGCGGACAGCAACTTTTCCTGCCTCGACTTCTTTGTCGCCACAAACCAGCATATAGGGAACACGGCGTAAAGTGTGTTCGCGGATTTTAAAGCCTATCTTCTCATTTCTCAAGTCTGCTTTTACACGAATGCCCGCTTCTTGCAGTTTTCGGGTCAATTCGTTGACATAATCAGACTGGCTATCAGTGATATTTATAATCACCGCTTGAACCGGGGCTAACCAGGTCGGGAAGAAACCGGCGAATTCTTCGGTCAGAATACCGATGAAACGCTCCATTGATCCCAAAATAGCCCGGTGAATCATAACCGGCACCTGACGCTCGTTGCTTTCGCCAACGTAAGACGCGTTCAGACGGCCCGGTAATGAAAAGTCGAGTTGCACCGTACCACACTGCCACGCACGATCCAAACAGTCATGCAGGGTAAATTCAATTTTTGGGCCGTAGAACGCCCCTTCACCCGCCTGATAGGCGAATTCGATGTTATTTTCAGTCAACGCAGCCGCCAAATCGGCTTCAGCGCGATCCCACATCTCATCGCTACCAATGCGTTTTTCAGGACGCGTAGACAGTTTCACCACGATTTTTTCAAAACCGAAGGTGCTGTACATGTCATACACCATCTTGATGCAGCTATTCACTTCATCACGAACCTGCTCTTCCGTACAGAAGATGTGCGCATCATCCTGAGTGAAGCCGCGTACACGCATTAAGCCATGCAGAGAACCTGACGGTTCATTACGGTGACAGCTACCGAACTCAGCCATACGCAGCGGCAGATCGCGGTATGATTTCAATCCCTGATTGAAAATCTGTACGTGGCCTGGGCAGTTCATTGGCTTGATGCAGTATTCACGGTTTTCTGATGACGTCGTGAACATCGCTTCTTTGTAGTTTTCCCAGTGACCGGTTTTTTCCCACATCACGCGATCCATCATGAATGGACCTTTTACTTCCTGATACTGGTACGACTTCAGCTTCATGCGCACAAATGCTTCCAGCTCGCGGAAGATCGTCCAGCCGTCGTTGTGCCAGAACACCATACCTGGCGCTTCTTCCTGCATATGGTACAGGTCAAGCTGTTTGCCGATCTTACGGTGGTCACGCTTAGACGCTTCTTCAAGACGTTGCAAATAAGAAGCCAGTTGCTTTTTATCTGCCCATGCAGTGCCGTAAATGCGTTGCAGCATTTTGTTTTTGCTGTCACCACGCCAGTAAGCACCGGACGTTTTCTGCAATTTGAAATGGTGGCAGAAACGCATATTCGGTACGTGCGGACCACGGCACATATCGATGTATTCTTCATGGTGATACAGACCCGGACGATCATCACGACTGATGTTCTCATCCAGAATCGCCATTTTGTAAGTCTCACCGCGTGCAGCGAACGCATCACGCGCTTCTTGCCAACTGACTTTTTTCTTAATGACGTCATAGTCAGTGTCAGCAAGCTCATGCATACGCTTTTCGAGCAGCTCAATGTCTTCCTGAGTCAGGGTACGGTCGATATCAACGTCATAGTAAAAACCGTTATCGATAACAGGACCAATCGCCATTTTGGTATCTGGCCACAGTTGCTTAATTGCATGGCCCAATAGGTGCGCACAGGAGTGGCGAATAATTTCCAGACCGGCTTCATCTTTAGCGGTGATGATAGCTAACTGCGCATCGGTATCGATCTTATCGCTGGCGTCAACCAACTCGCCATTGACACGTCCTGCGATACAGGCTTTTGCCAGACCGGGACCAATATCAAGTGCAACATCGAGGGGAGAAACGGCGTGGTCGTAATGACGCTGACTTCCATCAGGAAGGGTGATAACTGGCATTATAATTCCCTTATTTACAGTGGTGAGCCACACGAAAGCTCACATGCAAAAAATCGTATATCAATTGAAAATCAAAAGTGTTAACCATGCTATTTCTCTTTACTCTGTGAAATATATACACATGATGCGAACACTAAAGGTGCGCATTAGCGTGACATGGATAACGTCGGGGCAATAATACACCTTATAAGTAGTGTGTTAAAGCCAGATAGTGGCCTGTTCATCTTTGCATCGTGATGAACAGGCTACGGGGGTTACTGTGTCTGCACCGACTTCATCGCTGCATTATTTTTGCGGGAGAATCGGAAGCCAAGCCAAATAACGGCAATCCAGAACGGAATTAAGATGACCGAAATGCGAATTCCTGGCGAAAGCAGCATAATCACCAGAATCCCCGCCAGAAACGCCAGACACAGGTAGTTACCCCACGGATACCAGAAGGCTTTAAACGCAGGAACAATGCCCTTCTCTATCATCGCCTGACGAAAACGCAGGTGCGCAAAGCAAATCATGATCCAGTTAATCACCAGCGTCGACACCACCAGCGCCATCAACAGTTCAAAGGCTTTGCCTGGCATCAGATAGTTGATCGCCACGCCGAACGATGTCGCTAATGCTGACAGCACGATAGAACGAACGGGAACACCACGCGCGTTGACCTTCGCGAGAGATTTCGGCGCATTTCCCTGTTTTGCCAAACCGTACAACATCCGGCTATTGCAGTACACGCCGCTGTTATAAACCGATAACGCCGCCGTTAGCACGACGATATTAAGTATGTTTGCCACCATGTTGCTATTCAGAGCATGGAAAATCAGAACAAACGGACTCCCGCCATCGACAACCTTTCCCCACGGATAAAGCGATAACAAAATAGACAGCGCGCCGATATAGAAAATCAGGATGCGATAAACCACCTGATTGGTCGCCTGCGGAATAGAACGCTTCGGATCGGCCGCTTCGGCAGCAGTAATACCCACCAATTCCAAACCGCCGAATGAAAACATGATCACCGCCATCGCCATGATCAATCCGCTTGCGCCATTCGGCATGAATCCGCCATGGATCCATAAGTTACGTACTGTTGCCGTTTCGCCACCATTGCCACTTAGCAGCAGCCAACTGCCGAAGACAATCATCCCAACGATGGCAAGCACTTTGATCAGGGCAAACCAGAATTCCGTTTCCCCAAACATCCGCACATTAACCAGGTTGATAAGATTGATCAGCACAAAAAATATCGCGGCGGACAGCCAGGTTGGCGTTTCAGGCCACCAGTATTGAATATAAATTCCCACGGCCGTCAGTTCAGCCATCCCTACCAGAATAAACATCGCCCAGTAGTTCCAGCCAGCCAAAAAGCCCGCAAAGTCGCCCCAGTACTTATAGGCAAAATGGCTAAACGAACCCGCAACCGGCTCCTCCACCACCATCTCACCCAACTGCCGCATAATCAGAAACGCAATCATTCCGGCAATCGCATAGCCCAATAAAACGGACGGCCCTGCCATTTGGATAGTCTGCGATATCCCTAAAAATAATCCGGTACCAATCGCGCCACCCAGCGCAATCAGTTGAATATGTCGATTCTTTAACCCTCGTTTTAGAACCAATTCCTGTTGATCGTTTGCTATGTTGTTTTGAGCATTTGCCATGTTGTTTTTGTGCTTCCTGTAAAGCCTTCTTCATTTTATAACCATGCCTGCTTACGCCATCAGCATGAAGGATGACGTAAGCAGACAAAGGGATAGGTGTTTTACGCGTTACACAGTGATTGAGCCATTAACGTTCCGGGATGACACTTTTAAACGTTAACTCCACATCATCACGATCGCGCTCAGCGGCAAACGTCTCAGGCTCACTTTTCTCTGCATTCTGGGGCAGCAATTTTTTCAATAACGCTAACTGCTGGCGTTGCTGCTCTACGATTTCCTGCAGCAATTTCACTTGCTCATTCGCTCTGACACTCGCCCGATTAACAAAAAACCAGACCAGCGCGGCCAGCAGCACAATCAGCAAGACAAAAACCACTTCTAATATGTTCACAACGACTCCACTTATAACCACTTATGACAGGTACCTGTGAGCTATCTTACCACCGTGGCATAGCCAAGTTCGATACCCAACCCTATCCGTTATCCACATCGTGTTGATGTGCATCGCTATCGTGTTGGTACAAAAATAAAAAAACGTGGGGAACGTTTTTCAACGTCGCTTGCGACGGCGCGCAGGGTGACAGCCAGGAATGGCTCGCCATAAAAAAGCCTGTCGGCAAGGACAGGCTCAGGCATTGATAGGGAATATCAGAAAGGGTAATCGTGGTAGCCCATTTGCTCAGAGATATTTCTGGCTGCGGTGTGCAGCGTAGCGACATATTCGTGTTTGTTTTCTTCTGAAAAACGAATCGTTGGGAAAGAAATACTGAGGCCCGCAATCACCACACCAAAGCGATCGAATACTGGCACGGCAATACAACGCAGCCCTTCTTCTTGCTCTTCGTTGTCTTCTCCGTAGCCTTGCTCACGCACGACATCCAATTGATTGAGAAGCGCTTCAGCAGAGCACAGCGTGTGTGGCGTACTGCGCGTGTATTCGACAGTTGATAAAATCTCTTCCACTTCACCGCGATCGCGCCAAGCCAACAGCACTTTACCAATTGCGGTACTGTGCAACGGATTGCGACGGCCAATGCGTGAATACATACGCAGGTTATACATAGAATCAATCTTGTGGATATAAACGATGCCGTCTTCATCCAACGCGCCAAGGTGGATTGTTTCACGCGTTAGTGCAGACAACTCACGCATCTGTATATCCGCACTGCGGATTAAATCTACGTTCTGCAATGCTTTTGCGCCAAGTTCAAACAACTTAAGCGTCAGCGAATATTTCTCTGATTCACCTTCCTGCGCAACATAGCCCAGGGATTTCATCGTCTGCAAGAAGCGGTAAACGGTACTCTTAGACATCATGACTCGCTGAGAAAGCTCGGTAATACCAATTTCTCTCTCTTCACCTAATGCCTGTAAAATACCAAAAACCTTTAAAACGGACGACACGGAATCGGGTTGTTTATCTAAATCTGCACTAGCCATTTTTGTGGTTACCCTACTCAGGTTTTTTTGTTTTAAAAAAAATAGAACAATGGTTTTAGTATAAAGGGAACGCTTTGATTATGGCAATGGAGCAATAACGATAATCAAGTTAAGTTTGAGAAATAACCGCATCAGAGACTTAATAAAATAATATGTAAGAAAATATTTTAAATAATCCGCGCCATAAAATGTGACGCGGATTTATTAGTATTATTAGTGCCAGACTGAATCAGGAACCTTCGCCAGATACAGCGCAGGTTTTCCATCTACGTCAGAAGTAAACAGAACTTGTTTATTATCTGGCGTAAAGGAAGGGTGTGGGTGAGTAACCTGACGGTCACCTTCCAACACGTCCCAGGATGTATTGTGCTGTGCAATGCGATGTTCTTTGCCTGTTTTCAGATTGAAAACATACAGGAACGGATCGTTCTCAATTTTGTAACCACCATCGTCCTGCACATCGACTGGCGCATCAGAACCATCACCCACCAGCAGCGTACCATCATAGTTACTCATCAGGTGAGAACACGGCGGCATGACACGCAGTTGGCGATCTTCCAGCGTAACCGGATCGATGCTACGGATGTAGCGATTGGTATCGTCTTTAAGGTAAGAGACGTAAATCATCGCTGAGCCATCTGGAACCCAGAATTCGTGGGTGCAGCTCTCGCCTTCCGCATGCTCTTTCACTTTACGCATGTTGGTACCATCTTCATTGATGAACCACATACGCGCATCAACCAAGTCATGTGGACCTTCGTGGCAGAAAGCAACGGTGTTGTCATCACCCGGACGGTAAATTGGGTGACCCAGCCACTGATTTTCCTGAAGGATAGTCTCCGCTTCGCCCGTTATCAAATCGACGCGAATCAGACGACAGCAAGGATTGGTGAAATAGAATTCCTGGAATTTTTTCCAATCGGTCAGTGGCTTCCAGTCTTCTTTTTTGATCTCAATACCGACCATTTTAGTGCAATCGGAATTGGCAACCCAGGTGCCGTAACCAACCCAATCGTCAGGCACCTGATAAATCGTTTTCTCTTCCAGCGTAGCCAGATCGACACGCATCAGATTACGGGTATTTTTAACGTAATACAGCGCATCGTCATTCGGAGACAGGAAGCCACCGAAGGTGTTATCACCTTTGCCTTCAGTCAGCTGCGTAGCGCTCTGCTCTTTTAAATCCAGCAAATAGTAATTCCACGGGCCATCAAATGCAGCACCAAACAGCAGTTTGCTACCGTCATTGAAGAAACACTTCTGGTAGAAATAGTTGCGATGGCAGATAACATCGGGCGGGGTTAAACGCACAACTTCGGTGCCGGTTGCTGAATCCTGGTAGGTATGAAACGTTAGGGGGATCTTGTTACCTTTGGCCATCCGTAAATCCTTAGAACTTATCATGAAGAATCTGGCACCACACGCGCATACTCTTCGATAACCTGACATTTCGATCGCCCGATAAATCGGTTATCCCGACACCGGTTGTTCAAAAATCAGGCCACCAATCTCACGCGAGACGCCTGTTATATCGGCATTATAGAAACAATGTTTCATTTTTCCGTGATCGTGGTTTTATTTTATAAAACATTCTTCATATTTTCACCACCTGTTTCAGATCTAATGAAAACATTCGGGCGGAGAAAATGCAGGTTCGATGAACCAATAAACGCAGAAATAACAAAGGCCCGAATGGGCCTTTGGGAAGATAACGGTAGAAGATAATATCGTAAATTACTTCAGGTATTCGCCGGAGCGCAGCGCTTCGATACGCTTATCCAACGGCGGGTGTGACATGAACAGTTCGCTGAAGGATTTCGATTTTCCGTTAATGCAGAAAGCCATCATGCTGCTCTCTTCCTGCGGCTCATAGCTGGTCTTCAAGCGTTGCAGGGCAGCGATCATTTTCTCACGCCCCACCAGCTTGGCTGAACCGGCATCCGCATGGAATTCACGGTAGCGTGAGAACCACATGGTGATGATGCTGGCAAGAATGCCAAACACCAGTTCCAGCACGGTGGCGACAGCAAAGTAAACCAGCGGGTTACCGTTACTGCTTTCACCTTCGTCACGGTTGCCGGACAGGAAACTGGAAACGACTTGCGCGATGATACGAGAGATAAAGATAACGAAGGTGTTTACGATCCCCTGAACCAACGTCATGGTCACCATGTCGCCATTCGCGATGTGGCTAATCTCATGCGCGATAACAGCTTCCGCTTCGTCACGGCTCATGTTTTGCAGTAAACCAGTACTCACAGCCACCAGCGACGCATCACGACGGGCTCCCGTCGCGAACGCGTTGATGTCCGGTGCATGGTAGATTGCCACCTGTGGCATCGCGATCCCAGCCTGTTGTGACTGTGAACGAACCGTTTCCATCAGCCAGCGTTCAGTTTCGTTACGTGGTTGTTCAATGACTTCACCGCCAACGGACCGTAACGCCATCCATTTAGACATCAGCAGTGAAACAAACGCACCGCCAAAGCCAAACAGTCCAGCCATAATCATTAAGCCCTGGACACTGCTGGACTGAATTCCCGTCAGGCTGAGTACCAGCCCGAAAACCAACATCACCGCCAGGTTGGTGATCAGGAAAAGCGCAATACGCATCATAAAGGTCTGATTTCCTCTTGCAGAAAGATAAAGTTTGCACCCATACATCGTATGGGTTGCCGTGGCATTTTCAAGCATTCTTAACTTTTCAGTTACTAAATCCACATAACTTTACACTTTTCAAAAGGAAAGCGACATTCTGCCGGCTGTCAATCCTAATATGTCAGCACGACAACATTGACCGAAATTCGATAAATTCGGCAGCGTGATCCACCTGAATCGCCCCCACACCCGCGCGAATTAATGCGCCCCATACAGCGTCAGGTTCAGCTAAGGCGCGTGTGTCGCTATAGTCGAGCGAATGCGAGCAATCCAGCGTGTTCACCCAAATCCGAATCCCAAGCCGTTGAAACTCGGCATACGCTTCGGTCACCGCATCAATATGATCAAAAATTCCGTCTTCTTCATCATCTCCGCAAGCTGGGTGATGTGGGCGACCTGCAACGGACCGTTCACCAACAGATGCGCATCGACACCATGTAAGCCATTGTTTTTCTTAGAAATCGGCAATCCATTCCACACGCTAAAGGCTTCCAGTAATATCCAGCCCTGCTGTCCTGCATTCGTATATTCGGTTAGCTCTGTGCGTGTGCCATATCCGTACGCATTGAAGCAGCAACGGGTTGATGTTTCGGCGGTTTAACCCACAGGGTGATCAGCAGCGAAACGACAGACATAATGATGATGGCCATAAAGGTAGCCTGAAAGCCTCCAAGCTGAGCCGAGATAAACGAACCAGACAATGCACCGATACCGAACCCCTGATAAATCACGCCGTAGTTTTTGCTGTGATTTTTCAGGCCAAAGAAATCGCCCACAATCGCCGGGAACACCGTGATATTGCCGCCAAAGCAGAAGGCAATCGCGCTGACACAGGTAAAGAACAGGAGCGGGTTAAGCGGCAGGAATGTCATCACTGACACCGCCAGAATCGTCACGAACAGGGTAAAACTGATCACCCGCATACGTCCGACATTATCGGAAAGCGCACCAAGCACAATCCGTCCGACGGTATTAAAAATCGCAATCGCAGACACGGCATTGGCCGCCATTGCCATATCCATTCCGGCCATTTGCACGCCGATATCTTTCACAATGCCAATCAAATACAGGCCGCTCATGCACGCGGTGAAGAAGATAATAAACAGCAAATACGATTCTTTAGTTGCCAACATTTCAGCCAGCGAGAAATCACGCGCCTGCCCCTGAACAGCAACCTGTTGAACCGGTACTGCAGCAGGTTCTTTCAGCAGTGAGCTACCAACCAAAATCATCGCCATGACAATAATGCCCCAGTAGAAAAAGGCTTCTGACACACCGACTTCCGCAATCAAAAAGCTGTTTACGTATTTGAACAGCAGGCTTCCGGTACCAAAGGCACCAACAGAAATGCCCGCAATCAACCCTTTCCGGTTAGGGAACCACTTGATCAGATTGGACAGCGTCGTGATGTAAGCTGTGCCGTCCGCAAAACCGACAACAACGCCCATCAGCAGATAAATCAGCGTCAGCGACGGGCTTACTGCACTCGCCATCAGACCCGCACCCAGTGCGATACCAGCGATCATCGTTAAGCGGCGCAGACCAATACGCTCCTGAAATTTACCGGCAAACAGCGTGGCAAAGGCCAGACAGAAACTGGTAATGGAAAACGTCGTCGCCACGGAGCTCAGCGTCCAGCCAAATTTGTCCACCAGCGGCTGGTTGAATAAACTCCAGGTGTAAATCGTGCCGAGTCCCATTTGGGTGATGATCGTACCGAGGACGATTAATCCCCGGTTAACTGGTTTGGTATTCATGGGCTTTCCCCTACATCAAAAATTGGTCCGATTCACTCGGTACGCTAAAAAATATAAGCTGATGTGGAGAAGAGAAATTTCATCAAAACACTGTCAGCTTATGGGCTGAGGCCAGTATACAAGCGGGCTGACAGTGGTTGATCGAATGGGGAATGAGATGCCTGAAACGCGGAATGAAATGCCGTTAAAGGCGCATCAATGACCTGAACGCCTTTATCTTGCTTCGGCTTACCGGGACTTCAAAATCTAGATCGTTCAATCGCAGAATATAGGTATTGTTAAACCACGGCACAATTTCACGGATTTTCGTCAGGTTGACGCAGTAAGAGCGATGGCAGCGGAAGAAGTAGTCTTCCGGCAAGCGACTGCAAAACTCCGTAATATTCATCGGCATGATGAATTCCTCACGCCGGGTATAAACCAGCGTGACCTTTTCCTGCGCAGCCGCATAGTAGATATTGTTAATATCCGTGACGATAATCCGTTCGTCTTTCATCAGGTTAATGGTGTGCTGCGCACTTCTCGGGGCACCAGAAGGCACGCCCGTTTCAACAGCAGGCGCCATTTGTCGCTGTTGCCAGGTCGTTTCCAGCTTACGCAACATCGTAACAATGCGCGATTCATGATACGGCTTGAGAATGTAATCGAAGGCTTCGACTTCAAACGCCTCAACCGCATGTTCTTTGTACGCCGTAATAAAAATAATGTAAGGCTTATGAGCAAATTTGCTGATATTTTGCGCCAGCCAGACGCCATCTAACGAGGGGATATTGATATCCAAAAAGATCGCATCGACGTCGTTATGTTGCAGATATTTCAATACATCCAGCCCGTCATCGAATGTCGCCTCAATCGTAATATCACTGTGCTGTTTGATGAGGTAACTCAGCTCTTGCTGCGCGAGGAACTCATCTTCAACAATAATGGCTTTCATGGGTTGCCTCCTGTTTGTTCAGCAGCAGAATATCCCGGTTGTGGCACCTGAATGGCATCCGGCAACGCCGACGGGGTTTTGTCTTCTCGTGGAATGTAGAAATAAATTTCGGTCCCCGGTTCCAGGCGGCGAATATGCAGCCCATCGCCATAGAGCAAGCGGACCCGGTGATGGACATTCAACAGGCCAATTCTATTCCCTGGCAATTCATTACGCGCGACGCGATCCATCGTTTCCTGACTAATGCCATTACCCGTATCTTTGACCGCCACCAGCAACTTATCGCCCTGATCCTTCACGGACAACACCACGGTCCCCTTGCCTCTGCAAGGCTGAATACCGTGCACAATCGCGTTTTCGACCAGCGGCTGAATTAACAAGCTGGGGATTTTGTACGCTAAATCGTCGTCGATATCGTAAATCACCGTTAACTTGGCACCGAACCGTGCCTGCTCAATCGCGATATAATCCTGAATTTGGTACAGCTCTTTCTTTATATCGATCAGCTCATCGTCGTTAAGTTCGAGGTTATAGCGCAAATAGCGAGACAGATTGATCACCAACTGGCGCGCGGTATCGGGATTAATACGAATAGATGAGGAAATCGCATTCAGCGCATTAAAAAGAAAGTGCGGATTGATCTTACTTTGTAGCGCTCTCAGTTCCGCTTTATTTGCCATATCACGCAGTTGCTCTGTGCGGGACACTTCAATTTGCGTTGACATGATTTGCGATAAACCGACGGCCATCACGCGTAATGAATAGGTAATTTTATGCGCATGGCGATAATAGATTTTCAGCGTGCCGGTTACCTGCCCGTGTTCCCACAGCGGGATGACGATCATCGAATGGATTTCCGGCGTCAGGTGCTGTTCATCATTATTTTTAATGATGATTTTCCCGTCATGAATCGCCTGCTGCGTCATTGGGCTGATAATGTCGTGGCCGATATTATACTTTTCTTCCCCAATTCCCACATACGCCTGAATGTGCTGCGTGTTCGTTATTGCCACCGCATCTGCATTAATTTCAGTCCGAATGATCCTACAGATGGCCGTCAGTGAATCGCTGTTGATATTGCGGAAATACGGCAATGTCTTGTGTGCAATATCCAGCGCGAGTTTGGCCTGTCTGGCGGCAATGACCTCTTTTTCATTCGCCACGCTTTGCACCAGCAGGACGATCAGGCCAATACAGACAGAGCCAAGAATCATCGGCACGGCGATTTTTGAAACAATATCCAGCCCTAATTCAATCGGCGTCGCCCATGCCACAACCAGCAACATGGTTAACGACTCACACAGCATGCCGCCCAGAATCCCGATGCTCCACTGCTGTTCTTTTTTGACTTTCTTATTGATGTAGCCAGAAGTGATACCCGCGATGATGCTGGTAATCAGGCAAGGGACGGAGGTGATGCCATCGATATCAATGAGGTAACGATGTGCTCCCGCAATGATACCGGTCGCAATGCCTACCCAAGGACCGAAGAGAATACCGCCGGACATCACGGCAATCACGCGTACGTTGACGAGCGACCCTTCAACATTAATGCCGGAATACGTACCAAACAGCGCAAACAGCGAAAAGATGGCCGTCACCGTCACCCGCTCTCCTGGCGAGTGTTGCTCTTTTTGCAGTAATTGCCGGAACTGACGCGTTCTTGTCAGGAAAAACAGACAAATCAGCATCAGCGCGGCGCGGTCGAAGACCGCAAGGAGCATCTCAAATATTTCGTGCACGGGACATCCGGTACTGGGTTACGAGCCAGCACTATAGAAAAAATGTGATCCATATTCCACTTTTTAGTCTGTGAACCGCGCGGCGAGTGCAAAGTATGAAAGCCAGCGAACGCTGGCTTTCTGGTAGGACAGGATGGTAAAACGCTGTTCGTCTATCTTGCTTACACGTCTATTGGCTTATTCAGTTTCAGCAATTGGGTGAATTCCTCCGCAGGCATCGGATGCCCAAACAGATACCCCTGCGCTTCCTCACACCCTTTACCCCGCAGACGCTCGCTCTGCTCTAATGTTTCCACACCCTCTGCAATCACACCCAGGCCGAAACTTTTCCCGAGATACAAGATCGCCCGGACAATCGCCGCATCCGGCGGAGACTCGCACATGGTTCGAACAAAAGTTTGATCGATTTTCAACCGAGTCACTGGGTAGTTTTTAAGCATACTGAGCGAGGCATAGCCCGTGCCATAATCATCAAAGGCAATACCAATTCCCGCTTCACGTAGCGAATTTAACGGCTGTAGCATGCTTTCATCGTAACGCAGGATGATATTTTCCGTGATTTCCAGCTCCAGCGAACTGGGTTGTAACCCGGTACGCGCAAGAATATCCATAATCTTTTGCGCCAACATACCGGTACGAAACTGTGCGCTGAAAAGATTAATGCTGATACGAAAATAGCTGTCGCTCGCCTCGCTCCATTCCGCCGCCTGCCTGCATGCCGTTTCGACGATCCAATCCCCGACGCGTTCTGCCCACGGGCCGTTTTCCAATGCGGTAAGAAATGCCGCAGGGCTAAGCAGCCCTCTTTCCGGATGACGCCAACGCAGCAGCGCCTCAGCACCAACAACCTCATTGGTCGCCAGTTTGACCTGTGGCTGATAGAACATCTCAAACTCATGCTGCTCGTAAGCGCGCACAAATTCTAACTGGAAGGCATGCTTAGCCTGAAAGGCCTCAAGCAGCTCGCGCGTAAAAAAGCGGTAGCAGTTTCGACCTGCAGATTTCGCCTGATACAGCGCAAGATCCGCGCTGGTCAACAGATCCTGCACGGTCAGCCCGTATTCTGGGTACAGCACCGCACCGATACTGGCACTAATATTGATTTGATGATCGTCAATAATTATCGCTTGGGAAATTTCATGGATGATTTGATCGGCAATTCTGCCCGCGACCTTTTTGTCATTCAGGCCGGGAAACAGTAGCGCAAACTCGTCCCCGCCCATTCGCGCAACAACATCACCGGAGCGAACCGTGGCTTTTATTTTTTTGGCGACATGTACCAGAATATGATCGCCGCAGGAATGCCCCAGGCTGTCATTCACATCCTTAAACCCGTCCAGATCGACCATCATGATACAAACCGCAGGTTCATTCTTGAGTGCAGTTTCCAGATTGGATGTCAGCAGCGTACGGTTTGCCAATCCGGTTAGTGGATCCAGATGCGCGAGTAAGAACAGCCGCTCTTCATTGCGTCGCCGTTCTGTAATGTCACGCAATATCGCGCCATAGCTAACATTGTCGTTGTCTTCCCACATCGAAACCGACAATTCGACTGGAACCAGACAACCGCTTTTGGCTTGTACGTTCAGTTCCAGCGTCACGCCTTTCATCAGCGAATCCCGATCGGTGATCAGATGATCGAGCTGCACGACAAAGGCATCAGGCACGATGGTATTAATACTGCGGCCAATAATTTCCTCGTCAGGATATTGCAGCATGTGTTCCGCTGCGGTATTCCAGAAGGTGATCATCCCCTTCTCATTAACGCACAAAATGGTATCGGGCGAGGTATTGGCAATATTTTCAAAACGCACCTGACTGGCTTTACGCGCCAGTTCCAGACGTCGCATTTCCAGCTTATCCATGACTAATGAAGCCAGATCTTGCAAATTATGCTCATCACGTTTAGTGAATGTCGCTCTGGGTTTCAAATCGATAATGCACAAGGTGCCGATGGCATGCCCAGACGGTGTAATTAATGGAATGCCAGCATAAAAACGAATGTAGGGAACGCCTACAACCAGTGGGTTATTTTTAAAACGGGCATCCTTAAGGGCATCCGGCACGACCATGATCTTTTTCTTTAGGATCGTATGCGCGCAAAAAGAGATATCGCGAGGCGTTTCACAAAAAGAAACGCCTATACTAGCGGCAAACAATTGGCGTTCAGCCTCGACCAACGACACCAAAACGATAGGCACGCTGAAGATGTTAGCGGCCAGACTAATCAGGTTACTCAGACCTGGGTCGAATAATACGTTCTTAATTCCATACTCACGAAGAGCAGCAAGACGTTTGTCTTCATCTTTGCTTATTGGGGCACGACTCATGGGTTCCCCCCTCCCACCGTATTAATGTTCAGATTAGACAAAAATTTAGCTATAAATCCAAAATGTTGCAGCAATGAGCATGATAAGAACAGCAAACCAACGTTAGCAAACCAAAGCCCCCTTAATCTTGCCAAGAGTCAAGATGCATAGTGGCTAAGTATGAGTATGGCAAAAGATCCAGACTCTATCATCTTTACAAATTATTAAGAATAACAAGTGGAAGCATCAATTAAGATAATAGATGAAAAGCGCAATAAAAAGATACTGACGCACTCACAACGTTGAGCGATGAGAGAAGAAAAGGAAGGGAAAGGTTGGTATATTCAAGTACTCATGACCAGATAAAGACAAGGTATTATCAAGTTATTAACAGAATATAACCAACCAAGGTGTCATCAGGCAGGAAAATAGGTTATTGAATGCTCAGGTGTGTCGTTTTTTGCTCGGATCACGACATCCCAAATCCCAGTATAAGGGACCGTTAAATACACTTCGCCTTCAGCATGACGACAAATAGAATCCTGCGTAGCACTATTCTCTTCCGTCATGGTTTCCTGTTCACTACTGCTCATTTGCACTTCAAATGTATTTGTACACCTAACAATGACCGTATCACCACCAAACAGACTTAAACACGTGCGAATTACAGACATACATCCTCCGCGACACGCAGTCATGCGCATGCTTAATGAAACGAATTTATTGGTTATATTTCCCATAGCGGGATTTCCATAAAATCAAAATGCATACGGCCAGATTATGATTTAGATCAAGTGACTTACACGTTTAAAGCAAATCAGGAGATGGAATAAGACGATACTATGACTGCCTGACTATTATTAGGGTTTTTGATAATCGAGTGGGTAATGACTCCAATTAGTAGAACATATATTT